>NZ_WYEU01000001.1 GCF_015143595.1 Sneathiella sp. P13V-1 | reverse complement strand
GACTTTAATTTTTGTAACAAAATTACTGTCGATGCACGCACTGCAAACACTCACTAAAACAAGCTATCGCTGCCCGCGCATCTCTTTCTTCTCATCTCAACAATGTAAATTAACAACCGAAGTTTCCTTCGTAAATCCAACCCTCCGAAACCCTCTCAGATCCTCGCTCGTAAGCGCTTCCAAGTGACCCCGTCCGGCGGTGTGGAGCGGTTTATAGGCCCATCATCCCAAACCGTCAAACCCTTTTTTGATCTTTTTTCAAAAAACTTCTCTTTCCCCATTTTTTAGCCATTATGAAAGTTCAGCAGGTTCATATCGAACGCGTTTTCGGCACTTATTGTTATATTCTTCCAAGCCCTGTGGATATCTTTCTTACCAGCCCTTGAATCATTCCCTCCGAACTGCATGGCAGACACATATTTCACCTAATTCGATTCAGCAGATCACAAAGCGATACGGATTTCACGCCAAATAAGGTAATAATGTGGAATGCTTGACAAATAAGAGGGGTGTCCTCATTGTCTAGCAAGGCTTTGGGCCCTATAAGGTTAATCCTGTTATAGACATTCAGGTGTAGTAAGTGCGCAGCAAGATAAAGCAAACATCTTCATATAGGTTTATCATACCCCTTGTGACCATCATTGGCGGGGCCTCTATCGGAGGGATGATTGCTTATTCCTTCCTTCCAGACGAAGAACCTGACATTTCTCAAGCAAGAGATGCAAGCACGGTTGCTGAGGACGTAAGTTCACCAGAACCTCAATCTGCACAGGCACCCAAAGCAGAGATTCAACTGGCATCGCTTTCGGAAGAAGTCATAACAGAAGAAGTCACCAAGACGGTTTCCGTTGGCAAAGGTGACACTCTAATGAAACTCCTCACCCGATCTGGTGCCAACACACAAGATAGCTACGATGCGATCGTGGCGTTATCTGAAAAGTACAATCCACGACAACTGAAAATCGGGCAGGACGTCAAGCTCTCCTTTTTAAAAGAAGACCGGCCTGTTGCAAACGGCAGGGAAGAGACGTTCCAATTAGTGAGTGTTTCTTTGAAGGAAGATGTGGACAGAGAAGTAGCCGCAATCAGGCAGGATGATGGCTTCTCGGTCAAAGAGACTGTCATTGAACTTGAAAAGAAGATGGCTCGGGCCGGTGGCACAATTGAAAACTCTTTATTCCTATCCGCTGCCCAATCCGGTCTTCCAACTCGGGTTACCCTTGAGCTTATTCGTATCTTCAGTTTTGACGTTGATTTCCAGCGCGAGATACAGGCTGGTGACAAATTTGAAGTCTATTTCGAACGCTTTGTAGATGAAAATGGCACGGCGCTAAAAGAAGGGCGTATCTTATGGGCTTCCCTCACCCTAAGTGGTGATGAAATTTCCCTGTATCGTTTCAAAACCAAAGATGATGGTTTTACAGATTATTACGGGCCTAACGGTCAAAGTGTTCGAAAAACGCTGATGCGGACCCCTATTGATGGTGCCCGCCTGACGTCTCGGTTTGGAAAACGTAAACATCCAATCCTCGGCTATACCAAAATGCATCGCGGCGCTGACTTCGGCGCCCCTCGCGGCACGCCAATTATGGCAGCCGGTAACGGTGTCGTAGAAATGGCGGCCCGAAATGGTGCTTACGGCAACTATGTTCGCATCCGCCATACCAGCGAGTACAAAACAGCCTACGCCCATATGAAGGGATATGCGAAAGGCATCCGAAAGGGAGCGCGTGTCAAACAGGGCCAGATCATTGGTTATGTGGGCACTACCGGCCGGTCAACCGGCCCCCATCTTCATTATGAAGTACTTAAAAGCGGACGTCAGATTAACCCATTATCCGTGAAGCTACCGGCTGGACGAAAACTGAAGGGTAAAATGATGAACGCCTTCAAATCTCATATGAAGCAAATGAATAAGGATATCGCAGCACTTCCCATGCTGAACAAGGTAGCGAGCCTGGAAGAAAAACCACAGAACTAGACAATAAAAAAGGGCGGCTTACAGAGCCGCCCTTTTTGTTTGATCAATCAACTGTCACCAGCTGATCATTGATTGTCAGCCCGTCATCTGAGGCGCTCACCTCAACAGTATCTCCATCTGCAATATCCCCTTGCAGCAACATTGTTGCGAGAGGGTTCTGCAGTTGACGTTGAATAACCCGCTTTAACGGACGCGCACCGTAAATCGGATCAAATCCACGATCCGCGAGACAAGTCCGCGCTTTCGCGTCAAGATTGATCGTAATCTGACGATCCTCCAGCAAGGCAATTAGCTGCGCCAGCTGAATATCTACAATGCCATCCATATTGTCTCTCGACAGACGGTGGAAGACGATTTGCTCATCCAAACGGTTCAGAAACTCCGGACGAAAAGCGGATCTGACAACCTCCAACACCTTGGCCTGTACCAGAGGATCATCCGCATCCCCCTCAACTAGATGCTCACTACCCAGGTTGGAGGTGAGGATGATCACTGTATTTTTGAAATCTACAGTGCGCCCCTGTCCATCAGTGAGGCGACCATCATCCAGAACCTGCAAGAGGATATTGAAGACATCCGGATGCGCCTTCTCCACCTCATCAAAGAGGATGACCTGATAAGGTCTGCGGCGAACTGCCTCTGTAATGACACCGCCCTGATCATAGCCAACATAACCAGGAGGCGCCCCGATCAATCTGGAAACGCTGTGTTTTTCCATAAATTCGGACATATCAACCCGAAGAAGCGCATGTTCATCATCAAAGAGGAACTCGGCCAGAGCCTTGGTAAGCTCTGTCTTACCCACACCAGTTGGCCCCAAAAACAGGAAGGACCCGATAGGACGGTTTTGATCCTGCAACCCTGCACGGGCGCGGCGTACCGCATTGGAAACCGCAACAAGCGCTTCTTCCTGCCCGATAACACGAGCACGAAGCCGGTTTTCCATATCCAGAAGTTTCTCCCGTTCACCAGACAGCATCTTATCCATAGGGATACCGGTCCAGCGAGAGACTACACCCGCTATGTCCTGCTCCTTGACACTTTCAGTGACCAGCGAAGAGCTTTCCGCCTCTTCAGCTTCCTCAAGTTTCTTTTCAAGAGAAGGGATCAATCCGTAAGCAAGTTCCCCTGCCCGCTGCAAATCACCCTGACGCTGGCAAGTCGCCAGATCCTGACGTGCCTGATCCAACTGCTCTTTCACAGCTTGGGCAGATTGAAGTTTTTCCTTCTCTGCTTTCCAGGCTGCGGTCAGCTCTTCAGATTTGCGTTCCAGACCTACAAGCTCTTCCCGCAATTTTTCCAGACGATCTTGTGATGCTTTGTCCGTTTCCTTCTCAAGGGCAGAAGCCTCGATTTTCATCTGGAGGATTTTACGGTCAAGCTCATCCACTTCCTCTGGTTTGCTGTCTACTTCCATCCGGCGGCGGCTTGCCGCCTCATCAACCAGATCAATAGCCTTATCCGGCAAGAAACGATCTGTAATATACCGATTGGATAGTGTCGCCGCGGCAACAAGAGCGTTATCAGCAATATGTACCCCGTGGTGGAGTTCATATTTCTCTTTTAAGCCCCGCAAAATTGAAATTGTGTCCTCAACGGTCGGTTCCGTCACAAACACAGATTGGAAACGGCGGGCTAAAGCCGCATCTTTTTCAATATATTTACGATATTCATCAAGAGTGGTAGCACCAACACAATGAAGTTCACCGCGAGCCAACGCCGGCTTCAGCAGGTTGGAAGCATCCATTGATCCTTCGGAAGCACCAGCGCCAACCAAAGTATGAAGTTCATCAATAAAGAGAACCACTTCACCTTCCAAAGCAGTGATTTCTGAAAGAACAGACTTCAAACGCTCTTCAAATTCACCGCGGTACTTGGCACCCGCAATCAATTGACCAAGGTCCAGAGACATCAGCTTCTTGTCTTTCAAGCTCTCAGGTACATCGCCATTGACGATCCGAAGGGCTAGACCTTCAATGATTGCGGTTTTACCCACACCCGGCTCACCGATGAGAACGGGATTATTCTTGGTTCTACGGGAGAGCACTTGAATAGTACGGCGAATTTCTTCATCTCGCCCGATAACAGGATCAAGTTTTCCAT
The DNA here is from genome assembly GCF_015143595.1 of Sneathiella sp. P13V-1. Classification (NCBI taxonomy): domain Bacteria; kingdom Pseudomonadati; phylum Pseudomonadota; class Alphaproteobacteria; order Sneathiellales; family Sneathiellaceae; genus Sneathiella; species Sneathiella sp. P13V-1. Next base: position 1,432,333 of record NZ_WYEU01000001.1, on the reverse strand, counting down.
CACGAGCTGCTTCGGTCAAATCACGTGCGTATTTATTCAACGCATCGTAGGAGCCTTCCGCGCCTGCGCTGTCTGCTTTGCGACCTTTTCGCAAATCATTGATCGCACTATTAATATTATTCGGTGTTACACCTGCCGCCCCCAAAATCCGGGACGCCTCAGTCCCTTTTTCAAGGGTGAGAGCCAAAAGAAGACGCTCGACTGTAACGAAACTGTCGCCTTCTTTCTGGGCAAGTTTCTGAGCGTTATCAAAGAGGCGCGCCATTTCAGGTTTCAGGCTGATTTGCCCCGCACCACTTCCTGTCACTTGAGGCAATTTACCAAGGGCGAGTTCAGTTTCCTGAAGTGCCTGTTTGGAATTGCCTCCGGCCTTCTCAATTAACCCACTGGCAAGACCTTCCTGATCATCCAAGAGGACTTTCAGAAGATGTTCTGTTGTTAAAAATTGGTGATTTTCACGTAGTGCCAGCGATTGCGCCGCCTGCACAAACCCACGCGAACGGTCAGTATATTTTTCAAAATCCATGCTCATCCTCGACACATAGAACGTTGTCATGTCACGCAGCCAACACGATCCCTAACTAGGCAATCGCAACGTCGACCCGTCAACGGTTTACACTACCTTACTTGGTAGGTGTCATTGATTTTACAATAGTATTCTGATTGTGAATTGAGGCTAATCAAAAAAATAGGGGGCTTTCGCCCCTTATTCAGTAGAAGACACTTCGTCTTCGCTTTCTCTTGCATCACTGCGGCTGGTTGTTCTACGTCTCAGCCCCCGTGTCCGACTGACACGTCTTTTTGTTTTCGGTTTATCTTCGACAACCTCACCAGCAGCAGCTTGAGGGGCTTCAGACATGTCCTCATCATCGGGCTCTTCTGATGACTCTACAAACTGAATTTCATCTGGTTTATCAGTGTCCGGGTTGCTGAGATCAATAATGATGGTCTCAGCGACCACCTCACCGTCCTCGGCATCTTCAGATTTGTCTGACGCGACATCTTCGGAATTAATTTCAACTAGAACGTCTTCGTCAGCAGCATCCGTTTTGTTGCCATCTGCAAGTGCTTCTGCTTCTGTATCCGCCTCATCACTGTTTTTGTCCAGTTTCACGAGGTTATTAGCAAGCATGATACGGTAATAATGCTCCGCATGTTGAAAATAGTTTTCAGCGGCAACCGGGTTACCCGACATGTAAGCATCGCGCCCCAAGGAAGTGTATTTTTCATACACCTGAGTAGCTGAGCCGCGAATCTTCCCGTCAGGCCCATTACTATCATAGCTGCGATTGCTGTTATTTGAACGCCGGCTGTTGTTATTTCCGCGCCCTCCCTGAGAGCCGGAACGTCCTCCAGAACCGGAACGACCGCCGCGAGAGCGGCGATTACTGCTTGCACGCATCACACTAATCTATCCATCTTTTATAGTTCAAAGATATAACAAAAATATTGGTCAAGATTATGACGCAGCTCTCCGTTCCCATGGGAAAAACAGCTGCAAAAAATCCAGGAATAAAGTCAGAATTTTATTGTAAAATATCGACCCGCGACCCACTTGGGGTTTAAACGTTTCCGCTTGATCCAAAACAACCCTAGCGCCGCTTTTTGGTTTTTCCAACCTTTTTTTTAAAAATCTGGAATTAAATCCGGCCAAAAACACATCTGGCAATACCGGCAAGATCATTTGCACACGAAATATCTCTAAAACCTTCAATTTGCATTAATTTTTGCACGTCTTGTGCCTGGTGGATACCAACTTCGAAACCGAGCCATCCACCACCACACAAATAGGATTGAGCATTCGAAATAATGTGGCGATAGCAATCCAAACCATCCTCGCCCCCAAAAAGGGCTAGATGAGGCTCAAACTCTCTCACTTCCGGCTGAAGCTCACCTTTAACAGCGTCCGGAATGTAGGGGGGATTGCTCACAATCAGATCAAATTTGCCGTCAACATTTGCAAACCACGGCCCTTCAATAAATGAGGTTCTGTTTTCCAAATTCAGATTTTCAGCATTTGCACTGGCAACCTTCATGGCATCAAGGCTGATATCAACTCCTACACCTGTTGCTTTTGGCCGTTCTGCCAACAGGGTCAAAAGAATGCATCCGCTTCCTGTCCCCAGATCCAGAACCCGATACGGTTTTTCCATATCGGGCATCTCTGTCAGTGCAAGTTCAATCAAGGTTTCAGTATCAGGACGTGGGTCAAGAACATGGGAGTTCACAATAAACTCCCTGCTCCAAAATTCGCGTTTTCCCAAAATATGGGAGATTGGTTCCCGCTTTTCACGGCGCTCCACCAATTCTTCAAAAACGGACTGTTCCTGATCGGTCAGAAGTCTTTCTGGTTCCCTGAACAGAAGGTCTCTGTCCGCCTTCAAGCAGTCCATCATCAAAAGGTTTGCATCCTGACGCGCAAATTCTACACCCGCACCCTTTAGCCGAATTGTTGCTTCTATAAGCGCTTGATCCAGCCGGATAGTCACACTTAAGCTCCGCCTTCCACTTCAGCAAGGCGTTCCGCCTGATCTTCAGCAATCAGCGCGTCAATCACTTCACCTAGCGCTTCACCAGCCAGAACTTTATCGAGCTTGTAGAGGGTGAGATTGATACGGTGATCTGTCACACGCCCTTGAGGAAAATTGTAGGTACGAATGCGTTCAGAACGGTCTCCAGATCCAACCTGCCCTTTTCGCTCCGCAGAACGTTCAGCCGCTTTTGCCGCGCGCTCGGCCTCATAGATGCGAGAGCGAAGAACAGACATAGCCTTGGCTTTGTTTTTGTGCTGGGATTTCTCATCCTGCTGCTGCACCACAATTCCGGTTGGGATATGGGTAATACGCACAGCGGAGTCGGTTGTATTCACGGACTGGCCACCAGGGCCTGAGGCGCGGAAAATATCGACGCGAATATCTTTATCTTCGATCTTAACGTCAATTTCTTCAGCTTCCGGAAGCACTGCGACAGTGGCGGCAGAGGTATGAATACGGCCCCCCGTTTCTGTTTCAGGAACACGTTGCACCCGATGAACACCGGATTCAAACTTCAGTTTGGAGAACACGCTTGCGCCGGAGACCTTAACCACAGCCTCTTTAACGCCACCAATATCGGATTCAGACGCGGACATAGTCTCGCACTTCCATCCCATGGCTTCGGCGTAGCGTTGATACATACGCATTAAATCGCCTGCGAAAAGCGCCGCCTCATCGCCGCCGGTACCGGCGCGTAGTTCCAAAATGGCGTTTTTGGTATCCGCATCATCCTTTGGCAGCAGTTGAATTTTAATCTCATGCTCAAGATCAGGAAGACCCGCTTTCAGCTCCGCAAGCTCCTCTTCCGCCATTTCCCGCATTTCATCATCGGTATCGTCACTGCCCAGCATTTCTTCAAGATCAGCAATTTCATGCCGCGATTGACGGAATGCCTGAATGGTCTCCACAACGGGTTTAAGCTCAGAATACTCGCGGCTCATTTTCACAAAATCGTCCGCGGCCACATCGCCCATTTCACCAGCCATGCCTGCTTCCAGCTCTTCATAGCGAGCGACAATCATGTTGAGTTTATCTTCTGGTAACATGATATTTCCTTAAGCTAGCTCAGCTATTTTTGCGGCTATTTCACTGAGCGGAACTTCAACTTGCGTGCCGTCATCCAGATCCCGGAAGGTACACACATTCTTTTCCAGCTCATCTTCACCGATAAGGATTGCGGCACGTGCATTCAGCTTATTAGCCCTCTTCATGCGCTTACCCACATTGCCCTTGAACGCCATTTCAATATTAACGCCAGCGAAGCGAAGATCATAAGCAAGCTTGGCGGCTGCCTTTTCAGCCTCCTCCCCAACAGGGACAATGGCAACAGGACGCTCGGCTGCAGGCACCAATTCTGTCAGAAGACAAAGGCGTTCCATTCCGCCGGCCCAGCCAATTCCGGGGGTTGGCTTCCCGCCCAGCATTTCAATCAAGCCATCATAGCGCCCGCCAGCGATCACCGCCCCTTGCGCGCCCAACGCGTCAGTTACAAATTCAAACGCTGTATGAGTGTAATAATCAAGACCACGAACAAGGCGACGATTCACTTCATATGAAATGCCCAGAAGGTCCAGACCTTCCAGAACCTGAGCGAAGAAATCAGTCGAATACTCATTCAGATAATCTGTAAACACGGGCGCATCGGCAACCAACGCCTGATCACCCTTGTCTTTGCTATCCAAAATACGAAGCGGGTTCCGGGTCAGACGAGACAGGCTGTCTTCAGACAGCTTGTCTTTATGCGCGGTGAAATAGTCAACAAGCGCCGTGCGATATGCGTCACGGCTTTCCGCATCTCCCAAAGTATTGATCTGCAAAGTACACAGCTTCAACACATCAAGTTTTTTCAAAATAGCGGCAGCCACAGAAATCACTTCGATATCCGCTTTTGGCTCGGCCGCACCGATACATTCAAGGTCGATTTGGTGGAACTGGCGCTGACGCCCTTTTTGTGGCCGTTCATAACGGAACATGGGACCCGCTGCAAACGCCTTAAACGGCACATTCTGTTGAAGGCCGTTACTGATGAAAGATCGGCAAATGCCCGCGGTATATTCCGGACGCAGTGTCATACTTTCGCCGCCGCGGCTTTCAAAGGTGTACATTTCCTTTGAAACCACATCTGATGTCTCGCCCATTGTGCGAGCGAAAACCTCGGTAAATTCGAAAATTGGCGTTGCCATTTCCCCATACCCAAAACAGGCGGCAATATCCCGCGCTGTGTCGCGTACATGGGCATGTGCCCGAAAATCTTCAGGCAACAGATCATGGGTACCGCGAACCGGTTGAGGTTGTGACATTTCTTATTCTCCGTAAAACTTAGAAAGGCGTAACTTTCAAGACGCCTCGGCAGCAGCGGCTTCCGCTTCCAACTGTTCTGCTTTTGCTTCAACCAGCTCAACGATATGATCCACCATACCGTCTGTGTCAATCTTGTGATCGGTGACACCGCTTAAATAAACCATGTGATTGCCTTTTCCGCCACCGGTAAGGCCAATATCTGTCTCCCGCGCTTCACCCGGGCCATTGACCACACAGCCGATAATGGAAAGGGTCATCGGTGTGGAAATATGCTCCAGTCGCTCTTCCAGTTTTTCAACTGTCTTGATCACAGGGAAAGCCTGACGGGCACAGGAGGGACAGGAAATAATCGTGACACCCCGGCGGCGAAGGCCAAGACTTTTCAGGATTTCATATCCCACCTTAATCTCTTCCACAGGGTCCGCGGATAAAGACACGCGAAGTGTATCACCGATACCGGACCATAGAAGCATACCAAGACCAATGGAGGATTTCACCGTTCCTGCGGTCAAACCACCGGCTTCGGTAATCCCCAAATGAAGTGGGTAATCACATGCCTCAGCAAGTCCCTGATAGGCTGCAACAGATAGAAACACATCTGAGGCTTTCACACTGATTTTGAAATTGGTGAAATCATTGTCTTCCAGAATGCGCGCGTGATTGAGCGCCGATTCCACCATAGCCTCTGGGCATGGTTCGCCATATTTCTCCAGCAGTTCTTTCTCAAGGCTACCCGCATTTACTCCAATACGCATGGAACAATCATTATCAACCGCTGCCTTGATCACTTCACGCACGCGATCCGCTGACCCGATATTGCCTGGGTTAATTCGAAGGCAGGAAGCCCCTGCTTCGGCCGCTTCAATCCCACGCTGATAATGAAAATGAATATCCGCAATAATCGGAACCGTGGTCTCCCGAACAATTTCCTTCAAGGCTTTTGTGCTTGCCTCATCGGGGCAGGACACACGCACCAAATCTGCACCCGCTTCTTCCAGTGCATGGATCTGGGCAATGGTCGCTTTAGGATCAGACGTCAGTGTGTTGGTCATGGACTGCACACTGATTGGAGCATCTCCGCCAACTAATACATTACCCACATTAATCTGACGGGATTTACGGCGAATAATATCGCGATATGGTCTTACGCTCATGGAACTGGTGCTTTTCGCTAAAATCTGCGGTCAGGCCGCCTCGAAATTCACGCCTAAAATGGCGTGGAAAGGCAGAAATTTCAACCTCTCTTTACACCACCGCTTTCTTAAAAGCGATTTATTGAACCGTAGTGAGTTTTTCTTTTAATTCTTCTGCGACAAGCGGCATTGACTGAACGATATGACCGTAACTACCAAGAGACCCCAGGTTTTCCCCGTCAACGCGAATTTCGACCCCACCTGCATTGGCAGTACTTAAGGTCAATCCTGTCTGGTTTGGCAGCATAAAGGTATCGCCAGCTTCCAACACTCTATCAAGAACGACCGCCTGATCTAAGCCTGTTACCTGAACCCACGCTTCCTGGTTAGCCACAATAACAATACGACCGTCCGCATTTTCAACACCTAATGCTTCTGGCAGTCTTTCAGTACGCTCAGCCACAGCGGAGTTGGTCTCAATTCGATCGAGATCCAATTTATTCTGCTCATACGGAACCTCAGCAACAGCTGGAGCTTGCACCTCTGGAGTAACCACAGCCTGTTGCGCAGCTTCGGTTACATCTGGCTTTTGCGGTTCATTTGACGGTTGAACAACAGCGGCTTCAGATTTTTCTGTCTCTGATACAGGTTCAGAAGACGCAGCTATCGTCACGTCTTTTTCGGCGACCGTTTCTGGCACTTTAGGAGGTGTTACTTCCGCTTTCGCAATATCCGTCACGACTTGATCGGTCCTGCTGGCGGTTTCATTTGGCTCATCTGAAGTTGAGGCTAAGACGTCAACACTCTTGCTGCTGTCAACTGATGTTGGGCTTGCTAGCTGAGGTTGGACGGCAGTGTTGCTTTCGCTGGCAACGGCTTGGGTTTCCTGGACCTCCGCCGCTTCTGGAGCTTCCGCCTCTCTATTCGCATCGCTTAAGGCCCCAACCTTCTCCTGCAGTTCTGCGGGCAGGTTGGACACAATCTCCAGGTCCAGCTGATTTTCCGAAAGGTAGAAATACCATCCTGCAAATAACCCGGCGATCAGAACCATACTGCCAAGGATAAGGCCCATTCCCGGGATCTTACCTTCTGAAGTAGGCTCTGGAAATGTCAGTTCAGGGGCTTGATGCCCTCCCTGGCTTTCGCTTTTATACAGATCTACTACTGAAACCGCGTCCAGTTGCAGAAGGTTGGCATAGGATCTCAAGAAACCTGTAACAAAGGCATGGCCCGGCAGATTTTCATAATTCCCACTCTCCAAGGCTTCGATCTGCTTGGGTCTTAGGCGTAATTGCTCTGCAGCTTCGTGAAGAGTGAGATCTCGGCGCATCCGTTCATTACGTAGATAATCGCCAAGGGTCAGATTTTCCTCTTCCTGCATTGACCCCATTTCCTCAGCAGAGATAAATTCGGCTTCTGCCTTTTTATCCTGAGGCAGTTCTTCTGGTGCAGGCAGCACTTCTACAGCTTCAGTCTCAACCTCATCGGTGATTTCCTGCTCAACCGCATACTGAGGCTCAACCGCGCCATCGCCCTCATTCTCGGCTTCCACGCTAAGATTGAGGCGCCCCTTTTCTGAATCAAGTGGAAGTTTCCCCTGTCTTCCCATTGAATACTCTCATCTTTCCAGATGCAGTGCCGGGCATAAGTAATACCACTGCATCATTGCCCTTGTGGCAATTATCAGAAAAAAATGCAGAATGTTCAATGATTTAAATAATAATGCCGTGATCTTTGGCAAATGCGCGCAGTTGTTCCCGCACTGAATGGGCAGAATTGCTGCATAGATTGGAGACAAAAGCCTCCAATTTAGGGATATCAGTGGTCCGGATCATTTCCTTTACAGGACCCAACCCTTCTAAGGACATGGACAAATGCCTGAAACCCAAACCAATAAGGGCCAACGCCTCCAGCGGGCGACCCGCAATATCCCCGCAGAGTGACAACGGAACTTCGTTCCGATTACATTCCACAGCAATATATCTGAGAAGGGACAGGAAACTGGGGCTAAGTATATCGTAGCGGTCGGTGACCATAGGATTACCCCGATCCACCGCAAAGAAAAACTGTAGCAGATCGTTAGAACCGACAGATACAAAGTCCACCTCGCGCAACAATTGCGGCAATTGCCAGACAATTGACGGCACTTCAATCATCGTCCCAACTCTAACATTTACTGGTGCGCCACCATCACGTTTGGCTTCCCGTTCGATTTCCTTCATCAAAAGAGATTTGGCTTCGGCAAATTCCGAAACTTCCGCCACCATTGGGAACATCAAAGAAAGATCTCGTCCCGATGCGGCCCGTACCATGGCCCGAAGCTGTGCCTTTAACAATGCCGGACGATCCAGACCAATACGAATGGCGCGCCAGCCAAGCGCCGGGTTTTCCTCTTCTTTCATTTCCAGATAAGGAAGGGCTTTATCACCGCCTACATCCAGAGTTCGAAAAACCACAGGTCGCCCGTTTGCTTTATCCAAAACTTTGGCATAGAGGCTTGTCTGCTCGTCCACCTTCGGCATTTGAGAGCGCACCATGAACTGCAGCTCTGTTCTAAACAGCCCAATTCCTTCCGCACCAGCACCCTGGAAATTGTCCAAATCAATGAGAAGACCGGCATTCATGCTGAGCTGAACCTTCTGCCCATCTTTGGAAACGGCTTCTTTATCACGAAGCGCCGCGTATTTGGCTTGTCGCTCTTCGCGGTGGCGAATACTGCGACTGAAGGTTTGGATAACATCATCGCCGGGACGGAGGAACACTTGCGCATTTTCAGCATCCACCAGAATAAAGTCGCCGTCCTCAACGGCGTTGGCAATTTCCTCACATTGCCCCAGAACAGGAACCCCGATGGCGCGCGCAACAATGGCAACATGACTACTGCGTGTACCTTCAACAAGGATAACACCTTTCAGATGCTCCTTATCATAATCAAGGAGTTCCGCTGCGCCCATATTGCGGGCCACGACGATCGTATCCTGATCAAGATGCTGCTTGTCCGGAACCGGAATACCATCCAAATGCAGATACAATCGATTTGCCAGATCATCCATATCCGAAAGCCGCTCCCGGATATAGGGATCAGTGATTTTCTTCATCCGCGCGCGGGTATCATCCTGCACACGCTTGATCGCCGCCTCACAGGTCAGGCCCGTATCCACCGCGCTTTCAAGTTTCTTAAGCCAGCTTTTGTCATGGGCGAACATCTTATAGGCTTCGAAGATATCCCGGGATTCTTCGGTTAAAATACCTTCGGGATCCACAAGCATCGCTTCAATGGCATCTTGTAGCGCGGTAACAGCCTTCTCCAGCCGCTCCTGTTCTTCCGCCGTATTCTCAGCAATGGTTTTTTGAACAACGATATGCGGCTCGTGCAAGATAGCATACCCGCTGCCCAATCCATCAGCCAGTGTCCGCCCGGTCAGGCGATGCGGTTTTGTAGCATTTCCCGCAGTATCAAGCAGTTCTTTGCTGCTGATCATCTCCTCAGAGCTGACGAGTTCAGCAACCACCATGGCGACCGTCTGAAGGGCTTCAGCCTCTTCTTCGGTATAATGGCGCATAGTGCGGTTCTGAACCGCAAGGACACCGATAACCCGGCCGCCCCTGAGGATCGGCACACCTAACAGAGAATGATAAATTTCCTCGCCCGTTTCAGGACGATAGGCAAAACGGGGATGACTTTGTGCGTCAGAAAGATTGAGCGGCCTCGAATGAGCCGCGATATCACCGATCAGCCCTTCGCCAACCCGAAGACGGGTGTTATGAACCGCTTCTTGCTTCAGGCCTTCTGTGGCGAAAAGTTCGAGCATGTCCCCGGCCCGCATCAGGTAACAGGAACACACTTCCGCAATCATATTGGAGGCAATGAGACGAACAATTTTCTGCAGCCGAAGTTCAGCGTCCCCCGTGCCCGCCATCACCTGCCGGATCTGGCGGAACAGTATACGGGGTCCGGTGACGGCCGCACTGTTCATCAAATTACCTTTCTAGTGTTTAGGCGCTAAAGGCAGCTTCCGCTTCGTTTACCAGCTCCTGAATAATGTCGGCAACAGGCTGCTCTTTCTTCACCATACCAACACTTTGGCCTGCCATAACAGACCCAAATTCAACATCCCCGTCAATAACGGCGCGGCGCAAGGCCCCCGCCCAGAAATGCTCAATCTCAAGCTGTGCTGCTTCCAGATCAAGATCACCTGCACGGTATTTCGCAATGACTTCGTGCTGGGTCTCGATAAATTTCTGAACACCCTGGTTATTCAAGGCACGCACTGGAATGACCGGGAACTGTGGATCTACCTGAACGGTGGTCACGGCATCACGGGCACTTGCGCGTTTGAACGCCTTTTTGAAGTCCGGGTGTGCAATACATTCATCTGCACATACAAAGCGTGTCCCAAGCTGACATCCAGCGGCCCCCATGCGAAGGTAGTTCGCAATGGCTTCACCCCGGCCGATACCACCGGCAACAAAAACAGGAACATCACTGATGTTTGGCAGGATTTCCTGCGCCAGAACGCTTGTCGAAACAGGGCCGATATGACCGCCGGCTTCCATGCCTTCGATGACCAGCGCATCCACACCGGTGCGAACCAGTTTTTTACCCAACGCCAAGGTCGGTGTGAAACAAATTGTCTTTGCGCCACCTTCCTTGATTTTCAGGATGGTATCTTTTGACGGCAATCCACCTGCCAGAACCACATGCCCCACATTATGGGACAAACAGACATCTACCAGCGCATCCAGATCGGGATGCATGGTGATCAGATTTACACCGAAAGGCTTGTCGGTCAGTTCTTTGGTTGCGGCAATTTCCTGATCCAGAAGATCAGTCGTCATGGCACCACAGGCAATCACACCGAAACCACCTGCGTTGGAGATGGCAGAAACCAGATTGCGCTCTGAAATCCAGGACATGGCACCGCCCAAAATGGCATATTTAGTGCCTAGAAACTCACATCCTCGTTCCCAGGCATTTTCGAGTGCCTGCACCCCGTCAAACGATGTCTGTTCAGTCATATTGTTACGCTGCATCCAGGTTAAAAGCTGAGTGAAGTGTTCTCACAGCAAGTTCTGTATATTCCTCTGCCAAGAGAACGCTAACTTTGATTTCAGAAGTGGAAATCACCTGAATATTAATACCTTTTTCTGCCAGCGCCGCAAACATGGTTTGTGCAACACCTGCATGGCTACGCATTCCCATGCCCACAATAGACACTTTCACAACATCCGGATCCGGAACGATTGCTTTGCAGTTTACTTCACCTTTCAGGCCCTCAAGAACCTTCATTGCCGCGTCCAGGTCAGACACACCAACCGTAAATGTGAGGTCCGTGGCTTTTCCATCTTCAGAAACATTCTGAACGATCATGTCTACGTTCACATGGGCATCGGCCAGCGCGCCAAATACCTTAGCAGCCACACCGGGTTGATCATTTACCTGCTGGAGTGTCACCTTAGCTTCGTCACGTGTGTAGGTAACGCCACTTACTACTTGCTGTTCCACAATATCATCCTCATCAACAACCAGAGTTCCTGGAAGGTCTTCAAAACTGGAGAGCACCTGGAGTTTCACCTGATGCTTCATCGCCATTTCAACGGAGCGGGTCTGCAATACCTTGGCACCAAGGGAGGCCAGCTCCAGCATTTCTTCATATGTAATTCTATCAAGTTTGGACGCTTTTGTCGCGATCCGGGGATCCGCCGTGTAAATGCCATCCACGTCTGTGTAGATGTCACAACGATCCGCATTCATGGCGGCTGCCAACGCCACCGCTGAGGTGTCAGAACCACCACGTCCAAGCGTCGTAATACGGTTCATAGGACCAACGCCCTGGAAGCCCGCACAAACAGCTACCTGATCTTCACCAAAACGGCGAATAATTTCAGTGCAGTCAATTTCTTCAATACGGGCCGCGCCATGTACATCACTGGTTTTGATCGGCACCTGCCACCCCAGCCAGGAACGCGCATTAACGCCAATATCCTGCAAAGCCATGGAAAGAAGACCCACCGTCACCTGTTCACCGCTGGAGACGACCACATCATATTCGCGCGCATCATGCAATGAGGCCACGTCTGACGTGAGGCCAACGAGCCGGTTCGTTTCCCCGGACATGGCGGAGACAACCACTGCTACTTCATTACCTGCATCAACTTCTTTTTTAACACGTTTGGCCACATTTTTGATGCGGTCAACTGACCCCACCGATGTCCCGCCAAACTTCATAACGATCCGTGCCATTTTGCGCACTAACCTCTCTTCACCGCCACATCGTATGCCGTTTTATTTTATCAACGGCTACCCTTTCATTACGAAGGAGCGTATACATATACTTATCAGGGCTTGCTCGGCAAGCATTCCAACGCATTTATTAGCTTTTTTAGACATTTTTCGGTTCAAAATCATGACGGATGCAGCACACGCCAAATCGGTAGACCCACAAGAAATCGCAAACTTTGCTGCGATGGCAGATGAGTGGTGGGATGAAACAGGTAAGTTCAAGCCTCTGCATAAGTTCAATCCCATCCGGATTGGATATATCCGTGATCAGGTTATCCAGCATTTCAATATCAAAAGCGGTGATAATACGACGCTGTTAAAACCCTTTAAGGGCTTGCGGCTGTTGGACATTGGATGCGGCGGCGGGTTGCTTTCTGAACCAATGGCGCGCTTGGGCGCTGAGGTCGTGTCAGCTGACGCCTCGGAAACCAATATCAATGTGGCATCTTTGCATGCTGAGAAAAGCGGTCTGAAGATCGATTATCGCCATACAACTGCCGAAGATCTTGCCGAAGCTGGAGAGCAATTCGATATCATCCTCAACATGGAAGTGATTGAGCATGTGGCGGATCTTGAAGGCTTTGCAAACGCCTGCTGCAAAATGCTGAAGCCCGGTGGGATCATGTTTGTGGCAACCTTGAACCGCACCGTGAAAAGCTATGCGCTAGCCATTGTCGGGGCGGAATACATCCTGCGCTGGCTTCCACGCGGCACCCATAACTGGAAGAAATTCCTGAAACCTTCTGAAGTTGTCCACCTGGTGCGCAGAGGAGGCCTTACCGTCGAGCATATGACGGGAGCGACCTACAATCCGCTTAATGACAAGTGGAGCCTCAGCCGAGACTTTGACGTCAACTATATGCTTTGTGCCACACGTCCAGAATAAGTTATCCCAAAACAGATTCTGCAATTGACCGGATATGAAGAATTAACGTATCTGGCTTAGTTCATTATTTTTTGAAGGTTAATCCGATGAAAAAATCTCCTTTGGCTCCAGAAAACTTCCCTGCCTTGCCGGTGGTGAAAGGTGCGCGTTTTGCGACCGCAAATTCTGGGATGCGATACAAAGGGCGTGATGACCTTCTGTTTGCAACCTTCGACGCAGGGACAACGGTTGCTGGTGTTTTCACAAAAAACAGCATGCCGGGTGCGCCCGTGGATTGGGGCCGGAAAATTCTGCCCAAAGGAAGTGCCCGTGCCCTTGTTGTAAATGCTGGCATTGCCAATGTATTCACAGGTCAGGCGGGCATGGATACGGTAACCGATACCGCCGCCGCGGCGGCCGAGCTGATGCAATGCGCGTCCGATGAAGTTTATATCGCCTCAACCGGTGTTATCGGCGAAGTGATCAAAACGAAACTCATTACGGACACCCTTCCGGGTATGATGGACGATATGTCCGAAGGCAATCAGGAAGCGGCGGCAAGCGCAATCCTGACGACAGATACATTTGCCAAAGGCGCGTCCGCCACCTGCCAAATCGGTGGTAAAGACGTGACCATCAGCGGTATCGCCAAAGGATCTGGCATGATCGCACCGGATATGGCGACAATGCTGGCCTTTATCTTCACGGACGCAAATATACCGGCGGCGGTCCTTCAGAACATTCTGAAATCTGAAAATGAGAAAAGTTTCAACTGCGTAACCGTAGACAGCGACACTTCCACAAGTGACAGTGTTCTTCTATTTGCAACGGGCGCAGCAGGAAATGATGCCCCTGCAAATGCGGACGATGCTGCCCTTGCAGAATATAAAGCGGCGCTTCTTGAAGTTATGCAGGATCTGTCGCAGCAGATTGCAAAAGACGGCGAAGGAGCCAGCAAGTTTATCACGGTAAAAGTGGATGGCGCAGAAAGTGATGCGTCTGCCAAAACCATAGCCCTTGCCATTGCCAATTCTCCTTTGGTGAAAACCGCCATTGCGGGTGAAGATGCCAACTGGGGCCGCGTGGTTATGGCCGTTGGTAAATCTGGCGAGAAAGCCAGCCGGGACAAATTGTTTATCCGTATCTGCGGTGTGGTGATTGCCGAAAATGGTGCACCAAGCCCTTCCTACAGTGAAGATCAGGTAGCCCCCTTAATGAAAGGGGACGATATCACCATTGATGTAAATGTAGGGATTGGTGAAGGCAGCGCCTATGCATGGACCTGTGATCTGACCCACGGCTATATCGACATTAATGCCGATTATCGCAGCTAGGGAATTTTACTGTGAGTGAGTATCCGACCGTCTTTGTGGTGGCCGTCGCTTTGGTTGACGACGATAACCGCATCCTGATTGCCCAGCGCCCGGAAGGTAAATCCATGGCCGGGCTTTGGGAATTTCCAGGCGGAAAAGTAGAGCCTAATGAAAGCCCTGAAGCGGCGCTTATCCGCGAGCTAAGGGAAGAGCTTTCCATTGATGTGACAGAAGCATGCCTTGCCCCCTTTACCTTCGCGAGCCACGCTTATGAGAAGTTTCATCTGATGATGCCGCTTTACGTCTGTCGTCGCTGGAGCGGCACCCCAAAAGGCCTGGAAGGTCAGAATTTAAAGTGGGTGCGCGCCAACCAGTTAAAGGAATATCCGATGCCTCCAGCGGATATTCCTTTGATCGCCATGCTTCGGGATTTGCTTTAGGTAATCAGTTTACCGTTCTCATCAAAAAACGGATGCTTGCCCCCATTATCTTCCACATACCCCACGTGGGAAATGATCTGGGCGCTTTCATCATCAATTAGGAACAGGCGAAACGCCGCTGGATCCATTTCAAAGCATGCGGGTCCATTTGGCTCCAGATCCAGTGCGACCGCATGTGCCCCATTTGGTGCAATACTGACCCCCACACCATTAACGCAGGTTTCAATGGCCCTGTGAACATGTCCACATGCCAAATGCTTCACCTGTTTATGCGGGGCGATACATTCATAGAGTGCTTCGGCGTTGGTAAGGTTCTGCACATCCATATGGGTAATCCCCACCTTGATCGGCGGATGATGCATAAACAGCATTGTTGGTCGCTCAGGCTGTTCGGACAGTGTTTTGTCCAGCCATTGAAGGCGCTTTTCACACAGAAATCCGTATGATTTTTCACTAACGACGGTATCCAGACCGATCAGGCGAATTGGGAAATCTTCAACCGTATATTGAACAAACTCATCACAATCTTTAAGCGCTGGCAGATCCCCAAAACAGTTGAGGAAGTTTTCCCGCTGATCATGATTACCCGGAACCGGGAACCACGGCACCTCAAGCTTATCAAGGCAGTCACGCAAGCGTTTATATTCTTCTGGAAGCCCGATATCAGTAAGGTCCCCGGTAACAATAACCGCGTCCATCTTAGGCTCGTAGGCATTGATCCGCGCGATCGCTTTATCAAACAGGATTTTAGAATCGAACAGATCATAGGCCAAACGGCCTTCAACCTTGATATGGGAATCTGTTAATTGACCGAGAATCATAATGTGCCTTTATCCATAATTTGAGTGTCAAGCTGGATCCGTTTTCCTTTAGGGATCCGAACAGGAATTTCTGTACCGTCTGCGATTTCTTCACGTAGGGCCGCTTCCACAATGAAATCACCAGATCCAATACCATCAAGCACCAGACGTGTACGATCACCCAAGAAGAAGGATGACGTGACTTTTCCCACATAATCAGCACCTTCCGAGCTGGAAAGTAATTCAACATCTTCCGGGCGACAATAAATGTTCTTTTCCGGAAGACTGTTCATGGTTCCGATAAAGCTCGCCACGAAGTCTGTTTTGGGCTGATGGTATATTTCACGGGGGGAGCCGATTTGTGAGATCTCCCCTTTGCTCATCACCACAATTCTATCCCCAAGTGCCATGGCTTCCGCCTGATCGTGGGTGACGTAAATCGCGGTGATATTCAAACGCCGCAGCAAGCTGTCGATTTCCATCCGCAAATGATCCCGAAGCAACGCATCCAGCGCTGTTAAGGGTTCATCCAACAGAAGGACGCGCGGGCGAACTGCAATGGCACGTGCCAGAGCAACCCGTTGACGTTGCCCACCCGACAACTGTTCAATGCGACGATCTTTCAGCTCCTCAATCTGCATCATCTGAAGCATTTCATCGACACGCTCTTTGATCGCCGCGGGTTTCTCTTTACGGACTTTCAGCCCATACCCCACATTCTCCGCAACCGTCATATTGGGGAATAAAGCATAAGACTGAAACACCATCCCTACATTGCGTTTTTCGATGGGCAAATCGGTAACATCATCGCCGTTAAAGATAACACGTCCCCCCGGATCAGGTTGTTCGAGCCCCGCAATAATACGAAGAAGCGTGGTTTTACCGCAGCCAGAAGGCCCAAGAAGAACCAGAGTTTCCCCGCCCGCAATTTCCAGATGGATGGGGTTCAAGGCTTGGGTACCATCCGCAAAGGTCTTGCTGCAGCCTTCAATGGAAATGGATGTAAGTTGAGACATATTAACTCTCCTGCTGCGCGGGTTTCTTGAGCGCAGCCTTCCGCTTTTCCCGGCGTCCTTCAGATGAATAAATCTGCATGGCCACCAACAGCGGGATAATCATAACAAAAAAGACCAGAGTATAGGCGCTTGCCACTTCAAGGCGCATGGACGCATAACTATCCGCAAGTCCCACCGGTAGGGTCTTTGTAAGTGGTGTGTGCAGCATCCAGGTTAAGTTAAATTCCCCAATGGAAAGCGTAATCACCATCAATGATCCTGCGAGGATACCGGGTTTCGCATTTGGAATAAGCACATGCCAGAAGCGCTGCCAGAAACTAGCCCCAAGGCTTGCGGCGCCTTCTTCCAGTTCGGTGAAATTGATACTGGAAAGCACGGCCAAAACCGACCTCACCATGAAAGGCAGTGTGTAGAGCACATGCCCCACCAGAATGAACACCCAACTGCTTCGGAACTCCCTAAAGCCGCCATACGTCATGATCAGGGCCAAAGCGATGGCGAGACCGGGGATCGCGACCGGCAAGGTAATCAGTTCTTCAAAGAACCTGGCTGCCCGCCCCCCTTTTTTCGCCAAGACATAAGCCGTTGGCACCCCAAGGATCAGTGTTACCACCAAGCAGGCCAGCGCAATAAACATGGACAGGAAGATCGTGTCAGCATAAAGCCCCCACACCTCCACCACCCATTTTGTGGTAAGCCCACTTTCAAGCCCTTTAAAGAAGTTCTTTGTGAGGCCCGCCAGAACAGACAATACCACCGGCAAAATAAGAAATGCCGAGACGAGAAGGGTAAAGCCCAGTTGCAGATAAAAATATAGCTTTTGTTTTCCCATGACTTACCCCGATGCCGCGACTGTTGAGCCTGAAAGGCTTCGCGCAATAAAGAGGGCCACCCAAGTGATAAGCCCAAGGACAATTGAGAGACTGGCCGCCCCTGCAAAATTGGCGTTTAAGGTAAATTCCGTATAGATGGTCATTGGCAACACATCAATATTGGTGGCCAGTGTAAAGGCCGTTCCAAAGGCCCCCATAGAGGTCGCAAAACAAATTGCGCCCGAAGCAATCAATCCCGGCTTCAAAGCGGGCAGCATCACGTCCACGATGACACGCCATTGATTGGCCCCGAGGGACTTAGCCGCCTCTTCCAGCGATCGATCCAACTTTTCAGCTGTCGCCATAACGGTGAGAATGACGCGGGGGATTGAGAAATAGAGATAGCCTAAAAATAAACCCGCCATGGAGTAGGCAAATACAACTTTGTCCCCTGTCAGGGATTTCGTAATGGATCCGATCAATCCTTGCCGTCCCGCCAACATAATGATCAGAAAACCAATAACCACACCTGGAAAAGCAAGCGGGAACGTCAGCAATGATACAAGCGTCTCGCGGCCTGGAAATCTGTTACGAACCAAGAATAGTCCGGCAATCGTTGAAACGACGAGCGCAACCACTGTCACAACAGCAGACAAAAGAACTGTTGCCACCATGCTTTCAAAATGTCGCGCTTTTGTCAGGAAGGTAAGATAGGCCATCACGCCTTCTTCACCCGACCCGCCGACAATCACCAGCTGAACCATCGGAATAAGAAAGAAAGCCAAAAAGACGATCAAGGTCGGCAGCAATAAATAAAACAGTCTTGAAGAGAAAATGGAGATCATTCACTTAAACCAGTAAATGGCGAGGAGGGAAAACCTCCTCGCCTGAGGGTATTCTTAGCGGACTTCGTTCAGGTAACGCTGTTTGAAGTCGTTCTGAACTGCAGCCATTTTGCTGTAATCAACTGGCGTGGATCGTGCGTAGTCAGATGCTGGCAGGAATTTAGCCGCAGCTTCTTTTGACAACGCGGATGCGCGAACTGGACGAAGGTAGGCGTTTGCCCAAACCTTCTGACCTTCGTCAGACATGATAAAGTCCAAAATCTTCTTACCCTTTTCCGGGTTCGGAGAGTTCTTCACAAGGCTCATCACGTAAGGAACAACCACGGTGCCTTCAGCTGGAATAACAAACTGAACGTTGGCTTCGTCTTTGTATTTGGCGCGATAGGCGTTGAAGTCATAGTCCAGCAGGATCGGAATTTCGCCGGAAAGAACACGTGCATAGGAAGTCTGTTTTGGAACGATTGGGTCGTTTTTACCCAGATCTTTGAAATACTGGATACCAGCATCAAAATTATCAAGGCTACCGCCCATGGCGCGGTTCACTGCAACAGCACCCGCATAACCAACAAAAGCGGATGAAGGATCAAGATACCCAACCATGCCTTTATATACTGGTTTCAGAAGATCTTTCCAGGAAGTCGGAACCGGCTTTCCTTCCAGCGCATCAACATTCACAAAGAAACCAAGCGTGCCGGAGTGGATGGTGAACCATTTACCAGCAGGATCTTTCAAGCCTTCTGGAATTTCATCAAAATGCTTTGGCTTATAGGCTTCAGCAACATCTTTTTCACCAGCCTGAATGCCAAAAGACACGCCATAATAAGCGACATCAGCTACCGGGCTCGCTTTTTCAGCAAGAAGCTGAGACAAAGTCTGGCCGGAGTTTTTGTTGTCATGCGGGATGTCATAACCGAGGTTCTTTTTGATGGATTTCAGCTGTGACGCCCAATCCGCCCATTGTGGTGGGCAGTTGTAACAAATTGCATCTGCGGCTTGCGTAACAGTTGTACCTGCGCTAACCATAAGCGCAGCGCCCAAAATGGCGGATTTCAGTACTTTCCTGATCATGTCGGAGACCTTTTCGATAGAGTTTGGGTAAGTTGCTGGGGTGTGGCGGGATCAAGCTTGCAGGCGGGTCCCGCCGATTCCCCAAGGGTAAAGGTGTGAGGCAGGATACCAGTTTCCTGATCCTGCCCCCCAGAAAACCGCGATAGTAGATGGGAGGCGGCTTTCCTTCCCATTTCTTTCGACGGCTGAGCGACCGTCGCCAGAGTGGGATACATGTGGCGTCCGACAGAAATACCGTCGAAGCCAATAACAGATACCTGACCGGGAACATCAATCTTCATTCGGCGCAGTCCCCCGATCACGGAAATAGCCAGAATATCGTTTGAGCAAAACAGGGCCGTTGGCGCCTGTTCCATGTTCTGAAACATCTTTTCCAGAACACCACTGATGTCCTGAAGGTCGAAATCAACCTCACAGATGACGGGCGCGACAAGCCCAGCAGCGGCGGCCCCTGCTTCAAATCCAACGCGGCGGGCATCGGCGCGATCTGACGCTGAAAACTTACCGGAAATCATACCCAACCGTTGATGACCAAGCCGGATAAGCTCATCTGCCACATCGCGCCCTGCGCCCACGTTGTCCACAGTAAACGTGGAACGACCTTCGCTTGGTTGATTGTAGATCATAGTGTAAGGAACCGAAGATTTATCCAGTAAATCCAGCGCCTTACTTGTTTTGGGGTTGGTGACCGTGAGGATGACACCATCCACGCGATTTTCAAGAAGTGTGGAGATGGCCTCCACCTCCCCTTCTGGATCATAACTACTGGTGGTCAATGTCAGTGAATATCCAGCGGCCCTGACCGTTTCCGTCACGCCGGACACGGCTTCAGAGAAAACCGGGTTGGAGATCGACGGGATCACCATGCCGATGGATTTTGTGGTTGATGTAGATAAACTTCGCCCAACCGCATTGGGGCGAAAGCCTAGCTCCTCGATTGCGGCTTTGACCCGATCCGCGGTCTTTCCACGCACTTTGTGGGTACCGTTCACATAACGGGATACGGTGGCAACAGATACATTTGCCAGCTTCGCAACATCACGAATTGTCGCAACCATCTCCCCGCCCCCGTTTCTTGTTTCGTTGCAGGAAGAGTAACAGGAGAAACAAAAATGTAAACGGTTACATTTGTGAAATTTTTATGACTGATCGATGACTCAACTCACCAGATAATTAGAGAACGTTTTTAAGATTGGTCTTGCCACTACCCGGTAGAAGTGGCTTTTGCTGACTTTCGTGAGGGGCCCAGCCAGTCATATATATAATCTGGAAAGTCGCCGGAATAAGACCGTCTTCATCGGCATATTTATCATGATAAATCTCGGCCGCACGCATGAACACCTTCTTATCCGTAAAACCTTTATGGCGCTCAATCAACGCATTTGCCTCCCCCATTCCGCGAAGCTCCTGCATCAAAGCGAAGGCATTTTGGTATTTGAGGGTAATCACATCCACATCTGTCACCGGCAAGGCAAAGCCTGCACGCTGCAACAAACTACCTGCATCCCTGACCTCAGTGAACGGGGAGATCCTTGGTGCCATCCCCCCCTTTATCTCCAGCTCTGCTTCGGTGAGACAGGTTTTTAATTCATTGAGTGTCTCAAGGCCAAATAGCGCCCCTATGAATAACCCATTTGGTTTTAAGCTGCGGCGCAACTGGACAAGTGCCCCCGGCAAATCATTTGTCCAGTGAAGTGAGAGGTTACTGCCGATCAGATCAAAAACTTCATCTTTGAACGGCAACACTTCTTCATCGGCGACAACCGACTGCTCCCCTGATGTTTTGCTGACCATTCCCGCACTGATATCACAGGAGATGAGATTTTTCACCAACCCGCGCGCACGCATCTGACGCCCAAGAGCACCATCATGACAACCAATATCCAGCGCCAGATCATAATCCTGAGTGACGTCCAGAAGCCGATCAGCCAAGCGGTCCGCCACTTCTTCAAAAAGAAAGGCATGACGCGCCCAATCACCTTTCAAAGCACGTTCGCGGTGCACTTTGACTAGATTCCGATCAAACAGCCGTGTTTCTGGTGGGACTAGGGATAAATTACTCATGCCCTTTTAATACACGACCACACAAAAATAACAAACCTCAGCGAACACACTAAATAAGAGTTCAATTTTTTCTTATATTCTTCCATAATTCCCAAATGGGGATTTCATCTAAAATTACCGGCCTAATACAGAAATCAGGACAAACTTTGCTGGATGGCTTGTTTCCGCCGCAATGTCCCTGTTGTCAGGACAGTGTGAGCAGTCCGGGTACATTATGCGCAAACTGTTGGGGTAAGATTACCTTTATCAGCAAACCTACCTGCTATGGCTGCGGCCTGCCGTTTGAATATGATATGGAAGCGGACGCTTTATGTGGTCATTGCCTTCGGGCACGACCCAGTTTCGAGCAGGCAATTTCTGTGCTCCGATATGATGAAAACAGTCGAGACATGATCCTTGCGTTCAAACATGGGGACCAAACCGACCAAACTATCAGTTTTGCCAAATGGATGGCTCGGGCAGGTCAGGAACTCTTTGAAAGTAACCCTTGCCTCGTCCCAGTCCCCTTGCATCCCAAACGCCTCCTAAAGCGGCGATTTAACCAGTCGGCCCTTCTCGCCCGGGAGATCGCACGCCAGACAGGGCTGGAAGTTGACACGTTAAGTTTAAAGCGAATTCGTCATACAGATAGCCAAGGGAACAAAAACCTGAAAGCACGCACCCGCAACGTCAAAGGCGCCTTTGAAATCACCCCAAAAGGGCGGGAGATTTTGTCGGGGAGGCATATCGTCTTGATCGATGATGTGTACACAACCGGCGCGACACTGGAAGAATGCGCGAAGACCCTTCTTCGGGCTGGCGCTACTTCTGCTTCTGCGCTCACTCTGGGGCGGGTTGTTCGGGCGAGCGTGGTGTGACCTCCACCACATCACAAGGATGTGAAGATTAACTGCTTCTTGTATGCACATTAAGTCAGTCTATATAATGCTCGTCCTAGTTATTTATGAATTATGAGCACCCAATGAAAAAAGTAGAAATTTACACAACGATGCTATGCCCCTTTTGCTCTCGCGCGAAATCGCTGCTGAAGAAAAAAGGCGTTCAGTTTAAAGAAATCGATGTGACAACCGACCTTCGCGGCCGCGAAGAAATGCGCAAACGTGCAGGCGGCGCCCACACAGTTCCCCAGATTTTTGTAGGCGGTAAACATATCGGTGATTGCGATTATGTGCATCGTCTTGACGCTGCTGGCAAACTGGATCAAATTCTGGGCAACGCATAAAACAAAAGTCTGAGGGAATCCCATGTCCAGTTTTACCGCCGCCTGCATTCAACTGACATCAGGCACGGAACCTGCTGAAAACCTGAAAGTAACAACGGAGCTTGTGGAAGAAGCCGCCTTAAGTGGGGCGGATTTCATCTCCACCCCTGAAGTTACCAATATGATGGAACCTCATAAAGCTGCCGCCCGGGAAAAGGCACAGTTTGAAGAAGATGACATCACATTGAAGGCTCTTAAGGAACTGGCTGCGAAACATGAGAAATGGATCCATGCGGGTTCTTTGGTGATCAAAAAGCCAGATGAAGACCGCCTTGCCAATCGTGCTTTTGTGATCAACCCAAAAGGGGAAGTCACAGCGAAATACGATAAAATCCATATGTTTGATGTGGAGCTGGACAATGGTGAAACCCATAAGGAAAGCAGTGCCTATGCACCGGGAGAGGTTGCTGTTACCACTGATTTTCCGTGGGGACGTTGTGGTCTGTCAATTTGCTATGACATTCGCTTTTCCCATCTGTTTCAGGAGCTTGCCAGAAACGGCGGGGCAGAGTTTTTTGTAACCCCCGCGGCCTTTACCTACACAACAGGAAGTGCCCATTGGCATATCCTGCAAAGAGCACGTGCGATCGAAAATGGGTGCTTCGTGATCGCTGCGGCTCAATGTGGGAGACATTCTGAAAAACGCCAGACATATGGACATTCCATCATTGTTGATCCATGGGGCGAAATACTGGCAGATGGCGGCGAAGAAATTGGCATCACCATGGCGACTTTGGATATGGAACAGGTTGCCAAACGCCGACAACAAGTACCGAACCTCAAAAACATCAGGGACTTCACCCTGACACATAGCGGAGCCTAATCGGGCTTCTTGCAAATTATCGACTGACGCATGGCGGGTTTGGGGCCATCCACAAACCCGTCAGCAAAATCCAGAATTTGAAATCCTTCAAACGATTTTAGCAACTCCCCCTCGCTTAAAAGAAAGTTGGGGTTTGATGGCCTACCATATTTTCCATTCCCTATGGCAAAGGTATCCCAGATAACAATTCCGCCGGGTTTAAGGCTGTTTCTGATCGCTGGGAAAAGAGGACGGTGCAAGTAATTCACCCCTAATATCACATCGTAAACTTCCAGATGAAAAGGCCATGCCTCTCCCTCAAGATCAGCGCCAACAACATTAATATTCTTCTGAGGCAGTAAATCTAAATGAGAGGTATTGATATCTACAGCGACCACATCCAATCCCAAATTACTTAAGAATATGGAATGACGCCCCTTGCCGGCAGCCACATCCAGCGCAACACCCGTTTCAGGGAGCCATTTTTCAGCCCCTGCCACCCAGGATGAAATTTTCATATCGCTCATCTGCCCCTCCAGATCCACCATCATCGCGCCAAAGACTTGCAGTTACCGCAAAAATCCTTATTTAAGATAAGAAATACAGGCCGTTTGATCGGATATTCCCAGTTACGTAACAGTTAGTAAATGATCAAATATAATCTCAAATGCGATCTGAATCACGTTTTCGAAGCATGGTTCAAGAATAGCTCTGCTTATGACGAGCAGAACGAAAAAGGTATTGTAAGTTGCAGCCTGTGCGGCTCAACCAATATCGTGAAGGCCCCTATGGCGCCTTCTATCCCCAAAAAGGGCAATCGCAAAGCTCCCGAAGTTTCGACTCAGAAACAAAGTGAAGAAATGGCTGTTGCCATGAAGGCCCTTCGCGAGCTTCGCAAGAATGTTGAAGAAAACTGCGATTATGTAGGGGAAAATTTCGCCGAAGAAGCCCGCAAGATCCACTATGGCGAAACGGAAGAACGTGGCATTTACGGCCAGGCGACGAAGGAAGAACAGCAGGAGCTTATAGAGGAAGGCGTCGAAATTGCCGCTGTCCCCTGGCTTTCCAACCAGGATGGCTGATCTCAATAAAAAAGGCCCGATTAAGGGCCTTTTCTTTTAGTAGAGTTGAAAGCCGATTACTGCTTGGCTTTATCTGCTTCTTCAGAAGCAGCCTCATCTTTTTTCTCACCAACAATATCGATCGTTGCTTTACCACGCAGATCATCAATGAGTGTGGATACAGCCTCATTGGAAATCTGGTTTTCAAGCTCACCGCGAACCTGCTCAAGCGCTGGTGGCTGGGTGTTACGACGCTCTTCAAGTTTGATCACGTGCCAGCCGAACTGAGTTTTCACAGGCTCTTTTGTATAAGTACCTGGCTCCATGGCAAAGGCGGCATCAGAGAAAGGCTTCACCATCTGGCCTTCGCCAAAGAAGCCAAGATCACCGCCCTGTGGGCCGGAGGGACCAACAGATGTTGTTTTAGCAAGCTCAACGAAGTCTTCGCCCGCATCCAGTTTGGCAACCACGTCACGAGCTTCTTCTTCTTTTTCCACCAGAATGTGACGTGCGCGAATTTCTTCTTTCGGCTCAAACTCTGATTTCAGTTTTTCGTATGCTGCGTTGACCGCTTCTTCAGAGGCGGCTGCCGTCATTTTTTCCTGTAGATAGAATTCTTGAAGGATCTGGTCTTTAGCGTCAGCAACACGATCCAGATAACCAGCCTGTTCGTTGTATTTTTCATCCTTCGCTGCTTTTTGAACGATCTTCATGCTAACCAGTTGATCTACCAACTGAGATTTAATCATCTCAAACGGAACCTGTTTATATTGCTGTGGCAGATTTGCGTACAGGTTTGTCACATCAGATTCGCGGATTTCCACACCGTTTACAGTCGCGACAACGGCATCATCGGCTGCGGGCGCCTTTGTGGTAACATTTGTCGCAGGAGCTTCGGCTTCACCTTTTGGTGACATGGACATATCAGTGCCAACATAATAGCCGATACCCGCGGAGACCCCAGCCACAATAACCAGTGCCAGGAGATTTGCTGCTTTCATAATAGAAATTCCCAATTTTCTTATAGAATCTGACGAGGCAGGTATGTACCCATTTCACTCCCCCATCGCGTTTCACGCAATATAAGTGATTTTGGGGGCAGAACAAGAACTGTTACACAACCTATCTATTGGACAGCTTTCCAACATAAATGTGACGGTTTCATGTCGCCAACCCTCGGATAGATTGACAGAGGGCATGATCCCCCTTATCTGTCACCTATTGAATTCATGGATCCAATCGGTTTGGAGCCCAATTATTATCCGCGTGCAAGCGCTTAAAACACGCGGACTATCGGAGTTGTGTCAGAAATGTTTGGTACATTAGCCAAAAAGATTTTCGGTTCATCCAATGACCGTGCCTTGAAACCAATTCAGGCGCTCGTTACCCAAATTAATGCATTGGAAGATCAGATCGCACCGCTTTCTGATGATGAACTAAAAGCCAAAACCGACCAATTCCGTGAGCAGTTATCCGGTGGTACGAAGCTGGACGATATCCTGCCCGAAGCCTTCGCCTGCGTTCGTGAGGCGGCGAAACGCGCCTTGGGTGAACGTCACTACGATGTTCAGCTGATGGGCGGCATTGTATTGCACCAAGGTAAAATCACTGAAATGAAGACCGGTGAAGGTAAAACACTGGTCTCCACACTGGCGGCTTATCTGAACGCTTTGGAAGGTAAAGGTGTTCACGTGGTAACCGTGAACGACTATCTCGCCAAACGTGACAGTGAATGGATGGCCCGCGTTTATGAACGCCTGGGCATGACTGTGGGCTGTATCGCATCTGGCGTTGATGAAACAGAACGCCGTGCGGCTTACGCCTGCGACATTACCTATGGCACAAATAACGAGTTTGGCTTCGACTATTTGCGCGATAACATGAAGTTCGACAAGGAATCAATGGTTCAGCGCGACTTCAACTTCGCCATCGTGGACGAGGTTGACAGTATCCTGATCGATGAAGCCCGGACACCACTGATTATTTCAGGCCCTGCGGAAGATTCATCTGAATCCTACATGGCTGTGGATGCGCTTATCCCTCAGTTGGCGGAAGAAGATTACGAAGTAGACGAGAAATCCAAATCCGTCAGCTTTACAGAGGTTGGTACAGAACATATCGAACGCCTTTTGGAAGAAGCCGGTCTCCTGAAAAGCGGCAATCTGTATGATATTGAAAATGTGGGTGCCGTTCATCACTCCAACCAGGCTCTGCGTGCCCACAAACTTTTTGAAAAAGACAAAGATTACATCGTCAAAGGCGGCAAGGTTGTCATCATTGACGAATTTACCGGCCGCATGATGGATGGTAGACGTTATTCTGACGGCCTGCACCAGGCACTGGAAGCTAAGGAAAAAGTGGATATCCAGCCAGAAAACCAGACGCTGGCCTCCATTACTTTCCAGAATTACTTCCGCATGTATGACAAGCTGTCCGGTATGACGGGTACAGCGTCTACAGAAGCAGAAGAATTTGCAGAGATTTACGGTCTGGCCGTTGTCGAAATCCCGACCAATATCGGTGTTGCCCGTAAAGACGAAGATGACGAGGTTTACCGGACTGAAGAAGAAAAACACAACGCAATCCTTGAGACGATTGTCGAGTGTCAGGAACGTGGTCAACCTGTGCTGGTGGGCACGGCCTCCATCGAGAAATCCGAAGCTCTCTCCAATATCCTCAAAAAGAAAAACATCAAGCACGCTGTTCTGAACGCCCGCTTCCATGATCAGGAAGCCGAGATTATCAGTCAGGCGGGCCGCATAGGCGCTGTCACTATTGCCACCAACATGGCGGGCCGTGGTACTGATATTAAGCTCGGCGGCAATGCGCAGATGCTCATTGATCAGAAAACTGAAGGTAAAACCGACGCTGACGAAATCGCAAAGATCACTGCGGAAATAGAAGCCGAAGTACAGGCCGAAAAAGAAAAAGTTCTTGAACTTGGCGGTCTGTTCGTGATCGGCACTGAGCGCCATGAAAGTCGCCGTATCGATAACCAGCTCCGCGGTCGTTCGGGTCGTCAGGGGGATCCGGGCACAAGTCGCTTCTATCTGTCTTTGCAAGACGACCTGATGCGTATCTTTGGGTCAGAACGTATGGACGGCATGCTTAAAAAACTGGGGCTTGAAGAAGGCGAAGCCATTATTCACCCCTGGATCAACAAGGCCCTCGAAAAAGCGCAGCAAAAGGTTGAAGCCCGAAACTACGACATCCGTAAAAACCTTCTGAAGTTTGATGACGTGATGAATGACCAGCGCAAAGTAGTCTATGAACAACGCATCAATATGATGAAGGAAGATGATCTGTCAGAAACCATCAAGGATATGCGCCTTGGTGTTATTGACGACATGGTCAGTAACCATATCCCCGAAAAAGCATACCCAGAGCAATGGGATACCGACGGCCTTAAAAACGAAGTACTTGAGGTATTAGGACTGGATCTACCAGTTGATGAATGGGCCAAGGAAGAAGGCATTGCGGATGAAGAAATCCGCGAGCGTATTGAAGATCACAGCAACCGCAAGATGGCTGAAAAAGCAGTCCGCTATGGCACTGAAGTCATGCGCATGGTGGAAAAAAGCCTGCTCCTGCAAATTCTG
This sequence comes from Sneathiella sp. P13V-1, assembly GCF_015143595.1. Classification (NCBI taxonomy): domain Bacteria; kingdom Pseudomonadati; phylum Pseudomonadota; class Alphaproteobacteria; order Sneathiellales; family Sneathiellaceae; genus Sneathiella; species Sneathiella sp. P13V-1. Next base: position 1,404,136 of record NZ_WYEU01000001.1, on the reverse strand, counting down.
GATCAGATCTGGAAAGAGCACCTGCTACAATTAGATCACCTTCGCCAGAGCGTGTCACTTCGTGCCTACGCACAGAAGGATCCACTTAACGAATACAAATCCGAAGCCTTTGGCATGTTCCAGACAATGCTGAACCAGCTTCACGTGCAGGTAACCACATATCTTAGCCACGTTGAATTGCAGCAACCTTCCGACGTCATCGAACGCGAAGCCCCTGATGAAAGTCAGATGCAGGCAACACATATTGACCCGGTTACCGGCGAAAATGAAATGGCTGCCGCGTTTGATGAAAATGATCCATCTACCTGGGGGAAAGTACGCCGTAATGACCCTTGCCCATGTGGCTCTGGCAAAAAATACAAACATTGCCACGGCACTGTAAGCTAATCAGGTTCTGGAGGTCACGATGCTCTCTCAACTGAAGAAACTTTTCTCCAAAGAAGCTGAACCTGCATCAGCGCTTGATGAAAAAACAACCGCAATCGCTGCTCTGATGATTGAAGCGGCGCTCTCTGATGAGACCTACTGCGAAACCGAAAAAGAAATGGTGGCTTCTGTCTTGAAGCGCCATTTCGACATGACGGACAAGGAAGTTCTGGAAATCATCTCTGAGGCTGAAAAAACACACGCAAATTCAGATCAGATTTTGTATTTCACTCGCACGGTTAAAGAAACCGTCGACTTTGATGATCGCGTCCATATTGTTGAAATGCTTTGGGAAATTGTCTATGCAGATGGCGTTCTCAGCGATTATGAAGCAAACCTGTTGAGACGTATATGTGGCCTGATTTATGTGGATGATGTAGAAAGCGGAAAAGCACGAAAACGTGTTTTGGCGCGACTTGGCATTTCCGGATAAACACGCTGGTTGTGACATAGACTAAACAAAAAGGGGTTGTCAGCCGACGGCAATAAAGATAATTCCTATTAAAGCTAATTATTAAAATCCAATGAGCTGGAGAAGAGAATGACCTACGTCGTGACCGAAAATTGCATCAAGTGCAAATTTATGGACTGCGTTGAGGTTTGCCCCGTAGATTGCTTCTACGAAGGCGAGAATATGCTGGTGATCCACCCAGACGAATGCATTGATTGCGGCGTTTGTGAACCAGAGTGCCCCGCGGAAGCCATCCTGCCTGACACAGAAGGTGAGGCAGACAAGTTCCTTGAACTAAACCGTGAATATTCCGAAAAATGGCCAAACATTACACAAAAAGGTGATGCGCCAGCCGATGCAGACGACTGGAACGGCAAATCGGGCAAAATGGAACAATTCAGCTCCAACCCAGGCGAAGGTTCCTAAATCTGAGCTATGCGGACCTGTAATAGCAGGTCCGCGTATAATTAATGCTTCTAGATTAGCAATTTGTCTAAAATTGTGTTATAGTCCTGTTTCAGTCGCGGGATTCTCCCGGCTGTCTAAGCGTTGCCATCTTCAAATTTTATTGTCGTTGGCCCGGTGATGGAAGCATTCATCACATTTCCGGAATGGTTTCTGTTGCAGCTTACCCTTTGGATCGCTGCTATTTTTTTGTGCATTTTTGAAACCATCCCCTGGTGGAGAGAAGGAAGTAAATGACTAAAGACTTGGAATTCGAACCTTTAGATCACGTCGTCTATCCTACACATGGCGTTGGTCAGGTTGTCAGCATCGAAGATCAGGAAATCTCTGGAATGAGCCTGAAGCTTTATGTTGTTGATTTCGCGCACGAAAAAATGACTTTGCGTGTTCCAATCGCCAAAGCCAAAGTAGTTGGTATGCGCGCCCTGTCGTCTCCAAAAACTATGAAGACAGCTCTGGATACCCTCAAAGGTCGCGCTCGTGTTAAACGCACGATGTGGAGCCGCCGCGCACAAGAGTACGAAGCGAAAATTAATTCCGGCGATCCCGTTCAGATCGCAGAAGTGGTTCGTGACCTGCACCGTAACGAAGACCAGCCCGATCAGTCTTACAGTGAGCGTCAAATCTATGAAGCCGCTCTGGAGCGCCTCTCTCGTGAACTGGCTGTTGTCGAAAAAATCGAAGACGATGCCGCCACTGAAAAACTTCAAAAGGTTCTTAAAGCCGCCTAATACAGCTTGTTAAGACATGAAAATTCAAAAAACCCGGGCCATCACCCGGGTTTTTTATTAAATTTTTATCGAATCGCGAATCAGTGCTTGAAAAAACGAATCGGACGATTCATTCTATCAAACCATGAAGCACAATCCTCACAGCGAAAAGTTCGGGTGTCTCTCCTATACCAATCGGGTATGGGCAGTTTCCTGCATTCATGGCGAAGTTGAAGCCTTGCGTCAGATCCATGATCAGATCAGTGATCGCTGGCAGCATGGCGACCGCCTGGTTTATCTGGGCAACTATCTTGGACATGGAAGTGACATCAAGGGTGTGCTGGACGAATTGCTGGCGTTTCGCATTGATCGTCTGTGTCTTCCCGGTATGGAACCGGACGACATTGTTTTCCTACGCGGCGCACAGGAAGAAATGCTGCGCAAACTTCTTCAAGTTCAATTGGCAAGTAATCCAACCGAAGTCTTTGACTGGATGGTTGACCACGGAATTGGCGCCACGTTGGAAGCCTATGGCCACAGCGAGCAGGAAGCCCGTGGCTATCTTCGAGAGGGCATTCTGGCAACCACACGCTGGACGGGCCGTCTTCGGGATGCCATCCAAAGCCATCCGGGACATAATGACATTCTCATATCACTGCGCCGGGCAGCCTATAGCATGAACGGTGAATTACTGCTGGTTCACGCGGGCATAGACCCAAATCGCCCGGTTACCGAGCAAGCGGACACATTCTGGTGGGGCAGCGGTTTCTTTGATAAGATGGAAACACCTTATTCAGGCTTTAAACGTGTTATCCGCGGATTTGATCGCGCGCATGAAGGTGTCGTCGAAACAGGTCATACCATTTCGCTGGATAGCGGCTGTGGTTTCGGCGGTCCGTTGACAGCGGCCTGCATCACGCTTGATGGTGAAATTGACGATCTGATTTCTTCAAGCGAAATCTCAGATCAGTCCTGAATGATCTTATACTGATCCCCTCTCTTAGGATCACGCTTCTTAAATTCAGGGTTCAATAGCAGAAACAGATCTTTGCGGAATTTACCTTCTGGCATCTCGTCCACAAGATCATCCAAATCTTCCCTATACCCAACAGTTTTAATGGCGAGTGTCAGCTGCTTGATTTTTGAGGCTTCTGAATAGGCGATTGGTCGGAAACTCTGGAAACTTTCAATATATCGTTCCTCCAATTCGTTGGAGCGACGTTTTGACGTATATGCGAAACGAACAACGCGCTCATATCCAAAGTTAATCACCACAGCGGTAAGATAGGTCACCCGCCCATTATTTTGTTTGATGTTGATCCGGCTATAAGCCGCCTGAGCGCCGTTCACATCGAGGCTCTGAATATTGCCAACCTGATAGTTTTTCATCCAGACATTCTGCAGATAACTTGCCGCACTTTGCCCGCGAAGACCTCGTGGGTCCATGTCAAAAACCATACGGTTACCATTTCGATCCTGCGCATAAACGGCGCGGGTGGAATTGATCAACTGAAAGCCCTTCGGCGCATCGAAGGTCAGGCGCAGATCCGGGTGAATAAAGGTACGTCCGCGAATAACACCTTCTTTAATATCATCTCCATATTTAAGGCCATCGGTCGCTGCCAGATATCGGTCACGTCCATTGTCCCGCTCTCCTTCATCCGCCTGACGGGCAAGGCTGCGGGCGCGATCTATACGGTCTTCTGTTTGTGGGTGAGATGCAAAGAAATCAAACTGACCGCTTTGCCCATCTTTGCCGGCCTTTTTCTTTTCAAATTCAGCATGATCTTCCAACCGCTGAAGAAAATCCGCGACAGCCATTCGCGGATAACCGCTACTGCCGAGATACTTTAACCCCAGACTATCCGCTTCATATTCCTGATCACGAGAATAATCCGCGATAAACAACCCACCGAGAGTCTGTCCAAGGCGCGCCACATCTGCGTTTTGCGTGAGAATACCTGCGATAGCCCCCAGGATTCCAACACCTGTTGCACGCGATTGACGCTGCACCCCGTGGCGGGCAATGACGTGGCCAACCTCATGGCCCAGAACACCTGCAACTTCCGCTTCGTTTCGGGCAAGCGCCAATAGCCCGCGTGTCACATACACATAACCACCCGGCAATGCGAAAGCATTTACAACGGGACTGTTAAGAACGGTCACACGCCAGGGCTGGTTTCGCTGCTCAGTTGTGGAGACAATCCTGAGAACAATATCGAGGATATAGTCATTAAGCCCTTCCTGAATATATTCACCGCCATATTGTTCAACGATCTTTTTATGCTGCGAAGCACCGATCGCCTGCTCATCAGAAGGCTCAAAAATGGAGAAGATATCAGCGACATTACGCGTTTCTGCATAGGCAACTGTAGGGGAAACAAGATTTCCGATGGCGATGCTAAAGCATAAAGCTGGAACTGCTATCGCGCGCAAGACCGAATTTGGAAAACTCATCATCTAATCCTCGTTGCTCAATTCAATTTGCTCAGGAAAATATAGCTCCATGAAGGGTCCATTATATTTCCGAACATATCCTCTAACCCTTACAGAGATATTCTCAAGCTCTGCCAATTTCCACCCTTTAGATTTAAATATGGCTTTGTTTTTGGGCGGAATTGCGGCTGTAAAATCTGTCCTCCAGTTGGATCCGAAATTGAGATAGATCCAGCCTTTACTTTTCCCTACAGATTGAACGACGCCTTCTATCACCTGAAAAGAACCATTTACATTGATTCTGTTTGAATTAGTTGCCCGGCGAACGGTATGAGACGCCCAATATCCCAATTTTTGTTTTTGCGCTTGTCGCTCTGCTTCTAGAAAAGAAATCCGCCATTCAGTGTTTATTCCCGCCATCCCATTATAAATAGCATAGCCTTGTGCTATCCAGCTCCTCTGAAGCCAGTTCCCTTCTCCATCCAGCAGCTTACGATACTCCCCCCCATATCTGTTTGTGGAAACACTCACATTACCAGCTTTAACATCCCTTAACATGTGATCAGGAAGCGCTTTAAACCAATGCAGGTAGTCCAAAGTGACTTGACGATCACCAACTTCCAAAGACGCAAATCTGGGTTCTGCACGCAATGGGCTCTGCGTGATACAAATCACAGCCCCTAAAGTTACGGCAATTCGCTTGATAACGCGTTTTTTCATTCTTCCCCCGCAGAAATCCTAACAAAAAGCCTCATTCTCATAAATACCATATTTTATGTGTAGTTTATTTTTATTACATTTTTTTATTGCTATTAAATTATTTCACATTATGTTTTCAAAATCAGTTGCAGATGGAAGAAACCAATGTCCCAAATCGATCTTGCTCAAGACCTTGAAACAGTTGCTGCACAGCTACGCGGTAAATACGGCCATCTTGATGGCGGCGAACTTCTAAGCGCGCTTGCCAAGGGCGAGATGCAAGGCAAGATTATGATCACATCTTCTTTCGGCGCGGAATCTGTCGTGCTTCTGGATCTGGTTGCGAAAGCCGATCCATCTATTCCAGTGGTATTTCTGGACACAAGACGCCTGTTTGGCGAGACCTTACGCTATCAGCGGCAAATTACAGAGTTGCTGGGGCTTGAGGATGTGAGAATCATCCGTCCAGACAGTGCAGATCTGGAAAATTTCGATCCTGATGACATGCTTTTCACCACAGATTCAGACAAATGCTGCCATATCAGGAAGGTACTTCCTTTAGACAAATCCCTGAAAGTACTGGAAGATTCTGGTTTTAAAGGTTGGATTACTGGCCGCAAACGTTTTCAGGCAAGCAGCCGCAGTTCTATTGAGGTGATCGAAGCCTCAGATGGATTTATCAAAATCAATCCACTGGCAAACTGGTCCGAAGCGGATATCAAAGCTGCCTTCATGGAAAAGAACCTCCCTCCTCACCCGTTGGTTGCGGACGGGTTTCTATCCATCGGCTGTATGCCTTGTACAGAACGTGTCGTTGCTGGAGGTGACGCCCGTTCCGGTCGGTGGTCTGGTAAAGGCAAGACCGAATGCGGCATTCATATGAGCCGTCCAAGTAACATAAGCTCCATTAATTAACAGTATTTTTTTGGTATTTAAATTTAATATACATTTTTATTGCGTATTTAGATTTATTTCCTATATTTGATCTAAATTCTAATCCCGAAATGCGGAGATTGACGATGACTTATAAAATCTACACAGCCTCCCTGCTGAAAGAGGGACTTGTCGCTTATCTATCTTTAAGAGATGGAGAAGCCGTTTGGACAACTGACTTTACCAACGCCACAAGTACAGAACAGGTGGCTGAAGAGACGTTGAAACTTGAAGCGGATCGTGGGGAGCAAAACAACATTATCGTTGGCCCTTACACCGTAGACGTGACAAGTGAAGATGGACGCCTCGTTCCTTTAGAAAACAGGGAACGTATCCGTGCGGGCGGCCCAACCATTAAATTACCTATCTCAGGCAAAACCAAGCAGCACACACAAGCCGCAGCCTGATCACTCAAACGAGCTAGAGAATGTATCAGTATTCACAAGCAGATCACCAACTCCTGTTGGAGCGGGTGACGCAGTTTCGCGATCAGGTAGAGCGCCGACTGAAGGGCGACCTGTCTGAAGAAGAGTTTAAAAATCAGCGCCTGCGCAATGGTTTGTATTTGCAGTTGCATGCTTACATGCTGCGCGTCGCGGTGCCGTATGGCTTATTGTCATCCGAGCAAATGCGGACCCTTGCCCACATCGCACGCCGTTATGACCGAGGATATGGGCATTTCTCCACCCGTCAAAATATCCAGTATAACTGGCCGAAACTTGAAGAGGTGCCAGAGATTCTGGATGCGCTCGCAGCCGTCGAAATGCACGCGATCCAGACAAGTGGCAACTGTATCCGTAACACTACGTCTGACCCCCTTGCTGGTGTCGCAAGGGACGAGATCGCGGATCCGCGCCCTTACTGTGAACTGATCCGTCAGTGGTCAACTTTCCATCCGGAATTCAACTTCCTGCCGCGCAAATTTAAAATCGCGGTCAGCGGTGCCATTCACGATCGTGCTGCCGTTGCGGTTCACGACATTGGTCTGCGCCTTGTGAAGAACGATGCCGGTGAGCTCGGACTGGAAGTTTACGTTGGTGGTGGCCTCGGCCGAACACCGATGATCGGCAAACTGGTGCGTGACTTCTTGCCGGTTCATGACATGCTGACATATATGGAAGCTATCTTGCGGGTCTATAACCAGCTTGGGCGCCGGGATAATCTGTACAAGGCCCGGATCAAGATTCTGGTCCACGAAACAGGCGAAGAGAAATTCCGCGAATTGGTAGAAGCCGAGTGGGAAAATATCAAGGCGAGCAAGCTACGTTTGCGCGATGAGGATATTGACGCAATCCGTGCCCATTTCAAAGATCCTGAATATGAAGACCTTGCAGATTTTGACGAAACATTTGATCAACATCTGCTGACAGACACAGATTTCGCAAAATGGGTCGACAATAATCTGGAGCTTCATAAAAAATCCGGATATCGCGTTGTCTATCTATCTCTGAAATCTCCTGATCAGCCACCAGGGGATGTGACCGCCGATCAGATGGATTCCATCGCTGATCTGGCAGATCGCTACAGCTTGGGTCAGATCCGCTCAACCCATCGCCAGAATCTTGTTCTGTCAGATGTGAAACTGACCGATCTTTATGAATTGTGGCAGGAGCTCAAGAACCTTGGACTTGCGACCCCTAACTACAATCATCTGACGGATATCATCGCCTGCCCAGGAATGGACTACTGCTCTCTTGCGACCGCACGTTCCCTGCCAATTGCTCAGGCACTCACGGATCGTTTCGAAAATTATGATTACGTCAATGATTTGGGTGATATCAGCCTGAACATCTCTGGCTGTATCAATGCCTGTGGTCATCACCATGTTGCCAATATTGGTATTCTGGGGGTGAACAAGAAAGGTATTGAGGTCTACCAGCTCACATTGGGTGGTAGCGCCCGTGAAGATGCTGCGATCGGCAAGATCATTGGCCCTGCTTTCACTGCAGATGAAATTGTCGGCGCTGTTGGAACTGTATTGGACGTCTATCTTCAAAACCGCGAAGACGAAGAAGAAGATTTCCTGACCACCTACCGCCGCATTGGACAAGCACCGTTTAAGGAACAGCTTTATGGGTAAGTATATTAAAGATCGCAAGCCCGCCGAAGACAGCTGGCTTCCTTATACAGGTCTGGAAGGTGAAGGCGATCTGCCTGAAGGGGACATTTATGTCCCCTTTGATGCATGGCTGGACCGCCGCGAAGATCTTCTAAAGCGCAACAGTCGTCTGGGTGTCATTTTGGAAAATACTGATGACATTTACGCGCTAGAGCCTGATCTGGAAAGATTGGACCTGATTGTTTTGCAATTTCCTAAAATGACAGACGGTCGGGCGTTTACTCAGGCGCGTCTTCTACGTGAACGTTTGGGCTTTAAAGGTGAAATACGGGCTGCAGGAGATGTTCTGCAGGATCAGGTTTTCTATATGCAGCGGTGCGGCTTTTCATCATTTGAGCTGCGTGATGATCAGGATGTGCCGTCTGTTTTAAAAGCCTTCGATGAAATGAGTGTCACCTATCAAGGAGCGGCTGACACTGATGCGCCGATTTGGCGGCGATAACTCTTCCTAGAGATGTAGATCTGTCTCTCCCTAATTGATTGATCTACATTGATACCCGGGGCTAGCCCCCGCATGCCCCGGGTAATATCTTTGATTTCCAGCTATTCTTAAAGTTTTGAACGAATGGTTGGCCAGAATTTTTCAGCTTCAGAAATATATCCCGGAATGTCAGCTTCCCAAGTCTGTTTTACACTCGGTGAGTAGTTCAGGTATAGCTTCCCATCCACAACTGAAAACGCCTTAGGGTCAACACTGGCTGTATACCCTTGTGAAACAGCATAGGCACAGTAACCACCATATTGCGGCGCATATTTTTCAGGGTTAGCCGCAAAAGCATCCCGATTAGCGGCCGAAGCAAAGCGCCATTTAGCCCCGTTCCATTCATGGATGATTTTCTTATCGCCCTTAGTTGCTTTCCCATCTGTAAAATAGGCAACAACGTCATATCCTTCGGCTGCTGTACCCGTCCAATCCTTTTGGTAGGGACCAGCCTCACCTGCCATCGCGGCGCCTGTCATAAACAAGCCCACAACAGCGAATACAACAACTTTCATTGCTTTAGAGAGTTTCATTGCAATTCCTTTCCCTCATCTTTCCTCTAAATATAAGATGAAGTTATGTCACGCGCCCTTAACAAGATCGTGATCAAACTGCATGTCGGATCTTGAGTCCAAAAGACAAAGCAATCCCCATCAAAAAGCCACCCAAATGAGCCGCCCAGGAAATTGTCGCGCCCTCCCCTGCCAGCATGGCACCCAATGGACTAAGTCCAATCACCAAATTGAGCCCCATCAATACACCAGCAAATATGAACGTTTTCTCAATGCCAAATTTTGGGAGCAATAATTTGAGGGTCGCCCCCATCATCCCGAAGACCGCGCCAGATGCCCCGTAGAGGAACCCCTCCCCAACAGACATGGATACCAGATACTCACTTAAGCCCCCAGCCCAGCCACATAAGAGGAAAACGGAGAGAAACGCACCCACTCCGTAGTAACGTTCCACCATCGCACCAAAAGCAAGCAACATAAATGCATTAACCAGCAAATGCATAAAATCATGGTGGATAAACATATGAGTTGTCAGGGTTGTCACCAGATAGCCGAAACCATCGGATCCAGCGCCTTCAAAGACAAGTTTTGCGCGGGCGATGTCAAAGGCAAACGTTTCCATCACCCAGATGATAGTCTCTCCGCTTGTAACCAATAGCAGGATATGAGCAACGATCAGCCCCATTACCAGATATTTGGTAACAGGCGGCGCAAAAAAGGCGGGTTCTTCTTTTTCTTCCACGGGACCTCCCAACATAAAAGGCGGCCTGAGGCCGCCTCACTCATGTTGGTATTATGCCCAAAGGATCAATCGAAATCAGCTTTTTAATTCACCAAGCACGGCTTGTGTATGCTGCCCTGTTTCAGGGGCGTCCCCCACATTCACCGGCATTAAAGGCATGACTGGCAGAAGATAGTTCTGAAGACCCGGGTGGGTGATCTGATGAAGAAGTCCGCCGGCTTGCGCATTTTCATCATCCAGCACGTCCTGAACACTATTGATACGGTTGACGATAATTCCCGCCGCACCCAGCAGATCTGCCCAATGAGACGCAGTCTCAGTACCGATAATCTCCTGAAGGCGAGCGCGAAGTCGGTCTTCATTTCGCGCACATCCCTCAAAATCATCCAGCTCCGGATCTTCCTGAAGGTCAGTTGCGCCAATAACATCAACAAGCTTTTTAAAATGTGCGATGGTCGCAAGGGCGATGGCAACATTGGCATCCTTCGCTTTGTAGATACCAGACGGCACATTCAATTTGGTCACAACACTGCCGTTCAGATGCTGCTCCATCAAACGGGCTTTTTGAACTTCCAATGAACTTCCCACAAGATTGTTATCCAGATAAATAGCTTCGCCTTTGCGATCCCGTAGATGCAGGGCAGCCAAAACTGATTGGCAGGACATCATTCCGGTGACGATATCGATGATCGGAATATCCACTTTATGGGGGGTGCCATCATTGCCAATATTTCCATCCACAAAACCGCTATAGGCTTGCGCGACACCATCTGTGCAGGGACGATTTGCATACTCCCCTTGCTGACCAAAGCCACTAACAGACAGATAAATCAGGGACGGGTTTTTCTGTTTTAGTGTTTCAAAACCGATTCCGATTTTGTCCGCAACACCGGGCCGGGAACTTTCAAGGAAAATATCCGCCTGCGATACCATGTCATACAGCGTTTCCAGATCCTCTTCTTTCTTAAGATCCAGAACAATGCCTTCCTTACCACGGTTATACGCCACAGAATAAATAGACAAAGTGCCAAAGGTTGTCCCAACAGAACGGCACCAGTCCCCACTTGGCGGATCAATCTTTATGACCCGCGCCCCATAGGCGGCCAGCATCTGCCCACAATAAGGACCAGCGATCCCTTGGCTTGCATCAATCACCAATTTTCCGGACAGCGGGCCATCAATATTTTTGTTATTTTTATCCAATGCCATCTCTGGGCTCCCTTGCATGACTGGTCGGGACTGGCGAATACAGAAACAGCGAAGGCACAGATTTTATTACTTCTTTTCATGCCAACAAGAATGCCAGACCCGGTAATTTGAGGTCTGGCAAACTATAAATCACAAAACCGGGGAGGAACAGGGGTAAAAACCCCCGCTGATTTTGCTTACTTGGCGTATTTGCGGAAATCCGGTTTCCGTTTTTCATTAAAGGCTTTCACACCCTCGCGAGATTCATCAGTGTCATAATAAAGCTTCAAGCTCTGCATTCCCATGGCAGAGATACCCTTAATGCTCTCCGTATCCATATTGAAAGACCGCTTCGCAATGGCAAGGGCTGTTGGGCTTTTCTCCATAATTTCAGCGCACCAAGCGTCAACTTCCGCATCCAGTTGATCATGAGGCACCACGCAGTTCACCAGACCCATACGTTCCGCTTCTGCAGCTTTGTAGCGGCGGCACATATACCAGATTTCACGAGCTTTCTTTTCACCTACGATACGGGCCAGATAGGCTGTTCCAAAACCCGGATCCACAGAACCAACTTTTGGACCAACCTGACCAAACTGCGCTTGTTCTGACGCGATGGTCATATCACAAAGGGCCGCCAGAACATTACCGCCACCAATAGCGAAGCCCTGAACACGGGCGATAACCGGTTTGGAAATATCGCGGATCAAAGACTGCAACTCTTCCACTGGCAGGCCGATGGTACCGCGCCCATCATACTGTCCATCATGGGCTGATTGATCACCGCCCGTACAGAAGGCTTTGTCCCCGGCACCGGTCAATACAATCACACCGATATCGTTATTCCATGCCGCCTTGTTAAAGGCTTCGATCAGTTCTTCTACAGTCTGACCACGAAACGCATTGTATTTTTCCGGACGGTTAATGGTGATCCACGCAGCCCCATTTTTCTCTTCATAGAGGATATCTTCAAATGACATTTTGTTTTCCTTTTCTTATCCAGCCATCGTCAGGCCGCCAGAGACGCTAATGACCTGGCCTGTAATGTAATCTGCTTCTTCGCTCGCCAGAAACGCAACGATCCCGCCGAAATCTTCGGGTTGCCCTAAACGCTTAAACGGGATCGCCCGTTTCAAACCTTCATAAATCTTCTGACCCATCTCCCCTTCACCAACAAAATCATTGAGAATTGGAGTGTCAGAAGGCCCCGGGCATACAACATTGACATTGACGTTTTTACGTGCGAGCTCCCTTGCTAGGGTTTTTGAGAAAGAAACCATTCCGCCTTTACAAGCAGAGTATACACCTTCGCCGCTGGAGCCAACCCGCGCTGCGTCAGAAGCAATGGTAATAATCTTTCCGCCGCCCCGTGCCGCCATCCCCTGACCGACAGCATGGGTCATGTGCAGAGGACCCCAAAGGTTAATACCGACAATTTTCTCCCAAAGATCTTTGTCTGTATCGAGGAAGTTTCCAACCTTATCCCAGCCGGCATTATTCACCAGAATATCTGCGGGACCATGATCATTTTCAAATGCCTGAACACCTGCAATAACCGCTGCCTGATCTGAAATATCAACAGCGTAAGCAGAGGCAGAGCCACCAATTTCTGACGCCACTTTTTCAGCGGCTTCTTTGTTCAGGTCAAACACACCTACAATGACGCCGGCTTCTGCCAACCGTTTACAAATGGCAGTCCCCAAACCGCCACCGCCACCTGTGACAATAGCTCTTTTACCTTCCAAACCCTTCACGTTACTTCTCCCAACTTCTGTCGTGCGATAATCATTTTCATAATATTTGCAGTGCCGTCCCCGATCTGGAGCCCCAGCACGTCTCTTAATCTCTGTTCAAATGGATAGTCCCTGCCATACCCGCCATGTCCGTGGGTCAGAAGGCACTGATGAATGATTTCAAAGCCCAGCTTCGGCGGCCACCATTTGCACATGGCGGCCTCGGTTGTGTGGGGCAGCCCTTGATCTTTCAGCCAAAGGGTTTTGTAGCAAAGCAACTTTGCCGCTTCCAGAAAGGTCTCCGCCTCCGCCAGTGGAAAGGTTACCCCCTGAAACTCCGCAATTTTTTCACCAAAGGCTTCTCTCTCGCTGGCATATTGCCAACTTTCTTTCAGCGATTGTTCCGCGACTGCTAGGCATTGCAATCCGATCAAAGCCCGGCTGAAATCAAACCCTTCCATCACTTGCGAGAAAGCGCGATTTTCTTCCCCCAAGCGATGATCTTCAGGAATAAATGCCTGATCAAAAAAGATCGACCCCCGGCCAATGCAGCGCTGCCCCATATCTTCATAACGGCCAGTCGACACACCTTCAGTGTTCATTTCCACAAGGAAAGCACTCACCCCCTTAGCGCGAGCGTGCTTTTCTCCGGTTCTGGCAAAGACGATCATGATATCCGCCTGATCCGCCATGGAAATGGACGCTTTCTCGCCAGACAGGCGGTATCCCCCCTCAACTTTCTCAGCGCGCAATTGCAAGTTTGCTGCATCCGACCCGCCGCCCGGCTCCGTAAGTGCAACCCCTAGAATACACTTGCCCGCGCAAATTTTAGGGATCCATTTCTGCGCCAATTCAGGTGTCGCATACCGCGCAAGGATCTGAGTGTTTAAGGATCCCAGAAGCTGAACATAACCCATATTGAAATCAGCTGCGGACAAGGCCTCCATGACCATTCCGCTGGTCAGGTAACTTACTTCAGATCCCCCATAACTTTCAGGTTGTTCAGGTGCGATAAACCCAAGCGCCCCCATTTCGGCAGTCAGCTCTTTCGAAAAGACGCCACTTTTGTCACGCTCCGCATATCCAGGGGCAATTTTTTCGGCTGCGAATGAGGTTGCAGCCTCCACGATGGCCTGCTGATCTGATGTCAAAGCAAACTCCATCACCCATCTCCCTATTTTTTGTTTTCTGTTCTCTTTAGCTTTAACTCATTCGAAATTTATGTCAATATAGTGACATATTATTTTCGAAATGGCATTAGAAAAATACTGTTATGTTTGATGACTTAAGCAATAGATTGTTCTTCCGACTCTATCAAACCGCCAATACATTGCAGAAAGTTGGCGCTCAAGCGTTGGAGGAGGAACAAATCACAACACAGCAATGGTCCGTGCTTGGCGCCCTCTCCAGGCCGCAAGCGCGCAGTGGAATGGCCGTATCAGAACTATGTGAATACCTGAAACTAAGCCGCCAAAATATGACCGGAGTTCTTAATCGACTGGAGGAACGTGGCGCCATTCAGCGTACAGTGGATCCAAATGACCAGCGATCTCGCCTTATCGCTTTAACAGACGAGGGAGAACAGCTTTGGGAGCGCATTACACCCCTCATTGGATCCTTCTACGATCAGGCTCTCAACGGATTTTCGGAAGACGACCGAATTTCCTTAGTCCACTACTTGAACAAACTTCAGGAAGCAATGCTGCAAATGGATCGGACAAAGAAGTAGGAGTTACTTACTTTTTTCCAGAAGGATATCTGTGGCGTTTGGAAGTTTCCCGTCATCATCCAGCACTTCCAACAGATTTGCGCGGACTTTCAAGAGACTATCCATCATCTGCTGCGCTTCTTCCGGGGCGAAGCCTGCAAAGCTCGCTTTGTTTACCTGCTGGCCACTTTCGGACATTATACGCCCGATCGGGATCGCCGCTTCTTTTAGCAAAACTCTCTTGATACGACGATCTTCCGGATCAACTTTCCGTTCCACAAATCCGCGTGCTTCCAGGCGATCAATCAGCCCACCGACCGTCACTGTCCCCACATCCATTCTACGGGCTATTTCTTTCTGGGGAAGGTTATCTTCGACAAAAAGCTGGGCCAGCACCCACGCCTGAGAGGTGGTCAAACCATGAGGCGCCAGAAGACGATCAAACAGCCGCGCCCGAAAACGCGCGATATCGCTAAATACAAATCCGGCCCTATGATCCAGGTAATCCATATGACGCCCCACCTTTCTTGTTTTCGCCACTATAGCGTGATGGACCGTCCTAGCAAAGATTATCGTTGGACAATCCACATTTAATTAGCTTGCTTATTATCGCAAGGATGTCTAGGTTGGTTTCTGGATTTGAACTAATTAAGAATAACAAAATAAATGGTGGTTCGGATCAAATGCCGAACAATGGGATCCATCCCTTGGAACGCCTTTCTACGCGCCGAAACCACCCAATAAGGAGGATTTAACGTGGCAGTTGGTATTCTGGCCTATGGTGGATACATCCCCAAAAGCCGCCTTCAACGAAACGAGATTTTCAAGGCACATGCGTGGTTTAATCCAGGCCTCAAAGGACTGGCGAGGGGGGAACGTTCCATTGCCAATTGGGACGAAGATAGCGTTACCATGGCCGTTGAAGCCGCCCGTGATTGCTTGAGTGCTGAAGACAAAAATGGCATTGCTGGTGTCTATATGGCCTCCACAACCTTTCCGTTTCTGGATCGGCAAAACTCAGGCATTGTTGCAGACGCGCTTAACCTTTCCAGCTCCATTCAAACAATGGATTTTGCATCCTCAATGCGGGCGGGAACATCGGGACTGATTGCCGCCATTCAGGCAGCAAAAGGCGGTGCAGGCAACATCCTTTACACCACCGCAGAAAAACGTCACACCAAGGCAGGCAGCCCACTTGAGCTCACCACAGGTGACGGTGCCGCTGCCCTGCTGATAGGTGAAGGTAATCCAGTTGCCACATTGCTTGGTAGTCACACTGAATCATTTGATTTTGTCGATCATTTCCGCGGCGAAGAAGCATCTCATGACTACACGTGGGAAGAACGTTGGATCCGCGATGAAGGCTACATGAAAATTGTTCCAGCTGCAGTTGAAGCCTTGCTTGAAAAAACGGGCACCAAAGCGGAAAAGATTACGACCTTCTGTTTCCCTGTGGCAGCCCGAAATGTTGCCGCTGGCCTCGCAAAGAAACTAGGGATTAACGCTGAGGCTGTCGCGGACAACCTTCAAGAAAATTGCGGGGAGGCAGGCACCTCCCATGCCCCCATTATGCTTGTTCAGGCGTTAGAAAATGCTTCTGCCGGCGACAAAATTCTCATCGCCAGCTTTGGTCAGGGTTGTGACGCATTGCTTCTGGAAGTTACAGACCAGATAAACAGCCATCCCAAGCCGCTTGGTATTACAGGCAGTTTGGCACGCGGCCGAAAAACCGAGAATTACAATCGCTTCCTGGCACTGAACAATGGCATCCAGATGGAACAGGGAATCAGGGCCGAAGTTGACAAAAACACAGGCCTCACCACACATTATCGCAACCGTTATATGGCGCAGCGTATGGTGGGCGGCGAATGCACAAAATGCGGCACTGTTCAATTCCCGAAAAGCAACATCTGCGTGAATGAAAATTGCGGCGAAATCGGCACTCAGGAAGATCATCCCTTCTCTGACAAGATTGCGTCCCTTAATTCCTATACAGCTGACCGCTTGACCTACTCTCCGGACCCACCAGCTTGTTATGGCATGGTTCAGTTTGAAGGGGGCGGCCGCCTGATGGCTGATTTTACAGATATTCATCCGGATGATGAGCTGGCTGTTGGCCTGAAAATGAGAATGGTATTCCGCGTAAAAGATTATGACACAAAAAGGGGTTTCCGCCGCTACTTCTGGAAGGCAATCCCCATTGAAAATGATCAGAAAGGAGATTGATCATGGCTTCTGGTATCAAGGATAAAGTGGCCATCCTGGGAATGGGATGTTCCAAATTTGGTGAAAGATGGAATGACAATGCGGAAGACCTGATCGTTGAAGCATTCGTAGAAGCCATTGAAGATGCAGGCATCGACAAAAGCCAAATTGATGCAGCGTGGTTTGGTACAGGTATTGAGGAGCAACATGTGGGTAAGTCGGCAGTTCCGCTTTCCATGGCTCTTCGCCTCCCTAACATTCCAGTGACCCGCGTCGAAAATTACTGCGCCAGCGGCTCAGAAGCGTTCCGCGGTGCCGTTTACGCGGTGGCGTCTGGCGCTTGTGATATTGCCATGGCGGTTGGCGTTGAGAAACTGAAAGACACAGGCTATGGCGGCCTGCCTCAACGGGGGCGCGGTAGTGTCAACGATCTGTTCTGGGCGAACGCATCAGCTCCCGGATCTTTTGCACAGCTTGCCTCGGCATATTCTGCGAAACACAAGGTGGACGCCAAAGATCTTAAACGTGCCATGGCCCACATCTCAGTAAAAAGCCACGAAAATGGCTCCAAAAATCCAAAGGCGCATCTTCGTAATAAGATCGATGAAGATAAGGTGATGAACGCGCCAATGATTGCAGAACCCCTGGGTCTATTTGACTGCTGCGGGGTAAGCGATGGATCTGCGGTTGCGATCGTCACTACACCTGAGATTGCAAAATCATTGGGTAAGAAAGATCTGGTCACCGTTAAGGCCATGCAGCTTTCCGCCTCAAACGGCCGCGAAGCCCAACATAACAGCTGGGATGGCAGTCATTTTGTAACCACCCGTGCCGCCGCGGAGCGAGCCTATAAAGAAGCCGGTATTACAAAGCCGCGTGAGCAGATCAGCATGTTTGAGGTTCACGACTGCTTCTCCATCACCGAACTGGTGACCATGGAGGATCTCTTTATTTCAGAAGAAGGGCGTGCCGTTCACGATATTATGGACGGGTTCTTCGATGCGGACGGCAAAATCCCCTGCCAGATTGATGGCGGCCTTAAATGCTTTGGCCATCCCATTGGGGCATCCGGCATTCGCATGATTTACGAAATGTATCTGCAGATGAATGGACGCGCAGGTGAACGTCAACGCGATGAGGACCCTGTCTTTGGCATGACCCACAATCTGGGTGGCTTCCCCCATCAAAATGTCTGTTCATTGACTATTGTGGGTAAAGAGGGCGCTTAGAGTTCCTTAAGGAAGACAACAAAAAAGGCGGGCAATGCCCGCCTTTTCAATGCCAGTAAAGGCAACCTTCAAATTAGAAGGACAGCGCAGTACCTACGAAGAAGATTGTTGCATCTTCACCTTCGGAACCTTCAAGCGCATCTTCACCGCTCCAGTACTGAACACCGCCGAATGCAGTGATGCCTGGTCCAAGAACATACTGACCACCAACGACGAATGCGTGCAGTTCGCCTTCTTCAGCGGCTGTGTCACCATCCTCTTCAGCACCAGCGTACTGTACGCCGATTTTCCATGGACCCTGACCATAAGTCACACCCAAGGCCCAATCGTGACGCTCACGATCGTCCACGCCTGACAGGTTGTCAGTATATTTGTAGGAACCACCAAAATCAAAACCAGCAACGCCAAGCGTCAGACCTGCAGAAAACTCATCTGTGTCTTCGTTGTTTGTCGTAGTTGTAGTTGTTGCACCACCAGCAGTTACAACACCGTCAGCATCTGTGATGCTTACGATTTCGCCGTTGGAGTTTACAGTTACAACCGTAGCTGCAGCACCGTCAGTGATTGTGTATGTTGTGTTTGCTGTTGTAGTAGTTGTCGTATCTGAGCGTGTCGTCAGCTGGTAACCCAGAGACGCTTTCAATGCTACGCCACCAAAAGAATTGCTGTAGTTTGCACCGAAGGAATATGCTTCATCAGCAGCACCTTCGTCTTTGATTGGTGCGTATGGGCTCGCGCCTGTACCAGTTTCTTCATCAGCATCTGGAGTGAAAGAAGCACCCAACTGGAAACCTGCAAAGCGTGGTGTGAAGTAAGTGATTTTATCAGCATCGCTAACTGCAGTAGACGGAGTTGATGGCGCATCAAAACCGGAAGCATTTGCGTTGTTATCGTTTACTGACCATGCTGGTACTGGTGATGGTGCACCAAAATGCATGAGGTAATCAGCAGAGTTTTCAGAACCGATATTGATACGACCAAAGTTACCGGAAACATACATATATGTTTCGTCTACCTGGTCGCCTGTCGCGCGGGCTTCAAGCTGAATGTTCACACCGAATGTCAGGCCATTATCCAGAGTTGTGGAACCCAAGAAGAATACTTCGCCTTCGTGACGGATATCAGTTGGAAGCTGATCTGTGTCGTTGTCGTAATCAGCAACAATAAAAGAAGTTTGCAGATAACCACCAAGACCCAATTTGATTTTTTCAGCAGCAGAAGCAGTGCCTGCTGTGAGAGCAGTCGCAGCTACCAAAGCTGTTGTGCCCAAGATCACTTTTTTCATTTCAATCTCCATTTCGCCCAACAAGAAGAGCAAAACATGTGTATGAGGGAACTCACCAATCAGATAAAAATCCAATTAGATGTGATTTATGTACACAACCGATGACAAACATTTGAAGTGACGTAGATCACACTGCACTTTTCTGACTTCAAAACTTCGTGATTAGTGTGCGCAACGTTACAAATAGGGCGACTAACTGATTGAACAAGATCAAAAAGGCTTGTGTGTGCTATTTTGGTTTGTAAGCCAATCGAAGTCCGCCCCAATGGCGTCCATTTACAGAGATCGGCGCACTTAAATCTTTCATGACCACAAAATTTCCTCCGCCCATGTCACGACGGTATGTTTGAAGAAGAAATGGTTTGGTATTTTGCGCTGCGGATAGGCCGGTTCTGTCATCAAAGATTCTCCGGTTTCGACTATTCGCCATGTTCCAATCATATTCCCCAGGCTTCTGCGGTTGGGAGAATTTGTTATTGTGTGTCGGCAAAAACGCATTTCGATCTACTGCGGCACAGAAAACAATATTATCCCCCAACTCCAATGCCGGCTCTTGAATTTCCGGGAGGACCTTATCAACGAAAGAAATATACGCTGTCATTTTCTGGACGGGGTCAGTTCCGGCAATATCAACATAGTTTTCATCAAACAGGTCAGCTTCTGATATCACCCCTGATGTCACCGCATTTTCAAAAATTTCTGAAATGCGAGAGGCTCGTCCCTGAACCTCTTTTATGAGGAGGGTATCTTCGGTTTCATAATCAGTTCTTGCCAACAACTCAAACAACCCCTCACTCATTTTAAGCAATGAGGAGGCGCTATCGTCTGCGGACTGGAGGTTTTTTGAGTTATCTCGCACCCTTCCCAGTACAGTGTCGAGCTTCTTTACTACGTCCTTGCACTGACCATAGTTTTTGTCAGCGACATCATGCACGTTACCAATATTATTATTGATCTCTTGAAGATTGGTTTGGAGTTGCTCAAACGTACCGGAGATTTTCCCGGTACCTTCTTCAGCAGACAGCGCCTTTTCCTTATTACGATGTCCTTCACTTTGAATCTGTGAAACTTGACCCGTGAGTTCACCAACGGTTTCGGCGATTTCCACGGTGGCTTTTCTTGTCTCATCAGCAAGTGCTTTCACCTCACTTGCCACCACTGCAAATCCCTTACCAGCATCCCCGGCTCTTGCGGCTTCAATCGTCGCATTTAATGCCAGCAAGTTCGTCTGACTTGCGATCTTCTCAATATCACTCGCGACCTTGGCAACACCGCTCAACGCCTCACTTAAGCGAGACAAGCGTTGCTCCATACCTTCAACACCTTCAACAAGCTGATGAATATCTTTTACAGCGTCGGCTACACTTGTCGTCGCAGAAGAAACTGCCCCGATAACACTTTCTGCCGTTTGTTTTGTGTGGGTGATGTTGGCCGCAATCTCTTTATTGGTGGCGACCATGTCTTCTGCTTGAGATGATAGCTGCTGAATTGTCTCCATTTGCCGTTGGCTTCTTGCCGCAACCTCAGATACTTGCCCTGCAATATCTGCTGCAGACACACCCAGCTCCCCTACTTTGCCAGCGATTTCCGCGACAACGCTTGCTTCATTGTCTCCCATTTGTACCTCTATAAGTTCCCCTACTTTACATGCACATTAAGTTTATATGGTAAATTATTGTTTAATTGAGGCAAATCTTATTCAAAGCAGAAGAATATTCTATTTTACGATTACTATTGTCGCTGGGACGTTCTTCGTCCTCTCCCTCACCGCAAGGCAGACGACTGCAGTATCAGAAGGATAGACATGATGAAAAAGAACAGGGTCATTTGAGGCACTCCTATACTTCAAACCCGCCTCGTAAGCCGTCCAACCCTTCAAGAATTCCAGTTGTGTCTTATAGGGTGGAAGTCCTGCAGGCCTCTCAAAATAGGTTTGCATTTTCTCCCAGGGGCGGCCAATTTTGATTTCTTCCACATCAACCCCTACAGCGTCACTGTGAATTGCAACAGCGTAATGCGCCGAACTGTGAGAAAAACTGAGCTGCAAAATCTTACCGTCACTGGATTGGGCATATCTGCCTCCATTGTCACCGATTTTAATCTCCCAGCAATCATGCCCAAGGCCAGTTGCCTGAAACAAACCTTCTCGGACCAATTTTCTGACAAGTATCGATTGAGTTTGCCGCTGTTCATTTTTATACTTTGAGCAGTACTCAATGTCCGCATCAGAAACGTAAATTCCCTGAACCGAAATGGGAATTTCGCTTTCCACATTCATCAAAAATAAAACAGGAAAATTATTCATTTTAGAGTATGAAATTCCAATCAGATGATGTAGACAAATTGAATTAGTACGCTGGCTTTCAGTTCGGGGGGAATAATATGATAAGTAGCATCGTAAGCAAAAAGAATTTGTCTATTCGACTCGCAGTATCTGTAGTGGTAATCAGCACTCTTGCTGCCTGTGTTACAAAACCAATCTATAATGTCGACAATCAATCCTTTGCAACGTCTGCAGTTTTACCTCTTAGCACCGTAAAAGATGAGATTAAAATGATCGGGGCCAATCGCGGCTGGATCTTTGAAGATGTGAAACCGGGCCATATGATCGGCAAAGTTGGCACGACAAAACACAACGCGCGCGTTAATTTAAATTACACAGAAACCAAATTCTCAATCTCATATCTTGATAGTTACAACCTAAAAGCAAGCAATGGAATTATTCATCACCGTTACAACAGATGGGTTGAACTGCTTGAAAGAGATTTGGTGACAAAACTCGGGTTGGCTGTAGAAAAGGCCAAGTAAAAGAGCCACAATATGCGTGTATGTGTATCTGATTGGGGCATGATTGCGCCCGCAAACGAACAGTCACTAGAAACTTTGGACACAAAAGCTCTCCCCGCTTCAGCTCGACGGCGACTGGGGGTTTTTGGCCAACTCGCTGGCTGCCTGATGAAAGACAAAACAGCGAACAGTCCGCTCATTGTCTTCGCTTCGCGCTATGGAGATGAAAAAAGGTCACTTCAGATACTGGAAGAAATCTGCAAAGGGGAAGCACTTTCCCCTATGAATTTCAGTCTTTCAGTCCACAATGCCGTACCCGGCGTATTATCCATTGCATGGAAGCTGAAAGAAATGCAAAGCGTCATCGCGGCGGGCGCGGACACCTTTGCCATGGGGCTGACAGAGGCATTTTCACTTCTTGACACCTTCCCGGATAAACCCGTTCTTTTGGTATATGTCGACATACCGCTGCCCGAAGTATTTGCTGAATTTGAAGATAAGGAAAAGAACACCGGCGTCTGCGCAATCCTTCTACAAAAGAAGCCGCAAGCTGAAGGGCATCTTGAAGTTAAAGCATCTTTAGAGCCAAAAGCAAACTCAACAGCTTGCAATCTACAAAGGCAGTTTGAACACCTTAAGGCTTTTTTAGAAGGCTCTGCAGAAAAAGCGGTAATTGAAGCACAGCATTTCAATTGGAATTTGGAGAGGGCTCATGGCTAAGATCAACTGGTTGTGGCGCCTAGTCGGAACAGGAATTGCCTTTGCGATTTTTGGTATCGGCGGCCTTATTATTGCCCTTGCGGTTTTCCCTTTTGTAAAACTCTTCTATCAAAATCCGGTTCGAAGAGCAGAAATCATCCAAAAGGTAATTCATAAATCCTTTAAGGCCTATATCTTCCTACTGGAATTTCTGGGTGTCATCAGTGTTGAAGTTACAGACAACCATATTCTGAACGGGCGAAAAGGGACGGTCATCATAGCCAATCACCCTTCATTGCTGGATACCGTTATCCTGATGGCGCAAATGGATAAAGCGCAGTGCATTGTGAAGCATGAACTATGGAATAACTTCTTCCTCGGCGGTGTCATGAGGGCTGCAAATTATGTGAAGAATGATCGGGACCCGGAAAAGCTGATTTCTGATTGTAAATCAGCCTTGGATCGAGGGGAAAATCTCATCATTTTCCCTGAAGGAACGCGCACCCGTCCCAATGAAATTCTTGGAAAACTGCACCGTGGTGTTGCAAATGTCGTTCTTGAAAGTGACGCGCCGATTATGCCTGTTATCCTTCACTGCAATCACACAACGCTGGCAAAGGGTGAACCCTGGTATCGCATTCCGCCGACAAAATTGGCGTTTAAAATAAAATTCACTGAGCCACTGGAGGCATCAGACCTGTTTAACAAGGGAGAGACACACTCTCTCAACACACGTCGAATGACGTCAGCAATCAAAGAATTGCTGGAGGAGAAAATAGTAAATGGATAACCTCATACAAGAAATCAAAGAGCTTATTATCAAAGCCCTTGAGCTGGAAGATATCAGTGCCGCAGATATTGACGAGAACGAAGCCCTGTTTGATGAAGGCCTTGGTCTTGATTCAATTGACGCACTTGAACTTGGAGTAGCTCTTCAGAAGAAATATGGTGTGAAGATTGAAAACAAGAAAGAAGATCTAGCGGAACATTTTGCGAATGTGAACACGCTTGCAAACTTCATTACTGAAATGAAGGCGCAGGGAGAAAGCGCATGACCCGCGATGAGATCGAAGCCAAACTCAATGAATTTCTAGTAGAACTTTTTGAAGTTGACGAAGCATTGATCACTCCGGATGCTCTTCTTGCAGAAGATCTGGACCTGGACAGTATTGATGCGGTTGATTTGATCGTCAATTTTCAGGATCTTATCGGTAAAAAAGTACATGCTGACGATTTCAAATCAGTCCGCACGGTAAATGACGTCGTCGACCAGATACATAATGTTGTCACCAAAGGCTAAAGCCTTATTGGGAGGGGCCGGAATAATCTTGGGACTGAGCTACCCGTTTCTTGTGTATTTCGGTCTCACATCCCTTCCCCCAGGCATTTTCATTATTGGTATTCTTGTGGTGCTTGCATTGCGTCTTGTTTTTATGAAATCCGCGATGCGATCAGACAACCGACTTTTTTGGCCATTTGTAATCGCTTTCCTGCTTCTTCTTGGGGGTGTTCTATTCAAGGGGGCCGTTTCCTTTAAATTCTATCCGGTTGCTATCAGCTGTTTGCTCGCCCTTGCGTTTTTCTGGTCAATACTTAACCCCCCGACCATCATCGAGATGATAGCCCGCCTCAAAGAACCGGACCTTGCCCCAAGTGGCGTGCAATACACCAGAAAAGTGACGATCGTCTGGATTCTTTTTTTCGCGATCAATGCCTCTATTGCGCTTTGGACAGCGACATATGGCACGTTGGAGCAATGGACGGTGTATAATGGATTCATTTCATACTGCCTGACAGGGCTGCTATTTGCAGGGGAATATGCATTTCGTCTCAGAATTCGCCGAAATGAAAGTGGGGCAGAATGAAACATTCTTCTCTTCTCAGCAACATCTGGTGCAGCGAATTAGATGGCACACCTGCGGTCATTCATCGTAACAATCGCATCACATCCAGACGCCAACTTTTCAAAGCGGCTGAAACACTTTCAGAGCAAATTGCCGGAAAGAGAGTTTGCATTTTCTGCACCTCTTCTGCCCTTGAAGCTGTTGCAATTTTGGCAGCGATTAAAGGCAATGCTCCTTCGGTATATCCTGCAACAAATCAAGAAGGCGCGCTTCGCGAAATTGCAGACAGCTTTGATATCTTGTTGACCGATGAAACGTCCCCTCCTGATATCAACCATATTCGGTTGTCAGATGATATTCTCCAGAATGATGGTGAAGTCTCGCCGCAAGCTGAACCTGTGCCTCAGAATTACACGATGACTTTCTACACCTCAGGCTCTACGGGAAAGCCAAAGGAAGTCAAAAAATACATCTATCAAAAAGATCGTGAGATCGCCTATTGGGAACAAAGCCACGGTGCGAATGTGGCGGGCGCAGAAGTTCACGCCACTGCCAGCCATCAGCATATTTATGGTCTCATGTTCCGCCTGTTGTGGCCACTATGTTCAGGCCGTCCTTTTCATGCAGATACCGCCAAAAACTGGGATGAGATTGACGAAATTACATCTGCAGAACGGCCATTTATTTTGGTTACCAGCCCAACACATCTTTGTCGCCTGTCCCCGCTGGAGACCGGCAACTTAAATATTAATCCAAAACTCATGCTGTCAGCTGGTGGCTTTCTACCGCCCGAAAATGCTGCAAAAGCTACCAAACTCCTTAATGCGCCGATACTCGAGATTTATGGCAGCACGGAAACAGGAGCTATCGCCAACAGATTCAATTCTGGAGAAAATGAAAACTGGTCCAAGCTGGATGGGGTGGGGTTGCGTCTGGATGAGCAAGGCTGCCTTATTGTCAACACTCTCCTACTGCCAGATGGAGAGGGTGACTTTAAAACAGGCGACATCGCCAAACTTCACACTGAAGATGAATTTACACTCTTGGGACGGGCGGACAGAATTGTCAAAGTGGAAGGAAAGCGTGTGTCCCTTCCAAGGCTGGAAGGGATCTTAAGCGAACACCCGTGGATTGAAGATGTTCACGTCCAACTGTTGAGCTCTGGTAAAAGGTCACTTGCGGCGGTTGCCACGATTTCAACTGAGGGCCAGGATTTTCTATATCGAAATGGACGTTTTCGGACAGGGCGCGTCTTTGAAGACCATCTCAAGCAGTTTGAAGACGCGGTGTCTGTGCCGAAACGCTGGCGATTTGTCGGACGCATCCCACGAAATCAGCAAAGTAAAATCATGCCATCCGACATTGAGAAAATATTCGAGGCAAATGAGAGCGCCATGCCTGCACCAAGATCAAAATTCACCAACACTCGTTTCGAAGAAATCTCACAGCAAGTTTCAGAAAATGAAATTGAAATCGTGCTGAATTTGCCTGCAGATCTGGATTATTTCCAAGGACACTTCACGGATACACCCATCTTACCCGGTGTCGTCCAGATCCATTGGGCAGCGGAACAAATCGCAAAGCATTTCGCGATCAAGGGTAACCCTACAAAAATAGATAAATTGAAGTTCAAAAAACTGATTTTTCCGGAAACTGAAGTCCAGTTTCTTTTAACAAGAAAATCTGAAACCAAGTTCTCTTTCCACTTTCAAAGCAGACGCTCTGATGGGTCCTCCGAAGAGCACAGCTCCGGCCTTCTGTCTTACCCGGAGGCTTCATGAGTAGTTTCAGCCTCTGCGCCATCATCCCAACACTCAATCACTACAAGGTATTGAATAAGGTCGTACAAGAGGTCTTAAACGCGGGCCTTCCTGTTATTATTGTGGATGATGGCTCAGATAAGATAACCGCTGATACCGTTGATCAGATCGGCCTGGAAAACGCACAGGTAACTGTTCTTCGGCATGAAGCTAATCGCGGAAAAGGGGCCGCGTTTTTAACTGGATTACAGCATGCAAAAGCGGCGGGGCATTCTCATGCACTGCAAATTGACGCGGACGGTCAGCACGACCTAAAGGATCTGCCAAACTTAATCTCCAGCGCCCGAGACAACCCCAACTGCCTTGTTACGGCAAAACCCGTATATGACAGCAGTATGCCACTGGGGCGCAAAATAGGGCGTTGGTTTACACATGTCTGCGTTTGGGTCGAAACATTATCCTTCAAGATCACAGATAGCATGTGTGGATTCCGCATCTACCCCATTGCCCCAACTCTGGACGTTATTTCTGAGGAAAAAGTCGGCCAAAGGATGGATTTTGACACGTCGGTCATGGTGCGACTTTTCTGGCGGGGCATTTCTGTCATCGAGATCCCGTCCAAGGTGATCTACCCCGAAGACAACACATCGAACTTTGATGTGGTAAAAGACAATATTCTGATTACGCGCATGCATACTCGTCTTGTCTTTGGCATGTTACTTCGCCTGATCACCTTGAGATTGGGAGCGAAAGCATGACCCCCCAATCGACCAATAATTCAAAAAATTCTCATTGGGCAGATGTGGAAGAGGTTGGCGCTTTTTGGGGGCTGAATTTTCTTGCTATCGTCTACAAAATTGCCGGGCGGCACATCTGTCGGCTTTTCATGCTGCCGGTCCTTCTGAGCTTCTATTTTATGACTTCTGAGGGGCGCGAAGCAGTAAGAGAATTTAGAACCAAAGTCTCCAAGCGGAGCGGCAATAACATGCCCGGCTTCTGGACCGGATTTGCCAATTATCTTCAATTTGGAACAGCCGCGATGGATAAACTGGCGGCATGGCGCGGTGATATCACAAGAGAAAAAATATCCATTGAAGGGGGACTTGAAAGTCTGTTTGAGCTGGATCCAGAAGAAAAAGGAGCCGTGTTGTTTGTCTCCCACTTGGGGAATATGGAGCTGATGCGGGCTTTCAAGTCCTTAAACAATCAGCGCCCGGTTACCGTCCTTGTTCACACCAAACATGCCCAGCGTTTTAATCGCCTCATGACACGATTTAATCCCACTTCCCAGTTAAGATTGATTGAGGTTACTGAGATCACACCTGATGTGGCGGCATACTTAAAAACCAGCGTCGATGAAGGTGGCTGGGTTGTTATCGCCGCGGATCGCCCCCCTGTCTTGGGGCGGGGGAACATAATTTGGGCCCCTTTTTTGGGGGAGAAAGCCCCCTTCGCACTTGGACCCTATGTGCTTGCGCACATTCTGGAGAAACCGGTTTACCTGGTGGCTTGCCTCAGAGAAGGGGCGCGGTTTTCCGTTAAATGGCAGAAACTCACAGATCGCTTGGTATTGGAGCGGCGCAATCGCCAGGTCAGCGCCGAAAAATGGGCGGCATCCTACGCAAAATGGCTGGAAGACCTCGCCATTCAATATCCTGATCAGTGGTTCAACTTCTTCCGTTTCTGGAGTCCACCAAAGGAACTCACAAATGAATAATGTCCCAAAAATTCAGGCATCCATTGATCTGAAGATACAGTTCTATCATCTGGACCCGATGGAAATTGTCTGGCACGGAAATTATCCACGCTTCCTGGAAAAAGCGCGCTGCGCCCTGCTCGACAAGATGAATTACAATTATGAAGAAATGAGGGACTCTGGGTATGCTTGGCCGATTGTGGACATGCGCCTTAAATATGTCCGATCCGCCAAGTTCAAACAAAACATAACCGTAACAGCCACCTTGAAAGAATATGAAAACAGGCTGGTTATCAATTATCTCATTACCGATACCGACAGCGGCGAAACACTGACTAAGGCTCAAACTAAGCAGGTCGCTGTTCATATCGATACAGAAGAAATGATGTTTGAAAGTCCGCCTATCCTCCATAAAAAAGTGGAGGCTTTCAGATGAAACTAAGGGGTTACCTTGGAGCGGTCGTCGCTTTATTTTTCACATGCTCAGCCAATGCGGAAAGCATATCTGGCCAGTTTAATCAGGACCGCTACCTTGCGGGGTTTGAAGCCCCTTTCAGAACTTCTGGTGATTTTCACCTGATACCGGAAAAGGGTCTTGCCTGGGTCGTTACCTCCCCTTTCCCAAGCCGATTAATTATGAACGAACATGGCATCACCCAAATTGCAAATGGCGCAGTCACCCAATCCAGTTCCGGCGGGGTTGGCAAAGTGATTTCAGAGATGATTTACCCTGCAATGGCAAATGACTGGGAAGGTTTATCGAAAAACTTCACCGTCGACGTCCGTAAAGTCGATAACAAATGGAAAGCAACGCTCCTCCCAAAACACTCCAGACTCAAAGAATATGTCACGGAAATCATCGTGGAAGGATCTGAGACAACAGAGTTGTTGACCATCAAAAAAGCCAGAGGAGATTACGATCGCATCGCTTTTTCCAATCAGGTTATCTCCCCCTCCTCCACGGCAGAAGCCTTGGAAGCATTTCAATATGAGGCTCAAAAACAACAGTGATGATCATCAGGGGGATAATCATAAGCATTCTGCTCGCGCTCAGCGCCGCCGCGATCTGGTCTGTTGTGACAGGGCAAACCCGCTTCGCTGCTGACATAAATGCTTTATTCCCAGCTTCGGACCGGAAAGAAATTGAAGTTTCTGCCTATGAGGCTCTTCAGGCTCAGAACGGACGTCAAATCAGTATATTTGCAGGCCATGCCGATGAAGCGCGACTAATTTCTGGGTTATCCCATCTGAAAGAAAAGCTCTACACTCTCAGCAACCTGACGGTGAGGGAAGCAAGCGATGAAGAAGCTACGCGCCTCAGTCGTTTTATTCGGCAAAATGCAGGTTTAATTGCCACTGAGGACGACTTTAAAGAACTGCAATCAGGCAACGGCTCCTCCCTCATTCAGCGAACACTGCTATCGCTATTTTTGCCGGGAAGTCTAATAACCGCTGACCAACTGAGAAAAGATCCACTTGCCTTGTCCACTGCCCAGATCAACATGTTCGCGGCTAATGGTAACGCCTCTTTTCTGGGGGAGGACGGAGTACATTATGTTCAGCTTTCACTATTGCTCCAAGAAGACCTGTCACCAGATGCGAAAAAGGCAACATTTCTGCAGTTCAAAGAAGTATTAAACGTCGTTTCAAAGAAGCATGATGGCTTTTCTTTGGTGGCAACTGGCGCTCCCTTTTATGAGAACCAAATTGCAGAGAAGTCCAAAACCGAAGCCCTTTTCCTGTCAATAGGCGCAACCGTTGGCGTTATCCTTCTGCTCCTTTTTGCTTTTCGGTCAGCCCGTGTCATATCTGGTGCCCTTCTGATTATTACTGGCGGCATTTTATCGGGTGCGGTCGCAACCCTACTGATATTCAACACAGTGCACCTTATCGCTGTTGCCTTTGGATCCAGTCTGATCGGTGTTGTGGTGGACTATGCCATACATTTTTATGCTGCCCGGCGGTTAAGCGAACCCATGGCAGTAACGGCAGAGCGTATCAGGCTTGGCTTGGTCCTTGGCGCGGGCACATCCATCATTGGTTTTATCGCCCTGCTCTTCAGTAATATGATTTTCCTGCAGCAAATTGCGGTTTATTCCACTTTTGGCGTGGTGGGGGCGGCGCTGACTGTTCTCTTCCTTCTGCCGATTTTATCGATTATTGATCCCAAACAGAGCCCTTCCAGCGATCATAACGGTGTCAGAAAGCTTCATATCACTCTCACACCAATTGCACTTTTTCCTGCCTTGGGTCTTGCTTCGGCTCTTTCTGCTGCACTCCTGTTGCTCAACTACGCCCCCTCTTCAGACAGTGTTCGCAATCTGCGTGTAAGTACTGAGGCAATTGATAAACTGGAACAACAGATTTCCAAATTGGGAGCAAATTCCAGCAACAGAATAGTATTAATCCAGGGCAATTCTGCGGAAGAAATTCTACAAAGAGAAGAACAGCTAAAGGCTGAATTGTTTATTGCAAGCGATCAATCGCTTCGTGTCAGTCTTTCTCTTTCGGACTTTCTGCCCTCGCTCAAAAGGCAAGAAGAAATAGCCTCCCTCACAAAAGAGGTTATGGCAACAAAAGAGGCCGCACCTCTCTTATCCATGATTGGAGATTTAGAAGCCGATCGGACTTTTGTGTCACTGGACCCTGCGGTGATAAGGCAGCTTCCGATGGAAATTCAGGGTTTGAGAATTGAACATAATGAAATCGATCAGCAAGCCCATCTGATGATCCTTCCCGGTTCAGCAAATGATGCATATCTCGCGCCGCTTTTGAGCAAATTCGCCTGGGCAACAGAGTTGGACGTGACACGAAAATACACATCAGATATGGCCCGGATGCGGCTGAAAGCCACCCAAACTTTAATCGCCGGTATCATATTCGCCAATCTCATATTTATTATACGATTTGGTGTCATAAAAGGTCTTCAGGCGCTAGTTGCCCCCAGTGCTGCAACACTGCTTGCCTTGCTTGCAATTGCCTATTTGACACCAGGGCTCTCCTTCTTCTCTGTCATCGCAGGCTTCCTCATTTTCGCGCTTGGAGCAGATTATGCGCTCTTTCAAATGGCGTCACAAGATGATGACAGAGACCGCGCCTACAAAGCCGTGACACTATCCGCACTTAGCACTGTGCTCGTCTTCGGATTAATGTCTTTTTCCTCCATTCCGGTTCTGCAAACCATTGGATCAACCATTGTCATAGGTGTTGTCTGCGCCTGGGGGCTCTCCCCACTCGCGATTGCCAGCAAGAAAGAATAATCAAATGCAAACAGGAAAAACAAATTCAAATCAGACTGTTTATGATGTGGCGATCATTGGCGCGGGTCCTGCGGGTGCACTGGCCGCCAAGAAACTTCGGGATCAGGGAGCATCTGTCGTTATTCTTGAGCGGGAGACATTTCCGCGCTTCAGTATTGGTGAAAGCCTGCTTCCCCATTGCCTGAACCTTCTGGAAAATGCGGGGCTTCTTCAGCCTGTGATAGAGACCGGTTTTCAATTTAAAAACGGCGCTGCATTTCAGCGGGGGGATGAAAAGCGCGATATCGATTTCCGGGAGAAGTATGACGCGGGTTGGGGAACTGCCTATCAGGTAAAAAGAGCTGAATTTGACAAGGTTCTCGCGGATAACGCTGAAAAAGCCGGGGCTGATATTTTATATGGCCGTACTGTCACCCGCTCTGATTTGAATAAGGGGGACTGTCACCTCACCCATGTGGGAGAAGACGGCGACACCATGGTGACCTCTTCGCGGTTTGTTCTGGATGCAAGCGGATTTGGTAGGGTCTTATCAAAACTTGAAGATCTAGAGTTGCCTTCTACTCTGGCGATGAGAACTGTTCTTTTCACCCATATGGAAGATCAGATTACAGACCCGGAATTTGACCGTAATAAAATCCTCATCACCGTTCATCCGAAGAAAAAAGATGTCTGGTATTGGACCATTCCATTTTCCGATGGCACCTCTTCCGTAGGTGTTGTCTACTCAAATGACGAAGATCTACCAGATGAGGAAGTTTTTAAGCGTCATCTTCAAGAAACACATCTTGGGGAACTTTTGAAAAACGCGTCTCAAACTCGCCCACTTGGCAAAATAAAGGGGTATTCTTGCGATGTTAAAAGCCTGCATGGTCCAGGCTTCGCGCTTCTTGGAAATGCCGCGGAATTTCTAGATCCCATCTTCTCTTCCGGTGTCACCATTGCCTTGCAATCCTCTGAACTGGCGGTGCCTCTTGTCTTAAAAGAACTTGAAGGTCAGTCCCCCGATTGGGAAAATGACTTTTCCAAACCGCTAAAGAAAGGCGTTGATGTTTTCAGGGTTTTTGTCCAATCCTGGTATGAAGGAGGATTGCAGGATATTATTTTAAACCGTCCTGAAGAGAAGACCGATATTGAACTCATGATGGTCTCAATCTTAAGCGGTTATGCCTGGTCAGAGGACAGTCCCCTTGTTCAAAACCCAACCCGTATCCTTCGCCTGTTGGAGAAAATGTACGCATGACATTGATCTCCTCACCCTTACGAGTACTACTGATACCGCTGATGGCGATATGGCTAGCGTCCTGCAGCACAACAGTAAACACTCGCCATGTCACCTATCTGGATCATGACTTTCCTTTCACGCTCCCTGATCCTGTCTGGACGCAAAAAGACAAAACTGTGTTGCAACAGGTAACTCTCACAAGAGGGGGACAGCGTCACAATTTTAACGCCATCTTGGAGCTAAAACGTGAAAGAGTAAAAATTGCTCTTCTCGACGTGACAGGGGGCAGGGCCTTTGACATAGATTGGACGTCCTCAAATCTGAAGGTCTCCAAATCAGACAAGATCCCTGATGAAATTGATGGCTCACTAATTCTTGCTCAAATTGTTCTGGCTTTCTGGCCAGTAGAGCAGGTAAAAAAAGGACTTCCCGTTAATGTAGAATTGGAACAAACTCATAGCGGGCGGATGCTGAAGAATAAGAACGGGACAATAATGACAATCCGTAGCTTAGGGGGAAATCCCTGGACCTCACAAAGTGAAATTCTCAACCGCATACATAATGTGCAGTTTCTCATTTCTTCAAACGTTTCCGGAGGAGGCAAATGAGTGGACCGCTTTACCTCTGCGCGATGGGGATGATCAGCCCTCTAGGAGCAGACAAGGAAAGTACATACAACGCTCTTTTAGCAGGTGACCAATCCGGCATGGTCCGAAGCGACCACTGGACGCCTGGCCAAATGGAAACTGTCGGCATGATCAAAGAAAGTTCTACGGATCTGCCGTCTGTTGCCACCTCTTTAAACTCTCGCAACAACCAATATCTGTATCAGGTTGCACTGCAGATAGATGACGAAATTAAGAAAGCGGTGGATACCTACGGCGCCTCTCGTGTTGCCGTTATTATTGGCACCAGCAATTCCGGTATCGAAGAAAGTGAAAAGGCGATGCGATATCGCCATGAACACGGATCCTTCCCCGCAGATTATAATTTCGGGCAACAGGAAATAGGATCTCCTTCTCTATTCCTTGCCGAAATATATGGGATTAAAGGGCCTGTATATTCGGTATCTGCCGCCTGTGCCTCTGGTGGTAAGGCCTTCTCCACTGCGGCCCGTTTGATAAATGCAGGTTTTTGCGACGCTGCTATCGTGGGCGGCGCAGACACCTTATGCAGCATGACAGTTGGTGGCTTTAGAAGCCTGCAGGCATTAAGTGATGATATCTGCAACCCTTTGAGCGCAAACCGAAATGGCACCAATATCGGTGAAGGGATCGCGGTTTTTGTCATGACAAAGGAAAAATCGGACATTGCCTTTATTGGTGCAGGTGAAAGTTCTGATGCCCATCATGTGAGCGCCCCTGAGCCTAATGGCGAAGGCGCGGAACGTGCAATGCGTCAGGCACTTGAGCTGTCGAACCTAAACCCGGAAGATATCAGCTATCTCAACATGCATGGCACGGCGACCGAGCTTAACGATTCCATGGAAGCGAAGGCCATTGCGCGGGTGTTTGAAAAACCAATCCCGGTAAGTTCCACCAAACCAATGACGGGGCATACTCTCGGCGCTGCAGGGGCTGTTGAAGCTGCCATTCTCTGGCTTTGCCTTCACTATGCAGAGGATACTGTCTCTTTACCGCCTCATCTTTGGGACGGTTGCACGGACGAGGATGTCCCCGACATAAATCTGGCGCAAAAAGGCGATACGGTCCCCGCTTCTGGCACCGTCTATTTGATGAGCAATTCTTTTGCTTTCGGCGGCAGCAATGTGAGCATCATCATGGGAAAGGGAGTTTGATATGAGCTTTAAAGGGCCCATTGGCGATATCCTCCCGCATGACATGCCTATGATCCTGCTGGATCGCTATGTCTCTTCAACGGAGACAGGACTGACTGCAGAAGTGATCATTACAGAAGACGCACCCTTTTTCAGTGAGGGCAATGGCGTGCCTGCATATATTGGCGTTGAGTATATCGCGCAGGCCATAGCCGCTTTTAACGGTCTGAAGGATCTAAAGAACGGGACAGAGGTTCAACCTGGCTTTCTTTTGGGAAGCCGTAAAGTTGAGCTCAAATGCGACCATTTTCCACTAGACAGCCGACCCGTCGTGAAAGTCGAAACCTCTTTCAATGATGGCGAAATGGCCGTCTTCGATGGCACGGTTACCCTCAATGACAAAATCGTCGTAAATGGTCGCATCAACGTCTATCAACCCGCGGATCCCAGCCTAATGCTGTCACAAGATCATCAAGCGGATCAAACAACTAAAACAGTCGATTAAAAGCAGTAATACAATGAAGCAGGAAACCATTTTAGTCACAGGTGCAAGTAAAGGGATCGGGCGAGCCATTGCCATTCGACTTGCAGAGGCTGGCTATCAAATTGTCGTTCATTATGGCCGGGATGAGGCGGGCGCTCAGGAGACACTGCAAGCTGTGCGTGCAGCCGGAAGTGATGGCCGCATCATCAGCTTCGACATTGCTAACCGTGATGAATGCCGGAAAAAACTGGAACAGGATGTGAAAGAACATGGCGCCTACTATGGCACGGTTCTCAATGCCGCAATTACTCGCGATAATGCGTTTCCTGCCCTTGAAGATGAAGACTGGGATGATGTGATAGATGCCAACTTGGGAGGGTTCTATAACGTCCTGAAACCGCTTGTCATGCCCATGATCCGCCGCCGGGCACCTGGCCGAATTGTGGTTATGTCCTCAGTATCCGGTCTTGCGGGCAACCGGGGACAAACAAATTATGCCGCGACAAAGGCGGGAATTATTGCGGCTGCCAAGTCTCTTGCCATTGAGCTTGCCAAACGGAAAATCACCGTCAATTGCGTAGCACCCGGTGTCATTGAAACGGAAATGACCAAGGATCTTCCGGACATGGTGAAAGATCAGATCCCAATGCAGCGATACGGCTCTCCCGAAGAGGTGGCTGGTGTTGTTGCCTTCCTTTGTTCTGAGGAAGCCTCCTACATCACCCGACAGGTGATTTCAGTGAACGGAGGGATGCTATGAGCCGCCGCGTCGTTGTTACTGGCATGTCTGGTGTCACCTCCCTTGGGGACAATTGGGATGATATCCGTACCCGCATGTCAAAAGGTGAGACAGGTATCCGCTACATGTCGGATTGGGAACGCTATGAGGATATGAGTACGCGCCTTGCGGGTCCTGTTGAAGATTTCAAAATGCCATCTCATTTCTCGCGGAAAGCCCTTCGTAGTATGGGGCCAGTTTCCAGAATGGCGGTGGCCGCCACCGAAAAAGCATTAGAAGACGCGGGTCTTCTGGAAGACAAGGATTTCCTTCAATCTGGTCGCATTGGCACATCTTATGGGTCTTCTTTTGGCAGCACGGCACCTGTAAAAGCCTTCGCCCGACTGATGGAAACCGGGCAGGCGCGCGGCCTTACTGCAACCAGCTACATCCAGATGATGAGCCACACAGCACCTGTAAATATCGGTGTGCATTTTGGCCTGACGGGCCGGATCATCCCGACCTCTTCTGCCTGTACATCAGGAAGCATGGGGGTTGGTTATGCCTATGAAGCCATTAAGGCAGGTCATCAGGACGCCATGATTGCTGGCGGCGCGGAAGAGCTATGCCCGACCATGGCCGCCGTATTCGACACCCTGTTTGCGACCAGTCAGCGAAATGATGAGCCTCACCTTTCCCCCCGCCCCTATGATGCGGCAAGAGATGGCCTTGTTATCGGAGAGGGAAGCGCAACACTCATTCTGGAAGAGAGGGAGCACGCTATTGCCCGCGGTGCGACCATCCATGCAGAAATACTTGGGTTCGGCACCAATTCTGACGGAAAACACATTACGCAACCCTCCTCGGACACTATGCGGGTCGCCTTGGAACTTGCCTTGAAGGACAGTGGGATCGACAAAAGCGACATTGACCTGATCAATGGACATGGCACCGCAACCGCCCAAGGAGACGTGGCGGAGTGTCAGGCAACTTACGGCCTTTTTGATCGCGCAGTTCCTTTTCACACCCTAAAAGGCTATTTCGGTCATACCCTCGGCGCCTGCGGATCAATTGAACTTTGGCTCGCCATTAAATCCATGCATGACGGATGGGTCCCCCCAACCGCTAATCTAACGGACATTGATGAAAATTGCGCGGGCCTCGATCATATCAAGGACGGTCCACGTGACATTGAAATCAACCACTTCATGAGCAACAACTTCGCTTTTGGTGGGATCAACACATCACTGATTATTGGACGCGGGGATAACTAAACCGCTCCAAAAATTACACACCTCCATTTTCAGCTAGAAAATTCTGAGGATTGATTCTATTTTCCACGAAGTGGCCCCGTAGCTCATCAGGATAGAGCGCCAGATTCCTAATCTGGAGGCAACAGGTTCGAGTCCTGTCGGGGTCACCATTACTGAATTACAAATTCCTGCGCGCTGACGCCTGCCTGCTCTGTCTCTCTTCTGCTCATCTCATCCTTGGTAAGAAGCCCCCCTTGAGTATCCAGCATTCCCGCAACAGACGCCCCATTGATGGCGGCACGGGTTAAGGCGTCAGCAGCACTCATCCCTGAAGCCAAAGAAAAAGCCAGCGTTGCATTGAAGGCATCCCCGGCCCCAATGGTTGATTCAACTTCTACTTTGACAGAAGGACGGAAGGTGATGAGGTTACCAGACGCCAGATACGCCCCTTCACCGCCGTTGGTCACTGTAAAGTTCTGACAGCCCGCTTCCAGTATTTTACGCGACAGATATTCAAGGGATACTTCGGCATCCTTATCCCCAAGGCCATGACGGATGAGTTCCGGACATTGTCCTTCGTGAGGACATCCGAAACCTTCACTGCAGGTCATCCCTTCCGCCAAAGCTGTTGCTTCTTCTTTATTTATTGCCATGAGATCCAGATATTGAAGGGCGTCAAACATCTGTTCTTTCCGGTTTCGAATTTGCCGGATACCCGGATTACAGGCCACAAAACAGCCCTTGGATTTGGCAAGTTTTACGAGCGGCAAAAACGCATTTGCTGAGTTGGAGCTAAGTGTCGAGATATAAACAAGATCAACGCCATCAAACATCTCAGGCGTAACATCATCCATAGACAGGGTGGTATTGGCCCCGCGATGCACAAACACACCGGCATTTTTGTCATGAGACGAGATAATGATGGACTTACCAGTCTGCTCACCAGGCATCTTCACCACATACCGCGTGTCCACTTTTTCATCGGCGAGGCGTTCCAGCACGCGTGTCGCATACATGTCATCGCCGAGTTTTAGGACAGCGGAAACATCTCCTCCCAGGCGGGACATGGCAACCGCCGCATTGGTCGCTCCGCCGCCCACCTGATTATCAATCCGCTGGGCTTCAACCTTTTTGCCCTGTTCCAGCATAAGAAAGGAATTGGTTGCATTTCGCATGGTGATGCATTCGATATCTTCGGTATCGATAGAGGTGATGACATCAATGGTTGCGCCGCCGATTACAAGTACCTTCATGAAATGCCTCTGGTTTCTGGGTCCACTCTTAAGAATAGCGGATAAAAACTTACCAGATCACTGACCGGGCTTCAGATCAACCAGATATGTGTTTTCCGCGCGAGATTGGGCGTAATTTTCTGTTTCTATGTCAGCAAAAATGATCCCTTCATTTTTACCAGCTTCTGCGAGTGTCTGACCATCCGGCGCGTGAATGCCTGCCCCGCCTTGATAGGTGAAACGCCCATCAGTTCCTGTAAAATTGATATAGGCAATGAAAACCTGATTTTCAAAAGAACGCGTGGGCAGCATCTTCTCTGCAATGAATTTGCCACTTGACCCTTCCGGTGTGGCTGTCGGAACCGCAATTAAATCGACCCCTGCCTTCGCCAGCCGCCTGACATTTTCTGGAAACTCCACATCATAGCAAATCAACATCCCGATGGAGAGGCCGTCCAGTTCAAACACTACTGTGGAGGGTTCAGCATCTTTAAACAGGCCTTTCTCATACGGGCCATAAAGATTGCTTTTGCGATAGATGACTGGCTCTCGGTCTCCGTCCACAAAGACCGCGCTGTTATGTAACTTAACGCCTGATTTCTCCGAACTTCCAGCAATCAGAGCCACACCTGTATCACGGCTAATCTGCTGCAAGATACTAATGGCGCTATGACCACCAAAATTGGCAAGCTGTCCCATCTGATCTGCGGCTCCGTAGCCTTGAACTGCAAGTTCAGGAACGATCAGCAGGCGCGCTTTATGCTCCCGTGCCTGTTCGGCAAAGCTCCAGATCTTGTCCAGATTTGCCTGAACATCTCCGGCGGCTGGTTGGAATTGGGCGCCTGCGATTTTCATTACTTATCCGCCCCTGAATGATTTCCGAGCAATTTCGGAAGATCGCCAAATCGCGCAACAACCGCAAAAATCACTGCTGCAACAGCAACGAACAGGAAGGAAACTGCCGCCATGGTTGGCGTATAGCCATAGCGAAGCGCGTTGAAGATCTTGATCGGCAATGTTTCCATCGTGAAGCCAACAGACATATAAGCCACAATATATTCGTTAAGTGACAACACAAACGTGAAGGCGAAGCCTGAAATCAGATAAGGCAGAATTAGCGGGAAAATCACCGTTCTAAAAACAGTTCTCTCATTTGCCCCTAACGTCGACGCCGCTTCAATTACCGACCGATCGATTGAGGTAAAGCCGAGGGTGGTTGTTACCAACGGCAGGGTCACGAAGAAAATACCGTGACTGATGATGGCCGTCCAAGGCTCCCCATAAAATCCGGAGGTTGCCCAGAAGGTCAAAAATCCAAGGGCCGTGATCACGGGTGGCAGAATAAACGGCGCTACGCCTAAGAGCCTGAATATATTGGCCCAAGGGGCATACCAACGCCATAAGAACCAGGACAATGGCAACGCAATAGAGATGGACAGAAATGCTGATCCAATTGCCAGAAATAAGGAATTGAACAGCGCGCTTCGCCACTCAGGGTCGGTAAAAATCTGTCCATACCAAGCAAGCGAGAAACCTTCTGGCGGGAAGGTGAGTGACTGTTTTTCATTGAGCGACACGCCAAACACAACGACGAGCGGCAGAAGCAAAAATCCAGCAATTAGGAAAAGGAAAAGATAGTTCCAGAAGCGCATTATTTCTGCCCCCCCCCTTCCTTACCGACAAGCAACGTCAGGCCAATAAGTGCCAAGGATATCAGGACAAGGAACACAGCCATGGCGGCAGCAAATGGCATATTGGATTGGTAAATGGCCTGATCCGTAATCAGCACGGACAATGTCCAATGAGACGGACGCCCAAGGATCTGAGGCAGCAGATAGGAGCCCAGTGCAAAGACAAACACCATGATCAGAGTTGCCACAATGGTGTTCCGCTGAATGGGGATCATAACGTTCATAAAGGCGCGAAACGGGGATGCTCCCATTGTTTTAGCGGCTTCCACATAGGAAAGATCAAACCGCGCCAAAGAGGGATAGAGGACCAGAATTGTGTATGGCAACGCCTGATACACCATGGCCGTCAACACCGCCCCGAAACTTGGGTAAAGCGACACTGCCTCATCCATAATTCCAAGGGAGACCAGAATGTTTGTCAATCCTGCTGTTCGTGAGAAAAGAGACGACCAGGAGAACCCAATGATCACCTCTGAGAGGGACAATACGGACAATATCCCCACCAACCACACCACTTGTGCGGGACGCGACAAACGGGTCAGCAGAAAGGTAAAGGGGAAAGAAATGGCCGTACATATGATAGATACCAAAACAGCCAATCCCACTGAGAAGCCTAGGATCTTCGCAAAGAAGGTGCTCAAGAATCTCTCATAATTGCTCCAGACGAAATCAACGGTATAGAAACCTGCTGGATCACGCTGGAAAAAGCTGACGGCAATCATGATGCCAAAGGGGATGGCAAAAAACACCAGCAACATCAAAGCCGGATAGACAATCGTTCCGTAGTCTTTTATCGATTGCGGCGTGGCTTGGCTCATTTTGTCAGCACCACAGACGCTTCGTCACAAAACCGAAGACCTACTTTGTCTCCAACACTTAAGGGAATACGGTTCCGGGGTGTTGTACAGGACATAACGCTTTCACCACCAACAGTGACAAAGGTTTCAATTACCGCCCCAAGATCACGAACAAAGGCGACCTCACCGACAACGCCGTCCGTTGCCCCCGGGATCAGTTCAACGTCTTCTGGGCGAACCGAAAGTGTCGCTGTGTTGTTACCTGTTTCGACGGCAACCCCTTCAAGAACAGTACCGTTAAAGGCGGCATTGCCACTTTCGTGCCGGGTAATTGGAAGCAAATTCGTCGCGCCAATAAAGTCAGCAACAAACTTGTCTGCAGGATTTCTGTAAATTTCAATGGGCGGAGCCGCCTGACGAATACGTCCTTCGCCCATCACGACAACCATATCAGCCATGGTCATGGCTTCACGTTGATCATGGGTCACAACAATGGTGGTAATGCCCAAATTCTGTTGCAGCTGGCGAAGTTCTACCTGCATGTCTTCGCGCAGTTTCGCATCCAGCGCGGAAAGCGGCTCATCCAGCAAAAACAGTTTTGGTGATAACGCCAGAGCCCTTGCAATGGCGACACGCTGACGTTGCCCGCCAGATAGCTGTGATACTTTCCGGTCTCCATATCCATCCAGATGGATCATGGAAAGAAGCTCTTTTACCCGCGCGTCCTGTT
The DNA here is from genome assembly GCF_015143595.1 of Sneathiella sp. P13V-1. Classification (NCBI taxonomy): domain Bacteria; kingdom Pseudomonadati; phylum Pseudomonadota; class Alphaproteobacteria; order Sneathiellales; family Sneathiellaceae; genus Sneathiella; species Sneathiella sp. P13V-1. The sequence goes on along the minus strand of NZ_WYEU01000001.1, from coordinate 1,362,864 downwards.
CCACTTTGCTGCTTTTCCGGATACGAAGCGCATAAGCAATATTTTCAGCGACGGTGAGATGCGGGAACAGGGCCAAAGATTGGAAAACCATCCCAAGTTCGCGTTTATGGGTGGGGATACCAGTAATGTCGGCATCATCCATCAGAATGCCGCCCTCGGTTGGCTGTTCAAGTCCCGCGATCATCCGAAGCAATGTGGTTTTACCGCAGCCAGATGGCCCCAAAAGACAAACAAAGCTGCCTGTAGGGATTTCCAGGTCAATTTTTTCTACAGCAACGAAAGTCCCAAATTCCTTTCGAATACCGCGCAAACTTAATCCAGACATTCTGGCCTCACATAAACTTCAAGTATTCTCGCAGTCGGACAACCGACTGCGAGGGATTATATCAAGAAACTGAGATATTCAACTGAAATGACGGATTAACCGACAATCAATTCAGTCCACTTCTGGTTCAACCAGTCGCTCCGTGTCTGATACATGTCATAACGCGGAACAATTGGCGCAATGTCTGATGACACAGATGCAAATTCGTCTGCTGTCAGATCAGTCAGAGAACGCTTCACAGTTGGTGCTGTTCCCACTTTGCGGGACATTTTCGCCTGAATATCCGGCTGACACATGTAATTGATAAAGACATGGGCTTCTTCCAGCTTGCTGGAGGCACGAGAAACTGCCCAGCTACCACTATCAAGAATGCCACCTTCTTTCGGGAAGGTAGACCGCACCGGGTGACCATCAGCAACCGCAAGGCCGGTTACGTCGTGATAATACTGACCCATTGGAATCTCACCAGTTTTGAGGCCTTGTTCAAACTGTGCTTCATCACGGTACCAAAGACGAACATTGTCCTTCAGTTCGGCAAGTTTACCCATAACTTTCAGGATACCTTCTTCTGTGTCCAGAATGGCTGTGCCACCGAAGTAAGTTGTCGCGGTAACTTCCAGCAGGAAGGAGTTGGAGACCAGCGCCAGAAGACCCAGCTGGTCTTTACGGGCAGGATCCCACATAGCCGCCCAAGATGTTGGCGCTTCTTTGATTTCTTCCGTATTGGATACCAAGGTGATGTACCAGGAAACGGCACCGATACCGGCAACTTTACCATCAGGGTACTTGTTGACGAAAGTATCCAGCAGGTTAGATGAATTTGGGATTTTTGCCATATCAAGTGGCGCCCAAAGCTTTGTTGTCTGACCTTTCAGCAGGGACACCTGTGACATCATGGAAACGTCTGCTGGTGCGCGTTTCGCACGGGCCGCCTGCTCCAATTGAACAAGCCATGCTTCACCTGTTGGTTCAGCTACAGATTCCACTTTAATGCCTGTTGCGGCGGTGAATTCGCTAAAGATATGTGTATCGAAAGATTTTTTAAAGTAACCTCCATAGACACCCACTTTCAGGGAACGTTCGTTCGCGGAAAGAATAGATGGCATGGAAAGGGCCGCAGCACCCGCTGCACCCGCGGCGAGGACCGCACGACGGCTCACCTGTGATTTATTAAATTTTTGCATTACTGCCTCCTCTGCAAATGAGCCTTTCGGCTAATTTAAAAATTAAGCACCTCGAAAGGCGTTTCCCCTTATTTTCTTATGTGCACGTTGTGGTGCATCAAACTTAAAATCTCAAACAGAACTTGTGCCCCGACATGGGCGGAATTGGTTGTAGGGTCATATTGCGGGGCGACCTCTACCACATCACCGCCACAGATATTAATCCCTTTAAGCCCCCGTAAAAACTCCAGGACTTCGCGGGTGGTCAGACCACCTACTTCCGGTGTCCCTGTTCCCGGGGCAAATGAAGGATCAATCCCATCAATATCAAATGTCACATAAACCGGTCCATCACCAATCACGTCTTTGGTTTTCTGAATAAGTGCGGGAATACCCATATGCGGCACTTCCTCCGCGTGGACAACTGTCATGCCGGATTTTTCAGAAAACTCCCAAAGATACTCGGCCGACCCGCGAATACCGATCTGGATCGTGCGGGTCGGATCCAACACACCATCAAGAACAGCGTTTCTAAAGGGCCCCCCATGATGAAATTTTGTCTCATCAAAAGATCCCCCCGTATCACAGTGCGCATCAATATGGATAAGGGCAACTGGTTTCTCTTTACCGATGGCCTTCAAAATGGGATGGGTTATAGAATGGTCCCCACCAACGGACAATGGCACTACCCCCGCCTCCACGATGCGCTTCATATAGTCTTCAATGTTATCGAGGCTTTTTTCAAGACGGTAACGGCTATCAAAAGGGATATCCCCGATGTCCGCCACTTTCATCTCGTGAACGGGGGCACAATCCAATACATGATTATAGGGGCCTATTCGTTCGATGGCGCGAAGAGCCCTCGGGCCAAAACGCGCACCGGGACGGTTTGTAACCCCCAGATCCATCGGGATACCAATCAGGGCCACCTCAAGATCAGAAATATCCGGATTAGAAGGATCTACTTGCCGATAGGGCGCATCGAGAAATGTCGGAATGCCGGAATAAGGCGCAAGACGGGTTCCGCCTTCTGAGAATATGTTGTTCGCCACTTTTTGGAATTCAGGTTTATGGAGTTCTCCGCCATGGCTCTCCCCATATAACTCCTGGAGCTCTTTCAGCTTATCTTCATTCCAATCAGATGCCATCTCATCATCCCTGCGATTTCAGACCATTCGCTAATTCTTGTGAATCAAGTTTGAAAAAGCAATTGATATTGTTATAGAGTTTGATGTGAATTTTTCTCACATGAAATGAGGCTAATATGTCAGGTCGATTACCGCCCTTAAAACCACTACGCGCGTTTGAAGCAACCGTTCGGGCGGGATCAGTAACAGCTGCGGCGGCGGAACTCAATGTGACCCATAGCGCGATAAGCCACCAGATAAAAAGTCTGGAAGCCTCCTTAGGCATCAAGCTTTTTGAAAGAGAGGCCAAACGCCTAAAACTAACACCGCAAGGGGCGCTTCTACTTCCTGCAGTTACAGAGGCGTTTGAAGGCATCACAGAAGCAATCAATAAGCTGGGGAGTGAGCAGACAAGCGGCCGCCTTTCTGTCACCTGCCCACCGGCCCTACTTTCTTTCTGGTTGATGCCACGGCTTCATCATTTCACAGAACAGTACCCAGATATTCAAATTGAATTTCATGCCTCAGCTGATAATGCGATGGTTTTTTCTCCAAATGTGGATCTATCAATTTTATATGGTGAGGCACCGCGCCTCGATTGCTGGACCAGCCTTTGGACCCCCTTTGATCTGTTCCCAGTAGCCTCCCCCACCTATATGAACCGAAACCAGATCCGTCATTTTCGGGATTTGAAAAATCAGGTGATGCTGCATGCTGATGAAGGGCGCGAATGGCATACATGGCTTGGAACGGCTGAGGCACATATTCACGCATCTGAACGCCAACACTATATGGGGGACGCGCGCGGTGCCATTGACGCTGCTTTATTGGGGTTGGGGATTGCCCTTGGGGATACGCTAACTGCCAGCAATCTCTTGTCCAAAGGTGAACTTGTTGTTCCTTTTGATCTTGCTGTTCCTGCCAATGATGCCTTCTATCTAGCCTGCCGGTCTGAAAAGCGCACGAGCAATATCGTCAACACGTTTATCGACTGGCTTTTTGCCATGCTTGAAGAAGACACCCCAAACACGATCCGTTCCCTCTCCGGACGGCGCATTTCTATGCGCAGGCGCAGAACCAATTCATAACTATTGGCAACATTAGAATTTCAGATTAATCTCCGCCGGTCTTTTCTGAAACAGGTACGGCATCATGTCATTTGAAATCTGGTTATTATATCTGGGCGCCACCATTGGATTGTCGCTCACACCAGGCCCAAACGGACTTCTGGCCCTGTCTCATGGTGCGTCCCACGGCGTTCGGCGCTCAACAGCAACCATTGCCGGCGGCGTGTTTGGATTTGTCATTTTGATGGCCATCTCCATGGCGGGTATGGGGGCTTTGTTACTAGCATCCGAGCAGGCGTTTTTCATCGCCAAGATTATTGGTGCGCTCTACCTTGTTTATCTTGGCATTAAGACCTGGCGCGCGCCTCCCCCACACGTAGAAGCGCAAAATCCAGAAAACACTAAACCGGCCAAGGCATTGTTTAGCCAAGGCCTGTTTGTGGCCCTTTCCAACCCGAAGGTCATTATCTTCTTCGCAGCTTTTCTACCTCAATTCATCGACCCTCAGCAGCCTCAGTTACTTCAGTTTGCAATCTTGGCCGTCACCTTTGCTGTGACAGAATTCCTTGTGGAACTCATTTTATCCGCCAGTGCAAACCGGATGATCCCATGGCTGAGCCGCGGTAATGTAGGTAAGTGGTTCAATCGCTCCACAGGATCTTTATTTATTGTTATGGGCGGGTTTCTGGCAGCCGTTAATCGGAATGTTTAGGGGCTGACCATCTGTAAAGGCAGTCAGGCACCCCTTCTTCATTGGCGGCGCCATCCCGATATTCAACCAACTTAAACCCATGCTTTTCATAAAATTGGCGGGCTTTGGTATTTTGCTCAAAACAATGCAGCGAAAGACTTCCCTCGCTTAGATTTTTGACTTGCTCTATCAGCGCCGCCCCAAGACCCTTTCCAAAATACTCAGGATCCACATATAGCTGCTCCAACCAACCGGAGGAAAGAGCGGCAACAGCGCCCAGTGTTTTATTCCCCACCTCCGCTTCAACGACAAACACCTGACATTCCTCCAGCAAGCTCCCTCTTACCCAATTTTCTATTTCCGCAAACGAATAGGGAATAAGGGCGTAAGGGATCGCAACTTCGCGAGACTGCTTTAATATCCGCGCAATCTCCGCCGCATCATCGTCTTTTGCTGTTCTAATTTTTAGATTCATGTCTAGGCATATAAATCAGGTTGAAACAAATATTCATTAGAATGGAATAATATCCAGAGCTGACACGTTTTTTCTCTAACTACTATTGTTTACATTGAAGGGAGAGAAAATGTCAGACAATCAGGATTTAAAACATCAGAATTTACTTGAACTGTATGAAAAAGACCCCGTTGAAGCAGATCGCGTGTTTTTGGGCCGTGTAGCACATAATGACCGCCGCGGTTTTTTGAAAGGGGCTGGCCTTGCAACACTTGGAGGTTTGCTTGGTGCATCCATTCCCTTTCATCGTAATTTTCCATCCGGGTTGGTACCCGTGGCTCTTGCCGAAGAAGACATTCTTGCGGGTAAAGATGGATTGACGCTTTTGAACGATCGCCCCGTCAATGCGGAAACACCACCTCATCTGTTAGACGATGCAATTACCCCAACGAAACGCCATTTCATTCGTAACAATGGCTTGCCTCCTGAAGAAATGAATCCGACAACATGGAAGCTGACGATTGATGGGTTAGTTGATAATCCAATGACCCTGTCAATTGCTGACCTTAAATCCAAATTTGAAGTTGTCACCATGGCATTGACCATCGAATGCGGAGGCAACGGCCGCGCCTTCTTTAACCCACCGGCAAAAGGCAACCAATGGACCTATGGTGCCGTAGCCTGCTCCGAATGGACAGGAGTGCGTCTTAAAGACGTTCTCAACGCCGCTGGTGTCAAGAAAGAGGCCATTTACACAGCGCATGTGGGCGCGGACACTCATCTTTCCGGCAAGGAAGGTAAACTGTCCCTGTCCCGTGGGATGCCAATTGAGAAAGCCATGACGGATGACATTCTGATTGCCTTTGAGCAGAACGGTGCGCCACTGCATCCAAATAATGGGGCACCTCTACGGCTGGTTGTACCGGGTTGGCCGGGTTCATGTTCCCAGAAATGGCTGACTCGAATCTATTTGCGCGACATAGTTCATGACGGGCCAAAAATGACAGGCACGGCGTATCGCGTTCCTAATCGCCCAGTAGAGCCAGGTGAGAAAATTGACAAAAAAGACTTTGAAATCATTCACAGAATGCCTGTGAAGTCTCTAGTAACAGCCCCTGCTACTGGGGCAACAGTTGCAGGATCTGAAGTGGAAGTCCGTGGCCACGCATGGTCTGGCGACCGAACAGTCAAGCAGGTGGACGTTTCCATTGACTTCGGGACGACCTGGGTCACTGCGGATCTGGATGCGCCTGTAAATTCCGGGGCTTGGCAAAATTGGCGTTTGAAGGTGAAGCTTCCTGAGAAGGGCTACTATGAAATTTGGGCCCGTGCGACAGATAGTGAAGGAGAGATGCAGCCACATGCCATCAACTGGAATCCGAAAGGTTATCTGAACAACACGATGCACCGTGTGGCAGTTCGGTATTCATAAGATGATATTGGGAGCAGTTTATCTGCTCCCTTTTTTGGATGGAGTGGTTTAAGTGTTAAAAAAAATTGCGGCTGCCGGTTTATTGGCAGCAACTATGACGTCGCCTGCTTTCGCAAGTGGAGATAGTGATTCAGAATATGGCGTACTGATCGATAAGCCCGGTGCTGAAGAGACTTTCATCTATTGCTCAGCCTGTCATTCTGAACGAATAGTTGCCCAACAGGGGCTGGACCGAAAGGGCTGGATTGAACTTTTGCAATGGATGGTTGATGAACAGGAAATGGATCCGATAGAAGAACCTGACTATTCTCTCGTTATCGATTACCTGAGCAAACACTACAATCTGGACAGGCCTAATTTCCCCAAATAGGTTTTACGCGCAAGGGAGGGCCGACTTATACGCTTCGTGCATGGCGATCTTCAGGCTCTCCCGCTTTTTCTCCTTTTCCGAAATACTATCTCTTACGTAATTTGCAATGGACATAAAGCGGTTTTTGTCCATGCCAGTTGCAAGCAAAGTAAAGGCGGCACGTTCGCTGCTCCAAGATATTTTCAGCAACTTTTCTGATTTGGAAAACTGGAAAATTCCGTCTGGATTAACTTTGTTTCCTGCGGTGGAAACCAGCGTTAAACGGCACCCTCTATACCCGCGATAATGTGCGGAAATAACCTCATTTTCCCCCTCGCCTCGGGTTTGAATATCTGCGAGTTGAAGCCGTGTCAGTGTCAAATCAGGAATATCAAAATCACCAGAGGTGAAACTGGACACATGCAAAGCTGGTCTGGACTTGTCCAGCAAATAGGTTTTTTCTGAGAAAGTCGCGTGAATTTTTTCAGGCGATGAAGTCTCACTTAATGAGTTCCAGACCACTAAAGAACTGCCGAGACCAAAGGCAAGAACGATGGCGGCAGCAATATTCCGAAACCGTTTGCTAACGATCGCGGTCTCTTGGACTGGCACCTTCGCTACAGGAGCTAGGGCAGATAAATTTGATTTCAGTTGTATCAGTTTTTCATATTCCGCTTTCAGGTCTTCGCGGTCATGAAGTCCCTTCATAAACATCCTAGTTTCTTCAGGTGACAATTCACCATCCACATAGGCGTTCAGTTTTTGCCACTCAAACTCATTCACTGCCATTACTCTTACTCATCTGATGCAACGGGGTAATATTTGTTTGCTCCACCTCATCAAGCAAAGATTTGCGGGCACGGCTTAGTCTACTCATGACGGTACCGCTAGGGATACCAAGAACAATTGCAGCCTCTGCATATTTAAGGCCCAGCACATCTACTAGATATAAGATTTCACGTTCTTGTGTTGTAACCTTGGTTAGTGCCTGCCTTACAAGTATTTCTTCCATAATTGCTGGCGTATGAGAAGGTTCGTCGGAATATAAACGAATGACTTCCTCAGAATATTCCAAACGTGTTTTCTCTTTACGCTTTTGGTCAATATACTGATTTCGAATAATCCGAAACATCCAAGGTTTCAGGTCTGAAATCTTCGAAGGGGTCTTTTTTGAGCCTAGCGCTTTCTGGAAGGCATCTTGAACAAGATCCTCCGCTTCATCCAAGTTCTGGCTAAGCGCGATCGCATAGGCCTTTAACTCTGGCATTAAGCTGGCGATTTTACGGCGTACAAACATGACAAGAATATAGCCGAAACCGGCAATAAAGAACAATTTCTAATTGCCGCCCCCTTCTAAGCTCAAACCCAAAAATCAGATTTTCTACTCAAGAAAAATGGCCGCACGGAAACATATAAAAGTTTCCGTGCGGCCATCAAACTGGTCTAGGCTTACATGTTGCTTAAAAAGTTTTAAGCTGCGTGCCTAAAATACGCAATGTTTCGCAAAATCTGCGGCTTCTTGCGCTGTAATATCTGTTTTATCTCTTGCTTTGATATCTTCGCACCACTCTTTACTTCCTACTTCTGGAGAGCAGGCCGCCAAGATAGCGAGAAGCGCAGAGATCCCAATAACAGTTCCGATAGATTTCATCATGTTCATCACTCAACAAAAAGAAAAGGCAGGGAGTTTCCCTGCCTTAACCAAATCAATTATTTGCTTTCAACTGTGATTGTCGCGCGGCGGTTCGCCTGGTTTTTCACGCCATCAGCTGTTTGTTCAGCAAGTTTGTCTTCACCGTAACTGCGCATGACAACATTTTTTGGATCCAGACCCATATCCATAGCAGTCAGAGCCAGTTCTTCAGAGCGACGCTCGGAAAGAGCCGCGTTGTACTTCTTGGAACCGGAAGTATCTGTGTAACCAGCAATTGTTACGCGAGGACGCTTAAAGTTACCAACATATGCGATAGCTTCTTTAATTTTCGCATTTGTACCTGGCAGCATTTTCACGCTGTCAAAGTGGAACAGAATGCTCCAAGTTTTTGGCTTAGCTACCATCGCTTTCGGTGCTGGTGCCGGTGCTGGTGCTGGTTTGGCAACCATTGTCATTTTATCAACATCTGCCATTGCTGCGATGAAAGCGTCGCGACAAGCTGCGATGTGATCTGGCTGGAAGTTTTCTTCCTGCTCCTGCACCCAGCAATCAAAGCTGGTTTGAGCGCGAGCAAGCTGAACAGTTGCTTTGTCTTTAGCTGTGCCGTTAAGTGCTGCAGTCAAACGATCATATGCACCGCGCATTACAGCTTCGCGGTTTGAAGGGATCTGCCACTCACCTGGATTGTAAGGACCTACCTCTTTACCGGATGCTGCCATCATTGCTTTTTCAGCAAAACGGTCAGAATCAGTGTAGTCACCTTCGCCATATTCACCTTTGGAGAGTGCAATATAGTCATTGTATAGCGCTTTGCTAAATGCAGAGCCGGATGCACTCATCATTTCGGCTTCACCCAGCTTGCCACCACAAGCCGCCAATGTCACAGACGCTGCCCCAAGCACAGCTACAGTAATCAGTTTTTTCATATCTCTCCCCTAGCAAACGGTAGGAAATTAAGCCCAATTGGCCACTCAGCAATAGCGCTGTATGCCCGCCTTCAACAGTTCAACGCATCACACAACACCGTAATTCCACAACTTTACATTAATAGATTACACAATTACTTGTGTCAGAGCAAAGTAATGTGAAAATGTCATTAATCAACATAGAGTGATAAATTTGTTGCATTTTACATACGCCATTACACTCTTCATTGATTACACCCCGAACAAGGCAACTTTTACGCACAATCGTGAAATTTATAAGATCATATACTATAGACTAGCTGCCCCCGAGTTTCGCCGGGCATATCTTAACAAAAAGTTAACGGAAAGTGGGCCTGGCAGCGTGGGTACTGCCCCGCGCATCGCCCCATGCCCCCGTGCTTTGCACAAGTATCCATTTGAAGGGGTATCGACTATTTTGGATAATCTCTACCGTATTTCCCCGTGAGATTGTTACTTTAAAAAACCCATCGATTTTCGATTTTTGGATATTACATTGTAGGGTTTTTGCAGGAAACAGGATCCGTGTCGGGGACGATCCGGAAATACGCTGCCTCTTGGCAGGGCCCAGTTTCTGCTGGAACACGCAATCCCCGCTAAACGCCTGTCCCTCCGCACCTTCAATACGAAGTTCAAGCATCTCCATAGCCATTGCAGGTGCTTGAATAGCAGCAACAAAAAGCAAGACAATAAAAAAGGCACGATGTAAGTTTCTCATCATGCCTTCATTCTATTTCTCGAATATGTCGAAAATAGGTTTTGTCTACTAAGACGTTTCTGGAAGATCCATATCCAGAATTGTCATATGAAACGCGAATGAAACATCCCCATCTTCTTCGTCGCGGTAGACAACGCCAATAAATTCATCATCAAGCAGAACTTCCGCGCTTCCGTCAGACGGGCGGCGTTCTCTGACAACGAAGTCGTCATTTTCAAACTTCTCACGAAGGTAGCGTTGAATGCGAAGTGCTTCTGAACGTGTCATCTTCTAGTCCCTATTCCAATACTTCCAAACTGTCAGCGATAGGGCCTTTGATTCCCATACGAACAACGCATTTCACTTTGGCATCCATACCAAAGTTTTCCATATCCACTTCGGATCGCTCCAACATGTTTGTGTGGAAGAAAACTTCCTTCCCGCCATTATCAGGCGTAATCAAACCATAGCGATGTTCTGGAACGTAAGTGGTAACCACACCTTCAATTTCTGTATCCTGTCCCGGCGCAGAAGCAACTTCACCCTCTTCTGGCTCGTAAACCGCAGAAACCTGTGGTCCGCGATCACCAGCAACCAGATCACAGACAATTTTCATTCCCTCTGCAAGTTCAGTGTAGGAAGTGTTTTGCAAAACAGAAATATGAATAAATGCATCTGGGGAGCCATCAGCCGGGGATACAAACCCGAAGCCTTTAGCCTCATCAAAGAACTTTACGGTTGCCGTAATATTTTTACGAACAGATTTTTGCTGCTTGCGATCATTCATCCGGTGCGGACCTCATTCATTAAACTGCCCTCTCCAATACAGAAGAATTGCAGGAATCTCAATCAATTCTATTATTTTCTCCAAGTTTTTGCGAGATCGTGTGGGACAAATCACCCGACCGCTGCTGCCTTGCGACTAATGCTATTTTGGATCAGGCGAACAATTTCAGGCCTCACACCGATAGCTCCTTGATAATATAACGCGGGTCTGGCGGTATCGTTTGAGCCTATTTTCCTCTCAAAACGGCATATCGCTTCTGCAACATCTTCCGTGGCGTGGGGCCCGTTCGCTGAGAAAAGACCAATCATCACGATATGTTTGTAAGTTTTCCCCAATCGAACAAGGCACTCTTCAATGGAGGGAGGCTCCTCCAGGAAGGCCACCTCCACGCAATCTGCAATGTTTCTCGTTTGTACAGCTTGCTGCTGCTTTACAGCGGCGTCTCGGGAAGCACTATTTTTCGTTGACCCATGGGCGACAAGAAGCAGTCCGAGATCTTTTGTAAATATTCGGTGGCGCTGACGAACCTCTGCTGCACATCCATCAATAATGTCTGCGAGTTCCGGATCCATACCAATGGCATCACATAGTGTAATATGCTGCCTGGCTGAGCGTCTCTCACCGCCGACAAGATCAAATAACTCGGGTATTTTCCGGTTCACAAAAAAACCATCACTCATAAAAAAGGGCAGGATAAACACTTCTCCGTCTGGTAAAGGTGGTAGACCCTTTCCTTTCTGAATGAAATGAGTGAGCACGGATCCAAAGCGACGACTTTGACGCAGGGTAATCGCATGTTCATTTGCCGCTTCTTCGGCTGCAGAGCTTGTGGAGGAACCATGTCCAACAATGATGAGTGACGGGCGCGATGGCATAAATTCGATTCCTTATAGGCGCGAGGATTAACACGCGACCACTTCTCCTCCTGAATGTGTCAGGCAATTATTTGCTCGCCTGAGGAGCATGTATTTAGCGCTTTGCTGAACAACTTGTTGAAATGCCAGATAAACCATGCTTTATTTTTTTCAACTGTGCTCAACGATAAAAATACAATTCAGTTTCGCAACAGTTTTAAAGGGAGAAGCTAAATGATCAAGAAAACAATCCTGTCCGTTGCTGCAGCCGCTACGGTCGCCGGCTTTGCCTTTGGCGCCTCTGCCGCAGAAATGGTGGATGGGCCAAAAGTAAACTGGAATCTTTCCGTTTGGGGTAAACAGCGTGCTTTCACAGCAGGTATTGAGACCCTCCGTGATATCGCTGCAGAACGTACTGGCGGCAAGTTTAACATTAAGATCCATTATGGTGCTGCACTGTCTAAAGCGAAAGAAAATCTGGACGGTATTACGCTTGGCGCTTTCCAGATGGCAATGTTCTGCTCCGCTTATCACCCAGCGAAGAACCCGACATTGACTGGTCTGGATCTTCCATTCCTGCCATTCCCGAACCTGACCGTTCAGGCCAAAGTTCATGACACTTACTATCAGCATCCAGCTGTTCAAAAAGACTTGGCGCGCTGGCAGGCATATCTTCTGATGAGCTCTCTGTTGCCTCAGTATGAATTTACAGGTGTCGGCACGCCACCAAAAACGCTGGCTGACTGGAAAGGCAAACGTGTTCGCGCTGCCGGTGGTATTGGTAAAGCCATGGCTAAAATCGGTGCAATCCCAACAACAACCGTTGCTGCTGAAACCTACACTGCACTGGAGCGTGGCACAGTTGAGGCGGCATCCTTCCCGTTCACCTACGCGCACGTAGCCTACAAACTTACTGACGTTGGCAACTGGTACACTGCAAACCTGTCACCAGGCGCGCTGAACTGCCCGGTTGTCGTCAACCTGCCTGCATGGCAATCTCTGCCTGAACAGTATCGTCAACTCTTGCTGGATGCCAAAGCACCAGCTTATGACGCTCTGATTTCTGCGTATGAAAAAGCGGACGCCAAGAACCTTCCAATGATGAAGGAAAAAGGCCTGACAGCTGTCGAGTACAGCGATGCTGAACTTGCTGAATTCCGTAAAGTAGGCGCGAAGCCCGTTTGGGATGACTGGATCAAGGAAATGTCAGACAAAGGTCTTCCTGCACAGGAACTCCTCGACCTGATTATGGCAACTGCGAAACAGTAACATCTGTTTGACACGGGAAAGCCGACTATCCACACAGATAGTCGGCTTTTTTGATATTAATCCACCTAATAACAATAAGAATAATCGGTGGATCATCGGATTAATATCCACATGTTAAGGTATTGAAAATGATTACGCATTCCGCACCGTCGCAATCACCACCCCAAGGGGCACTTGCCGTATTCGATCACTGGTACAGCAAGATCGAAAACTTCCTCAACGGCATTTCCGCATTCGCTATTTTTGCCGTTATGTTTCTGGGCGTCGCCCAGGTATTTGGAAGGAAACTTCTAAATATGCCGGTTCCCGGATATATCGATTTTATCGAACAAAGCATGGTGGTTTTTGCCTTCTTCGGCATCGCCTATTGTCAGCGGCTCGGCGGTCATGTGCGGATGGACCTGTTTATGGCCAAGTTTAATGGCAGGACCCTTTATTTCTTTGAAGCCATTGCCACATTGATCGGCCTTTTCGTTATCACGGTCCTGATTGACAAAAGCTGGCTGCACTTCCTTCGTGCCTGGGAGTTTGGCGACTCTACCATTGATATTCAGCTGCCGATCTGGCCGGCTAAGCTCATCATTCCTGCTGCGTTCTGTGTTCTCTGGATTCGCTTTGCCATTCAGGTTGCCGGTTTCACCCGTCTTTTCATCTTCCCAGGAGCGCCCGTTGTGGCGGTACCCGTGATCGAAGATGTTGAAGAACAAGCCCGTCATGAAATTGCGGACGCCTTGGGTGAAGAAGTTGCTGCGGAAGCAAAATTTGATGAAACATACCGCCAGAACAGAAAAAGCGGAGGAGACGCGTAATGGAACTTGATCCGCTTACAACTGGCATTATCGGTATGGGCGCCCTGATGCTCATGGTATTTCTGGGCGTTCGTGTATATGTAGCAGCCACCATTGTCGGAATGATTGGCATCGTATCCATTATTGGATGGGATGCTGGCACGGGTATTGTGGGAACCATCCCGCACTCCAAATCAACACTTTATTCTTTAAGTGTTCTGCCCATGTTTATCCTGATCGGGTATCTCGCCTTCCATGCAGGTATCACCACAAAGGCTTTCGATGCCGCGAAAAAATGGTTTGGTTGGGTCCCGGGTGGTCTTGCCGTTGCGTCCGTTTTTGCCGCAGCTGGTTTCGCTGCCGTGTCAGGAGCGAGTACAGCCACTGCAGCCGTTTTTAGCCGTGTTGCCATTCCGGAAATGTTGGCTGCTGGATATGATAAACGACTGGCAGCTGGTGTTGTTGCTGCCGGTGGTACGCTCGCCTCTCTTATTCCGCCAAGTGCAATTTTGGTGATCTACGCCATTATTGTGGAGCAATCTGTGGGTGCCTTGCTTCTGGCGGGCTTCATCCCCGGGATTGTGTCCGCGTTGATTTACGCCCTAATCATTATGGGCCGCGCTGGTGTGAACCCTAAGTTGGGCCCTCCGGTTCGTGGCTTTACAATGGCGGAGCGCTTCAAGTCTTTACCGGGAACACTTCCAATTGTTGCGGTGATCGGCATTATTTTCAGCGCCATTTATGGCGGCTGGGCGACCCCAACAGAAGCTGGTGCTCTCGGCGCATTTGTCGTGTTCATTCTGGCACTTATCCATGGAATGCGCACAAAGGCCTTAAAAGAAGCCCTGTTTGAAACCGCTAAGCTAACTGTGATGATCTTCTCCATCATCTGGGGTGTGTTGGTGTTTGTTCGCTTCCTTGGTTTTTCTGGCCTGCCAGAAGCCTTTGCTGAATGGATCCTTGCCCTTCCGTTCCCGCCAACTGTTATCATTCTGCTGATTCTGGTGGGTTATGCCATTTTGGGAATGTTCATGGATGCCATCGGGATGCTGCTTCTCACGCTTCCAGTGGTATATCCCGCCGTCATCGGTCTTGGCTATGATCCGATCTGGTTTGGTATCATCGTGGTGAAGATGGTGGAAATTTGCCTGATCACACCGCCGATCGGGCTCAATTGTTATGTGGTGAACGGGGTGAGACCAGACATACCGCTGGCGGATGTTTTCCGCGGTATCGGGCCTTTCTTTATCGCCGACGTCCTGACGGTGGCGCTGTTTATTGCGTTCCCATCATTGATCTTGTGGCTACCACAACAGATGTTGAATTAACATACAAGTTGAAGAAGCCCGGTTCCGTGCCGGGCTTTTTTTCCGCCTCGTCTTATGTTCGCATATACGAAACTTATACGGATAACTTGCATCTGCCCGTAAATTGGGGCAGGTTAGGGCAAAATAAAAAACAATAAAAATCGGAGTATCTGATGGATTTTTCTCTAACGGATGAACAGCTTGCCATCCGCGATAATGTTGCCGCCCTTTGCGCCAAATTTGATGACGAATACTGGCGCGATCATGATCGGACCGGCGAATTTCCCCATGAGTTTCACCGCGCCATGGCAGATGCTGGTTGGCTTGGGATTACCATGCCGGAACAATATGGCGGTGCGGGCTTAGGGGTTACTGAGGCCGCCATTATGATGCATACGGTTGCCAATTCCTCTGGTGGTATGTCGGCCGCCAGTGCAATCCATATAAATATCTTTGGCCCTCACCCCATTGTGGTTTTTGGCACAGATGAGCAAAAAGAACGTTGGCTGACACCGCTCATTAAAGGTGAGATCAAATCATGCTTCGGTGTGACAGAACCCAATGCGGGCCTCAACACCACATCCCTTCAAACCCGCGCGGTAAAACAGGGTGATAAATACATCGCCAACGGGCAGAAAATGTGGACAACCACCGGTCAGGAAGCTGATAAAATTATGCTTCTCGCCCGCACCACCCCCAAAGAAGACTGTAAGAAACCAACCGATGGCCTGTCTCTTTTCTTTACAGATTTAAACCGCGACTATTGTGATGTCCGCGTCATCGACAAAATGGGCCGCAAAGCTGTGGATTCTAACGAGGTATTTATCAATGACCTGCCAATCCCGGAAGAGGATCTGGTTGGTGAGGAAGGCAAAGGCTTCTACTACCTTCTGCATTCCCTCAACCCGGAACGTGTTCTTGTGGGGATGGAAGGGATTGGCATTGGTCAAAATGCGCTTGCTCGCGCAGCGAAATATGCCAATGAGCGTGAAGTCTTCGGGCGGCCTATTGGCATGAACCAGTCAATCCAGCATCCACTCGCTGAAAACTGGATGGAACTGGAAGCTGCCTATCTGATGGCGATGCGCGCTGCCTATCTTTATGACAACGGTCAGGAATGCGGAACCTATGCCAATGCCGCCAAATATATGGGCGGTGAGGCAGGCTTTAAAGCCTGTTCTCAAGCGGTACTCACTCACGGTGGCGTTGGCTATGCCAAAGAATTCACGGTGGAGCGTCTTATGCGGGAAGTGATGATCTGTCGAATTGCACCCATTAGCCCGCAATTGATCCTTTGCTTTATCGCTGAAAAAGCGTTGGGTCTTCCCAAATCCTACTAATCACAATACCGGTGGTTCCAAATGAATAATAACAACAAAGGACCTTTAACCGGCGTGCGAGTTGCGGACCTGACAACAGTTTTGTTGGGTCCCTTTGCCACCCAAATCCTGGGGGATCACGGCGCCGATGTTATCAAGATAGAAAGCCCGGACGGGGATATGACCCGGGATATTGGCCCCGGCAGATCCGACCGCATGGCGGCGATGTATCTCAACGCCAACCGCAATAAACGTGACATCTGTATCGATTTGAAATCGGATAAGGGTCACGCTGCGATCATGGCACTTCTGAAAACAGTAGATGTTTTTGTACATAATATGCGCCCGTCCGCTGTAGACCGACTGGGACTGTCCTATGAAGAGGTCAGGAAAGTGAACCCGGGGATCATCTATTGTGGGGCTTTTGGCTTTGATCAATCGGGACCCTATGCGGATAAGCCGGCCTATGACGACATGATCCAGGGCGTAAGTGGTATCTCCGCGGTTCAAAGTGATGTGGTTGGACGCCCTGCATATGTTCCGACTGTCCTCGCAGATAAGGCCAGCGGCCTGACGCTTGTCTATGCCATAACAATGGCCCTCTTCCACAAAGAGCGGACAGGAGAAGGGCAGGAAGTTACCGTGCCCATGTTCGAAACAATGGTACAGTTTCATATGCTGGAGCATCTCTATGGTATGAATTTCGACCCACCGATTGGCACC
The DNA here is from genome assembly GCF_015143595.1 of Sneathiella sp. P13V-1. Classification (NCBI taxonomy): domain Bacteria; kingdom Pseudomonadati; phylum Pseudomonadota; class Alphaproteobacteria; order Sneathiellales; family Sneathiellaceae; genus Sneathiella; species Sneathiella sp. P13V-1. The sequence goes on along the minus strand of NZ_WYEU01000001.1, from coordinate 1,345,914 downwards.
GCCGGATATCCGCGGGCACTTTCCCCCAACAAACGCCCTTATCGCGCTAGCGATGGTAAAATGATTGGTGTGTTGCCTTATACCGACCGGCAATGGGCTGCTTTCTTTGACTTGTCCGGACATTCAGAACTGAAAGAGGACCCCAGATTCAATCATGTATCGGCCCGCCTTGCCAATATCACAGAGCTTTACGGCTTGTTGTCTGACATTATCGAAACCAAACCAGCCGCGGAATGGTTAGAACTGCTGGAAGAAGCCAACATTCCAAATGTACCGATAAATACAGCAGATGATTTGATTGACGATCCACATCTCAAAGCCACTGGGTTTTGGAAAAGTGTCGATCATCCAACAGAAGGAAAGCTTAAATATCCGGGGATCCCAACCGGTTTTTCAAAGACACCAGGCGGTATTCACAAACACGCTCCAGCTCTTGGGGAGCATTCAGAAGAAGTTCTTCGTGAAATCGGCCTGGATGAAAAAACCATTGCGGAATTAATTGATGAAAAGGTAATAATAAAAGGGGCCAAGAAATAAAAATAATAATCTGGGGGACCTTATGCATATCCGGGACTTTGCTGCTACCCGACCAGACTCGCCTGCCGTCATCATGGCGGCAACAGGCGAGGTTATTACCTACGCTGAACTCAATGCACGCTCCAACAGGGTCGCGCAATATTTCAGAAAGCTGGGTCTAAAAGTTGGGGACCATGTCGCTCTCTTGATAGAAAACAACAACCGCTTTCATGAAGTTCTGTGGGGCGCGCAAAGGGCCGGACTGTATTACACCGCGATCTCTTCGCGCCTCTCCGCCGAAGAAGCGGCCTATATTGTAAATGATTGCGGCGCTGAACTTTTCCTGACCTCGGATTATAAGGGGGAGCTCGCCGAAGAAATTCTACCCCTGATCCCGAATGTGGACCATCGCCTTATGATGGGCGGCGTGCGCGAAGGGTACACATCATACGAAGATATCATGTCCGCCATGCCCCAAACGCCTATTAAGGATGAATGTGAAGGCGCTGATATGCTCTATTCATCTGGCACAACTGGGAAACCCAAAGGGGTCAAGCCAACTGAAATAGGGGATCCCATTGGATCTGAAGACAATCTCTATAACGTATTAAAAGGGCTTTATGGATTTGGAGATGATATTGTCTATTTATCTCCAGCCCCGCTCTATCATGCGGCACCTCTTCGCTACAATATGCGTGTGCAGCGATTTGGGGGAACCTGTATCGTCATGGATCATTTTGATCCTGAATGGTATCTGCAACTGGTTGAAAAATACCAGACAACGCATAGTCAGCTTGTCCCGACCATGTTTATTCGCATGTTGAAACTGCCTGAGGAAATACGGAACAAATACGATGTCAGCAGCATGAAGTTTGCGATCCATGCCGCCGCTCCATGTCCTGAAAAAGTCAAACGGCAAATGCTCGATTGGTGGGGGCCGATAATATACGAGTATTACGGCGGCACCGAAGGCAACGGCTATTGCACAGTAACTCCCGAAGAATGGCTTGCCCATCCCGGGACTGTTGGTCGCGCTGTCATTGGCAACATCCATATCGCCGGTGAAGAGGGAGAAGAACTTCCTGCCGGGCAAACCGGTGTGGTGTATTTTTCAGATGGGAAGGATTTCGTCTACCACAATGATCCTGACAGAACAAAAGAGAGCTATAACGAGAAAGGATGGAGCACTCTGGGAGATGTGGGATATGTAGATGAGGAAGGGTTTCTATATCTCACCGATCGCAAGAGCTTCATGATCATTTCCGGTGGTGTGAACATATATCCGCAAGAGGTGGAAGACCTACTTGTGACTCATCCACGGGTTTATGATGTGGCGGTGTTCGGCATTCCTCATGAAGAATTTGGTGAAGAGGTCAAAGCCGTTGTTCAGCCTGTTCACATGAAAGATGCGGGCGAGGATCTGGAGCAGGAATTGATCGCTTTCTGCCGCGATCATATCAGCCACATCAAGTGCCCCAAAACTGTGGACTTCACTGAAGAACTCCCCCGGCACCCAACAGGAAAGCTCTACAAACGATTATTACGTGATCAGTACTGGAAAGATCACGAAAACAAGATCATCTAGTTGTTGATAAGGGGCGGAAAACCGCCCCTTTTTTTCTAAGATGCCAACCTCACATCTACTGGCAATTCAGCCAAATTGTTCAGCATCTGTACAGCCGCATTGGCAGCTTCCTGACCTTTATGAACAAAGTGGTTACGGAAGAAATCCATATGGGCGGGCACTTCCTGGAAATTATGCGGTGTCAATACAACGGATAGAACCGGGACACCTGTATCCAGTTGAACCCGCATCATCCCGTCCAGAACGGTGCCTGCGACAAAGTCATGACGGTAGATACCACCATCCACGATCAGTCCTGTTGCCATGATCAGGTCATACCCACCTGTCATCGCCAATTTCTGGGACATTAAAGGAATTTCAAGGCTTCCCGGGACGTCAAAAACTTCCACTTTGTCGCGAGATATTCCAGCCTTTTCCAGATCGACAATAAAAGCTTCGGTCGCTTGGGACACGATATCTTTATGCCAATTTGCCTGAATAACTGCGATTTTGCGGGATGAGCTTTTGACCTTAGGAAGGACACTTGCTTGTTTTTCTGTTGTCATTTTATGTGCCTCGTTTTCTTAAAAACATCAAAAACTCAAGGCAAGACAGACAAGCACCCACACACCACGGGTATGCGAGCCAAGTATGCTGTTCTCTTCCATCCGGACTATAACCGTCGGCTCTGGAGTTGCACCAGATCTGCTGACCCTGTTTGCACAGGCGCTCGCGGGCTTGAATATCATTCTTACCGCCGGTAGGGACTTTCACCCTGCCCTGAGAACGCTTCACCTCTATATGAGGCGTAACATCACCGGGATAATCTCATATCCCCGGCGTCAACGCAAGATGACAGAAATCACAAAATCAGGAGAGGGCTTTACGCAAATCCGCAAGGCTAATGGGTTTCGTGTAGCTTTGCACTTCAACAAGGCCACGTGCACTTCCGATGGTTTTAGCAAAATCCACATAGTGTGGATTATAGCCGGTAACGACCATAATGCGCGCCGAACAGCCTTCTTCAGCGAGCCAATTGACCAACTCGATGCCTTCCACCCCTGGCATCACCATATCAAGAATGATCACGGTCGGATCAAAATCCATATATGTCTGCTTGAAAACCTCAGCTTCATCAGTCACGCGGACTTCGTATCCCATGCCTTCGGCTACTTGCCTGACGAAATCAGCAAACATTTTTTCGTCATCAATAATTAGTGCGCGCTTATCACTCATTGCTAAAAAGGTTTTCTTTATTTAATTTCAAACAAATACATCATTAAACTATGTGAACATCATACATGTTTGAAGCAGATTTTACAAAAATTGTGCGCGAGGCAATTGTTTATAACCAATTGGAGCGGTATTTTTTCCCAAAGGGTGGCGAAATGGACAGTGTCGAAAGCCATTTCGACATTCAACCAGATATCCCGGAAATTGAAAAAGACAAAGCGTCTGCAGGAGGACTAAAACTATCCCATGCGCAACGCAGAATGCTGATGCTGCTTGTCGCCTTGTGGGAGGGAAACGAGGCAGACCGCGTCTTTTCAGAAGGGCTGGGAAGTATTTCCAAACTGATCCATTCCATGGATGCAAATAATCGCGAACTCACTGCTGACTTGATTATGACCTATCCGGGGTGGGGTAAAACATAACGTTAGTAATGTTAAAATTTGAGTCCTTTGAAACCGTTACATATTTGCACACCCCGTACGGGAAAAAATTATAATTTCTTCAAACTTCTCAATTAATATCCTTTGAAAAAGATGAACTAAGACCACTCATCAGAATCGGTGGCTCCCAGAAAGGTATGTGACTAATGATGGACTGGAACAAACTGCTCTCGACCAAGCGGTATGGTCAGGACTTTCTGGAACCCATATCAGATTCGCGAAGTCCCTTCCATAAAGATCAGGACAGGATTGTCTTTTCATCCGCTTTTCGAAGACTTCAAGATAAAACCCAAGTCCATTCAATGGCGGAAAGTGATTATGTCCGAACCCGGCTTACTCACTCCATGGAAGTGGCTTCTGTCGGCCGGTCTTTAGGCGCAAATGCTGGACAAGTGATCATTGATCGGCACATGAAAAATACCGATTTTTCTGCCGCTGAGTTTGGGCATATTGTCTCTGCCGCCTGTCTGGCACATGACATTGGCAATCCGCCTTTCGGACACTTCGGGGAAGAAACCATTCGCCACTGGTTTAAAACTGGACCTCTCGCAAAAGGGTACCTGAACAACCTGACGGAAACCCAAAAACAGGATTTCCTGAAATTTGAAGGCAACGCCCAGGGGTTCAGAATCCTGACACGCCTTCAAAACTGGCGCAATGATGGTGGACTTCGCCTCACTTATGCGACCCTCGGAACCTTCATGAAATATCCGAGAGTTTCTTCCATTGCCAACCCTTTGGCGAGAGACCAGGCGGCGAAGAAATTTGGTGTTATGCAGTCAGAGGCCGAATTCTTCAGAGAAATTGCAGCGGAAATCGGCCTTATAAGGCGCGGGCACGAAGATTACTGGTGTCGCCATCCCCTCACATATCTAGTGGAAGCCGCAGATGACATTTGTTATCTCGTCGTCGATATCGAAGACGGGTTTAAACTAGGTCGCCTGGAGTTTACTGAAACAGAAGAGCTTATGCTTGAAATTCTAGGCACTCCACCGGCCCGTTATGGAGAACTTGAGGATAAATCCGAGAAAATCTCTTATCTTCGCGCGAAATGCATTGGTCATTTGATCGGAGAAATTTCAGAAATCTTCGCAGACCACGAAAATCAAATCCTGTCAGGAACCTATAAGGGCGATCTACTTCATCACTCCCGCAGTGCCTCTGTTTTTGAACAGATCGAAGAATTATGCAGAAACAGCATTTTCAATCATAGAGAACGTGTTGAGGCAGAATTACGTGGCTCAGAAATTATCACCTGTTTGCTGGACGCTTTCTATACTGCAAACCATGAATGGGAAGCCTATCTGAAAGAAAAGGCGGCCCCCGCCCCCCGATCTCAAGTTATCATGAACCTGTTTCCCGAAAACAGAAATACACTAAAGGGCAGATATAACTGGTTGTTGGACATTACAGATTTTGTCTCCGGCATGACAGATTCCTTTGCCGTAAAACAATTTAAGGATTTAAAGGGTCTCCGGTAATTCACTCCCATTGCGTGCATTAATATTATATTATTTATTGCAATTTACCTTATAACAATACATGCTAATGTATTAACGCCGAATTAGGGTGCATTCTGGTGCAAACAATCGCAATTGATGTAACGGACGTAGATCTGTATATGTCCCAAACTGAAAGGGAGCGGCATTTCGCCGCTCAATCTGTTGCAGACAAATTCCTGAATACCCCTGTCGATTCTCCCAATCACGCCACTTATGAAAAATTGCTCAAACTCCCCTTGGGGGACAAGGATGAGCAGATTCAAAATCACGTTGCCTCGCTTGTTGCCAAAAGCCCGACACTGTCTGGAGGCATCGCCGTGCAGATCATTCTAAGTAACCTCAACCCCACGAACTGGCTGCTTCATCACTTTGAGAATTTTACGGAAAGCGACCTTTATACATTGGTGTTAGCGGGTAGCCAAAGCGTGCGGGACGCGATAGCTGAGCGCCCTGATCTAACCCACCAACTCACAGACTACATCTGCAAATACTGTGAATTGAGTACCGTTGAAATCTGTTTGAAGAATATGAGCTCTCCGATTACGGGAGGAGGATACAGAAATCTGTTAGATCGATTTGCCAGCAAATATCCGGGAATCATCAAACTGATCCTTAGCAGGAAATCCCTTCCCGAAAGTCTTATCAAACCTATTCTCTCCCAAACTGATATGGATCTGCAGGAGATATTGGCTGCATTTAAAACTGTCCCAATTGAAATTGAAAACAGAGCCATTGATACTAAGGAAGAGCAGAAACTGGCCAGCGTCATTGATATTAATTGGCCTGTTAAGCTTAAGAGAAAGGCCATCCACCAACTGTATGAAGATGGGCGCCTTACGCATACACTAATGCTGCGCAAATATTTGGCTCTGGACGGTGAGTTTCTTGTGATCGCACTGTCATCAAAGAGCGGCCGATCCGAACAAGAAATAACAGACCTTCTGCATGAGGGGAAAGAGAAACCGCTTTCTAAAATCCTGAAACAATCCTCCCCTCCAGAACACCTGATACCTGCTTTCAAGAAAATCACGCCCCAGATCCTTCGAATGAAAGACGCTTCAATAGAAGAAAAGGAAATTCTCCGCGCCAATTTCCTCCATCAGCTAAAGAATATCTACAATTTCCACGCACCGATGACCATCGAAGAAATCTTCGAAAAACTCCATCATTTTGGGGACATCTAAATTAAACCAGCGCGATAATACGAAAAATATTTTTCTTCTATACAGCTAATACTTGCATCTGTAACTTTTGTATAACAAACAAAAAAGTATGTTTTTTCGGTCCCCTACTCCACACTTGATGACCTGAGAAATAACAATGCGCGCCCTAGTAGCCGATCGACATGACTTGTTCAGAGAAAGTCTTACACGTTTATTTGAAGACATTCCTTTGCCGTCTGCCAAGGTTGTTGAAGCAAGTTGTCTGGAGTCGTTTTTCCGCGAATTAAGTGCTTTCACATATGACCTTATTGTGCTCAGCAGTAACATCTGCCCAAAAGGCAAGCCTGAAAACTGTGATATTTTCCGGATCAGGAATCTACAACCAAACACCCCCATGCTTTTGATTGAGGAAACCAAACCCACAAGGCTCTCTGCACTGACACCGTCTCATTCTCCAATTGATGATGTATTGGACAAATCCTGTGATATGGGAAGCTTTAAAACTGTTATAGAAAATCTATTGATATCCAAGGGAGAAGAAGGGCAACATCGCAAATCACGACTTCCTCCAAAAGCCACGCTATATTTTGGCGCAACGTCGAAACTAACACCACGACAACAGGACGTCTTGAGACTGATTGCTTTTGGAAAAAGCAACCGTGAGATTGCACGGCACTTGAAGTTATCAGAAGGAACGGTCAAGGTGCATGTCACTGCTATTTTGAGGGCTTTCGGTGTATCCAATAGAACCCAAGCCATGTTAGTGGCGCAGCGCCTCATGCAGAAATCTCAGATTTAAACTTTACCCTCCATGGACAATTCCTCTGTTGCTTGCCAATATATGGTTAAAAGGGAGGGAAAAATGACAATAACAATCGACTATTTCGGGGGATTATCCTCCCCTTGGACCTACCTCGGACATAACAGACTTCAGGAACTTGCCGATCAATACGATGCGAAAATACACTTCAAGCCTGTAGACCTGCAACGGATCTTCAGCCAGACGGGAGGCCTGCCGCTAGACAAGAGACCCCCGGCGAGACGCGCCTACCGTATGCAGGAGCTCATCAGATGGCGCGATGCAACGGGTGTGCAACTGCATCTTGAGCCAAAATATTTTCCAGTTCCCCATACCAAAGGTGCCTTGCTGATTATCGCAGCCGAACAGGCTGGCCACCCTGTCATGGAATTGGCGCACGCATATATGAAAGCTGTTTGGATGGAACAGCGCAATATTGACGATGAGGAAACGGTTATCACCATTGCCAACGAGCAAGGCCTGGATGGCACGTCATTATTCTTAAAAAGCAATGACGCTGATATTCTTGAAATTTACGAGGAATATACTGACGAAGCCCTGAGAAAAGGCGTTTTTGGCGCCCCCACCTATGTCATTGAAAATGATCTATTCTGGGGGCAGGATCGTCTGGATTTCGTTGAAAGAAAACTACAAGAAGTTGGAGGAAACTAACCAATGACACTCGACCCGCAGGCGAAATGGGTACTGGATATCGCTATCCAAAATAAGGTCCCCCCACTGGAAACAATGAACGCCACCGAAGCAAAGGCAGCCTATGAACAGCGTGCGCAGAAGTTATGCCTCAAAGATGTTCCTATCGGCAGTGTGAAGGATTTTGAGGTGCCTGGTCCAAATGGCCCTATCCCCGTACGCCTCTATAAACCTGTAAGCGGTGGGGACGACCTTCCTGTGCTTGTCTTTTTCCATGGCGGTGGATGGGTAATCGGTAGCCGCGACAGCCATGATGCTCTCTGCCGACAGGTTGCCAATGAAGGTGAATTTGCTGTCCTGTCCGTTGATTATCGCATGGGACCGGAATTTGCTTTTCCAGCCGCGCCGGAAGATTGCTTTACTGCCTATCAATGGACAGTCGAGAATATTTCATCCTACGGCTTGGACGCTTCTCGCATTGCGGTGGGCGGTGACAGCGCAGGTGGCAATCTAAGTGCCGTCGTATCTCTGATGGCGAGAGACAAAGGCATTCAAGCCCCTGTTTTTCAGTGGCTGATTTATCCCGCAACAGATGCCAAAATGGATACAGCCTCACATGAGGCACTGGCGGAAGGCTATTTTCTGACCCGTGATCTGATGAAGTGGTTCCAGGGGCATTACCTGCAGAATGAAGGTGATATTGACGACTGGCGTGCGTCTCCTCTCCAGGCGGTAAGTTTAGCGGATTTGCCACCCGCCCTAATACAAACAGCAGGATATGATCCCTTAAAAGACGAGGCAGTTGCCTATTGCACGCGTATGAACAAAGAAGGATCAACCGCCTCGCATACGGAATATCCCGGTATGATCCATGGATTTATCAATCTTGGTGGAGCAATTGATCAGGCCAATGAGGCTATCGCTGAAGGGGTTGCTGCTTTACAGGCTGCCTTTAGGACATAAAAAAAGGGGCCACAAGGCCCCTTTTCAATTTCATGAAGATGGACTTATCGCCATCCTACACGGTCGAAGATTTTGACAGCTTCAACCTGACTATCTGCGACTTTATCGAGGCCGATTACATCGAATTTTGGTTTACCCCAAGAGGCAACTGTTCCATCCAATTCTACACCAGCAAGTACAGGATATTCATAGTTAGAAGACGCATAAAATTTCTGCGCTTTTTCGCCTGATAAAAACTCGATCAGCTTGATCGCAGCTTCTTTGTTCTTGGACGCCTTGGTTACAGCGGCACCAGATATATTCACGTGCGCACCGCGACCATCCTGGTTAGGCCAGAACATCGCTGTTTTCGCTGCTGCTGCTTTTTGCGCTTCGTCTTTGCCGTTCACCATTTTCCCGTAGTAATACGTGTTTCCGACAGCCACATCACATTCACCAGCCGCAGCTGCTTTAATCTGATCACGGTCACCGCCCTGTGGTTTACGTGCAAGATTTGCTTTGATACCAGCTGCCCATTTTTCAGCGGCTTCCGCACCGAGATTTGCAATCATGGAGGCCATCAGAGACTGGTTATAGACGTTGGAAGAAGAACGAATGCAGATACGACCCTTCCATTTTGGATCTGCCAGATCTTCATATGTGGAAAGTTCTTCCGCTTTGACACGGTCTTTCGCAAAAAAGATCACACGGCTGCGTACAGTTAAGCCATACCATACGCCTTCAGGATCGCGATACTGCGATGGGATATTCGCGTTCAGCTTGTCAGAAGAAACAGACTGCAACACACCTGCCGCTTTATGCGCCTGTAGGCGGCTGATATCTGTTGTGAGGATGGCGTCAGCCGGGCTGTTCATACCTTCAGATTTCAGACGCTGCAGCATCCCTTTTTTGGCGAAAACGACATTTACCTTAATGCCTGTATCTTTTTCAAACTCATCCAGGATGGGACGGATCAGCTTTTCCTGACGATAAGAATACAGATTCACTTCTTCTGCATAGGCGGCAGTTGTGCCTGCGACAGACGTCATGAGTGCCGCAGCGGCAAAAAGACCAAAAGAGACGCGCATTACATTTCCTCTAACATGCGAATGATTATCATTTACAGCCGTATATCACTCCAAAAAACTAAAGGCAACTAATTATGATAATCGTTCGCAAATATATTTCCAAAAAAATGGGAAAGCGATTCCGCTTTCCCGCTCGTTGAAATCTCTCTTAACAGTTACGCTGCAATGGCGCTTTGCGCTGAAACAAATGATTTACCTAAATCACGGGCAACTGCTTCATTGGTCAGGTTGCCATGATGGACATTCAGACCTTCCAGAAGATATGGGTCATCGGCCAGAGCTTGCTTATAACCCTTGTCCGCCAGCGCCAAGGTAAATGGCATGGTTGCATTGTTAAGTGCAAAGGTTGATGTACGGGCCACACCGCCTGGCATATTTGCCACGCAGTAATGAACAACACCTTCCACCTCAAAGGTTGGCTCCAGATGCGTTGTGGCGCGGGAGGTTTCAAAACACCCACCCTGATCAATGGCAACGTCCACGACAACGGATCCCTGCTTCATTTTCTTCAAGTGACCTGTATTCACCAGTTTTGGCGCTGCCGCGCCCGGAATTAGCACAGCACCGATTACCAGATCTGCATTTGTGACATATTCTTCAACCGTGTCCGCATTGGAGTAGATCGTTTTAAGCTGCGGCCCATAAAGACCATCCAGTTCCGCAAGGCGCGGAATGGAACGATCCAGAACGGTAACATTCGCGCCCATACCCAGTGCCATACGTGCCGCGTTAACACCCACGACGCCACCGCCAAGTACGACAACATTGGCAGCAGGAACACCCGGAACACCACCTAGCAAGATACCTTCACCGCCCTGACGCATCTCAAGGCAATGGGCACCTGCCTGAATAGACATGCGGCCTGCAACTTCACTCATTGGTGCCAAAAGAGGCAGACCACCACGGGCGCTTGTTACTGTTTCATAGGCAATTGCCACGCATCCAGAATCAAGCAGACCCTGCGCTTGAACAGGATCCGGGGCCAAATGCAGATATGTGAACAGAATCTGGCCTTCACGCAACATAGCGCATTCTTGTGGTTGAGGCTCTTTCACCTTCACAATCATATCGGCAGACGCAAAAATCTCCTCTGCCGTTTCTGCGATTTTGGCACCTGCCGAGATATATAAATCGTCGGTCAGACCAATTTTCGCACCACCGTCTTTTTGCACGACCACCTGGTGGCCATGAGCAACCGCTTCACGCACGGCTGCAGGTGTCATCCCGACGCGGGATTCCAGCGTCTTAATTTCTGCAGGAACACCAATCAACATGATTAAATACCTTTATAAAAATAAATGTTAGTCGAGCGCGTTCAAAACATCGCGCAGGGTTTCAAAAATCTGGTCAATCTGCGGCTTATCAATAATAAGCGGAGGGGACAGGGCGATAATGTCGCCAGTTGTCCGAATAAGGACGCCTTTTTCGTAGGCTTTCAAAAACGCATCAAACGCCCGTGCTGTCGGTTTGCCTTCAATTGGCGCCAGTTCGATTGCACCGATCAAGCCAAGGTTACGGATATCAATAACGTTTTTACAGTCTTTCAGGGAATGAACGGCATCTTCCCAATATGGGGCAAGATCATTTGCGCGTTCAAACAGACCTTCTTCCTTGTAGATATCCAAAGTTGCAAGACCTGCCGCAGCGGCAACCGGATGACCGGAATATGTATAGCCATGGAACAGCTCGATCATATTCTCTGGACCGGTCATAAAAGTGTTGTAAATCTCTGAAGAACAAGCCACGCCACCCATAGGGATCGTGCCGCTGGTCAGGCCTTTAGCCATTGTGATCATGTCAGGTTGAACACCGAAATAGTCAGTCGCGAAAGAAGAACCCAAACGACCAAAACCAGTAATCACTTCATCAAAAATCAGCAGGATACCGTGTTTTGTACAAATCTCGCGCAAGCGCTCCAGATAGCCTTTTGGAGGCATGATCACACCGGTGGATCCGGCAATAGGCTCTACGATCACGGCGGCGATAGTGGATGCATCGTGAAGGGTCACAATCCGCTCCAGTTCATCCGCGAGTTCTGCGCCATGTTCAGGGATACCACGGGAGAAGGCGTTTTTCTCAGGCAGATGTGTATGCGGCATATGATCTACACCCGCGAGCAGCGTGCCAAAATTTTTCCGGTTGGCAACGATACCACCGACGGAGATACCACCAAAGCCAACACCATGATAACCACGCTCCCGGCCGATCAGACGGGTACGGGCACCCTCCCCTTTGGCACGGTGATATGCCAATGCAATTTTAAGCGCTGTATCAACGGATTCAGAACCTGAATTTGTGAAAAACACATGATCCAGACCGTTTGGCAACATAGCAGAAACTCGCGCTGCCAATTCAAACACTTTTGGATGACCCATTTGGAAAGCAGGAGCATAGTCCAGTTCGCCGATTTGGCTGCTGACAGCCTCGACAATTTTCTGGCGCGCATGACCCGCGTTACAACACCAAAGGCCTGCGGTTCCATCCAGAACCTGCTTACCTTCTGCATTTTGGTAATACATGTCTTTGGCACTTACCAACATACGTGGGTTGGATTTAAACTGGCGGTTTGCCGTAAATGGCATCCAGAAGGCATCCATATTGTTGGCGGCACTTGTAGAATTACTGCTCATCACTCACTCCCTGTCAAGAATTGGGAAAGACCGTATCAAGGTAATTAAACTACACAAGCATAAAATTTTTCCGCAGTTTTCTGCGCTCTTCAATTTACTTCCGTGGTTAATGTGTTTAATATACTAACCACTATTTTGAATCTGGATTTAGCGATATGGATATTGATATAGGGTCCCGCCTGCGCGCGTTAAGGGCGCAACATGGATTATCCCAAAGAGAATTGGCAAAACGCGCCGGCGTTACAAACGGCACCATTTCCATGATAGAGCAAAACCGGATCAGTCCCTCTGTCGGCTCCTTGAAAAAGGTGCTAGATGGAATACCCATCGCCATGTCCGAGTTTTTCGCGAGCGACTTTTCTACAAACCGGAAAATCTTTTTCGCGGAAAAAGACCTCACCACCATTTCCGACGGCAAAATTCAATATAAACAGGTGGGCCGCGATTTAACCGGAAAAGCATTGCAGGTTCTGCACGAAACCTATCATCCGGGCGCTGATACGGGACGCAATATGCTCACCCATCACGGGGAAGAATCAGGAGTGGTTGTCAAAGGAAAACTGGAAGTCACCGTTGGAGCAGAAATCAAGGTATTAAAAGCCGGTGATGCTTTCTATTTCGAAAGCCACCAACCCCATCGTTTTCGCTGTATCGGGGATGAAGACGCTGTTGTGGTCAGCGCCTGCACCCCACCAAGTTTCTAAAGTTTTACATCCACGCCAATGGCATCTTCAACACTTGAATAGCCATCTCTCTTAAGAAGACCAGCAAGCCCTTTAGCCATATGATGGGCCAAATACGGCCCCTCATAAACCATGGCGGAATAAAACTGGATCAGGCTTGCGCCCGCACGAATACGGGCGTAGGCATCTTCAGCACTTGCGATACCCCCAACACCCACAAGCGGAATATCACCGCCTGTCAGTTTATACATATCCGCCATCAATTCTTGAGCAATGGGTTTAAGCGGAGCGCCACTTAAACCGCCAGTTTCCGTTTTTTGCCCACTTCGCAAGCTGTCTGGCCGGGTAATGGTCGTATTGTTAATAATCAGACCATCCAGATTTGTGGATTTTGCAACGGTGGCAATATCTTCTTTATCTTCACCTGTCAGATCGGGCGCAATTTTAAGAAGCAACGGGATATTTTGCTCTCGCTCCCGCGGTAGGTTTTTACGGGCTTCCATAAGACGGCCGAGCAATTCTTCCAACTCCCCGCGCCCTTGCAAGGCCCGAAGCCCCGGTGTGTTGGGAGAAGAGATATTTACCGTCACATAATCCGAAAACGGGCTCAAGGCCTCAAGGCCTTTCACATAATCACCTATGCGATCTTCACTGGTTTTATTGGCCCCAAGATTGGCGCCGACAATGCCGCTCCGCCGCGGTTTGGAAAAGTTTGAAATCGCCGCCTGCAAGCCCCGGTTATTAAACCCGAGACGGTTTATAACCGCCTTGTCTTCTTCCAATCTAAACACCCGCGGTTTTGGGTTTCCATCCTGCGCCCGCGGGGTAACGCTGCCCGCTTCAACAAAACCAAAACCCAGACCTAACAGTGAATCAAGTACATCCCCGTTCTTATCGAATCCGGCGGACAACCCGATAGGGTTTGGAAAATCCAGACCAAAACGACTGATATTGAGAACCGGATCCACATCAGCAGGCACTGCTTTCATAAGGCCTGATTGAAGGCCTTTAATGGAAAGCCCGTGTGCTTTCTCGGGATCCATTAGAAACAACGCGCGGGAAAGTAACTTGTACATGTTTCGCTGCCTCATCCAAGTTCCGGGAAAATATGAACCCCATCATCCCCAAGCGGCAGCGGTTCCACCTTATCCACCAGCTTCACATCCAGCGCTTCATATAGATGCGGGAAAAGAATACCGCCGCGGGCAGGCTCCCACACCAACTTATCTTCCATTTTTTCTGAGTTGACCGTAATCAGAACCAAATCCATCTCACCAGCACGATGTTTGGCGGCGCTTCCTTTGATGGTTTCAGCGGTGGAGAAATGCATATAGCCATCGGCTTTATCCATCGCCGTGCCCTCATATTTGCCGTCTTTTACCGCTTGTTCCCAATCGGGACGGTTTGCCATGTGATAAATCAAAGTCATCTTAACGCCTCAGCCATCTATTTGCCCGCAACCTACCCGATCCAACACCTTTTGAACAGGGGCAACAAACACCTTCACGGCAAGTTAGGTTGCAGGGGCATGGGTGTTTCTGATATGGGTGTGGATCATTCTTTTTTCGATAAATGACAGGAATTCGAAATATGGCTGGTGTCTATTTTTATGACGGCAAATGGTATGATGAAAACCCACGCATCCTAGGCCCGGAAGATCATGCTTTCTGGATGTCTTCATCCGTGTTTGACGGTGCCCGTTCTTTTCGGGGTATGGCCCCGGATCTGGACCTGCACTGTGAACGCCTTGGTCGTTCAGCTCAAGCGTTGGGCATGACACCAACAATGGAAAGCGGTGAAATTGTTGAACTGTGTAAGACGGCCATCAAGAAATTACCGAAAGAATCTGAACTGTATATTCGCCCGATGTATTTTGCCCGCGGTGGCTTTATCGACCCGGATCCGGCAAGCACAGATTTCGTTCTCGCGGTTTATGACAGCCCGATGCCAGATTCAGGTGGCTTCAGTGCGCATTTCTCGCCACTTCGTCGCCCCGCAAGTGACATGGCCCCGACAAATGCGAAAGCATCTGCGTTATATCCGAACTCAGGCCGCGCAGTTGCCCACGCCCGTCAGCTTGGTTTCGATAACGCCATTATGATGGACGCCAATAATAACGTCGCTGAATTTGCCACTTCCAACATCTGGACAGTTAAAGACGGTGTTGCATTTACACCGGCACCAACCGGCTGCTTCCTTGCAGGTATTACACGTGCCCGCGTTATCAAACTTGCTGAAGAAGCAGGTATTGAGGTAAGCGAAACCTTCATGAGCAAGGAAGACATCATGACAGCTGATGAAGTCTTTAACAGCGGCAACTACGGCAAAATCATGCCGGTCACCCGCGTTGAAGACCGTGAATTCCAACCGGGCCCTGTCGCATCAAAACTACGCGATATGTATATGGACTTCTCGAAAGCAAGCCAGATCTTTTAAGACTGGTTTTAGTAACAAAAAAGGCCGCAAATTATTGCGGCCTTTTTTATTGATTTTTCTTGGGCTTATCCAGCGGCGAGATCTTCACCTGCCAGAACCCGCTCGATCAACGCTGTGCTTTCCTTCACGCCATACAAGGAAATGAAAGATCCCATGCGCGGACCTTGAGATTGACCAAGAAGCGTTTCGTAAAGCGCCTTGAACCAATCACGCAGGTTTTCAAATTCATGATCTTTACCCACCTGGAAGACCATGCTTTGTAGGTCACCAGCATCGGTTGTTTGGTCTGCCTCTTTCAGCATGCCAACCAGCTGTTCCATTGCCGCTTTTTCCTGATCTGTTGGCTGACGGTATTTTTTGTGTGGCTTCACAAAATCATTATAGTAAGCCACCGCATAGCCCGCCAATTGATCCAGCGCCGGATTATTTTCTGGTGTCGCACCATCCGCATAGCGGCTGATAAAGCCCCACAGAACAGATTTGTCATCAGGGTTCACAACCGCGGCGAGGTTCAGCAACATACCAAAGGAAATTGGCATATTGGCCGCAGGAGGATTACCGTTATGAAGATGCCAAACCGGGTTGCCAAATTGCTGTTTGGCTTCCTGCTCAGGGAATTTATCCAGGAATGTGTAATATTCATCAACCGCTTTCGGAATCACGTCAAAATAGAGACGCTTCGCCTTTTTCGGGTTCTGATACATGTATAGCGCAAGACTTTCAGGTGACGCATAGGTCAGCCATTCTTCAATGCTGATCCCGTTACCTTTAGACTTGGAAATTTTCTTTCCATCCTGATCGAGGAACAGTTCGTAGTTAAAGCCTTCAGGTGGTTTCTTACCCAGAATGCGCACGATCTTACTAGACAAGGTCACACTATCAATGAGGTCTTTACCTGCCATTTCATAGTCAACTTCCAGCGCATGCCAGCGCATGGCCCAGTCCACTTTCCACTGCAGCTTACAATGGCCACCAGTGACCGGAACGGTTATCTCTTCCCCTGTTTCAGGATCGTTATATGTCACCGTTGCCGCATCCACATCACGGGTAATAATTGGCACCTGCAACACTTTTCCAGTGCGCGGACATACCGGCAGGAACGGTGAATAGGTTGCCTGACGCTCCTCACCCAAAGTTGGCAGGATGACATTGATAACCTGGTCATATTTTTCAAGAACCAGTTTCAGTGTGTCGTCAAACTCACCAGATTTGTAGGCTTCTGTTGATGATTTAAATTCATAATCAAAACCGAACTGATCCAAGAAAGCGATCAGGCGGCTATTGTTATGCTCACCAAAGCTGTTATGTGTACCAAATGGATCAGGCACAGCCGTCAGTGGCTTGTCCAGATTTTCAGCCAACAGTTCTTTGTTGGGAACATTGTCTGGAACTTTACGCAGTCCATCCATATCGTCAGAGAATGCAACCAGTTTAGTTGGAATGTCAGACAGCTTCTGAAAGGCATGCATTACCCATGTTGTGCGCGCCACTTCGCCAAAAGTCCCAAGATGCGGCAGGCCTGATGGGCCATAGCCAGTTTCAAAAAGGACGTATCCCTTGGCAGGCGCTTCTTTCGCATAACGATCTGCAAGTTTCTTCGCCTCGGCAAACGCCCAGGAGTTGCTAGACAGCGCGATTTCAGCATCTGATGACATTATTTACTCTCCATATTTGTCGTCGGCGGAATTTAGGCGTACAAAGTGACGGCGTCAACGAAACGGTGGGATTAACTTAAAGTATTATGGAAGAAAACCAGACAGACAGGCAAAAGGGAGACAATGGCGGGGAAATCCGCCTGCCGGAAGCCCCTGTTCTGGTGGTCTATGGCAGTCACGTCACATGGTTGACCAGTGACGGTGAAATTGTCGAAGAATCAGTAAATGAGGCCATTCCCAAAATCGGTGATGTGCCGCCACTTGTTATCCATCGTTTGGCAACTGCCCGAAAAATGGGCCTGAACCCATTTACTGCTTTCGATATTCTGGAGCTGTTTGCGTTCACTTGCCCTGCGAAATCCTGCCTGCCAACCGCCCGCGGCATCGCGCAAGCGCTGGGGTTAGACGAACCTGACAGCTTAGAAGATCAAGCCTTCAGATTGTATGAGGTTGTGAACCTTCTTCTGGATCGCTTAACGCGCTTACCGGCAGATCATCGAAAAGCAGCTTCCCGCATCGCGATGACGATGGGACAGGCGGGCTGGAATTGGGCCCCGTATGTTTTGGCCGCATTGGGTGTCGCAGAAGGCAAAGGTCCCTATGGCGGGCTTGATATTTGGAAAGATCTGCCGGAATGGCCTGATTTTGCCCCCGACCCGCCGCCCGATGATGAACCGGTAAGCGATCAGGAAGCCCGCGTGCGTCTTCAGGAGATTTTACATGAAGGGGCGGAAGCCCGTCCCCAACAAGCTGACTTCAGTGCGGCGGCATCCCATGCCTTCACCCCACGGGAGCAAGAAGATTGCCCGCGCCTTGTGCTGGCGGAGGCTGGCACTGGTACGGGTAAAACCTTGGGTTATATCGCCCCGGCGAGTGTTTGGGCGGAGAAAAACGGAACCGCCGTCTGGATTTCTACCTACACAAAGAACCTGCAACGTCAAATTGATGAAGAACTGGACCGGCTTTACCCCGATCCCGCCATCAAACGCCAAAAAGCCGTGGTTCGTAAAGGCCGCGAAAATTACGTCTGCCTTCTAAATTATGAAGAAGCATTGCAGGGCGGCGCAGCCATGGCCGGAGACCGTATTATCTTGGGCATGATTGCCCGTTGGTTATCTGCGACCCGTGATGGCGATATGGGCGGCGACCTGCCGGGATGGTTATTTGAACTTGCAGGACATGGCCGGATTAACCGACTGGCGGATCGACGGGGGGAATGCATTTACTCCGCCTGTAGTCATTACAAGAAATGCTTTATCGAGAAATCTACGCGCAAAGCCCGCAAAGCAGATATCGTCATTGCCAATCATGCGCTTGTCATGATCAATGCCGCTTCTCGCCCGGATGATCCAAACCTGCCAAAGCGTCATGTTTTTGACGAAGGGCATCATTTGTTTGATGCGGCTGACAGCGCCTTTTCTGTTCATCTAACCGGCCTTGAAGGCGCAGAACTTCGCCGCTGGATATCAGGAAGTGATACCGCCCGGAAAGGCCGTATGCGCGGCCTTGAAAAGCGCATTTCTGACCTGCTTGGCGACAATGAAGAAGGCCAAGCTCATCTGCAGGATGCTATCAACGCAAGCTTTTGCCTGCCAAAAGATGGATGGATGAAACGGCTGGAAGATGGCCTTCCCAATGGCCCCATGGAAACTTTCCTCCACTTAATCAAAGGGCAGGTACGGGCGCGTTCTGGTGCCCCGGATAGCCCCTATAGCATCGAATGTGCCGCCACTGAATTTGTGGATGGGGTTGAAGAAGCGGCACTCAAACTTGAAAAAGCGCTGGCCGATTTGGCAACCCCGTTGATGAAACTCGCCAAGACATTGGTGAAACGCCTTGATGAAGATGCGGAGGAGCTGGATACCGCCACACGCCAAAGGATCGAAGCTGCGGTTCAGGGCTTGTCCCGACGAACAGCCACCATGATCTCGCCATGGATTGATATCCTTAAAAACCTGAACGAGCCAACACCTGACGCCTTTGTGGACTGGTTGGGTTTGGAGCGCGTGGGAGGACGTGATTTTGATTTAGGTTATTACCGAAGCTGGGTCGACCCAACGAAGCCCTTCTCCGAAGTTATGTTGAAACCCTCCCATGGTGTTTTAATTGCCTCAGCAACTTTGCGTGATCAAATCGAAGAAGATGATGACTGGACCTCCGCTGATATGCGTACCGGTGCCAGTCATCTGGTCCTGCCGCCCAAACGCACGCATCTGACATCCCCGTTTGATTTCAAAAACCGTACACGGGTCATTGTTGTCACCGATGTACGGCGTGATCATATGAAAGAGGTGTCCAGCGCCTATCGTGAACTTTTCCTTGCGGCAGGAGGTGGCGGCATCGGTCTGTTCACCGCTATCTGGCGCTTGCGTGAAGTGCACAAAAACATCGCCGATAGCATGTCCGAAAACGGTATTGATCTCTATGCGCAGCACATGGATGCCATGGATACAGCAACTTTGGTGGATATCTTCCGCGAGGAGGAGAACTCCGTTCTGTTGGGAACGGATGCTGTTCGCGATGGTGTTGATGTCCCCGGACGTTCTTTGCGCTTGATGGTATTTGACCGCGTCCCATGGCCTCGCCCGGATTTGAAACACAAAGCCCGAAAAGCCGCCTTTGGGGGAAGTCGCTACGATGATATGCTCACCCGGTTGAAGCTGAAACAGGCCTATGGTCGCCTTCTTCGCCGCGATACTGACTATGGTGTGTTTGTCATGTTAGACAGTATGATGCCATCCAGATTAGCAACGGCTTTCCCGCCCGGTGTTGAAATTGAGAGGGTGGGATTGAAAGACGCCATAAGCCTCACACGGAATTTCCTGGCGGAGAAAGAGCAGGAAGAGGCAAAAATTTCCTTGGATATTAAAAGCTGATCGCCATATCCTGCTCTAACGAAATAAAACTTTGCAACAGGAGCAAAACTGAATGTCCCTAAATCTTCATACCGCACTGATTTCGACCATGGTGATCGTTTCCGCGGCTGACGGCGACATGACAGACCGCGAATTTAATACAATTGGTGAAGTCGTCCGTATGCTTCCGATTTTTGCGGAATATAACGAAGAACATCTGCCAGCGGACGCCAAAAGCTCCATGGAATTGCTGCAGGAAACCGAAGGCTTGGATGCCATGGTCGCCAAGATCAAGGCCGTTCTTCCAAAGAAACTTCACGATATGGCCTATGCCTTGGCGTGTGACATTGCTGTATGTGATGGACAGTTAAGTCAGGAAGAATTGCGCCTTCTTGAAATCCTACGTCATGGCCTGAATGTGGATCGTTTAACAGCCGCAGCCATCGAACGCGGTGCAGCGACGCGCTTCCAGCGCCTCTAGACCATTATCCCGTAGAAATCCCTCCCATTTTATTATATTATTCTTAATTAAATAAAACTAATGGGAGGGACAACATTGGGGAATTTATCCGGAACAACAATTGGTGTTGTAGGTATCGGCGGAATGGGGCGACCCATTATCCGCCGTTTTCTTGACCATAAAGTACAAATTTTCGCCTATCATATCAGGCCTGCCATTCGCTACGAAATCGCCCGAATGGGGATCAGCCTTACCGCTTCATTGTCTGATCTCGCCGCAAAAATGAGTGGCCAGCCGGTTTTCCTGTTTCTGGACCCAACTGAAATGCCGGAAGTTATGGAAGGGGATGACGGGCTTCTTAAAAATCTGGCGGCGGAAACCCTTATTGTCGACATGTCGACAACATCTGTCACAGACACAAAACATTACGCCAAACTTGCACGCGCAAGAGGCGGTGACTGGATAGATATCCCAGCGCGCGGAAATGATGAAGAAGCCATCGAAGGAAAACTCAAATTATCTGCAGGCGGAAACCAGAAAAATCTGAGCACTGTAAAACCTCTACTTGATTTAGTGTCGAAAGACATCAAACTGGAAGGGGACATTGGCAGCGGGCAAAGTGCCGCCCTCGCCCCGAGCTAACTAGAGTTTTTGAACGAACTGATCCACAGCTTCCATAGCGTCCAGCCAGTTTTCTTCCTCCGTCCGGCCGGACGCTTTTCGTGGCTTGAAACTATGATCTCCATCTGGCAGCCAGTGATACTCAACCGAACTGGCAAGGGTAAGTTTCGCGACATTTTCACGATTACCCATGGTGTCCCTCTCCCCTTGGGCGATCAAAGTGGGGGTTTTAATGTCCATTAGATGGTCGATCCGTGGCTTGTCCGGCTTACCCATGGCATAAAACGGATACCCGAGACACACCAGCCCATCAGCGCCCACTTCATCCGCAATCAGTGACGCCATGCGCCCACCCATTGATTTCCCGCCAATGATCAGTTTCTGACCGTCATTTCTTTCAGCCCCAATTACCTCCTGCCAGCGCTCCAACAATTTCGGCTGGCGATCTGGTGGCCGCTTTGATCCGGTTTCGCGGCGCTGCTGCATATAAGGAAATTCAAAGCGAACAGTTTCATGGCCAAGCTCTGCGAGTTTTTCAGCAAAGAACACCATAAACGGACTATCCATGGGCGCGCCCGCCCCATGAGCCAGGATAATCTTTGTTTTTGCGTTTTCAGATCCGTTTTTTAGTAAATCCATAAAGCCCTTCTCGCTTTTCTAACGAAATATTGAACCGGAGCGGCAATAATCCCTATATCAAAGCAAGGACGCAACAATTAGTATCGTGACCATGTTTGATCAGATTATGGAAAATGAACCGACAATCAGGCTGGTATTCTTTTTTGGAACCCTAGCTCTTGTTGCGTTGTGGGAGATTTTGTCGCCAAGACGGGAGCTTCGTGTGACCAAGTGGTGGCGATGGGCAAATAATCTAGGCCTTACCTTTTTGAACTCCTTCATTTTGCGGATCGCTTTTCCTATTCTTGCCGTGGGCATGGCGGCACTCGCGGCAGAAAATGGTTGGGGCCTCTTAAATATAATCAACCTGCCCCTATGGGCATCTGTTATTATTGCCGTAATTGTTCAGGATCTGATTATTTACGGGCAACATGTTATCTTTCACCATGTTCCGATTTTGTGGCGCCTTCATAAAATGCATCATGCAGATCCAGATTACGATGTGACCACAGGCGCCCGTTTCCACCCGATCGAAATTTGCCTGTCCATGGGTATCAAGCTGGGTGTTGTCTTCCTATTGGGCCCGCCCGTCATTGCAGTTATCATTTTTGAAATCCTGCTAAGCTCCATGGCCATGTTCAATCATGCCAATGCAACATTGCCGGGTCCAATTGATAAAATCGTCCGGTTGTTTGTAGTGACGCCAGACATGCACCGGGTGCATCATTCAGCCTATTACCCGGAGTTTAATCACAATTTCGGATTTAACCTGTCCATCTGGGATCGGATTTTCGGCACTTACAAAAAAGCGCCTGATGACGGTCAATTGGGTATGACCATTGGGCTGGAAAAGTACCAGAAAGATCTAAAGCAAAGTATCCTCTGGATGATCTTGCTGCCGTTTAAACGTTAGAGAAGATCGTCACTTTGGATAGCGTAATCTTCAAAGCGATGCCAGCTTTGTTGGAAGGCGTGAAGCTGGTCTGCCACCTGATCACTGGCCGCGTTAATTTTAACCGACATCAGGGTCAGAATATTGGCCACATGCTCCGCTTTTACATCCGCGGACAGGCGGCTAAGAAGCAACATTCCTTCTTTTACATCATTCACATGACCCAACGTATCCTGCATCTCAACCAGTATGTCATAGCCTTCGTTCAGCTTACCTTCGTGGATGAGAGATGAGAAAAACCGAAGATGGTATCGGCAACGTTTCACATATTTTCGAACCCGGTGCAGCTCCTGCGTTGAACGTTCCTCGATATACGCGCCCTTGCTCAAAAGGTTCATGCGTCCGTCTTCCAGAACATCCAGAACAAATGGCTTTAGCGGACTGCTCAAGAGCTTGTTACCGGTACGCCCTAAATGCGACGACCAGTCCGAAAGCCTCCATTTATCGAACCGCTTGAAGGTTTTTTCGAAGCGCCCGCCCATAAGCTCCTGTTCAATAATCTGATACTCATCTTCGCGCATCAGCTCTGCGTGATACCTAAGATGGGCGTAATCCGCCTTCATTTCCTCAAGGGGGCAGTTTTCGTCCAGCATACCGGATAAAAACACATCCATATCACGGGCTTCACCTAGCAGATTTCCAAAATATCGAAACTCTCTAGTGATCCGTTTTTGAATTTCAGGCGGGATAATGGGTTTAAAGATCTGCATGGCAACACGTGTGCGCCGCATCCCAATGCGGATCTGCATCAATGACGCTTCATCATGGTTATCCCGAAAGCGTTCAAAGTTGATAAACAAGTGGGCCGCGCACTCTTTGAATACCTGCTGGGCCGCGTCTCCAACAGTCTCACAGAGTTTCATATTTAATTCTGGCAGTTTATAAACTTCCATTTTCATCGCGCCTGTTGCCCCAAATTCCCGTCCCATAGACGGCTGGAATAGTGTATAACACTATATATAGTTCCTTATGCTAAAATATAAACGAAAGAAAACGCAAGAGAAGCACAAGAAAAATGAAAAAAAATCTTCAAGACTGGGTTGGAAATTCAGAAACGCGCGTTGAAATCATTCACCAACAATCTCTGGACGGTTTTGCCGCCCTTATGGACGAAGATGTTCCCGCCTCTACATTTGTCCCACCGGGTGGGCATTGGATGTATTTTACACCGCAAACGAAACAGTCTGATCTTGCGATTGACGGTCATTCCTACAAAGGCGGGTTTCTGCCCCCTGTGGACCTTCCCCGCCGCATGTGGGCAGGTGGACGCATTCATTTTTTCCGGCCTCTGGAGAGCGGTGATAAAGTAACAAAAACCTCCACCGTCCGGTCCGTAACTGAAAAAGAAGGGCGTACAGGAAAGCTCATTTTTGTCACGGTTGAACATGGTCTTAGTGATCCTGATGGCAGCTATATCAAAGAAGAGACTGATATTGTCTATCGCGATGCACCAGATCCAAAAGCCCCTAAAAAAGCCCCTGAAATGGCCCCAACTGATACGGATTGGGAAGAGGTTATCACACCAGATCCAGTGATGCTGTTCCGCTACTCAGCCCTCACCTATAATGGTCACCGTATTCATTATGATCGGGATTATGTCACTCAGGAAGAAGGTTATCCGGGTCTTCTGGTACACGGACCACTAATCGGTACATTGCTGATGAGACTGGCGACCGAAAAGATGCCCGGTAAAAGCCTGAAGCAATTTGATTTCAGAAATTCGAACCCGGTGTTCGACATCAACAGTTTCACCCTTTGCGGCCGGAAAGTGGATGAGAACACTTGTGAAGTTTGGGCCAAAGGCCCGGACGGCGAACTTGCGGTTTTTGCAACCGCCAAGTTTTAGGAAAAAAATGGGAAGCCAAGGCTTCCCATTTTCTTAAATCCGATTAGTTGGATTTCATTTTCTTCATGCCGTCATGTTTCATGTCGCCATGATGACCGTGTTTCATATCGCCCATGGCACCAGACGCTTTCACTTTGACCATAATGTCCACGGCGCCTGCTTTTTCAAACTGTAGTTTCACAGGAAACTCGGTGCCTTCCTCCAGCTTCTGCTTCAGACCCAAGAACATCACGTGATATCCACCTGGTTTTAGCTCCAGCATTTCGCCGGCTTTAACGTCGATGCCTTCTTTCATTTGCATCATACGCATCACACCTTTTTCCATTTTGGTGGTGTGAATTTCGACACGCTCTGAAATGCTGGAAGTTGCTGACACAAGACGATCGTCTTCTTTGCCCATGTTATGGATATTCATAAAGGCACCCGCAACTTTGGCTGTAGCTGTCCGTGCACGTG
This sequence comes from Sneathiella sp. P13V-1, assembly GCF_015143595.1. Lineage (NCBI taxonomy): Bacteria > Pseudomonadati > Pseudomonadota > Alphaproteobacteria > Sneathiellales > Sneathiellaceae > Sneathiella > Sneathiella sp. P13V-1. The sequence continues at coordinate 1,320,804 of NZ_WYEU01000001.1, read as the reverse complement.
CCCAGGCATCGCTTACTTCCAATTTACCGTGTGTAGAATGCGTGCCGTGGCTTCCCGCAAAAGAAGTTCCACCCATCAGACCAAGTGCCATGGTTGCTGCTACGGTTGCCATAACAGCGCGTTTTGTCATTTTCATCATGAGATCATCCCTCATTCTCAAAGTTGTTCACTAATTTTCTTAATGATCTCTTCCGGGGATGTTCCATAGGAGAAGACAGTGCTCAGGTTACCTTCTTTATCCATCAGGTAGCTGAAGGAGGTATGATCTACCAGATAGTAATCCGGGTCATCTTCCTTGTTCACTGCTTGACCGTATGCACGGTAAGCTTTCTTCACCTCGGCGATTTGTTCGTTTGTGCCTGTAAGCCCCACAATGCGTGGGTCAAAAGCATTTACGAACTCGTCCATAACTTCAACTGTATCGCGTTCAGGGTCCACTGTAATAAAGACAGGGGTCACACCATCTGCCTTATCACCCAAACCTTGAATAACTTGCGCATAAACGTTCATTTCTGTTGGGCACACATCCGGGCAGAAAGTGTAACCAAAGAAGACCAGCATCAGTTTGCCTTTGAAATCTTCTGCCGTTACCACCTGCCCTTTGTTATTGGTCAGTGTAAAAGCGCCCCCGATTTGAGGTGCCCCAACAATCGTACCGGAGCGCTGACGGGAACTGTTAGGTTCCGGCAAGGCGCCTGTAAGCACCAATGCTGTAATAACCACACCAACAAGGACGAGGGCTGCGACGGAATATGCAAAGATCTTGTTCATTTTATCACCATAAACATCAACCGAAAGAAATCGGTGTTTGACGAACTGGTGGGGGTATCCCACCAATCATTTAAATTGACAGTCAAACGGTTTCTGGTGGCGCCCTCAAAGCCGGATAGCCCCAAAAGGGCGGGGAAGAAAAACCGATTTCTTCCGATAATGATATGCCTGAACTGATAAGCTGTTTTTGCGCTAGCGCAACTACGGCAACATTATTTACGCCAACATTGCCTCCGAACCAGCAAAGCGGGCAATCAGGGCATGCATCACATGGTTCCGCGTCCGCTGCGGCCTGTTGCTCTTCCCCAAATATCTCTTTCGCTGAGACAAGCTCGATCCCGTTCTTAGTGCAAACTTCAATAAAGTCTGACCCTGACGCCGCCGCAGCGTAAGCACTGTGCGTCATGGGAACCATCAAATTCAGGGAAATTGCCAAAATCGCGAGGAACGCAAATACACGTCCCCAGACACCTTTTCTGCTTTCGTTAAAGGTGTGCTTTAAAGGTTTATGAGGCCCTATTTCAGCGACGTTGGACATGCCCGGACACTAATTCACATCCCCTTTTGCTGCAAGAGAATTATCATTGCTAAAAAGGCGTCATTAGGGCAACAATCAACAAGACTTTTGCGGGTTTAGGCAAATGATTGACTTCAAACATTTATTTGCATACAGTCGACCCAACAAAAGAGAACGGGCCTTTATGGCAATTAACAGGGCAGTCTGAGCACAAAAGTATGAGTGTTTTCTTTGCGAAACGGTTTTTAACGCTACTGGCGACCTTGATCGGTGCCTCGGTGGTGATTTTTACAGTGATGGAAATCCTTCCCGGTGATCCCGCACTGGTTATATTAGGCGTTGATGCGACCCCGGATGCGGTCGTTGCACTTACAAAAGAGCTGGGGCTGGATCGCCCCGCAATAGAACGGTATTTCACCTGGATCAGCGGCCTGCTGGTTGGTGAGCTTGGTAACAGCTACGCTTACAAGGTTCCGGTTACCGAACTGGTGGAAAGTGCGCTCAAGATCACAATTCCATTGGCCATCATGTCCATGATCCTAAGCGTGACCATCGCCTTGGTCATCGGTCTATATGCTGCGGCCCATCATAATAAGGCAAGTGATGTCACATTGATGGGGATCAGCCAATTGGGGATCTCAGTTCCAAACTTCTGGCTTGCAGTTCTTTTGATCCTTTTCTTTGCCGTTAATCTGCGCTGGCTGCCACCAGGTGGTTTCCCCGGTTGGGAAGATGGTATCTGGCCTGCCATTCGCGCCCTGATTTTGCCAGCGGTAGCTTTGGCAACGGTGCAAGGCGCGATCCTTGCTCGTATTACCCGCTCCTCCGTTTTGGAAGTCTATCGTGAGGATTTTGTCAGAACCGCCCGTGCCAAAGGCCTCAGCCGTCAGGCGACCCTTTGGACACATGTTTTAAGAAACGCAATGATCCCGGTCCTCACCGTCATGGGACTTCAATTTGGCAACCTGCTGGTCGGTGCCGTCGTGGTGGAAAATGTGTTTAACATGCCGGGCCTTGGCTCCACAGTTCTGAAAGCCATCAATAACCGCGATACCATCGTTGTTGAAAATGTGGTGCTGTTGCTCGCGGCCATGGTGGTTGTCACCAACTTTGTTGTCGACATTTTGTATGCTGTAGTTGACCCACGATTGAAGGCGCACGACATATGAGTATTGCTACGTCTCAATCATTTGCCGCCCGCTGTATGCGCAGTCGCAGCTTTCTGGTTGGCGGCCTGATTACGATTTTTCTCTTAATCAACGCCGCGGTTTCGCTTTTTTGGACCCCGGGTGAGGCGATCGTCATCACTGTTAAAGATCGCTTTAAAGGTCCTTCGCTTGAGCATTGGCTTGGAACCGATCAGTTTGGCCGTGATGTCATGTCCATGTTGATGACAGGGACCCAGAACTCAATCACGGTTGGTGTTGTGGCGGTCTCTATCGGTTTGTTTGCAGGTGTGGCGCTTGGCCTTTACGCCTCCGCCAAGCGGGGCTGGACGGAAGAGCTTATCATGCGGCTCAGCGATTTCTCATTCGCCTTTCCAGCCATCCTGTCGGCGATTATGATCACGGCGATTTTGGGTCCGGGCGGCGTCAACTCCATCATCGCCATCGGCATCTACAATATCCCTGTGTTCGCCCGTTTGACCCGCGGTTCTGCTAACGCCATCTGGACCCGGGAATATGTGATGGCCTCCCGAGCGTCAGGTAAGGGCAAGTTCCGGATTACTATCGAACATATCCTACCCAATATCCTGTCCATCATTATCGTGCAGGCAACCATTCAGTTTGCGATCGCCATTTTGGCGGAGGCTGCGCTTTCCTATCTGGGTCTTGGCACACAACCACCGCATCCTTCATGGGGGCGCATGCTGAACGAAGCGCAAACGCTCATGTTCCTGCAGCCCATGCAGGCGGTTTATCCGGGTGCGGCAATTGCCCTTGCAGTGTTCGGACTGAACCTGTTGGGTGATGGCCTTCGTGATGTTCTTGATCCACGTCTCAGCAGGAAACGGTAATATGTTGCTTCTTGATGTCGAAAATTTAAATGTGGATCTGGCAACGGCAAGGGGCCCTGCCCGTGCTGTGCGCAATCTAAACATCCAGCTGAACAAGGGGGAGACCCTTGGCATTGTTGGGGAAAGCGGTTGCGGTAAATCCATGACAGCCCTTGCTTTGATGGGACTGCTGCCTGAAAATGGAACCTCCACTGGTGCCATTCGTTTGGCCGGTGAAGATTTGCTGCAAAAGTCCGAAGCGGACATGTGCAAAATCCGCGGCAACCGGATTGCCATGATTTTCCAGGAACCCATGACGTCTTTGAACCCGGTTCACACCATCGGCCGGCAGATCATGGAACCGCTGCGGCTTCATCGCGGTCTGAATAAAAAAGCGGCGCTGGAAGAGACCATTCGTCTTCTCGATCGCGTGGGTATTCCAAATCCGGCAGAACGGGTGCGCAACTATCCACACCAACTATCCGGTGGTCAGCGTCAGCGTGTCATGATCGCATTAGCACTTTCCTGCGCGCCAGATATTCTGATCGCGGACGAGCCAACCACAGCTTTGGATGTGACCATTCAGGATCAGATCCTAGATCTCATCCAGTCTCTGGTTCAGGAAGAAGGCATGTCGCTTGTCCTTATCTCCCACGATCTTGGCGTGATTGCAGAAAACACCCAAAAAGTGATGGTGATGTATGGCGGAACAGTTGTGGAAAGCGGCGAGACAGACAAGATCTTTGATGAACTGACCCATCCCTATACACAAGGGCTTTTCGCTGCCATGCCGAAGGTCGGCATGGGCCGAAATAAGCGCCTCACCACCATTCCCGGCACGGTTCCTGATCTGATCAACCTGCCAACAGGGTGTACATTTACGGATCGCTGTCCGCTGGCGTCAGATACATGCCGCGATACTGTTCCCACCCATGACGCCATGTCAGAGAGTCACTCTGTCGCCTGTCACAATATGGAGAAGGCCGAAGAGGCCCGTAAATCAGGGGGGCTGTATCAATGACAAAAACAGTTCTTAAAGTCACCGATCTTGTCCGCCATTATCCACTTCCAAAGGAAAGCCTGTTTGCGGCCCCACGCTTTGTCTACGCCTTGAACGGCGTCAGTTTTGAAATCAAGGAAGGCAGCAGTTTTGGCATCGTCGGCGAAAGTGGCTGCGGTAAATCCACACTTGCGCGTAACGTGATGGCCTTGGAAGACACAGACTCCGGATCAGTAGAAATCCTCGGCAATGAAGTGGTTGGAAAATCTTTTTCTGAGCTCCGCCCCTTGCGAGAGCATTTCCAGATGGTGTTTCAAGACCCTTATGGATCCCTAGATCCCCATCACACAGTTGGTCGCATCGTTGCGGAACCGCTCACCGTTATTGGGTCGCTGGATAAAGCGGAAAAAGAGAAGCGGGTTGCAGAAGTTCTGTCATCTGTAGGCCTCAAACCAACAGATGCGGAGAAATACCCTCATGAGTTTTCAGGCGGACAACGTCAACGTATCGCCATTGCCCGCGCATTGATCACACGGCCATCATTGATTGTTGCCGACGAGCCGGTTTCTGCCCTAGACGTATCGGTTCAAGCGCAGGTGCTCAATCTGTTGCGCGATCTTCAGGATGAATTTGGTGTGACCTATATGTTCATCAGCCATGATCTGGCGGTGGTGGAATATCTCTGTGATGAAATGGCGGTGATGTATTTGGGATCTATCGTTGAAAAAGGTCGCACAGAAGATCTCTATGCCAATCCGGCGCATCCTTATACACGTATTTTGCTTGATGCTGTTCCAAATCCAGCCGCTGGTAAGAACCGGAAACGCATTCGCCTTGATGGTGGAGTGACGGGTCAGACCGAAAAACGCAATGGATGCGCGTTTCAGGATCGCTGCCCCATGGTGGAAGATCGCTGCCGCCGGGAAACCCCGACCTTGTCCACGGTAAAAGGCGACCATCTGGCCGCCTGTCATTTTTCCGATAAAGTGAAAGATCTTGGGAAGACGGCCTAGTCTTCCCCGCTTTCTTCAAAATCCAGCGCTGCAGAATTCAGGCAATACCGAAGGCCCGTTGGCTCTGGCCCATCCGGGAAGACATGCCCCAAATGGGCATCGCAGCGATTGCAGATCACTTCCGTGCGGCGCATAAAGAAACTCCGATCATCCACTTCGCCGATCATTTCCTGGTTCAGTGGTTGATAAAAGCTCGGCCAACCTGTTCCGGATTCATACTTTGTTTCTGAGGAAAATAGCGGCTCCCCACAGCAAAGGCAGTTGTAGACGCCTTTGCGTTTGTTATCGTGATACTTGCCGGTAAACGCCCGCTCCGTCCCTTTTTTACGGGTGACTTTATATTGTTCCGGGTTCAGCTGTGCTTTCCACTCAGCATCGGTTTTGACGACCTTATCCATCTTCAATCTCCCAATTGATGATTTCACTCCACTCACCATATTATACGCTAATCCGTCTATTTAATGTCACAAAACTTGACGGCAAGGCCTCATCAGGTGACAATCACGTGAACAGGAATGGCATATGAGCGACATTATACAGTTAAACCAGTACCAGCCTCATGATGCGGGACGCAGTATAAATGGCAGCCGCACACCAGCCCCTGTTTTCTTTAATCGCCGTGAACTTGGAATGATCTTGCAGGTCTATGGTCGAATGGTCGCCAAATCCGAATGGCGTGACTATGCTATTGGCCAGACAAAAACGACCTGTTCTTTCGCGGTGTTTCATAGAACCACCGAAAAACCACTCTATAAAATCTTCAAAGAACCCAAACTTGCCAACAAACAAGGTGCCTTTTCCATAGAAGGGCAAAACGGTCGGATCCTGAAGCGCGGCAAAACACTGGAACAGGTTCTTCGCCTGTTCGACAAGAAACGTTTCGAAACGGTTGATTAAGCGCTCGCAGCAGCTTTTACTTTTTCAAATAAATGCAGATCCAGTTCAGGGGCTTTCCTGAAATCTACGCGCGCCTGCAGCAACGGTAACGCCTCATCAAATTTGTTTTGTCGCAGCAGACTTTGGATCCAGACCTGCTCGAACAAATCGCGTTGGGCGTGACTACCACCAATGGACTGCATATTTTCCCGTGCGGGTGCCAACAACTCCTCCGCCCCGGCATAATCTCCATCTGCGTAAGCCACAAAGGCACGTGTTGCTGGGATCGCCACATCTTCCCATGCGCCTCTGGTCATTTGGGGCGCATCCACTGTCATCATTTCCATTCCAGCCAGAAGATTGTTCAGCTCCAACTCTTTACCGCCACGTGCGAGGGCAAAGGCGTATTGCATATCAAGGAAGGGTTGATCCTGAACGAAACTTCTGTCGGACACATAATTCGCCACATCCGTCCAACGATCCCCTACATCAACACCTGCAATTTCCAATCGCCAGAGGAGGGATATGGCGTTGATCTGATCCTGACTATAGGTTTTGTCCCGCCCCCATACATGGGTGTCATAAAGGGTGAGCGCTTTCTTGAACTCTTCCCGTTCCAGATGAAACAGCGCCAGATGCCACCAGTTGTGGGTATACATAAAGGAATTGCAGCCGTCCCATTCACCAGACAAGGAAGACATCCAGTCAATCCCTTCCTCATGGCGGCCTTGCGTTACCATTACATGGGCAACCGCGTGATGGGCCCATGGCTCACATCGCTGCATCTCTGTAGCCCGGCGGGCCGCTTCTTCTGCCTCTTCAAGCTGGCTCATCTGCTCAAGACCAAAGGCACGCATCCCATGGGCGTAGGCAGTCTCTTGATGGGCGTCGATGACCTGATCAGCAAGCCAGAGCATGCCCTCATCATCCCCAAGATTGAAATAATGGGTTTGGCCCATTTTCGCAGACAACAAATCCCGTGGATACAAAGCGGCCAGTTTTCTAAAACAGCCAAGCGATTTTTTCAAATCCCCTTGGCGAGACGCCCACATAGCCTCCACCAGCAGCTGCTCGCGCTCGGTTGACATGGCGGCCGCTTCAAGGGCGCGATTAAAATACTTGTCGGCAATTTCAAGACGGTCTGGTGTTTCGATAAACAGGCCCAGAATGCCGCCTAAAGTGGCGGCCACTGCACAATTTGGATCTTCATCGGAAGCTTCAAATATTGCCGCAAAATCTGTCCCATAACCGATCAGGCTGGTGGTGAAGCGATTAATCGCATCAATGGTTTTCTCAGATTGCGTCGTAACGTCGTTTCCGTAAAGATCCTTCATATGGTCACGCCTCGTTAATCAGATCCAGTGGGTAAATCGGGCGGCGCACGTTCTTATACTCAAGAAGGTTATTATCCGATGTGGTCACCCCTTTACCGTCCAGTGTCAGGGTCGCTTTGGCAAGGCCTGCAAAGCCTGCGCGGTAATGAATACGGCTTTTCAGAACTATGTATTTTTTGTGCTCTGGCTGGATACCCATGGAGGTGAATACCCCCACATCCCATGGTTCATGATGGTTGGAGACAATCACGATCTCCATCCGTCCAGTATCCAGAACCGCCGACGGTCCCATAAACACCTTCACACCAGTATACATAGGGCCGTGAACGGTCCATTCGCCATTGGTCAGGACCTTCACCGTACCAGTAATTTCAAGCGGCTCGCCCACTTCACCGATAGATGGCATATCCGTCTTACCGCCAAGTTTCAAAGTGACCTTGTTACCGATGCCGGCCTTCTGCATTTCTTGAACGGCGACCGGGTCCCAAACCGCACCAACGGCAACATCTTCCAATTGCTGACGATGCAGCTCTCCAATAACTGTCATGACATCCTGCGTTGCGCCAGATCCACAGTTATCAGCGTGATCCAGAAGAATGACCGGACCTTCTTCAATGGCTTTGGCTTCGGCGATTTTGTCAGCCAACGGGGCGTGTTTATAGATGAAATCTTCGCGGCGGTCCCACGCGGCGGCGAGAATGCGATCACGCACTTCGTCGGCCTTGGCTTTGTCGCCATCAGTAACAATAATCACGGAGTTACCGGAATCTGGCATATCTGCCAATGCGAATCCGCCAAAAGCAGTCGCTGCCAGTACACCTGGCTCTTTTTCGGCCTCGACACACATACGGATCAGGGTTGCCATAGGTTCATCATCGGTGCCCTGACATAGAGTTTGGCTAAGAAGTGGGACATTCCCCCAAGACATAACCGGATCAACTTTTCCATCAAGGCTGTCCAGCAGCGCCTGACCGATTTGGGTGCCGACCTCATACATATCCACATGAGGATACGTTTTGTAGCCGATCAACGTGGTGCAGTTGCTCACCATTTTTTCGGTGAGGTTACAATGCAGATCAAGGGTTACCGCAATAGGAAGATCTGGATCGATTTCACGAATACGCTCCAGCAGTGTGCCTTCCCCGTCTGGTGTGACTTCGGATACCATGGCACCGTGCAAATCGAGCATGGCGGCATCAACGCCATTTCGAACTTCATCCAAAATGGCACCAGCCAATTTTTCATAAGCTTCTTCGGTGACAAGACCGGATGGCATAGCTTCTGCCGCGACCGGGGTGACAATTTCCGCACCGATGGATTTAGCAAGTTCGATATAGGCACCCATAGGCATCGCCGTGCCTTCATAGGCTGCACGCGCATCTTCGCCGAAATGTACACCCCAATCTTCAAATCGTTGCCAATTTGCCGGAATTGGTGAAAACGTGTTGGTTTCGTGCTTCATCATTGCAATCAGGATGCGCATCTAAATATCTACCCCAAATAAAATTACTTAGTTTGCTTTCAAACTATTTTAGCACGAAGCCTCCATCTGCCAAGTAAAAACAAACCAATGATCCACGAAAGAGATTCATGTGATTTCTCGGTAATAGTTTCTATAATTCTGAAGATTTCCGGCTAGCTTTATTCTGGCCGCTTCACAAAAATCGCGGTATTTCTCATTATTCCACACATATACAGAAATAAGGCTTTGCCTAAATGTCTAGAAAATATGGGCGAACCTTTCACCTACCAAGCTCACCCGGTGCAACAAATGATGACAAGATCATGAACGATCTGTCTGACCTTTCAGCAGCACCTGAGGTAATTGCAACTGAGAAAATGGATGGTGAAAATACAACCATTTTCTCCAAAGGTTGTCACCCCCGTAGCCTCGATGCGAGATATCATCCATCTCGAGATTGGATGAAGGCTTTTGCAGCGGGGATCTCTCCAATGCTCTCCAGTGATGAACGGATCATCGGTGAGTATTTATTTGCACGGCATTCAATTGGATATAGTTCTCTACCGTCATATTTCATGGGCTTCGCATGGGTACTTGGAGACGAAGTGCAATCTTGGGATGACACACAGGCGAGGTTCCAAGAGCTAGGGATATGCAGCGTACCGGTTTTATTTCGTGGAAAATTTTCCGATCGGTTAGTTGACGGATTGGTATCAAAGATGGATTTTTCCTCCCAGGAAGGTTTCGTCATACGCACTGTGTCTTCCTTTGCAGAAAAGTTCATGCCAACAAAGTTGGGAAAATATGTTCGTCCGGGCCATGTGCAGAGCGAAACACATTGGATGAATGCCGAACTCGTCAAGAACAGCCTTGTGAAATAGGGATCTCAGTCTCGCCCTGAATTGGTTTCACTGCGTACGATAAAACAAAAGCCCGGCGGATGAGGCCGGGCTTCTTAAATCTACTTAAGTAGAAATCTTGATCTATTCGCGATTACCAAGCAGGCTTAGCAGCATCATGAACAGGTTCAGGAAGTTCAAATACATGGAAACCGCACCCATGATGGCGCCTTTTTCCAGAACTTCTGCGTCATGGCCATGGTAGTATTCAGACTTGATACGCTGTGTGTCAAAGGCTGTCAGGCCTGTGAAGATGATCACACCAAGGATGCTAACTACAAACTGTAGTGCGCTTGATCCAAGGAAGATATTGACCACAGATGCGATAATGATACCGATCAGGCCCATCATCATAAATGTACCCATGCCGGTCAGGTCTTTTTTAGTTGTATAACCGTAAAGACTTGCCGCGCCGAAGGTCGCCGAGGTGATAAAGAACACCCGGACCACGCTTTCAGCTGTGTAGACATGGAAGATATAGGAAATGGAGACACCAAATGTTGCCACCATGACCCAGTACAGAACCTTGGTTGTTGAGACACTTGTACGTGACATCGCAAAAAGCAGTCCAAGCGGAGCCAGCATTACTACCCACTGCAGCGGTGTACCAAACACAGCGTTATATACAGCAGGTGTATTTGCTGTGAATGCTGCTACGGCACCACTCAATGCCAAGCCAGATGCCATGTAGTTGAATACCTTCAGCATATGGCTGCGCAGGCCCTCATCCAAGGCGGCCTGGTCCACAGTCCGTGTTGAAGTATTCATTCTTGAATATTCGGTCGCCATTTATCCATTACCCTTAAGTTTTAGAATTGGTCTAAATATTGGTGGAACTCTATCATATTTCAAGTGAAATCAATAGTCATTCCGAACGTAAAATTGGGGCGGCTTTTTCACCTAACGCGCGCCACGATCCATAAAGGCCAAATAGGATGGTTACCCCAACACTGATCACCACGGTTCCAAGAACCGTAATCGGCAAGTTAGTCCATTTTGCCTCCAACACATCTGTGATGACAAAATAGGCAGCAATCCATCCCGCCGCCGATGCAATAACAGACGTTACCAGCCCCAAAAGCGCATATTCGGTGAGGAAAATCTTGAAGATATCGCGTCGTGTTGCGCCCAAGACTTTCAAAATCACAGAATCGTAAACCCGTTTCCGATGCCCGGCCGCAAACGCCCCTGCCAGCACAAGAATACCAGATACCAATGTCACAGACGCTGTTGCTGTCACAGAGGACGACAACTGTTCCAGAATTTTGGAAACTGTCTGTAACGCTTCCTTCATGCGCACCACAGAAATATTTGGGAACTTACTGGTGATCGCGCGGAACAAACCGACCTCCGCCTCATCCGTCGCTTTCGCGGTGGCAAGCAGGCTATGTGGGGCTGCCGCCAAAGTATGATGGTCAAAGACAATCACAAAATTGATGGCAAGGCTGCTCCAATCCACTTTGCGAAGGTTGGCAATTTCTGCGGTAATTTCCCGTCCCATCACATTAATGGTCATTTCATCGCCAATACCAATGCCCATGCCTTTCGCAGCGTCATCAGACAAGCTGATGAGGGGTTTTCCTGTGTAATCGGCAGGCCACCACTCCCCTTCAACCACAACCGCATTTACCGGAAGATCTTGCGAATATGTCAGGCCCCGATCTCCCCGCAGCACCCATTTCACATCAGATGAGACCGCCACTTTAGACGCCGGAATATCATTCACCCGCACAATGCGTCCACGAAGGTTCGGTACATGGTTGACATCTGATACCCCTGTGACCCCTTCGGCAGAGGCACGGAAATCATCAAGCTGAGTATTCTGAATATCAATGAAGAAGAAAGCCGGTGCATTTTCAGGCAACTGATCCTGCACCTGCTCACGAAGGTTTCCTTCGATAAGCGCCACGGTAACAAAAAGCGTCAGCCCCAACCCCATAGATAGCACCACACTTGCGGTGGCGGATCCCGGACGGTGCAAATTGGCAAGCGCCAGTCGCAACGTTGGAATGCGGGAGCGGGGCATGGATTTAGCCCCTGCCTGCACCAATTTTCCGACAACATAAAGCACTGCAAACATCACAATGGCCGCCAGAACAAAAACAACCGCGAAAAATTTCTCTTCCACCGTAAAGACGGCCAATCCAACAAGCGCTACAAAAGTCAGAATTGTCACACCTAAGAAAAAAGGCTTTGGACGATGTTTATTGCCGGTGTAATCCCGGAACAAAGACGCCGCTGGGGTCTCCCGCGCGGCGGCAAGGGGCCACACAGCAAACAGTGTCGCCGTCAACAATCCGTAAGCCGCGGCCAATAACATAGGCAGAGGCTGGAAGGACACAACCGCGGGGACCGGTAAGGCCTGCGCCAGGAACTGTGACGCCACAAAGGCACCGCCATATCCCAAAGACAGGCCGATAACCGATCCGATTAGTGCAAGTGCCATCACCTGGAAATAATGGATGCGGAAAATCAGCTGGCTGCTCGCCCCGAGGCATTTCAAGGTTGCGATGGTTTCGGTCTTCCCATCGAGATATGCACGAACGGCATTTCCAACACCAACACCGCCCACCACAAGGGCTGTCAGCCCTACAAGGGTCAAGAACATAGCGACCCGTTCAACGAACCGCTTGATCCCCGGTGCCCCGTTGGTGGCATCTGTAATCCGCCAACCTGCATCTGGTTGATCCAATTTTGCGTTATTGCGAAAATCATCAGCCGAAAGATCTTCGTTCAGTTTGAGACGGTAATGGAAGCGCACCAAGCTACCCGGTTGCACCAATCCCGTTTGCATCAGCGCATCATTGGAAATAATCACACGGGGACCAAGCGCCATCCCCTGACTCGCTTTGTCCGGTTCATGTTCAATGACACCGCGGATTTCAACAGGCAAGGTACCGGCAACAAGACGGTCTCCGACCTCAACATTGAGGCGATCCAACAGCACCCGCTCAACCAGCGCGCCGTAATAGCCATCTTTCATGGCGGTTATTGCGGCAACATCCGTCGCCTCTCCGCCCTCTAGGGTCAGCCCGCCATATTGGGGGTAGAGATCCCCAATAGCTTTCATCTCACTGAGGAGACGTTGATCTGTTTTCGGGGCGTGTACCATCGCACGCATGATATGCATGCGGCTCACCTCCCCTTGGCTTTGCAGCCATTTAAATTCATCGGCAGTCGCGGCCCGAGAAGTCAGACGAACATCAATGTCGCCGCCCAAAATCACACGGCCATTGGAACGAAGCCCTTCATTAATGGAACTGGAGAGAGTTCCAACCCCCGCAATCGCCGCCACACCCAAAATCAGGCAGGCAATAAAAATACGAAATCCTTTTAGACCCCCGCGCATCTCGCGGCGGGCATATCGAATGGCAAGCCCTAAGCTCTCTGTCTGCGCCCCGCTCAAACCACTTACTCCGCCGCTGCTTCAGATTTGGCAGTAGCGCCAGTATCGGAAACAATCAATCCATCCTCGATCCGGATGGTGCGATCGCACTTTGCAGCAAGTTTTTCATCGTGGGTAATCAGGACCAACGTGGTGTCATGGGCATCATGCAGATCAAACATCTGGTTGATAATCACATCCCCCGTGGAGCCATCCAGATTACCCGTCGGCTCATCTGCCAGAAGAATGTGAGGCTCCGTCACCACGGCGCGGGCCAGGGCCACACGCTGCTGCTCCCCGCCGGATAGCTGCGTTGGATAATGGCTGGTCCGCTCCCCAAGCCCCACAGTTTCCAGTTTTTGACGTGCCACATCAAATGCATCGGAACGACCTGCAAGCTCTAGCGGGATCGCTACATTTTCAAGGGCCGTCATAGTGGGGACCAGATGGAATGATTGAAAAACGATACCGATATGGTCGCGTCTGAAGGCTGACAATTCATCTTCTGTCATGCCATTAATCTTTTCATTACAGATATTCACATTGCCACTGCTTGGCTTTTCAAGACCCGCCATGATTGACATTAAGGTAGATTTGCCCGAACCAGATGGTCCCACAATACCCACCGTTTGTCCCTCTTGTATTTGCAAGTCCATACCACGCAGGATATTGACAGGGCCCGCATCTGAATTAAGTGTAAGATGAATATTCTCAAGCGAGATAATGGGTGACGGGGGCAATTTAGATTCCAATGCATTTCAAGAGTTTGACATTAAAGGCATATGGCAAAAGACGGCTGACTTTCAATATTTTCAGTCTCGTTTTCGTGATTTTGTTCACTCATACGTCATTCAGCGCCGCCGAGATCAAAAAAATTGTCGCTTTAGGGGACAGTTTGACCGCCGGATATGGCCTTCCGCAAAGTGATGCCTTTCCCGTTCAGTTAGAAGCTGCTCTTGCCGAAAAAGGACATCAGATCCGCATTGAAAATGCTGGCGTTTCTGGCGACACCTCAACAGGGGGTTTACAACGTCTTGATTGGGCTATCGCGGGCGGTGCTGATGCCGTCATTCTGGAGCTTGGGGCAAATGACGCCCTTCGCGGGATTGAACCATCTGTCACCAAGCAAAATCTGGATGAAATTTTAAAGCGCCTGAAAGAGAAAAGCATTCCCGTTTTTCTTACAGGTATGCGGGCGCCACCCAATATGGGTATTGATTACCAAACTGAATTTGACGGTATTTTCCCTGAACTTGCGGAAAAACACCGCGTCGCCTTTTACCCCTTCTTTCTGGACGGTGTTGCCGCGATGCCAGAGTTAAATCAAGAGGATGCCATCCATCCAAACCGAGAAGGGGTTGCATTAATCGTCGAAAAAATGCTTCCTTCCCTTATCGAGTTTCTCAATAACCCGAAATAAATTCCGGGGCGCATTAAAAATTAACTCTTCAGGATATGAATATGGAATACCGTAAACTGGGCCGCACAGGTCTGGATGTCAGCGTCATTTGCCTTGGCACCATGACTTGGGGTGAACAAAACACCGAAGTAGAAGCCCATGAGCAGATGGATTATGCATTGGATCAAGGCGTCAATTTCTTAGATACCGCTGAGTTATATCCCGTCCCACCAAAAGAAGAAACGCAAGGCAGAACCGAAGAATATATCGGTACCTGGTTTGAAAAAACAGGGAACCGTGACAAGGTCATTCTGGCAACAAAGGTCGTCGGCAAATCTGAAAGCACCTACTTCCGCGGGAATGGCGAAGTGTCCCGTATGAATGCCCGTCACATCACCGATGCGGTTGATAAAAGCCTTAAGCGTCTAAAGACAGATTATATCGACCTTTATCAACTTCACTGGCCAGAACGCAGCACCAACTTCTTTGGAAAGCTGGGTTACAACCACGTTGAAGACGAAGACACGATTGAGCTTCAGGAAACACTGGAGGCGTTGGATGGTCTGGTGAAATCTGGCAAAATCCGCCACGTAGGCCTTTCCAACGAAAGTGCCTGGGGCACCATGAAATATCTGGCTCTTTCAGAAAAACTGGGCCTGCCCCGCATGGCCTCCGTTCAAAATCCGTATAACCTGCTCAATCGTTCCTACGAAGTGGGTCTTGCTGAAGTTTCCATTCGTGAAGAATGCGGCCTGCTCGCCTATTCCCCGCTTGCCATGGGGATGCTGAGCGGGAAATACTTGGGCGGTCAGATGCCTGAAGGGTCCCGTTTTTCACTGTTTACACGCTTTCAGCGTTACACAACAGAAGTCGCCTACAAGATGACGGAAAAATATGTCGCGCTCGCCAAGGAAAACGGACTTGATCCGTCGCAGATGGCGCTGGCCTTTATCAATTCCCGCCGTTTTGTAACCTCAAATATCATCGGCGCCACGACAATGGCACAGTTGGAGACAAATATCGGAAGTATTGACATCCAACTGTCAGAAGACATTCTTAAGTCTATAGAGGATATTCACAGCGAACATCCCTACCCTTGTCCGTAAAGGAATGTGTTATGCGCCTTTTTGTTGCCCTTGATTTACCCGACGACATCAAGCAGCAACTTGGCGCATTGCAATTTGGCTTGCAGGACGCCTATTGGAGCAAGCCTGAAAACGCCCATATCACCCTTTGCTTTCTAGGTGACCTACCCGAGGCCGAGATGATCGACCTCGGCGTTGCCTTGGGAAAGATCAACTGCCCCGCCTTTGAAGTAAAAATCGAAGGGGTCGGGGTCTTTGGCAACGCCAAACGGCCCCGTATTTTATGGGCAGGTGTGAAACAGACACCTGAGATTACTCATCTTCAACAGAAGATCGCCACCATAGCCAGCCGTCACGGCATCAAACTTGAAGATCGGAAGTTTAAACCTCATATCACACTTGGCCGCGTCCATAACAGTCCATATGACAGTGTTCGTGGCTTTCTGATGGATCATGGATTGTTTAAAACCAGACCGATCCTCATGGAATATTTTACATTATTTTCCAGTCAGCTTGGACATGGTGGGCCCCACTACGAAGAAGAGTTCATCTTCGATCTGGAACCCCTCTCCACCGAAGACGCTCCGTCTTAAAATCCCAGATTTGTCCGCCACCAGGTCGGCAGCGCAAAAGATCCTGTATGAAGGTCAGGATTGTAATGGCGTCCTGTATGGGATTTCACAGGATGGGAATAGCTATGCCCATCACGACTATAAAGGAAAAAACCAAACTCCGCCGCGGGATATAGCTGCACAATGGAGCGATATCCTGATACATGGGGCAGCAATTGTTTATTCTGCATGATGCTGACCAAGTTCTGGTCCTTATCACCGCAAAGCTCCTGAAGGAAATAGGCGCGGTCTTTGCCAACAAAAATACTGTCGCTATCCAGAACCACACCACGATCCGTAATGCAGTTGGAGAAATTCTCGCAAAACTCTTCTGTGAACACCGTGGAGGAAGGACCTACAGGCTCACTCAAATCCAGAATGATCAGGTCGAACTTATCGCTTCGCGCCCGTGCACGGCGCATATAGTCTGCGGCATCACCGATGATCAGTTCGGCACGAGGGTCATTGTAATCCCCATTGATCCCCAGATATTCCTGGGACAATTCAACAACACGCTGGTCAATTTCCACCATCACGACGCGGCTGACAAAGTCATGGACCAGCACTTCACGAAGGATACCGCCATCCCCGCCACCGACAATCAGAACACTCACATCATCCCAATCACGGCCCAGAAGTGGAACATGAACCGCCATCTCGTGATACATATATTCATCAGCCTCGGATGCCTGAACCAATCCATCCAGCGTCAAAACCCGACCAAAAGTCTCATGTTCGAAAATCTCGATCTTCTGGTAAGGGCTTTGCTCCTCATGCAACTTCTTCATATCCAGCGCATGGGTAAAGGCAACGCCTTCGGTCTCTTCATGCCACCAGTTTCGGCTAAGTTCGCTGATTTTCGTCATTTCTTCATCTCATCAAGGATATGCGCCAGCAGGCCTTCTGCGGCGGGTTTTAGCATATCAAATACAGTTTCATAATCAGAGAGATCCCCATAATAAGGATCTGGAACCTCTTCCCCATTTCGCCCGGCAAAATCCATCATCATCGCCAAAGTACCGGCATATGCAGATGGGCGCATTCGTTCCAGGTTTCGGAAATTGCTATTGTCCATTGCAAGGATATAGTCAAATTCCGCAAAGTCAGTGTCTTCCACTTTTCGCGCCCGAAGATCAGACATATCATACCCATAATGGCGACCTACAAGTTGGGCCCTCTCATCCGGTGGATTGCCCACATGCCACGCGCCCGTTCCGGCGCTGTCGGTCAGAATGGTATCTTCCAATCCCCGTTCACGGACAAGTCCGCGAAAGACAGCTTCGGCAGAGGGAGAGCGGCAGATATTACCAAGGCAAACAAAAAGGACACGGGTCATCAAAACTTCCTTTAGCTGGATTTGCAGTCCTTGCGCCACATATACTCTTTAAGGGGCTGGGAGACGACGAAAAAATGACAGAAAAATTAAGCCGGGAAGATATTGAAACACTTCTTCTGGAATTACCCGGGTGGCACCTTCAGGAAGACCGTGATGCCATCCGGAAATCATTCACTTTCAAGGATTTCAACGAAGCCTTCGGATTTATGAGCCGGGTCGCCTTATATGCGGAGCAAATAAACCATCATCCAGAGTGGTTCAATGTCTACGCCCGAGTTGATGTTACCCTGGCTACCCATGACGTGGGCGGGGTCAGTTCGCTTGACCTGCAATTGGCGGCACTCATGGAAAAAATAAGCGCCGAATAGTCGGCGCTTATCTCGTCAGTATTTCTTATTTTGGTGCCATACGGATCGCACCATCAAGGCGGATCACTTCACCGTTCAGCATCTGGTTTTCCACGATATGCTTGGCAAGTGCCGCATATTCAGATGGATCGCCAAGACGGCTTGGGAAAGGAACAGACGCGCCAAGGCTATCCTGTACTTCCTGTGGCAAACCCAGAAGAAGTGGTGTTTTGAACAGACCTGGGGCAATTGTCATGATACGAACACCAACATTCGCCAAATCACGGGCAATCGGGAGTGTCATGCCAACGATACCGCCTTTGGATGCGGAATAAGCAGCCTGGCCGATCTGGCCGTCAAATGCGGCTACAGATGCTGTGTTGATACAAACACCGCGCTCACCGCTTTCCATTGGCTCTTGTTCGATCATGTCGGCAGATGCACGGCGGATGCAGTTAAAAGTACCGATCAGGTTTACGTTAATCACCTGCTGAAATTTATCCAGTGGGTGCATACCTTTGCTGGAAACAGTTTTTGCAGCTGGGCCGATGCCTGCGCAGTTTACCAGAATACGTGCCGCACCGTGGGCATCACGTGCTTTGTCAAATGCAGCTTCCACAGACGCATCATCCGCAACGTTGGTCACACATGCAACACCACCGATTTCAGACGCCATTGCGTTCGCAGCATCTTCGTTCATGTCAAAAATAGCAACCTTGGCACCAGCTTCTGCCAATGCACGGGCTGTTGCAGCGCCCAGACCGGAAGCACCGCCGGTTACGATAGCAGCCTTACCACTGATATCCATTTCACTTCTCCCAAAATCTAACAAACGTTATGTTTAGCTGCTTACTGCATACACTGTGAACCATCAAAAGAAAAGTCTTGCGTTGCATTTTTCCGGCGCTTTGCTCATATACAGGTCATGACAATTGATGACGAAGATATTTCAGCATTTGATGCGGACAAAATGCAAGCCGACAAGAAACTTGTCATGCGGGAATTTGCGCACAAGCTGAAAACCAACATTGGTAAAATCCCTTTTGCCGATGAAGTAACCGCTGCTTTTTATTGTGCTATGGATGGCAGTACCCCTGCATCGGTCAAGGCGATCCTGTTTGGGGCACTGGCTTATTTCATCATGCCGGCAGATGTGGTCCCTGATTTTATTGTTGGCCTTGGATTTACCGATGATGCCAGCGTCATTGCCGCAGCCATCGCTGCGGTTAGATCTCACATCAATGATAGCCACCGCGACAAAGCGCGGGAGTTTTTGAATAAATAAGTGGCCTAGAGCGCGCCTTTTTTCTTCAATGCCGCTTCACGTCGCATGATGTAGAGGCTGGAGGCCACGATCACGCACGCACCGGCCACCATGCCCATGGTTGGGATTTCTCCAAAGACGAAATACGCCATGATCGCCGAGAAAATAAGGCGTGTATAATCATAAGGCATAACGGCGGTAGTCTCGCCCACGCTGATAGCGCGGATCACACAGTAGTTGCCACAGGTTCCCGCCGCGGCTGTCAGGCCTAATAGAAACACTTGTTCAACGGATGGGGTTTGCCACACAAAATAGGCCGGCACCGCCGCAATCAATGATCCGTAGAGGCCAAAATAGAACATGATAGTGGTCGGGGCTTCACTGCTGCTGAGCTTTTTCAAAAACACCGAAACGCAGCCCACCATCAACGCACCAAACAAACCAACCGCCGTTGCAAAACCGATTTCAGCGGACGCCTGCACCATAAGCAAGACGCCACCAAACCCAACAATGGTTGCCATCCAGCGCCGCCAGCGCACCACTTCGCCCAAGAAAATGACCGCCAACACGATAACGAACAAAGGGCGGGTAAATGTAAGAGCAACAGAATCTGCCAGCGGCATATTGGTCAGTGTATACATGACCGATAACATACCCGTGATGCCAAAAATCGACCGGGTAATATGAAGGCCCATTCTATTGGTCTTAAGTTGCCCAACTCCGCGATAAAGGATTATGGGGATCACGAAGATCAATCCAAACAAGGCACGGATAAAGCCGATCTGAAAACTGTCCATCCCCTCTCCGACATATTTGACGCCAAGTCCCATGGCCGAAAACACAACACAGGCCACAAGCATCCACAAGGCTCCTTGCACATTCGCAGGAAGGCTCGCTAGTTTTTGGTGAAGGCCTGCAGGCTCAGTTGACATGATCAGTTGGCTTTTGGAGTAGAGGACGCCAGTTTTTCGCTTTCCTGACCCGCTTTGGCTTCTCGCATGGCAATGTAGACAGCTGATCCGAAAATAACCGCCGCACCGATCCAGACGAAGATATCAGGCTCCTGCGCGAAGAAAATGAAACCAATGATGGCTGAGAAGACAAGTCGGGAGAAATCAAACGGCATCACATAGGTCGCGTCCGCGATGGAATAGGCTTTGGTAAAGAGAAGATGACCTAATGTGGCGCAAATACCCATGGCGACAACATAGTAAAGCTGCTCCATGGTCGGCATGGTCCAGTAATATAGAGCTGGCAAACAGGACATGGGCATAATGATAATCTGCGTCCAGGCAACAATAGCCGGCGTACTTTCCGTGCGCGACAGCAATTTCACACATGTGATCGAACACGCCATGGTCGCGGCCGAGAAAACCGCAGCATAAGCCCCCGGGCTCATTTCAATAGCTCCCGGACGAAGGATCAGCATGGCGCCGGCAAAACCGACAATCACAGCGGCCCAACGTCGCAAGCGTACAACTTCTCGCAAAAAGATAATCGCCAGCAAGGTGCCAAAAATTGGGGCCGTAAAGTTAAGCGCAACTGCTTCGGCGAGTTGGATCTCCGTCACCGCGTAAAACCACGCCACCATAGACACAAAACCAAACAGGCCACGGACCAGATAAAGACCCGGCCGATTGGTTTTAAGAACGGACGGACCACTTTTCATCAACCATGGCAGAAGAACCGCAAAGCCTGCGACATTTCGCAAGAAAACGATTTCGAAAACATGCATACCACTATTGGACAGCTCGCGAATAAAGCCCCCTAAAGCTGCCAGAAAAAAGCAACCAACCACCATCAGAAGGGCAGCTTGAAAGGCAACTGGAAGAGTAGATAGAGGCTTAAAAAGCGTGCGAGAATAGGACATTAGTTTACATTAGTTCGCATACTCATGAATGGAAAGCCAATTATTTGCAACGCAGCGTTGCAGAAAACGCGGGCACAAAAAAAGGGCCGCAAAAGCGACCCTTTTCACCACAAGATAATTTGCGTTATTCGACCAAAGTCGCGTCTGTTTTTTCGCGAATTTCGTCCAGTGTCACATCCGGTGCCATTTCAACAACCTTGAGGCCGCCCTCAACAACGTCAAACACACCCAGATTTGAAATAATGCGATCCACAACCTTGATACCGGTCAGTGGCAATGTACATTTCTTCAGAACTTTGGTTTCACCAGCTTTGTTTGTGTGGTCCATGATGATAACCACACGCTTCACGCCGGCTACCAGATCCATGGCACCGCCCATACCCTTCACAAGCTTGCCAGGGATCATCCAGTTGGCAAGATCGCCTTCTTCGGATACTTCCATGGCACCCAGGATGGACAGGGCAATATGACCGCCGCGGATCATGGCAAAGCTGTCTGCTGAGTTGAAATAGCTGGTGCGGTCAAGTTCCGTAATTGTCTGCTTACCTGCGTTAATCAGGTCAGCGTCAATTTCGTCTTCTGTTGGAAAAGGGCCCATACCCAGCATGCCATTTTCAGACTGCAGGGTCACATCTACACCTTCAGGAATGTAGTTGGAAACCAGTGTCGGAATACCGATACCCAGGTTCACATATGTTCCATCTTCCAGTTCTTGCGCTGCGCGGGCAGCCATTTGATTACGATCCCAAGCCATAATCTATCTCCTTCTCTCAGGCTTCCCGAATAGTGCGTTGCTCAATGCGTTTTTCATGCTCGCCTTTGATAATGCGCTGCACGTATACGCTTGGTGTATGGATGTTATCTGGATCCAGTGTTCCAAGTGGCACCATTTCTTCAACTTCCGCCACAGTGACCTTGCCACATGTTGCGGCCATTGGGTTAAAGTTACGAGCCGTTTTACGATATACAAGATTACCGTGATTATCACCTTTCCAGGCTTTCACGATGGCAAGGTCAGCAACGATGCCGCGCTCAAGAATGTAACGCTCTCCGTCAAATTCTTTTTCTTCCTTACCTTCTGCAACCAGCGTTCCAACACCTGTTTTTGTATAGAAGCCCGGAATACCTGCACCGCCAGCACGCATACGCTCCGCCAATGTGCCCTGCGGATTAAATTCAAGTTCCAGCTCACCGGAGAGATACTGACGCATAAATTCCGCGTTTTCACCCACATAAGAAGAAACCATCTTCTTAACCTGACGGGTTTGAAGAAGAACACCCAGACCGAAATCATCAACGCCAGCGTTGTTGGAATATACGGTGAGGTCTTTGACGCCTGAATTGCGGATTGCGGTGATTAGATTTTCTGGAATACCACACAAACCAAAACCGCCAGCGGCGATGGTCATTCCATCAAAAAGCAACCCTTCCAGTGCTGCGGATGCGTCGGAGTAAACTTTGTTTGCCATATTTATATGACTCCTGCCTTTTCTCGTCTTAAAGGTTTAGTCAACGGCCCTTCAATGAAGAACCACTCGGGTTGTCAAATTGTTCCCTTTGGCTGACCCGGCAGACTTGAAATTCGCCGGGATCATAGCGGCATTCGCCACATTAGGAAATGCAATTTGTCATATCTTTTTCAATTTGCTGTTATGTCTCTCTAACACACCAAATATCAGGATGCCCCTGCGTCTTTTAGCCACAGGATATTCCACCCGCTCATCACTTTTAACAGGGCTGCAGCGAGCTGCCTGAAATCATTCCAACTCATGCCAAATTCCGCCTGAATATCCGCAAAAGTTCGCGTACCATCCATCAAGGCCACCATCTCTGAGGCGCGCGCGGGCAACGGGAAATCTATTTTCACGCCATCGAACGACACCTCGAAACTCTTCCGGCCTTTGAAGGCTTTTGCCAATTGGTCAGGCGGATTACCCTCTTTCAAGATCGGAATCATATTGGGGGCAAGCTTCGCCGCTCCCGCACCTTTTCCGGCCTTCTTCACGTAGAAAACATGTGTTTTCAAGCTACCGGTGATATTTTCCGCAAGCGCGGCCTGATCCATGGGATCCAGCGCCCGCGCTTTCTTGATAAGATCCGGATCTTTTAAGAAAACTGCAGGATCATATTTTACCGGCTCAATGAAAGTGGCGACTTCCATGTCGGCAGCGCCCAAGAAATCAACAACTTCAGGGACCAGATAACTTCTATCCCGGGGATGCAGAAGCAGATCAAAAAAGGCGGCATCCTCCCCCATTTTATGGTCGCCTACAAACGGGTTTCGCACCAGCCAATTGGTTTGCGGTAGTTGATCTACAAATTTTTTGGCAAGAGGGACCTGTTTCTTCTGTGGCAGATCACCCACCAATGATTTCAAAGCACGCTGCGTAGAATAGACCCCTATGCGCCCTAGCGTCGCATACAGCATCAATCCCATACCGCCATCCTCTTTCAGGACTGCATTTAAGGATTTAAGCCCCTCTTCGGGGTCTTCCAGATGATGAAGAACACCGCAACAATCAATATAATCGAACGGTTCAAACCCCATATTGGGAAGTTCAAGCAGTGAGGCTGTGTGAAATTCGATATTGGTGAGGCCGCGGACCTTGGCGCGGGCTTCTACGACTTTGCGGCTGGCGGAGGACATATCCACGTAGGTCACCGTGCTGTCAGCACATCGATCGGCTAGCTGCTGTGCCAGCATGATCACTGCATCACCAGTGCCGCCCCCAGCGACAAGGGCGCGAAACGGCTTCGAATAATCGCGCCGTCCCGCATAGATATAGTGGTTCACCTCATCCAGATGGCTTGGGCTACCCGTGATGAGGCGATGACGTTCATCTTCTGGATTACGGGGAGGATAGGGGAAATCTTCATACTGGTTTTTGACCGCGCGATCCCGCTTCTCTCTCCCCCGTGCCATAGATAATTAGTCCTTCACAGTGATTGTGATCTTACCTGTGTATTTACGTGAAAGCAGCGCCTTCATCGCATCCCCACCTTTTTCAAGCGGGAAGTTTGCTGACACGTGAGGCTTGATCTCACCTTTCTCAACCATATCCAGCATGGTCTGGAAATTTGCACGGTTCTTTTCAGGTGTCCGGCGGGCAAATTCACCCCAGAACACACCCACAACAGAACAGCCTTTAAGCAATGTCAGGTTAGTTGGAAGCTCCGCAATCCGGCCGGATGCGAAACCGATCACCAACAGACGACCTTCCCAGTTAATGCAGCGCATGGACTGATCAAAGGCATCACCGCCCACCGGATCATAAATGACGTCTGCGCCTTTACCACCGGTCAGTTCTTTAACGCGGTCTTTAATACTTTCAGTGGAATAGTTGATCACATGGTCCGCACCGTACTGACGAACAATATCCATTTTCTCGTCAGAACCAACAGTACCGATTACAGTTGCCCCCAGCGCCTTACCAAGTTCAACTGCGTTGAGACCAACACCGCCGGCGGCGCCATGAACCAGAAGAACTTCGCCTTTCTTCAGTTCACCGCGATCAACCAGAGCGTGGTAGGTTGTACCGTATGTTACAGGGAAACCTGCCGCCTGATCATAAGGCATGTTATCAGGGATTTTGTAAGTTGCTTCTGCGGGCGCCACCACATATTCAGCGAAGCCACCATGACCATGGTTGGACATGACACGATCACCAACTTTAAGGTCAGTTACGCCTTCACCAACTTCAGTAATAATGCCGGAGCTTTCCATACCAGGGGCAAATGGGAATTCAGGTTTAAACTGATATTTACCCGCAATGATAAGCGTGTCAGGGAAATTCAAACCAACAGAGTGAATTTCAATTTTGACCATGCCGGCGGAAACTTTAGGTTCCGGGATATCCTCAAGGACCAGATCATCTGGACCCCCAAATTCCTTACAGAGTAGTGCTTTCATTTTATTATTTTTCCGTTTTGTTTGTGTCCCTGACGGGGTTATTTATTTTGCGCTGCAATAAAATAGTCCAACCCTAGGCAAAAGGTCAAATTTTCAAAGACCACTGCCCTCAAGATGGGTCTCGATTTTGCCAACCTTGAACTTATTCCAGTTTTCCAGCACCGGATTTGTAAATTCGCTCATAGCCGCTTTCATCTCATCAGTCATCAAACCAAAATGATCAAGCAGACTGCCAAGCGCCGCCTCAACACCGCGCGTATTGCCATCAGCCGTTTTCATGGCAATGCCAAGGCCAAGTGTCGGGAGCGCGGCAAGATACACCCCTTCCGCCCCGACCTTCGCAATGACAGTTCCTTTTGCCGATCCGTTAAGCGCAGTGCATAAACGGTCAGATCCGGCAATCATTTCAGGATAAGCCGCGATCGCATTCTGGATACGAAGACAAGCTGCCGCACGATCCGCGCCAAGTTTTTCAGGATTTGCAAATCGGGCGATTGCCATGGCTGCATTTTTCAAAGGCACACCAAAAGTCGGGATGGAACAGCCGTCAATCCCCATTGGCGCGTTCGATAAATCCAAATCGGTAAAGTCTTCCAGAATTTTCTGGATACGCTTCTGAACCGGATGATCCAGATTGATATAGCCTTTGGGATTTTCGCCCAGATGAACAGACGTAGTAAGGAAGCCAGTATGTTTACCTGAGCAATTATTGTTCGCTGCCGTTGGCTCCTGCCCTTTTGCGGCGAGGGCACGTTCTGCAGGACGGTAAGACGGCCAGTGAGCACCACATTCCAGATCATTAACGGACAATCCAATGCGATCCAGCCAGGCTGTCACGGCTTCTACATGAATATCCTCACCCGTATGGGAGGCACAGGCTAATGACAGTTCTTTTTCACTCACTGAAAACGCGTCGGCTGCCCCACTTTCAATAAGGGGAAGGGCTTGCACAGGCTTGATGGCGGAACGCAAATAAACGGGATCATCAATGGTGCCCCACTGACGCAATAGACCACCGTCCGCATCAGTGACCACAGCGTGAACCTGATGGCGGCTTTCCACCATATTTCCACGCCAAACATCAATCGTTAGCGGATTTTCCGAGATAAAGGTGTCGGAAGTTTTTGTCATTTATATCATCCTGCATATATAGTGCGCCACACGCGCGTACATTATCTGTGTTTAAGGTGAAGGTGAATAGGTTTAATGTCTTCAAGAGGCTTTTTTGGTATTGGAATTGAAGGGGTCAGTAAACCCATGAATGCGGGTAACCTGTTCCGCACAGCCCACGCCTTTGGTGCTAGTTTTGTTTTCACAATCAATGCAGAATATGCCGTTCGCAAAGCGAAATCCGACACCTCACTCGCACCAAAAAACATTCCCTGGTATGAGTATGACACTGTTGACGACATGCTGCTCCCGAAGCATTGCAAGGTCGTAGGTGTGGAATTGTTGGATGAAGCAGAAGAGCTGCCCAGCTTTTTTCATCCCTTGAGCGCCGTCTACGTTCTGGGGCGGGAGCGAGGCTCCCTCTCTCCTGCTATGCGGGAGAAATGTGATTACTTCATCAAAATTCCGACAAAATTCTGTTTGAATGTTGCAACTGCGGGTGCCATTGTCATGTATGATCGGATCGTGGCACATGGTCGATTTGCGACCCGCCCAACAAGTGAACTTGGCAAAGCGGTGCCGCTTCCTGATCATATTCAGGGCAAACCACTGAGCCGAAAACTGCGAAATCTGGAAGAATAAACCGTGTAACGGATAAGGGATAGAAGATTAGCGTAATGACATTTTCAAAAGTGAAGACCTGTTTTGCTGCTTGCCTGACAAGTGGCCTTCTCCTCACCGCTGCAACTGCTGACGCTGCAAAAGGCGACCCCCGTGCCCTTGGTGTTTTTAAAGACTGGAGCGCTTACACCTGGGTCGAAAACGGGCAGAAAATCTGCTACATGCTGTCACGTCCGACTAAGTCTCTACCTAAAAATGTCCGTCGCGGGGACATCTATATGATGATCACATATCGCCCGAAAGCCCGCCTAAAAGAAGAGGTGAGTCACGTTACCGGGTATCCGTATAAAAACAAATCCGTTGTGGATGTGACCATCGACAAACAAAAATTCAAGATGGCAACCGATGGAGACGCT
Organism: Sneathiella sp. P13V-1; assembly: GCF_015143595.1. NCBI lineage: Bacteria > Pseudomonadati > Pseudomonadota > Alphaproteobacteria > Sneathiellales > Sneathiellaceae > Sneathiella > Sneathiella sp. P13V-1. The sequence goes on along the minus strand of NZ_WYEU01000001.1, from coordinate 1,293,582 downwards.
GCCTGGCTGCCGGGCACGGATATGGATGCCAAAATGGTCAACGCAATGCGCCGCGGATCCAAGATGTCGGTAGATGGAATTTCCTCTCGCGGGACAAAAACAACGGACACATATTCATTACAAGGCTTTACAGCTGCGCATAAGCAGATTAGAAAAAGCTGCAATTAGTCGAAATCCACAATATCAGTGGATAATGGAACCTGCCTGACATGTCGGCGGGTGTGATGGACAGAAGTATAGTACCCATGGATCATTTGATTCCCGATGTAGAGGCTGTGGACCGGCAGCCTGAACTGTTGGCTATTCGGAAAAACCTTGTTGGGCTTGACCGTGCGGATATCGCTGCGGCCCTGATTGAGGCCGGACAACCGGAGAAATCTGCCAAAATGAGAGCCAGACAGCTCTTTCATTGGCTCTATTATCGTGGGGCCAGTGACTTTGGAGACATGACGTCGATCTCCAAGGATATGCGCAGCAGCCTGCCTGAACATTTCACCGTTGCCCGCCCTGAAATTACGAGCCTTCAGAAATCAACGGACGGCACACGTAAATGGTTGGTGAAATTTCCAGACGGACAGGAAGTCGAATCGGTTCATATTCCGGAAGAAGATCGCGGGGCTCTTTGTGTCTCAAGTCAGGTGGGGTGCACCCTGACCTGCAGCTTCTGTCATACAGGTACAATGAAGCTCGTTCGCAATCTCACCGCGGGAGAGATTATCTCCCAGATGCTGGTTGCCCGCGACACGATCAATGAATGGCCGAGCCCTAAAGGCAATCGCATGATTTCCAACATTGTTATGATGGGTATGGGCGAGCCGCTTCTGAATTATGACAATGTGTCCAAAGCGCTGAAAATCATCATGGACGGAGAAGGCATTTCCCTTTCCAAGCGCCGGATTACATTGTCCACATCCGGTGTCGTTCCAAAGATTTACCAGTGTGGTGAAGAGCTGGGCGTGAACCTTGCCATTTCACTACACGCCGTTACAGATGATGTGCGTGATATTCTGGTGCCGATCAACAAACGGTACCCGATCAAGGAACTTCTCAAAGCCTGCAAGGATTATCCTGCCAGCAACAATGCGCGCCGCATTACATTTGAATATGTAATGCTGGATGGCATCAATGACAGCCCTGCAGACGCCCGCGAACTGGTCCGCCTGTTGAAAAACATTCCAGCCAAAGTGAACCTTATTCCGTTCAACCCATGGCCGGGCAGTAACTACAAACGTTCCAGCAACAACGCCATCCACCGTTTTGCCAAGATCGTCAATGACGCGGGTTATTCATCACCTGTACGCGTTCCGCGCGGTGAAGACATCATGGCCGCTTGTGGTCAGCTTAAGACGGAAAGCACAAAAGAACGCGCTTCTGAAAGAAAGCGCGCTGCTGGGTAAGTTGCTAAAAGTCTGAATTTTCAAACCTGATGGCTTAGCCTTCAGGTTTGTAATTTGGTGAGTAATCACATTTATATTGAATTTGAAAACGTTTAGCCTGACCACTTTCCGGATTTCCGCCAATCTGTTTTACTATCACTATCGGATGCACATTTGCCCATCGTCCATCATTTTTCTGGAAATAAGGCGGGCAATAAATCACGTCTGAATAGCAGATATAATGATCAATCATCGCTGAGTTTTGCATGACCTTGGGCCCCTTATAGAACCCTTGATAACATGTCTGCTGGAACTGGGTTCCAAATGTTCCATTGCCACCGACCTTCGGTGCGGGGTTGGTTCGGACAGGCTCATGCGTGGGGTTAGTACGTTTTGGAGCTGCAAAAGTGTCACCAGCCAATGACATACCGAACAGAAGGGCTGAGCCGAATAACGTTGCCTTTTTAGTCAGTAGAAACATGTATCTCTCCTCTTAAGGTTTCTACTGTTAAGACGATCCAGCCCTGCAAGAGGTTCAAAAAAAATCCCGGCACAGGGCCGGGAAAGAAAGGCAAGTGAACGATCTAATTTACTTTTTGTGTCAGTTGGTTGTTGCTCTCATTTTTCTCTTTGATTTTTTTCTTGGCATCAATGGTCAGATCAACTGTCTTCGCCCCTTTGGGAAGATTAATGGTCACCCAATTTTGCTTGCCAGCTGCCAGCGCACCAATCGTTTTAAACTTACTCTTGCCAGGGTTGGCATCTATCTTGAGCAGATTTTTCCCGGCATTTGACTGGCCCACATTGGCAATCAGAACTTTTAACTTATCTGGGTCCGACTGAACCGCCTTTTTGATAATCAGGTCTGGCAAAGCCACCACTTTTAAAGCCGTTGTCGTTTTAGGCTTGCTGCCCCCACCCGTTCCGGAGGCCTGCGCACCCGACAAAGCCATCGTGTTTGCTGTGACACTTTGTGCAATCATACTGCATTCAATTTCCAGCTCTTTTTCAGGTGGTGATGCGGATGTGCCTTGTCCTGTCTTCGCCAAAGCCAATGCATATTTCAATGTCTGCTTCCGCTGCGGGGAGGAGCCGAGGCTGCCAGCTTCCACAAGCGCTCCAGGGTTACCCCATTTCGGATTAAACGGCATTCCAAAGAAACGGGTCGTATTTGCCGTTAAAGAAACATCATTTGGACCACTTGAGAAAAGCTGCCCTTTCTCATCTTTCACCGTAATTCGGCCTGTGCCCTCAAATGGAGTTCCCGTTGATTTCAGAATCACCACAATATTGCCTGTAATCGGGCAAGATTGATTTCCCAACCTTGAGAAAGTTTTTGGAACAAATTTTACAGTACGCTGGATAGGATGATTGGTTGCGACAGATAACCCACCGGCACAATCCATTTCAAAATTACGCCAGACGCTTTTCTCTACATTTGGACTAGTTGTTTCAATTCGGATTTGACCGCGTTCTTTTCCCGGAACGATCGGCACATCATAGGCATGAGAGACCATGGCAACTTTTGAATGATCGGTTGTTACCGTTTTCACCTCACTATAGCGTTTCGAAGCGCCTGCTTGTTTCCGGTAAACATATTTGTATTTCACTTCCGTATTCGCACGGTCTGTTCTGAAAACACCTGCAATGTTAAGGCGGCAATTGCCCGGTTGACGATTGTCACCTTCGATAAGATTGTTGGATACATCTGTCACCTTGGATGGCACTTGTGCGATCGTAGCTGAGCCAGAGAAGTCCCTGTGTTTTTTACAAATAACCGTAAATTCTTTCTCCTGCTGGCCACCAATAAAATGGGTCCCGCTAATACCGGTAAATGAGTAATCCAGCTTGCTTGTTGCGAAGAAAGTCAAAGGGCGATCTTGGCCGAAGACAACCTCATCTCTAATGCCCTGATCTTTAAGACGTCTTGCAAGGGTATTGCATTGCCCCAACATCAGTTGTTCAATTTCATTGGCGGGCGCCAATACGGGTACGGTTCGATCAACTTCCTTCGGCCGATCACCAGACGCATAAACTTTTTGATACCCACCATTAGGAAATTCACGAGAATAATCCTGATATTGAGGCCTGATAACCAGCCAGGTTTTCCAGCTTTCTACGCGACCCGAAAACCCTGCAGCCATTCCAACTGCGATTTCAGCTCGAAAATGCCCATCGTTGCTTTGTGTGTACTTTTTTCCGTCCGACTGAACTGTCATTGTGGGCGTCAGAATCCTCACCACTTGAGAGTCGTGAAATTCAGCTGAATAAGCGTTCGGGGAAAACAACAAAACTGGAGATAACAGCCCCAACAAAGTGCTGCACTTTAGCATGTGCTTGTAATTCTTCATCTTCAATACCCCTCTAATATTAGCTTAATATGAACATACGTTTATGACAACTAACCGGGTGTCTAAAGGTTGGTCGAAGCTTCAAGAGAAAAGGTTCAAAAAAACCGGAAAAGTAAGGCTGCCCCCATTATTGATTTTAAAAGGCAGTGCCGATAAATCCAAATTCCCCCCTGCATCGTAAATTCTCCTGTTACATGGAGTGGATTTTGGACGTCATTGAAAACATCATCCGTGATTACGGGGTGGGTATATATCTCATAATCTTCGGCTACTGCTTTTTAAAAAGTGGACTTCTTCCTCTGCTAGCAGGTTATGGAGCCCAGCTTGGATGGTTGGACACTCCCTCTGTTATCTCCGCTGTCATACTAGGTGGCTATCTTGGAGATGAGCTTCGATTTTATCTGTCGCGAAAATATGGTCTTAGCTTGGTAAATAATCGTCCACGGATTAAATCCATGTTTCTTCGTGCGCAATCCATGTTCGAAAAGTATGGTGCCCTTTATATTCTTCTCTACCGTTATCCCAAAGGGATGCGGACAATAGGCGCACTCCCCATTGGCATCACAGATATTGCCTGGGCCCACTTCACCGTGTTGAATGCCTTATCCACTCTTATTTGGGCATGTCTTCTTGTGGGAGGGGGATACTTGTTTGGGGCCAAACTTGAAACCTATTTGTTAGAAATCTGGCAGGAGCTGGCAGTTATCATGTTTATTGCTTTCGTCATTTGGATTGTGGTGCTTTGGCGACGAACTACGATTCCTGAGAATACGTCTAACAAACTTTTTTCACAGAGACCGAAATAAACACTCCCTTGAATTCCACATGACCATCCCAATCTAGTGTAGTCAGGACTGTTGACCGAGATCATGTCACAGGAGCGGGTTTTTGGGCACATTGAGAAATCGAATACCGTATTCGTAAGAACGGAGTGTCAAACAATGCCAAACACTGGACTTGGCCTTTATTTCAGTCGCCCTTTAATGCAGCGATCTCTGATGGTTGCAGTTATTGCCGGAACCCTGCTTTGCCTGATTAATCAGTGGCAGGGCCTTACAGGAGAGGCCCCGATCGATTGGCCTAAAATTGCTCTCACTTACTGCGTTCCCTTTCTCGTCTCCAGCATCTCTGCCTATCTGACGGTTCGCTCCCAGATCCTTAAAACGATGGAAGCACAGGGTCGGCAAGAGCTGTAATTTTTAGCGTCAAATTCAGATGCAATTGAGCCGCGTGTCTTTTCCTTGCAGGGACGCACCTTTTCCCCTATTTTGCGCGCTTCTAATTCACATAGAGATTTGATTTCCATTAAAGGAACACGCCATGTCACAAGACATCAAAAAAGTTGTTCTGGCCTATTCCGGCGGTCTTGATACCTCCGTTATCCTGAAATGGCTGCAGACAACTTATAACTGCGAAGTGGTTACTTTCACCGCTGACCTCGGTCAGGGAGAAGAGTTGGAACCAGCCCGCCAGAAAGCAGAAATGCTCGGCATCAAAGAAATTTTCATTGATGATCTTCGCGAAGAATTTGTTCGTGATTTCGTGTTCCCAATGTTCCGCGCTAATGCTGTTTACGAAGGTCAGTACCTTCTGGGAACGTCCATTGCGCGTCCATTGATCTCCAAGCGCCAGATCGAAATCGCCCGTGAAGTAGGAGCCGATGCCGTCTCCCACGGCGCGACAGGTAAAGGCAATGATCAGGTTCGTTTCGAGCTTGGCTACTACGCGCTGAACCCGGACATTAAAGTGATTGCTCCTTGGCGTGAATGGGATCTGAACTCCCGTACCAAGCTGATCGACTTTGCGGAAAAGAACCAGATTCCAATTCCAAAAGACAAACGCGGCGAAGCGCCTTTCTCTGTGGATGCGAACCTGCTGCACATTTCAGCGGAAGGTAAAGCTCTGGAAGATCCATGGGAAGAAGCCGGTGAATATGTTTACACACGCACCGTTGCCCCAGAAGATGCACCGGATGAGCCAACATATATCGAAATCGAATATGAAAAAGGCGATCCTGTTGGTCTGGACGGCAAGCGTCTCAGCCCGGCAACAATGCTGACAGAGCTGAACCGTCTTGCAGGTGCAAACGGCATTGGTCGTCTTGATCTGGTTGAAGGGCGCTTTGTGGGCATGAAATCCCGTGGCATCTATGAAACACCGGGCGGCACCATTATGCTTGAAGCCCATCGCGGCATTGAGCAGATCACACTGGACCGTGGTGCGATGCATCTTAAAGACGACATCATGCCGCGCTATGCAGAGCTGATCTATAATGGTCTCTGGTATTCACCAGAGCGCGAAATGCTGCAGGCCCTGATCGACAAGAGCCAGGAAAAAGTATGCGGTGTTGTTCGCCTGAAACTTTACAAAGGCCGTGTTTCCGTTGTGGGACGTAAGAGTAAATTCTCTCTCTACTCCATGGAACATGTGACCTTCGAAGAAGATACAGTTTACGACCAGCGGGATGCGGAAGGCTTTATCAAGCTAAACGCCCTTCGCCTGCGTCTTCTGCACCGTCAGAAAAACTAATCAGAACATATACAATGAAAAACCCGGCGATCTGCCGGGTTTTTTTGTTAGTGCCGTTTAATGTCTCTTTCGGCTTCTTCTTCAAAGTCCTGCACCTCTTCCACGTAAGGCACATACTGATCCTTGATAAAAAGCGCTATTGCAAGCCCCCCTCCTGCAATCGCACCAATCAAAATCACATCCATCACATCCGGGATCCAGCTTAAATCCCACGCAAGATCCAGCGTCCCCGCGACAAACAGAAGAAGAGCCCCGGGAACAGCCAAAAAGACTATGGCAAAGACGATACCGGTCAGCGCACCAACGGACGCAGATTTCAACAATTGAAACGGATTTACGGTACGTCTCTGCATTCTCTTTCCTTAAAGCAGTAACCCGTCCTCATCCACATCATGGATGCGGCAGGCCGCTGTAATTGTGTTAGCAAGCAAACAGGCAATTGTCATCGGACCAACTCCGCCCGGCACGGGTGTGATCGCACCGGCAACCTCTTTGGCGGTTTCAAACTCCACATCGCCCACAAGGCGGGTTTTGCCATCCTCTTTCGGGATGCGGTTAATCCCCACGTCAATCACTGTCGCGCCCGGCTTGACCCAGTCCCCTTTGATCATTTCAGGACGTCCGACCGCGGCCACCAGAATATCAGCCCGACGGCAAACGTCCGGTAAATCTTTTGTGCGCGAATGGGCAATGGTGACCGTGCAGCTTTGCTCAAGCAGCAGGCTCGCCATTGGTTTTCCCACAATGTTTGATCGGCCCACGACCACCGCATTTAATCCAGACAGATCACCCAGATAATCCTGCAGCATCATGATGCAGCCGCGCGGCGTACAGGGAACCATGGCTGGCAATCCCACGGCCTGACGACCCGTGTTAATGACATGAAAGCCATCTACATCTTTTTCCGGGGAAATGGCATCAATAACCGCTGTTTCATCAATTTGATCCGGCAAAGGCAGTTGCACAAGAATGCCATGAATGCTGTCATCTTCGTTCAGGCGATTGACCACCGCGAGAACTTCTTCTTCTGTGGCAGTATCAGGAAGTTTGATCTCCTCCGATTTCATGCCTGCTTCAACGGTGGAGTGGTTCTTGTTTCGCACATAGACCTGACTTGCAGGATCTTCACCGACCAGGACAACCGCAAGCCCCGGTGTCACCTGATATTTGTCTTTCAGAACCGCAACCTGTTTGGCCACAGTGTCTTTCACTTTTGCCGAAAATTCACGACCATCAATAATATGCGCCGACATTCGTTATATTCGCTTTCACTTCGCAATATTGGCGAACATCTGCACCTCTTTCATCATCAGCGCCCTGTCCGCCTCCGGCGCGATGAGAATTGTTTTGTTCCGGTCCGTCTCACCGGCGATGATCTTCATATGAGAGGCTGCGATTTTGAAACTTTTGGATAACAGCTTCAAAAGAGCCTTGTTCGCTTTTCCTTTTTCCGGCACCGCCGTCACGCGCGCCTTCAACCAAACCTTACCCGAGGCATCTTCCATAAGCCCGTCGAATTTGTTGGAAGAAGCGCCCGGCTGCAAACGTATAAAAAGACAAACGCCCCCTGATATGTCATCAAGAGGCGTTTTTGTCATCGGACCAAATATTCCCACATGAGATTCTGCACAAATATGAGTAGCAGAATCAAAACAATCGGAGAAATATCAATCCCCCCGAAATTGGGAATAATATTTCGAAGCGGCCGCAACAAGGGTTCTGTAATTTTATACAGAAACGTGCCCACTGTTGCGACAAACTGGTTTCTTGTGTTGACCACATTAAAGGCCACAAGCCAGCTTAGGATGGCATTTGCAATTAACAACCAGATAAAAATCTGGATAATCATACTGATCAAAGTTACCACTGAGACCATAGTTACCCCGCTTGTTGGTAAGTTTCCCCTACATTTAATGGTCTCTGTGGGTTAGGGCAAGAGGTGAGGTCATATCCCGTCCATTTTATTGCCCTGACGATCCAGATATATGCGTTATCGAAGAATGGATCTGAAATGAGGCAGACTGAGCACGCGGCCTGTCATATTACCGGTGATCTGGTTGAGAATCCTTGGAAGAGGTTGACCGCCGGAACTTTCACCGAGTGCCGCCATCTTCAACGGGGCAAAGTTAAATTTCTGTTCAACGGACATACCAAACATACTTCCGCCAACAGTAACAACCCCCGCAGGGAAGGAAACACTTTCAACAATAACAAGAGGTTTTGACGCCAACGTGGAAATATTCTTAGAGGCATTTGTAGCTGATTTTGCAAGATCAAGCACCCGCGCCCCATTCCCGGAGATATTAACTGCGATGGCACTGGCGGTAATGCTCCTCACCCGAACGACACCCATAAAAATCGTATTGGGCACGATATCAACTGTCACATCAGAAAAGGTGAAAAGCGGCTTATCAGCACCAACGCTGTCATAGATTTTCAGCTTTCCAATCCGGCCTGTCGTCGATGCCATGTCAAAGGAAACATCCTCCAACTGGACATTCCGCCCGGTTGCTTGCGCCAGCTGTTGTTGGACGACTGTCTCAAAGGAACGCGCCTTACTTTTGAGAAACCAATAAGACCCACCCCCGGCAACGACTACAAATAAGGCCAAACCGGCAATGGCCATTTTCTTTAAATTCATCGACCCTCTCCTTTTGCAATAGGGAGAGTGGATTTAATCTACTTTAGATTTTGTTCAATTTATATTTTTCAACCAAAGGAAAGATAGCATACTGAAATATGAAAACAGCGAGTATTACGCCAAACCCATTTGCCAGAATGTCCCAAATCTCAAAGGATCTCCCGGAATAGGGCTGCAGGAATTCAATGACCACAGAAGCCCCAAAAGTCACAAGCAGAAGCGTAACTTGTCTACTGTTTTTCATTGAGGCTCCAAGGGCAAAAATGGAGACAACTGCATAGCCACCGGCATGGAGAAATTTATCCCCCAACATAAAGACATCGGAAGGAACTTTGTTCAGGGGCAGCAAAGAGCCCACAGCGACAGCAGTCAGACTCAGCAACCAGGCATTCAGCGCATAGCGATTTAATTTTGTCACACTGTCCTCTAATTCTGATCCACCACGCTTGAGAATTGGCTTAACTATCCGCTCTCATGGTATTGTTCAGGTTCAACCCAATGGGCCTTGGGAAACATTGATATCATTTTACCGGATTAAGGTAATCATAAATTCATTTTTAAATGGCATCAGTTATCCACCTTTGGGGATTGGACTAATTTCTACATCAGCTACGCAATGAACAAACCTGCAGACATAATGGCAACCACTCAGCATTCAGGGAAAGTTGGAACCAACTATCCGCTTTCTTCCCCTGTTATCATCGGTTTGTTCAGTATTTTCGATACGCTTGCGATCGCAATCGCCGGATTTATCGCTTACAAAATAGTCATCGGAAACCCGTTTTATATGCGGGATATTTATTACTTTGCGATGATTTTTGCGTTTACTTCCTTTTTCTTCATCGGGCGTTACGCGGGCCTCTATACTTTCAGCGCGCTGATGTCACCGGGGATGCATCTCATCCGAATAGCCGGGGCCGTCCTCACCATTTTTCTACTACTTATGGCGCTTGGTTTCTCCATCAGTATTTCCGAAGAATATTCCCGTGTTTGGCTTTACAGCTATTTTCTGATAACAGTTGCATCTTTATTCACCGTTCGCCTGACCGGCTTTGGGATTATCTATTTCTTTGCAAAAAAGGGAGTTTTTTCCCGGAATATTGTGATTTTTGGGGCAGGTGAGCAAACCAAACGCCTTGTTACTCTCCTCAATGACAGTCGCCGCGCGCCACTAAACCGGATTGTCGGCATCTTTGATGATCGCAAAACCCGTGGCTCGACCGAAATTGAAGGGCTGGAGGTTCAAGGGAACCTCAAAGACATGATGAAATTCTGCCGTCAGAACAATGTTGACGATGTAATTGTCGCCCTACCCTGGAATGCGGACGAACGCCAAAGTCATCTGGTGTCCAAACTAAGGGAACTTCCTGCCCACGTCCATCTGGTGTCAGATCTTGTTGGTTTTCGCTTTCCAAACAAACCATCCCCGGATCATTTTGGCAACTTGCCCATGATAGAAGTGGTCGACAGCCCCCTCTCTGACTGGAGTGTCATGGGAAAATGGCTCGAAGACAGGATCCTCAGCACCCTCCTTATTCTGATTTTTGGACCCGTCTTATTATGCGTAGCCCTTGCCATTAAGCTGGAGAGCCGGGGTCCTGTGCTGTTCAAACAAAAACGATATGGGTATAACAACCACGTTTTCGAGATCTACAAATTCAGATCCATGTACCACAATGGAGAGGTCCCGAAAAAAACGGTACAGGCCACGAAAGATGACCCTCGCATCACGCGGGTTGGTAAGTTTATCCGCCGGACGAGCCTTGATGAACTCCCCCAGCTGTTCAATGTGTTTTTAGGCAGCATGTCATTGGTAGGCCCCCGCCCTCACGCTGTTGACCATAATGAAGAATATTCTGCATTGATCGACGGCTATTTTGCCCGGCACCGCATGAAACCCGGTATCACAGGATGGGCCCAGGTGAACGGGTTAAGAGGTGAAACCGATACCTTGGAGAAGATGGAATCCCGTGTAGAGTATGATTCATACTATTGCGAACATTGGTCTCTTTTCTTTGATCTGAAAATACTTGTGATGACTGCATTTGTGGGTTTCTTGAACAAGAATGCGTACTAAATCAAACAACAGAAACTTAAATATTGAACTTGCTCGCTTTGTTGGAGCAATCGGTATCTTGTGGTTCCACGCCCAAGCACCCGGGGATTTTATTGGATATGCAGCACTTCAAACCTTTACAGCTTTGACAATTTATTTTTCTCTTGTGTCAGGTGAGAAGCTAAAGCTGGGTGAATTTATATTCAACAGATTTAACAGAATAGTTTTACCTTGGATAGCTTGGTCAATTGTCTACGCTTTCGGATTGATCATTATCAAAGCAATAGAAGGCAAAGCTCTTAATTTTTTTGAACCTTGGATGTTGCTAACAGGACCAGCAATTCACCTTTGGTTTCTTCCCTATGCGTTTTGCTGCTCGATTTTAATGAAAGTCTTCAATGACATTGTAAATCTGAAGAGCGGCAATAACACGATCCTGATAATGGCAATCTTGACCGTTGGGGCATTAGCCAGCTTGATCGCCTTTAACATTTCCAAGTTTTCTATACCTACCCCTTACATTCAGTGGCTTGCTGTTCTGCCATCTACGATTACAGGATTGGCGTTATACTTTGTTAGAAACAATAGAAAATTATTGGCGCTCCTTTTTTATGTGCAAGTTCCAATTTGTTTCATTGCTTTGTTGTTTGGAAGTGGCTTAATTTTGCAATACTACGTTGGCATTGCAGTTATTGCTTTATGTTTTTTGTTGCCTGACATTAAATTCAGCCAATCAGGAACATTGAGTAACTTGGCCTTAGGAATTTACCTGATTCATCCAGCTGTCATTTGGGTGATTTCTAAGTCTTTAGGGGAATTCTCTTCGAACTTGATAATCGCAGTTGTTGCAACCCTGTTCTCAACCGCAATCATATATTTTCTAAAGCGTATTTCATTTTTGAAAGGACTTGTGTGAAAAGCAAATACTTCAGGTACAGCCACCTTTTGTTTACCTATTCAACGTAAAAACATTCAACCAGCAAGTTAGTGTCAGTGGGCTGTAACCGTAGTTTCGTCACAATCGCGGCGTAACAAATGTCAAAAACTGGATGAGTGAAAAGAGCATATCGCAATGACCGCGGACTATTATCAGCAAGAAGAAGAGGAAGGGCAGGGCTTTGATCTGACTCAGATCATCGATATTGCCAAACGCCGTTTCCTGTTTTTCCTTATACCCACTATATTGGGAGCCATCATTGCTGTGGCTGTGGTCTATCTCATTCCGCCGCGGTATGAGTCATTAGCAACTGTCCTGGTGGAATCCCAACAGATCCCTGTAGAGCTTGTCCAATCAACCGTCACTTCAGACCCAAACCAGCGCATTACCATTATCAAGCAACGGGTCATGACACGAAACAATCTGTTGAAGATCATCGATAAATACGAGGTTTTCAAAGAAGAACGGAAAAAACTGTCAGTCAGCAAACTGATAGAGGAAATGGAAAAACTTATCCGGGTTGATGTCATCACAGCGAATATTGGCGGTCACCGCAGGAACGCAACAACCATTGCATTTAAAGTTGGCTTCCAGCATGAAAATCCAGCAATTGCGGCAAAGGTGGCAAATGAGCTGGTTACATTATTTCTGAGTGAAAACGTCAAAACCAGAACAGCTCGCGCCTCAGAAACCACTGAGTTTTTGGAGCAAGAAGCCCAGAAACTTCGTGAAGGACTAGACAAAGCAGAGAAGGCCATCTCCGACTTCAAACAGGAATATCGTGACAGTTTGCCTGAGCAGCTTGAAATCAAGATGAGTATTTTGGAGCGCACCAAGGCAGAGATTAAAGGATATACTCAGCAAATTTCCACGCTTCGGGATGAAAAGCGTTATCTGGAAATTGAACTTTCATCCGCTCGCTCAGGCCAAGACACAACTAAGAATGTAGAAACTCCAGACAACACGACTGAACTTGAACTTGAAAAAGCAAAAGATAGTTTAATTCAACTCTCAACACGTCTTACGGATCGCCACCCGGATATCAAGGCGCTGAAGCGCCGTATCGCGGCTTTAGAAGAAAAACTACTGCAGGAACAGGCAGATGCGAGCGGCGATGAGGTTGATCCAAATACATCTGGCCTGACCCCGGCCTTGAAACGTCTCGTGCAACAATTGCAATTGCGCATGAGTTCAAATGAAAAAGCTCAAGCGACAGCGCAAAACGAACTGGCACGATTAAAAAAGGAAGCTCTAGAAATTGAAGGTCAAATTCTCAAAACCCCCGAAGTTGAGAGGGATTTGAGAGTTCTGATCAGAAACCATCAGGAAATTTTTGCCAAATACCAAGAACTGGAAGCAAAGCAAGGTAAAGCCCAACTAGCCCAAAACCTGGAAGAAGAGAAGAAGGCAGAACGCTTTATTCTGTTGGAACCCCCTGTCGCACCAACAGAACCTGTTTGGCCCAACAAACCAAAATTCTATGGTATTGGCGCTTTCATTGCCTTTGCAATGGGAATTGGAACCGCTGTCTTGATGGAGCTTGTAGATCGAAGGGTTCGAACCGCAAGAGAACTGGAATCGCTTTTAAAGCATCCCCCTTTGGCAACCATTCCCTACATCAAGACGCGGCGTGATATCCAAAAGAAACGCTATAAGCTTTTGGCGGTTTTGGCCATCCCTACAACGATTGGCCTTCTGGGGTTAGTCGCCATACATAGTTTTTACAAACCACTGGATCTTCTTTTCTATCAGATCTGGGCCCACTTACAAAAATTGGGCGTCCTGCCTTACTAGGAGAGAGAGATGGAACGTATCAAACAGGCCATTTCCAAAGCCAAACAGGAACGGCCGAATAAACCTGAAGGTTCGCGCCCGCGAAAAAACATCGAAGCTCCTCGCAGGAAGCTGCAGGAAAATGAACCCATTGCATATGACCAGACCCAGGTCGTTGAATTGGACACCAAACATCTGGAAGCCCATCGCATTGTCACTTTTGACAGCGAGGATCCTGACTCAATCTCTTTCGATGTCTTAAGAACTCAGGTCTTGAGCAAAATGGAAGAAAATGGTTGGAAAACAATCGCCATTACAAGTCCAACACCTGAGTGCGGGAAAACTGTTCTGTCCTTAAATCTGGCGATGAGTATTGCCAAACAAACAGACAAAACAGCTTTGGTTGTCGATTTTGACCTGAAGAAGCCAAAGGTCGCCGATTATATGGGCCTTAAAACACAAAAAGGTCTTGTGGATTATCTGGAGCACGACACAGAAATCAAAGATATTCTGGTCAATCCGAGCTTCCCTCGTCTTGTGTTGTTACCCAACCGGGTGCCCATTCGAAATTCTGCGGAAACATTGACCTCGCGTAAGGTAAAAAATCTGGTATCTGACTTGAGAGACAGATATCAGGAGCGCATTATCATCTTTGATCTGCCACCGCTTATGGCGGGGGATGATGCCATTGCCTTTATGCCTCAAGTGGATTGTGTGCTGCTGGTTGTCGCCAGTAATCAGACCAAACCAGTTGAAATAAAAGAAGCAAGGCGACAACTTCAATCCGCCAATCTTCTTGGTGTAGTTCTTAATAAATCCGCTGAAAAACAAAAGCGATATTACTATTAACAACATCTACGAGTGCAAGTTTATGTGATTTTCAATGCGGTTATGGTTTAGTATAAAGTAATAAAAATGAGCTAACGAATAAGGACTAAAAAGTGACAAAAGTTGAAAGCATGCCTTTAGGGGGTTTTGATTTATCAAAATGGCTGCTACCACTCGGCCTGTTACTTGTGGCGATTTTCTATATTCCTGACGCTGATTTTATCTGGACAGCCTGGATGGAACAGGAAGAGTTCAGCCACGGTCCTTTAATGTTTGCCGTCTCTCTTTTTCTTTTGTGGAAAAGAAAAGATCTGCTCAATTATCCTGATGACCGGGGAAGAACACTTGGTGTCCTCACCCTTTTTGTCAGCATCCTGATCTATGCTTTGGCAATCAAGGCTGGCGTACAAAACATGCGCCAAATCGCGACGCTTTCCCTTATTTTCGGCCTGTTTTTGACATTTGGCGGGTTTACTTACGCACGTTACGTCTTTCCTGCGCTTTTCCTGTTGCCATTTGTGGTCCCTCCCCCAAGTTTTCTAAACTCGAACCTGTCATACGGATTGCAGTTATTCTCTACCGACGTCAGTGTCTTTGGACTGAGAGCGATTGGGGTAACCGTTTTTCAAGATGGCAACATCATTGACCTTGGAAAAATGAAGCTCGAAGTTGCGGAAGCCTGTAGTGGCCTTCGTTATCTTTATCCAATGGTGGGTCTTGGTGCCCTGTCGGGAATGCTATTTGACATTCCCATGTGGAAACGTGGTCTGTTCCTTATCCTGGCAGCCGGCATTTCGATCTTTATGAACTCAGTGCGTATCTTCCTAACTGGTGCCTTTGTTGAGTTTACGGATATGGGCGTCTCTGAAGGCTTCTTCCACTTGTTTGAAGGTTGGGTGTTCTTCCTGATTTCGTTCGCTGTGACACTCGGGGTTTGTTGGCTCACGCTGACAAAGAAAGAAAAAGCTACTGTCGGTAACGGGATGCTCGTCACTCACCCGCCTGCCAAACCTAACCCCGCAGGAAGAACATCAAAAAAAGGGGCGCTTTATGCCGCCGTTGGTCTATGTGTTCTTCTGATCCCACTGACATTTTTACTGCGCTCAATTGATCCGGTTATCCCCGAGCGCGCATCTTTTGCAAGTTTTCCACTTCAGATTAACAATATGATTGCGGAAGAGGATCAAATACCCGGGATCGAGCAGGAAATTCTGCAAATGTCAGATTATTTTCTCGGGCATTACCGTGAGGATGGCCTGTCACCGATCTCTCTGTTTATTGGATATTATGACGTTCAGTCAGCGGGAAAAACACCCCATAGCCCTCGTGTCTGCATCCCATCCGGCGGCTGGCAAATAGAGGATCTGCAGACCATTCAGCTAACCAAAGGCGGCCAATCCGTCCCTGTGAACCGCGTTATGATCGGCAAGGGCGAACAAAGACTGCTTGTTTATTACTGGTTCCAGCAACGCGGTAAGTTTATTGCCAATGAATATGCCGCCAAATTTAACCTTCTGCTGGGGGGCCTGACATCGAACAGAACTGATGGTGCTTTGGTCCGCCTCTCCATGCCTGTTGACACTGAAATGTCGGAAGTTGTTGCAGACAAACGCCTTAATGACTTTGCAACTGAGCTATTCAAAGTCCTTCCGAAATATGTACCAGATGAATGAGGGATTTCATTTCAAGTAAAAAAAGCCGCCAAGCTGGCGGCTTTTTTATGTGTTTATTGTTCTGTCATGGCGCGATTGAAACTCGCGATCACCGGGTTCATGATATATTCAAGTGCCGTTCTCTCACCTGTTGAAATCATGACATCCGCCTGCATTCCAGGCTTTAGCTGATCAAGGGTCAGATTAGCTTGCTCAAGATTGTCAATTTGGACTGTCGCCTGATAGTAAGTTGCCCCGGTTCTTTCATTAACAAGGCTATCTGCCGACACTCCGATCACTGACCCCACGGCGGGAGATGTTGTTCTTTGACTAAAGGCAGGGAAGGTAATTCTCGCCTGAGCACCGATATTAACCACGTCAATATCAGATGGATCCACCTGCGCTTCGACGATAAGTTTCTGGTCTACAGGCAGAATATCCATCAACTCCTGCCCACTTGAAATCACACCACCAGTTGTCGTCACCTGCATATTCACAATAATGCCGTTTGTTGGGGCAAGAATTTCCGTTCGCTCCAGAATATCGATTGACGCCCGCTCCTGCTCTTCCAGATCATAGAGTTGTGCCTGCATATCGCGAAGGCCAGCCACTGCTTCATTAAGAACAGCGTTATCAATTTCTGCAATTTGAAGCTGAATTTCTCCAATTGCCTGACGCGATTGTGCAATTCGTGCCACACTTTGGCTGATGCGTCCGGCAAGTTCAGCCTCATTCCGCTCAAGGGACCGCAACCGCGTCCTTTTGGCGAGTTTTTTCTTCACCAATACTTCCACATCTTTTAGCTCAAGACGGATCAGTTTTATTTGCTCTCGTGTGGAAGCGACCTGTCCCGACAAACCTTTGATCTCCTCCTCCAACTGAGCGACTTTTTGTTGGAGGATGGTTGCCTGACTTTTGCGGGCCTGCAGACGGGCAGCGAAAATATTCTGCTGACTTTCCATCGTTTTTTGAACGCTAGGATCCTCTTTACGATCTAACAACCATTTTGGAAAAACGAGGGTCGCATCCCCATTTTGCTCAGCGGTAAGCCTTGCAATTTCTGCAAGCGTGATCATTTTGCGGCCATAAATCAGTTTAAGCGAGGCTTCTGCCTGAGTGCGTTCCAATCTGAGCAGAGGCTCTCCTTTTTTGACCTGATCTCCATCTTTCACAAGGATTTCGGCAACGATACCACCTTCCAGATGTTGTACAGTTTTCCTGCTACCTTCCACACTGACGGTGCCCTGGGCTATAGCAGCGCTTCCAAGCGGTGCCAACGCTGCCCAGCCCCCGAGACCACCAAAAAACAACGCGATAACAAGAACGCCGAAAAACACAGGTTTTCCAATACCGATTTTATCTTTAGCAAGACCTGATTGTGGCACCATTTATCCAAGCCCCTTGAGTTTTTTCAGCATAGAATTTCTGTCTCCAGAAGCGTAGAAGCCATAGATCTCTTGAATTTCCTGTTCACTCAGATCACGATCTGCCAAAGAAATAATCTCTTCCCTCACCGCCTCGGTTATCGGAGGTGGTGTGGATGACCGTCGCTCTTCAGAACGTATTTTTCCGGATTCCTGCTCAGGCTTCATTCCCACAACTTTATCTTCGGAATTTTTGAGGTTGCCTGCCTGCCTTGAACGTCGCGCTGCTTTGTTTTGAATAGATTTCAACCTTTGAATGCGGGCAATATTACTGTTCACCCCCTCTTCTTTGGTTTTTATCGTTTCCGAGTTCTGGTTATCATCTTTCTCGGAAGGGAGCGCATGTGGCTGCGCAGACACTTTTTCTTCACTTGGCTTGGTGAGTTTTTGCAGAACCGGCCGGGACGCTCCCTGAAGTTTATCAAGGATATCATCTCTAAAGCCGTAATCATCAAGCATTCCGTCTCTCAGAACAATAATCTTGTCCGCATATCTTAGAACATTCGGGCGATGCGCCACGATTATGATGGTCATTCCATCATTAGCGAGGGCGTCCATCGCTTTCATCAAGGCAGCTTCCCCATCGCTATCCAGATTGGCGTTCGGCTCATCCAGAACAAGCAGGCAAGGGTTCCCATAAATCGCACGTGCCAAGGCTATTCGCTGACGCTGTCCTCCGGAGAGTGCCGCCCCGCCTTCACCGATTTCTGTCTCATATCCCTTTTCCATGCGAAGGATCATCTCATGGACACCGGCTTTCTTTGCGGCTTCCACCACTAGATCAGGATCACCTTCCCTCATACGGGAAATGTTATCTTTAATGGTACCTGCAAAAAGCTCAATATCCTGAGGCAAATAACCGACATACTGTCCACGATCCGAAGAAGGCCACTCGCTTACATCCATATTGTCCAATCGGGAATGACCAGAAGTGGGATGGAGATTGCCGATCATAATTCTGGAGAGGGTAGACTTCCCCGCTGCCGTTGGTCCGATCAGACCAACAATTTCACCAGGATTAATCTTGAAGCTGATATTTTTTAAAACTGGTTTCTTCGCACCTGGATGGACAAAACTCACATTTTCAACGGAAATTGCCCCTTTCGGACGAGGTAACGGCATCCCGGGCTCATCCTCCTCCACTTTCTCAATCCGGCTTTTCAAACGCCCATATGCTGCCCGCGCCCCGACAAATCCTTTCCAGGTTCCGATGGCCTGTTCCACGGGCGCCAACGCCCGCCCCATGATCAGCGATGCCGCTATCATGGCGCCTGCAGTTAAGTCGCCCTGTATCACCAACCAAGCTGCAGCGGTAGAGATCCCGATCTGCAAGATCATCCGGAAAAATTTTGAGAATGAAGAGATGATACCGCCACGGTCACTCGCTTTCGCCTGCAATATCATGGCTTCGTGATTGATTTTATTCCACCGCGCTGTCAGGGCCGGCATCATGCCCATTGCCTCAATAACATCCGCATTTCTTGCTGAGGCTTCTGCCTGTTCCATCGCTTTGATCGTATATTGCCCTGACATCGCAAGAGGGCGCCGGGTTAAAATCTCATTCATCAGCGCAAAGGAAAACAGTATTCCGGCACCCGCCAGGGCAATTCCTCCCAACAGGGGGTGGAGGAGAAACATGATGCCTAAAAATAGCGGGGCAAATGGAGCGTCAAGAATCGGAAAAATCCCTGCACCCGTCAAGAAGCCACGGAACGTACCTAAATCTCTCAACCCTTGCGTATTGGGATTTTCCCCCTGCTTCAATTGAGAGAAAATACTGCTATTCAACGATCCGGGGCCAAGCTGGCGGTCAATCCAGCTGCTTAATCGCACAAGAATAAACGTACGAACCCCCTCCAGCATCGCCATGGTTACCAGCGCCAGGGTGGCGATCAGAAACAACATGATCAAGGTGTCCGTATTGTGACTGGAAATAACGCGATCAAACACCTGCATCATGTAAAGTGGTGCCGTCAGCATCAACATATTGATACACAAACCAAAAATCGCGATAAGCAAAAAGACACGCTTACACTTACCAATGGTTTCCCTTAGTACGTCTTTACCTTTATCTTTCACTGTTCTATCAAACGTCCTGTTTACCCGGAAGGCCCGGAATTACGCGAAAGCACCCAAAAAATATGATTAATTCGCCTTCCATCAGTCGTTGCCAATTAACAACTTGGCTCCTGCAAGAACTGATTTAGTGCGGACATAAACTTTTACAATTTCCTGTGTTTGGTTATAGTCTCGCGTTAGTGAATATTGCTTTAACTTTGCTGAATTTTTCCTGCGGGAGGCAGAAGTGAAAAATAACCGTTCAATTATTAAAACGGGCGCAAGCCTGCTGGCCGCGCTCAGCGTATTTCTGCTGGCCGCTTGCGCCACACCGCCGGAACTTGCTGGCTCCGCTCCGGCAACCTTGAAAGAGACGCCGGACTACGTCATTGGTCCCCGAGACGAATTAAAGGTTTTCGTCTGGCAAAACCCCGATCTTTCCGTCACCGTTCCAGTGCGTCCGGACGGAAAAGTCTCTACGCCTCTTATTGGAGATGTGGTCGCGGCACAAAAGACACCAGAAGAGCTGGGTAAGGAAATTGCTCAGAAGCTGACCGCCTATATTGTGGATCCCGTCGTAACCGTTTCTGTTACACGATTTGCAGGCCCCTACTCCCGACAGGTTCGTATTGTTGGTCAGGCGGTAGAACCAATGGCTATCGCTTTTAATGACCGGATGACACTTCTTGATGCCATGATTGCAGTTGGCGGTATTACTGAATTTGCTGCTGGCAATCGGTCTATCATCGTGAGGAAAGAAAACGGGCAGGAAAAATCTTATCGGATTAGGCTCGATGATCTTCTGCTAGATGGTGACGTCTCCGCGAATGTTCCCCTTCTACCTGGTGACATTATCATTATTCCAGAGAGCTGGTTCTAGGATCCTCTGATTTATCAGGTGAGTTTATTCGTGAAAAAGCAGTTTCAAGCATCCCGCTTTCGGCCGTTGTCGCGTTGTTCCTACATCGCGCTTGGTGTCGCTTGCGCTTTTTCAACGATCTCGTCATCAGCAATCGCCGCTGAATGGACCATTGATCCCTATATTGGCAGTAGCATTCAATATACGGATAATGTGCTATCGACCGGTGATGGCAAAGATGGTGATCTGGTCACCAGCCTGGATTTAGGTTTTGCGATCACAGGGGAAACAAGGCGTACACAAATTAATCTGGCCTACGATTTTTCACAGGATATCTATCTGGATTTTGACGAGTTGAACGGTTTTCGACAAAATCTAGTCGGTGGCGGACAAATTGAGATCTTTGAAGATCGCTTCTTTATCGATGGTCGCATCACCTTCACCGAAGAAACCCTGGAAGATGTAGGACGGACTTCTGCCGGCAACAGAACCCTGTCCACTGATCGAACGCAGGTCTTTAACGGTCGCATCAGCCCTTATTTTGTTCAAAATTTTGGAAACTGGGTAACCGGTGTTGCAAGATACGGATATTCAGAAACACGTTTCCTCGAAACAGATGTTGGTAATGGTAGCAACCCGCCCGCTGACCAGCGCACCAATGAGTTTGAAGTGCAGGCAAATAGCGGATCCAGATTTGCAAATCTGCAATGGCAAACGCTTGCAAATTATACAATGTCCGAGTCCGATGACGATGAAAAGTTCAATCATTTCAATGGGCAGGCGAGTGCTGAAATCCCTATAAATCGGTTATTTTCCATTATTGGTGCCGTGGGGTATGACGATTTTGACATTGATAATGTCGACGACGAAGCCATTAGTGGCTTCTACGGTGGCGGCGGAGTGCGTTTCCATCCAAACTCCAGGACTGATGCAAGTTTACAGATCGGCTATCGTTTTGATGATCTGATTTATGATCTGAAGATGGAGTATGCTCCAACCAGTCTGGACACGCTTACCGCAGAATACTCTGTGAATATTCAAAACTCAGATACAAGTCTTGCAAATACAGATATCCTCAACGCAGATGATGAACTTATCCGGCCAGATTTCTCAACAGCTGCCTACGTTGATGATGTCACCAAGTCGTCTCGCTTTACACTCGCCTGGCGCGGAGAGCGTCGTCGCAACAGTTACGGTGCCAATGTGAGCTTCATTGACAGAGAAGTACTCAGCGATGGAGCCAAGGATAAAGTGCTTTCCATCGGCGGTAATTTCTCTCGGCAACTGACGCCTCGCGCGGACCTTTCGCTGTCCGGCAATTACAGTGACGTGATTGACGGTCAATTGCCAACAGACGAAATAACAACATATAGTTTTGGTGTGGATTATCGGTATGAGTTCAGTCGCGGCTTAGCCGCCTCTGCGGCGTATAACTACTTGCTGCGCGACGAAAAAATCGGTGGCAATGTGGAGGAAAATGCTTTCACTCTCTCCATTCGAAAAACCTTCTAGAGTTTACTTCACAAACTCAGCCGCCCCTACATCGGTTTTCTCACCAGATGGTCGGGGATTGCCATAAAAATCAACCTTGGGCCCAACGCCATCCATCCCGGCATCGATCGCCCGGGCGCCTGGCTTTAGGCGGTAATCATGATTATCCGGATCGACAAATAATAAATGTGGATTTCGGATAATCTGGTTCTGTAACTGCAGAACACCCCCATCGGGAAATTGAAACGAATTTGCGAGATTATTGGCAACCAGATTACCTGTGGATTTCTTACCGTTCTTATGGTCTTCAACTCTGATCCACGCTGGTCCCGGCTTTCGGCCTGTTGGGTCAAACACAGTGTTATTCGTTATTCTGACATTTTTAGCACCAGCCACAATAATGCCATGCCAATGGTCTACGACAACTATGTTATTTGATATTTCCCATCCCTCATACATACCATCATAAAGTCCTATTCCCTGCATGTAACATTTGGGTGAATTATCCTCAGTTTCATTTCCAATGAATAAGTTATCTCTCAGGCTGACATTTCGGATAACACCACCACCAGATTTAAGATCGTCTCCAAGAGACCAGGATTGGAAACCGTCATCATGATTGTCATTCACAGCATGGCAATTCTTCACCACGTTTTTTTCAAACAGTGAATTATCTCCTAACCCACGCAACCCATCTCCAGAAAAATGGTTTATTAAGTTTCCTGAGACCACCGAGTTCTGGCCCAGCGCTAGAATACCGAAGTCAATATTCTCGACAATATTATCAAGAATCTTCACTCCTGGCGCGTAAGAACCAATTCCAGATTTTGTTTTATTATTCCAATCACTTTTGTTCCAAGCTTCAATATTTTCGGAAGAGGTGACAAGTACATTCTGAACAGTAATGTTTCTTGAATTGTATCCAACTTCCACTAGATACTTAACTTTTTTTGGTGTTTCACTATCGTAGCGTACTTTCACGCCATCAATTTTCCAGTTTTTTGATGAAAGTATTTTTATACTAGAAAACACGGCTTGGTGTTTTTGTATGGAAATAATCTCTACGCCTTGAGATGGCACTTTTTTAGAAATTACCAAATTTCCATAATTCCCCGGAGCCAAATAAAGCCTTCCATCCATTATGGAACCCGATTTTACGACCCGTTTGAGATCATTAAAAGGATGTGCTTGACTGCCATCTCCCCCCGACGTGGCGGAGGGGTCAACATAGATATCTTTTGCATTGGCAAAGGTGGAGAATAAAAAAAGCCCAACAACTAGAGCCACTTTGAAACCAGTCATACACCCTCCAGCGGTCAACCCTGCAATTTCTCCAACAACATTTTGGCTAGATCTTTGTCACGGATGATAAGGGCAGCCTCTTCCTCGGATTCCCGGATCTCTATCGGGGCCGTCTTGGGTGCGGAGACGCTTTCCCCCAGCTTGAAAACGCCATGTTCTTTTTTGTCTTCAATGACTTCATCGACAATACTACTGTCGATTTCTTCCGACATCTGAGCAAAACCATACACAAGACAAGTATCACATAGAATATTGATGATACGTGGTACTCCCCGACTTGCCTCGTGAATATGTTCACACGCTACATCGGTAAATAACGGCTCATGTCGTCCCGCGACTTCCAAACGGTGCTTGATGTAATCTTTCACATCTTCCAAGCTCAGTGGCACCACATGAAAGTCAGATGCAACACGCTGTGCAAACTGGATCAACTCTGGAGACTGAAGAAGATCTTTCAACTGCGGCTGCCCCACCAGGATCAACTGTAACAGTTGATCGCTATCGGCATTAATATTGGACAACAAGCGCAGTTGTTCCAACAATTTTGGGCCAAGATTTTGAGCCTCATCAACGATCAATATCGTTCTTTTTCCCAGCGCATATTGCTCGATTAGAAAATCCTGCAGACGATCATGTAAGGCAACCTGGCTAAGCCCATCATATGGCTGATCAAAGGCGGACAGAACCCATTGAAGGAGTTCTCCCCCTTGAATATTTGAGACCAATCCAACCGTATACTCATCCGCCAAACGATTAAGGAGGTGACGAATAAGTGTTGTTTTCCCGCAGCCGATCTCACCGGTAATAACAGTAAAACCCGCGTGGTTCATCACCCCATACTCCAACATGGCATAAGCCATAGAATGGGTGCGGCCCCAATATAGAAAATCGGGGTCTGGTTGGATTGAAAAAGGCTTGTTTTCTAAGCCGTAAAACTCTTCATACATGAGTTGGTTTACCGATCGCCTTCAAACGAAATCTTCTTCCAGCTATATAGTTGATCTGTTAACAAATAACGACCGGTAACTACTTTTTTAAGACGCTTTCAAGGCATCAAGAGCTTTTTGGGCCTCTTTTGCCTCTTCAAACGGCCGTTGTTTCGCAATCTCAACGGCTTTGCTCAAATGTTCAATCGCCTGTTTTTTGTCATTTTGTGCCTTATAAGACATCCCCAAATGATACCTTAAAAGCCCAAAGTCAGGTGCTTTCTCCACCGCATCTTCCAAAAGCGTCACTGCAAGTTGGTATTCACCCAGGCGATAATGGATCCACCCTAGAGTATCCTGAAAATGTGGCACTGTAGAAGACCGGAAGCGCTTCGCATAAGTGTACGCTTTACGCAGATTTTCTTCATCGTCATAAACCTGAGAGATCAGACTTGCCAGATTATTTGCTACGACATCCGAATTCGGTCTAGTTTTCAATGCTTCTTCATACACAGCAATGGCTTTTGGATAGTCTTTTAGAAGTTCATAAATACCAGCTTCAGTCAGCAACAGCGTGAAGCTTTCGGGCAGTACGGCACGCCCTTTATCCAACACAGTCTTTGCACCCTCAAAATCTTTTTTGCGGATTTTATAGGTGACATATGTGTAGTAGACATTTTGCTCTTTTGGCGCTTCGGCGACCAGTTTTTCATATTCCTGAACCGCCTCATCTTCCCGGTCCAGCACGATGAGCAATTGCGCCAACAGGATACGGGCAGGTAAATTCCCTTGGTCCTGTGCCACAATATCTCTCAAGAATTTCTCAGCCTCTTCAGGCTTTCCCTGAGACATATAGAGCCTCACCAAGGAGACAATGGTATTGGCCCCGTTTGGTACATTTTCATAAGCCTGACGGAAACTCTCGATACTCTTATCGAAATCCTGCTGCCCTGCGTAAGAACGCGCAAGAATCTGGTCAGACACCACATTGTCTTTATCCAGCTTGCGTAACTGTTCCGCAACCTCCGCAGCGCCGTCCCAGTCCTTTTGAATGAGTTTTGCCTGCGCCAACGCGGTTAGCAGCCCTGTATCACGTGGAGAAGCGCGCAGGGCTCTTTTCAAGATATCCTCGGCACGTTCATATTCACCGCGCCGACCCAGGAACTGAGCATACTGCATAGAAGCCAGCGCACCAGCGTTGGAGATTTTATAAGCTGCATCAAAACGATCTTCCGCAAGCTCTACCGCGCCGTTCATTTCGTGGGCACGGGCCAACAATAATGTTGCCTGGACCGAATCCGGCTGATCCTTCAACGCAGATCTAAGATCTGTGATGCCGTCTTCTACTTTACCGTCATCCAGTTTCAAACCGGCGCGGATCAAAAGCGCATTAGTGTGAAAAGGATCAGCCGCAATAGTCTCTTCAATCAGCTTTTCCGCCCCAGCGCGATCCTGTTCTCTCAACAACATCTCTGCCAAATTCACACGCGCACTAAGACCATCTTCTTCAGTTCCTGCCTGTTGAATAACCTGATTGAGAATCTCTTTTGCCCCAGCAACATCCCTTGTTGAGAGAACCAGTTCCGCTTTGGCAAGTTGATACACGTACCCGCTTGGGTTGGCGGCAATGATTTTATCAAGTTCGGCAATGGCGTCGTCTGTTCCGTTCACCACCTGGAGGAAGCGGATCAAATCAATTTTCGCATCCTGATCATCTGGATTATCCGCAACGATCTTGCGTACCTCTGCTTCCGCCTTGCCCTTCTCATCCCGCGTTAGATAGAAACGAACTAGGTTATTTCTGAACTCGCGATTATCCGGATTCTGTTCAATCAGCGTTCTAAAAACGGCTTCAATACCATCCAAATCCCCAACGGATTCCAAAGAACGCATTTTGGTCAAATGCAAAGACACATTGTCTGGATGGATTTTCAATGCCTCTTCAACATATTTGATCGCGGTCTCAGCATCTTTTTTTGTCAGAGCTTGCGCTGCCAGAATAAGCGACCCTTCCACATGACCGGCTTCAAGCTCAAGCGCCTTCATCGCCGCTTTCGTGGCTTCTTCATGTTGTTCCTGACGCAGTAGAAGCGCTGACCGCAAGGACCACACATCGGGGTTCGAAGGGTCCAGACGCATGGCCATGTTGGATTTCTCTTCAGCCTCCGGCAGACGGCCTGAGAACAGCATCAATTTGCCGATACGCACCTGCGCCGGCACATGGTTTGGATCCAGTTCAACAGTCTTGAACAAATCCCCTGCATATTCACGTACTTTGCCAGCCTTCTCTTCCAGAAGAGCTAGGTGATACCAGGCATCTGCAATCGTTTCGTTCAGCTGCAGCGCATTTCTGAACTCGAGTCCGGCCTTCTCGTAATTTTCTTCTTCAAAAAGCTGAACAGCGTTTTGATAATAGGCCTGCGCTTTTTCCTCGGGGGAATCACACGCAGCAAGTCCCAGCATTGCTGTTCCAACAAGTAGAGGAATGAGTGTTTTCCGCCCCAGATTGCCCTTAACCATTTTTTTCATAGATCCCGCCAACGCTTTTTATTTTGTCCAAAGTTAATGAGGAAGTACCGGATACTGCTTTATGACGAAACAAACTGCCATACCGTGTGTCACAAAGAACGCACAACTTAAGGGGATAAACCTGAAGAGGAAGTTAAAAAACCGCGCCCCTTTCCCCCAAACATAGAATAAATCTTTGTTTAACAATAGCATCATATATAGCATAGAGCAGAAACCACATTCCAGCCCGTAAGCGTATCAATTCAATGACCAAAAGCGAAAATGCAGAGCTCAGTATCATTATTGTCAGTTACAATACCCGAGAACTGACGCTTAAATGCCTGGAAACTCTTTATCAAAACACCAAACACACCAATTTCGAAGTTATCCTTTGGGATAATGATTCTCACGATGGATCCGCGGACGCAGTCGCAGCGGCTTACCCGCAAGTGAAACTCGTTAGATGCGAAGAAAATCTGGGATTTGCAAAAGCAAACAATTTGGCTGCAGAAAATGTGTCTAGTGAATGGCTTCTTCTTTTAAATCCAGATACAGAAACACATCCTGGCGCGATCGATAATCTTCTGGAGTTTTCAAAAAAACATCCGGAAGCAGGAATTACAGGCGGCCGCACAGTTTTTCCAGACGGCTCTTTGAATATTGCTTCCTGCTGGATGAAGATCACCCCGTGGAGCATGTTCTGTCACGCATTTGGACTGACTGCGATTTTCCCTAACTCTCCCCTCTTTAACACTGAGGCCATCGGAGGCTGGAAAAGAGATACCGTTCGCAAGGTCGATATCGTAAGTGGTTGTTTTTTTATGCTGAAAACTGATCTTTGGCGCGAATTTGGCGGATTTAACCTTAAATATGTCATGTATGGTGAGGAAGCTGACCTCTGCCTGCGCGCCCAAAAAGAAGGTTATCAGCCCATGATCACCCCAGATGCACAAATCATGCATTTGGTAGGGGCATCAACTAAAAACAGAGCTGACAAGACGGTCCTTGTTTCTAAAGCTCGCATCTCCTTAATCAAAGATCATTGGAGCAGTGTTAGCGCGCCGATCGGGCTGTTACTGTTCTTCTGTTGGATAACCGTGCGAAAATTTGCTGCCCTTTTAACTTTTAAGAAACAATCTCAATGGCATGAAGTGTGGAAACAAAAGACTAGCTGGCTCAAAGGTTATTAAAGGTATCATGCAATTTGAACAAGCTATCCTATCGCCGACAATTGAAGTAGAAACTCTATGGATTTGAGCATCATCATCCCGCATATCAATGATCAGCAGAATCTTGAGCTTTGCTTAAAGTCTATTTCGAGCCAAAAAAATGTCGCTTGCGAGTTTGAAGTCATCGTGTGCGATAACGGTAGCACAGACTTCAACATTGAATTCGAAAAATATAATTTTAACCTAAAGCTAGTAATTGAAAAAAACCGTGGTGCTGCTGCTGCGAGAAATGCTGGCATAAAGGAAGCAAAAGGCAAATATCTGGCTTTCACCGATTGCGACTGCTTACTTGATCCAAATTTTGTCAACACTGGCATTAGGGAAATTCAAGCCTTACCCGTTCACCATGTGATGCTGGGGGATGTCATAATTTATAGCCATCACCCTACCCCCAACAGTGTTGAAGCATTCGAAATGATTTTTTTAATGGATCAGGAGAAATGTGCCGCGAGAAAAGACGGAGCGACCGGCAATCTGTGGACGAGTTCATCTTTATTTAGGGAAGTTGGTGAGTTCAGACAATTCGTTGCTGAAGACACCGACTGGTGCCGAAGAGCTGCACAAGCTGGCGCTAGTTTTTCGTTTAACAAGAATTGCTTGGTTTTCCATCCAGGACGACAAAAATTCTGTGAACTGAGAGAGAAATGGGGCCGTCAAACAGTTATGAAGTTCAATGAACTAAGGCCTCAAGAGCACTTTTTCTATATCTGGATCTTTTTGATCCTTGCGGTCATTGCATCTCCTTTTGTTCATACCATTAAAGCACTTCGAAGCGATCGTGTAAGTAAGATTAGATATAAGTTAAAAGCAATTCATGTGCTATTTTGGTGCAGGTGGTTTCGTGCACAATTAATGTTACGGTTGCTACTACAACCCGAAAAAGTTGTGGACCCAGTCAAATATTGGAGACAAAGCTAACATGTGCGGAATCGCAGGGTTTCTAAACTATGATGAACATCGGTCTCTTGCGGAAAAATCAAATTTGATTCAATCTCATCGGGGCCCAGATTCCAATGGCGTTTGGAGCTCAGACAATTTGAGTTTTGCTCATCAGAGATTATCAATCATTGATTTAGATCCTCGCTCTGACCAACCATTTATTAAAGACGGTTTGGTTATTGTCTACAATGGCGAAGTGTACAACTATGCCGAAAAAAGAAAGTTTCTCCAAGACAGTTGCGGAGTTGAGTTTACTACTACATCGGATACCGAAGTTATCCTGGAGCTATACCGCTTTTACGGTGAAAAATGCTTGGATCATCTTATCGGAATGTTTGCGTTTGCAATTTATAATCCTGCTACGGGCAATACGTTTATTGCGAGAGACCATTTTGGTATCAAGCCATTGTTTTATGTTCAGCAAGGCAAAAAGTTTGCTTTTTCCTCTGAGTTAAAAACTTTGAGAAAGCTTGTCGCAAAGGACAACTCCGTAAATTTCACAGCGCTGGCAGCTTGTATCCAGCTTCAATGGCTACCTGACCACTATTGCATATTCGAGGGGGTTTCCAGGCTGCAACCTGGACATTATTTATTGGTTGACTCAAATGGCCAAGTTCAATGTCACGAATACTGGAAATTGTCTGAGCAACCAACACCAGATATTGCCAATTTGTCTTTACAAGACACCATCGATTATCTGTCAACTGAGCTGGAAAACACCATTTCTCGGCATTTGGTTTCGGATGTCGAAGTAGGTAGTTTTTTAAGCGGTGGCCTAGACTCTTCCTTGGTAAGCACAATTGCTGGAAGAAAAACAGGTTCTATTAGTACATTTACTATTGGGATGCGCCAAGAAGACAAGAAAATTGAAAAAATGGCTGACGACCAATTCTATGCGGAATTAATCGCTAAGAAAGAAGGGTTCAATCATAAATCAATTGTGGTTGAACCAAATGTTGTTGATGAGCTTCCAAAGCTGGCTTATTCGCTTGATGAGCCAATCGGCGATCCTGCCGCGATTAATACCGCCTTGATATGCGAATTAGCCAATGCTTCGGGACTAAAAGTACTTTTATCCGGCATGGGAGCTGACGAACTGTTCTTTGGATACAGGCGACATAAAGCGCTCCTATACGCCCAAAGATACCAAAAATTACCAGCAATCCTTCGTAACGCTATCGGCAGATCCGTTAATGTCATGCCGGTTCGAATTGGTAATAGTGGGTTTCGATTGGGAAGGTGGGCAAAAAAATTCAATTCATTTGCTAACCTCCCCATAAGCCAAGGTTTTCAGAGAAGTTACAGTCAATATGAAGATGATGAATTACTTGGCCTTGTGAAGGTACTCGACGGAGATCACCTACGTAGTTTTGCTGACTATCATGAAACAGTTATGAGATCTCTATTCATAGATGATCCGATCAATAATTTTTGTCAAACTGACATCAAGTTATATATGTCCGGCCTAAATCTCACTTATACTGACCGTGCCACAATGGCCAAATCCATTGAAGCAAGAGTTCCATTTATCGATAAGTTGTTTGTTGAAGCGGCTATGAGCATAAATAGCAGGTTTAAGTTCCAGAAAGGTGAATCTAAGTATATTCTGAAAAAAGTGGCAGAAAAATATTTGCCAAAAGAAGTCATCTATCGTCCGAAATCAAACTTCTCTCTTCCCATTAGAAGTTGGTTGGCAACAGACCTAAATGAAATGGTTATGGACCTACTATCCGCAGAAAGAGTGAAAAAGCGGGGTTGGTATAACCCGGATGCAATTTCCAAACTTATATCGGATCACGTCAATGGGACGCGAGATAACTCAGCCAAGATATACCAACTGCTCTCTATAGAATTGTGGGCCGAAAGCCTTCTATGATGGACATCAGCTATGTATAAAGTGCCTTATCTCTTCAATCAGACTATCATCTGCGAACTTCCCGCTTTCGGAGTTCCGTTCGTGATCTAACCCTCCAATTGCATCCATCATACCTGCATCAAAAAACGCGTCATCAAAAACTGTTGTAATTAATTGTCGATCTTGAAACTTTTGCGCGGTAGCCATTTGGTGGTCATTGCGATGTTCCCCCAAAGACGCTTTTCTTGGCATAATAAGCAGTGGCTTCGCTTGGACTAAAGCTGTGATAATTGTACCCATGCCTGCATGTCCAACAACCAGTTTCGACTCTTCGTACATTTTGGAAAACTCATCCGGCTCCAGAAACTCCACCCACTTAAAATTCTTGGGTTCATAACTCCCTTCTTCAACAGATGCAATTTGACCAAACACTGTTTCTTTAGGATTCTGTGCGCACCAGCTATCCATTGCTCTTACTAACCGCTCGAAGGGCAGTTGTGTTCCAAGTGTCAAAAAAATCAAATTACTTTTCCTCGATATGCTGGTTTGTTTTTCTCTCTTTCGCCATTTTACCGGCCAACTCTGGCCACTGTGTCAGCCATAAATCTGCGCTAGTACTGACCTTCTCACCTGATAGTGAGAGTTCTTCCGCATTTGCAATGCTATCAAGCCAAATTGTCTTTGCTCCTAGCAATTTGCCAATTTTCAGCGCAAAAAATCCTGGAGCCGCCCCGGTTGAAATAATAACGTTAGGTCTGTTCTTTAGAATAATCCAACCGATTTGAAAAAGTTGGTGCAACAACTTCAATTTTTGCCACCTATTCGCATCTTGAACACAAAAATACTTAACGTTCGTCTGGTTGCGAGCTTCGGCATCTTTTATTACCTGGGAATAGTATCCTTGCTTAGTCGTCACGTATATGACGTGACACCCATCCCATGCAGGCCTTAACCGCTGCAACTGAACCCAATGCCCCCCGGCTGAAGCTATTGCAAGAACTGTTTTAGTCATCATGCTTCTCTTTAAACTCGTAAGCTATCCTTTTCATTTTGACTTCTTTCTTCACCATATATGGATAGCTAATCATGATCCCAAGTAAAGCAAAATAGTACTTGTTTGGCGTGTCGTAGAAGCTCACGGAAAGCATGGCAACATTGAGAGAAAACAAAATAGCGATCAATGAGAAACCAACATATCTCTCTTTTTTTGGTAGTGTATGGAGCTTTAATTTGAATATGTTTCTGTATGCCAACCATGTGATTGAGAGAAACAGAACCAAAGCCATCAAGCCACCATATACCGCAACCAGAATGTAATGGTTTACAATATCAATAATTGGCCTGCCATCTACCATACCTCCCCAATAGTGAGGGAGATTGCTACCATATCCAAACAGCCAATATGAACCGAGTTCAGAAAAAGCGACATCAATTAGCCTCCCGCGATACCAAGCCGTTGCTGAGTTTAACCCTAGGTAACTTCCAACATAATGAATACCTCTTTCCGAAATCAGATGAAGTATTGACAGTAATGCTAGCCCGGTCAGAAGAAGAGGCTTTATTTTTGCAGTATGATTTTTCATCTGTCTGAACAACAAGAATGATAGGGCTGCAATCCAAGGACCTGTAGAAAAACTGCTTACAACTCCCAAATACGCGAACGCAATGCCGACAAGAGTTAGCAGTTTCTTCCTCGTCATTGTATGTAACGTGACGAGTAATCCCCCAATTATCGACATGGTAATCCCGAAGTAGATATGAATAGATTCACTTACTGTTGCTCTATAAAACCCCAATCTTTTTTCAATTTCAACTTCACCAAAAACAGTAACCCAAGGACGATACTGTAGAAACTGCTTGTAGAAAGTTGAGCCTGTTACAGCCTCATATGCCGCCAATGCTCCTATGTAAATGG
Organism: Sneathiella sp. P13V-1; assembly: GCF_015143595.1. Taxonomy (NCBI): domain Bacteria; kingdom Pseudomonadati; phylum Pseudomonadota; class Alphaproteobacteria; order Sneathiellales; family Sneathiellaceae; genus Sneathiella; species Sneathiella sp. P13V-1. The sequence goes on along the minus strand of NZ_WYEU01000001.1, from coordinate 1,260,933 downwards.
CCAAAACAGACAATACGACAACGAGTTGTTTGAAATCGACTTCCCTTTGCAGACTCAAACGAGCAACAAAGTAAATCAAGATCAAATCCAATAGTTCTCCAATTGCTCGTGTCAGATAATCTAGACTTTGATTTTCAATGATATTCGCAGCAAGTAACCAAACCCAATACACTAGCATCAACACATCTGCTAGATTACCTCTCATGCCGCGGAATCGGCCGTTTAACAGGAACTTTGTAAACAGAACTAAAGCTAGAATTCTGGACACAGACATTAAGGCTGGCCCCATAGGTATCCTTAGATATTCTGGCCACAATAACGTAGAAGCGAGTACAATTGCCAAAGCTGTCCCAGGTTTTACATAGAGAACTATCAGACTGAGTAGAACGGCTATCGCAATAGTTTCAATGAGCATAGGGTTTAGTTACTTTTGCTTTTTTCAATGCAAACAAATTGATACAACTAGTTTTTTTGTTAAGACAATTCATCTAAACATAACCTCTGATTACTTAATAGTTTCCTTTTCTTCTACTGGCTAGGCGTAAAAATTTGTCCCTATTCCTAAAAGGCGGATTTACACTCGCTTTCGGCAATACCTTAAGTTCAATGTTCGGATTCTTCCGGAATGTGCTGACGGCTCGCCTGCTTGGTGTTGAAGACTACGGAGCCGCATCTATCTTTGCACTCATTATAGCAATAATTGAATTGGCTTCTGATATTGGACTTGATCGTTACATCATCCAGAAAAAAGGAGTGTTTGAGAGCAAATTCTTATCGACTGTACATTCTGTGAGCTTGGCAAAAGGAGTGGCAAGCGCAGTTTTGATAATAGTTACAGTGCCTCTATGGGCGCACCTTATGAATATGATAGAATATTCGACGGGTCTGTATTTGCTCGCTTGCATTCCAATAGCGAGAAGTCTCGTCCACCATCAAATCTTCTTCCAACAAAAGCAAATGAAGTTTGTTCCGGTGGTGATTTGTGGACTTGCATCTCAATTGATAGCTATCCCAGTACTATATCTCTCTTTTGTGTATTCTGCTGACTATAAGTCCGTTATTGTTGCCTCCATTAGCCAAGCTTTTGTTTTCGCCATCACTTCGCACATTGTATCAAATCAACGATATTCTGTGGTTCCCCAAAAATCTACTTTGACCGAGATATGGAATTTTGGTTGGCCTTTGATACTAAATGGTATGCTTTTTTGCCTCATTGTTAACGGAGACAAACTGCTTATAAGTAGCTTTTTTTCTTTAGAAGAGTTTGGCAGGTTTAGCGCACCTTTTGGAATTGTTTTTCTGGGTTGCTCAATCCTTATCAGTGTAGTGCAGCCCTTATTCTTGTCTGTCACCTCCAACTCAATGTCACAAGAAGCAGACACGAATAATACACTTCCCCTAACCACCAACTTTCACTATCTAATATCTGTTTCTCTGCTCATCGGTTCCGTTTTACTCTTAACCGATATAACTGTTCTTTTTTATGGGAACGATTTTACTGTTAGCAACACACTCATATTTTCGATCTGCATCTATCAATCTTTACGCGTTATTCGAGCAAACTATAACACTATATTTCTAGGTTTAGGCTTGTCAAAACTCACCCTCTACATGGCAGTAGTACGGCTCAGCGGTTTAGTAATAGGCTTACCAGCGGTTATGATAACCGGCAAACTGGAAACAATTATTGTATCCTCCTGCGCCGGAGAAGTTTTATCGATACTTTACGGAAAAATTGTTTTCCACCGACTTGCAAATCGAAGCACCTCTTTCTTTCAGCAGACCTTCAACCCATTAATCTACATAGTGTTTTCTCTGCTTACCTATTTTGCTTTCAACATGATTGATGAATTTGGGTACAGACTATTGTCAGTAGTAATATTGCTCTGTTTTTCATTGGCAATTTACGCAACAACAATAAAACACCTACCAAGGCTTGGAACTAAAAAATGAAAAGCAAATTGATAGAATCTAGTTTTACAGTAGGTATAGCCGGAACGTTTGACGTAAACAACTATGGCGATTGCTTGTTTCCTGTAATTTACAGAGAATTACTGTCCAGATTCCACCCCAATACAGTAATTAAGTATTACTCCCCAACCGGAGAGTTAGCGGAAATTGTAAAACTGGATAGTATCACCTCTTTACCCGATACGCGGGAAAAAGCAGCTTCAGCTTTCCATGATTTAGATGCGTACATTCTTGCGGGAGGGGAAACGCTTTCTATAGGTCACGGTCTGGGCACTTACATACTCCCTAAAGAAACATTCAGTCATAGTCTTAGACTCTGGTTAGCTCCGCTAATTTCTCTTTCCGAAAAAAGCCGCCCTCACATTTCTTTTCATTGCGTCGGAGCACAAGCGATGCCGGAAAAGATCCAATCAAACATTGGACATATGTTAAGCCGATGCTCTTACATTTCAGTTCGTGACATTCACTCAAGAATTAAACTGGAAAAAGCAAACTGCCATTCTGATCTTGCCGCCGACCCTGTTCTATTAAGTTCAGATCTATGGTCCGCTGAATATTGGCAGAAAACAGCTGACAATTGTTTACCTTTGGAACTAAAGGGTAAAAAATATCTGTTAGCCCAGATTTCTCTTCCATACCTGCAAAACGATCTTAGTGAATGGTGCGACGAGATTGGGAAAATTGCACGTAAATTAGATGCCGAAATACTACTACTTCCCATTTGCCTCTTCCTACACGACCTCATCGTTCTGAAATCAGCAAAGAAGATACTAAAGCAGAAAGGAATAAACGCATTCATTGTTGAAAAAAAACTCGATGTTCTCCAAACCACCTCATTATTTGAAGGATGCGCGGGATATGTTGGCTCGAGCCTTCACGGAGGGGTTGTCGCACTGTCATTCGCAAAGCCGTTTGCTCTTCTAGGAAAAGGAGCAAAGGGAAAACACAATAGTGTCATGGAAGCCCTGAGAATCCCGAATATCACAGCATATAACATAAGCGAAATCAGCAACCATTTCGACAATTGCATTAAACAGAATATGCACGAGCTAAGCGATAAAGCAAAGCAAAGGGCTTTAAACGATTTTCATCAACTGATTACAAAGTTACGATCTCCCACCCCGAACAGGAGCAGCGAAATCGATATCACTAAGTTGGTTGAAGAAATATGCAAACTAGACAGATCAGAAATAGAAGGTGTAACCAATTCTCTAAAGCGATTTTTGTTTAAATTTACTAAAAACACACAATCACTCGGAGGAATATATTTTTATCTATTAAACAAGTTTAGAAAGCAAATTTGATCAGACGATCTCACCTTCTGCTATCAGTCGATGTGTTGTTTCGTCGGCTGTATCCAATTTGCCATATCTACCAGTTTTAATGTTTCTTGAAATTATTTTGGCGGGATTTCCTGCAATTATGCAGTTATCTGGCACTGATTTTGTCACTATTGCGCCAGAACCTACAATACATCCATCACCAATTGTCACATTTGGCATTATCATGCTTCTGCCACCAATAAAGCAGTTTTTACCTATTCTCGTATGTGCATAAAGCCCTCGGGTCAAATCATGGCACAATATTCTAGCCTCGAAAGCAATATAAGAATACTCGCCTATATGCACCCCTGCGGGATATGTTGTGTCAAATTTCGCACTTAATGAAAGCTCGCACGTCGGATGTATATCCATCTTCCATAGTTTTGTTAGATACGCCCTCTTTGCCCCAACCAGTAGCTTTCTAAGATAAGACAATCGGTTCAAACTCAACTTAAAGGAACGTGGTCTGTTTTTCTTAGGCATTTTTCCTCAGCCCAGTTGATGCAACTAAACAAATTAGAAAATGAACGATTCTGAATTCAAGTCTGATGATTGAACCCCAAGCATTTCAACCTCGAAATCAATTTTCGTATCACCATCCAGATCAACTTGTAGCATATTTGTTTGGTCATCAAATCTAATTTCGCCAGATCCTTCTGAGAAATTCATGTGCTCCCATAGATCCTGATCATCAATATCGGTCGTTCTTTCTAGCAGAGTTGCTTGCTCCGAAAGATCCAACGCACGATCTACGAATGAAACATCTGCAACCTGACCATCCAGTTCGCTTCCATATTGTTTAGCACCTGCAAAAACTGGCTGATCAACATCAGCAAACAAATCGTACTTTGTGGCATCTCCTGCGAAGACAGATGTTCCATCAAAAACAATCTCTAGCTGATCTCCGTTGACTACAATTTGAGTATCATGCCACTCTCCAGGAGACATCACCCCATTGACAGTTATGTAATCCATTCCGCCAGATTGGTTTCGAAGGGCAATGAAGAGATACTCGTTCTTTGTAACGATACCAAAATGGCCTTCCTTCCACAGAATAGTCTGGGAAGTCGTCTTGAGTTCATTGACAAAATAGGTTGCACTAATCGTAAACTCACTACCATTTGAGGTTAGGTCAGGGACTTCTACCTCTGTGCCACCACTCGGATATTGATTTGAGGCGATATCGAACCACTCTTCTGCAGTTTTAGTAGAAAAATCAACAGCGTTGAACTCACTGCTCCCGACATATTCAAGTGGGATATCGGCAAGTCCTTCAAAACTAACCTTATCCATACTGGCATTAAAATCGGCAATGGTATCTGAAGAAATTCCACCATCATCTATTTTCTCAAAAAGGAACGTATCAGCGCCTTCACCGCCAAACAGGATATCACGCCCTGCACCGCCAACTAGTAGATCATCTCCAGCTTCACCGTAGAGCGTATCGTCCCCTCTAAAACCAAAAATTGTGTCATTTGTATCTTCACCGAATACAACATCACTTAGTCCAGAGCCGATATGCTCAAGGTCTGAATTAACGAAAATATCAACATCTGCACCGGAAGCGATACTTCCAAATGTATCAAAAAGAGACGGATCCATAGAGGCTTTTTCGAGAGATCCTACAAAAATATCTTCATATTTTTCCGATCCATAGAGGCCGTCTTTCGTGGCAATAATATTATTATCAACAGTTAATTCTGTGATTCCTTCTGTTACCAGCTTGCTTGTTATATTTCCTTCAATAGTGACATCGTTTCCTTCGAGAACACGAATGGCAACTAGTTGAGAAGTATCTGTCTGGGATATCACTGTATTGTTAAGGATATCAAAGCCTTCAACATTCATTACAGTGATTCCATGATAATGCTCTTGATAAATCAAATTATTCTCAATAAGGAAATTCTTGTAAGGCATATTTCCAAGCTGATCTCGCATGAATATACTTTCAGTAAATCCACCTTCAGATTGATACATTTGATTATCACGAATAATCACGTTCTCAGAGGATTCGGTCGATCCTGTAGTCCAGAATTGGATGTAATCCGGATGAACTCCTTCTGCCGGATAAAATTCATGGAACAGATTCTTTTCAATGAGAAGATCTTTAACCTGTACAAAGTTAAATCCGTCCATTGTATTTGAATGTACATTATTTTCTGTTATGTCGGCTCTGGTTACCCCATTAAAAATGGCACCACGCTCAAGATATCTCAGCTCATTTCCAGAAAACTCCACATCCGTCGTATTTTGATAGAAAACACCTGCGAAATGAGCGTAGTCAATTGATGGATCCCCTTGAATAAGGGAATTTGTTATCTCAATGTTACTTCCGCCATCAATTAGCATCAGATATTTGTCCATATAAACTGGGGGAACATCTAGCGGTCTGACTTCCACGTTATCTATGGTCAAATTATGTGAATTACTGATTACAAACTGTGTAAATGTTGGTGGATTTGCATCATCAAAAGCTGAGATAGTAACCTGCTGAGCTGGTGCCAGGTTCATTATGTCAACCCGCCCATATTCACCAGGCATCAACTGGATCTCTTCTCCGCCCTCAGCGTTTTTAAGTGCAGCCAAAAGCTCCTCAGAAGTGGAAACGATAATTACGTCACCTGTTCCGGGATCCACCGGTTCATCCTGACCAGTCACAGCAATATTAATCTGATGCGCCGTACCGTCGAGAGCGTGAACGGTTAGCGTATCTGTTGCAACATCGCCGGTATTAAGCGCCTGCATATTAGCGCCATTGTTGGCTGTGTAGGTCCAGTTACCTACTGCATCGATTTCAACGGAGCCGTAAGCGCCAACCACTGTCCCCGCTTCAAAGGCCGCTTCACCTTGGTCCGCGTCTGTAATATCCAGCTTACCATTTGCAGTGAGGTTGCCATCTTCCTCAACCAGACCAGTGCTGCTGCCTGTAATAACGGCGGCATCATTTGCGCCTTCCAGACTGATGGCAATCACATGTGTGCTGCCATCTGCGGTTTGAACTGTTAGATTTTCAACAGCAACATCGCCCGCACCCAGTGACTGCAAAGAGGCATTATTAGCTTCATAAGTCCAATTGCCCAATGCATCAATGGCAAGTGCACCGTAAACACCTGTGACTGTGCCTGCAACAAAGCTGCTTTCGCCGCTATCCTTGTCGGTAACATCAAGTTTGCCGGATGCGCTCACAACGGCATCTTCTGTAATAGTGCCCGTATCAACTCCACTGATCACAGCTTCGCTGTCGCTTCCTGTCACTGTAATAGTGATGGTTTTAATGGTTCCGTCAACGGATCTTACCTGCACATCATCCGTCACCACATCGCCAGCACCCAAGGCTTCAAGGGCTGCATTACCAGAAGCGTCATAGGTCCAGTTACCCGCCGCATCAATAGTCAACACGCCAAATGTACCGTTCACAGTGCCTGCAACAAAGGCACTTTCACCCGCATCCAGATCTACAATATCCAGCTTACCAGCAGCCGTAAGGGGGCCGTCTTCTCCGATATTTCCGGTCGCAATGCCCGTGATAACCGGAACATCATCGGTGCCTTCCAACGTAATGGTAATCGTGTGGCTTGTTCCGCCGACAGTTAGTACCTGCACAGTATCGGTGAGTGTTTCGCCGGCACCCAAAGCGGACAAAGCTGTACTTTCATTTGCCTGATAGATCCAGTTACCCGCGGCATCAATCACAAGGGTGCCAAGATCACCGTCAATTGTGTCGGCGACAAACGCACTTTGTCCTGCATCTTCATCCGTCACATCCAGCTTACCGGAAACCGTTGGCGTGCCATCATCCACAACCAAACCAGTATCCACACCGGTAATAACTGCTTCGCTATCACTACCAGAGACAGTGATCGTAATGACCTGCTCAGTCCCATCAAGTGAACGAACTGTAATGGCTTCTGCTACAGAATCAGAAGCGGACAACGCCTGCAACGCTTCGGTTTCTGTTGCGCTATAGCTCCAGTTACCTTCGGCATCGATAACAAGGGTGCCATATGTCCCGCTCAAAGCTGCGGCTTCAAACGCACCTTCACCAGTATCCACATCACTGACATTCAGTTTACCGGATGTTGTCAGTGGACCATCTTCAGCAACTGATCCCACCGCGACGCCAGAGATAACAGCCGTATCATTAGTGCCTTCCATGGTCATGGTAAGGGTGTGGGCGGTGCCATCCAGACTTTCAACCGTAAAGGTTTCTGTTGCAATCTCACCCGCCGCCAATGCCTGTACTGCGGCCGTTGTCGCCGCGGTATAGGTCCAGTTACCGGCCGCATCAATGACAAGATTACCATAAGTCCCACCAGTGGAACCCGCGACAAACGCGGCTTCACCAGCGTCTACATCCGCAATATCCAGCTTCCCTGACGCGGATAAGTCTCCATCTTCAACAAGCTGAGCACTGCTGCTTCCCGTAATCTCGGCAGCATCGTTACTGCCGCGAAGTTCAATGGAAATCTGGTGTGAAGCGCCGCCCAGTGTTTCAACAGTAAGCGTTTCAACTGCAACATCACCTTCAGACATGGCTTCAACAGCTGCCTGATTAACGATGCTGTAAGACCAATTGCCCGCAGCATCAATGCTGAGAACCCCGTAATTCCCTTCAACAGAGCTGGCAACAAAGCTGCTCTCGCCAGCGTCCGCGTCCACAACATCCAATTTTCCTGAGGCGTGACGCGCACCATCTTCTTCGATCACACCGGTATCAACACCAGAGATAACAGCCTGACTATCAGAGCCTGTCACGTTGATTGCAATGAGCTGGCTAGTCCCATCGACGGTTTTAACAGTAATGGCATCAATGGCATTTTCACCGGCACCAAGCGCCGCTAGTTCTGCATTTCCGGAAGCATTGTAAGACCAATTGCCATCCGCATCGATGACAAGCGTGCCGTAAACACCATCGACGGCAGCGGCGACAAATGCGCTTTCACCTGCATCAACATCTGCGATATCCAATTTACCGGACGTTGAAAGTGGACCTTCTTCAGCAACAGATCCACTGGCGACACCAGTGATAACAGGAACATCATTGCTGCCTTCAAAGGTCACAGTAATGGTGTGCTCTGTCCCATCTACAGATGTAATGGTGACAGTATCTGTGGCTGTATCGCCTTCACCAAGAGATTGAAGAGACGCGCTGTCTGGCACAAAGGTCCAGTTGCCGTCTGCGTCCAGCACAAGTTGACCGTGAGCCGCTGCATATGTTCCCGCAGCAAACAATGCCTCTCCTGCGTCCGCATCTTCGATTGAAAGCTTACCGGAAACAGCCAGATCATCTTCGGCCATAAAGACTGTATCTTCACCACCAATGACGGCTGCTGTATTTTCAGAAGGAACCTCGTATTTCGGCGCGAGATTTCCATCATCCAGCGCATACATGCGATCATACAGGCTCAAACTGGAATCAACGTCCAGTGCTTCGCTGTGAATGGAAACATCAGCGATATCACCTTGAAGTTCATTACCCCATTGATTTCCACCCGCTGTCACTCCGTAATTCGTGCCAACACCAAGTTCGATCCAATTGGCACTTTTTGTCAGCAGCAAATCACCGTCCAGGAAGATATTCAGTGCATTGGCTGCTTTATCCACGGTTACCTGAACATCGTGCCAACCGGTTTCTTCAAAGGCGTCTCGAATACGTGTGCGGATCTGTTTGCCGTTTTCATCCCGGAAGCGAACAAATAAATCGTCGCGATATACATACACTGCATATTGACCCTGACTATGAACCAGCATCTGCTTGCCACCGGACAACGTATCCAATGAGAAAGTTGCGCTAATTGTCAGGTCATCCAGATTAAACAGGGAAGGATCATTACCAAGGCTGACCGTTCCATCACCGAACTCGACAGCAGCTTCAGCCAACAGTTCTTCTTGGGTTTTAGGCTCGGTTGTAGGTGTCGTATCTGGCGCTGCAACTTCAATTTTGGATGCTGTATCGGTCTCATCCAGCGTCATCATACGTTCGACCAATGACTGCGACGGATCAATTTCCTCCGCTGTATCCAAAATAGACACATCGGCCACTTCACCATCCAACATATCCCCCCAAAGGGTACCACCCGCGGTCACATCCCAATAACTTGGTTCTGAAATATCAACATCACTTGTGATCGTTGAATAAACCTCTTCACCATCAACATACAGCTTCAGAGCGTCAGACGTATCATCATAGACAACCTGAATATCGTGCCATCCCGTTGCATCAAAAGCATTTGGAACTGTGTAATAGTTTAAATTTCCATCGGCACCCCGAAGCGCCACTTGAAGATCATCATTATTAACAACAATGCCATACTGTGTGTGGTTCCACAGCACACGTTGATTGCCGCCTGACAGGCTATTCAGATTAAGCGTGACACTTAATGTAAAGCTGTTCATTCCGAAAAGGTTCGCACTACGGCCGAGATTTACGACTCCATTACCGAAATCCTGACTAGCTTGGTTAAGAAAGTCCTGTTCAGTCTGAGAAAGCGTTACACTCATTTTCTTGTCGTCTCCCGTATCCGATGTCGGCAAAACCGCACGGAAATGAATCGATGATCAAAATCTGATGCAAAAACTACAGAAGACAAGTTGATGATTTCTTACCCATAGAGAGAAATTCCAGTATATTTTTTCTACATTTATCGAGAATTTTATATAAAATTGTATCTTTCAAAGTAAATGTAAGTATTTAATTCTATATTGTAAGATATAATTATTTATTATTTATTTATACTTATTTAATTATAAATTATAATTACTTATAAAATGATTTTTTATTAATGTTTTTGTCAATATACACAGATAAATATTTTCGCATTTCAAAATTATCGATTTCATTTTCCTTATGATACTTGGCTCACGTATTCATTACTTCACCCCCCACGGAATGGGTTTAAGAAAAAAAATCCAAAAAACGCAAATTAATTGAAAATTAACCATATTTTTTTCTCATTTTTCCCCTCTGTCGCACAAATGAGGGATGCATATCCCCAATTCGCAACCTATACACGTTCAAGCATTGAGTACGAGTACACACATCAACAATTGAAGAGTCGCGTAATGATGAAGTTGATTAAAGCAGCGTTTGTGGGTCTGGCACTCATGGTATTGCCAACAGCTGCAGCGCAATCAGCCACTTTGTCATTGGTCGGGGGAACGTCAAATGTAACTCTCCCTGCTAATTTCAGTGGTAATCCTCAGCTGGCCTTAACAGGCCTGCAGGCAGGTGTTGATCAGGTAACGGTTTTCAACAGCAGCAACGCTGCAAATGAAGGCCTCGCCCTATCTGGTCCAGCAACCATTCGTTTCGATTACCTTGGCACAGAAGCGGGTTACACAAACAAAGCTATCGAACTGGAAGGTTTTGGTGTTCTGTTTAACAACAAAACATCCACTCCAGGTCAAAGCGTAACGGTAACTCTCTCTCCAAACGCAAATGGTCTATTGCCATTTAAGTTCAGCACATCCGGCGGTGGAAACCCTGCGGATGCGGAAAACGGCAATATTACAAATCCACTTGCAATCGCCTTTACAGACATCGTGAATAACTCTGTTATCGCACTGTTTGGCGATGGTGCTGGCGATCAGGACTATGACGATATGGCAATCCGTATCTCTGTTGTTCCGTTGCCACCAGCCCTGGTTCTGTTTGGTGCCGCGCTGTTTGGCCTTGGCTGGCTGGGCAAACGCAAAAAAGCTGCATAATTTGATTATTCAGTAAGTGAAAAGGGGCCTTTGAAGGCCCCTTTTTTTATTTGAACTCCGGCTCATCCCACCAAGGATAATATTCCGGCATATCTTCTGACACTTTCATAGAGAACTCTGCGGGGCGTTTTTCAAGGAAGGATTGCACCCCTTCTGCCACATCCGCACTTTGCCCCATATAAGAAATGCCGCGGCTATCAACTTTGTGTGCCTCCATAGGGTGATCCGCCCCTAACATTTTCCACATCATTTGACGCGCGAGCGCTACTGACACGGCAGATGTTTGCTCTGCATAACTAAGGGCAATTGCACGGGCAGCTTCCAGCAAGTCTTCTTCTGCATGAATAGATTTCACCAACCCGCCCGCTTTCGCTTCTTCAGCCGAGAATACGCGCCCTGAATACACCCAATCCAACGCCTGCGAAATACCAACAACACGCGGAAGGAACCAGCTACTGCACGCTTCTGGTACAATTCCGCGCTTCGAGAACACAAAACCAAACCGCGCCTTTTCTGAGGCGATGCGGATATCCATAGGCAATGTCATAGTAGCACCAATGCCCACCGCGGCACCATTGATCGCGCCAATTACCGGCTTCTTGCAATTAAACATGCGTAACGTCACCTGACCGCCGCCATCACGGTTTATGGCTTTTTTTTCTTTCAGACCTCGTTTTTCGTAGTTGAAAGTATCTTTACCCGCCCCCAAATCAGCGCCCGCACAAAATGCTTTCCCATGCCCTGTTATGATAATGGCCCGCACCTCATCATCGTTGTCTGCTTGATCGAAAGCATCAATCAACTCATCCCGCATGACATGAGTAAAAGCGTTCATGCGATCCGGGCGGTAGAGGGTAATTGTCAGAATAGGTCCCTCTTTTTGGTATGTGATTTCTGAGTAGGACATTCTTGTTCCTTATTCTTTGTTATCCTTAACCCAAGTTTGCATTAGATACACCTAAGTGACAACGCATAAAAAACGGCGCTATGAAAGTAGCGCCGTTTCCAAGTTAGTTTTTTAGAAGATTTAGGCAGCCGCCGCTTTCTGTTTTCTACGCCAGCCGATAAAACCGAGCAGCGCCATACCAGCACCGTAAAGCGGAAGAGCCGCAGGCAGCGGAACAGCTGTTACTACACGGATCCAGTCACCTGGCTGTGTCAGGTACATGCTGACGCTCAAAGTGTATGGATCGATAATCTGATAAGTGTCGTCACCTTCCATACCACGTGCACTGAAAATCGGGTCACCCGGTGTAACAGAAGGATAAGTCACGTCATCATGCCCGAGAATTCCGGTGGATTTACCTTCTAAAACACCGTTGCGATCCGACATCACACCCAAAATCTTATGGCTGAATGTCCAGATAACATTGGTATGGGTGTTAAGAGCGGTTGATTGTGAGTTCTGGTTGAAGAAGATCATGTGGCTGGCTACGCTTGTTCCAGCCGCGATAGACCCGCCATCAACATCCAAAGCACTTGTCAGAAACACATTCTGTTGCTCATCAAATCCCTGCTGACCGCGATTTTCAACTGTTCCGTTCAGAACAGAGAAAGGTGTCGTGGATGGATCCAGAATTTCCGCCTGAGCGCCAAGTGAACTTGTGTTATTGCTCACACCTACGATCGCTGCACTTGATATGGAAGCACTCATAACTGTTGCAGCAGTGGCGGCGGCCAATACTGCGATGCCTCTTTTAAGCATGATTTTCATGTCCAATTTCCCTAGTTGTAAAACAGGAATGTCGCCACACCCCCTTATACCTCTGCACTCGCGTTCGATTGCCCCTTTAGAAGGTTAACAAACCATTAATATATTATTTTCCCCTTATACATACATGTCAACGCACGAAGCGCAGGAGCCACTGTTCAAGAGGTTTTTTTTGCTGTTTTCTCCAAAGCCGTGTGCCTGCGCAACACTCAGGTGTGAACAGCAAGGGAAATTAACCATATCTATTAACAACTATGACTTGCCAGGTGATTACCTGACCGAATCACTCAAAATATGAGAGATGGGCCGCCTTACTTGAAGATTTTCTTATATCTTGCAAATAAAGTCTCTTGATTAAAGAGATTTTCGCGATACGTTTTAAACGGGCGCAGTATAATTTGTTTTGTTAGAGAGTATTAAGTCGTGTCTAAACCAATTTCGGTTATCAAGGGCTACCACGCCCATATCTACTTTACCGAAACGAACAAGGAAACAGCCCTGAAAGTTCGTGAGGAGTTAGGTCAGAAATTCGCGGTTAAACTGGGTCGTGTACATGACCAGTCTGTCGGCCCACATACAGCTTCAATGTACTTGGTGATGTTTGGAATTGGTGAATTCAACAAACTGGTCCCCTGGTTGATGCTCAACCGTTCGGGTCTCTCCATCTTGGTTCACCCTGAGACAGGCAATGACATTGATGACCATAGTCACCACGCAATGTGGCTGGGGGAAAAACTGGACCTTGACCTAGAGAAACTGTAGAGAATTTAGGGAGACGTTTTTTCAACCGAAACCGGATCCCTAAATGAGACATCAACATAAGAAACTTGCCGTAACCCTTTGCCTGATGGTTGCGGCTGTTCCGCTTGTTTTCTCTCCTCAGATATCTCACGGCCAGGAACAACAGCACCTGTCCCCTCAGCAGTTGTTCGCCATGCCATCTGCAAACGACAGGGTTAGAAGCGTGATTTCAGCTCTCTCCCGCCGACAAATTGACGGGGCCCTGAAATCACTTGAAAAAATTACGGCAACTTACCCATGGCATATGGATAGTCAGTATCTATACGCATCTGTTTTAGCAGTGAAAGGCCATAAAGAAGAGGCATTGGATGCCCTGCAAATGGCTATTGATAACGGTTTTGATAATCGGCAAATTCTGTTTAAAGACGCCAATCTGGCAAATATCCAGAAAGAACCACGTTTTCAGAAGATGGTGGAAGCGCTTCTGAATAAAACAGAAAGCAAGAATAAAGCTGAAGCCGCAACTCAAACGGTCCCCAAAACGGTGAGCAGTCAACAGGCAATGGTCGACGGCACGAACACACTCTGGGAACCTCGATTTGAAATGCTGTGGTCTCAGTTTGTTTTCAATGATCGCAAGGTGGCCCCCGCAACAGTCCAGTCGTTCAATGATCCCGCCGCAAAAAAACTAAACACTCTTTTTCAAAGGGGATTGGCCGCCGGGAATAATGGGGATCTCTATGATAACAGGGATCGCGACCATTCAAAATTGACGGAGAAGCAATATCCGCAACTGGCACATGTTCGCTATAGCCCCGTCGCGGCTAAACTTAATACGGACTACGGCTTTAACACCAGAATCCTGTTTGATGCACCGACACTTGGCAACTCTTCCACGGCCGTTACATCTGGCGCTTTCTGGCGCAGTCATTCACGTCTTGGTTACACGACACCCGGAGGCGCCCAAAAACTTTATCTTCAGCATGTGCGAAACCACCTATATGTATATCCAGCGGTAAAAGATTATTCAGATACAGAAGATCTGCTTCCGGCGAACACACCTTTTCTGATCACAACCATCGGAAAATCAGGCTCTGATAAACCCTATTTAAGAGCCGTCGCCAGTATCCTTGCCGCGTTTAAACCTGAAGTGAAGGAAAGGCTAGCCAAGGACGGGCAGCTCATGAGCGCGGTTCAGATGATTTTGCGCAAAAATCTGAAAACCGTTAAAAAACCTGAACATTACTTCAGCACAAAAGCCCATCCGATTGCTTTTGCAGCCGACCAATTGCAGCTTGAGAAAATGATCGAACATGCAAACGGTTTGAACATGGGGGATTATCCAGGCCTTCCTTTGTTAAAGGTAAATTCAGAGAATAAACCCATTGCCGGGATTGATAATTTCGTGGGTCAAATGCCGGAACCCTTATTTACAACGCCCTCTTCTCTTTCCCGGGTGATCCGAAGCAGTGCGTTTGAAAAAACGATCAATATTGAAACGACTGCATCCCGCTCTGATCAAAAAGGGGATGTGACTTTTAGATGGGTGATATTACGCGGAAATCCAGAGAAGATATCCATCAATAGTGAAGACGATGGCGCCAAGGCAGAAATC
This sequence comes from Sneathiella sp. P13V-1, assembly GCF_015143595.1. NCBI lineage: Bacteria > Pseudomonadati > Pseudomonadota > Alphaproteobacteria > Sneathiellales > Sneathiellaceae > Sneathiella > Sneathiella sp. P13V-1. Next base: position 1,245,866 of record NZ_WYEU01000001.1, on the reverse strand, counting down.
AAGGTTCAGTGGCACACCCGGAAAGATCTGACCATTAAAGGCCACTATTCAGGGCGGGTTGAGATTGCCGTTTTCGCTGATAATGGCAAGGAAGTATCTGCGCCAGCGATTTTAAACTTCTATTACCCGCCGTATCAGGAACGGGTATATGACCCGAGCGGCAATTTGCTCTCAATTGATCATAGAGAACCTGCCGGGAGCTACAGCGACCCCCAGCTCTTTGTTAAACGGGATTGGAAAGACAGCTTCAGATATGATGAGAAAAACCGCCTGATCGGCTGGACCCGCGTCTCCGGAGATGAGAAAACCGAGTTCACATACCACGGCGCGAAAATCATCAGTAAAGACAATCTGGGGCGAGCCTTAAAAGCTGAGCAGATCGGTCTGCTATATAATAGAGACAAAAAAGGCCGGATGGTCATTGAAGGAGAACCACTCGGCCGTTATCTGAATTACCAATATCAAAACGAGAAAGACCTGAGAGGCTTTCTCATAAATTGATGCTAGCTGTTATCGCGTGACTGGTAAGCCATATTGCAGTGTTTCAGGCAGTAAGGCTTACCAGGAACAGATTCATCTTCACAGAAATGAAACCCAGCCTCTCCCGGATGACCAATTGGCCACTGGCAGGCTTTGTGAGCGGGCACCTTTTTCTTCTTCTGCTTTGGTGCGGCCGTAGTGGAGGATTTGTTGGAAAGACCAAGACGGTTTGCCTTACCGATCACCGCATTTCTGGTCACGCCCCCCAGTTCTTCTGCGATCTCGGCTGCTGTTTTACCGGAACCCCACAGCTTTTTCAGGGTTTCAATACGCTCTTCCGTCCAGCTCATCCTTTGCCTCTTTCAAGCATTTGCCGTGTCTCATACCAAAATTACCGCAACCCCGAAGCTGCGGCCGAGTTCATGGTATAACTTTCGTTGACCTTGCTGTCCATCATTAACCGCTTAAATCAGCGGTTATCCATGCCTCTTTTGTGGCGGACCCAAACGGATGCAAGATAGATTAAAAACCCAATCGCCACATACAATTCCTGAGTTTCACTGACACCAATATTGAACGGGTAAGGAATATTGTGGGTTCCAATGATCCGATCGGGCAATTTAATAATACCTACCACCAGGGACACAGGAAGGCACACCCAGGCTGGCCAAAAATATGACTGCCATTGGTTTACTTTATAGATGATCTTTTTGCGGCGGCGATATATTGGGAAAATGACGCCTGCAAATATCGCAGACAACTCAACAATCAGGCGTGGTTTTTGGTCAAACCAAGACGACATATTGTGAAAATTTGTCTCCCCCTGATCATTCCTCTCGCCGAACCATTCAGGTGTTTCCCAGCCAAACCAATGCTGCCCCCAACTCGCTTCTTCCCCTGCGAAATATACACAGGCAAGACCAAGCAATGCGTACCAGCAACTGAGCCAGCGGGCAGGTAGTTTTTTATGATCAAGAACGAGCCTCACGGCGAAATATATAGCAGGAAACAGAATAATAACCGTTAGGTTTTCGTACCATCCCCCTTCTCCGGCCAGCAATGCCCTTGCCAGTTCCGGCGAATATCCTCTGACCGCAATCTGAAACCCTACAAATAAAGGGGCTGGCAGAATCCAGATCCACCAAGGCAATTCATATTTCTGGGTACTGCTATTGATGTGATCCACGGACAAATAACCTTTCTAAGGGATGACAGCGTATCCTTTTACCCTCATATTGTCTCTGATCCAACCATCACAATAAATGGATAACAAAAAAACATAATGACAGTACCAAAAGGTACCAATAATAAAAACGGAGAGAATAATGGGACGCGTAGACGGGAAAGTAGCATTGGTGACCGGTGCCGGTAGTGGATTGGGCCGCGCCATTTCCATCCTTCTTGCAAAGGAGGGCGCAAAAGTGGTTGCCACGGACATCAATGTTGAAGGCGTAGAGGAAACAGTCAAACTCATTGGTGACAATGCTATTGCTCTTAAGCAGGATGTAACAAGCGAGGAAGGCTGGCAAGAAGTTCTTCGCCAGACAAAAGAAACATTCGGTGGCCTGAATATTCTGGTGAATAATGCCGGCATTGGTGATGGATCTGATGTAGAAAGCACGGATTTCGACACCTGGAAACGGGTTCATTCCATCGATCTCGATAGTGTGTTTCTTGGGTGTAAGTATGCCATTTCCTATATGGAAGAAACCGAAGGACTCGGGTCTATTGTTAACATTTCTTCTATCGCCGGTATCATTGCGGGACACAATATGGCTGCCTACAACTCTGCGAAAGCGGGTGTTCGGCATTTAAGCAAATCTGTTGCGCTTCATTGCGCTAAGAAGAAAAATGGCATTCGCAGCAACTCCGTCCACCCCACATTTGTACGCACCCCTATTCTGGAGGCCATGTTCGCAAAGGTAGGTCCGGAAAATGGGGAAGCCAAATTGGCGCGCCAAATCCCCATTGGGCATCTGGGGGAACCTAATGACATTGCCTATGGTGTGTTATATCTGGCGTCTGACGAATCCCGCTTTATGACGGGGGCGGAGTTGGTGCTGGATGGCGGCATTAGCGCAATGTAAGCTAAGTCAAGATGGATGAGTGGAGAGTAAAGTGCCCAACAAGAAGATATTACTGATATTGCATCAGGCGGGATCCGATCCGGGACGCGTAGGCGAAGTTTTGCGCACTCTTGGCTATCAACTGGATATTCGCATACCTGCAATAGGGCACTCTCTCCCTCATGATGTTCGCGAACATGCAGGTGCGGTTATCTTTGGTGGCCCTATGAGCGCTAATGATGATCATGAGAGTTTCATCAGGGATGAAGCCAAATATGTGGAAAGGGTATTAAGGGAAGAAGTTCCTTTCTTTGGTATTTGCCTCGGCGCCCAGATCATGGCTCGTGTCCTGGGGGCGGGTGTCAATCTCCACCCTGAGGGACAGATGGAAATCGGCTATCACCTCGTCCAACCAACGGATCAGGGGGCCGACTATTTCGCCCGAGATCTGCATGCCTATCAATGGCACAAGGAAGGGTTTGATTTACCAAGAGGCAGTGTATTACTCGCTCGCGGCGCGGCTTTTCCCAATCAGGCCTATCGCTATGGAAAAACAGCCTACGGTATCCAGTTTCATCCGGAAGTCACCGAAGCAATGAGCCGAAAATGGCTTCGAAAAGCGGCACATATGCTCGTCGAGCCGGGCGCCCAATCCGCTGAAGAACAGCTTGCTGATCGCTTCAAACATGACGGTGAAATGGATAAATGGTGCCGAAACTTCCTGTCCCATTGGACGTCCTTGACCCAACAGGAACAGGAAGCGCATTTGCCGGTGCGTTAAACGACCCGCTTTTCTCTTAGTTCAGCAACTTCTTCTGCTGAATATCCAAGCTCCTGCATCAACTCGTCAGTATGTTCACCAAGCGTTGGCGCCCGGTGCTTGACTGAGATATCTGCCTTGGACATTTTCACAGGGAAATCCACAATAGGTGCTTTCCCTTCAAGTCCCGGATATTCCATTTCATTAATCAGGCCCATGGCCGCAAGATGTGGGTCATCTCTCAGCTCCTGTGGAGAATAAACTGGACCACATGGCAATCGAGCCGCTTCCAATTCTGCGATCGCTTCACTATTGGTTCTCTCCGCACACCATTTGCCCATACGTTCTGAAAGGATCTGACCATGATCTCCGCGGTCTTGATCGCTATCAAAGCGTGGATCTTCAAGCCAGTGATCTTCTCCCATCAGCTTGGCCCAACGCTCAAATAAAGGCCGCCCGATTACCTGAACCAAGATCCATCCGTCTTTAGTTTTATATGTATCTGAAGGGCCGCCATTCTGCCCCCGGTTTGCCGTCCCAACACGATCGAGTTTCAAAAGATCCTGCTCAATCATGGTAACGCTGGCAATGAGGGCGGAGGAGCCAAACAGAGAGCCCGTGACAATCTGCCCTTCTCCCGTTTTCTGACGATGAATAATTGCCGCGAGCGTACCAATACACCCTGCCATGGCTGTCGAGAAATCCACCCATGGTGCCGCCAGTTTACGAGGGCCATTTTCATCGCCTGACATATACATGGCGCCCGACATCGCCTGACCAATACCGTCAAATCCAACACGGTTTTTATACGGGCCTTTGTCTCCAAAAGCTGATTGGTGCGTCAGGATAATGTCTTCTTTGATGGCTTTCAGGCTTTCATAATCAAGCCCCATCGCAGCTAACGTCTCTTGCGGCAGGTTAGCGACCACAACATCTGCGGTTTTCACCAGTCGTTTCACCACTTCTCGGCCTTCCGGCTTCATTGGATTAAGGGTAAGGCCTTTCTTTCCATGTCCAATCTGCATGAACATGCCACCATCACCACTTTCAATCACTGGTGTCGTGAAACGATCTTCACTACCGTCCAGCTTCTCAATACGGATAACTTCAGCCCCGAGCTGCCCCAGAATGGTGGCACAGTAAGGTCCAGCTATATAACGGCCGAAATCGAGAACGCGAATCCCCTCCAGGATGCCTGACATTGATCTTCTCCTCATTTTTGTTTTTGTTTTTATAAAGGCGACGCTTCCATCTCCATTGACATTAGGGTGCCTTCCAACGTCTGGATTTGCAAGATTTCAGTAGCTTTAGACACAAAAAAACCTGCCACAAGAATGACAGGTTTAATGCAACACATCAATTCGCGTCTGTTTTTAAAGCAGCTCAACACCTTCAGCCAATGGGCCTTTTTCACCACTTTTCACGTTCAAACGAACCCGTTGTGCAGTCTCCAGCATTCCCAACCCTGAACGCTCCAACGCTTTCATGTGAACAAAGATATCGCGGCTTTCATCGTCAGGTGTAACGAAACCAAAGCCCTTTTCAGAATTAAAGAATTTAACAGTGCCTTCAATCAGTTCTGTATCCCCGTCCCTTTGATCAAGGACTGGCGCCGGGCCCAGTGTAACAATGCGCAATACCTGCTGCCCGCGGACACCAGCGGTTAAATCACAAACAATAGGCGCGCCTTCAGGCAAGCCTTGCAGACCTTCGCCTTGCAAAACAGAAATATGAACGAACGCATCTCCAGATCCGTCAGTTGGTTCTACAAAACCGAACCCCTTCGCTGTATTGAACCACTTAACCTTGCACTCTATGCCGTCACGTGTCTCCACAGTCGACTGTACAGCATTTTCCTCTTGCATATTGCCCAGTCCCCAACTTAGCAATCAACACTTTGGTGTTAATTCTTTCACCAGCCAACAAAATTGACCAGCATAAAATTCAGAACCCGTTCAAATCCCACAAAATAACCTCGCACTGGTTGGATTCGAATGGGTTACCCCTCACAATGTACTAGTTCTAAGATGTTGTATTTGAAACATCTTTTGTTACTTTTTTATTGCCGAAAGCGAATTTGGAATTTTCACAACAAAATGTGGCCCGGAAAGCATGAAAAGTTGAGATCAACCCTCATCCCGCGCCACTAAAGCATTGATCGTCGTTTGATTCGCTCCAAACAAACATAATACTTGTCTGAGCGATTTTCTATCACATCCCTTAATTGTGTTCTCGAGAAATTTCTGTGGCCCTCAATTCAACCAAAAAAGATGTAACAATTTTATCACAAACAATTAGCTGTAGGTTCCACGGATCGGATAGTTTTTCTCTCTAGCAAAAGTACTTCCACGCAAAATCATCGCAAGATCTGGCCTTGAGAAAGGTGCGTTGGATATGTCCACGATCTGCACATTTCCGTCTGGTCTGATCAAGAAAAGGCCAGGCTCAGGGAATGGCCTGTCTGTTTCTTCAGGAGACCTTGGATTGGAGATATACAGCCCAAGTTTTTCCATGACGGATATAGGCAAATCATAACCTATTGGTATTTCTAATGAACCTTTTGCAACTTGCGATTTTGCCTTTTCCAGTCCATCGCCGGAAATCGCAATAATATCGGTTTCTTGAATGAGAAAATCCTCTTTTAGCGATTGTAATTTCTCAAGATACTGGGCGCAAAGGGGGCAATGCAACCCACGATAGATTACAACCAGTTTCCAACGACCCTCATCATTAGAACCACCAACCTTAATTTCGCCTCCCTCAACCAGGGGGACTGTAAATTCCGGAAACGCCGCTCCGGCCTTGATTTTCTCCGAATACACTGCATCTTACTCCTTATTTGGAATGATCGTTCCATATAATATTGAAAAAACTGTAATGCGCAAGCTCAGGCTATTCAGCTTCTGTCACAAAGCTGTGATTGCCTTTCAAAAAACAGAAGATAAAATCAGCGCTCAATGTTGAATTTTGTGGATGTAGATTGATGACTTTGACCTCACTGGCGGATATACGCCAGAAACTTTCCAACCTTCCTTCCGCCGACATGAGCGCGACTGATAAAGCACTCGCACGTGATGCGGTACTCACTAAACCTGCTGGCTCTCTTGGGAAGTTGGAAGAAATTGCCGTCTGGGCGGCCGGGTGGCAACGTAGACATCCACCTGTTTTCAACAAACCACAAATAGCTGTTTTTGCGGGGAACCATGGCGTTTGTGCCAAAGGCGTTTCCGCCTTCCCACCTGAAGTCACCGTTCAGATGGTTGCCAATTTCGAAGCTGGCGGAGCCGCCATCAACCAACTGGCCAATCAGTATGGGGCTATTTTTTCAGTAACACCGCTTGATTTAGACACCCCGACAAAAGATTTCACAGAAGCTCCTGCGATGGACGAGCAGGAATTTGTCTCAGCCTTTAACAGTGGCTGGAATAAAGTCGCAGAGGAGGCTGATTTTCTGATCGTTGGGGAAATGGGTATTGGGAATACCACTGTAGCCGCCACCATATGCGCGGCTCTGCTAGAAGGTGGCGGCACAGAATGGGCCGGCCCCGGCACAGGTGTTTCACAAGAAGGCGTCAACCATAAAGCCACTGTCATTGATGAGGCTTTGGCAAAACATGCCGCCATTTTGGAGGATCCGCTTCAGGTGTTTCAACATCTGGGCGGAAGAGAGCTCGCAGCTATGGCCGGTGCCGTGCTGGCAGCTCGGTTCAAAAACATACCGGTAATTCTGGATGGATATGTCGCCTCCGCCGCCATGCTTCCGCTTTTCCTGGTCAACAATCAGTTCCTTGATCATTGTATTGTTGGTCACGCCTCTGCGGAGCCTGGCCATGTCAAATTGCTGAACCGTTTTGGCAAATCCCCAATTTTGTCTCTGGATATGAGACTAGGTGAAGGTTCCGGCGCCGCAGTTGCCCTCGGCATTGTCCAGAGCGCCATCGCGACACATACCGGAATGGCCAGCTTTGGCGAGGCTGGTGTTAGCGACAAAGATTAGGTCAGCGCGTCTGATCGGTTTACAAACCCAACATCAAATTCCAGTTGATCCGCCGTTCGGTAACATGACACCTGACTGACCGAAAGTGGATCAACTTTGAATTTCAAACTTGCCGAAAGCGGAACCGACAGAACCCCTGCCAATATGGTGCGGATGACACCGGCGTGACTAAACAGAACTATATTCTCATGGTCGGGTTGCTCTTCAAGAATGTTTCTTAGAAAACTCCATACCCTTTCTGAAACGTCTTGAAGGCTTTCCCCGCCCGGCAGTTTGGTTTCAACAGGTTTGTCCCAAAACTGCCAATAGAACTCGTCATCATGGTCTATGGCTTCATCATAGGTCATGCCCTGCCATTCTCCGAAATGCTGCTCTCTTAAGTTCTCGGATGAGATAACCCCAGTAAATCCGGCCCGCTCAGCGGTTTTAAGGCAACGTGACAAATCACTGCTATATACTGTCGCATCTTTCGGCAAATGGCTTTCCATGAATTCAAACGCTGAGGCATTGTCAAAGTTAGCATCAACATCCATCTGCCCATATATATAGGGAAGGTCCACCGGTGCATGGCGAACCATCCAAATCTGGGTCATCACAGGATTTCTCTCTGTCACTTGCTCTTCGTAATTTCGGTCAAACTGGTAACGTTGTTTTCCAGTTTGAACTGATTGTTGTAGAGATCCGCATACACCCCGTTTTTGGAGAGCAAGTCACTATGCTTACCCGCCTCCACAACTTCACCGGCATCAATAACATAAATAACATCTGCATCCAGAATTGTGGACAGGCGGTGGGCGATCACCATGGAGGTCCGCCCCTTCATCAAATGGGACAGCGCCAGCTGAACTTTTCTTTCAGCCTCTGTATCAAGAGCGGATGTCGCCTCATCAAGCAATAGGATGGGCGCATCTTTTAAGATGGCGCGAGCAATGGCAATACGTTGACGCTGTCCGCCAGACAACCGCACTCCATCATTCCCCACTCTTGTGTCGTATCCTTCTGGCAAAGAGCATATAAAATCATGGATCGCAGCAGATCTTGCCGCTTCCATCATATCTTCTTCGCTAGCCTTTTCCCGTCCATACATAATATTGGCGCGAATACTGTCGTCAAAAAGGAATATATCCTGGCTCACCAATGAGAACTGATCGCGCAAAGACTGGATCGTCACGTCCTGAATGTTCTGATTATCAACCCTAATTTCTCCATCGGTCACATCATAGAAACGAGGGAGCAGGTTCAGAATGGTTGACTTACCGCCGCCGGATGGCCCTACCAGTGCGACTCTCTGGCCGGGCTCCACTGTCAGGCTAATACTTTTTAGAACCTTTTCATCCCGGTCATCATAGGAAAAGGACACATGATCAAATTCTAAACGCCCTTCGTGCAGCTCCAACGGAGCGGCCCCAGGCTTTTCGACAATGTTGTGGGTGACATCAAGGATAGAGAAAATTCGGTCGGCAGCGGCCATCGAATTCTGCATTTGCGGTGCAATTTTCGCCACACTTTTAATCGGCTGATACGCCAACATGACGGCAGTGATAAACGCAAAGAATGTACCCGGTGTTGTGTCACCTGTTGCCACACTGTTGGCACCATAAAGAATGACACCGGCGATCATCGCGCCAGAAAGCGTTTCAACAACCGGGGTACTTGTCACCTGGATACGCATAGCTTTGTGTTGGAGTTTAAACCGCCGGTATATCTCTGCATCGCCTGCAACGCGCGTGTCATTTTCCTTGTTGTAGGATTTGATCACACGTATTCCATTAAAGGTTTCTTCCAGAAACGTACTGAAATTTGCAGTTTGATCCAGCACGTGAGTTGACGCTTTGCGTGCTCTTTTCCCCAATTGACGAATGGCTATCGCTCCTGGCGGCAATGCAATTAATACAAGAAGTGCCATTTGCCAGTCATAATAAAACAGGGATCCGATTAGAAACACTGCGGTTAGTGTGTCCTTCGTCATAACAACGAGAAAGGTTGTTGCACCTGCCCGAAGCAAATTTGTGTCATACACAAAGCGGGAGATGAGCTGGCCTGTTGAATTGTCATTTAACCAGGCAAGGTCCGCAATAATAAGTTTCTTAAAAAGATCCCTTTGAATATCCGCTACCACGCGATTACCGATCCAGCTCATACAAATGGATTGACCAAATGTTGCCATACCTCGTAACGAGAAGATCACCGCAATTGCAATCACTGTATAGTAAATAACCTGCTGATCTTTTTCGAAGAACACTTCATCCACGATGGGTTTCATAAGGTAGGCGGTTGCCGTGGTGGTAAAGGCGCTCACCAACATGAACAGAATTGCGAATGTCAGTCGCCCTTTGTAATGGGAGACATAGTCGCGAATAAGTCTGCGATACAGGACTTTGGCTGTGCCGGGGGCAGTAACCTTTTTAACCTGCTTATCCTTCACTTCATCCTTCTTCACGCCCAACTCCCATAGGATCAATACCCAAATACTTGCACTAGCACGTAAATATCCCGTTACAGAGTCATTTCAAGCAGAAGAATGACCGCCGGGCATCAATGATGAAATCCCGCAACACTCATTTTCATCGTCCTGTTGACATGGAATCGAAAAACAACGACAAGCGAACTATGTTTGGCCTTTTTCCAAAAAAGAAACTCAGGGTCTCTCTTGCAAAGGGAGAACGCGTTATTGCGATTGGAGATATCCATGGTCAGAAGAGGCGCTTTAAGGAGCTCATGTCCCTTGTCGACAAGTACCGGGCTGACAATCCTATAGAAAAAGAAACCCTGCTGTTTTTAGGGGATTATGTGGATCGAGGCCCTCATTCCCCCTATATCATCGACAAACTTATTAAGCGGAAGAAAGAAGCAAAGAAAACCGGCCAAGAAGCCTTCTTTCTTCAAGGAAATCACGAAACATTGACGCTGGAGGCTCTTGAGCAATCCGGAACGCGCGAGGAAGTCTGGTGGCGTAACGGAGGAAAAGAGACCGTTGAGAGCTATTTGAGCTATGCAGGCGTAGAGATCCCTGAAGGGGCCAGTCTAAAAACTCAACTCAAAATGTTCCGGGCAAACTTCCCTAAAAAACATCTGCAGTTTTTAAAGAACCTGGATCAACTTGAGAGAATTGGCCCTCTCGTTTTTGTGCATGCGGGCATTAATTTTGATCGCAAACTGAAAGATCAGCGGGTAGAAGATATTCATTGGATCCGTGGGCCCTTCCTGAATTGGCAGGGGTCTGAGAAGAAATATCTGGTGGTCCACGGGCACAGCATAACGCCAAGAATGCGCCCTGAGATTAAACCCCATCGCATCGGGATTGATACAGGCAGTTACAAGCAAAAAGGACGGATCACCGCCGCCATTTTTGAAGGTAACAAGGTACGCTTTTTAAGCAGCGGAACTTTGAAAGAATACAAGAAAAACATGTTCTCCTGAAAACTGGTTATTTTGTTCAGCTTTCAGAAAGATCAAGCTCTCGTCGCTCATATCGCCTCACCTTCGCCAACAGCAACACCGCAAGGCCACCTCCAACAAAGGAACACCCCGCCATCAATAAGAAACTGTAGGCTGGATCCATCTCATAAAGGGCACCGGCGGCCATGGTCAGGACACCAAAGAACACCCCCATGGAAAGGCTGTCATAAAGCCCCTGTGCAGAAGCCGAAATGGCAGGTGGAACACGCTTGCTCATATAGGCGATTAAAGACATATAAAGCAGGGCAAAAGTAAAAGCGTGCAGAGCCTGACCGATTACAATCAAAGGCAGTTCTGTCGCATATGACAATAGCATCCAACGTACGACCCCACCCACGGCCGCAACAATTATCATGGGCATAGCGCCAAAACGATCAATAATCCGGCTTGAAATTGAGAACATGGCAATTTCTGCAACAACCCCTGCCATCCACAGAAGTGTGATGGTCAGATTGCTATAGCCAAGGGATTTCCAATAAATCGCACTAAAACCATAAAGCGCGGCATGCGTCGACAACAACAAAGACACCGTTACCAAAAACAACGGGAAATTCGGCAGTTTAAGCGGCTCAAACAAGGGCGTTTTATCGTTAAGTGGCTCCGTATGCACTTTCGGAGCAGCAATAGCAGCGATAATCAACAACACGGATGTCACGACCATGGCCCAGTATATAACCTGATCCCCAAATTGATCCGCAAGGGCGCCAACAGCAAGGGCGCTTGCCATAAAACTAAAAGATCCCCAGCTTCTAACCTTGCCAAAATCCACACCCAAAAGCTGGCCCAAGCGCATGGTCAGCCCATCAGACAAGGGAATACCGGTTGAAAGCATGGCGCCGCCAAGCCCCCAAAGAACCGCAAAGGCAATCCAGCCTTCAAAAAAAGGCATCATCGCCAACAACACAAACAACATCACTGCCAAAGCAATCATGACCTGACGCCTGTCACCAATGGCATCAGCTATCCAGGCTGTTATGGGAACGATTACAAGTTTCAACCAATAGGACACACCCAGCACAAAGCCCACATATTGCAGGGTCACCTCCCCTTCCAGCCAACGGGGCCAGAGCGGGATAGCGATACCATATACAGCGAAAAATGCTGTGTAATAGCCTTGCATTCGCAGGCTTGCAGCGCGGTGAGTGTAGGAAGGTTGCATTAATCCACCTGAAGAATTGAACCTCACATTACACCGGTTCTGACCAATGGGACAGAATAAGTTTCAGGGCTTCAGAATCTGAAGTGGCAATGTATCAAGCTCAATTTCTACAACTTTTTTCTCAAACCCATCGCCGTCCATTTGAAAATTAGAAGGGAAATCACTAGTTAGCCTCAGGGAACCTGTCACTGTCATTCGATCCGCCCCAAAGCTTTCAATTGATCCCAAGAGCAACCCCAGCCCGTATTTGGTTGCCGCCCAAAAACCTGCGTTGTTCATAATCAGAATTTCAAACGCGCGCTGCTCCAAATCTGCCTTTGGAAAGGCATTAAATGGCCCCCCATAGTGCTTCGCACGGGAGACTATAATACTGGCACCAGTGTGGATTTTTCCGTCATGGTCCAGTTGCACTTGGAAATTTTTAAACTGACGACGCACCCGAAGTGCTGCAAACAGATAAGCCGCGGCCCCCCATTTTTTCTTTTCCAAAGGATTAAGTGCAGCCACAGCGTGGCTATCGTAACCACACCCTATCATCAGAAGAAATCGCCGCCCGTCCGCATATCCGGGATAAATCTGAACTTGACGCCCCTTTTGGATAACTTCTGCGACCTTGCGGTAATTGTTGGCAACCCCAATTTCCTGGGCAAACACATTGGCGGTGCCAAGGGGAATAACCCCCATGGGAAGATCACTTCCTCTTAATCCTTGCGCCACTTCGGCGAGGGTTCCATCCCCGCCTGCGACAATAACAGCTTCAGGTGCGTCTGGTTGCTTACCTGCGAAATGTGCCAGTTCTTCCGCATGGCCCGGGCCGGTTGTTTTCTTGATATCCAACGAACATCCCTGACTAACAAGCAGATTTACAGCTTTGGCAAAACGGCGTTCGTTTTTTGCACCCGATGCAGGGTTATGAATGACCAGTAGATTGGATCTTCGTGTCACCTATCCGACTTCCTTTCGCCACAAAAACATCACTTAGCGGTCATTTAATTGCAGTCTATCTAATAAAGAATCCTCGTGAAAGTTCGTTACCGGAATTCAACTTTTTGATGACGGTTCCGTGAAAGTCGATATTAGAGAGCAGTAGTCGGGGAATTCATGAACGCTTTACCGGCACCACGCAAGTTCAAGAGCATCTGGATTTCCGATATCCATCTGGGCACACCCGGTTGTAAAGCCGCCTTTCTCTTGGATTTCCTCAAAAATACCGAAAGCGAAAAACTCTATCTGGTTGGCGATATTATTGATGGCTGGTCGTTGAGGCGGAACTGGTACTGGCCACAGGCGCATAATGACGTGGTCCAGAAAATTCTGCGCAAAGCCAGAAAAGGCACGCAAGTTTACTTCATACCCGGCAATCACGATGCCTTTGCCCGCGCTTATGTGGAACATGATTTCGGGGATATCAAAGTCGCCCGGGAAATGGTTCACGAAACTGAGGATGGGAAGAAGTTCCTCATTCTGCATGGGGATGAATTTGATGTTGTCGTCAAATATGCCAAGTGGCTTGCGCTCCTCGGTGACTGGGCTTACGGCCTCTGCTTGAAGCTGAACGATATTGTCAACGCAGTCCGTGAAAAACTCGGCTATCCCTATTGGTCCCTTTCCGCCTATTTAAAATTGAAAGTGAAAAACGCTGTTCAGTTTATCGCTGACTTTGAAAATGCACTTGCAGATGTCGCCCGTGACAAAGGTGTGGATGGAGTCATCTGTGGTCATATTCATCACCCGGAAATCCGAGATATTGACGGGATCCTATATTGCAATGACGGCGATTGGGTAGAGAGCTGCTCTGCTCTGGTTGAGCACCACGATGGACGACTTGAAATCCTCCACTGGGTCTCTCCGACATTTCAGAAAATTACATCTTCAAAAGAACAGGAAAAAGAATGCGTTGCATCATCGTCTCTGACGCTTGGGCGCCTCAAATCAATGGTGTCGTCCGGACGCTGACTCAACTGAAATCAGAACTGGAAAAACAGGGGCACGAGATCATAACGATTACCCCCAACCTATTTCGCACCATTCCTTGCCCGACCTATCCAGAAATCCGCCTGAGCCTTTTCATAGGCAAAAAGGTTGGCAAGATGATTGAAGCTGCCCGACCTAGTGCTATTCATATTGCTACAGAAGGTCCCTTGGGTATGGCGGCGAGGCGCTATTGCGTGAAGAATGACATACCCTTTACGACCGCCTTTCACACGCTTTTTGCGGAATATGTCAAGGCGCGCACGAGGCTCCCCTTATCTGTCGGCTATGCGTTTTTAAAATGGTTTCATAAACCTTCCAAATGCTTGATGGTCGCAACACAAACCTTGGAGGATTCGCTTAAATCCAGAGGCTTTCAAAATATAAAACGCTGGTCACGTGGCATTGATACGGATCTCTTCCACCCAAGAGAAAAACTAATGGAAGATTTGCCGCGCCCGATCTTCATGTATGTGGGACGAATGGCAATTGAGAAAAACATTGAAGCCTTCCTAGATCTCGACCTACCCGGTAGCAAAGTCGTCGTTGGTGACGGGCCTCAACGCGCGCAACTGGAAGTCAAATACCCCAAAGTCTATTTTCTGGGAATGAAGGAAGGGGAAGATCTGGCAGCACATTATGCATCCGCAGATGTTTTTGTTTTCCCAAGCCGAACAGATACATTTGGCTTGGTCCTGCTGGAGGCCTTAGCCTCAGGCGTTCCCGTTGCCGCCTACCCAGTGACAGGGCCACTGGATGTTATCGGCAACTCCGATGTAGGGGTGTTGGATGAAGATCTGGCTCGGGCTGCCCAGAAGGCCCTTACCATAGATCCTGACGCCTGCCGCGCATTTGCCCTTCAATACACGTGGGAGAAAAGTGCCAACCAGTTTTTTGGAAATCTGGCACCTTTTGGCCCCTCAAGCTGGCACTTCCCACCAATTAGCACCTAGATCACAGCAAGTTCAATAAGTTTTAATAAAATATTACCAAAACAGAATTTATAGTTTGTTTCTGGCGTTTATGTGTGGTTAATGGCCGCTGGATGGTGTGTGTGGTATCTGTTTCCTGCCTTGGCAGGCGATGTGTGTGGGACAAGTAAGTTATGACGGTGCATAGTATGGACTGGGATGCCGTAATTGGCAGCCTGGTATGGTCCAAGGGATCTTTGGCAACTAAATTTCAGAACTTTAAAGATATACTGATTCAGGAACTGAAGATTACAGCCGCTGAACTTTATGTCAGGCATGAATCTGGCACCTATTTCAGACCCGTTCATTTTCAACAGCATCTCTCGATGATCGGGCTCAGGCTTCTGGCGCGCCCGGATCAAGATCCCATTGCCTGGTATTTTACCCCCACAAAAGAAAAGCACATATTCCCTGAGGCTGATGTCAGCGAAGATTATCTTGCACTGGTCACCCAATCCCCATCGGGGCAGGAAAATGGCCTCATCCTGATCGGCCACAAAAGCGGAATGGCAAAAAGTCTACTGGATCAGATATCCGGATGCTTCGCTGAGCTGCTTCGCAAAAGCTTTGGGCGATTGATTGACAGTGAAAATACGGCCCAAAAAAATAACATCCAGCACTCTGAGACTGACAAATATTTAACCGCCTCCATGGAGGCCACAAATGACTCATTTATCATATATGATGATAAAGATCGTGTGGTTGCCTATAGCCCCCAGCAATTGGAATATTATCCATGGATGAGAGGTCACCTTAAACCTGGCGTTCACTTCAATGATTTAGCACAAATTGCTGCTTTTAGTGGCTCCATGCCCTCAGTGCAAGGCCATGAAGATAAATGGATCACAGAAAGAGAAAAGCTGCACCGCGGTGAAATCCCCCATCTTGATGTTGAATTGGAAGATGGCCGGAATATTCGCATTAAGGATTCGAAACTACCAACAGGGGGCTGGGTTGCCAGCCTGACGGATATTACGCCTTTTCGAAAAAAAGAGCAGGATCTCAAGAACAAAGAGCAAAGGTTTCGCCATCTTTTGGAAGCAAGTCCTGACGCTATCTCCATTTTGCAAGACGGTAAAATCGCCTACGTAAACCAACAAGTCCTTTCCCTTTTTGGGGCTTCCGATGAGATGGAAATGATCAAAATCCCTTATCGGGATTACGTTCACCCCGATGATATCGACTTCGTGACATCACAGATTAACGATCATGTTTTCGACGATCGCCTTCGCTTCAATTGCCGCTTGAAACGAATTGATGGGACCTATTTCTATGCGGATGTCACCTATGGTCCGGTAGAGTGGAAAGAACACAAAGCCGCCATCTTCACGATACGAGATATTTCCGAAACCCGTGAGCTGTTGGAAAAACTGGAGTTTCAAAAAGCGCAACTGGCGAGCGCCCAGACCCTGTTTGAAGCGGGGCATTGGATATTTGACCTCAAGAACCTCCATTTCACACCCTCCGATGAGCTCCGCCAAATTCTGGGGATTAATCACCAGTCTTCAGCAATTCCGCTGGATGAATTTAAAGAGATGTTCCCAGAAGGCGAATATGAGCCGATTTTGCAGGTCTACCGGGATGGCATCGAGGCAAGAACCCCCTTTGACTTCGAGCACCGGATGATCGTGGATGGTAAAGAAAAGTTCATTCAGGGAAGAGCTGAAGTTCAAGTGGATGAACATGGAAATGCAGTTTCGGTATTCGGCATGTCTCGAGACGTCACTGAACGCAAAAAACTTGAAGATCTGCTTCGGATCAACGAAAAGCGCTTTAAAGACCTCACTCTGTTTTCTTCTGATATTTATTGGGAAACAGATGCTGATGGTTATTTCACTTATATCTCTGATGACGTTGATAGTTTTGTTGGGCACAGTAAAAACTGGTATTTTGACAAAACCATTCGGTCTATTTTTTCTGAAGAAGAACAACAGAACCCCGGAATTAGCGTTTTTCTGAACGCTATTGATGAAAAGCGCGCCTATCGGGATGCAGAATTTCCAAGATTTCACAAGAAAACAGGCAAAAAACACTGGTTCACAACCAGCGGCATACCGATTTACGACCCCCAAGGGAATTTTGCAGGCTTTCGTGGCTGTAATACCGACATTACCCATAAAGTAGATCTGGAAGAGCGTGTCAAACAAGCGCAAAAGATGGAAGCTGTGGGAAATCTGTCAGGTGGTATCGCCCATGATTTTAATAACCTGTTGGGCATCATTCTTGGAAACGCAGAAATGCTGCAAGAAGATTTGGCGGACTTGAAGCAGGGTGCCCTATCCGCGAAAACCGAGAATATAATCAAAGCAGCATCAAGGGGCGCTGAGCTCACCCACCAAATGCTGGCCTATTCACAGAAACAACCATTGGCACCCAAAAAGATCAAAATCAGTGACCAGGTTGAAACCATGATGAGCATGATCCACAGAACCTTGGGAGCCGATATCGACATCATCGTTGAACATGCGCCTGACCTCAAGGAAACGGTGGTGGACCCCAATCAGGTCGAAAACAGCGTTCTCAACCTGTGTCTCAATTCTCGCGATGCCATGCCAAGCGGTGGCACATTGAAAGTGAAAACTCAGAATTGTTCAATTACTGAAGAAAACTCAGAGACGTACAAACTTCCCATAGGCCATTATGTTTGTTTAAAAGTTGAAGATAACGGTGCCGGTATCCCACTGGACATTCAGGAGCGCATTTTCGATCCCTTCTTCACAACCAAAGAAGTGGGCAAAGGAAGCGGATTGGGCCTGAGCATGATTATGGGATTTGCGAAACAATCTGGCGGCAATATTGGTATCAAATCCGCAGAAAATGAGGGAACGATCATTTCGGTTTACTTGCCCGCGGTTGATTGATAATCAAACAGCCTACCTTGTTTCCCGAGACCTGAGATGATCGAAATTGAAAAGAAATTCCTAGTGACCTCTGATCGATGGAAGGAAGGTATCCTTTCCGAGAAGAAAATCACTCAGTTTTATATTTCTGCCCCGGAAGCTATCCCAACGGTGAGGTTACGCTTGCTGGAGGATGTTGGCTATCTGACACTTAAATACCCCTCCACGTCAAAAAATGTGCTGGTCAGACCTGAGTTTGAGTATGAAGTACCCAAAGCTCATGTCATTGCTCAGCAGCAATTTGCCATCGGTAACATCATAGAGAAGACACGGTATGAGGTCCGCGACACGTTCGGGCAACACTGGGATGTTGATGAATTTACCTCTCCCAACACTGGTCTTGTTTTAGCAGAAATCGAACTTGCCGAAGAAAAAGCAGAAATCTCACTTCCTGATTGGGTGGGGGAAGACGTATCTGATAACAGTCGGTATTCAAATCAAGTGATGTCTTATCAATCCCCGGAGTGATCCATACTACCCCTCTCCCCGAGAACAATATCAATTTCCTTCAGCAAGACATCAATATTGACGGGCTTTGTAAGCACCCTGTCCATGCCTGCATCCAACATGGACGCATGGCTGGTATTGCTATCTACACCTGTCAGCCCAATGACAGGAAGACCACTTAAGCGGCTATCATTTCTAATACGTTTTACCGCGTCGATACCGTTCATGACGGGCATTCTCGCATCCATTATGACCAGATCAAACTTTTCTTTATTCAGAAGGTCCAGCGCTTCAGATCCGTCTTCGGCAACAGAAACTGAACCTACTGAGGGCTTTAACAGAGCTTCCAACAATGTCCGGTTCACCAACATATCATCGGCGATCAACACGCTGAGGGATCGAAGGTTTTTATATGTAGATTTGGCAGGGACCTCTGCCTCCTGCATCTTCTCCAAATCCAACTGGCTTACAATTTCCGCAGGAAGTTCAATGCGGAACATACTACCCTCGCCAACTTGACTGGTAACCTCTACTTCCCCATCCATTACGTCAATCAGAGTTTTCACGATTGTAAGCCCAAGGCCCGAACCTACCCGGTGTTCACTGTGTTCTGTTCGTGTGAAGCGGTCGAACAAACTGTTCAAGGCGTCACTGGATATGCCAATGCCTGTATCCTCCACACTGATGCCCAGTGTTGGATCTGTATCGCTTAGATTATGCGTTATCTTAATACGCACCACACCAAGGTCAGTAAACTTCAACGCATTGGTGACCAGATTTACTAGAACCTGTTTCAGCTTCCTTTCATCGACCAACACCAGATCTGGAACATCGTCAGAGACGTTCGTGATCAATGAAACATTGGAGTTATTATGCATCACCCCGACAATATCCAGAACACGTGAGAGTAACAGCCGTACATCTGTTGGCTGTTTAATCACCTGAAGGTTATTGCTCTCTGCCCTCTGTAAGTCCAGATAGTCGTTGATGAGACTGACAATATAATCTCCGGTTTCGCGCGCTGTTGACACCAGTTCCCTGAACTTCGGATTTATCTCATTATCAAGAAGATACTTCTGCACCGCCAAGACCCCCTGCAGAGGGGATCTGATTTCATGGGTCAGGATTTCCAGAAACTCTGATTTTTCTTTTAATGAAACCTCGATTTTCTTTCTGGCGAGACTTCTTTCCCTGAAATAGGCGGAAACCAGCACAAATAAAATCGAGGTCATGACAAAAGCAGCGAAGAAATACCCAATTATTGCAGTATCAGGGCCTTTACCCCCAGGCCACCCGCCCTTAGGTTTCATCGCTAACACCCAACTTCCGTTAAGAAGCGGCACCGAGGTAATCAGGGCTTCCTGAGTTGCCCCAAAAAGCTCTTCCTTGCCATAGAAGATAGCTCCATTGCGCCCAAGACCATCTTTACCTCTTATGGCAATTTCATATTCCGACTCGTAAAAGGAAAATTCTACATCTTTGAAAATCTGATCCATGCTGACAGGAGCTGCCAAAATGCCCCAGAGCTTTCGCTCACCGGTGACAGTTCGGGTAAATACGGGAAGGCGCAGGATAATCGCCACCCCTCCCTGTACAAGCTCTGTAGGTCCCGCAATGACAGGTCTGCTTTGACGAACTGATCTAAATACTGCGCGCCTTTGCTCTGGTGCTTGCTGGCGATAATCGAGACCGAGAACTTTTTTATTTGGCTCATATGGAAAAACATACTTAACGACCAGATCCGGTGCCGCCGCGATATTTACAATACCCGGGCTTGTCTCGCGAACAGAGGCTGCAAATTTGGAGAACTGTTCTTGAGTGATATTTGGGTCAATTTCAACCAAAGCCCGAAGGCCATATAGAATATGAATATCACGGGCAATCCGGAGATTAATTTTAGATTTAAGTGAATCAGCCCTGCGTTGCGCATCATTCATCGCTTCCTGACGATTTTCTTCGACAAGATGACGTTCATACTCCTTCTCTAGAACGAAGAAAAATACAGCCAGCACGCAAACAGCGGCAACGGATAACAACCTAAAACTATTCATGAACTCCCCGGTTTAGCAGTTATACGAAAACACTAAACCGAAGAGCGTAAATAATTAGTTATCTAAATAGGTTAGTTTTCATATGGGACTGACGCCAGAAGCGCTGCATTTCCACCAGATGCCGTTGTATCAACACTCAACGTTTTCTCGCTCACATATTCGGGCCACGCTCGCGCTGACGCCAAGCAAGGTACTAGTACTCCTGTACGATGTGAAAGCGCTACCCTTATTTCCTTAAGCAAAGAAATGGACTGACCCGACAAACAACAGGCAGAAAGATCAGGAGATTTGAGATGATCCATACTGAACACGGCCTCAGTTGAGAAAACCACTCGCTCCGACAATTGCTTACCTAATAAGTGATTTTTAAACGCGTTCACATCCTGTTCGCTCACCCCGGACACAATCACCTTGTTCCCCGTTGCCAGCAAAGTCAGCATGTCAGACTGCCAATTGGCGCCATGCACCCAAATCAGACCGCGCCCGTGAAAGTCAAGCCTGTTGCTCTCCCCTGTGGGACCGGGGCCATCAATACCGTCTGTCATGAAAGAAGATAGTCGCTCTTTCACATCAGTCAGTAACTCTGCCGATTCTTTGGCAGAAACCTCCAACACCTGATCCAGGAGTTCGCCGTTGGTGATGTGGCCGCTCATTTTATTAAGTTTGTCAATTAACGGCGTGAGGTCTGTACCGTCTGCGGCGAAAGATATTGAGTTTTCTTCAGATCCTTCCGCCGGCATTGCCCCAAACTTCTTCAAATACAGGGGACCGCCCGCTTTTGGCCCAGTACCGGAAAGGCCTTCCCCGCCGAAAGGTTGGGCCTGCACCACAGCGCCGATCTGGTTTCGATTGACATATAGATTTCCAACTTTCGCAAGTTCCGCCACTTTTTGAACCCGACTATCAACCCGTGTGTGAAGCCCCATTGTCAGGCCATATCCAGCAGCATTGATATCTTCAACGACCTGTTCAAGTTCGCTGGCCTTGTATGTGGCGACATGTAGGACAGGGCCGAAGATCTCTTCCGCCATCTCGGAAATGCCGGATACGGAAATCGCCGCCGGGGTGACAAAATACCCGTCACTTACTTCGTTTTTTGGGAGGGCAAGACGATAAAGCAGCTTCCCTTCCGCCTCATGAGTGTCAATGTAGCTGGTGATTTTCTCATAGGCGGCCTTGTCAATGACCGGCCCTACATCCGTTGTTATGAATTGAGGGTTACCGATGGATAATTCATCCACAGCGCCCTTCATCATCTCTATAAGGGTATCTGCGATATCTTCCTGAACATACAGAATACGAAGGGCGGAGCAACGCTGCCCTGCTGATTGGAAGGCCGACGTTACAATATCATCTACTGCCTGTTCTGGCAGTGCGGTTGAATCCACGATCATCGCGTTTAGCCCTCCCGTCTCTGCAATAAGCGGAACGGTAGGTGCTGCATTTTCCGCCAAAGTACGGTTGATATGCTGCGCTGTTGCTGTGGACCCAGTAAAGCAAACACCCCCAACATCAGGGTTGGAGACCAACGCCTGCCCTACGGTACTGCCTTCCCCGGGAAGAAGAGCGAGAACATTTGAAGGGATACCTGCTTCCAACATCAACTGAACAGCTTCAAAGGCAATGAGCGGTGTTTGTCCTGCCGGTTTTGCAAGAACCGCATTACCCGCCACCAGCGCCGCAACAATTTGCCCTGTGAAAATCGCCAGCGGAAAGTTCCAAGGGGAGATACATACGATGACACCTCTCGCGGGAAGCATATCCCCGCCTGCTTTTGCCGCTTCCTCCGCGTAGTAACGACAGAAATCAACGGCTTCCCGAATTTCATTCAACGCATCCCATGGGGTTTTACCCGCTTCACGCGCCAAAATCGCCATCAAATCATAGGCGCGTGCCTCGTAGAGATCCGCTATTTTTCGAAGGATACCAGCCCGATCTTGAGGTGCGGTATTTTGCCATTCAGCCGCCCCTTCTTTTGCCAAATCAAATGCCTTTTGCACTTCATCCGGTGTGGCTTCCAACACAGTTCCCACCTGATCTGTGCGATTAGCGGGATTTATTACCGGTGTCCCCTCTCCGGTCGATACCACACCGTCAATTATCGCTGCGGCATCCCAGGTATTTAATCGGCGCGTTGCCATCTCTTGATCAAATGCCGCAAGAACCGGAGGATTCGCAAAATTAAGGCCTTTAGAGTTCATGCGGCCGTCAGGATAAATCTCATGGGGGAGCGGGAGGCCACCTTTGCCGCTCCAGTAACTAGAATTCTCAAGGATCTCAATAGGATCACGCACCACCTGACGGGCAGGTACCTGTTCATCAAACACCTGATTCACAAAGGAGCTGTTGGCACCATTCTCTAGGAGCCTGCGCACCAGATAGGCGAGCAAATCTTCATGAACCCCGACAGGTGCATAAATCCGACAGCGAGATTGAAATTTCTCCCGCGCCAGATCGTGCAAAGATTCCCCCATCCCATGCAGGCGTTGAAATTCGAACACGTCTGTGTTTGGCGCCATTTCCATAATGCTGATCACTGAATGAGCGTTATGGGTCGCAAACTGCGGATAAATCCGATCTGTCATAGATAGTAGTTTTCGGGCGCACGCCATGTAACTGACATCTGTAGCCGCTTTATGGGTAAAGACCGGATATCTGTCCAGTCCCTGCTCCTGCGCCAGTTTAATTTCAGTATCCCAATAAGCGCCTTTCACAAGACGGATCATAATCTTGCGATCCAGCTCAGTGGCAAGGCCATAGCACCAGTCAATCACGTGCGATGCGCGAAGGCCATAGGCTTGAATGACCACCCCAAACCCATCCCAACCTTTCAGGTCAGATGTGGCTAAGACCGCTTCGATAACATCCAGTGACAGGTCCAAACGGTCGGCTTCTTCCGCATCAATATTGAACCCCATTCCGGCATTTTTCGCCTGAATGGCAAGACTGACAACCCGCGGGACCAACTCTTGCATCACCCGATCCTTTTGCGCGAACTCATAACGCGGATGCAATGCGGACAGTTTGATGGAAATCCCCGGATTTTCCCTCACATCATCAGAATTGGAACTCTCAGAAATGGATGAAATGGCCCGACTGTAAGCCAGAAAATACTTCTTAGCATCTTTTGCTGTGCGGGCACCTTCGCCAAGCATATCGTAGGAGTATGTATACCCCTTTTTCTCCATGGCCGACGCGCGATTCTGAGCCTCCCTAATGTCCCTTCCGAGGACAAATTGATGGCCCAGAACCCGCATGGCCTGTCCAACCGCTTTACGTATAACCGGCTCCCCAGCACGGCGGACAAGATTTCTGATATTTCCCACAACATCCCAGTTTCGACCTTGCTCCGGTGTAATCACCTTACCGGTCAACATCAGCGCCCATGTGGACACGTTTACGAGAGGAGAGGTGGAATGACCCAAGTGCCGGCTCCAGTCGGCCGGGGCAATTTTATCCTGGATCAGCATGTCGATTGTCTGTTCATCCGGCACGCGAAGCAAAGCCTCAGCAAGGCACATCAGGGCGATGCCTTCTTCGGTGCTAAGGCCATATTCCCCAAGAAACGTTTCCATGAGACCAGGGTTTGTATCCCGTCTCAGGCTGCGCACAAATTCCGCTGCATCAGCGGTGATTTTCTCACGGGTCTTCTCACTCATACCGAGCTCGGTGATGAGCTGTTTCGACAGCAGCTTTTCATCTGTGAGATAAGCCTCCCGGATACGATGACGGATATCGGTAAGAGTAGTGCGCGGCATAGCAGTCATTTCCAATTCCCTTGAACAAACAGGATATGAAACTGAATCTAGCGCAGTAATTTTGGCAAATTTACTTTTTTGCGAACTATTTTCGTATATTATTCCTATGAAGTTTCGGCTCTAAAGTAAATTTTACTGCATAATCAATATATGATAGTCATATGGACAAGATAGATCGTAAGATAATCCGCGAATTGCAGGCAGATGGCCGCATCACAATGACGGAGCTGGCCTCCCGCGTCGGCCTTACCAAAACGCCCTGTATTGACCGCGTGAAACGGTTGGAATCGAAAAAGATCATCACCGGATATGGCGCGCGGTTGGATCCGAACAAGTTAGGCGTAGGGCATATCGCCTTTGTTCAGGTTAGCCTAAACGACACAACCGCGGCAGCCTTGCAGGAATTTAATCTTGCCGTTTCCAAAATTCCGGAAATTCAATCCTGTCACATGGTCGCTGCCAATTTTGACTATCTGTTGAAGGTGCGCACTAAAGACGTCACCGAATATCGGCATTTCCTAGGGGCAACGCTGGCACGCCTACCCAAGGTTCAGCATACCAGCACCTTCATCGTCATGGAGTCTGTGACAGATAAATCCACCTTAGAAGTAGATATTGACTGATTATAACGGCCAGAAAAACAGGATCGCCGGAATAGATACAGCGACAATCAGGATTTCAAGTGGCAACCCCATGCGCCAATAGTCGCCAAATTTATAACCGCCCGGTCCCATAATCAGGGTATTATTTTTATGTCCGATGGGGGTCAGGAAAGCACATGAAGCGGCAACGGCTACGGCCATCAAAAACGGATCAGGACTCACCCCAAGACGATTTGCCAAATCTACCGCAATGGGAGCTCCAACCACCGCCGTTGCTGTGTTATTGAGCACATCTGACAAGGTCATGATCACCACCATTAAAACGGTGAGAATGACAGCCGCCGGGAGACCCGCTGTCAAATCCATAATTTCTTGCGCGATAAAGGCTGTGCCGCCTGAAGCCTCCAGAGCACTGCCAAGAGGAATCATAGATCCCAAAAGTACAATCACAGGCCATTCCACCTGGGAATAAACCTCCTGCAAGGGAACAATGTCCAAGATCACATAGGCCGCCACTACAATAGCCAAAGCCACGGCCAGATACAGGCCACCGAAGCTGGCAACCCCAATGGCTGCCGCAAAAATTCCGGCGGCAATTCCCGCCCGTCTATACTGGGTGACGTTCAGGCCACGCTCTGCAAGCGGCAAGACGCCAAGCCAGTTGGCTACTTCTTCCACTTGTTCCGTTGGCCCCAACAAAAGGAGAATATCACCGGCTTCAATTTCAAGTCGGCGAACCCGTTCCCTGAAACGGCGCCCTTGCCGCGACACCCCGAGCAACGTCACCCCGTGACGGCGAAGCAGTTGCAACGACAATGCTGAGCGCCCTTCTATGCGGGCATTATGCGGCACCACAACTTCCAATAGGGCCATACCACCAGACGCCGCTTTTTCATGTCGTTTTTCCCCAACAAATTCCAGCTTTAACGCACCACGAAACTGATCCAGGGATTGTGGCCCCCCCTCAATAACCAACACATCACCTGCCTGAATTTCACGGTGGCGGGCGTAGCCTGAGAATCTGGTTTTCTGACGAACTAATCCGACAATGGATACATCCGCATCTTCTGCCGTTGCATCCAACTCACGAATACGCTTCCCAACAATGGGGGATTTTTCGGGGACTACCAGTTCTGAAAGATATTCTTCCAGATCCGCAAGTTCTACATTTGCATCTTTATCATCTTTGCCCTTCGGAATAAGACGCCAACCGATAAAGGTGACAAAGGCAATACCAAGCACCGCGCACACCAGCCCCACCGGGGCAAAGTCAAACATCCCGTAAGGCTCACCCAGCGCCTGCTCTCGGTAGGCGGCGATAATAATGTTGGGCGGTGTGCCAATAAGGGTAATCATGCCGCCAAGGATTGTTGCAAAAGCAAGGGGCATCAGCGTGACACGGGGTTTACGCTCCCCTTTTCTGGCGGCCTGCAGATCCACAGGCATCAACAAGGCAAGTGCCGCTACATTATTCATAAAAGCAGACAGAATTGCGCTTAAACCACTCATCGCCGCAATATGACTGGATAGTTTCAAATCCATCGCCGTCAGTTTGCGTGTGAGGATATCAATAGCACCCGAATTCATCAGGCCGCGGGACACGACCAGAACCAGTGCCACAATAATTGTCGCCGGATGACCAAAGCCGGAAAAAGCGGCTTCTGTCGGCACCACTCCCAGCACCAGCGCAAGAATAAGCGCTACAAAAGCAATCAGATCATATCGCCACTTCCCCCAAAGAAGAAAAGCAAATACCCCCCCAAAAAGGATGAAAAGAATGGTCTGATCTGACAGCATGGTGCCTCCGATTTATCAGGATGCTTTGGGAGCCATTTTCTGAAGCATTTCACCCATCATCTGATGGATCATATTGATCGCTTTTAGCGGACGCACCATGACTTTGAAATCTGTGATCATGCCGTCATCATCGCAGGTGATCATGTCAACGCCATTCAGGGTAATCCCATCGATAATCGTTTCAAATTCCAGAACGGCGTGATTTCCGGTTGTCACCTCACGCAGATATTTGAAATCATCCCCAGCCAGCACGTGAAAAGCCGCCCCCAAATACAAGGTGGTGAGCTGTTTTCCCGCTTGCGGGGTATGAACAACAGGCGAATGAAACACCACATCATCATGCAGCAATCCATCCAGCGCAGCGATATCCTTGCTCTCAAGGATACCATGCCACTTCTCCAACACATGTTCGATCATCAGAATACTCCCCTGTTTTTGTTTGTTATTTCAAGCAGAGTAGCGCTCAGGAGCGATCAAGTAAACGCCGATCAAACAAATTTTCGGCGCTTGTTAAGCAAAGCCGCTAAAGGGAAAAGCACCACAAACAAAGCAGTTGCCGCCGTCACGATAGAAGGCCCAGCAGGCGTATCCACTTCATATGACGCAAGGATGCCACCACTTACAGCCATCAACCCGAAAGCCGCTGCGAGCATCGCCATGCTTTCAGGAGTTTTTACCCACTGACGTGCGGTCGCCGCCGGAATGACGAGCAGTGAAGTGATCAGCAAAATTCCGACAATTCGAATAGAAACGGCAACAACAACCGTCATAATCAGAACCAGCATCAGATTAACCCAAAAGGTTTTCACCCCTTCCGCACGGGCCAAATCTTCGTGAAGTGTCATCAAAGTCAAAGACGACCAGTTTGCGACCAGAAGCCCTAACACAACAATTCCGCCAGCACCGATCCACATAAGATCCGTCGTTGTAACGGTAAGGATATCACCAAACAGATAAGCGTGAAGGTCAAAAGGCTGATCATGAACGAAACTTAAAACCACCATACCTATGGACAAGGCTGCATGGGCCAAAATGCCCAACAAGGTGTCTGTCGCCAGTACTTTCATCTCCTGCAAAGTCAACAGCATCACAGCAAACAAAGCGCATACTAGGACAGTTCCCAGATTCGTATTAAATCCCACCAAAAGTCCAAGAGCGATTCCCAGCAAGGCACTATGGGCAAGACTATCACCAAAATAGGCCATTCTCCGCCACACAACGAAGCAACCAAGCGGACCTGCAATTAAGGCAATGCCTGCCCCTGCAAGCAATGCCATCACCAAAAAATCATCGAACATTGGAAACTACCTGAATAGGGTCGTGTGTATGACCATCTTCTTCACAGGCTTCATGGGAATGGGGATGATGTCCGTGTGCGTGATGGTCGTAGCTCGCCATCAACGTTGCCATATCTTCCCCAAACAAGGTGATAAAGGCAGGGTTTCTGGCAACCGACTGAGGTGCGCCATAACAACAAACTTCGGATGACAAGCACAGAACGTTTCGCGTAGAAGCCATAACAAGATGTAAATCATGAGATACCATCAGAACGCTCAAGTTCCGTTCTCTATAGACCTTGTCCAAAAGCTTGTAAAAAGCCAATTGGCCTGTGATGTCCAGATTTTGTGCCGGCTCATCAAGCACCAAAAGTTGCGGCTCAGCAAGTAGCGCTCTCGCCAGAAGAACGCGCTGCAATTCACCGCCAGACAAAACTGAAAGAGATTGGTCAAGTGAAGCTCCAATGGACGTTTCCTCAACTACCCGATCAAACTCAGGCTTGCTAACTTTCTTCCGGAGCGTCAAAAATCGTTTTACAGAAATGGGTAACGTAGCATCTGCGATCAAACGTTGCGGCACATATCCGATACGCAAATCCTTCGCGATGGAAACTGAACCTTCGTCAGGCCTGTAAAATCCCATCAGGCACTTCAGCAGCATGGATTTGCCCGCTCCGTTTGGGCCAATGATAGTGATGAAATCATTCTCCATCACATCAACGGAGACATCTTTCAGGATATGGCGACCATCACGGATGACAGATACATCCTTGGCCGAAACAAAAGCGATACTCATTACATCACCCGGCCTGACATTGCTGACACAGGCCTTCAATTTCCAGGGTCGTGTGCGTTGGCTTAAAACCGCTTTTTGCCACCATGTCTCTCAGTGATTTGGCAACATCACCGGCACAACATTCTGCCACTTCCTCGCAATTGGAACAGATCAGAAAAAAACAATCCTTATGCTCCAGCGGATGCTCACATCCTACATAGGCATTCAAACTATTTATTTTGTGAACCAGTCCATTTTCCAATAGAAAGTCCAGCGCCCGATACACGGTTGGTGGCTTAGCGCTATAGTCATCCCCCAGCTGTTCCAGCAAGTCATAGGCTTTGGCAGCTCCGTGATTCTGCCAGACAAGCTCCAGAACACGGCGGCGCAATTCGGTAAATCGCAAATTGCGATCTTCGCAAATACGCTCTGCGGCCTCCACTGCGGTTTCAATGCAATGGCTATGTTCATGTTGGGCGTACATGGACAGCGCTCCTATAGATAAATGTTATATTATTACATATCACATTTGAGAGCTGAGGCAAGGAAGCTGTGTATCTGGATTTTAATTTTCCGTTGAAGACTGATCGCTTGAAATCATTTCAACACGCACATCCCGCTGTGGGAATGGGATTTCCACACCGGCCTCTTTATAGGCTTTCCATATGGCAACCAACACTTCACTGGTAACATTGGCACAGCCATTTTCCGGATCGGTAATCCAAAAGCGCAGTTCCAGATCAATGGAACTGTCCCCAAATCCCCGCATCAGACAACGGGGGGCCGGATTTGACAAAACCCGCGGGATGGTAACAGCGGTTTCTTCGGTCAACTTTATCACTGCGGGGATATCAGAATTATAAGATACTCCGATCGGGCATTTAAGCCGGATATTGTGGGAAGTGTAAGACCAGTTGACCACATGCTGAGTGATGAGATCTTCGTTCGGGATCAGATACTCTGTGGCATCACGGGTAATGACAGACGCATAGCGTGCCCCCATGGAATGCACCCGCCCATATGTTTGGCCAACTTCAATCACATCACCTGGTTTAATGCTCCGATCCAGAAGAAGAATGACACCGCTGATCAGGTTGGAAACCACCTTTTGCAAGCCAAAGCCGATACCTACACCCAAGGCACCACTGAACACCGCGAAGGCCGTGATATTTATCCCTGAATTTGAAAGAACGATCAGGATCGCCGCTGCGATCAGGCCAACCCGCACCAGTTTGGCCAGCAACACCTGAACCGAAGGGGTGAGCGCTTTGCTTTTCTGAATACGGCCTTCTGCAAATTTGGAAAGACCAAGGGTAATCCAGAAAACAATAATCGCTGCCACGATTCCCTTGGCAATTTTCAGCATGGAGATTTCAGTCTCTCCAAAAGTGAAAGCCAGACTGTCTAGGAAAGCAAGAGTGGGCGATAGTAACCCCAGAATATTAAGGGCGGTAATTGACCAGACACACAGCGCCACGAGCCGCGCCCATGCCGAGTTTTGCATCAGTCGGGTAAAGATATGAATGATCACCCAGGCACTGAGAAGCGAGCAGGTAATGCTCAGAATATAAGACGGATGCCCAAGCCCCCGAATAATGGCAAGGACAGCAAACTGGATCGCAAGCCATGTTGCCGGTAGGGAAACGGACACCAGAACGGGAACGGTACGGGCGATAAGCGGATAGGTGAATTTATCTTCCAGTCCGGACAAGGCGGATTTGATTCGGAACTGGACCACTCTCGCCAGTCCATACCCCAAAATAACTGCCAAAATCTGTACGTAGATTTCGATCTTTTGGGCGTTTTGAGAGATCTCCACCCAAATTTTTTGAAGAAAATCCAGAATTTCTGCTTCGGTCATAGATCTACAATACACAGCAAAACTGCGGATTACAAACCTTTGAAAACGCTTATATAAACTGCATCTAAAAATTGCATAAAATTGCGTGTAGAATCTTACAGGATGTTAAAACCTTAAGGGCATATTCTCCCTCGATTGCAGTCGAGTTGATTACCCAGTAGCGTAAGAAATGGCGGCCGGGCCGGAAAGCGCATCCAGCCCCCCCATGGACCCAACAGTCGCGTAACTTGTAGCTTATCCTTTTTAAAAAACACTCGCTCTTTCCCTTTTGCTCCATTACCCTTTTCTTAAAAACAAGAAGAAAAAGGGGGAGCCCATGTCCTGGGAAAAAGAAATCAATGAATTAAAGCACCGTCAGGAACTTGGTCGGCAAATGGGCGGCGAGGAAAAACTCGCACGGCACATCAATGCAGGCAAGCTGCCCGTGCGGGAGCGGATTGATAAGCTGCTGGATGACGGCAGCTTTCATGAAGTCGGCACCATCACCGGCAAAGTGGAATATGACGAAGATGGCAACATCAAATCCATGCAGCCGGCCAACTTGATCACCGGTCGCGGTAAGATTAACGGGCGCAATGTGGTTGTCGCGGGCGATGACTTTACGGTTCGCGGCGGTGCCAATGATGCAGGCATACGCGAAAAACTCACCCATGTTGAAATGATGGCAGGTCAGTTGCAACTCCCCCTTATTCGGCTTGTGGACGGCACAGGTGGTGGTGGCTCGGTTAAAACCATTGAAACGGAGGGCCGCACTTATATTCCGGCGGTGCGTGGTTGGGAACATGTGGTGGAAAACCTGTCTACGGTTCCTGTAGTGGGATTGGCCTTAGGTTCAACCGCTGGCCTTGGGGCGGCGCGTGTGGCGGCAAGCCACTATTCCGTTATGGTCAAAGAAACCTCCCAGATGTTTGTGGCCGGACCACCCGTTGTTGCCCGTGTCGGTGAAAAGCTGGACAAGAATGAACTTGGTGGATCTGACATTCACACCACAAATGGCGCCGTGGATGATGAGGTTAGATCAGAAGAAGAAGCCTTTGAATATGCAGCAAAGTTTCTCTCTTACCTTCCAAACTCCGTCCATGAACTGCCTGAACGTAATGAGATTACCGATGACCCCGAAAGATCAGATGACTGGCTTATCGAAGCCATCCCGCGCAATCCGCGTCAGGTCTACAAGATGCGGAAAATCATCAAATCTGTGGTGGATAAAGACAGCTTTTTTGAGATGGGTAAAAAATGGGGGCGTTCTGTCATTACAGGCTTTGCCCGGATTGATGGCTGGCCTGTTGCCGTTATGGCAAGCGATCCCTACCATTACGCCGGGGCGTGGACCGCAGATGCCGCAGATAAGGCGCTCAGATTTGTGGATATTGCGGAAACGTTCCATTTGCCCGTTGTTCATCTTGTGGATATCCCGGGTTTTCTTGTGGGGCGTGAGGCCGAAGAACAGGCCACCATCCGCCACGGCGTTCGCACCATGAGCGGCATTTTCCAGGCCACAGTTCCCTGGTGCAGCATTATTATTCGCAAATGTTATGGGGTTGCCGGTGCCGCCCACATGAACGCCTCCCGTTTTAATATTCGATACGCGTGGCCAAGTGGTGACTGGGGGTCCTTGCCCATCGCAGGCGGGCTGGAAGCGGCCTATAAATCAGATCTGGAGGCTTCCGATGATCCGGAAGCAAAGCTCAAAGAAATTGAAGAGCGTCTGGATCGTCTCAGGTCACCTTTTAGAACAGCGGAACGCTTTATGGTGGAAGAGATTATTGACCCAAGAAGCACACGAAAACTACTTTGTGAATTTGCCAATCTGGCCGCCCCCCTTCGAAAAGCAGGGCGACCAAGTTTCGGGGTCAGACCTTAGTCCATTAAAGACAGCCAGAGGCGCAACAGATGGCGCTTCTTGGCTGCATCCTCATGATCCTCATACTCAGTTCGGGCATGAAGGTTTGTGTGGTTGGAGAGAAGCTGAATATCGCCCGGCTCCAAATCCATATCCATTAACAGGTCGGGCTTGGCGGCAATGGTTTCATAAAGGTCGAACATCTCCTGCTCTTCGCGCGTAAAGGGCGGAACCTCCTCATGTCGCTGAACCGAACGGAAATAGTCTGCATGATAAAAAGTATGCAAAGTCCCCCTCCCGTATTTGCACGGGGTCACTTCGATATATTTGCGGCCTGCTTTGCTGTTTTCGTTGCGGATATCCAGTTTAACCGGCTCAAACAACCGTGCAGCGAGATCCGGACGCTCCTTCATCAGTTCATTAAATACAGTGACTGAACTGACAATCCGGCTGCGACCACCTGACTTGGCTTTTTTCAAGCACAGAAGGCCAACCACATCTGCCCCATCACAATGGTAGTCGATATTGGCCGCGGTCTTATATAGACGGGATAAGACATCTTCAGCCTTCTCCCCACCAAGATCTGTCACATGGCCCAATAGATCTCCGGACTGGTTTTGACCGCCGGGCCGCCCCAGATGAAGACCAAAGCACCAGAAAAATGTCTCCGCCTTTTCTTGGGACCATTTTTCAACTGGAATACCACGAAGAACCTGAAAGCCGCGACCCGTTTTGATCTCCTCACGCCACACGTCCATTTTCCTGGAAAGGTTAGGGAGGGGAAAATCAGAAGGAAGAAGATCGCGGGTCTCCTTACCGCTTTGCATCGCCACATCAAAAGCCGCTTCAATCTCAGCGATGTCTTCATCAGTGAAATGAACGATCCAATCATCTGTTTTGGATAACTCACGTCCATACCACGCAGCAGGGACATCAAGTATATCATTTAACGGCCCTTCGTCTGGACGGTCAAAATAGTGACGGGTTTGCTCTTTATAAGGTAAATAGCCTGCTTCAGACATATCCGCCCCCTATTCTGGTTTTTTCAGTTTCACCAGGAACTTCTGCTCCCCTTCCATCAAGAGCTCACCACGATGATTATGAACTGTGGCTTTCAAAGTAATAACACCTGTCTTGGTCTGTTTCTTCAAATCAATGACTTCAAGGTTCGGATAAACCGTATCACCAGCGATCAGTGGTTTTAGGAAACGGCTCGATTGCTCGATGAAGCCAATCATGCAGTCCCCCATCACATGTGGAAACAACCCAGCCCCCGGTGTCGCCTGAATCAGCACCTGAAATCCGTGAGCCAGCATTCCAGAATAGCCAAGCGCCTTACAATATTCCTCATCATAGTGAATCGGATGGTTATCACCAGACGCTAATTGGAAAGCTGCGAAGTTCGCATCGCCAATGGTGCGGGATGGAATCGGAAATTTGTCGCCTAATTTCAGGTCCTCAAAACCTTTCGTTTCCACCAAAGTGTGTGAAAATGGGTCAAAACGCCCTTCATTTACAGATGAATCACTCATGATTTCCCCTATTCTGTCCCTGCAACCAGCCGTGGGCCCCTTTTAATAGGAAGGGAATCAGAATTGGATCACGGTCGTCACGGGAACTGCACTTGTTATTGTTATTTATTAGCAGTCTGCGCCAAACGGCGCTTTTCCTCAATATCAGGCGCGACAATTTCCTTCAATATTCTTCTTCCAAAACAGGACCTCTATCCCACGCCCCGCAAAAAATTGGGAAAAATGTCAAAAATCTTTCAAATCCGTATTGAATCATGTTGACTTAAAATAGGTCATGGATATATTGCGCCCTTCAATTATACGGCGCGGAGGCAATCTTCGCGACCATTCATTATGTTCGAAACGGATCAGCCATGTTTGCAGTGATCAAAACCGGCGGCAAGCAATACAAAGTCGCCAAAGACGATGTTATCAAGGTAGAGCGCCTGGCCGGTGAAGCTGGCGACACCGTAACTCTGGATCAGGTTCTGGCAGTTGCTGCCGACGATGGTGCCCTGACTGTAGGTAGCCCGGTTGTCGAAGGTGCGACTGTATCAGCCACTCTTCTGGAACAGGGTCGCGCCGATAAAATCGTCGTATTCAAAAAGAAACGTCGTCAGAACTACCGTCGTAAAGCCGGTCACCGTCAGGATCTGACAGTTCTGCGTATTACAGACATTTCTGCTAAAGGCGCCAAAAAAGCGGCTCCAAAAAAAGCAGCAGCAAAAAAAGCAGCACCTAAGAAAGATGCTGAAGAAGCAAGCGAGGAGTAAGCTAGATGGCACATAAAAAAGCTGGTGGTTCATCCCGTAACGGTCGCGATTCAGCTGGCCGCCGCCTTGGCATCAAAAAATACGGTGGCGAAGCTGTTATCCCAGGCAACATCATTCTGCGTCAACGTGGCACTAAATGGCACCCGGGTGACAATGTTGGAATGGGCAAGGATCACACCATCTTCGCCGTCACAGAAGGTAAAGTTAAATTTACCAAAAAAGCTGGCGGTAAAGTTTATGTATCTGTAGACGGTCAGGCTTAAGCGCCAGCATCTTCGGATAATATAAAGAATTAAGAAGGGGAATGGTCCAACCATTCCCCTTTTTCTTTTGTCCTGCTATTTTCAGCAGCATTCATTCAGCAGAACGAGCAATAGTTCCATGAAATTTCTAGATCAGGCCAAAATTTTCCTGCGCTCCGGCAATGGTGGCCCCGGCTCCATGAGTTTTCGCCGGGAAAAATATATCGAGTTTGGTGGCCCTGATGGTGGAAACGGGGGCCGCGGCGGGTCGGTATATGCCGAATGTGTCGAAGGGCTGAACACCCTGATCGACTACCGTTATCAGCAGCACTTCAAAGCTAAAAACGGTGGTCACGGCATGGGCCGTGATCGAACAGGTGCCGCTGCGCCTGACGTCATTTTGAAGGTCCCTGTTGGTACACAGATTTTAGAAGAAGATAACGAAACCATCATCGCAGACTTTACAGAAGTTGGTCAGAAGAAAACCCTTTGTGTGGGTGGTGACGGGGGACGCGGCAATGCTGCGTTTAAAACATCGACCAACCGTGCCCCGCGCAAGTTTGAACCAGGCTGGCCTGGGGAAGAGCGTTGGGTATGGCTTCGCCTGAAACTGATTGCGGATGCCGGTCTGGTGGGTCTGCCAAATGCGGGTAAATCTACATTCCTAAGCGTCACAAGCCGCGCCAAGCCTAAGATCGCTGACTATCCCTTCACCACACTTGTTCCACAATTGGGTGTTGTGGGTGCCGGTGGCAGGGAATTTGTGCTCGCTGATATTCCTGGCCTTATTGAAGGGGCCTCTGAAGGGATTGGTCTTGGTCACCGCTTCTTGGGCCATGTTGAACGTTGCCGGGTTCTTCTTCATTTAATTGATGGAACAGAAGAGGACGTGGTGGCGTCCTATAAAACCATCCGCGGTGAATTGGAAGCCTACGCCGATCATCTGGCTGAGAAAGACGAGATTGTTGTACTCAACAAGATCGACTCGCTTCTTGATGAAGAAATTGAGGAGAAAGTTGCCGCTTTGGAAGCCGCCTCTGGCAAAAAGGTCAGAACCATTTCCGCGGCTACAGGCGATAATGTAGAACCTTTGCTATTTGAACTGATCGACATAATTGACGCGGAAAAAGCAGAGGAAAAAGTAGAAGAAGAGGAAACCCGCCGCGAAGAAGCCGGGGAAGAGAAACCAACATGGCGTCCTTAATTGAGAAACTGACCAATGCAAAACGTGTTGTCATCAAGATCGGCTCTGCCCTTCTTGTGGATGGCGATACGGGCGAGCTTCGAAAACGGTGGCTTGTAGCCCTCGCAGAAGACGTGGCTGAAATGCGTGCCCGCGGTCAGGAAGTGCTGATTGTCTCTTCCGGATCCATCGCCATGGGACGGACTGTGCTTGGCCTGCCAGCAGGACAGCTACGTCTGGAAGAAAGCCAGGCTGCTGCGGCAACCGGGCAAGTATTACTCGCCCATGCCTATCAGGAAATTCTGGGTCTTGTTGACCTGAAGATCGCGCAAATTCTTCTCACATTGAGTGATACTGAAGAACGCCGCCGGTACCTGAATGCAAGAAGTACATTGTCCACCCTCCTGTCGCTCGGGTCCATTCCGGT
This sequence comes from Sneathiella sp. P13V-1, assembly GCF_015143595.1. Lineage (NCBI taxonomy): Bacteria > Pseudomonadati > Pseudomonadota > Alphaproteobacteria > Sneathiellales > Sneathiellaceae > Sneathiella > Sneathiella sp. P13V-1. The sequence goes on along the minus strand of NZ_WYEU01000001.1, from coordinate 1,209,556 downwards.
GATCAATGAAAATGACACCGTTGCCACCAGTGAAATTCGCTATGGTGACAATGACCGACTTGCGGCGCGTGTTGCGCAGATGATGGGCGCGGATTGCCTTGTGTTGCTAAGCGATGTGGATGGTCTTTATGACAAAGATCCAACGACAAATGCAGACGCAACCTTCTTACCGGAAATCCATGATCTAAGTGACGAAATCATGGCCATGGGCGGTGGTGTTCAAACGGCTTATGGCAGTGGCGGCATGATCACAAAGCTAAAAGCGGCACAGATTGCCACGCAGGCGGGCTGCAGCATGATTATCGCCAGCGGCAAGATCCGCCACCCTTTGCAAGCCATAGAAAAAGGGGACGCCAGATTTAGCTGCTTTGTTGCTACGGACACACCTCGCACCGCCCGCAAAAAGTGGATCGCTGGCAGCCTTTCCAGCGCCGGCACACTGACACTGGATACAGGAGCTGAGAAGGCTTTGGGTAACGGCAAAAGTCTGCTTCCAGCCGGGGTGACACGCATTGACGGAGATTTCGAACGCGGTGATCTGGTGACTTTGATCAGTGCAGACGGAAAAGAATTAGGACGAGGACTTTCAAACTACTCGTCCGAAGATGCAAAGCTTATCATTGGGCATAAAAGTGGTGAGATTGCAGATTTGCTGGGCTATTCTGGACGGGATGAACTTGTCCATCGGGATGAAATGGCCCTTAATTAAAAGAAAAACGGATCAAGATAATGACAGTACATTCCAACATTACAGACACACAGTCGATCGATGACGTGATGGAGGAACTGGGCCGCGACGCAAAGAAAGCGACCCATATTCTGTCACTTGCCCCGGCGGACACTAAAAACAAAGCGCTTCTGGAAGCGGCCAAATCCTTACGCGCATCACGAGATGAGCTACTGGCTGCTAATGCCAAAGACATGACCGCCGCGAAAGAGCGCGGAACCGCGTCATCTTTTCTGGATCGCCTGAAACTGGATTACGACCGCATTGAAAGTATGGCAAAGGGCCTTGAAGACATCGCCGCCCTTGCGGATCCGGTCGGGGACGTCATGGCAGATTGGGATCGCCCGAACGGCCTAAATATCGCTCGCGTTCGTGTGCCTTTGGGGGTCATTGGCATCATCTATGAATCACGTCCAAATGTAACAGCGGATGCTGGTGCGCTTTGTCTGAAGGCCGGGAATGCCTGCATTCTTCGCGGTGGTTCTGAAAGCTATCATTCCAGCCGCGCCATTTGGAAATGCCTGCAAGACGGTCTGAAAGCCGCGAACCTGCCTTCTGCCGCTATTCAAATGATCCCAACAACGGATCGGGCGGCCGTCGGTAAATTGCTGACCATGCCTGAATATGTAGATGTGATCGTCCCACGTGGTGGTCGCAACCTTATCGAACGCGTCCAGCGTGAAAGCCGCATTCCTGTCTTTTCTCATTTGGATGGATTGGTTCATATCTATCTGGATAAAGAGGCCGATGCGGACAAAGCGGTTGAGATCATTCGAAATTCCAAACTACGCCGTACTGGTATTTGCGGATCCTTGGAAACATTGCTGATCCACAAGGATGTGCTTGCCACTATTGGGAAAGCTGCCATTGAACGTCTTCTGTCAGAAGACTGTGAAGTGCGCGGTGATGCGGCGGTACAGGCGCTTGACGATCGGATCAATGAAGCCACTGAGATTGACTGGCAAACAGAATATCTGGACGCCATCCTGTCAGCGAAAGTGGTTGAGAGCCTTGATGAAGCTATCGCGCATATCGAAGCATATGGATCACACCATACAGACTGCATTCTGACAGGAAATGCTGAAACAGCAGCCCGCTTCCTGAACGAAGTGGACAGCGCCATTGTCATGCAGAACGCCTCCACCCAGTTTGCAGATGGGGGTGAGTTTGGCATGGGCGCCGAAATTGGTATCAGCACAGGCAAAATGCACGCCCGCGGTCCTGTAGGTGTGGAACAACTGACAAGCTTCAAGTATCAAGTGCGCGGCGAAGGTCAGACAAGGCCTTAAGCGCACATGAAAAAGCGTCAGGTGGGTCTTCTAGGAGGCTCCTTCAATCCGGCCCATGACGGGCATGTTTATATCAGCGAGACAGCCATTCGCCATCTGGGTCTGGATGAAGTGTGGTGGCTTGTCTCGCCGCAAAACCCCTTAAAAACCACCGACGAAATGGCCTCATTTGACGAGCGGCTGGACAGCGCCTTGTCAAAGGCCAGAAACCCCAAAATCAGGGTTTCCGATTTTGAACAGCAACTTGGGAACAGCTACACGGCCAATACGCTCGGTGCTCTGTGCGAATCCTATTATGACGTGGATTTTGTCTGGCTGATGGGGGCGGATAATCTTGTGCAAATTCGTAACTGGTATCGATGGCGGGATATCTTCGAAACCCTGCCCATCGCCGTGTTTGACAGACCGGGCTATACTTTTAAAGCACTTGGGTCATTCGCGGCCAAAGCCTATGAAAAGTCACGCATTTTCCCAAGCAAACCCGGCGCACCGATTTTGGATTTTGCGAGTTACCCGGCTCCTGCCTGGACATTCGTTACGCATACGAAACATAAAATGAGCAGCACATCACTAAGAAATCGCGCGAATTTTTCATGAAATGCTTGCTCTTATCCATGAAAATCCCCATTTTAGAGTAGTTATAAATATTTTCAGGAGTAGATTTTACCCCTTATGAACGCAAAACAAGCTGTTGCTTCAAAGCTCCGCGACTTGGTTCAAACGAGCCTATCGGACGACAAAGCAGAAGATGTCGTCTCCATCGACCTTTCCGGTAAAACTTCATTTGCAGATTATATGATCATTGCTAACGGCCGCTCCTCCCGTCAGGTTGGCGCGATGGCTGAGCATTTGAAAGATCGTATCAAGGAAGCCGGTTTTGGTATTGCCCAGATCGAAGGCAAAGCCAACTGCGACTGGGTCCTCGTCGACGCAGGTGATGTCATTGTGCATCTGTTCCGTCCTGAAGTTCGGGATTTTTATAATCTTGAAAAAATCTGGGCACCGAACGCTGCCAAGGAAATGACAAACTAACAGAAGCCTTGCTTCTGACGGAATGGAGGAAATGGGATGCGCCTGACGATTGCCAGTATCGGCAAATTTAAAGGCGGCCCGTTGCAGGCGCTTTTTGATGAATATACAGGGCGCCTTCCCTGGCAACTCACCTTAAAAGAATCAGAAGAAAAAAAACCGCTCAAAGGTGAGAAGCTCAAGGAACGTGAAGCCGAACTTCTTATGAAATCCGTGCCCAAAGGGGCAAAGAAAATCGTCCTGCATGAGCGGGGGCGCGAATTTACCAGTATAGAATTTGCGGCCCTTTTAAAATCTTATGCAGATGAAGGTTTTCAGGATGTCGCCTTCCTTATTGGCGGGGCGGATGGTCATGCCAGATCAACATTGGATCAGGCGGATCAATTGCTGTCCCTTGGGAAAATGACGTGGCCTCACCTGATGGTGCGCGGGCTTCTGGCAGAACAACTCTACCGTGCCCATTCGATCCAGAACAATCACCCCTATCATAGAGCCTGAGACCTTAAACTTATAGAAATTCAGTACTATTAACGGTATAAAGCAGCCATGACTGATACAGCATTCACCCAGAAAAACCGCCCTGTCCTTCTCTGTATTCTAGATGGCTGGGGTGAAGGCGAAGACGGCGCAGATAATGCCATCATGCGCGGCAACACCCCAAATTGGGATAACATGGTCAAAAACTGCCCCAAAAGCCGCCTGTCCACCTCTGGTCTGGATGTGGGTTTACCAGAAGGGCAGATGGGCAATTCTGAAGTGGGTCACATGACCATCGGTAGTGGCCGCGTCATTTTGCAGGACCTACCGCGGATCAATTCTGATATTCATACCGGAGCCCTGGCGAATAACGGCACCCTGCTTGCCATGATCAGTAAATTGAAAGAAAGCGGTGGCACCTGTCATCTGGCGGGTCTTCTCTCCCCCGGTGGTGTCCATTCCCATCAGGATCACATGGTGGCACTGGCCCAGATTATCTCTGACGCTGGGGTTAAGGTTGATATCCATGGCTTCATGGATGGGCGCGATACCCCACCAACAAGCGGCGCCGGCTTTGTGGATGAGTTCCAGAACGCCATTTCTGACATCGAAGGTGTTCGACTGGCAACCTTGATCGGGCGTTATTTCGCCATGGACCGGGACAATAACTGGGACCGCGTTGTGAAATCATACAATGCCATTTTCAACGCTGCTGGCACCGTCATGACCAACCCGGTGGAGGCTGTCGAAGCCTGCTATGACGCGGGTGACAATGATGAGTTTTTGCCAGCTCAAGTGCTTGAAGGGTATGAAGGCGTGAAAGAAGGCGATGCCTTCCTGATGGCGAACTTCCGGGCTGACCGTGCGCGTCAGTTCATGCGGGCGTTAACTGAAAACGGTTTTGACGGCTTCGATACCAGCGCCCAACCGACGTTGGCCTCCATCACAGGTATGGTCGAATACTCTTCTGAACTTGCGAAATCCGTCCCGGCATTGTTCCCCCCAGTGGACGTCAAAAACACATTGGGTGAAGTTGCCTCTGCTGCGGGCCGCACACAGCTTCGCATCGCAGAGACGGAAAAATACGCCCACGTCACCTTCTTCCTGAACGGTGGTGAGGAAAGCGTATATGAGGGCGAAAGCCGTATTCTAGTGCCAAGCCCTAAAGTGGCCACCTATGACCTACAACCGGAAATGTCTGCGCCAGAAGTGAAAACAAAGCTGATCGACGCGGTTAATTCCGGCACTTTTGATCTGATTGTCGTCAATTTCGCCAACCCTGACATGGTGGGTCATACGGGTGTGATGGAAGCAGCATTGGAAGCCGTTGAAACCATCGATGGCTGCATTGGGGAGCTGGCAGAAGCTGTAAATGCCAATGGCGGTGTTATGTTGATTACCGCGGATCACGGCAATATTGAGCTGATGAAAGATCCAACAACCCACAAGCCTCACACGGCTCACACAACCAATCTGGTGCCATGTGTTCTTACGGCTGGTGGTGACGGCCTTTCATTGAAAGACGGCACGCTTGCCGATCTGGCACCAACTGTTCTTAATTTCATGGGGCTGGATGTTCCATCTGACATGACCGGATCCAACCTCGCCTCCCCTGCTGAAGAGACCCGTGAGGCATCCTGAGAGGCGACATAATGCAAAACTGAAAGCGGTTTTACTGACCGCTTTGACCCTGTGCGGCGTTTTCTTATTTCCAAATGCCGCGCTTGCAACCCCTGAAGAAGAGCTTAAAAAGCTGCGGCAAGAACTCAGCTCGTCTAACGCCCGACAGGAAGAGATTTCAGCCCGCCTCAAACTTCTTTCAGGAGAGATACGGGCGCTTAAGGAGAAATCGGTTGCCGCCGCAGCCCGTCTTCAAAAAACCGAACAGAATATGGTGGAGACAGAAACCCGCCTTGAAGATATTGCCGAAGTTGAGCGGCAAACTCTGGCCGCCCTTTCCAAACAAAATGAAGACCTGGCAGATACCCTGTCGGCACTTCTTCAGCTTGGCCGCCAACCTGAAGGCAGCTTGATCGGAAGCCCGGATAGCCTTCTTGATACATTGCGTGCTGCAACGTTGCTGCAAGCGGCCATTCCTACATTAAAAAAAGAGGCGGGTGAACTCTCTGGGCAGTTGGATGCCTTATTCACCCTTCGGGATCAGTATTTGGCTGAACAGCTAAAATATACTGATCTGCTTGAAAGCCGGAAAGGCGAACAAAACGCCTTGGAAGAGCTCCTCACCTCAAAACGGGATGCGCAGGCCGTTCTTGCCAATATCAATGCGCGGGAGCGGCGGACCCAAAGCCGATTGAATGCAGAAGCAAAAGATCTGGTTGCCCTTCTAAGGCGGCTGGAGCAGGAAAAACAAATCCGCCTTGCCGAGGAAAAGAGGCAGATCGAAGCGGAAATTGCCAGACAGCAAAAATTACAGGCCGAAGAAGCCAAACGGCAACGGGAAGAGAAAGCCCGAAAACTGGCGGAAGCGAAAAAAAATCAGGAAAATAGCATTCCAACCCCATCCCCTTCACGAAAAAATGAAGTGGAAATTACGCAAGAATCCCAGAAAACTGAGATTGCGTCGCTCCCCCCACAAACGGGCCGCCTTTCTTTTGCCGCAAAAAAAGGCACACTTCCTTTACCAGTTAGTGGCAGAATAGTGTCCAGTTATGGCAACAAGAAAAGAAACACGCAGCAAAATGGCATTGTGATCCAGTCGCGGGAAGGGGCGACGGTTATCTCCCCTTACGATGGTCAGATTGCTTTTGCGGGACCTTTTCGTCATTACGGACTGTTATTGATTATTGACCATGGTGAGGGATATCATACTCTTCTTGCCGGTATGGGCAGTATCGACGGCGAAGTAGGTCAACTTCTACTGGCCGGAGAGCCTGTGGGTAGAATGAATAACGGGAAAGACGGGAAACCGACCCTATATATGGAATTAAGGGCTAAAGGATCCCCGGTGAATCCAAAACCGTGGCTTGCAGCGGGAAAAAGAAAGGTTAGTGGATGATGAGGAATTTTACGACGGGTATTCTCACCCTTGCGGTGGTCGTACTTTCTCTAGCTATACTCACAACACCAGAGAAGCGCGTTGAAGCGAGCTCGGAAACCTATCAGCAGCTTAATCTGTTTGGTGATGTCTTTGCCAAAATCCGCGAAGATTACGTGGAAGAAGTGGATGACGCAGAACTGATTGAGGCCGCCATTAACGGAATGCTCTCTTCATTGGATCCTCATTCAAGCTATCTGAGCCCGAAAAACTATGAAGGGATGAAGGTTCAGACCCGCGGTAAGTTTGGCGGTCTTGGCATAGAAGTCACCATGGAAAATGGCCTTGTAAAGGTTGTGGCCCCAATTGATGACACCCCTGCGGCGGAAGCAGGTATTCAGGCGGGCGACTATATCACCCATCTGGACGGTGAGCCTGTTTTAGGCCTTACCCTTTCAGAAGCCGTTGAGCGCATGCGCGGACTTGTTGATACAGATATCAATCTGACCATCCGCCGCGAAAGCGAGAAAGCCCCTCTTGAGATCACCATTACCCGCGCGACCATTACGGTTCAGTCCGTTCGTGGTCGTATCGAAGACGAAGATATTCTTTATGTGCGTATCTCCAGCTTTACTGAACAGACAGATAGCGGCCTTCGTAAAACCATCAAAAAGCTGCAGGAAGAACTAGAGGGAGATTACCAGGGTTTGATTATTGACCTTCGCAATAACCCTGGCGGCCTTCTGGATCAGGCGATAGCGGTATCTGACGCATTCCTGCGTAAAGGTGAGATTGTCTCCACTCGCGGTCGAGAGGCTCGCGATTCTCAACGCTATAACGCCACACCTGATGATGTTATTGACGGTAAACCAATTGTTGTCATGATCAATGGCGGCTCGGCCAGTGCCTCAGAAATTGTGGCTGGTGCGCTTCAGGATCATCGCCGCGCTGTCGTTCTGGGCACCCAAAGCTTCGGCAAAGGATCTGTGCAGACAATTGTCCCCCTTCAGGGTAACGGCGCAATGCGCATGACAACTGCCCGCTATTATACTCCATCAGGGGTTTCTATTCAGGCCAAAGGCATCACACCAGATATCGAAGTGAAGCAGGCCCGTCTGGAGGTTCTGGAAAATGGGCGTCGCCGCTCCGAAGCGGATCTTCGCAACCATCTGTCCGATGGCACGGATACTCCTGATGCCAAAAAAGATGGTGACGATAAAAATGGCGCTCAAGGTCAGAATCAGGATTATCAACTCTTGAGAGCGAAAGACCTGTTGAAAGGTGTCTCCCTTTTTGCCAAAAAGGAACTTAACTGATCCTTTGGTGAGATAAATGGGGGCACATTTTGACTAAGAACAAACGCCCTAAAAACAGAGCACCGGCGAAATCTCGCAAATTGTCGGTGCTTTCTTTTTTGTACGGCGTGCTGATCCTCGGATTGGCCAGCATTGCAGGCTACGCCTTTTACCAGCAGAAAAGCACCCCGGATGAAGGCCGTATTACAGCTACGGTGTCAATTGCCGACACCGTCAAAGGCAAGCATGAAGGTGAGGTTCCCCCCTCTCGCGCCGCTAAAGAAGAGCCCCCAGTTCAGATAGAAGAACCAACCCCTAAGGCTGAGGTGACGGTTGAGGAGCCTGCGGCTTTGGAAAAGCCTGAGGATCCAGAAGTCAAAGACATCGCCGTTGCTGAAACAAAATCTGAAGATAAGCAGACTGAAACACCTGCACCTGCTCCTGAGAAAACAGCTGAGCCTACAGAAACGGTAAGACAAGAAGAGCCGATTTCCGAGCCTGAACAGATTCAGAAACCCACAGAAGAAAAACCGGTTGAACCACAGCCCGTGAAAGAAGAGCCAACCGCAGAAGAAAAACCTCAACCCGTTGAGCCTGAAAAAGCGGAAGTCACAGAAACACTGGCCTCACCGCCTGAGGAAGAGAAAAAAGCTGAGCCAACAGTAAAAGAAGAGGCCCCAAAGACACCTGAGGTAACACCAGAGCCGAAAATCGCCCAAGAGCCACCAAAGCCGGTGGGGCCTTTGCCACCTGTGCCTGATCCCTCCTTGGCGGCGAAATCTGATTTTGGCCTCTTGCCGGTTATCAGCCCGGATGGCCGGAAACCCTGGCGCGTTTACGCCCGGCCATTTGACGATCCCCTGTCAAGGCCGCGCATCGCCATTATCATTGGCGATATGGGGATGAGCAAATTCGCCACCCGCTCCGCTATTCAGGACTTACCGGGAGAAATAACATTATCCTTCAACCCCTATGGCAGGGACCTTCAAAACTGGGTTGCCCAAGCCCGCGCAGCGGGCCATGAAACTCTGCTACAACTTCCTATGGAGCCTTTTGGGTACCCAGATAATGATCCCGGCCCGCAAAGTCTGCTATCGCGCCTGACTGACAAGGAAAACCTCAATCGCCTTGAATGGATGTTGGGCCGATTTACGGGATACAGCGGGGTAACCAATCAGATGGGGTCACGCTTTACAACCTCCAGCGAAGACATTTCGCCGATTATGGATGTCATCCGGGACCGAGGCCTGTTGTTTGTAGATGGTCGCACCTCTGGTCGCAGCGTTGCTGGATATGTGGCCAAGCAAAAATCCGTCCCCGTCGCCATTAACAACCGTTTTATCTCCAATCGCGCAGATCGCGCCAGCATCGATCAACGCCTTGCAGAACTTGAACGAATTGCTCGTATCACCGGCGTTGCCATCGGTGTGGGCTATCCCTATCCCGTTACCCTTGAGCGACTGGCGGTTTGGACAAAAAGCCTAACCCGTAAAGGGCTGGTGCTTGCTCCAGTGTCTGCCGTCGTCAATAGCCAGGAAATTCAGTAATGACTGACCCGAAAAATCTCCCCTATCGCCCCTGTGCCGGAATTATGCTCATTAACGAAAATAATCATGTCTTCGTGGGACAGCGCATCGATATGCCTTCTGATTACTGGCAGATGCCTCAAGGTGGTATCGATGAAGGGGAGAGCCCTGAAGAAGCTGCCATCAGAGAATTGCTGGAGGAAATCGGGACGGATAAAGCCGAGCTCGTGAAAGAACTCGATCAATGGGTGACTTACGATTTACCTGCGGAATTGATAGGGAAGGTATGGAAAGGTCGCTACCGCGGACAAAAACAGCGGTGGTTCCTGTTTCGCTTCACTGGTGAAGATAACGACATCAACATTGAAACAGAACATCCGGAGTTTTCCGAATGGAAATGGGCACCAATTGACACCCTTGTCGACAATATCGTTCCTTTCAAACGAGACATTTACCAGGAAATCGTGGATGGGTTTTCCTTCATTGTAAACGATTCGAAATAGCGCATAAGGTGTATTCATACAACTTATGTTCTATAGTTAATTTTTCGTTACTATCCCACAATATATAGTGTTTACGAAAAGAGAATTGTTAAAATTTTCTTAACCTATTGTTTTTTTTGGGCGAATGTACCTATACTTTTTTAACGTGGACGGTTATGGGACACCTGAAGCGGGTGAGAAGTAGGTTGGTGATTGGGTTCAACCCGGGGCGAGGCGTATTCATTTCGACCACGAAATAACCAGTACCGAATCTACATGATTCATTAGTGGCGTTCTTGTAGCGGGGATTTACAAGTCGCAGAACGAGTGTGGTTGAGATGAAGCATTACGAAGAACTCACGGGGGGAGAAGGCAAACGTGTCTTCTATCGCGCAGAACGTTTCAAGGCTTCTACGTTAATGCAGGAGATTTCTCCTGTTATCAGTCTTGATGACGACAATTTCGAAATTTTTGATATGAGCATGAGTGGACTGAGCTATTTCCGCCCTGCCTCAGATGTGGTTTCTGTATCACCTGAAAAAGATATTCCGCTAACGTTGAAGCTGGGACCTGAGGAAGTTTTCTCAGGAAGCGGCAAAGTGCGGCGTATCGAAGCCCATGAAAGCGTGGAAAAGGTCGCGATCGAGCTGACCAAAGGATATTTGGATATCCAACGGCTGATGGAGCAGCATGATGATCTGGCCATGCGCCGTCAGTTGCGCGAAGGCATGAAGGATATTTCTCCACTGGTCCCATCCGAATATAAAACAGTGATCTCAGACGCTGTCTATCTTCTCCGGTCTGTCCGAACCACACTTGAACAGGTCGAACATGATATGCCGGCCAAAGCCCCGCGAAGAGAAGAACGGATTCAGGAAATCATTCTGGAATGCGAGCGGGATGCCCTTAAACGCTGGCGCGAGATTTCCAAAAAATCAATGGAGATCATGACAACAATCCGTAATAAGCCGGAGGTCATGAAAGCCGCCAAACAATATACAGAGCGGACGCTCACACCAGAACTGACACCTGGTGCCAGCTGGAAACGGTCATACGAAAAACCACTTGGTTATCCGGGTGATTTCGAAGTGATGAATTATGCTTATAACCTTGCCATGCTGGGGGAGACCCCTTACGAAAAATTCTGCCACCGCCTTGGCACATCTACAGGTGAGTTTATCACAACGCGCATGACACTTGTGAAGCAGAAGATCGCTGAACTGGTTAACAATGCAGCACATAACGGCGTTGAGCAGTTCAATATCGCCAGCCTTGGATGCGGCCCTGCCCAAGAGGTTTCCAACTTCCTGCGTGGGCATGCACAGCCTGTGAACGTCAATTTCACCCTGATCGATCAGGATGATGACGCCCTTTCATATGCTTACAACAACGCCTACCCTCAAGTGGTGCAACTTGATGGCAAAGCGACTGTAAACTGTTTACACGCCACCTTCCTTGAGTTTCTGGCAGCGGGAAATCTGTTTAAGAAACTGGATAATCAGGACATGATCTATGCGGTGGGTCTGGTCGATTATCTGACAGATAAACGTGCCGCGCGTCTGGTTAAGGACCTTTATAAAAACCTGAACCCGGGCGGCACGCTGATGATTGGTAGCATGTATGATTCAGACAGCAGCCTTGAGTGGCAGGTAGAAATGATCACCGACTGGCAGCTTGAATACCGAGATGAAGAAAATATGCTGAATATGGCAAACTCTCTTCCTGAAGATGCTGTTCGGAAGACCATTGTAGATAAAACCGGTCACTGCATCATTCTGATGGTGACCAAGCCAAGCTAAAAAAGAAACCCGCTTCTCCAAGCGGGTTTTTCTTTAGGAGGCTTGCAGACGTTCATCTTCCTGCGGCATATGCTCCGCTGATCTGTTTCTATCGGCAGGGAAGGTAAGATACGCAATCGTCCCCATACCCAACTGGCTTTCCAGACGAATATCGCCCTGATGAAGCTCCATGACGTTCTTGCTAAGGGGAAGACCCAGTCCCGTGCCTTCATAGTTGCGGGCAAGGCTTCCTTCGATCTGAACAAAGGGAGCAAAGACCTTTTCAAGATTATCTTCTTCAATTCCGATCCCGGTATCCCTGACGCAGACGACAACCTCTCCGCTCTCACTGACATCCACATCAATACTGACATTTCCGCCTTTAGGTGTAAATTTCACGGCATTGGAAAGAACGTTCAGGAAAACCTGAGATAAAAGCCGCGGATCTGCGTAGAGAATAATGTCATCCTTAGGTATATCAAACGCTAGGCGAATACCGTTTTCTGTTGCTCGGTCGCGAACAACACGCAAGGAAGAGTTGATGACAGTGATCAGCGAAAGGTCCTGTTCCTGAAGGTTGAGCTTACCAGCCTCCGCCTTGGATAGATCCAGAATATCGTTGATAATCCCAAGCAGGTGTTGGCCACTATTCTTAATATCCAGCGAATATTCTTTATATTGCTCCGTCCCGAGCGGGCCGAACATTTCTTTTTCAAGGATTTCCGAGAATCCGATAATTGCATTAAGCGGCGTGCGCAGTTCATGACTCATAATGGCCAAAAACTCAGATTTAGCATGGTTCGCTGACTGGGCTTTGTCTGCCAGATCATCACTTTTCTTGCGTTCGCTATCCAACATCCGCATATTCATAAAATCGCGGCGTTCTGCCAACTCCTGAAAATAGGCCGCAAAAATGCCCATGCCTGCAGCAGTCAACAGGAAGAAATCATTTGCCAGTAAGATCAGGCCGGGGATTGGGTTCACAATCACCGCCGACACATGATAGGCCGCGATTAGGAAACCCGTTACGGACGTTGCGTAAATAAACCGCGTAGGCGGAAGACAGCAGCAGAAGATAATCAGTGGCGTCAATCCTGCATAATACAGATAATTTGCAGGCTCTGACATGAAAGCCGTCATTGAGATAATACTGAGGCCCGAAACCAGCATACAAAGCGCCGCCCCAGCCTGCGCAATCTTCGCATAGTATTTTGTATAAGACAGCCAATAGACGGTAATAATCACAGGAATGGTAGTGGTAAACCGTATGGCGATGGCATACTGAAACGCATCTGGACTGATGTAATAATCCAATAACGCGAATGCAGCGTAAATCAGCATTGCTGACAGCAGGGATAACCGCAATACGCCAATAGATTTTGCAATCGCGACATCATTGTATTCACGCTCAACCGCAGAATCGACAAAACGCAGGGAAAACCTGCGGATTGCTGTTCCGTCAGCGAAAGAGTCCAATGTTGCGTAGCGACCCAAAAGTTGCACGTAGTTATCCAAGTTCTATTTCAAGCGAGGGTACCATAGGAGGCGGAGTGTAAATTTTGGGTTAATATTAGCCTAATACGGGAAAGCATATATTTTTCATAAAACCATTTGAATATCCGTGAAAAATGAATGTTTTTCAGCACTTTACCCCTTACCACGAGATCTCATGGTAAAAACTACCTGAAGAACCCGCGCAGGATGGTAAAAACTTTTTTCTTCTTCTACTAGATGTACAACTTTATAAAATCTCTTAATAATTGATTTTGAGACAGAAGAGAGAATCATTCCTTTAAGAATGTTTTTGATCTGATAACCGAATGGCGGAATGCCTACCGTTGCCGGATATCTGAAATCCTGCCCCATTGCCAGATCCCATGGGGTGCTGAAAATCTTGTTGATACGTTTGAAGAACTTGGTCCGGATTTCGCGAATAGCCGCGCTATCCGTTCCCCCAGCATCCGTAAATAACAGACTTAGATCTCTAACGGACATAAATGCCACCGTCATCCCCTGTCCAAATAGTGGGTTGAGGCTAACATTACTATCTCCTACCGGGATAATGCCATCTGGGAAGTTATCCATGCGGTCGTAGTGGCGACGAATACTGGAAGGAAACTTGTGGAGACTGATTTCCGTAACAAACTCGGCTTCCTTTATGGCTTCATATACATCTGGTTTTGGAAGGTTTTTGGCAAATTCCAAAAACCCCGCCTGATCGGAGGGTGGATGGTCATTGTGATAGCCCGCCAAAGTCAGCAACCAAGTATCATTTTCAACACGCACCAACGTGCAACCCTTAATCTCGTCGGGCCCTGTTGGATATATTAACAAGCTGGTCCACTTACGGGCCGGGTCAGTAGGTAATTTCAACAGGCAGCTTGCATATCCAAGATCCACCCGCGTTTCTGATACCGGAACGTCACCAAACCCGTGACTACTTAACCATTTTGGTAGGGGTGTTCCCCGCCCCATAGCATCGATTACAAGATCCGCCGCGATATCTTCCAGATCCCCTTCGGATGATTTGATCCTCACCCCGGTAATACGATTGGAAGATGGATCAAACAGAAAATCCTGATACCGGCTTCTATAGCGGATTTCTACATTCTCCAGTTTTTCCACATTCTCCCGAATACATTCTTCTAAAAGAGGACGGGTTTGAAAATGAATAGGAAGCCCCCCTTCAAAGTCGAGCATCCATCTTTTGTTAAGGTACCATTTCACATCCTGACAAAAATCGGCAGATGGGGCACCTTTGGATTTAAGCTGTTCGGGGAGATTTGGAAAAAGTTCCGTAAGGGCGTCACTTCCCCCTTTAAGCAATCCATGGGTATGTCGTCCCTGTGGGACGCCTTTACGCGGCCCTACGCTTTGTGGCCGGCTATCAGCTTCAATAACAAGAACCTTGTCATATGAGCCTGCAATAGCCTGAGCGGCAGTTAGTCCGGCGACACTTCCCCCGGCGATAATCGCTGTCGACATTGATATAATCCGGTTTCATTAGGCAACTCATCAATCTACCTCAAGGGTACATCTATTAACCATAATTTCAACTGAATACGTGTTTTCAATACGGGCACAAAAAAAGGGCCCGAAGGCCCTTTTTAAATTTTTTGATAGTCGCTTATGCCAGTGCTTCCAGAAGCTGTTCCAGATGATCTTTGTTTTCCTGCGCCTTGCGACGCGTCTCATCATCTTTCGCATCTTCGATATCTTCGGATGCATCCTGAATGCGCTGCTTGAGATCTGAAAGGTCCAGATCAGCCACATGAATGGCTTCCTCAGCAAGAACAGTCATTTTGTCGTCAGCAACCTGTACAAAGCCACCATTTACAAAAATGCGGTCCTTTTCTGCATCCCCTTCAAAGATGGCGATAACGCCAGGGCGCAGTGTGGAAGTAATCGGTGTGTGCCCGGCCATAACGGCAAAGTCGCCTTCAGCGCCTGGCACAACAACCATTTCATACGCATCCGAGAGCAAAAGCTTCTCAGGTGACACCAGATCGAGGGTAACCATATCAGCCATGTTTCGCTCTCCTTACCGGCCGCGTTACGCTGCTTCCGCAGCGAGTTTAGCAGCTTTTTCTTTCACTTCCTCGATGCCACCGCACATGTAGAAGGCAGCTTCAGGAAGATCGTCATATTCACCAGCAACAATCGCTTCAAAAGCATCAATAGTATCTTCGAGTTTCACGAATTTACCAGGTGCTCCGGTGAAGACTTCAGCCACGTGGAATGGCTGTGAGAGGAAACGCTGGATCTTACGGGCACGGGCCACAACCAGTTTATCTTCCTCAGACAGTTCGTCCATGCCCAGAATGGCGATGATGTCTTGCAGTGATTTATAAGTTTGTAGTGTTTCCTGAACCCGACGGGCAACACCGTAGTGACGATCACCAACAACTGCTGGGTCAAGCATACGGGATGTGGAGTCAAGCGGATCCACCGCAGGATAAATACCAAGCTCAGCGATTTGACGAGACAGAACGGTTGTCGCATCAAGGTGAGCAAAGGATGTCGCAGGCGCAGGGTCTGTCAAGTCATCGGCAGGCACGTAAATGGCCTGAACGGACGTAATAGAACCTTTGTTTGTTGATGTAATACGTTCCTGCAGCGCACCCATGTCAGTGGCCAGTGTTGGCTGGTAACCCACCGCAGAAGGGATACGACCGAGAAGCGCAGACACCTCAGAACCGGCCTGTGTGAAACGGAAGATGTTATCAACGAAGAACAACACGTCCTGACCTTCCTGATCACGGAAATATTCCGCAATTGTCAGACCGGACAGAGCCACACGAGCACGCGCTCCTGGAGGCTCGTTCATCTGACCGTATACGAGGGCCACTTTAGATTTGTCGCCTTCGAGGTCGATAATGCCACCTTCGATCATTTCGTAGTAAAGGTCGTTACCCTCACGAGTACGTTCACCAACACCGGCGAAAACGGAGTAACCACCGTGACCCATGGCAACGTTGTTGATCAGTTCCATAATCAGAACTGTTTTACCAACACCCGCACCACCGAACAGACCAATCTTACCACCTTTCGCGTATGGTGCGAGAAGGTCCACAACCTTAATACCTGTTACCAGGATTTCAGCTTCTGTAGACTGATCAGCAAAGTCAGGGGCTTCGTTGTGAATTGGAGCAGTCAGTTTCGCGTTTACAGGACCGCGTTCGTCAACCGGTTCACCCACAACGTTCAGAATACGACCCAGAGTTTCTGGACCAACTGGCATCTGAATTGCGTCGCCAGTGTCATGTACTTCCTGTCCACGAACCAGACCTTCAGATGCGTCCATGGCGATCGTACGTACAGTATTCTCACCAAGGTGCTGCGCAACTTCCAATACCAGACGCTGACCATTGTTATCAGTATGTAGAGCGTTCAGAATAGCAGGCAATTCGCCTTCAAACTGAACGTCAACGACGGCACCCATCACCTGGGTAATTTTGCCGACAGACTTATTCGCCATTTTAATGCTCCCTAAAGGGTCACTTCATTCTTCAACAAACTGGGACGAGGCTTAGAGAGCCTCGGCACCAGAGATAATTTCAATCAATTCGCTCGTAATCGCAGCCTGACGCTCACGGTTATATTGCAAGGTCAGTCGGTCGATCATATCACCGGCATTCCGTGTCGCGTTATCCATAGCGCTCATCCGGGCACCCTGCTCAGACGCAGAATTTTCCAGAAGTGCCTTATAGACCTGCACAGAGATGTTCCGTGGCAGCAGATCAGCCAGAATTTCTTCTTCTTCCGGCTCGTAATCATAATCGATTTCGCTTTCTTCACCCTCAGATTTCTCTGGGATAGAAGCCGGGATCAACTGCTGTTCAGTTACTTCCTGTGTCAGAACAGAAACGAATTTGGCGTAGAAAATTGTACATACGTCATATTCGTCTTCGTCAAACATTGACAGGGCACGTTGTGCAATCGGCTGCGCATCCGCAAAACCAATTTTCTTGGATCCAGAAAGATCCACCAGATCAATGATCTTGTCACCAAAGCGGCGCTTCAGAGCGTCCCGGCCTTTTTTACCAACACAAAGGATTTTAACATCCTTGCCTTGGGCAGTCAGGCTTTCAGCTTTCTGTGCGGCGGCCTTCGCGATGGAGCTGTTAAAGCCACCGCAGAGACCGCGTTCACCTGTGGCAACAATCAGCAGATGACGCTGATCGGAACCGTTACCCTGAAGAAGACGTGGTCCCTCGCGGCCTTCAAGGCCGGCGGCAAGAGACACCATCATGCCTTCCATGCGTTCCGCGTAAGGGCGGGCCGCATTTGCAGCTTCTTCAGCGTGACGCAGTTTCGCCGCAGCCACCATTTTCATGGCTTTGGTGATTTTCTGCGTCGAGGTGACGCTGGTGATCCGATTTTTGAGTTCTTTAAGGTTCGCCATCCGAGGCTACCCCCTTTTTAAGCTCAAAGGTTACGCAAAAGTGGTTGTGAAGCTATCCAGAATGCTGTGCAGCTTCTCTTCGCTGTCGCCAGACAACGCAGCTTCGTCACGGATCGTGTCGAGCAGATCCTGATGCTTAGCGTGCATTTCTGTCAGCAGCTGTTTTTCAAAGTCGCCAACCTGTGAAACTTCGATGCGGTCAAGGTAGCCTTTCACGCCGGAGAAGATCACAACAACCTGCTCTTCCATAGTCAATGGAGAGTATTGAGGCTGTTTCAGCAGTTCAGTCAAACGCGCGCCACGAGCCAGCAGTTTCTGAGTGGACGCATCCAGATCAGAACCGAACTGAGCAAAGGCAGCCATCTCACGATACTGAGCCAGTTCCAGTTTAATGGTACCAGCAACCTGCTTCATGGCTTTTGTCTGAGCTGAGGAGCCCACACGAGACACGGACAGACCCACGTTAATCGCCGGACGAATACCCTGATAGAACAATTCTGTTTCCAGGAAGATCTGACCGTCGGTAATGGAGATCACGTTTGTCGGAATGTAGGCAGACACGTCACCAGCCTGAGTTTCAATAACTGGCAGAGCTGTCATAGAGCCAAGGCCGTTATCTTCGTTCAGTTTCGCGGAACGTTCCAGCAGACGAGAGTGAAGATAGAAAACGTCACCTGGGTAAGCTTCACGTCCTGGAGGACGACGCAGCAGCAGGGACATCTGACGATATGCAACAGCCTGTTTGGAAAGATCATCATAAATGATCAGGGAGTGCATACCATTGTCACGGAAGTATTCAGCCATCGCACAACCAGTAAATGGCGCAAGATACTGAAGAGGAGCCGGGTCGGAAGCAGTCGCTGCAACAACGATGGAGTATTCCATCGCACCGTTTTCCTCCAGAGTTTTAACAACCTGGGCAACAGTGGAGCGTTTCTGACCAACAACAACATAAACGCAGTAAAGTTTTTTGCTTTCGTCGTCACCGGCATTCAGAGGCTTCTGGTTCAGGATGGCGTCAACAGCAACCGCTGTTTTACCTGTCTGACGGTCGCCAATGATCAGCTCACGCTGACCACGTCCAATAGGAACAAGGCTGTCGACTGATTTCAGGCCGGTCATCATTGGCTCATGCACAGACTTACGTGGCATGATACCAGGAGCTTTCACGTCAACACGGCGGTTTTCAGAACCTTCGATTGGACCCTTGCCATCGATCGGGTTACCCAGACCGTCAACAACACGACCAAGCAGGCCTTTACCAACCTGTGTTTCAACGATGGCGCCTGTACGTTTAACCGTGTCACCTTCTTTAATGTCACGGTCGGAACCGAAGATCACGGCACCAACGTTGTCGGCTTCCAGGTTAAGGGCCAGACCCTTAATTCCACCTGGGAATTCAACCATCTCACCAGCCTGAATGTTATCCAGACCGTAAATACGTGCAACACCGTCACCTACGGACAGCACCTGACCAACTTCTGAAACTTCAGCCTGCGTATCAAAGCCCGCAATCTGTTGTTTAAGAATTTCGGAAATTTCTGCGGCGCGGATGTCCATCACCCAACCCCTTTCATGGCAAACTTAAGATTTTGAAGTTTGGTTCTAATCGAGCTATCGATCATACGCGAACCGACTTTGACCACCAGACCACCGATCAGGCTTTCGTCAATTTCGGCTTCGACAGCGACGTCACTCCCTATGGCTGTCTTCAACTCTTTAGAAAGAGCATCCAACTGCTTCTGAGTGAGCTTCTTGGCAGATTTTACAGAGGCGACCACCTCACCGCGTTCCGCGGAAAGAAGACGACCAAATGCGTCAATCATACCACCAAGCGCGAACAAGCGGCGATTTTGCGCCACCGTCCCGACAAAGCGACGAACCAGATCACTGACACCGAGCATTTCAAGAACGGCCAAGATGGCACGCTCCTGATCATCGCGACTAACCAGTGGGCTACGGATGAGACGTGCGAGATCCGCACTCTCTTCCATTGATGTTTTGATCGTGGCCAAATCGGCAGCAACAGCGTCCAATTGCTTCGCATCGGAAGCAAGTTCGAACAGAGCTGTCGCGTAGCGGCCAGCGATACCAGAAACTTTTGCGTTCACAGCTGACAAGGAAAGATCCCCAAGCCTGAAAAAAATGACGCATCAGGCGTCAATTGAAAAATTCGATTACCCCACCACGACAGGCCGCCATTCCAGCCCCCCTTTGCAAGGCATCGGGTTATTAGCACAGGGATTTACATGAAGCAATATGCTCTGGTTAAGTTTATTGCCCAAAATTCACCAAATTTTCACGAATGCCACTTTTTGGGCACAGCATCACATGAAATTATAGGGATCAATATCCACCTGAAGGCGTGTTTTAGATGGCAATTTGACCCCTTGCAGCCATTTTTTTAAAATCGGTTGCAAAGAAGTGCTTCGGCTTGCTTTCAAGAGGTAACGAAAACGATGACGCCCTCTTATTAATGAAAGCGGTGCCGGTGCGGGGCCCATAATCATGAAATCACGCCCCTCTGGCGCCCTTCTTGATAATTCCCTCATCACATTTTTGAGCGAATCAGGATCCGGACTGGAGAGAATCACTGATGCCAACCGTCCAAAGGGGGGCATTTCTGCATTTTGACGCGCCTCCACTTCAGATCGGATAAAGGCTTCCTGATCCTCTGAGGCAAGTGCCTGCATCACTGGATGTTCTGGCATATGTGTTTGAAGGAGTACTTTTCCGGGCCGCTCCGCACGACCCGCACGGCCCGCTACTTGCGATAAAAGCTGATAGGTTCGCTCCGACGCGCGAAGGTCACCGCCAGCGAGGCCAAGGTCAGCATCGACCACCCCGACAAGTGTCAGGTTCGGGAAATGATAGCCTTTCGCCACTATTTGTGTCCCGAGCAACAGATTAATACGCCCCTCGCTCATGGCATCGACAAATTCAGCGGCAGCGGCAGGCCCGGTAATGGTGTCACTGGCCACCATGGCGATTCTTGCATCAGGGAAAAGTCGGGTAGCCTCTTCCGTCAGCCTTTCGATTCCCGGGCCACAAGCCTTAAAACTGTCCTCAGATTCGCAATCCGGGCAATGTTTAGGCATTTTGGCGCTATACCCACAATGATGACATTGTAATCGGCGTGACAACCGATGCTCGACGAGCCAAGCACTGCAATGCGGGCATTGCAGTCGGAAACCGCAGGTATCACACAATGTGAGCGGGGCATATCCACGGCGGTTGAGGAACAACATTGCTTGCTGACCTGATTCCAATGTCTGCCGCACCGCTTGTTCCAACGGTTCTGAAATCCAGCATTGCGCCCCCGGCTTGTTCTCCTTCAGATCAATCAGTTCCACCGCAGGAAGGGACGCCCCGCCAAATCGCGACGGCATATGGATATGACGATATTTACCTGCTTCGGTATTTGTAATCGTCTCAAGTGAGGGTGTCGCAGAGGCCAGGATAACAGGATGATGCCCTACCTGTCCCCGTACCACGGCCATGTCCCGCGCGTTATAAGCCACCCCTTCATCCTGCTTGAAGGTAGCCTCATGCTCCTCGTCCACAACAATGAAGCCCAAATTGATAAAAGGGAGAAATAGGGCCGACCGGGCCCCGACAACAACTTTGGCATCCCCTTCCAACACAGCCCGCCAGGCTTTTTTTCGGGCGCCGGATCCCAAATCCGAATGCCACTCCACAGGCTTCACGCCGAAGCGCTCCTCAAAACGCGTGAGCCATTGCGACGACAAGGCGATTTCCGGCAGGAGAATTAATGCCTGCTTCCCCTGCCGCAACGATTCGGCGATGCCTTCAAAATAAACTTCGGTTTTACCTGATCCCGTAACCCCTTCCAACAAAGAGACCTGAAAAGTCCCGTCTGCCACATCCCCTACAATCAGATCAGCGGCTTTTTTCTGATCTTCGGACAGATCTACTTTATCGGTAATTTCTTTCGGGGTCTTGAAGGCCGATTTCACCTCCATCAACTCGGCGCGCAAGACACCTTGTGCTTCCAGTCCTTTCACGACAGAACTGCTGACACCGGCAAGTTCAGTGATTTCAGACATGGTGCGTGCAATACCACCTTCCAAAGCCTTCAACACCCGTTGACGTGCAGCAGTCGAACGGTCAGGCATTTTTCCGGTTTGCCGATATCCTTTTTTGGGGACAGGTGGATAGAGCGCATCGGGCACACTCATGCTCATCCGTAAAATGCGCCCCGGGGCCTGCATCGTATATTTGGCGACCCATTCGATAAACTGACGTGCCACAGCTGGCAAGGCCGGGGTTGGTAGAACTTCTATAATGTCACGAAGTCGATCCGCGGCCACTTCCAGTTCAGGCTCCAGCTGCCAAACCACACCTACAACTTCTCGTGGTCCCAACGGGACTTTCACAAACATACCTTCTTCGACCCGCAGATGGGACGGAACAGAATAGTCGTAACATCCCCCTTTCGCCATGGGGAGCTGAACACGAATAATCTGCACATCAAAAAGAGCGTTCATGTTGCTTTAAGTCAGGCCTTTGCTACAGTAATTTTAGAAGTTGCGTTGAGGGCATATGCTGTTACAACTCCTAATCCATAAAGTGGGCGGAGCCAAATGTTTCCTGAAGCAACATGGAAAACCAGCGCGCCTGTGGAATAATCCGGGATGGCTGATGCCCCCGAAATTGCAGAGATAGCAGAATGAAATTTTTTGTAGATACCGCAGATACAGAAGAAATTCGCGAATTGTCCGATACGGGTCTTCTGGACGGTGTAACAACCAATCCCTCCCTTGTTGCCAAAACTGGCCGTGATTTCATCGAAGTCATCAAAGAAATCTGTGACATCGTTGATGGTCCGGTAAGTGCCGAAGTTGGTGCCACCGATTATGAAACCATGCTGGAAGAAGGCAAACGCCTTGCAGGTATCGCCGAAAATGTTGCCGTGAAAGTCCCGCTGACAATGGCCGGCCTTAAAACATGTTCACAGCTGGTAAAGCAGGGCACGCAAGTCAACGTCACTTTGTGCTTCTCACCAGCGCAGGCGATTTTGGCGGCCAAAGCCGGTGCCACATATATCTCACCATTCGTTGGTCGTCTGGATGACATCGGACAGGATGGCATGAACCTGATCGGTGATATTGTTCAGATCTATAACAACTACACGAACCTGAACACCGAAGTCCTTGTGGCCTCCATCCGCAACCCGATGCATATCGTCAATGCAGGTCTGATGGGCGCTGATGTTTGCACCATCCCACCACAGGTTCTGAAACAGCTGATCTCTCATCCGCTGACAGATAAAGGCCTTGCCGCCTTTATGGCGGATTGGGAAAAATCTGGTCAGAAAATCCTCTGATAGAAGGCAGATCGCCGTGGCTAAAGATCGTAAAATCAGTGAAACAAAAACTGCTGAAACGTCACTGACGGAAGATCAGGTACGTAAATGGCTGATAGAAAACCCGGATTTCCTATCAGAAAATAACGATCTTTTTGCTGCCAACCTGCCAGAAGCCCGTGTTTCTGAAGAAGGGGTTGTAAATATGCAATCCTTTCTTCTGGAAAAGCTGCAAAAAGAAACACGGGATCTTAAATCCCTGCAAGGGGATCTGGTTGCCGCCGCGCGTGGGAACCTGCATACCCAAAGCATCGTTCATCGTTCCATCCTCGAAATTCTGGAAGCCACCAGTTTCGGGCAATTTGTTCATATCCTGACGCAAGACCTGCCTGATGTTCTGGAAGTTGATGTGATCACCCTTTGCATCGAAGACAGCCCTATCCGTTTTCCGGATATGACGGGATTGCAACGCCTGAAAGCGGGCAGCGTGGATCGAGTATACTGGCCTGAGAACAAGATCGTCATGCGCGATGATGCCCCCACATCAAAGGCCGTCTTTGGACCGGCGAAAGATCTGGTTCGCTCCGATTGCCTTATTCGGCTTGATGTTCCTGCTTTGCAAGCAGGGGCCATTCTCGGCATCGGTAGCCGGGATAAAGATCATTTCCATTATGATCAGGGGACAGAGCTGATTGAGTTTTTCGCAAGCTGCACTGAATCCCTTCTGCGCCTATGGATTGAAAACGGCGCCGGGTAAGCTCATGCCGGAACCCGCCTCCTCGACATCAACTTTGGATGCGGCATTTGTCCGATGGATAGACTGGCTGCGCCTTGAAAAGAGGGTCAGCCCCCACACGCTGGAAGCCTATGATCGAGACGTCCGAGAATTTCTGGGATTTCTATCCGGTCATTTTGGGAAAGAACTCTCCTTAGAGGATCTCAACACCTTAAAAGCCGCAGACATTCGTGCTTTTTTAGCGGTGCGGAAACGGGATGGTCTGGCACAAAGCTCTCTGGCACGGGTTCTCTCCTCCGTAAAGAGCTTTTTCAAGAAACTGGAAAAAGACAAAATCATTCACGTCCCGGCCCTTTCAACTCTGCGGTCCCCAAAAATCCCGGCAAGCCTTCCAAGGCCCTTAACCGAAGCGGATAGCAAAAAACTGCTGGCGACGTTGGAGCTTAACCCCGATGACGATGAGTGGGTCATCGCACAGGATGTGGCCCTCTTCACCCTGCTTTACGGTGCCGGCCTTCGCATTAACGAGGCCCTTTCGCTCAACATTTCAGATCGGCCGAAGGGGGACAGCATGTCTTTGGTGGGGAAAGGCGGTAAAGAGCGTCTGGTTCCCATCCTGCCTGTGATTTTAAGCGCAATGGAAGAGCATCTTGCCCTTCTCCCTTTTTCAAAAGAAGCAGAGGACCCCTTATTTCGAGGGAAAAGAGGCGGCCGCTTAGGTGCCCGGCAGGTTCAACAAAAACTGCAAAACCTGCGCCGGCAACTGGGTCTTCCTGAAACAGCCACTCCCCATGCGCTTCGCCACAGCTTCGCAACCCATCTGTTGGGCGCAGGTGGCGATCTTCGAACCATTCAGGAATTGTTGGGCCACGCGTCCTTGTCTATCACACAACGATACACGGATCTGGACACGGAAAAGCTGCTGGAAACTTACCGCAAATCGCACCCAAAATCCTGATCAACGTGTCATTCGAAGGGCAAATGGTCCAATCAGGGACACCGCCCCCATGGAAATGAAAACCATGGCCCATGCACCGGCATCCTGATGCCCGCCTCCACTTTCCAGAATGATACCCGCGGCAACCGGCCCCAGCATTGCCCCGGCAAATCCGAAGAAAGAATGAACCGCCATGGTGGACCCCCGCGAATCCGAGGAGGCCGCCAGAACAGCTCCTGACGTGATGGATGATGAATCGGCTGTGACGAAAGTGCCGTAGAGAATGGCGATGGCTGCCACCAGCATAAACGGCCATCCGCTGGAGAGGCCCAACAGAATAGAAAGCGCAAATCCAGTCATCATCAAAATGAGAATGGCAGGTGTTCGTCCGATCTTAAGGGCCAACTCGTTCCCCATGACACTTGCAGGCAATCCCATAAAAATCACAATGGTCGCAACAACACTTACATCCATCCAAGCGGGCGCTGCGCTATTGACCGCGGCAAACGCCAGAAACGCCACGATGAAAGACCGCATGGCCATCAATTCCCACGAATGACAGAAGTAGCTGACCACATATCCCATGGATTTGCGGTTTTTAAGGACGGGCAGATAATTGAAAAGCTCCCGCCACCCTCTTGGGGAGGGATGAGGTGTGGACCGTGTCACAAGAAGCGTCATGATTAACGCAACAGGTGGTCCGAATATGGCAGAGTTTACGGCCGCTTCTACCCCAAGCCATGTCTCCACCTGTCCGATTAAAAGAAAAGACAGCGCGGATCCTGTTGAAAAACAGGCGGTGTAGAAGGCAATCCCACGTGCATGAGACGCTGCTTGCAACCGATCCGTCAGCATCCGAAGACCGGGCATGTAAGTGCAAGCCAGCGATGCCCCTGATATAAAGCGCCAGGGCAGAGAAGTAACAAATCCATCTGCAAAAAAAGCAAATCCGATGGCACCAACAAGCGCCATAAACAATCCAAACAGGACAATTTTACGGGCGTCAATTCGATCTGTCAGAGTGGAAGCAAAAACCCCAAACAGGGTAATTCCCAAAAAGAAGGATCCGTTGACCCAGCCCGCTTCTGATCCAGTGATCTGCCACGCTTCAAAATAATAGGGAAGAAGTGCCGGAAAGGTGGCGAAGGGGGTCATGGTCAGGACTTCTGCAATACACAGAACAGTGATCAAACTTGCAGGCTTCATGTCCCCCCTCAATATCGTGAATTAGCCCTCCGGTGGAACCGTGGCTTTCATGCTTGGACGGGCGGCGAACTCTTCATACCATGCGGCCAGTTTTGAATGACCGTCACGCCAGTTTTCTTCAGCGAAACGGAAATCCAGATACCCAAGCGCACACCCGATGGCGATGGCAGCAATATCTACTTTACCGGCGAAATCGTCAATCTGAGCTTCCAGCTGATCCAAAGATTTATCAATTGCAAGTTTCAGACGGGCATTCCATGAAGGAGAGCGCTCGTCTTCTGGCAACATGGTTGATCCCCACCGACGAGTGAAAGCCGCATCTGTCATCCCGTTTGCAAGGGCGTGCAATGTCATTGTTTTGGCACGAGCCGCTGGTTCCGATGGAAACAATGAGGGACTATCAGAAATGCTGTCCAGATATTCTGCGATCACAATAGAATCAAAAATTACTGTGCCGTCATCCAGTTCAAGACTTGGAATTTTACCAAGTGGATTGGATGGGTTGATGCCTTTAAAAACATCGGTCAGATCCGGGCTGACCATTTCCAATTGATTATCAACACCCTTTTCAAGGGCAGTCACCATTGCTTTACGGGCAAAAGGAGAGGTAGGACTTGAGCAGAATTTCATTGAGCACCTGAGGATTAGATTGGACAAAAAGAAAAGGGCCGACCGAAGTCGACCCTTGTCATTTTTCCGTTCTGGAACGAAAGGTCAAGAATTAATCGTCCGACCTGCTACCGCAAGTGCTGCTTCTTTAACCGCTTCATTGAGTGTTGGATGCGCATGGCATGTACGCGCGATGTCTTCGGAGGAAGCGCCGAATTCCATTGCCAGAACACATTCATGGATCACGGTACCGGCGTCAGGGCCGATAATGTGAACACCCAGAACCTTGTCTGTTTTCTTGTCCGCCAGAATTTTGGCGAAACCTTCGGTGAAACCGTTGGCACGTGCACGGCTATTTGCCATGAACGGAACTTTACCAACGTTATATTCAACACCGGCTTCTTTCAGTTGCTCTTCTGTCTTACCGACAGTGGCAACTTCCGGCCATGTGTAGATCACACCCGGGATTGTGTCGTAATTGATATGAGGTTTCTGACCTGCCATCATTTCAACACAGACAACACCTTCATCTTCCGCTTTATGTGCAAGCATAGGCCCGTCAATCACATCACCGATGGCATAAACACCATCAACGCTGGATTTGAACTGGCTGTCCACAACGATCCGACCCGCTTTGTCCTGTTCTACACCCAGATCTTCCAGACCCAGATTTTTTGTGAAAGGACGGCGACCTATGGCAACCAGAACCACATCTGCTTTCAGCTCTTCTGCGTCACCACCTTTGGAGGGTTCCACTGTCAGAGTTACGCCAGATTTCGCTGTTTTCGCGCCGGTAACTTTCTTGCCGAGCATAAACTTCATGCCCTGCTTTTTCAGAACACGCTGCGTTGTTTTGGCAACTTCGTTGTCAGTTCCAGGTAGAATACGATCCAGAAACTCAACAACAGTAACCTCAGCACCCAGACGGCGCCACACTGTACCAAGTTCAAGACCGATAACACCTGCACCAATCACGATCAGCTTCTTTGGAACTTTTGGAAGTTCCAAAGCACCTGTTGAAGAAACGATCTGTTTTTCGTCAATTTCAACATTTGGCAAAGGTGTCACTTCAGATCCCGTCGCGATCAGGATGTTTTTGCCCTTGATCACTTTGTTCTCTTCACCGGTTACTTCAACACGGCCACCGCCTTGAAGTTCACCATGACCTTTGATGTAAGTGACTTTGTTTTTCTTGAACAGAAACTCGATGCCCTGTGTCAGGCCATCAACAGTTGTGTCTTTCTGTTCCAGCATTTTTTTAAGGTCAACCTTAACGGAACCAACCATGATGCCGCGATTTTCAAAATCATGCTGCGCTTCTTCCAGAAGCTCAGAAGATTTCAAAAGTGCTTTTGACGGGATACAGCCCACATTCAGACATGTACCACCAAGAGCACCGCGTTTTTCAACACAGGCTGTTTTCATGCCAAGCTGTGCGGCACGAATAGCAGCGGTATAGCCACCCGGGCCACCACCGACAACAATCAGATCAAATGTATCGTCGCTCATAAGCTCCCCCTTCAGGGACAGAAATCAGAATTAAACGTCCAGCAGAAGGCGTTGTGGATCTTCCAGTGCGTCTTTCACGCGAACAAGGAATGTCACAGCCTCTTTACCGTCAATGATGCGGTGGTCATAAGACAGGGCCAGATACATCATGGAACGGATCTGGATTTCTCCATCAACTACCATTGGACGTTCCTGAATTTTGTGCATGCCAAGAACACCGGACTGAGGGGCGTTCAAAATTGGAGAAGACAACAAGGAGCCGTAAACACCACCATTGGAAATGGTGAATGTACCGCCTTGCATGTCCGCCATGGAAAGTTTTCCATCGCGGGCTTTCTTGCCAAGTTCACCAATGCCTTTTTCAACACCAGCGAAGCTGAGCTGATCCGCATCGCGAAGAATTGGAACCACCAGACCGTTTGGTGTGCCGACGGCCACACCAATGTGGTAGTAGTTTTTGTAGACGATGTGATCGCCTTCAATTTCCGCATTAACCGCAGGCAGTTCCTGAAGTGCGGAGATACAGGCTTTTGTGAAGAAAGACATAAAGCCGAGGCGAACGCCGTGCTTCTTCTCAAACTGATCTTTGTAGTTTGCCCGCAGTGCCAGAAGGTTTGTCAGATCCACTTCGTTATAAGTGGTCAGCATGGCTGCTGTGTTCTGAGCGTCTTTCAATTTTGTCGCAATGCTTTTACGCAGGCGAGTCATCTTCACGCGCTCTTCACGATCCGCTTCTGTGCGTGAGCCTGTTGCAACAGGTGCCGCCGGAGCTGGGGCCGCGGCCGCCGCTGCAATTGGTGCAGGGGCTGCTGGCGAAACACCGCCATTTTCCATAGCTTCCAGAACGTCGCCTTTAGTGATACGGCCGTCTTTACCGGTACCGCGAATGTTGGCAACGTTCAGGTTATTCTCATCAATCAGTTTCTGTGCCGCTGGCAGAACTTCCGCAGGACCGGATGCTACTGGCGCTGCAGGTGCTGGAGCAGGAGCCGCTGGTGCAGGTGCCGCCGCGGCTGGCGCCGGAGCTGCAGGGGCAGGCGCTGGCGCTTCTTCCTTTTTAGGAGCAGGAGCTGCCACCGCACCGGCTTCACCAGCTGCGATCTGACCCAGAAGGGCGCCCACTTCAACATCTTCCCCTTCAGGAACGACGATTTCTGCCAGACGACCGCTTTCTGTTGCATTGACCTCAAGCGTTACCTTATCCGTTTCCAACTCAAGGATCGGCTCATCTTTGGTAACAGCGTCACCAACCTGTTTAAACCATTGGCCAACAGTGGCTTCGGTAACTGATTCTCCCAGTACGGGAACACGAATTTCTACAGTCATTTCAATTCTTTCCTATTCGGATTTGAGACCGAGTGCATCATTTACAAGGGCGTCTTGCTGACGGTTATGAACTTTCAGCAGACCTGTTGCTGTTGCAGCAGAAGCCGCACGACCCGCATAGCGCGCACGTGTTACTTTCTTCATGCCAACATTCTTGAACGTCTCTTCAAGTTGAGGTTCAATAAAGCTCCAGGCACCCATATTCTTAGGTTCTTCCTGACACCAGACGATATCTTCCACATGCGTAAAGCGTTTCAGCTCTTCCATGAGCGCTTCTTCCGGGTAAGGGAACAATTGCTCAAGGCGCAGGAAGAAAGTTTCTTTCTGGTTCATCTCGTCGCGGCGTGCTTTCAGATCGTAGTAAACTTTACCGGAGCAAAGCACGATCCGTTTCACATCCTTATCTTCACAGAGTTTCTCATTATCATAGAGAACACGGTGGAAGGTTGACCCCGGCCCCATATCTTCCAGTGTGGAAACCGCATCTTTATGACGCAGCAGGGATTTTGGTGTCATCACCACAAGTGGTTTACGGAATTTACGATGGATCTGACGACGCAGCGCGTGGAAGTAGTTGGCTGGTGTCGTGATGTTCACAACTTGCCAGTTATCTTCCGCAGACAGTTGCAGGTAACGTTCCAGACGTGCTGAGGAGTGCTCTGGTCCCTGACCTTCATAACCGTGCGGTAGAAGCATCACCAGACCACTCATACGCAGCCATTTTGCTTCACCACTGGAGATGAACTGGTCGATCAGAACCTGTGCACCGTTGGCAAAGTCACCAAACTGCGCTTCCCAAAGAACCAATGCTTTTGGTTCCGCTAGGGAGTAGCCATATTCGTAGCCCAGAACAGCCGCTTCAGACAGCAGACTGTCGATCACTTCATAATGGGCCTGCTCACCACCAAGATTATTGAGCGGCAGATAACGTTCTTCTGTCATCTGATCCACAAAGACTGAGTGACGTTGAGAGAAAGTACCGCGGCCGCAATCCTGACCGGACAGGCGAACCGGATAGTCTTCTTTCAAGAGGGAACCAAATGCCAAGGCTTCGGCTGTTGCCCAGTCAATACCTTTACCCGTGTCGATCATCTTGCGCTTGTTCTTCAGAACACGCTGCAATGTCCGGTGAACATTGTGCCCTTCTGGAACTTCGCAAAGTTTCTCGCCAATGGATTTCAGTATATCAAGATCAACTGCAGTTGTTCCGCGGCGCGCACCCTGATCAGCCCGCTCGAAACCTTGCCAGCGACCCTCAAACCAGTCGGCTTTGTTTGGTTTGAAGCTGTTGGCTGTTTCAAACTGCTTTTCAAGATAGTCACGGAATTCCTTGATCCAGCCTTCCACCTGATCTTCAGTAACAGTACCTTCTTCGATCAGTTTCTTGGCATAGATCTGCATCGTTGTTGGATGCTGTGCGATAGTCCGGTACATCAGCGGCTGTGTGAAGGCAGGCTCATCGCCCTCGTTATGGCCGTGACGACGGTAGCAGAACATGTCCACAACAACGTCAATTTCAAACTGTTGACGGAATTCGGTAGCGATTTTGGCAACGTGACAAACCGCTTCAGGATCATCGCCGTTCACGTGGAAAATAGGTGCCTGAACCATCTTGCCCACATCAGATGGATACGGGCTGGAGCGGGAATATTTCGGACTTGTTGTAAAGCCGATCTGGTTATTCACCACGAAGTGAATTGTACCGGAAGTACGGTAACCTTTCAGCTCTGACAGACCAAAGCACTCCGCCACGATACCCTGACCGGCAAAAGCGGCATCACCGTGAAGCAGTAAAGGCATGACTTTACCACCTACATTACTTCCGATTTGTGCCTGTTTCGCCCGCGCCTTACCCAGAACAACCGGGTTCACCGCTTCAAGGTGGGATGGGTTCGCTGTCAGGGACAGGTGAACGTTATTGCCATCAAATTCACGATCTGAAGATGTACCCAAGTGATACTTCACGTCACCAGAGCCTTCAACATCTTCCGGGTTCGCTGGATTGCCCTGAAATTCAGAGAATACTGCACGGTAAGGTTTTGCCATCACGTTGGTCAGAACATTCAGACGACCACGGTGAGGCATACCCAGAACAATTTCCTGAACGCCAAGCTGACCGCCGCGTTTGATCACGCCTTCCATTGCTGGAATGAGGGCTTCACCACCATCCAGACCAAAGCGCTTTGTACCCGTGTACTTCACGTTGAGGAAATGTTCGAACCCTTCGGTTTCAATCAGTTTGCGCAGGATGGCAACTTTACCTTCCGGGGTAAATGTCACTTCCTTATGGAGACCTTCGATGCGTTCCTGGATCCACGCCTTCTGGTCGGGCTCCTGAATGTGCATGAACTCTACACCGATGGTGCTGCAGTAGGTGCGCTTTACGATTTCAAGGATTTCGCGGATGGACGATGTTTCCAATCCAAGCACGTTATCGATAAAAATTTCACGATCCCAGTCTTCCTCCGCAAAGCCATAGCTGCGCGGATCCAGTTCAGGGTGTTCTTTTGGAATTTCAAGTCCAAGCGGATCCAGATTGGCCTTCAGATGGCCACGAACCCGGTAGGACCGAATAAGCATAAGCGCGCGGATCGTATCCACAGCCGCTGCACGGATATCCTGCTGAGGAAGGCCTTTCTTTTCGGCCTTTTCAATGGCGCGATAGGCTGCATCACCAAGGATACCATATTCGTCTTCAGGATTAGTTCCGTTCGTGGGAGTCCAGGGAGCGCCGTTTGCTTCGGCGACAACAGTCTCGGCATCGTCACCGAGGGCCTGGAAATATTGCTGCCAACTTGCGTCTACAGAGGTTGGATCATTCTGATAGCGAAGATAGAGATCTTCGAGAAATCCGGCGTTGGAGCCGGAAAGAAAGGAAGAGTTGTCCAATTGCTGAGCCATTTCCGGTCATTTGGGCGGACACGAGGCCCGCCCCCAAAAGTAAATTAAAGTTTCAAACAAGTAGTCCTAGACTACTAACCTTTCAAAACCCTTACCAAAGTAGAACCAAGCGCTGATGGGCTATCTGCGATTGTGATACCCGCGCTACGCATGGCTTCCATTTTATCTTCAGCACCACCTTTACCACCAGAAATGATGGCGCCAGCGTGGCCCATACGGCGACCTGGAGGTGCCGTTACACCTGCGATGAAGCCAACAACAGGCTTCTTCGTTTTCTGTGCTTTCAGGAATTCAGCAGCTTCTTCTTCAGCAGAACCACCGATTTCACCGATCATGATGATGCTTTCTGTTTCATCGTCTTTCAGGAACATGTCCAGGCAGTCGATGAAGTTTGTACCGTTCACAGGGTCACCACCGATACCGATACAAGTGGACTGACCAAGATCAGCCGCAGTTGTCTGAGCAACCGCTTCGTATGTAAGCGTACCGGAACGGGAAACAATACCCACATTACCACGACGGTGAATGTGACCTGGCATAATACCGATTTTACATTCATCAGGAGTGATAACACCTGGGCAGTTTGGACCGATCAGACGTGTACCGCTGTCTTTCAGGGCGCGTTTAACACGCACCATATCCAGAACAGGAATACCTTCAGTGATACATACAACCAGTTCGATGCCCGCATCTACGGCTTCCAGGATCGCGTCAGCTGCGAACGGAGGTGGCACGTAGATCACAGAAGCATTTGCACCCGTTGTGTGAACAGCTTCGTCAACAGTGTTGAAGATTGGCAGGTCGAGGTGAGTTTCGCCACCTTTACCAGGCGTCACACCGCCAACCATTTTTGTGCCATATGCAATTGCTTGCTCAGAGTGGAAGGTGCCTTGAGAGCCAGTGAAGCCCTGACAGATAACCTTTGTGTCCTTATTTACGAGAACGGCCATCTTTACTGCCCTCCCTTCACTTCTTTAACAATCAGCTCTGCAGCTTCACCGAGGTTGCTTGCAGACGTAATATTGATACCGGAGTTAGCAAGGATTTCCTTACCAAGTTCAACGTTTGTACCTTCAAGGCGAACAACCAGTGGCACGCTAAGGGCAACTTCTTTCGCCGCAGCGACAACACCTTCAGCGATCACGTCACAACGCATGATGCCACCAAAGATGTTCACAAGAATACCTTCAACGTTTTTGTCTTTCAGGATGATCTTGAACGCTTCGGTTACGCGCTCTTTCGTCGCGCCGCCACCAACGTCCAGGAAGTTGGCCGGATCACCACCGTTCAGCTTGATGATGTCCATAGTTGCCATTGCAAGACCCGCACCGTTCACCATGCAGCCGATGTTACCATCGAGCTTGATGTAGTTCAGTTCATGCTGAGCCGCTTCCAGTTCAGCTGGATCTTCTTCATCCGGGTCACGCAGTTCTGCAATGCCCTTCTGCCGGAACAATGCGTTGTCGTCGAAATTCATTTTTGCATCCAGCGCAATCACATCACCAGAGCCTGTTACAACCAGTGGGTTGATTTCCACCAGGCTGGCGTCTGTGTCGATGATGGAGTTGTAAAGCGCCATGATGAATTTCACGGCTGCACCAACCTGCTTGCCTTCAAGGCCCAGACCAAATGCAATTTTACGTGCATGGAAAGGCATGACACCTGTTGCAGGGTCAATGCTGACCATGTGAATTTTTTCAGGTGTTTTCGCAGCCACCTCTTCGATTTCCATACCGCCTTCAGTGGACGCCATGAAAGTCACGCAGTCTTTTGCGCGATCGATAATCGCACCGAGATACAGTTCCCGTGCAATGTCACAACCGTCTTCAACATAGACGCGCTTGACTTCTTTACCTTCTGGACCTGTCTGGTGTGTGACCAGTTGCATGCCGATCATGGATTTGGCTGTTTCAACCACTTCCTCGATGGATTTGACAACCTTAACACCACCGCCGAGACCGCGACCGCCCGCATGAATCTGAGCTTTAACAACCCAAACCGGACCTCCCAGTTCCTGAGCGACAGTTTTTGCTTCTTCAGCAGTGTACGCAACCCCGCCTTTCGGCACGGTTACACCGTATTTTCCGAGTAGGCCCTTGGCCTGATATTCATGGATATTCATAATATTTCGCTATTCGCAAATTGTGGCCCCGTAAAAGGGCAAGTTATGACCTTCAAATTGACTATAACAGCCAAAAAAAGGGGTACAACCGTTAAGTTGTACCCCGTTTTTCTAATTATCCCAGGCTTGGGTCGATGCCGATACAGGCTTCGACCAATCCTTTCACAGCATCAACTGAGTTATCAAACATTCCCTGCTCATCTTCGTTCAGGTCAATCTCAACAACTTTCTCGATACCGTTTTCGCCGATAACGGCTGGAACACCGACATACATGCCGTCCAGACCGTATTGACCGTCAACATATGCTGCACATGGCAGAACGCGACGTTTATCTTTCAGGTAGGATTCTGCCATTGTAATGGCACTGGAAGCTGGGGCGTAGAACGCGGAACCAGTTTTCAGCAGGGCTACAACTTCCGCGCCGCCGTTACGTGTACGGTCAACGATGGAGTCGATTTTTTCCTGAGTTGTCCAACCCATTTTAATGAGATCCGGAATAGGAATACCGGCTACTGTGGAGTAACGTGTCAGTGGAACCATGGTATCGCCATGACCACCGAGTACGAACGCTGTTACGTCTTCTACGGAGACGTTAAATTCTTCGGCGAGGAACAGACGGAAGCGCGCGCTGTCCAGAACACCTGCCATGCCAACCACTTTATTGTGTGGCAGACCACATTTTTCGCGAAGGACCCATACCATCGCGTCCAGTGGGTTTGTAATACAGATAACAAATGCGTTAGGTGCGTGTTTCTTGATACCTTCACCAACAGCCTGCATCACTTTGATGTTTGTGCCCAGAAGATCGTCGCGGCTCATGCCTGGTTTACGAGCAATACCCGCAGTTACGATACAAACGTCAGCGCCAGCGATTTCAGCATAATCATCTGTACCAGACATGGCACTGTCGAAGCCGTCCACTGGAGAAGAAGAGGCAATATCAAGGGCTTTACCCTTAGCCATACCGTCATTCAAATCTACGATAACAATATCGCCAAGTTCTTTAAGCCCGGCCAGGTGAGCCAGGGTGCCGCCGATATTTCCGCCGCCAATCAACGCTATTTTTTTGCGAGCCATTCTAATCTCCGGTGTTGATGCTGAAGAACACCTCCGGTGGGAGGCGGTCCTCCTTTGAATTACATTGGTTGGGTACTACTCCCTTTTCGTTTCGAGGGCAAGGTCATGGGGGCAAAATTAACCAAATTTTTGCAGCAAAGTGAATTTTCTGTGTCAGTTGACGATCAAGAGGGGCTTTTTAATAAAAATACACCCTTTGCAGTAAGTAGTTAGTAACGATTGCTTGTTACAGTGAAAGTTGCATTTTTGCGAGAGAGACTGGATCGGCCCGTGACGGCAGCGAAAAAGACA
Source organism: Sneathiella sp. P13V-1 (assembly GCF_015143595.1). Taxonomy (NCBI): domain Bacteria; kingdom Pseudomonadati; phylum Pseudomonadota; class Alphaproteobacteria; order Sneathiellales; family Sneathiellaceae; genus Sneathiella; species Sneathiella sp. P13V-1. The sequence continues at coordinate 1,174,012 of NZ_WYEU01000001.1, read as the reverse complement.
AAACGATTCGTGCGTAACATGGTGGTGTGCGGGGGACTTGCCCTTGCGCTGACCGGCTGTGCGGAAACAATCATTGCAGGTCTGACCATCAGTGAGCTTTTCACTGCGGGTTCAATCGTGTCGTCAATCATGAGCGGTAAAGGCCTGGGTGAACATGCCCTTGATATTGTCACCGGACAGGATTGCCGGATCCTTGATGCCATTTTCAGAAAAGAACGCGCTATTTGCGAGCCCAAAGGATCCGTTGCCACTCAAGATGACTTTAAAGGTCTCATCGCCTTGCTTGACAGCCCTGCAGGTGAACAAATTCAGCTGGCAGACATCCCGATGGGCACTGACCAGTATCCAGACGTCAATGAAAGCGCAAAAAATGCTGCTCCCAAATTACTTGCCGCGCTCACGAGCAAGCACTTAGTGCCGTCTCATGTGCTCACGGCGGAAGACAGCAAGCGCATTATGCATCTGACCAACGCCACATTTAAATTTAACAATCAATATGTCGCTTCGGCGAAATTGGATGTTATGGAAGCAGCTCAACCAGTTGAGAAACAGGATTTGAGAAAGCGCCTGACCCGCGATCTGTTCTGATCCGTCGCTTTATCCCTTTACAACTTTGTTCAAGATTGCTTTAAGGCCAAGATGACTATTCAAGGGCCTTTGGAAAAATATCGCGACATGCGCCGCTCCGGCGACATTCGGCATGATCCTATTCAGGAGCTTGCTGTTGAAAAACTGCAACTGCTGCACAAGCGTCTTGAGAATTACGATCCCCGCACCAGCGCCCACTGGACAGATATCTTCAAACTTGGCGCCCGCAAACCCCGCGTAGAGCCGCCACAAGGTATCTATATGTATGGGGATGTTGGGCGCGGGAAATCCATGTTGATGGATCTGTTTTTTGACACAGCCCCTGTTACTGCCAAAAAGCGTGTCCATTTCCACAGTTTTATGTTGGATGCCCATAGTTTCATCCATGACTGGCGTCAAAACCCGAACAAGAAGGGGGATGACCCCCTTGTTCCCCTGGCGGAGAAAATAGAAAAAGAAGCCTGGCTTCTTTGTTTCGATGAATTTCAGGTCACTGATGTCGCTGATGCCATGATCCTTGGCCGGTTGTTTGAGTTGCTTTTTGAAAAAGGCGTTGTGGTCATTGCCACATCAAACCGTATTCCAGAGGATCTCTATAAAGATGGCTTGAACCGAGAGCTGTTTCTGCCTTTTATTGGCCTGATCAAGGAGCAGTTGGATATCCTGCACCTATCCGGCGGAACAGACTACCGACTGGACCGGCTTTCAAAAAGTCCCGTTTACTTCCACCCTTTAGGATCAGACTCAACGGCAGAACTTGATCGCCTGTTTGATATGCTCACGGAAGGCAACGAGGTTGAAAGTGTTACCTTAAGCCACAAGGGGCGCAGTCTGGTTTTGGACAGAACCGCACGCGGCGCAGTCCGTTGCACATTTGAAGAGCTGTGCGCCCGTCCATTAGGTGCCTCAGACTATCTCCATATCACCGAGAATTTTCATACCCTTGTTCTGGAAGATGTCCCAAAGCTCGGCCCCCATAACCGCAACGAAGCCAAGCGCTTTGTGACCTTAGTGGATGTTCTATACGAGGCCGGCGCTAACCTGATCATCGCGGCGGAAGTGGGCGCAGAACATCTTTATGAAGAAGGGCACGGGCATTTTGAATTTGCCCGTACGGTCTCCCGCCTTATGGAAATGCGATCCGAAGATTACTTGAAAGGAGCAGTTGGCTAGTCCAGAATTGACTTCTGCCAGCCTCCGATTTCACTACCCTCCAGCGCCTCAAACAACGCTTGCCTGTCTTCGGCGGATTTGTTTTGACCAAGTTTTGCTTTTGCTTCCAGGCGACCAACAGGCATTTCAAAGGCGACAATGCCTTTCAGCAACCCCTGGATACGCTTTTCATCAAGCTCGCCCATAGTCCAGGGCTGCTCTCGCCCCTCTTCATTTTCTTTTGTCAGTTTCTCCAGGACTTTGATCACTTTGTCAGGATCCTGAAGGGCGACAGGTGTACCTGTTGCATGAACCGCCACATAATTCCAGGTCGGTACGTTGACATCTGAGGCATAGAAGCGCGGGCTGACATAGGCATGAGGGCCGCTAAAGATCATCCGCGCGGGTTTTCCAAATAACAGATGATGACCATTGGCCTTGGACACATGACCATAAATACATCCGTTACCATATCCCCCATCCGGGTCATAACTTACTGGAAGATGCGTAATAAATGGCAGTCCATCTTCCCCCGTGCTGGCCATGATGGCAAAGCTGGCCTCTGGCAGAAGGGATTTAAGGGTTTCTTTTTCAGGAACTTTGAAATGCGGCGGGATATACATGAATAAAATCCGGTAAGCTGGTTTGCAGGCGCCAGACTAACAGGCGCCTGCAAAAACGAAAGCTCCAGATTAAAAAATCATACAGGGCCACTTATGATTTACCAATTCCTTAGCCGTTCGACGTCCTTGAAAGCGGCCTCATCGTGGGTTGGAATGATTTGCAACTCCGGATATTTCCTTTTCAAATGATGCAGTTGAACGAGGCTTGCCGTTAACCCTTCATCAAATTTGTCTGCTAAATGCTGCCCCAAGGGGGGGCGTTTTGCTGGAATATCCAATGCTTTTTGTGACCAAGAAATATCCCCGATAAATAAAAACCGATTACCAGTTTTCAACGTCACGAACATTCCTACGCTGCCGGCCGTATGGCCCGGAAGCGGCACCAGCACAATGGATCCGTCCCCATACAGATCCAGCGACCGCTCAAAACTTTCGTACTTCACAGGATCAAAAGTGATAAATTTCCAGTGCAATTCTTCTTTCAGGTAATCTTCGGGAAAGAACCCATCTGCCCCGCTACCATGGTCCCGGCCCCAATTAAATTCATCTTCCGTGGTCCAGATTTCCTTATCGGGAAACCCTTCGATCACTCCGGTATGATCCCAATGCAAATGGGTTAGCAGAATGAAATCTATATCCGCCGCTGATAAGGAAGAGGCTTCTAACTGTTCCCGCGCCGTCCCTTCAGCCGTATAGGTGAAAATGCTGCGTTGAAAACTATCGAAGTTTCTTTGCATCTTCGCAGCCACGTCACCACCAATACCACCCTCAAACATGAAGGTACCCTTTGGATGCTGCACCACCATCCCCGAATAAACAGACGTATGGGTTTCGATCAAACTTCCGCCGCTATAAATAAAGGCTTCAGGAGAAATGTTGTGCCCTGTTGAGAAATACCCCAGACGAACATTTCCCATTTTCTGAACGTCCATATTCACTCCAGATGTCTCATAATTGGGGACTGGGTAAGCGGCCACATCAATCTTTCGCGGCCAGAAATGCCACGTCAAAATCAGGGCGAAGATTATCAATAACAACGCTGCAATGGACGAAATAGCTCTAAGCATCATGTTTTCCTGATTAATTTTTAAACAACGGGCGCAAGGAAGCGCAGATATTTTCAAGGGGGGCTGTGGATTGTTGCGCACGGCATAAAATTAGCGCGCCTTCAACCGAACTTAAGAGAAGTGACGTCAAGGACCGGAGATCTGGATGAGTGCAATTCAACTGGGCAAGCGCACGCAAAGTTTCTTCGTGCCAATTGTCGAAGACCTGCCTAACTGCTTTAGTTATTTCAGGTGACTCTGGCACCATTTCCAATGCAATTGAGCTCACCGGACACCCCTTTTGAAAAGCGGATTCATCCAGAAGGTGCGCAAAGGCAGCTACTACAGTTTCCAAATATTCAATCGGAGAAACAGATTGCTCCAACGCAGTCACTAGAATTTTTTCAACAACGGCTCCACCTTGCTCTATGGCTGCTAAAGCGATTTCTTCTTTTCCCCCCGGAAAATGGAAATAGATAGATCCCTTAGGCAAATTACCTTTTGCGGTAATCTGATTTATCCCCATGGCGTGAAATCCGTTGCGTTGCAATAGATCTGAGGCCACCTCGATAATGCGCGCTTTGGTTTGAATACCCTTGGTCATAACAATTCTCATAAAATATATAGAACGGTCTATTTATTTTATGATGTTGCAGTCGTCAACAATCCAAGGAAGTTATCAATTCATTTTGTGTCGAAGATTACAAAATGCCTTTGAAATAATACCAACCGAGAGCCCAATATTCCTTCAGCACGATTTGCCAATAAAGGAAACCACGAAAAGATGGAAGTAGGTCGATACCATTGAGCTCACCATCTTTTTCACCAACGATCACCTGTGAAACCGAAAACCCCTTAGCCTCCAATGCGGTTTTCGTTCGGAATGCATGACTCCCTGTTGTTATTAGAATTACATTACTGAACTCCACTTTCAGTAATGTATCGTTTATTTGGGAAATATGATCACGTGTTCGGGTTCCTCCGATCCGAACAAGGACAGGTACGTCTTTGTTGTAACGGCTTGCAATTATGTCAGCTTCTTGTTTATCGGTGGTTGAAGCAATCATTGGTAAATCAAGTTCTTTAGCGATTTTTATGGCATGGGCCATACGTCGTCCTGTCGCGTTTGTGAGATCCTGATATCCAATATCGGGATCTGAACTACTACCATTTGTAATCACGACTATGACTTCCGCCTTTTGCACCGCGGAGTTACCGACTTTCAAAACGCCAATATCAATCGGCATAAACAATATCTTGGGAATCAACGGAATGCTCATCACCAAAAAGGCAGTGCACAGAATTCTAAAAAAGCGCGAATTTGCTCCTACTAACGCATACGCGCCTGCAGCGATGACACACAATAACATAATGCTTGGTACATTGAGGCTTGCCGACAAAGTACTGGTTACATATTCGAACATCTTTCCCCCAAAACAAAAAAAGGCCGCCTGAAAAGGCAGCCTTTTTCAGAGATATCTCAGCACCGATTAACCGCGGCGCTCTACCATCATTTTCTTGATCTCTGCGATCGCCTTGGCCGGGTTCAGGCCTTTTGGACATGTATTCGCACAGTTCATAATGGTGTGACAGCGATACAGGCGAAACGGATCTTCAAGATTATCCAGACGTTCCCCTGTAAATTCGTCACGGCTATCAGCCAACCAACGATATGCCTGAAGCAGGATAGCTGGGCCTAAGAACCGATCAGAATTCCACCAGTAACTTGGACAGGATGTTGAACAACATGCACAGAGAATACACTCATACAGGCCGTCCAGTTTTGCACGATCTTCTTTAGACTGCAGACGCTCCCGATCAGGTGGCGGAGGTGTCTGTGTCTGCATCCATGGTTTAATAGACGCATATTGTGCGTAGAAGTTTGTGAGATCCGGAACCAGATCTTTCACAACTGGCTGATGCGGCAGTGGGTAGATATTGATGTCACCATCAACTTCATCCATACCTTTTGTACAGGCCAGTGTGTTTGTACCGTTGATATTCATCGCACAGGAGCCACAAATACCTTCACGGCAGGAGCGACGGAATGTGAGGGTCGGATCAATTTCATTTTTAATCTTGATCAGACCGTCCAAAATCATCGGACCACATGTATCCAGATCCACATAGTAAGTATCTACATGCGGGTTTTCACCATCATCAGGAGACCAACGGTACACATTGAAAGCCTTCAGGTTCTTCGCGCCTTCCGGTTTCGGATGTGTCTTACCCGTGCCTACTTTGGAATTTTTAGGTAATGCTAACTCTACCATTTCTATCTTCCCTAGCTCTTAGTAAACCCGGGCTTTGGGTTTAATGTAATCAATTTCATCGGTCAGTGTGTATGTGTGAACCGGACGGTAATCAATACGAACACCTTCACCATCGCTGTGGTAAGTGAGCGTGTGCTTCATCCAGTTTTCATCATCACGATCCGGGAAGTCTTCACGGGCGTGCGCGCCGCGGCTTTCTTTCCGGTTTTCAGCCGCTGTCATGGAAACAACCGCCTGACGGATGAGGTTATCAAGTTCCAGAGTTTCGATCAGGTCAGAGTTCCAAACGAGGGAACGGTCTGTTGTCTTGATCGCGGACATCTGTTTTTCAACTTCACCGATTTTCTTTACACCAGCCTGCAGGCTTTCACCTGTACGGAACACCGCACAGTCGTCCTGCATCACGCGCTGCATGTTGTCACGGATTGTCGCTGTAGACATGTCACCGTTTGCGTTACGGAAGTGATCCAGACGGGCAACCGCAGCTTCAACCGCACCTTTTTGAAGTGGTGAATGTGGTGTGTTTGGTGTGATTGTGTCTTTCGCACGAAGGGCCGCCGCACGGCCAAACACAACAAGGTCGATCAAGGAGTTGGAGCCCAGACGGTTCGCACCGTGAACCGACACACACGCCGCCTCACCCACAGCCATCAGGCCTGGTACAACCGCATCTGGATTACCGTCTTTCAGGTCAACCACTTCACCGTGATAGTTGGTTGGAATACCACCCATATTGTAGTGAACTGTTGGAATAACCGGGATCGGTTCTTTGTTCACGTCAACACCCGCAAAGATGCGCGCGCTTTCGGAAATACCTGGAAGACGTTCTTCAATCATTGCCTGATCAAGGTGATCAAGATGCAGGAAGATGTGGTCTTTACGACTACCAACACCGCGGCCTTCACGAATTTCCATTGTCATGGAACGGCTCACAACATCGCGGCTGGCAAGGTCTTTGGCGCTTGGGGCATAACGTTCCATGAAACGTTCACCTTCACCGTTCACCAGATAACCACCTTCACCGCGCACACCTTCAGTAATCAAGCAGCCTGCGCCGTAGATCCCTGTTGGGTGGAACTGAGTGAATTCCATATCCTGAAGCGGAAGTCCTGCACGCAGAACCATACCACCGCCGTCACCTGTACATGTATGTGCAGAAGTACAGCTGAAGTAAGCACGGCCAAAACCACCCGTTGCCAGTACCACCATGTGGGAGCGGAACAGGTGAAGTGTACCATCTTCAAGGCAAAGACACAGAACGCCTTTACACGCGCCATTTTCGTCCATGATCAGATCAAGGGCGAAATACTCGATGTAGAAGTCAGTGTCATATTTCAAAGACTGAGAATACAGTGTGTGCAACATGGCGTGACCTGTACGGTCAGCCGCGGCACAAGTGCGCTGCGCTGCTGGGCCTTCACCGAACTGAGTTGTCATGCCACCAAAAGCACGCTGGTAGATTTTGCCTTCTTCAGTACGGCTAAATGGCATACCGAACTGTTCCAGTTCCAGAACAGCTTGCGGGGCCTCGCGGCACATATATTCAATGGCGTCCTGGTCACCAAGCCAGTCAGAACCCTTAACAGTGTCATACATGTGCCACTGCCAGTTATCTTCACCCATGTTACCAAGGGACGCGGAAATACCGCCCTGCGCCGCAACTGTGTGAGAACGGGTTGGGAATACTTTCGTAACCGCGGCGGTTTTCAGACCTGCCTGCGCCATGCCCATAGTTGCACGGAGACCAGCGCCACCGGCACCGACGACAACTACGTCATATTTGTGTTCAATAATAGGATATGCTTCAGACATTTACTTTATCCCCCGAAGGCCAGCTTAAGAACGGCCAGCGCTGAGGCAAGACCAACAATTGTGCAAAAGAAAGTGTTCAGCAGAACAAGAACCGTTTTGGTTCCCTCAGTGTGGATATAGTCTTCAATAACAACCTGAAGACCCAGCTTCAGGTGATAGAAAACCGCACCAATCAACAGCAGAAGCACAAGAGATGTGAATGGCAGGCTCAGGATTTCGCGAACGCGTGCGTAATCTGCACCAACCAAGGATACCACATAAGCAATTGCGATCACAAAAAGCGGGATCATGGCAATCGCCGTTACGCGTTGGTGCCAGTAATGGGTTGTGCCTTCTTTGGCGGAGCCCAGATGGCGAACATTTTTAAGAGGTGTTCTCATGCTCATGATCAGGCTCCCATTCCGTATGCGATAACCCAGGTCAGCAGTGTGAGAACCACAGAACCAACAATGGCTGCCATGCCGGATTTGCGCATGGTAGGCAGCTCGAAGCCTTTACCGGAATCCCAGAACAGGTGACGAATACCGTTACAAAGGTGATAGAAAAGCGCCCATGTAAAACCAAACATGACAAGGCGGCCGAACCACGATGAAATGAAGGCACTGACGGTTGCAAATGCTTCCGGGCCAGTTGCGGCGGCAATAAGCCACCAGGCCAGAAGAAGGGTTCCTACACCCATCGCAACACCCGTGATACGGTGCGTGATGGAAGTTACCATCGTGATCTGCGGCTTATAAATCTGCAGATGCGGCGATAGGGGTCTTTCTATATTCGCCATGGATATCTCTCTAGCTAGGCTTTCAATACGTTACTGAACAGCTTGTTTTTTCGGACGGATTTTAAGGCGGGCTAACGCGAAGTCAACAAAACCCGACGAAATATCCGTCCTTTATACCTAAACTGTGGCTTTTGGCAATATCACCCAGTAATCCAAATCCAAAACAACATTTGGATCCCGTTTGCCATCTTCACCTTTGTCAGGGAAATCTTCGCAAGTTGCGTTCTTCACACCCAATGTCCGGATACGAAGCGCGCCCGCATCACTGCGCCCCGGAATATCCGCTTTATCCAGCACTTCACTCCAGGCAAAAATGGTATCACCGGCAAAGGTTGGTGCCGTATGTGACCCGCCATTAATCGCCCCGATAAAGAAGGCGTTGCCAAGACCGTTAAAAGACAAGCCACGGGCAAGGCTGATGATATGCCCCCCATAAATCAGACGGCGACCCATGCGGTCATCTTTCATCATGTGTTGATTGAAGTGAACCTTGGCCGTGTTTTGATAAAGACGTGTCGCCATCATATGTTCGGCTTCTTCAATGGTCATACCGTCCACATGGTCGATCTTCTCGCCCACGTCATAATCATCGAAGAAATGAGGGGAGCCAGACAAGGTGGCGTCCACGTTGCTAAAGTCCAGATCTGCTGGAAGCTGGAAATTGGCCGGATCAACAACTTCAGGAAGGTCCGGCAATACAGTTTCCGGTGCAGGCGCATCAACGTCTTTTTTGCGCACCATCACCCAGCGCACATAATCCAGAACAACCTCACCCAACTGGTTTGTGCCTGTGGAGCGAACATAAACCACACCGGTTTTGCCATTTGAGTTCTCTTTAAGGCCAATGACTTCAGATGTGGTCTGTACACTATCACCTGGATAAACTGGGGCCAGAAAACGCACATCTGCATATCCAAGATTGGCAACCGCGTTTAAGGAAACATCCGGTACGGTCTTACCAAAGACAATGTGGAACACCAGTAAATCATCAATCGGCGCAGCCTGCAGGCCACAATCAATGGCAAAACTGTCGGCAGATTGAAGGGCAAAGCGTCCGCCATAAAGGGCCGTGTAAAGGGAAACATCCCCTTCTGTAATGGTGCGTGGTGTCGCGTGATTTAGAACCTGACCTAATTTGAAGTCTTCAAAATAGTTTCCAGGATTTGTTTTTGTGGATCCCATCATCAGCTCCCTTAAGCGGCCATTTCAGCGATGGCTTCAGCCAGCGCTACTTTTGCTTTGGCAATTTCAACATGCAGGTTTTCGATCAGCTTGCCATCGACAACCACCACGCCTTTGCCTTCTTTCTCGGCTTCTTCAAAGGCTTCGATCACCCGGCGAGAGAAATCAACTTCCTCTTCCGAAGGGGCAAAAACCTCGTTCGTATCTGCAAGCTGTTTTGGGTGGATCAGAGTTTTACCATCAAAGCCAAGCTCCAGCCCCTGTACGCAAGATTCGCGGAAACCCTCTTCATCGGCCAGATGCAGATAAACACCGTCCAGAACAGTAAGGCCATAGGCACGACCTGCCAGCAGGCAAAGGCCAAGGGACGTTATGACAGGAAGACGCATTGGTGTGTGCTGCGCCTGCAGTTCCTTCACCAAGTCAGAAGTACCCATCACGAAGCATTCAACCCGTGGGCTTGATCCGGCAATTTCTTCGGCTTTCAGGATACCAAGTGGCGTTTCCATCATGCACCAGATTTTAGTGGTCTTTGGTGCGCCAGACTGATCCATCAGCTTCTCTAGTTCGTGAACCTGCGCCGCACTTTCCACCTTTGGAAGAAGGATCGCATCTGGACCCGCTTTGGAAGCAGCGACAACATCATCACGACCCCAGGGGGTGTCAAACCCGTTCACGCGAATAATGATTTCACGCTTTCCATAATCACCTGATGCTGCATTGCCGCACACAATTTCACGTGCTTCGGCTTTGGCATCTGGGGCAACAGCATCTTCAAGATCAAGGATAAGGCCGTCTGCTGCCAGTGTTTTGGCTTTTTCCTGAGCGCGGGCATTTGATCCCGGCATATAAAGGACAGAACGACGGGGGCGAATGGATGAGGCCATGTTACTTCTCCGCTAAAATCTCCGGATTCTCCGGTGTCTTCTCGTTTTTGCGGAGCATCATACGCCTTTTTTGCTGCAACGCAACAAAGTTGCGGAAAAAGTTATGATCCGGACATATTAAGACGCAGCCAACAGGTTTCCCCTAAAACCATTTGAGTTTTTTCATCACGACAATCTGGACCCCCACGATAACTGTCAAGAGAATAGCAAAAATTGCAAATGCGTATGGATATTCTGCGCCGGGAATGCCTGCAAGATTGATCCCGAACAAGCCCGTCAGGAAGCCGAGCGGCAGGAAAATTGCCGCAACAACTGACAGCTGATACATATTTTTATTCATACGATCCGCCAGAATATTGGCCAATTCGTCTTTCACGATTTGCGCACGCTCGCGAATGGCATCAAGATCTTCTACATATCGGGTAATGCGCTCCAGATTCTCCTGAATATGCCGTTTATGAATGGAGCTCATCCAAGGCAGATCGCAGTTTCGCAAAAAGTTCATCACATCCCGTTGTGGGACAATATAGCGCCGCAAAATAATTGCCTGCTTGCGAATATCCACAATTTGCTGTCTCTCTTCGACTGATGGATTTTCCAGTATCAGCTCTTCAATATTATCAGTGCGCTCATCCAGCTCTACCATGACAGGTTCCATGCGTTCGAATAAACGACCTGTCAGCCTCACGACAAAATCACCTATATCAGCCGGCCCCTTACCGTTCAGGCATTGCTGCTGTATGTCTTTAACGGCCTTTAAGTTTCTTCTTTGAGCACTGATGATACGGTGCTCATCTATCCAGAGCCGAATGGAAACCATATCTTCTGGATCCGCATTCACATTTAGATTCACCCCTCTCAAAATAAGAAGCACACCCTTTCCTGATTCCAGCGCACGTGGGCGCGTCTCCCCTGCGAGCAAGGCACCCCTGACGATTGGGTCCACATCCTTCAGCTCACTTTTCAGCCATTTCTCTGTATTTGGATTAAGGGCATCCAAATGCACCCATACTTTCGTACGATCCCTGATTGCTTGGGATACCTCATCATCAAGAAGTTGTCGTTTCAGACAATCCTCACCAATTCCAGCAGCAAACAGAATATGATTATTCTCCAATGGGCAATCCTTTCAAGCCTTCGGCACTCCTGATATGAATGTCCCTTTGAGGGAAAGAAATTTCGATATCATGCTCTTTAAATACATCCCAGATCTGCAACCGCATATCTGTGGAGATGCGGAAAACCTCCCGGATATTTCTTACAAAAAACCTGACTTCAAACATCAAAGCACTATCGGCAAAATCCATAAAAAACACACTTGGTTCAGGATGGCTCATGGCGTCGCTATTATTCTTTACGCACTGCGCCAACAGGTCCTTCACCTGATGAGGATCAGAATTGTAGGACACCCCGACCGAAATAATGACGCGCCCCATCTTGTCTTTATGGGTCCAGTTTTTAACCGATGAAGAAATCAGTTCAGAATTGGGAACAATAATCGAAGTACGATCAAAGGTTTCAATTTCAGTGGAACGCACACTGATCTTTTTAACGTTCCCTTCCCCTGAATTGGTAATAATCCAGTCATTTACCTTGATCGGCCTTTCGAACAACAGGATCAGGCCGGAGACGAAATTGCTGACGATACTTTGCAACCCGAAACCAATACCGACGGATAAGGCACCCGCGATCAATGCAAGATTGGTCAGATCAAAGCCAAGCGCGGAAATACCAGCCATCAAGGCAATAATAAGCCCCACATATCCCAGCACTTGAGTGATGGACTGCCGAATAGCATCATCCAGTTTGGTTTTTGGAAGAATTTTCTGATCCAAAATCCGCTGTATGACACGGGTGGCCAACAAGAAGGCGATAAAGACCAGAATGGCGATCCCGACATTGGCAACAGAGATATGGAAAGAGCCGATTTCAAACCCGAAGAATGCCTTGAGTGTCCATTCCTGAATATCTCTCCAATCCGCCCCGAGACTGTTTGCAACAATTGGCAGACATAAGAAAAACAGAATGACGTCCAGACAGAGCGATAACCAGAAAAACACCAGATGCTCCCGGTCATCCTGTTCTGCCTCTGATGCAGCCGATCTTCCAATATATTTGTCAAAGGCCTTGAAATAGGGCTGTGCAATAGATCTGAGCATCAGCACGACAACAAAAAGCGTACAGAGGATGACGAATTTTTCGAACAGATATCGGCTAAAGGCTGCGTAGGAAAACAGATTTGAAACAATCAGGCAGAGCGCTATTCCAGCCAGAATATAAAAAAGCTGTTTTGGGAAAAAATACCCGTCAGCTTCTTTGACATCTTTTAAAACCAGGAAGGAGCAAACCCCCAGTATCAGAGAGAAAACAAAGGTCACCAGATAGGTCTGGGCAATAGCAAGGTCCAGCGCAACACCCATAGCCCGGCCACTTTCCAAAAGAAGCGCATCAAGAATAAATAACGCACCCGCTCCTGTGACCAGCCAACGCATGATCGGCCTGATAACACCGGCGTCCTTAAAACGTTTGGCACCAATGCTCACAAGAACAACCAAAAGCACCAACCCGAAATATCGGTACGCCATGGATTGATTCTGTATGGAGAAAAGCTCCAGCGCCTTGATGGACTGAACGGCCAGAAATACCCCCAGAACGGCAGCGAAAACCGGGAAAAGGAGTGACTTGGAAGCCCCGGAGAATTTATTCCCTGCGGTGATGTAACTCGTGAATTTCCGAGATGTTGCCTTTACCGCAACACTTAAGAAAATGAAGAAGGCAATAAGGACCGCTCCGCCGCCCATCACCTCAGCGCTTCGTCGCTCTGTCACCCACTTTAAGGCTCTTTCAAACTGGTCACGATAGGCGTAAATGGCGTTCACCCACAGCTGAGGCCGGTAAAGAGGCGTTTGTTTTTCGAAGAGCTGACCCACAAATCTGTCGCGCCTGACACTCGCCACTTTTGCAAGAAGCCGTGACACTCTCGACGTGAGGATTTCAACCTGCTTGTAAAGCCCTTCAACCTCTAGAAGTTCACTGGTAAGATCTTTACGCTGCTTTTGGATACTTTCAGGTTCCGTGACCTGACTTTCTCCTTCTTTCGGGGCCTCCGGTGCCGGTCCCAGATCCTGCAAATTGGCTTCTGCATCTTCACGAAGGGGTTTGGTTCTAGCCTCCAATTCACTCAGAAATTCTCGCGATTGCCGTAATTTTTTTGAAATCTCCAGCAGACGTTTTTCAGATACGGAAGCTGTAGACAGATCTGCATCAAGACTTTCGATCTTTGCGCCTTCCTGCTTTAGAAGGACCGCAATCTTGTTTCTTTCTTGCTGACCCTGCGCAAAGGCTGACACCGTCGTCAGACAGATAAATGTGCAGAAAATCAAAAATACTCTATTCAGGAATTTCATAGGTGTTTCAATTCGGGGAAGCCGCCTCGCCAATAAAACCAATCTTTTGCGATTATCTCACTTCCCGTTTGGATGTTGATTCGTTCTTAAAGGTGATTTTAGAGGCAAATAACCAAATCAAGAAAAGAAATTTATTTAAAACGCGTGAAGCCTGAGACTGCCTGAGCAAATTATTAAGTGATTTACCCATAACCCGTTTTCGGGATTTATTGGTTAATTTTTTATTAACAAAAAATGTAACTGCCACATTTTCAAAACTGGTTATTCAAACTAATAAATTGATTTTACGTAAAAATTTACCTATCAAGACAGTCTAGTTCACGTACCAAATATGATTTGCGTCAAACTACTCTTGAGAAGATCAATGAAAAAACTGATCATTTCAGCTGTTGCCCTCCTGATGTCCTGCACATCTGCAATGGCTGCGACTACAACCTTTGACTTTCTAAGCGGCCCGAACGGTAGCATCGGATGGACACGCGGTACACTGAACTACAGTGTCGACGGCTTGAATTTGGCTGTTTCATCAGCCGAATATTACCAAGGCGCTATCTATGATTCCGGACATATCCGCCAGTATAATGGCCATGGCCTTGCCATCTGGAACGAAAGTGATAATGACCACCAGATCGATGGATCCGGTTACAATGATGTGGCCTACTTTGATTTTGGCACTCAGGAAGTGAAGCTGAAAAGCGTCTCCTTCACCTATAATGATAATGGGGATCGATTCGCACTTTTTGCGGATAACGACAATGACGGTTACTTGGAACTGATCGACTCCAGCCTGAACGCTAACCCTACCGATACTTTTGAATTTCTGGGCGCCCTTATGTTTAGCGGCACCGAATTTGGTATCGGTGCCATCGGTAGATATCACGACTTTAAACTTGCGGCTCTCACCGTTGAGAAAATCAGCGCAATCCCTCTTCCAGCGGCCCTGCCCCTTTACGGCGCTGGTGTGGCCCTCCTCGGATTTATCGGCTGGCGCAGAAAACGCAGCGCCTAAATCCAATCAAAAGACTTACACAAAAAAGCCGCCGGATAATCCAGCGGCTTTTCTTTTCTCTTTATAAAAGCAGCCTTAGGCTGCTTTTTTCAGGAACTCGCGTCCGATCAGTTCTGCGATCTGGATGGCGTTGAGCGCCGCGCCTTTACGCAGGTTGTCGGAGACGCACCAGAAGTTGATGGCATTTTCCGCAGTGATATCATCACGGATACGGGAAATGTAGGTGGCGTCTTCACCGGCACATTCAACAGGTGTCACATACCCATTTTCTTCCGGATCATCCACAACCAGAACACCAGGCGCTTCACGCAGCATGTTCCGGGCTTCTTCCGCTGACAGTTCGTTTTCAAACTCCACATTCACACTTTCCGCATGACCAATGAAAGTTGGCACACGTACGCAAGTTGCGGTCAGTTTGATGGCTGGATCGACAATTTTCTTTGTCTCTGCGGTCATTTTCCATTCTTCCTTGGAATAACCGTCATCCATGAACACATCAATATGCGGAATTACGTTAAACGCAATCTGCTTTGTGAATTTCTCAGGTGAAGGCATGTCATTCACGTAAATGCCTTTGGTCTGATTGAACAGCTCATCCATAGCTTCCAGACCGCCACCTGAAGTGGACTGGTATGTGGAAACAACCACACGCTTGATTTTCGCTGCATCATGCAAAGGCTTCAGCGCAACAACCAGCTGTGCAGTAGAGCAGTTCGGGTTCGCAATGATATTCTTCTTTGCATAACCAGAGGCCGCAGCTGCATTTACTTCAGGCACGATCAATGGCACATCCGGGTCCATACGGAAGTGAGAAGAGTTGTCGATAACGATACAGCCCTGAGACGCCGCTTTAGGGGCGAATTTAGCCGCAACAGATCCACCAGCAGAGAACAGCGCAATGTCTGTTCCCGTGAAATCAAAATCTTCAAGGGACTTTACCGTGAGTGTCTTGTCGCCAAATGAAACCTGTTTACCAGCAGAACGCTTAGACGCCAGTGCCGTAACTTCGGCAACCGGGAATTGACGTTCATCCAGAATTTTCAGCATTTCGCGGCCCACATTACCGGTGGCACCGACTACAGCAACATTATAACCCATTTTAAGTCTCTTTTACGTTTGCCTTTGGCGGCAGAATTACCGCCAAAGCGGTTACAGGTTTAAAAACCTGATATATGAATTACCCATTCAAATTATCAAGTTCTTTCAGGATGGCATCGCCCATTTCAGTGGTTGATACCTGTGTCATGCCCTCGGCCATGATATCGCCGGTACGCACGCCACTTGCCAGAACGTTCTGAACGGCCTTTTCGACCAGATCAGCTTCGTCAGACATATCGAAGCTATAGCGAAGCGCCATAGCGTATGACAGAATTGTCGCAATCGGATTCGCTTTATTTTCCCCAGCGATATCTGGTGCGGAACCATGTACTGGCTCATAAAGCGCTTTACGGCGACCATGCTCGTCAACATCACCCAGGGACGCAGATGGCAACATGCCAAGGGACCCTGTCAGCATTGCCGCACAGTCAGAGAGAATATCGCCGAACAGATTATCGGTGACAATCACATCGAACTGTTTTGGCGCACGAACAAGCTGCATCGCCGCATTATCCGCATACATATGTGACAATTCTACATCAGGAAACTCGGTTTCGCCGATTTTTGTCACTTCTTCACGCCACAGAAGACCTGATTCCATCACATTCGCTTTTTCACTGGAACAAACGCGGCCATCGCGTTTCCGTGCCAATTCAAAGGCGATGCGCGCAACACGGTGAATTTCCGGAGTAGTGTAAACTTGTGTATTCACACCACGGCGGATGCCGTTGCCCAGATCTTCAATACCGCGCGGCTCACCGAAGTAAACGCCACCGGTCAATTCGCGAACAATCATGATATCCAGACCGGACACCAGTTCAGGTTTCAGGCTGGACGCATCAACCAACGCATCAAAGCAGATCGCAGGACGGAGATTTGCAAAAAGCTCCAGATCTTTACGAAGGCGCAGGAGGCCGCGTTCCGGTTTGATGGAGAAATCAAGGTTATCCCATTTCGGGCCACCAACAGCACCCAGAAGAACGGCGTCTACATTCTGGGCTTTTTCGACGACGCTGTCGGTAATCGGAATACCGTGTGCATCGATGGAGGAACCACCCACAAGATCTTCATCCACATCGAATTTAACCGCGCGACGATCGCCCATCCAGTCGACGATACGACGGACTTCGGTCATCGCTTCAGGGCCAATGCCATCACCTGGCAGGATAAGAAGGGATTTATTAGACGCCATTATTCCTTAATTCCTCTGATGCAGGGGCTTTGACAAGCCCCTTGAGTGTTATTTGGTTAGTTTATGACTGCAACCAAGGCTGAGACAGTTTCTGTTTTTCTTCAAAGCTGTCGACTTTGTCTGCTTTTTGCAGTGTCAGTCCAACTTCATCCAGACCGTTCAACAGGCAATGCTTGCGGAAAGGATCAATTTCGAAGGCAACAGTGCCACCATCCGGGCCTTTGATTTCCTGTGCTTCCAGATCAACGGACAGAACCGCGTTAGAGCCGCGACCTGCATCATCCATCAATTTATCCAGCTCCGCCTGAGAGACACGGATAGGCAGGATGCCGTTCTTGAAGCAGTTGTTGTAGAAAATATCCGCAAAGCTTGTGGAGATTACGCAACGGATACCATAGTCAGCCAGTGCCCAAGGCGCGTGTTCACGGCTGGAGCCACAACCGAAGTTGTCACCTGCAACAAGGATTTGAGCTGAACGATATTGAGGCTGGTTCAGTACGAAATCTTCCAACTCATTCCCGTCATTGTCATAACGCATTTCTGCGAACAGGTTTTTGCCAAGGCCGGCGCGCTGAATTGTTTTCAGATACTGCTTTGGAATGATCATATCTGTGTCGATATTCACAAGCGGCATCGGAGCGGCAACACCATCGAGTTTAGTAAATTTTTCCATGATCGCCTCTCCTTAGTCTAATTCACGTACGTCAGTCAGATGACCGGTTAGGGCCGCAGCAGCAGCCATTGCAGGGCTTACCAGATGCGTCCGACCACCGCGGCCCTGACGGCCTTCGAAGTTACGGTTGGAAGTGGATGCGCAACGATCCCCTTCGCTC
Source organism: Sneathiella sp. P13V-1 (assembly GCF_015143595.1). Lineage (NCBI taxonomy): Bacteria > Pseudomonadati > Pseudomonadota > Alphaproteobacteria > Sneathiellales > Sneathiellaceae > Sneathiella > Sneathiella sp. P13V-1. Next base: position 1,156,132 of record NZ_WYEU01000001.1, on the reverse strand, counting down.
AGACGGTCGGCGTTCATGGCAAGACACATGGAACAGCCAGGTTCGCGCCATTCAAATCCGGCTTCCGTGAAGATTTTATCCAAACCTTCTTCTTCCGCCTGAATTTTAACAAGACCGGAGCCTGGAACGATGATCGCTGTTACGCTGTCTTTGACTTTCTTGCCTTCAACGATTTCCGCAACGGCGCGCATGTCTTCGATACGACCATTGGTGCAAGAGCCAACAAAGACGTGATCGACTTCGATGTCGGTTAGCTTCATGCCAGCTTCAAGACCCATATATTTCAGGGCACGATCAGCGGCGACCTGCTTACCGGCATCAGCAAAATCAGAAGGATGCGGGACAGTTGCTGTAATTGGCAGCGCATCTTCCGGGCTTGTTCCCCAAGTAACGTATGGAACAATTTCAGATGCTTCCATAACCACTTCTTCTTCAAAAACCGCACCTTCGTCAGTTTTCAGCGTTTTCCAGTAGGCAACCGCCTGCTCATACGCACCAGCTTTAGGAGCGAATGGACGACCTTTAACATATTCAAATGTTGTTTCATCTGGTGCAACCAGACCCGCACGGGCACCTGCTTCAATGGTCAGGTTACAAAGGGTCATACGACCTTCCATGCTCAGATTGCGAACCGCTTCACCCGCATATTCGATCACGCAGCCGGTTCCACCGCCTGTACCGATTTTACCAATGATGGCAAGGGCCAGATCTTTCGCAGTAACACCTGCTGGCAAGGCACCGTTCACCAGAACACGCATGTTCTTGGCTTTTTTCTGGATCAATGTCTGGGTCGCCAGAACATGTTCCACTTCAGAAGTACCAATACCGTGGGCAAGGGCACCGAAAGCGCCATGTGTTGATGTGTGGCTGTCACCACAAACAATTGTCATACCAGGCAAAGTCAAACCCTGCTCAGGGCCAATAATATGCACAATACCACGGCGATCATCTGTCATGGAGAAGTAGTTGACGTCGAACTCTTTCACGTTTGCTTCAAGAGTTTCAACCTGCAACTTACTTTCAGGATCGGTGATCCCTTTATCCAGATCTTTAGTTGGAACATTGTGGTCAGCAACAGCAAATGTTGCATCAGGACGGCGCACTTTACGGCCTGCAACGCGAAGACCTTCAAAGGCCTGCGGGCTGGTTACTTCGTGGACCAGATGACGGTCAATGTAAAGTAGGCTGGCTCCATCGTCCTGCACATCTACAAGATGGCTGTCCCAGATTTTATCATAAAGGGTTGTTGGCTCGCCCATTGCTTACGTTCCTCTCCATGCCGGGTGGTATGACATTATTATAGGTGCACCGGCGCGAGGGGTCCCGCGCCGGTGAAAATCATTCTAGCAAATTCAGACCGAATAAGAACTATTCAGCAGATTTGTTCGCGTAGCGATCTTCACGACGTTCGCGGATACGAGCCTTCTTACCACGCAGTTCGCGCAGGTAGTAAAGTTTCGCACGGCGAACAACACCCTGACGAACGACTTCGATTTTGTCGATACGTGGGGAGTAAAGTGGGAATACACGTTCCACGCCTTCACCGTAAGAGATTTTACGAACCGTGAAGTTTGCATTGATACCGCCGGAGTTGCGGGCAATACATACGCCTTCAAAGGCCTGAATACGCTCACGCGTACCTTCGACAACCTTCACGTGAACACGCAGGGTATCACCTGCACGGAATTCAGGAACTGGACGTTCAGCTACCAGCTTTTCGATCTGTTCCTGTTCTAGCTTTTGAATTGTATCCATAGCTTTCACCTTTATTTCAAATTTTCCGCTGACCAGCGTTCCCACAGGTCCGCTCGTCGTTGTTTCGTCAATTCCTCGGACTGTCGTTGCCGCCAGTCCTTGATTTTCTCGTGATGTCCCGAAAGCAGAACTTCCGGAACTTCGCGGTCCTTCCAGACCGCTGGTCGGGTGTAATGGGGGTATTCCAAAAGCCCGGTCTCAAAACTCTCATCTTCCAGCGATGCCACGTTTCCGGTAACACCCGGCAACAACCTGACCACCGCATCCAGCATGGCAAGGGCCGGAACTTCGCCGCCTGACAGAATAAAATCCCCTAAAGAGACCTCTTCTACATCGTGCTCGTCCAACACCCGCTGATCTACCCCTTCAAAACGCCCGCAGATCAGGATGACCCCCGGACCTTCTGCCAGTTCGCGAACCAATTTCTGGTCCATGACCCGACCGCGTGGGCTGAAATAGATCAGCTTTTTATCCTTACCGGATACGGCCTGTGCCTTTTCGATCGCGCTTCCCAATACATCAGGTCGCATGACCATTCCGGCACCACCGCCAAAGGGACTGTCATCCACATTCAGATGCTTGCCAACCGCATGATCCCGGATATGGGTCACTTCCAAATTCCAGGCCCCTTCTTTCAGGCCTCGCCCCGCGAGGGACTGACCAACAGGTCCCGGAAACATCTCCGGAAATAAAGTCAGAACATGAGCGGACCAAACCGCTTTCTCTTCTGTCTTTGTCTCATCGGTTGCGCCGCTCATCTGGGATCAGCACTCCCTTTTTTACTACCGTCCTTTTCTTCTTCCTTTTCAGGAACCGTGAAGAAATCTTCCGGTAGATCAATTTCTACAAATCCACCCCTGATATCGACAGTTGGTACCATCTCCATCGTGAAGGGAATTAGCACGGCCGCTTTGGCCCCTTTCCCTTCTGGCCGGATTTCCAGCATATCCCCCGCCCCAAAATCATGAACGCGCAAGATATCGCCGAATTTGTCACCATCTTTGGTTTTAACCTCCAGACCAATCAGGTCTGTGTGATAAAACTCGTCATCATCCTCAGTCGCCGGCAATTTTGCTTTATCAATGTAAAGCTCCAGACCTTTTAAGGCTTCCGCCTCATTCCGGTCATTTGTGCCTTTAAACTTCAGGACCGGCTGCCCCTTCGCCATAGCTACCAGCTTGACTTTGTAAGTCTTCTCACCGGTCTCATCAGTTAAAGAGCCGTAGGATGCAATATCTTCAGGGAACTGAGTAAAGCTTTTAACCTTAACCTCACCGCGAATACCACGCGGCCCTGTGACAACACCCATTAGCAGCCGTTCGGACTGTGACATCCTCAAAACCCTTAGGCTTCTGCAGCTTCCTCAGCTGGTGCTTCTTCAGCAGCAGCGGCTTCGGCAGCAGCTTCAGCAGCAGCAGCCGCAGCTTCTTCAGCTTCGCGCAGACGTTCCTGTGCTTTTGCTTTTGGTTTCGCTTTTTCTGGATTGCTGCGTTCCTGCTTGTCCATCATGCCGGCTTCAGCAAGAAAACGTGCAACACGATCAGTTGGCTTTGCGCCATTGCCGATCCAATGCTTGATGCGATCTTCATCCAAAGTCACACGGTTTTCGTCGTCTTTTGTGAGCATTGGATTGTATGTGCCAACACGCTCAATGTAACGACCATCGCGCGGGCTGCGAACGTCTGCAACTACAATACGGTAGAAGGGACGTTTTTTTGCACCCTGACGAGTGAGGCGAATTTTAAGTGCCATAGCTTACGTTCTTTCTCTTAGGTCAAATACTTAAATTAAAATTTCATACCGGGTGGGAGAAGACCCTGCAGACCGCCACGCATGACGCCCTTATTACCGAGCTTCTTCACCTTTTTCATCATGGATGCCATTTGCTTATGCTGTTTCAGCAGGCGGTTGACATCCTGTACGGACATGCCCGCCCCGGCAGCGATACGCTTTTTCCGGGACGCAGCGATGATCTTTGGATTACGACGCTCTTGTGGCGTCATGCTTTCGACAATGGCGATCTGGCGACGCAGCAATTTGTCATCGAGATTCGCGTTATCGAGTTGTTTCTTCATTTTGCCGACACCAGGAAGCATGCCAACAAGGCTATTCATACCACCCATTTTCAGCATCTGACGAAGCTGGCTTGCCAGATCGTCCAGATCAAAAATACCTTTTTGAACTTTCAGGGCGAGCTTTTCAGCTTCGTCCTTCTCGATCATTTCGGCGGCTTTTTCCACCAGGGAGACAACGTCACCCATACCGAGGATACGGTTGGCGATACGATCCGGATGGAACAGCTCCAACGCATCCATCTTCTCGCCAGTACCCAGAAGTTTGATCGGACAGCCGGTTACTTCCCGCATGGACAATGCCGCACCACCGCGACCGTCACCATCAATACGGGTCATGACGATACCAGTGACATCCACACGGGATTTAAACTGTTCGGCCACATTGACCGCGTCCTGACCTGTCAGGCTATCAACAACCAGCAATGTCTCGGTTGGGGCTGAAATCTCATGAACCGCCTTCATTTCGGTCATGAGCTGCTCATCCACATGCAGGCGACCTGCCGTATCGAGCATAATCACATCAAAGCCTTGAAGCTTTGCTGATTCCAGCGCGCGACGTGCGATATCTACCGGCTGCTGACCTTCAACAATCGGAAGGGTTTTGATCTCAAGCTGCTCACCCAGAACACGAAGCTGTTCCTGCGCGGCCGGGCGACGTACGTCCAAAGACGCCATCAGCACTTTCTTGCCGTGCTTCTCTGTCAGGAATTTCGCGATCTTCGCAGTAGAAGTTGTTTTACCGGAACCTTGCAGACCAACCATCATGTAAACAATCGGCGGTACCGCCAGCAGGTTCAACTCCTGCTGTTCAGATCCCAATGTTTCAACAAGCTGGTCATGAACCACCTTGATGACCATCTGGCCCGGATTAATGGATTTCAGAACTTCTGTGCCAACGGCTTTCGCTTTGGCTTTTTTGATAAAGCTTTTAACAACCGGCAAGGCCACGTCCGCTTCCAGAAGGGCCACGCGAACTTCACGCATCACTTCTGAGACGTCTGCTTCTGTCAGGGCACCGCGCTTGGTCAGTTTGCCAAGTACATCACCCAGTCTGCCGGTCAAATTTTCGAACATATGGTCAAAACCCGTTCAAAATTGCTGTTCAAATTCAGTTCCAAAAACCCGCAAAACAACTCAACGCAAAAAACGCCAGTGCGCGATACTCGCGGACTGACGGCACCCGATAAGGTGTTCTGGTTATGTCGCTCTTTGGATAGAGTGGGGTGAAATAGCCACAAAGCCGAGGAAGAGTCAAGTCGCACATGCCTGATATGTGACTTTATTTCTGGACCAAAGCCCTTTTAACCCCTATATCGCGGCATATGGAACAGATTACGTTTAAAAAGATGCATGGTCTTGGTAACGACTTTGTCGTCATTGACGGCAGGGACAAAAATCCAAACCTGACGCCGGATCAGCTTCGGGCGATCGGCGACCGACATCGCGGAGTTGGTTATGACCAACTTGTGGTGCTGGAGCCGGACACCGACGCCGACGTCTTTATGCGCATCTACAACTCCGACGGAACCGAGGCAGAAGCCTGCGGTAACGCGACCCGCTGCGTGGCTCACCTGACCATGGCAGAAACAGGTAAGGATAAAATCGTAATCGAAACGGTTGCAGGCCTTTTAAATGGGCATCAGCAAGATGACGGTATTGTCGTCATTAACATGGGCACGCCGCGCATGGGGTGGCAAGATATACCGCTCGCCAAAGAACAAGACACAGAACATGTAGGCATCGCAGCAGGACCCTTGTCCGATCCAGTGGCTGTTAACATGGGCAATCCGCATCTGGTCTTCTTCGTGGATGATGCGGAAGCCATTGATCTTGAGAAATGGGGCCCGGTGTTGGAACATGATCCCATGCTGCCTAACAAAGCCAATATCAGTGTCGCCAGTGTGAACAGTGACGGAAGCTTGCGCCTTCGCGTGTGGGAGCGAGGTGTGGGTATTACGCTTGCCTGCGGTTCTGCCGCATGTGCAACCATTGTCGCCGCATTTTTGCGGGGCCTTACAAAACGCAAAGCCACCCTTCACCTGAACGGCGGCCCTTTATATATGGAATGGCAAGAGGACGGCACCGTTCTCATGGGAGGTGCCATTGCTTACTCATTTGACGGAGTTCTGTCCAAAGATCTTCTGACCGGTACCAAGTGATGACCAAAAAACCTCTCGAATCTCCGGAGATTGTCACCTTCGGCTGCAGACTTAACAGCTACGAATCAGAAGTGATGCGTGGCCATGCAAGTGCAGCTGGTTTGAACAACGCGGTGATTATCAACACATGCGCGGTGACCAACGAAGCCGAACGTCAGGCCCGACAGGCCATTCGCAAAGCCCGCCGGGACCATCCAGATGCCCGCATCATTGTGACCGGCTGTGCCGCCCAGACAAACCCGGATCAGTTCCAGAAGATGGACGAGGTGGATCAAATTCTTGGGAACCTTGAAAAGCTGGAGCCGCAATCCTTTGGTCTGGATCAGACAGAACGGGTTCAGGTCAACGACATCATGTCCGCAGAAGAAACGGCGAGTCACCTTCTGGAAGGGTTTGAAGGACGCGCCCGTGCTTTTCTGCAAATTCAGAATGGCTGCGATCACCGCTGCACCTTCTGTATTATTCCTTATGGCCGCGGCAATAGCCGATCTGTTCCACTGGGTGCCATCGTGGAACAAGCCGAATCCCTCACGCAAAATGGGTATAAGGAATTTGTTCTGACCGGTGTGGACATCACCGCATATGGGGAAGACCTTCCGGGCAAACCAAGCCTTGGGCAAATGTGCCGCCGGCTATTGGCACTGGTGCCGGGTATTGAACGATTGCGCCTCTCCTCACTGGATCCTGTAGAAGTAGATGAAGATCTATGGACTTTGATCGAGAGTGAACCGCGTCTGATGCCGCATCTGCATATCAGCCTGCAAGCAGGTGATGATATGGTCTTAAAACGTATGAAGCGGCGTCATCTTCGAAAAGACGTTTATGATTTTTGCGCAAAAGCACGCAGCCTGCGCCCTGATGTGGTCTTTGGTGCGGATATCATTGCAGGTTTCCCAACAGAAACAGATGACATGGCAGAAAACAGTCGTCTTCTTTTAGAAGAATGCGATATTACATACGCCCATGTATTCCCCTATTCAGAACGCCCCGGCACACCGGCCGCGAAAATGCCTCAAGTGCCGGGGGACAAACGCAAACTCCGCGCGGCGAACCTGCGCGCTGTAGGATCTGCCAATCTGGCCCGTCATTTGGGTGAACAGGTTGGCAAAAAGCTGGCTGTTCTGGCTGAAAATGAAACGACCGGACGAACAGAACAATATGCACCGGTTCAGTTTGATTTTGCCGCCACAGCCGGTAATATCCTGATGGTTGAAATTACCCATACCGATGGGAAAAAACTCTATGCGACAGAAGGGGCTTCCGCCACATGAGTGACAGCGAGAAGAAAGAGAAAAAAGGCTGGTTTCGCCGTTTAACCGATGGCTTGAAACGCTCTTCAAACTCTCTCACCACCGGTATCACCGAAATTTTCACCAAGCGAAAGCTGGATGATGATGTGGTGGAGGAGCTGGAAGAGCTTCTCATCACGTCCGACCTTGGTGTGACAACGGCAGCTCGTATCGCCAGTAACATCGCGAAGACCCGCTACGACAAGGAAATCTCCCCTGAGGAAATCAAGGAAGCCCTTGCAGATGAAGTCACGGCCATTCTTGACCCAGTTGCCAAACCTTTTGAGCTGAAAACAGATGTGAAGCCTCATGTGGTTCTGGTTGTTGGTGTGAACGGATCTGGAAAAACCACCACCATCGGTAAACTTGCCAAACAATATTCCGATGCGGGCAAGAAAGTTATGATGGCGGCCGGTGATACGTTCCGTGCAGCCGCCGTTGAACAGCTAGGTATCTGGGGGGAACGCACAGGATCGCGTGTGATCACCACAAAAGTAGGCGGTGACGCGGCGGGTCTTGCTTTCTCAGCTTTGGAAGAAGCCCGCAAAGACGGCACAGACCTTTTGCTGATCGATACAGCGGGCCGCCTCCAGAATAAAACCGACCTGATGGCTGAGCTTGAAAAAATCCTGCGTGTGATCAAAAAACTAGATCCTGATGCCCCCCATTCATGCCTCTTGGTTCTAGATGCGACAACGGGTCAGAACGCCCTCAATCAGGTAGAGATTTTTGGCAAGGTCTGTGATGTCACAGGCCTGGTCATGACAAAACTGGATGGCACCGCCCGCGGTGGTGTTCTGGTCGCCATTGCGGATAAGTTTGGCCTGCCCGTGCATGCCATCGGTGTTGGAGAAGGTGTAGATGACCTGCAGCCTTTCACCGCCCGTGATTTCGCCCGCGCACTAAGCGGTGCGGACAAGTCAGAATAAAAGCTACAGGGAAGTAAACATGTCCAACCGTCCGATGCCACAAGCCATCAAGACAGCAACCGAATTGGGTCCCATTGGCCTGTTTCTAGGGGCTTACTATCTGTATGATCTGTTTGTTGCCACAGGGGTTATCATTGTGACTACCCTAATCGGACTTGCAGTTTCCTATTACTATGAACGCAAACTACCAGCCATGCCGTTGGTCACCGCCGTTGTTGTCACTGTATTTGGTGGCCTGACCTTGTACCTAAAGGACGATACCTTCATTAAAATGAAGCCAACCATTATCTACGCACTTTTCTCAGCTGCGCTGTTTGCAGGGCTGATGATGGGTAAATCCTTTGTGCAGATCTTGTTTGGCTCCGTCTGGAAACTGGATCAGGAAGGTTGGCATAAGCTGACATGGCGTCTTGTAGCCTTCTTCCTGATTATGGCCGCTGCCAACGAAGTTGTCTGGCGCAACTATTCCACCGAACTCTGGGTTAATATCAAAGTCTTTGGCTTTACTGGCGCGACATTCGTGTTCTTCCTGATGCAAATGGGCCTGTTTTCCAAACATGCGCTGAAGACCGAAGACGAAGGCTAAAGCTTTGCGCTACTTCCCGGTTGAAGAAGGCGATTTCAGATTTTCCATGGGGCTGAAGCCCGTTAAAGGGCGGTCATGGTTGGATGTGGATGATCATTACGCATCCGATATAAAATTGAAATCTGATCTGGTTGCCAGACACCGGGATGCCGTTTTTGCAACAACTGGGGCTGCCAAAGAAGGATCTCAAGAGATCCTTGAACTGGTGACAAAGGAACTAAACGCTTCTTATCCAGAATTTCTTGTCTCCGATCCGGGTGCAGATGATCCTCTTTTAAATGCCTCATTGATGGTTCAGGAAGATCTGGTCCTGATGCAGGAGGGGGCGCATGGAGAATATGATCTCACCGCAGCCTCCGTTTGTTTTCCCACGGGCTGGAACTTAACCGAAAAGGTCGGCAAACCCATGCAGGCAATCCATGATCCCGTCCCGGATTTAAACCCTGCCATTGGCCATTCGATCGACAAATTTTTCCAGAACATGAAGGCCGGCAAAATCGTCGAACGGTTTAACTGGGGCCTTTATGATGACAATGCGCTGTTCCAACCAAACTGGTGGCGGGAACAACAGCCCAAAAAAGCTGATATTACCTTAGACACCATCGGATCCGCCTTCTTCTTCCGGGTGGAACGCCAAACGTTGCAGCGGCTGGAAACAAAAAACAGCGCCCTCTTTACCATTCGCATCTTCAACACCATATTGGATGAACTGGTCGCGGATGATCAACGCCGCCTGACATTGCTTCATTCCCTGACAACAATGCCAGACGCCATGCGCCGTTATAAAACGGTAGCGCGATATGAAGACCTGTTATTTGAGTATCTAAACTCACCCGTCAATTTGTCGGCACCCGCGTAATCTCTCCACCCGGCGCGTATTTCTTGATCATTTCCCAGGTTAGCTGACCGATAGGCGCGCGGTAAATATCACTATGGGCGCCGCCCCCCGTTTCCGCGGCATTAAAGCGTACAATGGGATCCAGCCGGACATATTGAATACGGCAGCTTTCGGGATCATTCCCCTGACAGGCTTTCGCGGGCAAAGACCGAAGAAGCGGAATAAATTTCTCCCTCTCCAACAGATTCTGACAATTAAACAGGGGGTTATTGGCAGCCTCCGGTCCTGCACATTCCGCATCCCACGATTCTTCATTACCCGCAGCGTCTACCCAGAAACCCAGATCAATTGCTTTATCATGGCGGGACGCGGTTAGAATTGTCTGTCCCGCCTGATAGCGGAATTGATCATAAGGTTGCCCTTCGCGCCCTTCCCCATTTTTGGGATGGAAGCGGTTTTTACTGAACGCCCCTTGAAGGCCAATCATCACATCGGCGACCCGGTGGCGATTATGCTTTGGCGTGTTGTTCGGGTCCCTTGCAATAGTCGGCCCTGTAAACACAGCACGGCTCACCGCTCTTGCTCCAAAGCTGTGCCCAACGGTAATGATGGGAATATATCTGCCTTTCTCGCGGTTCACCTGATCACGAACAGCTGGCAGCACATCATGGATCAAAGCCCCAAGCCACGTCAGGCCCAGCTCATCCGCATCATCTGCTTTATTCCGATAACTCACTGGCTGGGAAATGAAGTTTGGAAGCAGTGTCACGCCACGCCAAAGTGATGGCCATGTAACCCCGATAATAAGGGGGCGAAACTCTTTTGCCTTATCCGCCTCGGCAGCATCAATCAGATGACCCGCTAATGAATTGAAGTTCCTGTAGGCCTCAATCTGCGGGGTATTCCACCCCATCACATAAACAATGACATGGGTCGGCGCGTTATCGCCGCTCAGCTGTTCTAAAAACGACTCTTTAAATTTATCAAGGGCGTTCCAGCTATGGTCAAAAGCTTTTTTAAGTTCCTTTTTGGGTAATGCGGGAAGGTGATTTTGGCATTCTATCTCCGCTCCCGCCTCATCATCTTCATAAAGATTATAAAGGGCACATCCTTTGACCCGCTGGTAGCCTGAGATGGGACTGCTTTGAACATCAAACTTCATCACATGGGTGATGATATGAGCTTTGGAATCCGTATAAACCGCATCCGCCCGGCTGTAGGTCCGTGCACCTGCGCCCGCAATTCGGGGGTGGTCCTGTTTTAGGGACCTTGGACTGATCTGCCAGCGTGCTGTTGTCACATTTTCACGAGGGGCCTTTTCAACCCCGATCACATATCCCGGCATGGTGAGGGAAATACCACGCGGGAAATCCACGCTGGTATGCATGATCTTTGTTGCCTGACTTTCGGTGCCAATAGCCGCTTCGGTTTCATGCAAATAGGACGTGTAGTTACTGCATCCCGTCAGAAACAAGCCTACTGCCAAAATTGCAAATGATCTCATATCCCCCTCCCCTTTTGGTGTTAAGAGAAATATAAATCACTCACATTATAAGGAAAAGGTAATTTACAAAAATCCCGCCTAACGGGTAAGCATTTCAAAGGATTGTTTGTAAAGATCACCGGTCGCATTTCCAAAGGGCGCAATGTGCTTTTGCCCTTTTACATCCCGATATTGATGCAAGGCCCAGACAACGGTGGGAAAGGCCAACTGGTCCCAGGGAATTTCATCCCAGGCAAAAAGGTCAACTTCCAGTGATTCTTTACCCGGTTTGTACTCAGGTGCTTCCAAATGGGCCCGATACATGATCTGCACCTGGCTGATATGGGTCACATTGTAGATAGCGAGAAGATCTTCCACAATGATCTTGGCTTCCGCTTCTTCCCAGGCTTCACGAGCCGCCCCTTCTTCAGTGGTTTCCTTCTGTTCCATAAATCCGGCAGGCAACGTCCAGAAGCCCTTGCGGGGCTCTATGGCACGGCGGCATAACAGGAACTTGTCTTCATAGGTAACGACAGACCCCACCACAATTTTAGGATTTTCATAGTGGATCCAGCCGCAATCTGTACAGACATGGCGCTCAAGATCATCCCCTTCCGGAATTTCCCGGATAAACTTGAAATCATTTGGGTTAGTCGAGGCCATTTTTATTCGCCTTTCTGGTCAGGGGACCGCGGCGGGTCTAGACGTTGATATCAATACGTCGACCCAAACCGCTAAAGGTCATGTTGGGGCGTTGGTCTTTCATGACAACGGGCTTCTCCAGTTTTTCAACCGGATTTACCTGCCGCTGATAATTATCCGGCTGTCCCCCTGCCAATCTGCTTGATAAGGTCACATTGCTCGACAACGTGCCTGATATTCTTACCATCTCCGCCCCCTTTGCGGTCCGGGCATTCTACCCTGACCGCCAGTTTAGCAACTCTAACTACCTTCGGAAAGAGATTTGATCGCGTTTGTCACGTTCTTATGAAGGGGGCTTTCCACGGGAACCAGAGGCAGTATTTTCTGCCAATGGGAGAGAGCTTCTTCTTTGCGCCCCCCAATGGCGGCATCCAATCCGACATACCAATGGGCCTCCGCAATGGTGTCATCCATGGCCAGAACCTTTTTATAGATCTGGATGGCTTCTTGAGGTGGCGGGGCTTCACGGGGGGCATCTTGTACCAAGGCAAGCGCCTGCATGATCAGCGGCATCGGATCAGTCGGCTTCAACTCTGCCGCTTTGCCATAGGCCACCGCAGATTTTTGAAGCTCCCCAAGTGTACCGTAGGAACGGCCGAGACGCATCAATCCGTCAAATTCCGGCTCTTCCTCCATACGCTCGGCAAGGCGGGCCACCATGCTTTTGATCATGTCCTGACGATCGGCAGCACTCATTTCCGCCGCCATTTCACGGTCTTCACGGCTAAGGGCCGGCATTCCAGTGGATGGGGCGGCTTCTTGTTCAAACAACCCAGCCACGTCCTGACCCAGTTTGTCCGCCAGTTGAGTGATTTGCCCCTTTAATACGGGGATAAAGGCGTCACTTGGATCACTGTCTTTATAAAGGTCAATCCAAAGCTGCAATGCCATATCTTCCCGGCCACTTTGCAGTTCATACAAGGCCATGTAGAAGCGAACCCCCGGATGGCGCGGCGCAATGTCCTCTGCCTTTTTGAAGGCACTTAAGGACGCTTCGCTGATAAAGCGATCCGCAAGGAAATAGAAGTTTTCCCCCGCCCCGATATAAAGGTTCGGATCATTGGGTTCTAGTTTGGTGGCTTGAAGGAATGTATTGGCCGCATCTTCATAGCGACCCATGCGGCTCAAAGACCGGGCAAGCAAAACCCATCCATCCAGATTATCCGGCTGTTCCTGCAGACGCTCAGCGAGACGCTTGACGAGCACTTGCATGTCCTGCCCATCCCCCACCAGCTGCTCACGCTCAGCATCCAGATCACGTGAAGCCAACGGTTTTGCTGGCAGGTTCGGCGATCCAAGATCCCAGTACAGGCCAAAACTTCCGACCAGCAAGACCACAAAGACAAATCCTGCCAACGCAATCTGATTGGAGCTGATCAGCTTCTGAGAGCCGCTTTCCAGACGGGAGGTGCGCAAGATACGGCGCTGAATTTCAAGGCGGATCGGTGCCGCAGCTTCCTCGCTGGTCACACCGTCTTTCACATCTTTTTCAAGTTCCTGAAGCTGTGTTTTATACAGCTCTAATCCCAATTCCTGATCCCCTTTGGCGTCCTTGTTGCCAAAGAAAAACGGATAGACAAGAAACGCCGCCGCAACGAGCGAGATAACAGCAAGAACAACCCAGATCATCATTTGCCCCCGTCCTCATTGCGCAAAAGTTTATCCAATTCCGCCTGTTCTTCTGCTGTCAGGGGCGCTGGTGCCGCGGCAGTTTCCGCGCGATCATTTTTTCGGCGCAAGAAACGGAACATGAAAAATCCGCCCACGACCAACAACACAAAAGGGCTGGCCCAAAGGATCAGGGTTCTTGTTTTCAAAGGTGGGTTCAACAACACCCAGTCACCATAGCGGACAACCAGAAATTCACGTACTTCATCGTCACTTTTACCGGCTGCGACCTGCTCACGCACGATAGCGCGCAAATCTTTGGCAAGGCCCGCGTTACTGTCCATGATGCTTTGGTTCTGACATACGAGACAGCGAATATCCTCTGCAATTTCCCGCGCCCGGGCTTCATCTGCCGCATTTGGAAGGCGTTCTTCCACGAAAATGGCAAAAGCAGGTGCAGACAATGCAAGACCCGCCATGACCCCAAGGATCGCAACAAGATGTTTAATTCGTCCCATAAACCTTGTTACCCCTTAGTGTTATATTGCTGGATTCGCGGCAGGATCTTATTCTTCAGATCCTTTTCTGTGATCGGGCCAATGATCTTGTCCAGAATTGTACCGTCCGGTCCCATAATGAAGGTTTCAGGTACCCCATAAACCCCAAAATCAATACCGACACGACCGTTCAGATCCATACCTGTGCGCTTGTAGGGGTTTCCATGACGAGAGAGCCAGCGGGCCGCCGCTTCCGGTTTGTCCTTATAATTGAGACCGAGAATATCAACCTGCCCCTTTTTACTGAGATCCATCAGAGTTGGATGTTCTGCAAGACATGCCACACACCAGGAAGCAAACACGTTCAAAAGTGTCAGTTTTCCTTCTTTCACATGAGCTGTGGAAAGCGGTTCCCCATATCCGGGGACGGGCTCCAGTGAAAATTCTGGGGCTGATTTGTTTACCAGTTCGGAAGGAATTTCCTTCGGGTCCAGATAAAATAGCGCATACAACATCACCACTGAAATCAGGGCGAAGATGGCAACGGGGGCAAGAAAACCAAAACGCATTTTATCAGGCTCCGGCTACTGAACTGTTGGCGGGAAGTTTCTTTTTGTTTTTGGAGGCCGCCGCGATACGGAACCGTCGATCGCTTAAGCTAAAGGCGCCTCCAATAAACATCACAATGGCACCAGCCCAGATCCAGGACACGAACGGTTTGTGATAGATCCGGGTAGCAAAACCACCCTTACCATCGGATTCGCCAACCACCGCATACAGATCCGCAGAGACCATCGGCCAGATCGCCGCTTCAGTGGTTTCCATAGGCGGCGAGGAATACTGACGCTGAGACGGCTTCATAATGCCCATCTCTTCACCTTTATGGAAAACCGTGAAAGTACCTTCCAGATAGTTGTAGTTAGGGCCTTTGCCCTGCTCGGCTCCGTCAAAGCGGAAATCATATCCGCCCACATTCACGATCTCACCGGGCTTCATGACGCCCAAGCGCTCGCTCTGCCAGGATTCCGATGCCGTAATCCCAAGGATCACCATGGCCACACCCAAGTGGGCCAAAGTCATACCATGAGCACTTCTAGGCAGGTTCTTCAGGCGTTTCCAGCTTTGACCAAGTGAGGTGCGGAACAGTTTCAGGCGGTCCGTCCATTCAATCAGTACGGCAACGGTCAGCCACGCAAACAGCGCCATACCCACATAGGCCATAATTGGCGCCTGTTCGGTCACCCACCAGACAACAGCAGCGATCACAAACACACTGACCAAGGCCAGTTTCAGGCGGGACATCACACCCGCAAGATCCGCCCGCTTCCATGGCAGGAAAGGTCCAGCGGCCAGCGCAATGATCAGCGGGATCACAATCGGCAAGAAGGTGGAATTGAAGTAAGGCGGTCCGACAGAGACTTTCTCCCCGGTCACCGCATCCAGAAACAGCGGATAAAGTGTTCCAACCAAAACGGTTCCCAAGGCTGTGGACAGAAGAAGGTTATTCAAAACCAGCGCGCCTTCGCGGCTGATCGGAGAGAATAACCCCCCGCCCTTCATAGCTGGTGCCCGGAAGGCGTAGAGGGTGAGTGAAGATCCAACGACCACAACGAAGAAACCAAGCACAAAAATACCGCGTGTCGGATCGGATGCAAAAGCGTGAACAGAATTGAGCACACCTGAACGCACAAGGAAGGTCCCCAGCAGCGAGAAACTGAACGCGATAATGGCCAGAAGAATTGTCCAGTTTTTAAGGGCATCCCGCTTTTCCACCACAATGGCAGAATGAAGAAGCGCGGTTGCCGCAAGCCACGGCATGAAGGATGCGTTTTCAACGGGGTCCCAGAACCACCAGCCACCCCAGCCAAGCTCGTAATACGCCCACCATGATCCAAGGGCGATCCCAAGGGTGAGGAACCCCCATGCCGCCAGTGTCCAAGGGCGCACCCATCGGGCCCAGGCGGGATCAACTTTACCTTCGATCAGTGCCGCGATGGCGAAGGAGAAGGTAACAGACAGACCCACATAACCCAGATACAGAAATGGCGGGTGGAATGCGAGGCCCGGGTCCTGAAGCAAAGGGTTCAAACCATTGCCGTCAAAGGGGGCCGGATCGACACGTTCAAATGGATTACTTGTAAATATGATAAAGAGAAGGAAACCGATACCCACAAGCCCCTGCACCGCCATCACACGGGCGCGGAGCGTCATGGGAAGGTTGCCACCAAAAGCCGCAACGGCAAAACCAAACAACGCCAAAATCCAGGCCCACAGAAGCAAGGAGCCTTCATGGTTTCCCCAAACCCCACTGATTTTGTACAGAAGCGGTTTTAGAGAATGGGAATTGCTGGCCACATTAGTAATCGAAAAATCGCTGGTCACATAGGCGTAAGTCAGCGCGATAAAGGCCACGGTGAGCGCCAAAAACTGTACAAAGGCCGCATGTGACGCAAATCTCATCTGCGCTACGGATCCACGAGAGGCACCAACCATGGGGATGGTGCCCTGCAAGAATGAAACGACCAGCGCCAGTATCAAGGTAAACTGGCCAATTTCACCTGTCATCAGTTAGATCCTTCTGCTTTCCACTGCCCCGCTTTTTTGAGGCTATCCGCAACCTCAGGCGGCATATAATTCTCGTCATGTTTGGCAAGAACATTGCTGGCGACAAAAACACCTTCATCGTTCATTTGGCCTTCGGCAACAACGCCCTGTCCTTCACGGAACAAATCCGGCACCAAGCCTTCATACGTTACAGGTACACTTTCCGCCGTATCCGTCACACTAAACGTGATGGTAACGCCATCTTTGACAAAGCTTCCTTCTTCCACCAATCCACCAAGGCGGAATGTACGGCCCGGTGGTACAGGTTTTTCAGCCAGATCAGACGGGCTGTGGAAGAAAACCAGACTATCCTGAAACGAAGACAGGATCAGAGCGGCTGCGAGGCCCAGCACTGCGAGACCTGAAAGCACAATATATAAACGACGACGTTTACGGGTCATGAGACACGTCCTTCACGGTTACGTTGGCGTCGCGCCCGGCGGGCTTCTTCCATGGGGACAAGTTCCTGCTCGATCTTCTTCAACTTTCTGACGCTTGTGATCACCAAAGTGATCAAAATAAGCGCTGAGACAAAATATGAAGACCAGACAAAGGCGGCATATCCGCCCATTTCAAAAAACTCTGACACCGGTTTCACTCCCGACAGGCTAACCTTTGATTTCTTTAGCTAACCTACAAATATAAATGCTCAAACCCAAACTACCAGAGGCACTGCGACACGATGCGTCACAATGCCGCGAGGCGACCTATTCCTGTATCTGGTTGATCTGCAACATACGCAGACGACGCCCCAAAATTTCTGACTTCACCCGAATACAATAGAGCGTCGTAAACAAGCTCATATAAGCAAGTCCCATTACCAGTAGCGGGGTCAGGATGGAGCTGTGAATTTTCGGCCCCTCCATAGTCGCCACACTGGCTGGCTGATGCAGAGTGTTCCACCAATCCACAGAGAACTTGATCACCGGGATATTAATCACACCGACCAGCACCAAAATGGCAGCGGCTTTTGCGGCTTTGGAATAGTCGTCAAAGCTTTCCCAGATTGCCATGTAACCCAGATAAAGAAATAACAGGATCAACATGCTGGTTAGACGTGCATCCCACACCCAGTAAGTTCCCCACATAGGCTGACCCCACAAAGAACCTGTCACAAGGGCAAGAAAAGTAAAAGCCGCACCTACAGGTGCCATTGCCTTGGCAGAGAGATCCGCAACAGGATGTTTCCAAATGAGACCCACAGCGGATGAGACCGCCATCATTGTATAAATGCTCAGCGCCATCCAAGCGGCAGGGACATGTACAAACATGATGCGAACCGTGTCGCCCTGCTGGTAATCCTCAGGGGAGACAAACAGCCCCAGATACAAGCCCGCAAGCAAGGACACGATCGTTACGACAACTGACCACGGATAAATCGCCCCAACGATTTTCAAAAACCGGTTCGGGTTTGCATATTTATGAAGATCAACTGCCATTCGGCCTTTCCCCGCCTTCAAATTCGCTCTGACCTATTCCACTGCCAATCGCAGCGCCGCAGCTGCCGCCAATGGACATACGACCAACGCCCCAAGCGCCAGTCCCCCAAGTAGCATGATATGGGGTGCCACAGGTAAGAGCGCAATAGCCGCTTCAACCGCCGCAACCCCGAAAATCAGTACAGGTATATACAATGGAAGTACCAGTATAGACAATAACACACCCCCGCGACGCATTGCCACGGTAAGGGCAGCCCCCACAGCCCCAATTAAACTAAGAACCGGAGAACCCACGAGCAATGCTCCGACCATGGCAATGATGCCATCTCCGGGCATGGCCAGTGATATGGCCAATATGGGTGAAATCACAATCAAAGGAAGTACTGATGTGATCCAGTGGGCGAGGATCTTGGCCAGCACAAGAAACACACCCGGTAACGGCCCAAGCATAAGCTGCTCAAGGGTCCCGTCCTCATAGTCCGCCTGAAAAATCCGATCCAGTGTAAGCATACAGGACAGAAGCGCCCCGACCCACAGCACTCCTGGGCCTATGCGGGAAAGGACGTTCAGTTCAGGCCCCACTCCCAACGGAAATAGAGTTACGGCGATGACAAAGAAAGACAATGTCATGGTGAGCGCACTGCCCTGACGCACGGCTAGCTGAATATCCCGTTGGACAAGTCGGAAGAAAGATCTCATGACGCTTCACCCCCAATCCTATCCAGATCAAGAATACGTGTGCCATCCATCTGAAGATCCTGATGAGTAGCGAGGAGGGCCATCCCCCCATTATTCAAGTGGGTCTTCAGGACATGTCTAAACAAGTCTATGAAATGCACATCAAGCGAACTGACAGGTTCGTCCAAAATCCAAAGCGGTGCAGGACACGCGACGAGGCGCGCCAAATGTGTTCGCTTTTTCTGGCCTGCGGACAGGATACGAACCGGACTGTCCGCGATGGGAGCAAGCTCAAAGGCTTCAAGAGCTTTAGAAACATCGCCGCGTCCGTGAAAATCCACCCAGAACTGCAAATTTTCTTTCGGGGAAAAGGCTGTCTTCAAGCCATCCTGATGCCCGATATATTGGAGATTTGAAAGGTAAGGTTCGGGATCTTCTGCCACGTCGTCGCCTTGCCACAGCACCTTACCCGTCGGGCTGCTCAAAAGCCGCGCCATAATACGAAGGAGTGATGATTTACCAGCACCATTGCGCCCCTTAACCCAGAGAAGCTCTCCTTCCTGCAAGGAAAGATCAACACCCGCAAAAATCTGTCTTTCCTGCCGAATTGAGGACAGGTCCGAGGCTGTTAAGGTCATCAAGTGGCAGCTTCCCATAAAAAAAGAACATCCCTTGCTACAGGAATGTTCTTTTCTTCGCAACTATCAGGATCAAAGGAAATTCAGAATTCCCTTATTTGTCCTTCAATTATTGTAGGCTCTATTCATATGTGCGCTGATCGTCGATCACTTTACCATCATTGGCAAGGCTTCCGACCTCAACAAACTCAACGTTGCCGCGAAGTTTACATTTGGCTTGAACAGATTTACCAACCTCGTCTTTCAATGCGTCATCGCCACCGGCAACTTCACACTGAACTGTCATGACGTCCATGTTGTTGTCGCTTGTGACAACAAGGCGTATTTTTTTGATCTCTTCGTGGGCTTTCTGAACGTCGACAACCTGACCTGGGTGAACAAACATGCCTTTCACCTTGGCAGTTTGGTCTGCACGACCCATCCAGCCTTTAATGCGTGGTCCAGTGCGACCACAAGCGCTGCCACCTTCCAGGAAGGCAGACATGTCACCTGTACCAAAGCGGACCAATGGATAGGTTTTGTTGAAGGAAGTAACAACAACTTCGCCAACCTCACCCGGTGCAACCGGATCGCCTGTACCTGGACGAACGATTTCAACAATCACACCTTCATCGATGCTCATACCTTCCATCGCTTCGGTCTCGTAAGCAATCAGACCAAGGTCCGCAGTACCATATGATTGGATAACTGTCTCGACACCCATGTCCTTCAGTGCCTGACGAAGTGACGGAGGCAATGCCTCACCACCAACACTGGCAACTTTGATGGATGACATATCCATGCCAGCTTCCGTTCCTTTTTCCAGAAGGATTTTAAGGAAAGAAGGCGTTCCGACATAAGCCCGTGGCTTTAATGTGGAAATGGCTTGAAGCTGCATTTCAGTGTTGCCGATACCCGCTGGGAAAACCGGACAACCAACAGCGCGTGCGCCGCTTTCCATCATGTGGCCCGCTGGGGTCATGTGATAGGAAAAAGTGTTGTAAACCAGGTCGCCCGGACGGAAGCCCGCGGCCCACATGGCACGGCCCATACGAAAATAATCTTTGATGTCTTGGCCAGGCTCGAAAATCGGGCCTGGAGACATAAACACGTTAGCGACTTCACCAACCGGCTGAGCGTTTAGTCCACCAAGCGGTGGGTTTTTACCCTGATGACCAATCAGATCGGATTTACGTGTGACAGGCAGGGACGCCAAAGCTTCCATGCTGTCAATTGAAGCAGGGTCCACATCCTTCAAAAGCTCACCGAAATAATCGGAGTTTGCTTTCGCATAGGCAATCTGTTCCTGCAAGGCTGCGATCTGATCTTTCGCACGCTGTTCAGGCGTGCGAGTTTCCAGATCATCATAAAATTTCTGCGAGTCGCTCATTTGCTCTCTCTAGATACTTGTTGCTTTTGTTACTAAGAGGAATTAGGCGAGCCAACGCTTACGACGACGATAGTGCTTCACATCTTTAAAGCTCTTGCGGCCGTCGCCGCCCAGACCCAGATAGAACTCTTTAACGTCTTCGTTGTTTGAAAGGTCTTCCGCAGCGCCGTCCATCACAACACGACCATTTTCAAGAATATAGCCATAGTGGGCATATTTCAGCGCGATCGTAGCGTTCTGCTCGGCAACCAGGAAGCTCACCCCGGTTTCTACGTTCAAACGTTTCACAATTTCAAAAATCTCTTCCACAAGCTGCGGCGCCAGACCCATCGAAGGCTCATCCAGCAGAATGAGGCTCGGCTTCGCCATCAGCGCACGGCCCACAGCAACCATCTGCTGCTCACCACCGGAAACATAACCGGCGAGAGATGTGCGACGCTCTTTCAAGCGCGGGAAGTAGTGATACACCTTCTCAAGTTCTTCATTGATCATCGCGCGGCCACCTTTACGGGTGTAAGCGCCAGTCAGAAGATTTTCTTCCACTGTCAAGTGTTCAAAACAGTGACGGCCTTCCATCACCTGAACAACACCATCCATAACCAGTTCGGCGGGAGAGCTTTCAGTGATGTTATTACCGCGATACTCAATGGAGCCTTTCGTAACCTCCCCGCGCTCAGAGCGGAGGAGGTTAGAAATGGCTTTCAAAGAGGTGGTCTTGCCTGCGCCGTTAGCCCCGAGGATAGATACAATCTTTCCCTCAGGAACCTCGAGCGAGACCCCTTTAAGTACCAAGATAACATGGTCATAAATGACCTCGATATTATTGACCCTCAGAAGGGGATTACTTGACGCGTTCATTGACAAGACTCGCTCTTTTTCAAGGTTACTATTTACAGTTTAGTTACAAGAAACGGCGTCGAGGCCTTTTTCTTTCAGGTATTTTGCAGCGGATGCTTCCATTGCAGGAATAACAAGGTCATTCATTGGTGTCAGAGCTTCAGACACAACGTTGAATTTCTTGCCATCCCACTGTTGGATGAAGAAACCACCACCACCGACGTGGTCAGCACATGTTGGGGAAATTTCTGGACCCATGCCAGCAATACCCATTTTTTCGTTCATGGCTGCATCCATTTTCAGGTTTTCCAGACCCCAGCGGAGCTGTTCACCGTTAATGGCTTTCACACCGAATTTAGCTTGCGCATTCAGGATACCAGCGTGGATGAACACCTGTGTGATCACAGCACGGTTGTAAAGAACCTGACCAACATTGTCTTCGCCTTTACCGTTACCTTTGGCGTAAACGTGCTTCATGATGTCCTGGATAACTGGGTAATCTTTACCAGCGTTGGAGAATGTAGCACTCTTATATCCAACAGCGGATGCACCAGCTGGAACAGTATCCTGCTCAGCACCGGCCCACCAGTTACCAATGAAGTTTTCCATATTGAAGCGGATGTTCTTAGCTTCTTTAATAGCTGTCTGGTTCATCGCGCCCCAGCCCCACATGACAATGTAGTCTGGTTTCGCACGACGGATCTGCAGCCAAGTTGCTTTCTGCTCAATGCCTGGGAAAGTTACTGGGTATTCTTTCAGGTTAAAGCCGAATTTTTCAGACATTGTACGGAAAATAGGAATGGATTCCTTACCATACGCGATGTCGAGATAAACCAATGCAATTGTTTTATCTTTAACTTTGTCTATACCGCCTTCTTGTTCAGCGATATATTTCATGATGCCTGTACCCTGACCCCAGTAGTTGGTCATCAGTGGGAAAACCCATGGGAAGGCTGTACCGATACCAGCGTCCGCACGACCATAACCCATAGTCATCAGAGGAATTTTGTCAGTACGTGTACGGTCAGCAAGAGCGTAAGTCACACCAGTGGAGTATGGCTGATAGATCAGCGCGCCATTGTTTTTGTTTTTCGTACGCTCATAGCACTCAACACCACGGTCTGTGTTGTAGCCAAATTCACATTCTTCAACGATAACTTTCGCGCCACCGACGCCGCCGTCACGCTCGTTGATCATCGCCCAGTAGTCAACCGCACCGTTGGCTGTTGGAATACCACCTGGCGCAAATGGACCAGTACGGTAAACCAATTTTGGCAGATAGAGTGTGTCTTCAGCCAGTGCAGGTGCCGCTGTTGTAAATGGAGCAGCCAGTACTGCAGCTCCCACAACACCGAGTACAAATTTCTTCAAACTCATATTTTTCCTCCCAGAGTTACCCTTGTTATGTGCGGCGTTCCCACCGCCAAGAGACGAAATACCGTCGCTGCGATGACGGTCAGAAAACTACTCTGACCGTCTTCGTGCAACAGATCAATATGGAAACGGCCAGGATCTCAGTTTTTCCTTACCGATAGTCCACAATCTTGCAAGACCATGTGGTTCAACAATCAAGAAGAAGATGATCAACACACCGAAGATCATAAATTCAAGATGAGCCACCATATCCACGCCGATGTTCCAACCGATCAGTGGTGGTACGTTATTCAAGAAAATTGGCAATAGTGTGATAAAGGCCGCGCCGATGAAGGATCCAAGGATACTTCCCATACCGCCAATGATCACCATGAACAGGATCGCAAAGGAACGGTTAATACCGAACGCTTCCGGCTCCACTGTTCCCAGATGGACGAACGCCCAGAGCGCACCCGCAACACCACAGAAGAAAGAGCTAACCGCAAAAGCAGATAGTTTAGTCTGTAGGGGACGGAAGCCAATAATTTCAGCTGCGATGTCCATGTCACGAATTGCCATCCAGCCACGACCGATGTGGCTACGAACCAGGTTCTTTGCTGCCCAGGCCATGATCGCAACGAAAGTCAGCGTAAAGATATACTTTTCTGCTGGCGTGTCGAACAGGTAGCCAAGGATTTCAAGTGGTGGCGCTGTAATAACACCGGATGGGCTGTAGTTTGTAAACCAGCCAACCTTCACCAGCATCCATTCAATGAAGAACTGAGCCGCCAGTGTCGCCACCGCAAGATAGAAACCCTTAATACGCAGACTTGGGATACCGAACATGATACCCACGATCGCCGTTACAACACCCGCAAGCAGGATCGTCAAAACCAGTGGGATAGTGCCTTCCGCACCACCAAGGGCAATGGACCAAGTGGCAAATTTATAAGCAGAGAATGCACCCACCGCCATAAAGCCACCAGTACCCAGTGATATCTGACCGGCATAACCTGTCAGAATGTTCAGGCCAATTGCTGCAAGAGCCAGGATCAGGAACGGTGTCATAATCGCACCGATCAGGTATTCACTCATGACGAATGGAACAACCAGATAGGCTGCAACCAACAGCACTGCGATACCGATCCGATCTTGCAGGATCGGAAAAATCGCCTGATCTTCTTTATAAGAGGACTTAAATTGTCCGGCTTCACGATAAAACATTCGACTTAAACCCTCTCAATAATCTTTTCACCGAACAGACCCTGCGGACGAACCAGCAGGAACATCATTGCCAGCATGTATGCGAACCAGTTTTCAATCGCACCGCCAACAAATGGACCGATGTAAATTTCAGCAAGTTTTTCACCTGCACCGATGATCAGACCACCGATAATCGCACCTGGAATGGACGTAAATCCGCCCAGCATCAGCACTGGAAGTGCTTTCAGCGCCAGAAGTGTCAGACTGAACTGAACGCCAAGTTTGGTACCCCACATGATACCCGCAACCAGACCCACGATACCGGCAACAGACCATACGATAATCCAGATGGTGCGAAGGGAAATACCAACAGACATCGCCGCCTGGTGATCATCCGCCACCGCACGAAGCGCACGACCGATTTTTGTTTTGTTGAAGAAAACCGCAAGGCCGATAACCAAAGCCGCAGCGGTACCACCGGCAACCAGCTCCAGGCTATCAATGTAGATGCCGCCAAAATCAAGGGAACCTTGTGGCAGGCCGATATCCAGCGTCTTAATGTCACTACCAAAGAGTGTCTGACCAAAACCATCAAGGAAGAAGGTCACACCAATGGTTGCCATAAACAGGATGATGCCTTCCTGGTTCACAAGCTTGCCAAGAACAAACTTTTCAATACACCAGGCCACACCGATCATGATCACAACCGTGATAACAAAGGCAACTGTCCAGTGAACACCAAGCATTTCCTGAATACCCACAAGTGCAAGCGCTGCGAACAGCATCATGGCGCCCTGGGCAAAGTTAAACACACCGGATGCCTTAAAGATCAGCACGAAGCCGAGGGCCACCAGTGAATAAAGAGTACCTGTCAACAATCCGCTGAACAGGACTTCCAAGAAGAACAATACTTCTATCATCATGTCTTCCATAAAAATTCTCCTGCTAAGGGATTAATGACCGCCGCCAAGATAGGCGTCGATAACTTTCTGATTTGCACGAACCTCTTCAGGAACACCGTCACCGATCTTCCCACCATAGTCGAGCACCATAACGCGGTCGGAAATATCCATAACCACGCCCATGTCATGCTCAATCAGGCAAATTGTCGTACCAAATTCATCATTCACATCGAGGATAAAGCGGCACATGTCCTCTTTTTCTTCGAGGTTCATACCCGCCATAGGCTCGTCCAGCAGAAGAAGTTCAGGTTCAGCTGCCAGCGCACGACCAAGTTCCACACGCTTTTGCAAACCATAGGGAAGACGACCAACTGGTGTCTTACGGATTGCCTGAATTTCAAGGAAGTCGATGATGTCTTCCACAAAACGGCGATGTTCCAGCTCTTCTTTCAACGCGCCACCATACCAGAACATGGAGGAGAGAAGACCTGATTTCATCTTCAGGTTACGGCCAGTCATGATGTTGTCCAAAGTGGACATACCCTTAAAGAGCGCCACGTTCTGGAAGGTACGGGCGATGCCCTGCTCCGCCGCTTCGTGAGGCTTCATAGCGCTACGTTTCTGACCTTTATAGGTAATTGTTCCCTGCTGAGGGTGATAAAAGCCGTTGATGCAGTTCAACATAGAGGTTTTACCAGCCCCGTTCGGGCCGATGATCGCGCGGATCTCACCTTTCTTAATGTCGAAGCTCACATCCGAGATGGCACGCACAGCGCCAAAGGACAGGCTGATATCTTCCACTTCAAGCAGGACTTCACCCGGTTTTACATCTTGATATGTCATTATGTACTCAGTCCCTGCAAATTAAGACGCGGCGCGCATGGCCGGATATGTTTCAGAGTCCATGACCTTCACTGTTGCTTTCAGTGTGCCTTGACGGCCATCTTCAAAGGTCATCTGGGATTCAATATCCACTGTCTTCACATCGCTGAACAACGCGTTAATCAACGCTTCGTAACGCTCAGCAATGATCCGGCGACGGACTTTACGCGTACGTGTCAATTCACCATCATCCGCATCCAGTGCTTTTGGCAACACAAGGAAGCGACTGATCTGTGCGCCAGCCAGCTCACTGTCGATCGCAAGGTCTTTATTGACCTGCTCAACACATTCCTTAATCTGAGCGTAAACTTCTTCACGGCTGGCCAGATCCTGATAACTTGTATAGGAAATGCCGCGACGCTCTGCCCAGTTACCAACCGCTTCAAGGTCGATATTAACAAATGCGGTCACTGTATCCTTCTCATGCCCATGGCAGACAGCCTCGGAAATGAACGGGAAGAATTTTAGTTTATTTTCAATATATTGAGGCGCGAAGAGAGTGCCGTCTTTCAACTTACCCACATCTTTCGCACGATCGATAACCTTAAGCTGACCATCGTCCGTCATAATGCCGGCGTCACCAGTGTGCACCCAACCCTCTGGACTAATGGTTTCTTTGGTGGCTTCTTCATTCTTATAGTAACCCACGAAAGTTCCTGGGCTCTTGAACAGAACTTCACCTGTCGCTTCGTCGATCTTGATCTCGCAGCCTGGAGCTGGTGGACCAACTGTATCTGGACGTACGTCTTTATCGTTCTGGATACAAACATACGCACAGCTCTCAGTCTGACCGTAAAGCTGCTTCAGGTTAATACCGAGGGAGCGGTAGAATTTAAAGACTTCTGGTCCCATCGGCGCACCCGCTGTATAGGCAACACGGATCTGGCTAAAGCCAAGTGTGTTTTTAAGCGGACCGTAAATCAACACATTACCGATGGCGTATTTGAGCCGATCCATCAAGGAAACTGGTTTCCCTTCCATGATCTCTACACCGCATTTTTTCGCTACATCCACGAAATAGTGGAACATCTTCTGCTTGAAGGCGCTCGCATCCTCGATGCGGATCATCATCTGTGTCAGAAGGTTTTCGAAAATTGCTGGCGGTGCAAAATAGTATGTTGGACCAATTTCACGAAGGTCCGTCAAAACTGTCTCGGCATTTTCCGGGCAGTTTACGGAGAAACCTGCCTGTGAAGCCTGAGAGTATGAGAACAAGTGGTCACCAACCCACGCCATTGGCAGGTAGGACAAAACTTTTTCATTTTCGGTCAGATTTTCAAATTCCACAGAAAGGCGGCCCGCATCAACCATATTGTTGAAGCTCAGCATCACGCCCTTTGGACGACCTGTTGTACCGGATGTGTACATGAGCGTCGCAATATCTTCGCCTTTGGCCTTATCCGCTTCGGCATCAAAGAAATCTGGGTTTTTCTTATCATATGCCTCACCCAAGCCCTGCACTTCCTTATAGGATTTTACAAAAGGCTGGTTGTAATGGCGCATACCACGTGGATCACCATAGATCACATAGCGGATGTTCGGACACTGATCCATAATGGAAAGCACCTTATCGACCTGCTCCTGATCTTCGCAGACGACAACTTTAGCTTCGCAGTGCTCCAGAACAAACTGGATCTCGTCAGCCACGCCGTCCTGATAGAGAGGAACCGGCAGAGCACCAACAGACTGCGCCGCAGCAAATACCCAGTATAACTGTGGGCGGTTAGAACCGAGGATGGCAACAGCATCACCACGTTGCAAACCCAGATCAACGAGACCAAGCCCTAGAGACCGTGAGTTTGTGTAGACGTCTTTCCAGCTATATGTCTGCCAAATACCATATTCCTTTTCTCGGTAAGCAGGCAGGTCCGGACGAATTTTTGCATTCCGCCGGATCAGCTTTGGAAAGGTATCAAATTCCTGTTTTTTATTTGTCATAGGCTCCCTGCATTCCCAAAAAGCAGCTCTTAAATGTCACTTCCATTGTAGGGAATAACGAGGGGCGAGGTCAGCCTCGTCGAGCATACACTACACCCTAGCGCAGCAATGCTCCGTTACACACGTTTACTCCCTGATTCTTACGGGTCCTTTTGAACCTCTTAACAGCCTCTTAACGAACCTTACCTCGTCATTAATCAAATATGGTCCGGCAGGTCAAGAGAAAATAGTTGACCATTTGCTTAATGCCTCCAAAAAATCCCCAAAAAACCAGATGTTTTAAAATATTAAAAAAAAACAAGCGTTTGTATAACAAGTATAGAAGGTAATTATAGATAATTAAAACACTTACTATAATTAATGTATGTATAAGATTGTCATTTCTGAATTGTGTATCTGATATATATATAGTTGTATATGAGCATCTGTATATTTTTTTACTTAAGATGTACTGGCATTTTATCTGAATACCATTATTTTTTTGGTAAATCGAACAATAGTTAGTTTAATTTCAGAAACCCAGTATTACAGCGCAACTATGTAACAATCGAATGAGGACCCGCGCTCCCTTCGAATAACGAGACCTAAACTAGAATCATTCCACCGAATCTGTGAATTTCACAACTGTTTGACTACTAATGAATCGATTCAATTAACGTAAGGGAAAGCTAAATTGCCTCCCTTAAAGCGATACAGTATGCCGAAAAAACTTCGGTAATATTGAATTTATTATAAACGAAGCTCGCCGCATGCATATAATCCAGATCAATCACACCTCACCGGAGAGTGAATTGCATGTGATCCATGTTTGACGTTACGGTATTCTCCATGATGAAAAAACTTGTCCTGACACTCAGCTCCGCCCTCCTCCTTGCCACCTTTAACGCAAGCGCAATGGAAGCCCATCAACCTTCTACTGTGGTAGAACTCTATACATCACAGGGATGCTCATCCTGTCCTCCCGCTGATGCGCTGATGGGACGATTGGTAGAATATGGCGGCAAAGAGGTTCTGGGGCTGTCTTTTGCAGTGACCTATTGGGACTATATCGGTTGGAAAGATACTTTCGGTCGCCAGGAAAATGATATTCGGCAAGCCAGATATCGAGATCAGATGGGCGCCAGATATGTTTACACCCCCCAGATGGTTGTCGCGGGGGAAAACCATTTTGTTGGTTCCGACGGGGCGAAGCTGAAAGAACAACTGAGCAAATTTGAAGGGCACGCCAAAAAACTTGACCTGAAATGGCGGATTGAAGGTAAGAAAATCCACATCACCCTCCCTCGATCCGAGACCCCTGCCACCCTCTGGCAGGTGGATATTGATCATTTGAAGGAAGTAAACATCCAGCGCGGTGAAAATAGTGGGCGCCAGATTACCTATCACAATGTTGTCCGCAACAGTGAACGGCTGAGAAGCTGGGATGGCTCCCCAACGGAGATCACCCTCGACATGACAGAGCTTGAACATCAAGGTCGTGATGGATGCGCATTGCTGGTTCAAAAAGGGGAAAGCGGCCCCATCATTGCTGCTTTGCAAATTGATCTCTGATTTTCATACGCAAATAATCCTCTGATCCACGTCAGGCTTTATTGTTGCTTGTCTTCTTTAATTGCGACACTCTATAAAGACGCAAATAAAGAAGGAATGATAAGCGTATGACTGATAAAACCGCCCCGCTTAAACCTGCGGCGACCGTTCTCATGGTTCGTGACTGTGACAAACCCGGTGATAAATTGGAAGTTTTCATGGTCGTCCGGCACCACCAGATTGACTTCGCTTCTGGCGCCCTGGTTTTTCCAGGAGGTAAAGTGGATTCCGGGGATCTCAACCCTGAACTCAGCGCGTATCTTCCAGCCGGCACCGATTTATCAGATCCTCTTCTTTCCTTTAAAATTGCGTCCATCCGTGAGGCCTTTGAAGAATGTCATGTGCTGCTGGCCCGTGATAAGGCCACAGGCGTAATGGTCGCTCCGGCACGTATTGAAAAGCTGGTGGATCAGTATCGCAAAGAGATGCAGGCAGGCGACATTGATATTCTCGCTATGGCCAAAGCGGAGGAGTTGGAGCTGGCTACCGATCAACTGGCCCACTATTCCCACTGGATTACCCCAACCTTTATGCCCAAACGCTTTGACACCCATTTCTTCATTGCCATCGCTCCGGATGAGCAATTGGCGATCCATGATGGGGAAGAGTCAGTGGATTCCGTCTGGATTGGGCCCAACGAAGCTATGGATGGGGAAAAAGATGGCAAATACACCATCATCTTCCCAACCATGATGAATATTGAATATCTGCAGCGCTTTAACAGTGCGGCAGAAGCCGTTGAGAAATCTGCTGCCACCCCAACGGTGACGGTCCTGCCGGAAATGGAAATTACCGAGGAAGGGAAATTCCTCAACATTCCAGCAGAAGCCGACTACAGCCTGACCCGCCGTAAAATTGATCCAATGATGGATCCGGATCAGCAGAAAAAGAAATAATCACAAAAGAGACAGGATAATACCGAGCCCCTTGGCGAGACCTTCAACAGCCTCGCCGCTTTGGGCCGCCTTCTCCGCCCAGTCGCGGATTTCCTGAAAATCCGCCTCACTCTCTCTCAGGCTTGCTGACATCGGAATATATTCCTTATCCCGCGCTTCAATGGCTTCAGCTTCCATCAATTGGATTTCTTGATAGATCTGCCTCTGGGCCTGCAACAGGCGTAATTGTGCGGACAAAGGCAATTTGCTTAAATCTTGTCCAGCCAATAACTCTTGCGCCTCCTCATATCTTTGCAAGGCTTCCTGTTTCGTAATTGCCGCCATAGAATATCCTCTAATTTTCCATCAGTTTTCGACCTTCCTTCACTAGATCAGGAAGAAAATTGGTAAGTTCCGTGAGTTTCTTGAACACCGATCCATTTTTATCTTCAGCTCCAAACCAATTGGGCAGAATATCCTCCCCTATAGTCTCGGTAGTGGTGGCATATTGCGCTCTCAGATGTCTGTGAGCTGTGATCAACCTGATCAACGCCTGTTGTGTTTGTGCCATGGACTTATCAAGTGTTTTCCCCGCTTTTCGGGCCTTATACAAACGGTCAATGACCTCTTCCCGGTCTTCATCGGAGTGTTTTATTTTCGGTAAGAGTTGAAGCCGTTGACGTAGTGTTTTCAGCTGTTCAGCATTTGCGCGGCTGTGAATGCTTCTAAGACCACCGCGGCACAGGGGGATTTGATTTTTGGATAACTTCACAGACTGAAAGGCGTCCTCTGTTGGACAATTCTCATCTGTATGTTCTGGGCTTCCCAGATCCAGATAAAGAAGAAGTGCAGCCCGTTCCACAAGTGGGTGATTTTTTTGAACGATATTGCCAACTTCCGTGTTCGCAAAAGATGCAAAAGCAATTTTTGAAAGCCCCTCAAGAGAGCCTATTAGAGCGGTTTTCTGCTGCGCTCCAAGGCCATGAGACAATTCCAGAAGTTCCGCGTCAAATTCTTTAAGTTCGGCACTTACAAGAGAAACCGTATCCCCTTCAGCATCAAGAAACACTTCTTCAAGATTGTGGGCATAGGCCTGAAGAGTTTCAATAAGGCTGTTACGAACCGCATATTCCTGAAAGGAAAACAGACTGGCTTCATTAACGGGGGGATTACCGCCAAGATCAAACTGCAGAAACGTATTCTCTTTGAGCGCCGCCTGATGCGCAGCTTCCGTTGCTTTCATCTGCTCTGCAAAAGCGTCGGTCACCACCCGCATATTATGGGCGAAGGATCTAATATCGCTTTTGACCTGTTTGGAAGGTCCCACGGCGCAGGCAGAGAGCCCCAACAGAAGGCATATCGAAATCAGTAATTTTCCGGCCCGGTTTTTCATACATTGGCTCCACGTCTCATAAAGCCATAGGTAGATGTTCCGGAACTCTATTTTGTGATTAAAAAAGGGGCGAGAACCGCCCCTTCTTGAAGATTGAAAATTATAGTCAGCCTTTATCCAAGACCTTGCGCCATGAAGTTCGCCATTCGTCTGGAAAACTCAACAGGATCATTGATTGCCTCACCTTCAACGATGAAAGCCTGATCCAACAACAAAAGCGCTGCCTCACTTAGCGTATCCGAGGCCCCGCCAAGCTCCGCTTTAGCTTGCAGTTTTTGCATAAGAGGGTGACCAGGATTGACTTCCAAAATCCGCTGCGATTCCATACCGCCAAGCTGTTTGTGGGCTTTCAGGACGCGCTCCAGATGGATGTCCATATCTCCATCATCCGCAACCAGACAAACCGGACTTTCTGTCAGGCGCTTTGAGATACGCACATCTTTAACACGCCCCTCAAGCGCCTGCTTAAATGCAGCAACCAGAAGATCCAGATTACCTTCTGCATCGTCTTTGTCATCCTTTTTACCGTCGCCTTCATCACCGTCCAGCTTGTCCAATTCAGCTGTACCACGGGTCACTGATTTCAGGGCCTTCCCTTCAAATTCTGAGATCCGCGACAGCCAGAAGCTGTCTACAGGGTCCGCAAGAAGAAGCACTTCCACACCCTTGGCTTTAAAGCCCTCAAGCTGCGGGCTTTTGCGAAGGGCATCCATATCATCACCGGTGATATAATAGATTGTATCCTGACCTTCTTTCATTCGGCCCATATAGTCTTCAAGGGTAGAGTAATTTTCCCCATGGGTACTTTTAAAGACGGATAATTTTAGAAGGCGATCGCCATTTTCGGCGTCCTCATAAATTCCTTCTTTTAAGACAGCCCCGAACGCATCCCAGAATTTGTGGAAGCCTTCACTGTCCTTCTTGGCCCGCTTTTCAAGTTCTCCAATAACCTTCTTCACCAAACCGGATCGGATTTTACGAAGAACCGGATTATTCTGCAGCATTTCACGGCTGACATTGAGCGGTAGATCTTCCGAATCCACAACACCTTTCAGGAAACGCAAATATGGCGGCACCAGCTCGTCACATTCATCTGTGATAAAGACACGCTTCACATAGAGTTTCAGCTGAGATTTGCGCTCAGGGCTGAACAGGTCAAATGGCTGACTTTCTGGAATGAATACCAGCATGGTATATTCAAGCGTACCTTCAACCTTACTATGCAATGTCATCCAGGGGCTATCATATGCCTGACCTGTGTGATGGTAGAACTCTTTATACTGGTCTTCTGTGATTTCAGACTTTGGCCGGGTCCAAAGCGCACTGGCTGTGTTTAAAACCTCATCTTCCTTGTCTTCTTCCGTGGCTTTTAAGACCACTGGCAGGGCAATATGATCTGCATAGGTTCGAACAACATGCCGGATCCGCACAGGGTCCAGATATTCTTCAGCGTCCTTCTTCATATGAAGAATAATGGTAGTGCCACGTTGATCCCGATCTGCGTCCGAAATGGTATAGGCACCCATGCCATCGGATTGCCATTTGTAGGCAGCATTTTCACCGGCTTTCCGGCTGATAACCTCAACTTTATCCGCGACCATAAATGACGAATAGAAGCCAACACCGAACTGACCGATGACGCTCACATCCTTCGCCGCATCGCCTGTCAGCTGATCCACAAAGTTCGATGTCCCTGAACGGGCGATGGTCCCTAGGTTATCCACCATATCCTGTTCGGACATGCCAATACCATTATCAGAAATGGTGAGTGTTTTTGCACCGTTATCCACGGTCAGCACTACTTTGTAGTCACTATCTCCTTCGGTAAGCTCCGGCTGTGTTAGCGCAGCATATCTGAGACGGTCACAGGCATCCGATGCATTAGAGACCAGTTCTCTCAGGAAAATCTCAGTTTCGCTGTAAAGTGAATGGGCAACGATATGAAGTAGCTTGGCGACTTCCGCCTGAAATTCATGAGTTTTTTCTGCCATAATAATCCCACTAATTCTCGCTCAGAAATTCAGCCTTTTATATGAAGGTGAATGCAAGATTGATCAAGATGGAGGCACAAAAAACATCCCAAAAAAATGGGAATAGAAAAGGATAAGGCCCGCTTCGAGGGGCGCAAAAAATTCGAAACGGGCCTTAATGATCAAAAACCGATGTGTGTAGATGGTGTTGATCAAGTTCCAATATATCTATTTGGAATGGTCGTTCAAGTGCAAAATTAACTTTTAGCCAAATTCACAAAAATTTGTGACGACCGTCATTTCTCTGATTGCAATTTGAGGGAAATGAGACATCACCATGAATACTATGGAAATTACCAGTTTGTCGGTCGATCGACGGCCTCAGCCTCTGTATCAACAAGTTAAGTCATATGTACTTGACCATATTCAAAGAGGAAGTTGGCCCGTTCACAGCAAAATCCCTTCCGAACATACCCTGGTTCGCGATCTGGGAATGTCTAGGATGACCATCCACCGGGCGCTGCGGGAACTGACACAGGAAGGGGTTCTCACCCGTATTCAAGGGGTGGGCACCTACATTGCCAAACCCGAAGTCCATGAAACCCATCTGATTTTGCCAAGTATCGAAAGCTACATCACTTTGAGGGGAAATAGTTACAGCAAATCCGTGCTTTTCCACCAAAAAGACCCGTTGGACACTGAACAGGCTATTTTGCTAGGCCTTAAAGAAGGAAGTGAAGCCTACAGGTCATATGTGGTTCACAAGGAAAATGGGGTTCCCGTGCTTCTCGAAGACAGATATGTAGTCCCCCACGTTGTGCCGGATTATATAGATCAGGATTTTACTACGATGTCATCAGAGGTATTTCTTGAAGCCAGATGCTCATTACTATCGCATAAATATCAACTGTCCGTACAAATATCTGATCAGGAAATACACCATTTCATGGAATTGGATCACCCAACCCCTTGCCTTTGCATAGGGAAACGCACCTGGACTGGCAATCAACTACTGTCTACGGCCCGACTCCTGTATCCGGGGAATAGAATTCAATTTAATTGCTAATGAATATTAACCTTAAATCAAAGACTATTGTTTTACGATTTTTACGTCTTTAGGTTTATTTACGTGTACAAATACCGTGATTTCTGATATGATCTTATTATAGTTTTGCTCATAGTAAAGTAACTGACATGAATATCGTAATTGCTGATGACCATCCACTTTACAGAATGGCCCTTTCCGGCCTTCTGTCTCAATTGGACACAAATGCATCTGTTGTTGATTGCTGTGATTTTGATGAACTTCTGGATCACGTTGAAAACGCGACATCTGACCCTGATCTAATCGTTATGGATATTCGAATGCCGGGCATGGAGTTCAAACAGGCTCTTGAGCAACTCCGCGCCACATATGCAGATGTTCCGGTTGTTGTTGTGTCTGCATCTGAGGAATTGGAAGATATGACATTGGCCCTGAATTTGGGTGCCGATGGATATATCCCGAAATCCTCCTCCCGCGATGTCCTGTTGAGCGCGGTTCGCCTGATCCTTTCCGGCGGCAAATACTTCCCGTTTGAGATTTTCGCGGCAGAGAAAAAATCTTTTGCCCCGTCGCCTTCCACATCAAGAGCCGGGGTGCCAGCAAGTGGCAACAACACTCAGTCTTTAACACGCAGACAGAAGAATGTGCTGGATCTGATGGCGCAAGGCCAGTCCAACAAGGAAATTGCAGAAGCCCTTCAGCTTGCTGAAAGTACTGTGAAAGTTCATATCACGGCCATTTTCCGCACCTTGGGCGTTAGTAACCGCACCCAAGCTGTGTTACAGGCAAAAGAACTGGCTTAATTCGAAGCTCAATCCAATAAAAAAGCCTCGAAGTCCGAGGCTTTTTTTGTGGGCAACAACAAGCGTCTATACGGCAGTTGCCAGTTTATTGGAACCAGATCCAACACCCTTGGCTTTCGTCGCCCCGACACCTGCAGCACTTGATGTATAAAGGTTCTTCAAGGCATCCCGGATCAGCTCTTCACTGAAATGGGCAGGTTCCCCGCGGAATTTACAGGCTGCAAGTACTTGTTCCACAATAAATTTCGGCTGATAGGCCGCCAGATCAAAACTGTTTTTAACCTGCAGCTCGTCCAGAACAATATCCAGAAACTCTTCTGTCATCTCAAGACCTTTAGACGCTGCAACAATTTTGAAAATCTCAAAATACTCATCCCGGTTCGGACCATTTGTCTCCAATTTGTAGGGGATACGACGAAGGAAGGCAGGATCCATCAGGTCATCCGGCGACAGGTTAGTGGAGAAAATCACCAACTCATCGAAAGGCAGCTGGAAGCTTTTACCTGTGTGAAGTTTCAGGAAGTCCACACGGCTTTCAAGTGGAATGATCCAACGGTTCAAAAGCTCTTCCGGGCTTACCAACTGGCGGCCGAAGTCATCAATAATAAAGGTACCATTAGACGCCTTCACATGAAGAGGGGCCTCGTAATATTTGGCATGGGAATTGAAACTGAGATCCAGCATTTCCAGCGTCAATTCACCACCTGTAATCACAACCGGCCGCTCACAGGGGATCCACCTGCCATCAAATTCCTCGCGGCGCAGGCCAGATTTTGGCACCTTCACCTCTTCTGGCAGAACTGCTTTGTGGATCGCAGGATCAAAAACCTTGATGATCTGGCCGTCTACTTCAAAGCAATAAGGGATGTAGATGATATTGGCGAAGATATCGGCCACTTTCTCCGCAACCGTTGTCTTACCGTTACCCGGAGGGCCATAAAGCAGAATGCTTTTACCGGCGTTGATACCCGGTCCAAGACGGCGAATAAATTCATCAGAGATCACCAGATTTTCAAAACTCTTATCAATCTTGTCCTGAGCAACCAGTTCATTGGTGATTTTCTGTTGCTGAATACGTTCCTGATACTGTTCAAGCGATACCGGAGCAGGGCCCACATATTGGTTCTGCTGCAAGGATTCCAGGGCGAAACGACGCCCCGCTTCCGTCATCACATAGCGGTTTTCAGAGAAGGAGCTTTGATCAGCCGATCCTAAGGCTTCCAGAAATTTTCTGTCAGCGGATTCCTGAATAAGACGGTTGATCACTGGTACCGGCAGTTTCAGGGAGCCGGCATATTCAGAAGCGGTTTCCAGACTGTTTGTGTAAATGGCTTTAAAAAGCAAGCGCAACAGATTGGAAGCGGGAATACCTGTATCCGCCACTGTTTTTGGGGCTTGTGGTGCTTCATAGATCACTTTGTCAACTTGATCCTGTGACAGAACGCCCAAAGCCACCAGATTATCACCAAGACGGCCGCCACTTTCCTTCTGGCGATGAAATGCTAGTTCAATATCCTCTGGTTTCACCAGACCGTGGGCCAAAAGCAGATCACCTATGAGCATCCAGTATCTCCATCACTTTTCCCACTTCTGGGAGCTTGCTGAATAGAATGAAGTTCAATCAGTAACAATTTTTTGTTAACAGGCGGTTAGAAAACATAAAAATTTTGATCTTTTCTTCGGGTATACTAGACTCAAACTGCATAAACTCCTGCTAAGCGAGGCCCCATATGAGCAGCTACAAAGCCCTTCTTTCCGTATTCTCACATGATCGTGTCGGTTTGATATCCGATATCACAGGAACCCTGTTTGATTTGGGTGTGAATTTGGAAGACACCAGTTTTGCAGTTCTGGGAAGTGGTGGTGGCCTCACCAGTATCTTGGTGGTTCCCGACGATATGACGCCAAATCACGTCGCTGGTGAAATTGCTGCTTTAAGCGGTTTTGAAAATGCAGATATTGATGTGAAGCGTCTTTCTCTGCCTGAAAGCGATACTCCGCCCACTGATATTACCCACAGGATCAAATGCGAAGGGCAGGATCAACCGGGCCTTTTGGCACGAATGACCGAAGTATTTATCGATTTTGAAGCCAATATCGTACGAATGAAATCAGACCATATCGAAGGGGAGGAAGAAGATCACTTCATCACCAGATTTTCAGTATCTATCCCGGAACATAAAGCAGACGCCTGCCTAACTACCCTTGGTAATATTACTGAACGGCTCGGACAGAAGCTGAGTTTCGAAAAAGTTGGATAAAAAGAAAACCCCCACCAATCAGGTGGGGGTTTTTGTATTTAAATCATTGCCTTAAGCAGAACGTACGGTTTGCAAGAAACGTGCAACTTCATCATTGAGCTCAGATGAACGTTCTGCAAGTTTGCTAGACTGGTTCAAGATACTTGTGGCCGATGCACCGGTTTCTTCCGCAGAACGTGTTACATGGGAGATATTGTTTGTCACTTCGGTCGTCCCTTGCGAGGCATCTCCTGCACTTCTTGAAATTTCATCAGTCGACGCGGACTGCTCTTCAATCGCTGCCGCAATCGCCGCAGCAATTTCATCCATCTGACCGATGGTGCTGCTGATGGATTGGATCGCATCCGCAGAAACCTGAGTAGCACCTTGAATACCCCCAATTTGCTGCGCAATTTCTTCTGTTGCACGGGCTGTTTGGTTGGCAAGGTTCTTAACTTCAGCCGCCACAACGGCAAAGCCTTTACCCGCATCACCAGCGCGCGCCGCCTCAATCGTGGCGTTCAAAGCCAACAGATTTGTCTGTTCAGCAATATCTGTAATCAGGGCAACAACTTCCCCAATTTTCTGAGAGGAATCCACAAGACCCTGAATTTGCCTATGGGTCTCTTCCGCCTGTTTCACCGCATCACCGGCAACCCGGGTCGACTGGGAAACCTGCTGGCTGATCTCACGGATGGAACTGGACATTTCATCCGCCGCTGCAGCTACGGTTTGAACGTTATTGGATGCCTGCTCCGCAGAACCCAGGGCGCTGGATGTCTGAGCATTGGTTTCTTCAACAACCTGCAACATCTGTTCAGATGAAGAATGCATGTCATGGGCAGATTCAGCCACAGCATTCGCAATGCTCCCCACAGAGGCTTCAAACTCTGATGCCAGTTTCAACAGATTCTGACGGTTTTCTTCCTGCTGGCGTTGACGTTCGGCTTCGGCTTCCGCCTCACGACGTCGTTGCGCTTCGGCTTCTTCCTTCTCACGTTCACGCTGGGCTGCCTCGTTCCGCTGCGCCTCTTCACGCAGGCGTTCGGTTTCAATGGCATTGTCTTTAAAGACACCCATCGCTTTTGCCATTTCACCGATCTCATCAGCCGTATCAGCGGATGGAATATCTGCATCCAGACGACCATTTGCCAGATCATTCATGGCAGTTGTCATCTTGCGGATCGGATTCGCGATACCATTGCCAATAAGGAAGGCAAGCGCCAGACCAATTGCAAACGCACCAAGCACACAAACCAGAATAATTGTATAAGTGCTCAGCACCGCTTGATCTGCTTCGGCAAGATTGTTTTGCATGCTGTCATCTTTGGCAGACATGTATTTTGCAAGAACTTCACGGAACTCAGAGAAATACTTCTGACCGCGGGCTTCCGCAACCAGGTCAGCCATATCATCCATGGTTTTTGCATCACCAATGCTGCGGCGAAGGGCTATCGCACCATCAACAACTTCTTTTTGCCAGTTTGTAATTGTTTCTACCGCAGCATCCAATCGGGCTATCTCTTCCGGTTTATCGATGATCAAAGCGCGAAGTTGATCAACAGCTGACGTAAATTGGTCCTTACCGGTATTATACGGCTCAAGGAAGCTATCCTGCCCTGAAAGCAGATAGCCTCGCATACCTGTTTCCATATCAACAGCGGCCGCCAACACAACCTTGGAGGCGTCAATAGTGCTGTAGCTTTTGCGAAGTTGCTCTTCGTTTTCACCCATTGTGGCAATACCCGCATCAACGGTTTGAACAGCGGCGAGCGCATCGGACTTACGATAGTAAATACGTTCGCTCTCAGCCTGTGTGATCGCGCCAAGAGCGGCTGTAAAACCTTCCAGTTCATCCAAACCTGCATTGCTGGATAGGAACGCCCGAAGATCAATGATGGTACGGACGCCGTCATCTATTTCCTTACGAATTGCAATGACTGGTTTGATCGCCTTTTCTACATATGCATAAAGAAATTCATCGGCTTGTGCGACACTTTCCACATGCTTGGGTTGTTCTTCAACTGTTAGGCCAAGTACCTCAATTTCTGCAAAAATCATGTCTTCAGCGACCTGATAATCATCAAGATAGACCGTGTTTCCACCTATGAGATAACCGCGGAGCGCTGCTTCCATTTCAGTGACAAGGTTTTTGATACTGTCAACAGCACGGAGGATTTCTTGAGTTTTCTCAACAGCTGCAGAGGTTTCCTGAACAACTTTAAACTGCGCACGCACAGCCGCATTTGCCTCAACAAACTCTTCCTGACGACTTTCCAGCTGTTCTCTTTCTATGGCGATAAGCTCATTGATCTGAGCGCGGAACTTCTCAAAGAACACCTTACCCTTTGCCTGGCCCACCAATCTGGCCATGTCGTTCATGGTAGGTGCATCACCAATCTGCCGGCGAAGTTCAATGGAAGGTTCTGTGACATTTTGCTGCCATTCGCGCAAAATCCGCTCGCTTTCTTCCAGCAAAGCCAATTGATCCGGATTACCTACCTC
The DNA here is from genome assembly GCF_015143595.1 of Sneathiella sp. P13V-1. Lineage (NCBI taxonomy): Bacteria > Pseudomonadati > Pseudomonadota > Alphaproteobacteria > Sneathiellales > Sneathiellaceae > Sneathiella > Sneathiella sp. P13V-1. The sequence continues at coordinate 1,115,947 of NZ_WYEU01000001.1, read as the reverse complement.
GGACTGTTTGAGGTCTGCGATCTGATCATATGTAGATTTTTCACCATTTCGATAAGGCTCAAGGAACGTCTCCTGTCCAGCCAGCAAATACCCCCGCATACCTGTTTCCATATTGAGCGCGGATGTTTCAATCGCAGCCGCTTTGGATGACAGCGTACGAGATTTGTCCAATTCACTATTTGTAGAAACAAGGCCATCAATGTTGAGCGCCGCAACGGCACCAACAATCAACAGCAAGGCAAGCGGTGTACAAATACCAATAAAGATTTTGGTTTTTGTTTGCAGATTGAAAAACCAGTCTTTTGGGTTAAAAGCAGCTGGCGTTCCCTCGGTATTCTTTTTGAACATTATACTTTGTTCCCTCTTTAGTGACCATCGCTTACACCCCTTAGCTGCCAAAACAGCTCGCGACACACACATATCAAGCCCTTATCAATTTGGCTTTATTCTTAAGTGATTTGATTAACAGCCTCTTAAAGGGTCGAAAATTCCGATACTTTTTGAGGAGAAAGAAAAAAATTTGCCTAAAATTAAAGTCTTAGAGATGTAGTCCCGAACATCCCTAATATACTTAATTATATGAGAATTTGCTCCAAGACAGGGGCAATCGCTTTATTCCGATTCTTTTAAGCATTATAATTTTGCCTGAAAAACAAGAAAGGAAATGAGCTTATGCAGAAGTTCCAAACCCTCGAATATCATGTTGAAAATAATGTCGCGGAAATCGTGATTAACAGGCCTCCGCTTAACCTAATTGACGACACCCTTACCTACGAATATTTAAGCGCCCTTGATCTTGCGGATGAAGATCCGGATGTCCGCATCATAATCCTTCGCGGTGAAGGCCGGGGGCTTTCAGCGGGTGTTGACATCAAGTTCATGGAAAGTTTTGGCGCCACTGAAATGAAACAGTTTCTGTCCCTGTTCTATGTCAAAACCGTAGAACGCGTCCGCGCGCTGTCCAAACCGATTATGGCAGTTGTTCAAGGATATGCCCGCGAAGGTGCCTGTACGCTAGCTTTTGCCTGTGACATGGTGCTGGCGTCCGATGATGCTGATTTCGGATATCCTGGTGTCCCTAATTTAGCCTCTCCTCCCGGTATGCATGTATGGCACCTGCAAATGTTGATCGGCAGAATGAAAGCCGCCAAGCTCATTTATACGGGAGATCCCATCACCGCCATCGAAGGGGAACGCCTCGGCTTGGTAACTGACATTTACCCAAGAGATCAGCTATTGCATGAAGCCCGGAAATTGGCAGGCCGTATTGCAGAAATGTCGCCGCTTGCCCTGTATTCAGCCCGTGAACTGATGTATCGCACTGAATTGATGAACTTCAAACAGGTGCCCCCTACCGCACTGGATGCCATGGCGGCGGCGTTTGCAACAGAAGACAGTGCCGAAGCACGAAAAGCCTTTAATGAAAAACGCAAACCCGTCTGGAAGGGTAAATAACTTCAAGAAATAGGTTCTGGCTGGCTCGGCACTTTACGTTGAGCCAGCACTTCTCGTCCTATGGGACTTTCGGGCGCAAGTCCGGTATATTTCTCTAATAGTGCAGGAAAGGTCATCTTCGCCCTATCGGTTTCAAGAGCCTCACAAAGTGGATAGTCCAGCGCATCGGATATCAACTTGCCAAAGGACGTCAGATCGATCTGATATTCAAGAAACAGTTCCGCGATGTGAACAATCCGTTCTTCCGGTTTTAACTTTATATCCGGGTTTCGCCCCACCCGTGATATGGGATCATGAAGCGCGGCATTCCTAAATCGGGAAATTTCCTTGGCTGCATACTCTTTAAGAAAAACACCATCTATCTGGTATTTCTGTTCAAGAACTTCCTGAATCCCTGACATCAGGCTTTCCACAATTTTGCCAATCTGAAAATCTGCGGCAGCCTCATGAATATAGCGATGCCCTCTCACAGCGCCGCAATAGGCAAGGGCCGCATGGGGCGTGTTATGGAGGTATTTTTTGCAGATCCAGTGTGTGCGAACATAATCATCGTCATATCCCGTGACCTCACCATGGAGACAGTTGCCTTCCAAATAGAGCTCTCCAACCTCGGAGCAGAGACAAAGAGGGTCCAGTTTTTCAAGCCTTTCAGGTGCTTCATTGCTGGTAATGACATCTGGAACCCCGAAATAGACGGGGGCTACCTCATTAAACACCTCGTTCAACATCTCGACCGACGCCGGGTCATTTTCCACAGTGTAAATTGCGCCAGGATAAGGCCCGCCCGAAAATGCTGCGGCAACCTTTGTGGCAGCATCTATCAGATTTTTCATCCCGACAGCGAAAACCACAAAGCGTGGCGGAGTGTGGTCAAAATCCAACCGGTCGATGTGATAACACCAGCCATAATGAATTTTTTTAAAATCATATCCTTCGGGACTGCTGAAAGCAGTGACATATGTTTTAATGTTCCGGTCCTGAAACAGAGACACCAAACAATCATCATTGTCGGCAAAGTGGATTTTATACCCTTGTTCGGATAGTACCGGCGCAATGAACCCGCGGCCAATGGCTCCGGCCCCGACAATCAAGACACTGCCCGTATCTTTCATGACGCACCTTCTTTCGCATCTGCCAAAATGCGTTCCACTTTCAAGCGATCTTCTTCGTAGGTTACCTTGAAGTTTTTGGACGACCCCTTCACCCAGGAAACCGCATAACCAGCCTGCTGGCACAGAAAGACAAGGCTTGCCTCCTCAATCTCGTTGTCCGCGGCATATTGCAGACTATATTCCAGAACCGCGCGGTCAAACATTTGCGGTGTTTGTAATTGAATAAGCTGATCCCGCGGCACTTTCGCCCCAACGACCGGCCCGGAACTCAATGCGATTGAATCCCGTACCTCCATCGGTAAGGCCGCTGTGACAACCGAGTTTTTGTTACTTTCCTCGATAATCTGACCAAGCAGGGAAACAGGTACCAAAGGCCGCGCCACTTCATGCAGCAGGATTTTTTCTTTTCGGCACTGTTCAAATGCTTTCGCAAAGGATCCCTGCCGCGTGTCTCCGCCCGCAACAAACTGACAGGGCAGCGACATATGCACCGGATCGAGATGCAACATATCTTCAGCGGAAAGCGTGACGATAACCTCATCGACCAAAGGTGCCAATTTCTGTACGACATGCTGAAGGTAACTTTGCCCTGCAACCTTGATAAAGGCCTTTCCGCCGCCACCAAGGCGACTCCCCTGACCGGCCCCTAGAAGAATTGCACTGACCCCGGTTTCAGTCATCGAGATGCCTCTTGACCCACCTTTTCAAAATGCTCCATCAAGTGAGATCTAACGCGGTCACCTGTCCGCCCATCGACAATATCCCCAAACAAGAGAGATCTGTATTTGCCGCGAATCTCTTTTTTCTCTTCCGGGTTTGCCGCCGCATGCCGGATGGCCGGAAGAAGCTCTGCCATGTCTTCAACCTCATCTCCCATATCCCGCCATCTCCATTCCAACCCATCAGGATCATATTGTTGGCAGGTACGACGGTTCGGATGATTAACGGTGACAATTGGGCGATCCAACGCTAGAAACTGGAAAACAACGCTGGAGAGATCGGAAAGCAAAACATCTGCAACAGCCAGATAGTTGACAATATTCTGGCTACTGGCTTCTGCGAAGAACATATTCTCTTTTTCATGAGTTAAATGCTTAAGACTTCGCCATTCCCTTGGATAGAATTCCGGGGCCAACGGGTGAAGTTTCATGATCACGTTCATATCATCAAGGCCATCCGGATTCGTGCGAAGCAGGCTATCCACTAACGGGATCGAACTTAAACCTGGGGAAAAAGTGGGAGCATATAACAGGGTTGGTTTTGACGGGTCGATATCAAATCCCGGATCTTCAGTCTCATTTCTGAAAAGCGGATCCATCTGAGAATATCCTGTTACCCATATTTTGTCGGGAGAAAAACCTCCCCTTTCGACAAATTCTCTTTTCTGGTCAGGCCCCGGCACCATCACATAGTCGCACCCTCGCGCAGCGTTAAAGACAAAGTTCTTACTGATCAGACCGTGACGCGTATAAATAAAGCACGCGTTTGGCAGAACCTCCCGAATAGGATTTGCTTGGGAGTTGGCCACAAAAACCACATCCGGTTCAAACTCTCTAAGTGTTAGGAGATCAGCCGTCATCAAGCAATAGAAGTCATTTTTGAGACTGTCAAAAATGGGTTTCATGATGTGATAGTGGAATACCTGATTGAGGTGGAACCCCACCCGACGTTTTTCGGTATTAACCACCGCTGCTGCCCTCAATGACTCTTCCAGCGATTTGTAGAAGAGATCATCACTTTTGGCGGCCAAGGCCTTCCTTAAAAAGAGACCTGCTTTATCAAAATCACCCGCGTTAAAACTATCCATGGCGATCAGGTTCGCCAGATTTGGAGTTAGAAGATCGCTCTCCTCATATCTGCCAAGATACTCACGTGCACTTCTCACATTTCCTGAAATGCGCAAACAATAGATTAGGTTTTCTAAAGTATTTGCTCGGTTATACCCACCTTCGAAAGCCAGATAGAAATACCTGGCCGCCTCCCCATGAAGCTTCAGTTTTTTCATGGTTGTGCCAATGAACGAATAAATCCTTGGATTCCGCGGAGCTTTTTCGGTGGCTTTAAAGAAACAAGTGAGCGCCCTGTCAAATTGCCGCTCAGAAAAAAGTTCCCGTCCATATCTAACCAGAATGTCCGGGTTTTTCGGATCTTTTTCGAGCAGTAATCTTATTTCTTCTGAACGCAATTGCTGGACCCTTTTGACGTCTTAATCCTGCATATTAATTGACTAATATGCTGAATTTTTTGTTTACATTGTAGGAAATTCAATAAGAATTCCGAAAAACACCAGACAAAAGCGATCCGTTTTGCTCAATCTTGCAACATTACGCCAATTGGCAGCCCCAAATGTCATCAGTGATAATCCTGTTATCACCGGATCAATTGTTCCGGACCCAGAACGTTTAAATGAAACCGCAGAAAACAGCATTAAAGAACGCCTTCTTTTACCGCTGGGAATAGAGAACCAGCAGTATAGAAACCCAAGTGAAGCACTCCTCAAATCAGTCGAAGCAATAAACATACACTGCTCTCAGCGCCTCTATCGAACCCTGAACTGGCAGCACGAAAGTGAAGGGGACAAAACTCATTTTACGATTGAAACGGATTTGCCCTCTCTGGTTATTCGGCTCCTTAAGACGCTCCTGGTTATTGCCAGAGGCAGAAGCGACGAAGAGACCCAAATCGGCAATGTGTTAAAAGCGCTGGATAAACTGCTGGAGAGAATGTGGGGTGATTCCGGAAATCTCAATTTCATTGAAGTTGCGAAGAATATGGGTATTCCCTACAGGCCCCTAAACGAATTCAGTGTCGTCCTGGAGTTTGGTTACGGGAAAAACCGTCAATTTCTAAACCGCACACTCTCAAATTTGGTTGGGGTCCTCTCTGACAAGCTGACAAGTAATAAATTCCACACGCATCAAATACTGAAGTCTGCCGGCCTGCCAGCCTCAGAAAGCCTTGCTGTGACCGATGCAAGAGCAATCCCCTTGATTATAGAAAATCTCGGATTTCCGCTCGCGTTAAAACCCTTGGATGGGATGCGGGGAAACGGCGTTGTGCTAGACATCCAAACCGAGGAGGAACTGAGGGCGGCCTTTAAAATATCCTCCTCTGATGGTGGGGGCGTGATTGCAGAAAAATACTGTAATGGTGAGGACCACCGGCTCATGGTACTTGGTGGAAAATGCCGCTACGCCGTTAGCCGAAAGCGCCCTTCAGTTGTCGGGGATGGTAAACACTCCATCGAACAACTTATGGACATAGAAAACCGGTCCAACCCAAACCGATTGGGCCTAAGCTATACGCTCTTGCAGCTTAAGAAATCAGCTGCAAAAGACCGGCAGCTGGCGAGTATGGGTCTGGATTATACATACATCCCCCGCCCGGGTGAAAAAGTTGTCCTGCACCCCATCCCCAATCTGCAGGAGGGAGGGGATTGCGAGAATGTTCTGGCAAAAATTCACCCTGCAAACCTGCAACTTGCAGAAGATGCGTGCCGCGCACTGGATATGAAAATTGCCGGGGTTGATTTTGTCTCTCCTGACTGCAGCCAACCCTATTGGGAAAACGGAGCAATCATTGTTGAAATCAATTCAATGCCCAGCTTCCGCCCTGTCTGTGCGCCTGATCCATCGCGGCATACAGAAATCGTGAGCGAATTTCTGAAAACCATCTTGCCTGAACCGGAAACAAGCTCTGTCTCAGTGAGCATTTTCATAGGCGAAGGGGCAGAAGAACTTATGGAGACGGCCGCGAAAAAGGCAGAAGAAAAAGGATGCCGCGCCCTCACTTCCACAAAACACCAAAACCGTCTGGGCGCTTCTGTACTTGTCACCCCCACCATTAGGGTTGAACGCATTGAACAAGCGTTATTCAATCCTGCAGCAGATCAGATCCTTATTCAGGATTCCCTGAAAGACATCGCCAACGAAGGTTTGGGATATCGATTTATCCATCAGGTGGTGTTGAGTGAAATCCCAACCGAGCGGGTAGAACAACAAGCACTGCACCTGCTGCTTCAAAACACCACGGACAGCATTCAGCTTCCGCGAAAGAACCCGTCTTTTGTTAAGTATCTGAAAAAAGAATTTCCAAAATTGAAGATTGTTGAAATTCTTCAATAATCATTATTCAAAATTTCACTAGTCATAACAGATACTTAAAATTCTTCGCTGCAAAGGCTGGTAATTCACCTAAAAATAATCAAAACTGATATCCAACCTAAAATAACAAAAACAGAGGGATGGATATGAGCCAAGAGAGCGCGGACAGAGCCCAATTTACCGCCATGGACAACGGAACAGCAGAAGACTGGCAGATCATCGGCGATAATTTCAGAACCTATTCAAAGGATCTTCCAAACCGAGTTCTGGATCATTTGAGATTGCTGGATGGCGACTTTGGCGGTTTTCCCATTGACCGACTACAGCATTCCCTGCAGTCCGCCACACTGGCATATCGGGATGGTCGAGATGAAGAATATGTGGTGATGGCCCTGCTTCACGATATTGGAGATACGCTTGGCACTTATAACCACGCGGATATTGCCGCAACCATTCTGCAACCGTTCCTGAGCGAGAAGCTGTACTGGATTGTGAAACATCACGGGATTTTTCAGGGTTATTATTTCTTCCATCATATCGGCCTGGACAGAAACGCCCGCGATGCCTTCAAAGATCATCCTTATTTTGATGATTGTGCTGAGTTCTGCGAGAAATATGACCAGAATGCCTTTGACCCGGATTACAAACCAGAAAGCCTGGAGTTCTTCGAACCGATGGTCAGAAATGTGATGGAGCGCCCAAAACGGTCACTTTACAAGGCCGCTGAATAACTGAGCTGTTGAGACTGAATTAAACTTACCTACATCAGCATAAGATACTCTCACCCTCGGAGTGACACTATGAAGTACCTTATGCTGATAATTGTCGTGTTTGGATTAGCGGCCTGTAAAACAACGGATCAGGGCAGCAAGCCCAATACCTCCCCCTATTACAATCACGGGGATTACGCAAAACCCTAAATATACATATCCTGCCTGTTGTAATTGAACAGGATGTTGCGGCGGTTTTCATCGCTCCACTCCAGATCTTCTTCGGAGCGTTGAAGCGGCGCATATTCATAAGGCACCTCTTCAGGGAATTGCTGTTGTCTGGCACTGACCGCCAGTGGAATGATCCGGCTTCTTTCCTCCACCCGTTTCTCTGTATAGGTGTCCAGATCACCGTTCAGTTTTTCTGTGGTCACGTCCAGGATGCGTTCCCGCGGGAAGAAACCTGCATTCATGGTGACCCGACGGGCGGGAGAGCTGTTGGCATATGACCCATGAACAATCTGGCGGTTCATGATGATCATTTCACCGCCCTTACAAAGCATGGGGACCGCCTCTTCGAACCTATCGGAGCCATTTTTTTCAACCAGCGCAGGGATATCCACTTTTCCCGATTTATGGCTACCGGGAATGACCCAGACACAGTTTCCTGCCGTAGACGGATAGAGCTGCGTCATGGAATTAAACCCATGCGCCCCCTCATTCCAATCTGCTGCATTCCAATGGGTTGTGCCGTCCTGATGCCAGGCAACTGCTGGTCCTAAACCTGCCTCTTTGATAAAGGCAACTTCATTGTACGGGACAAAATCAGGCCCTGTAACGGCTTCAGCGATTTTGAGAAGTGACGGATGACCGTACAACCACAAGGCTTCATCCATTAGATGCAAGGTTCCATCGAGAAAGTTGATTGTGTAATCAGGCGCGCCCTCTGCCACCTGAACCTGTTGCATCTTAACCGGGTGACGACCTTTGTTCTGAGTTGTTCCCCCAAGCGGATCACTAAGGGGTTTTGCATACCTAAAGGGAGGCTTGGCGTAGCCGGATAAATCAACCACATCCCCTGCCTTGTTTAAGGTCGTCTCTGGATTTATAGGGGCAGTTTCCAAAAGCCTGTCCACCGCCACGCGTAAACCGCTCAGTTCATCCTCTGACAGGAAATTTTCAAAAACATAAAAGCCGCATTCCCAGTATTTTTCCATTATTTCCGGATGCAGGTTACCGTCCTTATCAAACCTGGCAGGTCCCCGGTTCCCCAATGCCATGGCTTTCTGTTCACCCTGTGCGATGAAGTCAGCCATAACTTCAGCATGTTGTTCTGCGGATAGTTCTTCATTCTTTTTATAGTCTGCAGACATTTTTCCCCCTTTTCCAACCTGTTCACCCGTTTCATGGCTAAATTCAAGATCCAATAACAGACCAGCAGGAACTTTCAGGGCCTTTGATTTTACTTACTTTTTATATTTAAAGGCCTCAGAAACATCTTATATCACAAAAAGGAACAATTAGGGAATTTTGCCCTTAAAAAAATTGCCCGTGAGGACTGGATATGATTCAATCGAGCAGGTAATTCAATCCCCCGAAAGGCGCAAATATGGGATCGGAATTCGCGTTTAAGACAACAGGCCTTACCAAAACCTATGGTAGCGGTGCCTCTGCGGTTCATGCCTTGAGAGGCGTTGATCTGGAAATTCCAAAGGGGGAGCTTGTTGTCCTTCTAGGGGCTTCTGGCAGCGGTAAATCAACGCTTTTGAACATCTTGGGTGGTCTTGATCACGCATCTGAAGGCAAGGTTGAGTTCTTCGATCAGACCCTGACCGATATGGATGACGGAGAACTCACCCGCTATCGCCGTCATCATGTGGGATTTGTTTTTCAGTTCTACAACCTGATGCCCAGCCTCACCGCAGAAGAAAATGTGGAGCTGGTGACAGAGATTGCCGACAATCCTTACGATCCGGCTGAAGCACTTGAACTTGTGGGCCTTAAAGCACGCACCCATCATTTTCCGGCGCAACTTTCGGGCGGCGAACAACAGCGGGTTGCCATTGCCCGCGCCATCGCCAAGAAACCAACGGTTCTGTTTTGTGACGAACCCACAGGCGCCCTTGATAGCGAAACAGGCAGATCTGTTCTGCGTGTCCTACAAGATGTGAACGAAAAGCTGGGCACCACAGTGATGATCGTGACCCATGCCGCGGCCACTGCAGAAATGGCAGATCGCGTCATTCGCTTTTCGGACGGTGGTATTCGCGAAGTAGAGGTGAACACACATAAACTTGCGGCGGAGGATATTGTCTGGTGAAGACCTCCACCTTCCTCTCCAGTTTTTTCTCGCCTTTGGATCGCAAGATGCTTCGAGATCTTTGGCGCATCAAGGGACAGGCCGTTGCCATTGGTCTGGTGATTGCCCTTGGGGTTCTTTTACTGGTGATGGAAGATGGTCTTGTGAACTCACTGGAGAACACAAAAGAGACCTATTACAGTCGATATCGTCTGGCGGACATCTTTGCTCCTGTGAAACGGGCCCCGCTGCATACACTGGATGATATTGAACTGATTGAAGGGGTGGCATCAGTTGAAGGACGCATCACTGGTATCGCCCGTATTGACCTGCCGGGATCTGCAAGTTCTCTTCACGGTACCACCATATCCATGCCGGAAAACCGGCAATCCAAATTAAATAATATTTACTTGTCCGGTGGACGATATCTGGACCCGACACGCCCCGATGAGGTGATCCTGCTGGAGGGATTTGCAGTAGCCCATAACTTAAGTCCCGGGGATACGCTATCTGCGACCATGAACGGATCCCGCCGGGTCTTTGAAATCGTTGGTACAGCACAATCCCCTGAATTTCTCTATTCTGCACCCCCGGGTGAGATGATGCCCGATGACGCCCGCTTTGCCGTTCTTTGGATGAACGAGAAGACCCTGCAAGCCGCTTATGATCTGGAGGGAGCCTATAATGAGGCTATCGTCTCCTTAACCCGCGGTGCCAAATCAGAAGCGGTGGAAGACAAGATTGATCTGATTCTGGACCCTTACGGCAGCACGGGTGCATACGGTCTGGAGGATCATGTCTCAAACCGCTTTATACAGGAAGAAATAGATGGTCAGCGGGTCACCAGCAGGGCTGTGCCCCCTGTATTTTTGGCTGTTGCCGCCTTTTTGCTGAATATCGTGATCACAAGAATGATCGAATCTGAACGGGAACAGATCGGCCTTCTAAAGGCCTTTGGATATTCAGGATATGAAATCGGCGCCCACTATTTTAAGTTTATCCTGATCATTGCAACTGGCGGTGCCTTGCTTGGATGTGTCCTTGGTGTCCTTGCGGGGCGTAGCTTCGTGGGCATCTTTCAGATCTATTATAAGTTCCCGTTTCTTGTCTTCACCGTGGATCCCAAAGCCTTCATTATTGGAATTGCTGTAAGCGTGCTTGCCGCATCTGCAGGAGGTGTTCTGGTCTTGCGGCGGGTCTTTAACTTAACCCCTGCAGTTGCCATGCGCCCGCCCGCACCGGCGGATTACAGCCGAAGTGCCAAACTCGGAACATTGACCAAGAAAATACTCGATCAGCCAAGCAGAATGGTGGTTCGGAGGATCATCCGTCAGCCTTTGCGGGCCTTTCTTGCCATCCTCGGGATCGCCGCAGGCATGTCCCTTTCCGTTGGGATGCTTGGTATCATGTCAGGGTTTAATCACACCGTGGATGTTACCTTTAATGTGATAGATCGCAGTCAGGTTAATGTAACGCTTGTAGAACCCTTATCCGACAAAGTGGCCTATGAGTTGGCGCAAATTCCAGGGGTGACAATGGTAGAGCCCTATCGTGTCGTCTCCGCCACCTTTCGAAACGGGCCACATTACCACCGCGGGGCCATCAATGGCCTTGAGGCCAATCCGGAACTCAATCGGGTTATCGACAAGAACCAACAACCCATCTTTATCCGGGAAAAGGGAATTATTCTGGCAAAAGCGCTTGCCGAGAAGCTGGATATTGTCCCGGGTGAAATTCTGACCGTAGATATTCGCGAAGGCAGGCGGCCAACGGTTGAAATTCCCGTTGCCGCCATTGCAGATACTTTGCTCGGCTCTCCCGCCTTTATGGAAACAGAAAGCCTCAACCGCTTGTTAAAGGAACCCGGCCGTATGAACGGGGCTTACCTTCGTATTGACGAAAAGCAAAGCGATCAGATCTATCAACAGTTAAAAGAAATGCCAGCTGTTGCAGGGGTCAGCCTTAAAGAACAAGCTCGCGCCGCGTTCCAGAAAATTATTGATTCTGGAGCCGGTGCCATGCGCTATGTCATGGCGCTGATTGCGGGGACTATCACCTTCGGGATTGTCTATAACAGTGCCCGGATTGCCTTTGCGGAAAGATCACGGGATCTGGCAAGTCTGCGTGTTATTGGCTTCACCCGCGCCGAAGCGACATTCGTCCTGCTGGGGGAGCTGAGTATCATTACCGTGCTTGCCCTGCCCCTTGGGGCAATGTTTGGGAATTATTTGGCAAAAGCTATCGCGATCGGTTTCAGCACCGATCTCTATCAGGTACCGGCAACAGTCGGGCCGACAAGTTATGGAACAGCAATAATGGCGGTGGTCATTGCCGCCATCTTGTCCGGATGGCTTGTCAAACGGGATATCGACACCCTTGATCTGGTATCCGCCTTAAAAACGAGGGAGTGATTTAGAGTGGCAAAAAGAAGATCACGTTACTGGATGAGCGCAGGGCTGGTTGTCCTAGTAGGCGGCGCACTTGCATATGCGTTTTGGCCAAGACCTGCGTTAGTGGATATGGCAGTCACCGAGAAATCGCCCATGACGGTTACCATCAATGAAGAGGCCAAAACAAGGGTGAGAGACGCTTATGTGGTCTCCGCCCCCATCGCGGGGCGATTGCTCCGCGTTGATGTGGAACCAGGGGACCCTGTCAACGGAGACGAAACTGTTATTGTCCGTATGCTGCCCCTTAATCCATCCGCGTTGGATGTGCGAACACGTGAGCAGGCCCGCGCCGCGGTCAGCGCTGCAGAAGCCGCTCTTCGCCTCTCCCGCGCCGACCTTAACAAAGCCATGGCGGATAAAGACCTTGCGGATCTGGATTTCGAGCGAGCTGAAAAGCTATTTGGTAAGGGTAATATTTCGCAAGCCGCAATGGACCGGGCGAAGCGCGTCTGGCGCACCGCGACGGCGTCCCTGGATACCTCCAAGGCTGCCATTTCCATGCGGGAAGCTGATCTTGAGCGCGCCCGTGCAAGGCTCATTAGCTTTTCTGATACATCTACGGAAATTACCTCAAAGCCGACCGCAGAAAATGCCATCTCCCTAAAAGCACCCGTATCCGGGCGCATTTTGCGGGTGATGCAGAAAAGCGAAACCACGGTTGCGGCGGGTGACCCCATTCTGGAAATAGGCAATATCGAAAATGACCTTGAGATTATCGTGGAGCTTCTTTCCACCGATGCCGTCAAGGTTCGCGAAGGGCAAAAAGTTCTCGTGGAGAAATGGGGAGAGCCGACCCCGCTTCACGGTGTTGTGGAGCGGATTGAGCCATGGGGTTATACGAAATATTCTGCCCTTGGGGTGGAAGAGCAACGGGTCAAAGCCATTATCCAATTTACGGATCCTCTGGAAAAGCGGGCAAGCCTTGGGCACGGCTTTCGGGTAGAAACCCGGATCATTGTATGGCAATCCGATACCGCCTTAAATATCCCGGCAAGTGCCCTCTTTCGGGATCAGGGCAATTGGGTGGTTTTCAAAGTCGATGAAAATAACAAAGCCACTCAGCAGCTTGTGGAAATCAACCATAACAACGGCTTACGAGCGCAGATCACAAAGGGTCTTAACGAAGGTGAAAAGGTTATCCTTTACCCTGGTCCGGAAATAGAGGATGGCACAGCCGTAAAGGCGAGAAACGCCAACTAGGGGAGATGAAGAATGGAAACCCGCGCGATCAGACCTATTGACTGTCCACCGGGACTGATGCGGGCCTTTATTGCCATGGTCGCAAAAGGCGGTGAAGTTCCCATTGAAAATCTGCAAAGGGGTGTCCCTATGGCAGATATGCTGTTATTCACCATAAATGATGACAAAAAGCTCATGGGGGTCAGTGCTTTACGCCATCCGAATTCCAATTATCACAAACATCTGTTCGAATTGGCCGGGGTGCCTGAGATGTATAACCCCGACAGCCTGGAAGCATGTTGGTTATACATAGATCCCGATTACCGGGGTTTGAATGTGTGGAAAAACAACAGCATGAAACGCATGGAGTATCTGGGGAACCGACCTGTTCACGGAATTATGCGTGTCGAAAACAAACTCCTGCGAAAGCCTTTGGACAATCACAAGGCATTTGCACAAGTTGGCGATACCTTCACCCCTGAAATGTCAGATTATGAGGTGATCCTCGCAGCCGCTAACCACGATCCCGTTTATGATCCGACAAAAAGGCTCTACTACGGGCACCCACCTGAACAAGAGTAACAAAAAAGGCGGCAACTAAACTGGTTACCGCCTTTTCCTTGGACCAACGGGCCTTATTTCCAGCCAGGAACCCCTGTCATATCCGGAAGCTCATGGGCAATGCCTTTATGGCAATCAATACAGGTCTTCTCACCTTTAAACAGGAACGTTTGGTGAGCCGTTGCCGCCCGGCTGCTTTGCTGGGTGATATCCATGCTTTCAGCACTGTGACAGTTCCGGCATTCCAGTGAATCGTTGGCTTTCAGACGGTCCCATTCGTGACCTGCCAAACGACGTCGCTGGTCTTCGAACTTCTCACGTGTACTGATTGTACCGAAGATCTTGCCATAAACCTCTTTCGAGGCTTGCATTTTGCGGGCAATTTTATCAGTCCAATTATGCGGCACGTGGCAATCGGGGCAAGTTGCCCGAACACCAGAGCGGTTGGAGTAGTGGATGGTTGGCTTCAACTCCGCAAAAACATTTTGCTCCATCTCATGACAGCTGATGCAGAACGCTTCGGTGTTGGTAAGCTCCAGGGCAGTGTTAAAACCACCCCAGAACATAACACCTGCAACAAACCCACCCAGGGTCAGAAACCCCACGGACAGATATTTGGCCGGTTTATTGGCACGATGCCAAATTGACTTCACCAAACCCCAGCCTTTGGAAATTGGATTGGTCATTTCTTGTCCGCCTCACTTTTCAGTACATCTTCAACATCTTTAAATTCGTTGACGACAGGGGCTTTTACATCCTGCTGCACCACATGACATTGGTTACAGAAATACCGGCGTGGCGAAATGGTGGCGAGCACCTGATAATCGCGATCCATAAAGTGGGTCACGCTTACCATTGGCGCCTGACTTTCACCTGTCTGGCGTCGGCTGTGACAAGACATGCATTTATTTGCGTTCTTCGTCACCTCATAGTCCCGCACTTTGTGGGGGATGGTTGGTGGCTGTTCCGGGTAGTTTCTTGTCCGGCGCAAATCCTTGTTTTCAACCTTGCTAAAAGCAGGGGCTGCTGCTTCTTCCGGAATAGGTGTTCCGCCTCGAAGTGTTGCTGTTCCTTCTGCAATTGCCAATCCTGAGATAGAAACAACCAGGATTGAGGCTGCAATAGCTGCAAATCTAAACTTCATGATTACGCCCTCCCTGTTGGAACAACTTTAACGGCACATTTCTTGTAGTCCGTCTGCTTGGAAATAGGATCTGTCGCATCCAGTGTGACCTTGTTGATCAACTGGCTGGCATCGAACCAAGGCACATAAATCAGTCCCTTTGGCACCTTGTTGCGGCCCCGTGTTTCAATACGGCTGACAATTTCACCACGGCGAGAGACAACTTTAATTTCCTGACCCCGGCGCAAGCCACGTTTGGATGCGTCATCTGGATGCATATACACAACCGCATCCGGGAAGGATTTATAGAGCTCAGGTACACGTTGCGTCATGGAACCTGAATGCCAGTGTTCCAACACACGCCCGGTACACAGCCACAAATTATACTCATCATCCGGGGCTTCTGCGGGGGGCTCATAAGGCAATGCAAAGATAATCGCGCGGCCGTCTGGCTTACCGTAGAACTCAAAGTCGGATCCCGGCGTTACATACGGATCAGACCCCTCTTTGTATCTCCAACGGGTTTCCTTGCCATCCACAACCGGCCAGCGTAGACCACGGACTTTGTGATAGGTGTCGAACGGTGCCAGATCGTGGGCTTTGCCGCGACCAAATGTGGCATATTCTTCAAACAGACCTTTTTGAAGGTAGAAACCGAAATGTTCGGATTCGTGGTTGCCATATTCCTTGTTCAATTCATCCAGGGAATAGCGGTTCACAGTTCCGTTGGCATAGAGAACGTCATAAAGGGTTTTACCTTTATATTCTGGAAACTCTTCCAGAACTTCTTTTGGCCAAACCTCATCTGTCTTAAACCGTTTTGACAATTCAACAATTTGCCAAACGTCGGATTTTGCCCCTTCAGGTGGCTTCACAATTTGATACCAAAACTGTGTCCGGCGCTCAGCGTTACCGTAAGCACCTTCTTTTTCCACCCACATAGCGGTTGGCAGAATAAGGTCCGCAGCTTCTGCTGTTACGGTTGGATATGGGTCCGAGACCACGATAAAGGCTTCTGGGTTGCGATACCCCGGGAACCCTTCTTCGTTCAGGTTCGCCGCTGCCTGCATGTTGTTGTTACACATCACCCAGTAAGCATTGATCTTGCCGTCTTTCAGCATCCGGTTTTGAAGCGCCGCGTGATAGCCAGGTTTTGGCGGAATAATACCAGGGGGAATTTTCCAGACTTTCTCCGCATAGGCCCGATGTTCAGGTTTCATCACAACCATGTCTGCAGGCAGACGGTGGGCAAAAGTACCTACCTCACGGGCAGTTCCGCACGCAGAAGGCTGGCCGGTTAGTGAGAAAGGTGAATTACCCGGTGTCGCAATTTTGCCTGTAAGAAGGTGAATATTGTAGATCAGGTTGTTCATCCAGACACCCCGTGTGTGCTGGTTCACGCCCATAGTCCAGAAAGAGACTACCTTCCGGTCCGGATCCGCGTACAGTTTTGCAAGTTCAATCAGTTTATCTGCTGGAACACCGGAAAGTTCAGCGACTTTCTCGGCTGTGTAATCTGAAACGAACTCTTTGAACTCATCGAATGACATAGGTTTGGAGCCACCAGCTTTACCGGCATTGGCTGCCTTCTGCTCCAATGGATGCTCTGGTCGCAGGCCATATCCAATATCTGTGTTACCGCGGCGGAAATTCACATGCTTGGCGACAAAGTCCTTATGGACCATGTCATTTTGAATGATGTAATTGGCAATAAAGTTGGCAATCGCCAAATCGGTTTGCGGCGCAAAAGTCATAGGCATATCTGCCAGATCATAGCAGCGATGTTCATAGGTTGAGAGAACCACAACTTTTGTATCCGGTGCGGACAAACGTCTGTCTGTCACACGTGTCCAGAGGATCGGGTGCATCTCTGCCATGTTGGATCCCCAAAGAACAAAAGTATCCGTGGCCTCAATGTCATCATAACAACCCATCGGCTCATCAATGCCAAAGGTCCGCATGAAGCCCGCAACCGCAGATGCCATACAGTGGCGCGCATTTGGCTCAATATTGTTGCTGCCAAAACCCGCTTTCATCAGTTTGGAAGCAGCATAACCTTCCCAAACAGTCCACTGGCCTGAGCCAAACATACCAATGGATTTTGGACCATTTTTCTTGATGGCATCGCGAAACTTGTCCGCCATGGTATCCAGCGCGACATCCCAGCTGACCGGTGTAAATTCACCATTTTTGTCATACTTGCCATCCTTCATGCGAAGCAATGGTGTTGTCAGGCGATCTTCACCGTAAAGAATTTTGGAAAGGAAGTACCCTTTCACGCAATTAAGGCCGCGGTTCACTTCTGAATGAATATCACCATGTGTGGCGACCACTTTGTTATTCTTGGTTGCGACCATGACGCTACAGCCCGTACCGCAGAACCGGCAGGCCGCTTTCGACCATTTCAGTTCCGTTTTTTCGCGGTCTGTCACAACATTTGCAGCTTCTGCTGTCTTGATCCCTGCAACCCCAGCAGCGATCGTGGCAGCATTAGCCTTGATATAGTCCCTTCTTGAAAACTTCATGCTCAGTTTCCTTATATTTCTGTATCAGACAGCCGCCTATTCGGCATGTTGATAGACAGGTAAAAACGACAACACACCCTCATACCCGCGGATATTTTCCGCCGTATCCAGAAGTTCTCCTTCTGTCGGTGCATCAATAACAACAACCAGTTTGCTCTGCTCATCCGTTGCCGGAACTTCCGCAAATGGTGTCTCGGCAATACTCATCAGGGCAGAAGACAAATTCTCCGACCTGACATGTGCGATGTAGCTGGCAATGAAAAATTGTTCCTCCATTACGCGCTCGCTCCCTCCTCTTTATGTGCCTCAGATACAGGTGCCGCGAAGTGAACCTTCATTGCCTGACTTGGGCAGGTCGCAACACATGCACCGCAGGCGGTACATTTCTCTTCTTCAATTTCCGGAATGGCCACAGCCCCCAGCTGTGGTCTGAATTTGATCGCCGCTTCAGGGCATTGGTCTTTGCAGACCTCACACACGATACCTTTATGCGCAAAACAACCATCGTGAGCCGTCGCAAGACCTTGCCACGGTTTTTCTACTGCGCGGATATCTTCTTCCCAGAAAACACCTTCACTGCAGGCAGACGCGCAATCACCACAAAACGTGCATTCCCCTTTATCAAAATTGACAGAGGCGCAATTTGCTGAAGCAAGAACGATGATTTGCTCTTGGCAGGCGGAAACACAATCGCCGCAACCTGTACATTTGTCGGCGATATCGTCACTTGTTGCCCAAGGCAAGATATGTGTAATAACAGGCGCAGGTTCAGTTTTATTCGCCCGAGATCTCATAAACAGATCCCGACGTGTATACCCTATTTCGCTACTCCGGGACATGGCCCTACCCCACTGGCGGACCTGTCAAAATCTGCATTATCCAGATACTAAACCCGTACCCACCAACTAACATAACGGTTAGCCCGGGAATTAGAATCGCAGCTAGGAAAAGAAATAAACCAACTTCTTTCCTTTTCTCTCTCTCCATCTCTTCAGAAAGTTGCTCAGACACTGGCTTTCCTCCTGTCTCCAATAATCGAACTTCCCACATACTTTAGTTTCTTGTTATTATTGACTGGAGACTATGTCCTTTTGCATATTACTTCAATCTTATATATTTTTTATTTTATTGATTTAGATCAATGCCCTAATCAATTTTCAGGATTGCCCGTTCTAAGGGGCAGTTTTCTGAGCTTCCCCTTTTCATTTCGGTACGCTTTTCTATAATGCCCTCAAAATATGTTGACGTTCTTTAGGGGGCACCGAATGAAAAACTATCTGAAAACCTATCCAAATCGTGACGGCTATTTTGGGGATTATGGCGGGGCTTTCCTGCCACCTGAATTAGAACCGCATTTTGCAGAAATCGCCAAGGCTTATGACCGCCTTTCCAAGTCTGCAGATTACCTCAATGACCTGAAATATATCCGCAAACATTTCCAGGGTCGCCCAACACCCATTACCCATCTGAAAAACCTGTCCGAAGACATTGGCGGCGCGCAGATCTATGTGAAGCGGGAAGACCTGAACCACACAGGTGCCCATAAACTCAATCACTGTATGGCGGAAGCACTGCTTGCTAAACATATGGGTAAAAAGAAGCTGATCGCCGAAACTGGCGCAGGTCAGCATGGTGTGGCGCTGGCAACGGCGGCGGCTTACTTCGGTATGGAATGTGAAATTCACATGGGCGAAGTGGACATCGCAAAAGAACATCCAAATGTGGTTCGTATGCGTCTTCTAGGTGCAACAGTTGTGCCGGTGACCATGGGTGCCAAAACCCTGAAAGAGGCGGTGGATAGTGCCTTTGGTGCGTATCTTGGTCAAACTGAAGATGCCATCTACGCGATCGGTTCTGTTGTAGGGCCGCATCCATTCCCGAAAATGGTCCGCGACTTCCAGAAAGTTGTTGGCCTTGAAGCGCGCGAGCAGTTCCTTGAAATGACGGACGAACTTCCAGATCACATTGTGGCCTGTGTGGGCGGCGGTTCAAACGCGATGGGTCTTTATTCCGGCTTTATCGAAGATGAGCATGTGGAAATCCACGGTGTTGAACCCATGGGTACTGGTGAAGAACTGGGTCAGCACGCGGCGACCCTCACTTTTGGTGTCGATGGCGACATCCACGGTTTCCGCACCATTACTTTGGTTGATGACGAAGGCGAGCCAGCCCCAGTTCACTCCATTGCCAGTGGCCTTGATTATCCGGGTATTGGTCCAGAACACGCCTTCCTGCACCGCTCCGGCCGTGTTCAGTATGGCTCCGTCACAGACAAGGAAACACTGGATGCTTTCTACACCTTGAGCCGTCGTGAGGGCATCATCCCAGCTCTGGAAAGCTCCCATGCCATCGCATATGCCATGAAAATGGCGAAGGACCGCCCAGGCGAGACAATCCTTGCCAACCTCTCCGGTCGTGGTGACAAAGACATTGATTATGTCACAGAAACATTTGGTTTCGGCGACGAATAAACCGCACCAAAACAGGAAGAAAAACCCCGCTTCATCGGCGGGGTTTTTTATTGTTATTTTACTTCGACGGGGAGAGCTTGGACCTCTTCCACCACTTCGGCTTCGATCAGATCCGGATCTTCCGTGTGACGGTTCAGTTGTCGCCACTCAAACCGATCAAACGAATGACAGGATGGACAACGGGCAGACCATTTCGATGAAATGGACCCGCAGGACCCACAAACCCACGCGGGATCGGGATCAGCTTCAGTGCTTTTCAAGATCCAGTTCCGGGCGGCAACCGCATCCGCATTGGCCACTTCTTCAAGTTCAGCAAGCAAACGATAGGTGCCGACTGTGGCCCCGTCTTTATCAAGGGCATTCAGATATTCGCGCGCTTCGCCATATTCCCGTGCCGCCAAGGCAGCTGATGCCAGCGCCATTTTCGTTTCCCGGTGATCCGGGTTGCTGATCTGCATGAACTTCTTGGCACGGGCAAGCCAGTCTTTCGGATCTTCTGCAAGCACCAAGGATTTCGCCGCAGCGGCAACTTCCGGATGAGGCATCTCTTTCCAGAGCGTGGACAGAATTTTGTCGCGGCCACGGCCCGGCGCCATATGTTTCAGCAAAAACACACCGGCAGGGATAAATGTGCTATCCGCCTGATAAGCCATATTGGCGTGTCGCAGGGCTGCTTCCAAATGACCCTCTTTTTGCGCCTTTTCAGCCAGCAGAAAACTGATCACTGCTTTCAGATGTTTCAGGGCATCTGATTTCGCAAGCTTTTTATTGCGCATCATCTTGCCGACAACGACACTTGCGTCTTCAAAATCACCCTTCTCCAGTATGAGTTCCAGCATTTCACGCTGAACCCATTCTGTTCCAGGCTTCAGTTGGTCGGCCCGGCGCGTATGTTCCAACGCCTTCGTCAGGTCACCATCCGCTTTGGCACGCGCGATAAGTCCGCGCAGCCCCAGAAATTCCGTATCTGGACGGGCGGTCATACGGTCATAGTATATCTGTGCCGCGCGATCGTCGTTATTCAGTTCCGCAGCCTGTGCGGCCATCAAAAGGGCAAGGGGCTCCCCTTTCAGATGCTTTTCAGTTAGAACCGCAGCTTTGCGGGCCTCTTCAGCGTCTCCTGCGGCAATAGCGACCATGCCGTTGGACAAGGCTTCGTAGCCTTTACTGCGACGGCGGGCAAAGAATACTGCCCCCAGTTTTCCGGGACTTTGTCTTACCCAGCGCACGATGAGGAACAGGACCGTCAGCACCAGCGCCACAATCAATGCGGCAGCGGCCAAAAAGACCATACTGGTCTCCACCACATATCCGCCCCAACGAACGGAAACGCCGCCAGGGTTTTCTGCAAGCCACACACCGGCAAACGCCAGCAAGGCTATTAGAACGAAAAGATAAACTGCTCTAATCATGTGGCCCCCTAGTTAGATGCCTGACTATCAAGTGCCGCATTGGCAGACACTTTCTTAATCAGCTCATCAAGGGTTTGATCCAGCAAGGCCCGCTTTTGTGCATTTGCGATCCAGCCAGAGGCCGCCTCACGTGATGCCCCTTCCAGCGATGA
The DNA here is from genome assembly GCF_015143595.1 of Sneathiella sp. P13V-1. NCBI lineage: Bacteria > Pseudomonadati > Pseudomonadota > Alphaproteobacteria > Sneathiellales > Sneathiellaceae > Sneathiella > Sneathiella sp. P13V-1. Next base: position 1,094,395 of record NZ_WYEU01000001.1, on the reverse strand, counting down.
AAGGGCCGCAATTGCTCCGGTGAGGTCGGCACCCAGAAGCGCCTTTTCAGCGCGGGCCACAATGGCATCCACATCATCCCCTTCCGTATCACCGACACGGCGGAATTTCACCAAGCTGGCCAGATTATGCAGGGTTTTGCCATACCATGTTTCACTATCTGGAAGGCGGGCGGCCTGCGTTATATTGCTGGCCTCAGCCTCAAATTCATCCACTAACTGACGGATGGTTGGTGCCCCAGACTTGGACACATCACTTAACTTGGCAAAGTCAGCTTGCAAGCCTTCCGGTGCCACCGCGATCGCTTGTTGCAGCGCCCCGGTAAAAGGTTGATCCGCGCGGCTTTCCCGATGAATTTGACCAAGGGCAAGAAGGATCAGACTTTCGTTGCCATTTGCATCCGCCACCTGTTTTGTCTCTGCTGCGGCTTTCACAGCCGCGCTCAACGCCGAGATTTCAGTTTGCTGATCATCCAGTCCGGATTTTGTGGTGACCTGCTGTTCGCTAAGACGTGCAATTTCGGCCTGTGCTTTTGACAGGCTATCCCCAAGGTCTTGAAGGCGGGTATTGAGCGCTGCCTGCAATGCTTCGGTGGCTGAAGCCTCATCTCCCGTCGGGGTCACTGCAATCGGCGCTGCATTTTGCAATTTCGAAATGCTGGCTTCCAACTCAGCCTTGGCCGTTTCAATTTCACCAAGGCGACCACTTAAGGTTTCAAGATCAGCACGGTTGAGCGATACTTTCTCGTCCAGGCTTTTCTGAAGCGCTGCTATCTGCGCGTTCACGGCTCCCAGATCCACATTCTGAACGGGTGCCGTAGTCTTTGAACTCTCCAGCGCGGCAAGCCGCTCTTCCAGTGTTTTAATCGCAGGGTTTTCAGGCCAGTAGCCTTTCAACATGGCTTGCGTACCTTCAGGCAGAACAGGGGCGACTTTTGGCAGGATCAGCGGCCAGGCAACCAGACCCAGGATAAACGCGCCGCCAACACCAGCAAGGACCCATTTTGTGTTTGATCCTTTTTTCGCCGCAGGTTTTGCCGCTGTTGTTTCAGTTTTGGAAGAGGCTGCAGCTGTTGTTGGGCCCGATGATTTGGCATCCACTTTTCCCGTAGGTGTTTTAGGGGGCGCGCTTTTAGCGTCCGCCTGTTTGGATGCTTCCTTCGCGTCCGGCTTCGCATTGCCTTTTGCGGTGTCTTTTCCGCTTGGTGGTACTGCCACTTTATGCTCCCTAACTTTCCCGCCCTCCGTCTGGGCAGAGTTCTTATCCTTGGGATCTGCTTTTTCAATTAACGCCAGCAGGTCTTTTTCTGTCGGATGCTCCGCGACAAATATCTGACCAGCCTGCAGGTCACTCAAGGCATTTGCAACATTCTGGCTCAAACACCAGATGCTCAATTTACTAATATGATCATACAGTTTATCCGCATCAATGATCTGCTTCAAAACTTTTGCAGTATGAGGTGAAAAAACAAGCACCCCGTCCAGCTTACCCGCTTTTAATTCTGACAATGCTACCGGGGTCAGTCCTTCCGCATCATGGGCATCATAAAGAATTTCCCGGCGATAGCTGTAACCCGCTTTTTGAAGATCGCCGCCAAGATCGCCGGCAAGGCGTGCGCCCCCCGCATGAACAAGGGTTCCGCCATCTTCAGGCAACCTCTCTTTTATCAAACGGGCCAGATCATCCACATCCCCATTGGCGCTGAAGATCTTCTCAAATCCAGATTGTTTGGCCACCGCGGCGCTTTTATCTCCGACCGCATAAACAGGAATTGACCGATTTTCAGTCGCGCGAACCAGGCCTTTCACGCCGTTCGCGCTGGTCACTATTAATGCCTGAACCTTCTCAATATCCAGCGGTTCGGTATTCCGAAAGGAAATTTCCAGCAAGGGCGACAGAATCACATCATGTCCCATAGTCTCCAACGCAGATTTCATTTCCCGCGCCGCGCTCATGGGTCTTGTGATCAGTAATTTCATATGCCGCCCCTGTTATTCTATGATGATCCTAAATCTGAAAAGCGGCGAAATCCGGGCCAGCCAAATCGCGAAGCTCTGCGCCAAGCTTCTGCCCAAGTTTTTCAGCGTCTTCCGGGGCCGCGGTTCCAGAAACATCAAAACGGTCTTTTCCATCGGGACTTAAAAGACTGGCTTCCAAATACAGGCTTCCATCTTCCTGCAAAATGGCGTGACCCGCGATCGGGGTTCGGCAAGATCCATCAAGCTCAGCGAGCATGGCCCGCTCCGCTGTCACACGGGTACGGCTTTCAACGTGATTGATGGCCGCTAGCAATTCACCAACATCCGCATCATCTGCGCGCCGTTCAATGCCAATGGCCCCTTGTGCCACCGCTGGCAGCATTTCGTTCTTCTCAAGGCTTTGGGTGACAACGTCTTCCTTGCCCAAACGGCGAAGACCTGCCATTGCCAGCAATGTGGCATCGGCCTCCCCTTCTTCCAGTTTACGAAGACGGGTTGCGACGGCCCCCCGGAAAATACATACCTTCAGATCTGGTCGTTTATTCAGAATCTGTGCCTGACGACGAAGGGAAGCGGTTCCCACCATGGATCCCGCAGGCAATTCCTCAAGACTTTTGCCTGAGGCGGAAATGAAGGCATCACGCGCATCTTCCCGGGGCAGAATACAATCAATAACCAGACCATCCGGCAGGGTTGTTTCCATATCCTTCATGGAATGAACCGCAAAATCGATATCCCCATCGATCAGCGCCTGCTCGATCTCTTTCACAAAAAGGCCTTTTCCGCCCGCTTCACTTAAGGGGCGGTCCTGAATCTGATCCCCCGTGGTCTTGATAACCACAATTTCCAGATCATCTTCTTTCAGGCGGTCTGGAAATGCTTTTACCAGCCTGTCACGAGTTTCATAGGCCTGTGCAAGCGCCAATGGACTTCCCCGTGTTCCGATTCTGTACTTTTTGTGTGTCGTCATGTTGCAGGATACCCTATTCAGTGATACAGCCTTAGCCAATTTGCACCGCTTTAACACAGAACACAATGATTGTACTCGGCCTTGAAAGTAGTTGCGATGAAACCGCTGCTGCCGTCGTTACGGCAGATGGCCGGATTTTGTCAAATGTTGTCTTGTCTCAAATTGAAGAACATGCCCCTTTTGGCGGTGTTGTTCCCGAAATTGCGGCACGCGCCCACGTGACACAAATGGATCAGATTGTGGACAGGGCCATGAAAGAAGCCGGTATCGGCTTTGATGAACTGGATGGTGTCGCCGCAACGGCAGGTCCCGGCCTTATTGGCGGCGTCCTCGTTGGGTTGATGACGGCTAAATCCATCGCAGCGGTGGCAGATATCCCTCTTGTGGGTGTCAATCATCTTGAAGGCCATGCGCTCACCGTTCGGATGACAGACGGCATTGCCTTTCCGTATTTGCTGCTTCTCGTCTCCGGCGGGCACTCTCAGATTCTTGTGGTGGAAGGGGTTGGTAAGTATCGACGCCTTGGCACCACCATTGATGATGCAGTTGGGGAAGCCTTCGATAAAACGGCGAAAATGATGGGTCTTGGTTTTCCGGGTGGTCCTGCCGTTGAAAAAGCCGCTGCAAGCGGTGATGGAACCCGTTTCAAACTCCCGCGGCCTATGAAAGGCAAACCCGGCTGTGATTTTTCATTCTCAGGCCTTAAAACTGCGGTCCGTCAGGCCCTCGCGGATCTGGGGGATGATGTCACGGATCAGGACAAAGCCGATTTGGCGGCCAGTTTTCAGGTGGCCGCAGTGGATGCGCTGCTATCGCGCGTCAAACAGGCCCTTAAAATCTACAAAGCAGACTATCCAGATGCCAAAAACATGGTGATCGCCGGCGGTGTCGCCGCGAACAAGCACCTGCGGGCAGAGCTGGATATCATGATGCAAAAGCACAAACTGGAACTGGTGGTTCCGCCCCCTGCCCTTTGCACCGACAATGGTGCCATGATTGCCTGGGCGGGCATGGAACGCCTGAAACGAAATGAAACCGACACACTGGATCTGGCCGCAAAAGCACGCTGGCCACTGGATCCGGATGCTGAACCTGCCCCATTTGCGGGCTACAAAGCCTGATATCAAGGACAAAAAGATGACTGAAGACGAACAGAAACAAATGGCCGCCGCCGCCGCAGTTGAGCATATCAAAGACGGTATGGTTGTTGGTCTTGGGACAGGATCCACAGCTGCGAAAATGGTCGATCTTGTGGGCGCCCGCGTCAAAGACGGCCTTGATATCATTGCGGTTCCAACCTCCGAGGCTACAGCAGCTCAAGCGCGCGGCCTTGGCATCAAGGTGGTTGGACTGGATGAGGTGTCGGTTATTGATCTTACCATTGACGGTACCGACGAAGTGGACCCACAAATGCGGCTTATCAAGGGTGGTGGCGGTGCTCACCTTCGGGAAAAAATTGTGGCGTCCCTGTCTGACAAAATGATTGTCATCGCTGAAAACAAGAAAATGGTCGATCAACTTGGCGCCTTTAAACTGCCTGTCGAAGTGATCCCTTTTGCCTCCGGCGCGCTTTTGCCAAAAATGGAAGCCTTGGGCGCAGAACCTGCCATTCGTATGAACGGGGATGAGCCTTTCCGAACTGACGAAAACAACCTGATCATCGATTGTGCCTTTGGCAAGATCGAGGATCCCGAAGCCATCGCTTTGACCCTCAGCCTGATGCCGGGTGTGGTTGAACACGGGCTCTTTATAGATATGGCTGATTTGGTTCTGATCGGCACGGATGAAGGCGTAAAATCTTTCGAAAAAGCTGAATAATCCTTATCAGGCATAAAAAAATTCAAATTTTTTTGGGGTGGAAAACGTTAGTTTTCTGCCCTTTTTTGTTCTTAAGTGAAAAAACTTCCTAATTGCAGTTAATAATGACTTGCAATAGCAATAACTCCCGGCTACATTCCTTCTCGAGAATAAGCTTGCTTATCCTCTCTAGCTCAGACCTGACCCTCCGCTCTCCCGGCGGAGGGTCCTTTTTTTTTGCGCACCGGCATAAACCAGCGCAACTATCTCGTTGAGATCCCTTTCAAGCTCCTCTTCTGATCGATCCAGAAAAAAGGCCTGAAACCGAAAAGGGTAAGTTGCCAGATGAAACATCTCTGCCAGTCGGAACGGGTCTGTTTTTTGTAAAGCCCCTTGCTGAATAACCCGGTCCAGATACAGGCTGATATCCTTCAATAACCTATGGCGAAATCCTTCGATGGCGGCCGGTCGCTTTTTCTCAATTACCTCAAGTAGTGCCTGATATCCCGGATGGTCCCGCCTTTTTGCTTTTCGAAGGATCATTTCTTCACGAAAATAGCGTTCTAGATTTTCTTCAGGGTACCCTTCTTTTGACAAATGCGCCTTCAATTCACGTTGAAGCTCTTGTTCTTCATGCTCCGCCACGGCAATGGCGAGATCGAGTTTATTTTTAAAATGATTATACAAGTGAGCGGGCGAGATCTGACAATCTGAGGCGATATCTTCTGTAGTGGTTTTGGTATAGCCAAAATTTAAGAACCGCTTTTGTGCGGCCTGTAAAATTCTCGTCCGATGTTGTTTCTTGGTTCTGGTCATCGCGCCCCACTTGCACGTGTAAAACTGATCCGCCATCTTTCGTTATATTAGTTATATATAATTGTCCAAATTTTCTCAATTCCATTCCGCTGATGCGCTACTCGTGCTAGATAACAGCAACAGCCGGAGAATTGGATCATATGGACAGAGTAAATGTTATTGGCGCAGGCGCATGGGGGACCGCACTTGCCATCGCTGCTGCGCAAAATAATCGGCAGGTTCTTCTTCATTGCCGTGATGAAAAACAGGCATCCGACATAAATGCTGCCCATGAAAATACGAAATACCTATCCGGTATAAAAATCCCTGACACGGTTACGGCAACAACAGATTTATCTGACGTTCTGAACACAGATATTCTTCTTAATGTTGTCCCTGCGCAGCACTTAAGATCTAATCTGGAACTGATAAAAGATAAGCTTAATCCTACCACAGCCGTTGTTATTTGCGCCAAGGGGATTGAAAAATCATCCGGCAAATTAATGAGCGAAGTGGTGAGCGAGTGTCTGCCAGAACAGCCTTTCGCCATCCTATCCGGTCCCAACTTCGCCCATGAAATTGCCAAAGGACTGCCCGCAGCCACGACACTTGCGGCGTCCTCAAAGAAACTTGGGGAACGATTGGCGAAGTCTCTAAGCAGTACCTCCTTCAGACCCTATTACACGGATGACATTATGGGTGCCCAACTTGGCGGCGCGGTTAAAAATGTCCTCGCCATTGCCTGTGGTGTCGTTGCGGGGGCTAATCTTGGAGAAAACGCCCGCGCTGCCCTTATTACCCGCGGCATGGCAGAAATCTTGCGCCTTGGGGTTAAGCTTGGCGCACGCGCCGAGACTTTAATGGGGCTTTCAGGATTTGGAGACCTTGTGCTCACTTGCTCTTCCAGCGCGTCACGGAATTTTTCGCTCGGGGAAGCCTTGGGTCAGGGGCAATCACTGGATGATATCCTTAAAAACCGTGTGGCCGTTACCGAAGGGGTTCATACGGCTGCGGCTTTGTGTGCATTGGCCCACCAACATAAAATTGAGATGCCAATTTGCGAAGCGGTTGATAAACTGCTCAACACGGGCGCTTCCGTCCCATCCATTGTTGAAGACTTACTTGCCCGCCCTATCCGGGACGAATCTCTTGCGGGCTTTTAGATTTAAGGAATGAAAATGCTGTTTGCTGCCTTCTGCACTGACAAAGACGATCATCTCAATGTACGTATGGACAACCGCCCTGCCCATCTGGATTTCCTCGGCGCAAAAGGCGATGAAATTGTTTACGCGGGCCCAACACTGAAAGATGACGGGGAAACACCCGGTGGAAGCCTGATTATTTTCGAAGCGGAAGATCTGGCATCTGCTCGTGACTGGATTGCTGGCGATCCATATGCCAAGGCCGGTCTTTTCTCAGACGTACAGGTACGTCCTTGGAAGAAAGTCCTCGGCGCAGGTTTCTAAGAAATGCAGTATTGGCTGATAAAATCTGAACCTTCAAGCTGGTCCTGGCAGGATCAGCTTGATGCTGGGGAAGGCGGCACCCACTGGGATGGTGTGCGCAATTATCAAGCGTCCAATAACATGAAAGCCATGAAAAAGGGGGATCGCTGCTTCTTCTATCATTCAGTAAAAGAGAAAAGCATTGTCGGTATCGTTGAAGTGATCCGCGAATACTATCCTGATCACACTGATGAAAAGGGCCGGTTTGGTATGGTGGATGTGAAAGCCGTTCAAACCATGCCCTCCCCGGTAAGCCTTGCCCAGATCAAGGCCGAAGAAAAACTTGGCAATCTTGCGCTTCTGAGGCAAAGTCGCCTCTCCGTGGTTCCTATTGATCCTGCATCATGGGAGCTGATTTGCGAAATGGGTGGCCTTTAACCCGACCCCGCCCGTCCCGCCCCTTAGCTGTCGCAGGCGATCAATATGAGTAACCGCATTACAATTCCAGGCCTTGGCACCAATGGCCATGCCTATCTGTTCCTGACCTGCACAATGTTGTTTTGGGGCTGCAATGCTGTGTTTAGCCGACTTGCCGTGGGAGAAGTGTCTCCGCTGACACTTGTCACCCTTCGCTGGGCCGTTGTGATCAGCATGGTTTTCGTGATCGCCCGGAAAAATGTAAAGCGGGATTGGCCAAAATTGAAACCACGCCTTGGGTATTTCATGATCATGGGGGCGACCGGCTTCACCGGCTTTAACGCGATGTTCTATATCGCAGCCCATTCAACAACCGCCCTCAACATCGGCATTATTCAAGGGGCCATGCCCGTCATTGTGCTGCTTGGGTCGTTTATTCTGTTTCGTACCCCGGTCACCATTTCACAGATGCTGGGTGTGGCGGTGACATTGATTGGTGTGGCGGTTGTGACATCCGCGGGCAGCCTGGATACGCTTCTATCGCTCTCATTCAATGACGGCGATATCCTAATACTAATCGCAGCGTTGGTTTACGGCGTCTATACGATCGCTCTGCGCTTTAAGCCGGATGTGTCCGCCCTTTCCTTCTTTGCGGTTCTGGCTTTTGCCGCCTTTTTGACATGCCTGCCGCTTCTCGCCTACGAGATTTATTCTGGTCAGGCTCAGATGCCGACACCCACAGGCTGGGCACTGATTCTCGCCATCGCGATCCTGCCCTCTTTTCTTGCGCAGCTTCTGTTCATCAATGGTGTGACATTGATCGGGCCGGGCCGGGCAGGGATTTTTATCAATCTGGTACCGATTTTTGCCGCCATACTGGCCGTTCTGTTCTTGTCAGAAGATTTTGAGATCTACCACGGCGCAGCACTTGTTCTTGTTCTGGGTGGCATCTGGCTGGCGGAACGCGGCAAGAAAGCGGGTGCCAGCTAAGCCTCAGAAATCGCTGATAATCCCTTTTCGCTCCCAGTCGCCATAGCGAGTTGGCTCAAGACCACTTGGGCCGCCAATTTCACCTTCGGCCTGCTCCAGCTTATGGGCGGGATTTGTCTTTTTTTCATCCTCAGAAACTTTGCTCTGCGCTTTGTCTTCTGGCTGTTTATCTTCGGGTTTGGACATCTTGATACCTGTACGTTCAGATAATTTCTGCCTATCTATCACGTTTGTCGCAACCACGCTATAGACCCGAACTGGTTTTTAGCCTACATAGCCTCGATGAATACAACTGTACCAAATCCGCGCAAACGCGCCTCCATGATGCTCTCACGCGTATTGGAGAAAAAGCAGCTTCTGGAAGATGTTCTGGATGAAGGCCTGAAAAGCCTGGAACCCCGTGACCGCGCTCTTGCCCGGGCCATTACATCTACGACACTTCGGCATCTGGGTATTCTTGATACCCTGATTGACAGAATGCTTGAACGTCCCCTGCCAAAAGCCGCAATGAATGTTCGTAACGCTTTACGTATCGGCTTGGCGCAGGTTCTGTTTATGGAAGTCGCAAACCATGCTGCGGTCCACGATACAGTTGAATTGATCCCGGCCAACAGCAAGTTTCGCGGCCTTGTAAACGCACTTCTTCGCCGCGCGGATCGTCAGGGTGACAAACTTCTTGCCCGTATGAATACCAAACGGGCCAACACGCCAGACTGGCTGTGGCAAAGCTGGATCAACGCTTATGGCAAAGAGAATGCGAGCGCCATTGCCAAAGCGCACCAGTTTGAAGCCCCTCTCGACATCAATGTAAAAAGCGAAGCGACAGCTTGGGCGCTTAAATTGGACGCGGTACTTCTACCAACAGAGCATCTACGGCTTATTGATGCAAAAAGCGTCCCGGAACTGGAAGGCTTTGATGAAGGTGAGTGGTGGGTTCAGGATTATGCGGCCAGCCTGCCTGCCAAACTATTTGGCGATCTTACCGGCAAACGCGTTCTGGATGTTTGTGCGGCGCCCGGTGGCAAGACGATACAACTTGCCTTGAAAGGCGGCAATGTTACTGCCCTCGATCGGTCTGCGGCGCGCCTCAAACGCCTGACCGAAAATATGGAACGCCTTGGGCTAAATGTGGAGGTTAAAGCCGCGGACGCCACTGGTTTTGTCCCCGCCAATCCATTTGATGCCATTTTGCTGGATGCCCCATGTTCCAGCACCGGAACCATTCGCCGTCACCCAGATGTGGCTTGGCTGAAAACTCAAAAAGATGTGGAAAAACTGGCGGGCCTTCAAGCGCGGCTTCTGGATGCGGCGGCAGGTCAGTTGGCACCCGGCGGTACATTGGTTTACAGCACCTGTTCTTTGCAGCCTGAAGAAGGGGAAGGTCAGATCGCCGCCTTTTTGGCGCGCCACCCTGAATTTTCTCTTCTCCCCGCAAAATCGGAAGAATTTGAAGGTCTCGAAGAAGTGATTAGCGAAGAAGGGTATTTAAGAGCCCTGCCCTGTCACTACGGAAAAGCTGAAAACCCGAAAGAACGTGGAATGGACGGCTTTTTTGCCGCCAGATTGATTAAATCAAGTTGAGTTTAACCCATTGGCGTGGCTTGAGAAAAGTGCCGCGCCGTGGTAGAGGAAGATCATGAAAAAACCTGTCCAGATATCACCTTCTATCCTTGCCGCCGATTTTTCCAAACTGGGTGAGGAAGTAGCCGCCATTGATAAAGCCGGCGCTGATTTCATTCACGTGGACATTATGGATGGTCATTTTGTTCCAAACATCAGTTTTGGGCCTTCGGTAACCAAATCAATCCGTAAAGTTACGGAAAAGCCTTTTGATGTTCATCTGATGATCTCTCCGGTGGATCCCTACATCGCTGAGTTTGTGGATGCGGGGGCTGATATTATCACCGTGCATCAGGAAGCAGGGCCTCATCTGCATCGGACCCTGCAGCTGATTAAGTCTCATGGTATCAAGGCTGGCGTGTCCCTTAACCCGGCGACACCTGCCAGCACATTGGAACATGTGATGGACGTAGTGGATCTTATTCTGGTGATGAGTGTGAACCCGGGCTTCGGGGGACAGAAATTTATCCCATCACAACTTGACAAGATCCGTACCCTTCGTGAAATGATTGATGCGACAGGGCGGGATATCTATCTGGAAGTGGACGGCGGCATTACCGCAGAAACGGCACCTCTCGTTATCGAAGCGGGTGCGGACCTTTTGGTCGCAGGATCTGCCGCCTTTAAAGGGGAACAAGATCAATACGCGGCAAATATTGACGCAATATTGGGCCGTTAGGGGGATGAGTGGCAACAAAGCAGTCACAGTTTGATATTCTGCCGGCGAGACGCTCGGCAGCGGACCTGTTTTTTTCATCTTCCCTTTACCGGGGAACGCTGAAAGGCCGGATCCCCAAACGACTGCTTTTTTGCCCTGTTGATGTGATCGCAGGCGATGCCGAAAAGGCTGATCACCTTTTTCACGGAAATTATCTGCTGGAAGGACTAGATGCGCGCCTTGGCGGGGAAGAGCCATGGCTTGCCAAAAAGATGCCGCTTTACTGGCATCTGGAACTTCACAAATTTGGCTGGATGAAAGACTTCGCCGCCAATGGCAGTGACAGCGCCAAACGCCATGCCCGCGCCCTCGTCACCAACTGGATCCAGCGCTTTGATGACTATCACCCTCATATCTGGGACGGGGATATTCTCTCGCGAAGGCTCCTCAACTGGATGCAGCAAAGTGATTTTCTGCTCACCAGTAATGATGGCGACTTCAATTACAAATTTATCCGCTCCATCCGCCGCCAGCTTCAGCATCTAAAGCGTTATGTGAAGTATTTCGCCAAAAAAGAAGACAAGTTTCTGTTCTATCTGGCGCTCTATGTGGGCTCTGCCTGTTTTAAGGACAGTCAAGGCGACGCGGCCAAATTCAAAAACAATTTGTTGGAAGAGTTGGACAAAACCATTCTCGCCGATGGATGCCACATCTCACGCAACCCAAGCCAGCATATGGCCACATTGTTGGATCTCGTGAATTTACGCGAATCATTTCGAAAACAAGACAAAACCATCCCTGAGGCCCTGATCCGCGCCATAGACAGGCTTGCCCCAGCGGTGCGTTTCTTTCAGCACGGCGATGGTAAACTGGCACTGTTTAACGGCGGTATGGCGGAAGAAGACGGAATGCCTGATCAGATACTGGCTTTAAGCGAAGCCATGGGCCGTCCACCCCTCCATCTTCCCAAAGGCGGGTTTGAGCGTCTTCGGACGGGGCGCGCCACTATTATCATGGAAACGGGGCAAGGTGGTCGGCCTCAAGGGGCTAAATATCACGGCGCTGGTGCTTTTGAATTTAGCCATGGTCGTGACCGTATCGTTGTCAATTGCGGATCCCACCCGGATACGAAATCCCCCTGGGCAAAAGCATTAGGGGCGACAGCGGCCCATTCAACCTTGTCCTATGAAGAACTTAATGCTGATTTTCCCGCACCCAAAATTGCGGAAAATACCGAGGATCCGGACATCACTGTTCTTGAGGATGGGGGAAATATCTGGCTCGATTTTGTCAATCACGGTTACGAGAAATCAGCAAATCTGGGCCATACACGCCGTCTTTATCTGGATAGCCATGGCACAAGTCTCCGCGGCGAGGATATGGTTAGCGTGCTGGGAAATAGCAACAAAAGCCACCAATTCACGTTGCGTTTCCATCTACATCCTGATCTCAGTCTTTCCCGCGCCATGAGTGGCAGGCAATTGCTCATGATGACCCCAGAAGGGACGGGCTGGCAATTTATCTCGAGCCTTTCAGAACTGACACTGGAGGAAAGTATCTATTGCAGCCAACCGGGGGAGAGCCGCAAAAGCCAGCAAATTGTCCTTCGTGGCCAAATCCATGGCACGGATGAGTTAAGCGTCAAATGGGCGTTCCACCAAATGGGCACAAAAGAAACGGATTAAAGCTGCCAGCGTTTGGTGGCTGCAGAAAGCTCACGGTCTCTCCAGATCCCTTTGATATCGGCGATGAGGCCACCTTCTTTAATGATCCCTTCAAGAGCGGCATCTGAGAGTTCACGGTATACATCATGGGCCACAGCACCCACGACGGCATCATAACCGTTCAGATTTTTGAGATTCTCTTCGAGATCAATATCAAAGAACTGTTGCGCCTCTGCTTTATCAGCCAATGGATCATGCACATCCACGCTATGCCCCAGCTCCGTCAGACCAGAGACAATCTCCGTCACCTTGGTATTACGAAGGTCTGGAACATTCTCTTTGAAGGTGAGCCCTAAAACAAGGACACGAGACCCTTCTGGAATGCGGCTGCCCACACTTTCAGCGATAAAGCCCGCCATAGATTCGTTGATCCGGCGCCCTGTTAAGATCAGATCTGGATCATGCCCCACTTCACTGGCGCGGTGGGCCAGATAAAAGGGATCAATACCAATGCAGTGCCCCCCGACAAGGCCCGGTGTGAAATTCAGGAAATTCCACTTTGTGCCAGCGGTTTCCAGAACGTCATAGGCAGATAATCCAAGTTTCTGGAAAATCATGGTCGCTTCGTTAATGAAGGCGATGTTGATATCCCGCTGTGCGTTCTCAATAACCTTGGCGGCTTCGGCGGTCTTAATGTTCCGCGCCCGAAACGTTCCCCCCGTTGTGGCCGCGCCATACATCACTTCCAGAATATCAGCGACATCGTCAGTCTGACCCGCGACAACCTTGATGATTTTATCCACGGTATGAACTTTATCACCCGGGTTAATCCGCTCGGGCGAATATCCCAAATAGAACTCTTCCCCGCATTTAAGGCCAGAACCTTCTTCCAGCAACGGGCCGCAGAAATCTTCGGTCACCCCCGGATACACGGTGCTTTCAACAACAACGATTGCCCCCTTCTTCAAGATTGGGGCAATGGCCTTACAGGCGGCTTCAAGGGGTTTAAGGTCCGGTTTGTTGCCTTCATCCACAGGAGTCGGCACAGTAACGATATGGATATCCGCATCCGCCGTTTTTGCGATATCCGTTGTGTAATCCATGGTGCTTGCGCGCAGCACCGGCGGGTCGATTTCCATTGTCCGATCATGACCGGAAAGAAGCTCAGATACGCGATCTTCGCTAATATCGAACCCGATGACATTGAACTGACGTGACAACGCAACAGCCAAAGGCAAGCCGACATATCCTAAACCCACAACCGAAATAAGGGCGTCCCGGCTGATTTCCTGATCCTGTCCAAGTGCGGTAGGTGCTGTTGCTGTCATTAGATTTCCAAGCGTTATCTCTTGTGAAGTGCCTAGGTAGAACTAATCCCGTACCTTTGTCAACGAACGGAAAATCCACCCCTAAATTTTTGACCAAAAAGTCAGTTATTTCACAAAAACATGCATATATCCCACGTCTTCGAATAATCTCTGCAATAAACGGAAAAAAGGGCGGAAAAGTGGTTACGAAACGCCTTTCATCATGCTATAGCGCCCGCCATGTGCAGTTTTCCCAAAATGATCGGATCGTAGCCCATGTCTGCCACTGACTTACAACCTATTTCCCGCGCTCTCATCTCTGTTTCTGACAAAACAGGCCTTGTTGAATTTGGCCAGGCTCTTGCCAACCTCGGTGTCGAGATTCTCTCCACCGGCGGCAGCGCCAAAATGCTGGCAGATGCCGGTGTTCCAGTCACTGAAGTTGCTGACCACACAAAATTCCCTGAAATGATGGATGGACGAGTAAAAACCCTTCACCCAATGATCCACGGCGGCATTCTTGCTCTTCGCGACAACAAGGATCATGTGGGCGCGATGGAAGAACATAATATCGGTGCTATTGATCTGGTGGTCGTGAACCTTTACCCGTTTGAAGAGACCGTTGCTAAAGGTGCTGATTTCCACACCTGCATCGAAAATATTGATATTGGCGGCCCAGCCATGATCCGATCTGCCGCGAAAAACTACGGCTTTGTGAACGTTGTCACCGACGCCATCGACTATGAAAAAGTGATCGCCGAGTTGAAAGAACATGGCGGGAAGACAAGTATTGAGCTTCGTAAATCACTTGCCGCCAAAGCTTACGCCCGGACAGGCGCTTACGATGCTGCTATTTCCAATTGGTACGCTGAGCAGCTGGATCATGACTTCCCAGAACGCCTTGTCATGGCAGGCACCTTGCAGCAGACTTTGCGTTACGGCGAAAATCCGCACCAAAGTGCAGCCTTCTACGCCAATTCTGAAAACCGCGTTGGCATTGCAACAGCAATACAGGTGCAAGGGAAAGAACTTTCTTACAATAATTACAACGACACCGATGCAGCCTTTGAATTGGTCGCGGAATTTGATCCGGAAATCTCAGGTCCTGCCTGCGCCATTATCAAACATGCGAACCCATGCGGTGTGGCAACCGGCGCTACATTGGCAGATGCTTACCGCAGCGCCTTTGCCTGTGACACAACATCAGCCTTTGGCGGTATCATTGCCCTCAACCAGACACTGGATGCAGCAACCGCCGAAGAAATCACCAAGATCTTTACCGAGGTGATTATCGCCCCGAATGCAAGTGACGAAGCAAAGGCACTGATTGCCGCCAAGAAAAACCTTCGCCTGCTGCTCACAGGTGGCTTGCCTGATCCAAAAGTTGGCGGTCGCCTGATCAAGTCACTGGCTGGTGGTTATCTGGTGCAGGGACGCGACAATGCACTCACGTCACCAGAACTTAAAGTGGTCACAAAACGCGCCCCGTCCGAGCAGGAAATGGCAGATCTGAAATTTGCCTTTACCGTTGCCAAGCATGTGAAATCCAATGCGATCGTTTATGTGCGTGATGGGGCCACCGTGGGTGTTGGCGCCGGTCAGATGAGCCGTGTAGACAGTTCTAAAATTGCAGCCTCCAAGTCTTTGGAAGCGGCACAGAACGCCGGCGAGACAGAAGCCTGGGCCAAAGGGTCTGTAGTTGCTTCTGACGCATTCTTCCCATTTGCAGACGGATTGCTTGCAGCCGCTGAAGCTGGGGCTACCGCTGTGATCCAGCCAGGTGGTTCCATGCGCGATGATGAAGTTATTGCCGCTGCTGACGAAGCAGGTCTTGCCATGGTCATGACCGGTATGAGACATTTCCGTCATTAATTTTCCAAAGGGAGAGATCAGATATGATCACATCGACAACAGGATCTGTTGAAGGAAAACGCATCACACAATATCACGGCATCGTCGCCGGTGATGCGGTTATGGGTGCCAACTTCGTTCGAGATTTCTTCGCGCGCGTCACTGACGTCGTGGGCGGCCGTAGTGGTGCCTACCAGAAAGAGCTTCGCAAAGCTCGCAGCCTTGCTCTTGAAGACTTGATGGAAGAAGCCGCTGAGCTTGGTGCCAATGCAGTTGTTGGTATCAATCTGGATACGGAAGTGATGGGTGAGAGCATGCTGATGGTTGTTGCTACAGGCACAGCTGTTACGGTCGAGTAATAAAAGGGCGGCAGTGCCGCCCTTTTTCCTAGCGTTCCTCGCGCACGAAACTCATTAATGCTGCCCCGATAAGCAACAATACCAAAATCACCATCATTGCCGGACGCTGCTGGCCTGTTATGGAAGTCACCACCCCGATCAACGCGGGGGCAACAAAGGCTGTTGCTTTTCCAGACAGTGCAAACAGACCAAAAAATTCTGTCATTTTTTCAGGTGGCGACAATCTTGCCACCAAAGTACGGCTGGCGGCTTGGGCTGGTCCAAAGAAAATACCCATCACAAAAGCAAAGCACATAAAGACAATCTCAGCGGGGCTTGAAAGCATGGCGCCCCCTTCAACGGGCATCGCCGCCGGTATGCCAAAGAGAACTTCACCATTTCCAATGGAAAGAACCCCCATGGAGGCAAAAGCAAGACCTAGGACGGAGATCACAATGGTTGGCTTGGATCCCATCTTGTCGTCCAGCCAACCGCCGATAAAGGATCCGGCGATTGCGAAGACGTTAATGAGAATGCCGAAGATGCCAAGGGTTGTTGTCGTCCAGCCAAAAAGACCTGCCGCATAGATACCAGAAAAGCCAATAAGCGCCAGAATACCGTCATTGTAGAACATGCGGGCGATGAGGAAGAACACCACATTCTTATAGTCTTTGAGGGTCTTCAGCGTCTGGATTAAAGATCCAATCCCGTGTTTGATCGATTCTGATTTACCAAGACCTGACGGTTTTGAATCCGGGGTAAAAAACATCATCGGCAGGACAAACAGAATAAACCAGAAGCCCGCCAAGGGTCCTGTCATCCGGTCATGCTCATGGGCTGTTTTATCCAGATCAAACCAGGTGACTTCTGGAAATGAAAATCCTAGAAGGACAATAAACAGGGCGACCAGACCACCCAGATAACCAAGCCCCCACCCAAATCCGCTTAACGTTCCCATCCGTTCTCTTGTGGTCAGGCTTGGCAGCATGGCGTTGTTGAACACAAGGGAAAATTCCACGGCGATGGTGCCTGCAATAATCGCCACCAATATCCAGATAAGGCCGGTCTCCTGTGCCGGAACTGCCGCCCAAAGGGACATGCTGCTGATCGCACAGATGATGACAAAGGCAAAAATCCAAGGTTTTCTTGGACCACCCGCATCTGCAATGGATCCCAGCACAGGGCTCAACAGCGCAATCATCACCCCGGCAATGGCTTGTGTGTAGGCCCAATAGGCCTGCCCCTCTACCGGGTCACCCACCACCGTAGATGTAAAGTAAGGCGCGAAAATAAAAGTGGTAATAACTGTGAAATAGGGCTGGTTCGCCCAATCAAACATCGCCCAGGAAAATTTGCCAAGGCGTGACGCTTCTTGTATGTGTCCCATAAGCCCCTCCCGCTTCCGGATATATTGACCCAGAAGCGGAGAAAGGAGAAGTGAATATTGCGTTTAGCTGATCATGGAGCGGAACTGGCGGTTTGCAAATGCCAGTTTGGAAACATCCACACTGCCCGCAGCCTTGAACTCTTCGATCAGTTCTTTGCAGCGGCGCACAGGGTTTTTGTTTTCATCCTGCCAGTGCTCAAAAGCTGCAATGCCTTTATGATCTCCTGCAAAAGAAAATACTGTATTTGTCAGCGCCCGTTGCTGGCCATAGAGATCATCAATAATGGCTGTAACGGCCAGACGCTCCCAGTGGTTTTCTGGCTCAATACCCTCAGCTGCAAACCGAAGCCAATCAAGATTAAGCCCTGCCCCCACAGCGTAATAAACCTCACCCACTTCTGGGATGTCACGCTTGGAGTTACGACCCACTTGCACAACATCCAAAGAGGAGCGAAGCGGCGCCAGAGAGGCCACGCGGCGTGCCAGAGGTTCAGGCACTTTCATGCCAACAAAATACTGAACCCGATCGCGGAAGGCCTGGCACCCTTCAGGGCTCAACAGACCTTCAAGTTCCGTCTCCAGTTCTTTCATCGCTGGGGCCAGTTCCTTCAAGTTGTCTGAAATGGCAATTGGGAAGCTCAAATGACGCAGGCACCAAAGGGTCGCCCGGCGAAGCAGCATCTGCGTCGCATCAATCATGCGCCCCTGAACCTGACTATCGACCACATTATCCAGCGCCTCGATGTCACCCCAGATTTGCTGCAAGTTGAAGACTTCGGCGACCAGAACATAGGCACGAACCACATCATCGACGCCAACCCCCAACTCTTCCACCATCTGCATTACAAAGGTGAGACCCGCACGGTTGACCAAGCTGTTAATGGCAATGGTTGTGATGATTTCCCGGCGCAGGCGATGGCTTGCAATGTATTTCTTGTATTTCTTGCGAAGTTGAGGCGGGAAATAGTCTTCCAGCCAAGAGACAAAAAACGGATCATCCGGAAGTTCTGTATCCAGAACATCTGAATATAGAGTCATCTTCGCATATGCCAGAAGAACACTGGTCTCTGGGCGTGTGAGCCCCTGATCACTTGACCGGCGATCGGCTAGCACTTCTTCATCAGGAAGGTTTTCAACGACCCGATCAAGGCGACCCTGCTTTTCCAACTCTTTCATAAAGCGAACTTGTTCTTCAAAGTTTGCAATACTTTGACGCTCTGCAGTGGTGAGAGCCTGAGTTTGAAGATAGTTATCTTTCAAAACATGCTCGGCAACGTCATCCGTCATATCAGACAGAAGGCGATCGCGCTGTTTATCGGTCATTTCACCATCATCAAGGACAGCCCGAAGGAGGATCTTGATATTGACCTCATGGTCCGAACAATCCACACCGGCAGAGTTATCAATGGCATCTGTGTTGAGCTTGCCGCCGCTTAGTGCATATTCAATACGTCCAAACTGCGTGACCCCCAAGTTACCGCCTTCGCCAATAACTTTTGCACGGACTTCATTACCGGTGATACGGATGGCGTCATTGGCACGATCACCAACTTCGGCGTTACTTTCCTGTTTCGATTTCACATAGGTGCCAATACCACCAAACCAAAGAAGATCAACATTGGCCTTCAAAATTGCTGAAATCAGGTCGTTTGGCGTCATTGCCTTTTCTTTGACATCCAAAAGTTCCATAATCTCTGGCGTCAATGTGATGGATTTTGCTTTTCGGTCAAAAACGCCACCACCTTTGGAAATCAGCTTTGCATCATAATCTTCCCAGGACGAACGCGGCAGCGCGAACATCCGCTCTCGCTCCTTAAAGCTTTGTTCCGCATCGGGGGTAGGGTCAATAAAGATATTACGGTGATCAAAAGCCGCCACAAGTTTGATATGGCGCGACAACAGCATTCCATTTCCGAAAACATCACCGGACATATCGCCGATACCAGCAACGGTGAAATCTTCTTCCTGAATGTTTTTACCTAGCTCACGGAAATGGCGCTTCACAGATTCCCAAGCACCGCGCGCGGTAATGGCCATTTTCTTGTGGTCATAACCTGCGGCACCGCCAGATGCAAACGCATCTCCTAGCCAGAAACCATATGAAATTGCCACTTCATTGGCGATATCAGAGAAAGTCGCAGTACCTTTATCTGCCGCCACAACCAGATAGGGATCGTCATCATCATGGCGAATGACACGCGATGGTGCCACTACGTGCCCCCCTACCAGATTATCTGTTACATCCAGCAGACCAGAGATAAAGATCTTGTAACAGGCAATGCCTTCCGCCTGAATTTCCTCACGGCTACCTCCAACAGGCAGGTTCTTGGGATAAAACCCGCCTTTAGATCCCACAGGAACAATTACCGTGTTTTTCACCATTTGGGCTTTCATTAAGCCCAGTATTTCCGTCCGGAAATCTTCCCGGCGGTCAGACCAGCGCAGGCCACCACGGGCCACAGAGCCACCACGAAGGTGAACGCCTTCCACCCGTGGGCTGTAAACAAAAATCTCGCGGTAGGGGCGCGGCAACGGCAAGTCGGTAATATTCTGACTGTCCAACTTGAAGGAGAAGTAGGGCTTATCCGCCTCGCCCGCGCCTTCCTGGAAGAAGTTAGTTCGAAGTGTGTGCTCAATCAGGTTAAGATAACGGCGCAGGATACGGTCATCGTCGAGGCTGTCCACCTGCTCCAGTTCTTCCTGAATTTTCTGCCGCAGCATTTCGATATCCGCGTTACGCTTCCCTTTATAATCGGGGTCAAATCTCACATGGAACAGATCAACAAGCAGATTACTGATAGCCGAGTTATCATAGAGGGTTCTCGCCATATAGCTTTGCGAGAACGTCACACCGGCCTGACGCAGATATTTTGCGTAAGCGCGAAGAACCGCAACAGATGACCAGCTCAGGTTACACCGAAGAACCAACCGGTTGAACATGTCGCTTTCGGTCGTTCCCTGCCAGACCCGCAAAAATGTCTCTTCGAACTTGATTTTCAAAAGATGCAGATCAAGCGCGTGACCGTCCGGCTCTTCCAGTTCAAAATCATGAATCCAGATACCGTTCTCCAAATTTTCGCCTTTCGCGAAATACGGATTTTCGGAAAGCACTTTCAAACCCATATTTTCAATCATGGGCAAGCAGTCAGAAAGTGGCATTGGATCATTGAGGTTATAAATTTTGAACCGAACCCGGTTGTCTGGGTCTTCGACCCAACGATAGAGATTGAGGCCTACCTCACCTGAAGCGGAAACCTCTTCCAGTTTCTCAATATCACGAAGGGCGAGGTTAGCGTTGAAACGAGCCCGGTATCCAACCGGGAATGCGTCCCCATATTTGGCTTTCAGGCGAAGGGCTTCCACTTCTCCCCAACGCTCCAGCAAGGCGTCATTCAGATCATCAGACCACTCACGCGCTGCCGCAACTAGGCGCTGCTCAAGGACATCCTCGTCAACATCGGGAGTCTGGCCCGGATTGAGACTAATAATGAAGTGAATACGTGCCAAAACATCATCACCAACTTGGGAATAATGGGCCGAGATTTCACCGCTGTGCATTTCCGCCAGAATTGCTGCAAAGCTCTGTCTGATCTCTGTGTTGTATCTCTCGCGCGGCACATACACCAACGCGGACACAAATCTTTCAAACCTGTCACGGCGCAGGAATGCCGCTATACGCGGGCGTTCCTGCAATTCAAGAATCCGGCAGGAAATATCGTATAGTTCATCAATAGAAATCTGGAAAAGTTCGTCCCGTGGATATGTTTCCAGAATATGGGCCAACGCCTTTTCGTCATGGCTGCTCTTTGCAAACCCGGATTTTTCAAGGGTCTGTTGAACTTTACGGCGCAGGTAAGGAATATCGCGGGGAATGCGGTTGTAGGCCGCTGATGTGAACAGGCCAGTAAAGCGATATTCCCCAACAACCTCACCTTTTTTGTTAAACTTTTTAACTCCGACATAATCCAACTGCACCGGACGATGAACTGTGGATCTAGCGTTCGCCTTGGTGACAATAATCAGCTCAGGCCGGTGTAAAAACTCGCTTACTTCTGGGGAAACTTCTACTTTCCCAGACATAATGCGCCGTTCAGGATTTCGAAGAATGCCAAGACCTGATCCCGGAACCGGTTCCCAGTTCTCTGTATTGTTTTTGTCTTCGACTTTAAATTTATATTCTCGAAAACCCAAAAAGGTGAAATGGTTATCCGCCATCCATTCCAGCAATGCCTTGCCTTCTTCCACTTCGGCATCTTCAAGCGGCATTGATCCCGGTTTCAAAGACTTGGTGATTTTATCGACCTGCGCCAAGACAGATTTCCAATCTTCAACAGCAGCCCGAACATCATCCAGCACTTCATATAGAGTGGCTTCAATCTCCTTCATATCATCTGGGGATGATTGCTCATCCACTTCGATATGCATGATGGATTCAGGAAGGCCGGTCTGTTTTCCGCCATTTTCTGTTTTTTCGAAACTGATATGACTACCTTTTTTGTCACGTTTCACGCACAGAACCGGATGAATCAAGACATGGACATTCAGTCCCCTTTGGGTTAGTGCCGCAGTGACACTGTCGACCAGAAACGGCATGTCGTCATTGACGATTTCAATAACCGTATGAGACGTTTTCCATCCATGCTCCTCCAGAGTTGGGCTGAACGTCCGGATTTTTACAGTGTTCGGTTCTCTTTCACCGGCGAATTTATATAGAGACAGGGCTGAACCATAGAGGTTTTCAGACTGTATCGACAAAATGTCATCTGCCGCCACCCTCTCGTACAGCTTTTCGACAAAGAGGCTCAGATCGGCGGCCTGTTTCTTGTCAAAACGACCGGAAATCATTTCCAGTATTTCCGCGATCCGTTCGTTTTTGAGTTCAATTGCCGTAAGTGCCATATTTGGATGTCCCTATTCCGTTTTGCAGCCCAATGCATCTGATTTATCTAAAATACTAGTCAGAAGATGGTTAACGTATTCTTTTCAATCCCTATATGAATTGCGATCAGGGTCAAATTCAATAGTAATGAGGTAAATAAACAGACAGTATTCTTCACAAAAATGACATTGAATATTGACGCGTAAAGATCACAAAACCGCGAATAGTTGCACAGCCCCTTCTCAACCATCTTTATGCCCCTGAACTTTTCAGTTCAACATAAAAATTTGACATAAAATCAATAATTTAGAAAACAAACGTTTGGTGTTGATGAGAAGTTTTTTCTTTCCCGCTATTTTAACATGCTTTTTACACAGTTAGACTAAAGCTCTGACAAACGCTTACAGTTAAGGTAGCTAGAAAATGAGCAGAACAGGCATCAAAGTAACCTCAAGTCAGGAAAGCCATTCAGTATACTTGTCTTTATTTGACGAGGCTGATCCGGAACGAAGGAAGACGGTAAGCCTTAGCCCGGACAAGGTTCTACAGCTTGCAGGTAAATTGCTTTCTGCCTCATCCGAACTGGATATTCCACCCTCTGAAGAGGCTGTTAAAGTGTTTTTACAAACAGCGCTTGTCTCTGTAACCAAAGACTCTAATATTGTTAAAAACTGATCCGGTCCTGTCGGTTTGGGCAGTCGCGTATTCACCAAACTTTAAGACAATCGAATTACGTTAGCGTAATATTTGCATTAGAAGTGTTACAGGGAACCAGACATGGTTCGGTGATCATAAATGGCGACAAACAATAGCACCTTCCCGAAAAACGTATTGATATATACCCCTGTTCTGATCATTTTGGGGCTATTGGCAAATCACTTCAATGTGCCGCTTTTTTTCTCGGTAAGTTTGATATTTGGCTCTGTTTTCAGCCTGATTACACTCATGGTATTTGGTTTCGCTCCTGCACTGGTGGTTGCCATAATTGTCAGCAGCTATACCTATTTTCTCTGGGGACATCCTTACGCTATCATTATCTTTACGATGGAAATTGTTGTTGTGGGTGCCTTAAGACAACGAATTCCAACCATTGCCTTTGCCGACCTCCTCTATTGGGTCTTTTGCGGCGTCCCCCTTGTTTTCGTCTTTTATTTTGGCGTGCTTGACCTGAACCTGAACGCCAGTCTGTTAATCGCTATGAAACAGGCCATTAACGGCGTCTTCAATGCGGTCTTGGCCTCCTTGATTGTCAGTTTTTTCTATTTGATTAAAAAAGATGAAACCGCAGATGTAAACTACCAGTTTTCCGGAAAATATATTGTCACCAGCTTTCTGATGCTGCTCACCATTCTGGCAGGTGCCATCCCCATCATTCTTAATGGCTATCGGGTGAAATCCCTGCAGGAAGATAATCTGCATCACAACATGCTGGACTATGGCACTCTTATCGCAGAAGAACTGCAAGCATCCTATCAAAGCGATGAAGGTATTCAGGGTAAGTTTGGAAACGTGGAACCCGGTAAAAATAACCTGCATTTCCAACTGGCTGGACTCGCTGCAAGGGTCAGTTTTTTCAACGACACCCCTCCCATCCTTCTGGGGAAAAGCAAAGTATCGACTGAAAAAGGAACAAGGCAGCACCTGTACGATAATTTAAATATCTGGCAGCCAGAGGGGGAAATGGCCTCCATGACCAGATGGTCATTAAGCGAATATTATACCATTCTTCCACCCCTTCCGGACATTGGCGTGTCAGAAATCATGGTCTCCTCTCCGGCCCATCCGCTTGTTGATATCTTGTACAAGGTTCGCGCCCAAACCATGTTCTCTCTGGCAATCCTTGTTGCCACCGCACTCGCCGTTTCTCATTTGCTGGGTCATATCCTCATCTCACCTATCCAGCGGCTTGCTAAAGCCAGCAAGAAAATCAAGACCCTTGAAAAAGATGATAAAGAGATCACTTTTCCAAGAAGCCCAATTCTTGAGTATGATGAACTTTCACAAGCGCTTCAGAATAGTAGCGACAGTATGCGCAGCTATATTAATGCGTTGAAAGAAATGAGCGCCAATCTGGAGGACAGGGTAAAAGAGCGCACCGAAGAGCTTGCGCGCCTTTCCATGGTGGCCAGCCAGACGACTAATGGCGTGATTATTACCGATGAGAAAGGAGTTCTTGAATGGGCCAACGAGGGCATGACGCGCATCACCGGCTATACCCTAGAAGATATGAAGGGGAAAAAACCTGGGCTATTGCTACAAGGAGAGAATACCAGCCCACGGACCGCAAAACGTATTTCTAAAGCCGTGCGCGAAAAACGCGCCTTTAACGAAGAAATCCTCAACTACACCAAAGACGGGCGGGAGATCTGGCTTCAAATCACTGGAAACCCGCTGACCAATCAAGATGGGGAAGTAACCGGGTTTATTGGTATCGAAACGGATATCACAGAACGCCGCCTTGATCGGTTAAACCTTATTCGGGCCAGGATCGATGCTGAACGATCGAACGAAGCCAAATCAACGTTTCTCTCAACCATGAGCCATGAAATCAGGACGCCTCTAAATGGTATCATGGGGATGGCGCAGCTGCTGCAGGGTACAGATCTGGATGCCGAACAGGAAACTTTTACGCAAACCATCATGAGTTCCAGCAACGCCCTGTTGTCCATCATCAATGATATTCTTGATATGAGCAAAATCGAGGCGGGTGCCCTAGAGATTGAGCAAACACCTTTTGACCTGGGTGTTCTTGTCTCAACAAGCCTGACCCCGTTAAGAGCCATGGCCTCTGAAAAGGATCTGACCCTCATTCATCATTTGCCGGATTATCATCCTTCACCTCAACTCATTGGCGATCCTGTGAGATTCAGGCAGATCCTCACCAACCTGGTCGGTAACGCGATCAAGTTTACCAACGAAGGCAATGTTACTGTTCGGCTTGACCTTGAGCCGGATTATGCACCGGCCATGTTCCTGCTGAAAATGACGGTCACGGACACGGGTGTCGGCATCGCTTCAGACCGTCTGGAGGAAATCTTCAACCCTTTCACCCAGGAAGACAACACCATCACACGAAAATTTGGGGGAACAGGGCTGGGACTTTCCATCGTCTCGAAACTGGTAAGATTAATGGACGGGACAATATCCGTGACCAGTAAAGTCGGAGAAGGTACCGAGTTTAAGGTTGAAATTCCGATGAACGCAGCCCAACAAGTTGAAGAAGTTGATGTACCAGCCGCAGCCCCGTCCAATACAATAGTCCTTCGCCCGGGCCTTAAGGTAATGGTGGTTGAAGATAATTCGGTCAACGCAATCGTTGCTCAATCCTTCCTGAACAAAACAGGCTGTGAAGTGACGTTAGCGGCCAATGGCAAGATCGCGGCGGACAGTTTTGCCGACGTAAAACCAGATTTGATTTTCATGGATGCCCATATGCCGGTCATGGATGGAATTGCAGCAACAGCCACCATTCGCGCCCAGAAAAATGGCCGTAACACCAAGATTATTGGTCTGACAGCGGATGCCTTTGAAGAAAACCGGCAAAAGTTCCTCAAGGCAGGCATGGATGATATTTTGACAAAACCCTTTAAGGAAGATCAGTTGCATACTATCCTTAACAAGTATTTCCCGGAGACAGATGAAGTGTCGATAACTTTGACCGAAGAAAAATCAACAAGTGATGTAGCGGCTGAGGAAACTCCGATGGGAGACGAACAGGAGCTATCCGCCCTCGGCGAGCAAATCGGACAGGAAGCAATGTCTGCCATGCTGGCCCTCGCGCCAGACAGTTTTAAAGAACAACTGGCAGAAATCGAAGAAGGGGTTGCTGGTAGAGATTCCAAAAGGGTGCTGGAGGCTGGACATGCTCTTAGGGGGGCGGCAAGTGCACTTTATTGCTATCGTCTATCAGAAATAGCCGCCGTTTTTGAGAAAAATAACGATGAATTGGAATTAGTGACCAGTCGATTGGGTGAATTAAGAGAAACGGTTGCAGAGACCATTGACTGGCTTTCCGCAAAAGTAGACTGATCACCAGCTTAACTTTTATTGTGTGATATCAAACGATGAACCGCTATACTGTTCCGGCCCAGATCGTCTGATCACCCGTTGGATTATCGCACAATAAGAGGAACCTCATGCCCGTTTATAACCGGATCGCAGAATTGCATGATGACATGCAAACATGGCGCCGTGACATTCACAAACACCCTGAACTTTGCTTTGAAGAAGTTCGCACAGCGCAAATTGTCGCAGAAAAGCTCCGTGATTGGGGGATGGAAGTTCACGAAGGCATTGGTGTGACCGGTGTGGTAGGGGTTCTGAAAGGGCAAGGAGAGAGCAACCGTACCATCGGGATCCGGGCTGATATGGATGCCCTGCCGATGCAGGAACTTACCGGCTGTGACTATCAGTCCATTTATGAAGGTAAAATGCATGCCTGTGGCCATGATGGCCATACGGCAATCTTGCTGGGTGCCGCCAAATACCTTTCCGAAACCCGTAACTTCAGTGGCACGGTAAATTTCATCTTCCAACCCGCCGAAGAAGGCGGCGGCGGCGGTGATGCCATGGTTAAAGATGGTCTGTTCGAACGCTTTCCCTGTGATGCGGTTTATGGTCTTCACAACATGCCCGATCAGCCCAAAGGTACTTTCCACATCCGCAAAGGCACATTGATGGCGTCTGCGGATGTAGCGGAGGTGACCATAAGAGGCAAAGGTGGTCACGCTGCGCACCCACAGCGGTCGAACGATCCACTGACCGCAGGAGTTCAGCTTCATGTTGCCCTGCAATCAATTGTGTCCCGAAATATCAGCCCGATTGATAATGTGGTTATCAGTGTTACCGAATTTCATTCCGGAACCGCCCAGAACGTTATTCCGCATGACGCGAAACTGACGGCCTCTATCCGTACTACGACACCTGAACTCCGTGACTATGTAGAAAACAGGTTCCGTGAGATCTGCGAAGGAATCGGTGCGACATTTGGAGTGGAAGTAGAGCTCAACTACAAACGAAACTATCCATGCACCGTCAACCACGACCGTGAGGTGGATATTGTTGCAAAAGCAGCTGCTGATATCGTTGGGGCCAATAATGTCAACACGGAAGCCCCTGTACGAATGGGCAGTGAAGACTTCGCCTTTATGCTGGAAGCCTGCCCGGGAGCCTATATTTTCCTTGGGGCACGGGATGAAAATCACACACATACGGTCCACCACCCGAAATATGATTTCAATGATGAAATCCTGTCGACCGGCGCAAGCCTTTGGGCCCATTTGGTCGAAACACAGCTTCCGAAATCCTGACTTTTGACCGGCAGTTTTGTTGCATCCATACAACAGGCTGCCGGACATTTCATTGGGTTGATTTCAATCAATTCCAATCAAACTCTCGAGCGTTATCTGGTTACTAACAAAGAGGTGGGGGAACCTTTTTCCGGCAGTTCACTGCCATTTGGTCCAGTATTTGGAGAGTTATTATGAAAGCAGGTAAATTGTTATCCATGCTCGCGGGCGCGGCTGTATTGGTAACAACAGGTGCCTCCGGCGCCGTTGCAAAAGAAGCTGGTGATTTTCTGGTTCGTTTCCGCGGTATCGCGGTGACCCCCGATTCAAGCGGTACAACTGATGCCATCGGCGGTCAGGCAAATGTGGACGAGTCTTACGTTCCTGAAGTTGACTTCACCTATTTTTTTACAGACAACATCGCAGCTGAGCTGATCCTTGCCACAACAAAGCATGATGTAACAGTCAGCGGCACCACCCTGCCAGGTGATGCGGATCTGGGTGATGTATGGCTTCTGCCACCTACCCTGACACTACAGTATCACTTCATGCCAAAAAGCAGCTTCAGCCCCTATATCGGCGCTGGCGTGAACTACACCTTCTTCTACAATCAGGATGGCGAAAGCGCCCCTGTAAACTCTGTAGAATATGAAGACGGATTTGGCTTCGCCCTTCAGGCCGGTCTGGACTATCAGTTTGGTAATAACTGGTCCCTCAACTTCGATGTGAAGAAAATCTTCCTTGAAACCGATGTAAAAGTTAATGGCGGTGCCATTAACGCCAAAGATGTGAATATCGACCCTTGGATCTTCGGTATCGGTTTCGGTTACACATTCTAAGAGTTTAGCTCTCTAGCTCGCCCGGCCAACTCTCGATAAGGGGAGAGATGGCCGGGCTTTTTTTGTTTGTATTCAATTTACACTTCCCCATATCCTCCCTAATCAATCACTAATAATTCGGGGGAGTTTAAATGGCTGTTGAGCTGAGAAGCCTGTATTCAGAAGACTATGTGGAGTTAATTGCTGCAGAGCTGGCAAAACACAATGTCTCTACAGATGGCTTTATAGACGCCTGCTTTAACGCTCCCTGGGAGGAGATGACCCTTAAAGAACGTGCTGCCAGAATAACCTCTCTACTCAATGAATTCCTTCCAGATGAGCCAACTGAGGCCATCGCAATACTGAAAGAAATTCTGCCTCCTGTGGCGGCCCCGGACGCGCAGAAATATGCCGATATGCTTTCTTTATTCGTGCCTGACTATGTTGTGTTAAGGCGCGAAGATATGAATCTTGAAGGGATCAAGGAAGCCCTCTGTTATTTCACACATCATGGAACCTCTTCAGAACTTGCTGTTCGCCCTTTTATTCAAGACCACCACGACCACATGATGTCTTGGATGCAAGAGTTATCGACGCACCCTCATGATCACGTCCGGCGATTTTCAAGCGAGGGGTGCCGCCCACGCCTTCCGTGGGCGATGGCACTTCCCGCCTTAAAGAAAGACCCGACCCCCATCTTTCCCATACTGGAAAATCTTGTTCAGGATAACAGTAAGTTTGTACAGAAGAGTGTCGCCAACAATCTCAACGATATTGCGAAAGACAACCCGGATGCCGTATTGGATTTTGCAAAGCGCAAAATTGGCACACACCCCAATACGGACTGGATCTTAAGACATGGTCTTCGTACCCTTTTAAAAGCCAGCCATCCGGACGCCCTAGCCCTGTTTGGGATGAACCCAGTGCAGGTCGAGAATGCAGTGCTAACACTCGAAAATTCTGAGATTAATCTTGGAGAAAAACAACATTTCCAGTTTAACGCCAACCTTATCGGTCCGCTTCCGGAACGGCTTCGTATTGAATATGCGGTGGATTTTATGAAGGCGAGAGGCAAAACCTCCCGCAAAGTGTTTATGTTCCGTGAGGGAGAGCCGGATAGCAGCTCTATAAACCTTGCCAAATCTCATAACTTCACAGATTTCACCACCCGCAAGCATTATGCGGGTGACCATAAAATCAGCATCCTTGTGAACGGGACGGAAGTCGCCAGCGAGAGCTTTACCCTTAAACTCCCCTAAATCCTATTTATGTGACCAGTCATCCGGATTTTCTGAATTTCCGGGTGACAGGCCTAAGATATCCCCGTCTGTGGAACATCCAAGCCCCAGAACCGTTCTGTTGGCATAGGCGAAATAGGCAGTTACCTGATTGATCTCCAGGATCTCTCCGTCATCAAAACCGGAAGCTCTGAGCTCCTCAATCATCTGTTCAGTTACACCGGATGGATCCCCTGTGAGGACGACCGCATATTTCATAGCCGTTTTCTCGCGATCTGTAAGGGGGGCCTGATCCGGATCGCGGGCATCAATACTCGCGCGGATCGCGTTGGCTTTTGGGTCATCATTAAGCAACCGCTTCAAGCCCGCAAAATGATGCTCTACACAGTAATCGCAATTGTTGAGGGAACTCACCCAGACACCAAGGGTTTCCAAAAACCACTTGGGGACCTTGTTGCCGGTATGGTGCAATACATACTTGTAAAGGGCCATATGCCCTTCCATCGTATGGGGCCTCAATGAATGGGACATCATGATGTTGTCCACATTGTTGTCCGGCCCCTTTACCCGATCATACAGCTTCTTTAGACGACCCTTTGCCGCTTCGTATGGAATAACCTCAATCCAAGCCATGTTCCCCCCACATTTGTTATTATTTATCTGACTGGCATCTGACCATGAATGATATAGGCCAAAGCCTCGACAATTTGCTCTGGCTCCCGAGCCATGCCAGCCGCCGCAGAATCCACTTCTTTCAACGCGTGATCATGTTCCGCGGGATGTAATGTCAGATACGGAATACCAAATGCGGCTGCCTGTCCTGCATCAAAAGCCGCGTTCCATTGTTTGTATTTCTCCCCAAAACGAACAATGACGATATCTGCCTCTTTCAACAATGTCCCGGTGCGGACACTATTTAGAAGCGCGCCTTTATGATCGTGCCAGTATTTATTTTCTTCTGCGCCAAAAATGGCCACACCGCAATCATCGCTATCTTCATGAACCGTAATGGGGCCGTTAAAAACAACCGGCAGGCCTGCTGCTTTTGCGCCGTCCATAATTCTCTCCCGCCAATCGGTGTGAATTTCCCCAGATAAGTAAATGCTCCAGATTTTTTCGTTCATGTGATCCTCACTAGCTGTCTTAGACTTGTTCTAACGGTTATAGGCGACTTTGTCAGTGCTCAAACATTCCATCTTCTGAAAAAGTCTCATCATACACCCCAAGCCCCTGAAGCCCTTTGACCGTTGCCGACCACAATTCATCTTCATCCCGAATGGCTTTTGAAAGGACATTTATCCCAATTAACTGGCTTTGCAGGGACAAGGCAGTTGCTTGCACATCCATTCCTTTAGGGAATTCACCGTTATCCAAACCCGCTTGAATAATTTCACGCAAACGATCGCGGTTGGACAAGATTATGTCGCAAAGCTCAGGCCCCAATTCGTTGTTCACATTACAAAGTTCTGTAACGCTATTTATCAGAAGGCATCCCCTCGCCTCTTGATCTGCAAGACGGGCTTTTACCGCCTGATGAAAGGTTCTGGTGATCAATTTCTTGATGTTCACACCCTGCAACGATTGAGCAAAGGCTTTATCCGGAGATTGGTCTGCATATCGTTTCACAGCTTCCCGAAACAGATCTTCACGGCTTCCAAAGGCGTTGTAGAAACTGGATCTGGTAATGCCCAACTCTTCGGACAAGGCTTTCACGGATGAAGCTTCATACCCGTTTCGCCAAAGGATATTCATCACCTTGTCGATAGCTTCCTCGCGATTGAATTTGGATGGGCGCGGCATGTCTTCTCCAAAAAGTATTGTACAATAATGAACAAAACATATATGTATTTTGATCACACATGTACAATACCATTTATCCACAGTTCGGTCGATATAAAAGGAGACCTGAAATGACTGCATTTTTTGTTGCGAGCGTTACCGTTAAGAACCCCGAAAAAATGGCAGAATATGCGGCGGCGGCGGCTAAAACCTTCACTGCCTTTGGCGGAGAGCCACTTCTCAAGGGAAAGCGAGTAGAAGATCTTGCAGGATCTGCCGATCACCAAATGGTCGCCATCGTAAAATTTCCTGATAGCAACAGCCTGAAAGGTTGGTACCAATCCGATGCCTATCAAGCGCTTATTCCTTTGCGCGACGAAGCTGCGGATATGACACTCGTGTCACACGAAGTTCCCTCTTAATGTCAAAAGCGCCCCTCTGGGCGCTTTTTTCTTAAAAATGTCCGATTGTTCCTCTACGGTTCTTTTATTCAGGGAATTCCCCCTTTTAGGAGAACATCATGGCCCATACCGGACGTCTTATTGCTGCCTTTGTTTTTGCAAGCGCTGTCAGCTTTCCTGCCGCGGCAGAACAAGGCTTTGAAGAACTCTTTTCCCTGAATGGACCGCTGAGAGCGATGGGGGTGGATAAAGTCTATGACGACATCATCCTCCGCCCGGAAGAGCTCAAAAAATGCCTCAATCTTGCCAAGAAACTGGATAAAGATACCAAAGCACTGGATGTTGAGTTCGCCAGATTGCAAACAGAGGCAGACAATCTAGCAGCGCTCGGTGAAGAGGTTGATATCTCCAATGAATATCTGGAGAAAAACCCGACAAAAACTTTCAACGATGACGAAGCGATCAAGGCACGTGCCGAAAAAGTGGAGCGCCACAACCAGCTGACAAACGAATATAACGAATGGATTATCAAATATCAGAAAGACCAGGAAGCCTACGCCGATATGGCCGACCAGTTCGATAATGATCAGCAAACCTTCATCGATACCTGTAGTAAAAAGCAATATTACGCAGAAGACTTGAAAGCACTACAATCTAAATAATCGTATTAATTATCAGACGGTGAGTGTCACAAACTCTTCTCTTTACCTGAATATACAAACTACTAATATAGATTCTCGCGCTTTGTGAGAGCCTTCTCTCTTCCTTGGACACGGAATTGCGCAAACTTCAGTTCAATGTAGTTGCTGTACATATCCTTGAACATGTCATTTGGGGGAAAGATGACTAACTTACTTCGCTCACTTTTCGGCGCAGTGTTACTACTGACCGGAATCACTTCTTACGCCGGTGCTGCCAATGTAACACCTGGTGTCATTTTCGGATCAGGTAATGCCAATGGTGACTTCACGGTCGATCGCCAGAACGGCATTGAAATCGGGCTTCGTGCCAAACAACGTTATCCAGCAGCGAACGTTTTTAATTATGATGGCGTGGATACATATACTTTTGAAGCAGGCCGCGCGGCCGATACACCTTCGGGTGCCGGACAAAATCCAAGCCGCCCTCTTTGGAATTTTGAATGGTCCATCAATACAGATTTTGATGGGACAAGCGGCAGAAAACTAAATGATGTAAATTATCTGCTGCTGGCCAGCTTTACACCAACGGGTGGAATAAATCAGGGAACCTTTGCCTTCGACCCTATTAATACCGCCTATGCTGACCATGCGCTGGGAACAAACCTGACCACTTCAGCCACGAAAATTATCGCGGGTAGTGGTAGCGAATACGCCACTTTGATCAGTCAGAATAATGTTGCCCAAAACTCCTGGTCCATGCATTGGTTTGATGCTTTGTTCGACCCTACAGCAACGGGCATCTATACGCTCAGACTGTTGGCAAATGATGTAAACGGCATTTTGGCGGATACATCGATCAACATTGCTGTCACCGCAGTGCCTCTTCCTGCTGCTTTGCCACTTTATGCTGCGGGTGTTGCTATCCTCGGCTTCTTTGGCTGGCGCCGGAGGCAAAAAACCACGTAACGCAACTTGACGCAACGTCAACAAGGAAGCGGCTTTCGGGCCGCTTTTTTACCCCCATAAAGAAAATGACAAATTGTCAATTTAGGGGTATGGTCCGCTCGAACTGAGCACAGATTCGAGACCCTAATGCCTATTCGTGAAAGATTTTGCTACGGCCCGATTGATGCCGCGCGTGTTGGACGCATGAACCGCGGTATCAATAGTACATTTATCGTCTATCGCTGGGACGATACGGTCATTGACGCTGGCCCGCCCAACCAATGGCGCGAAGTAAAATCCTATCTGTCTGAAAAACCTGTGCGGCAATTGGTCTTAACCCACCATCATGAAGATCATGCAGGAAATGCCGCCAGAATTGCAGACTTGTATGGCCTCACCCCTATGGCACCGATTGAAGCGCGCGATAAATTGGAAAACGGATATCGCGTTCCAATTATGCAGCGCTTCATCTGGGGAGCGCCGATCCCTGTAAAAACAGCCCCTTTACCTGCAAAAATACAGGTGAAATCCGGCGACCATCTGGTGCCCCTTTTCACTCCGGGCCATGCCAAGGATCTGCATGTGTTGCATGTTCCGGAAAAAGGCTGGCTTTTCTCAGGAGACCTCTATATCGCACGAGCAATACGGTATCTTAGAAGTGACGAGGATCTGCCTCTGTTAATGGATAGCATCAGAAAGGCTCTGACCCTCGATTTTGATACGATCTTCTGCCCTCACCGCGGCCTTGTGGAAGATGGCAAAAGCAAATTGCGAGAAAAACTCCAGAACATGGTGACGCTCTGTGAACGCTCTCAGGAACTTCGCAAACAGGGTAAGACTCTGGATGAAATTGTGCACAAAATCCTGGGGCCGGAAGACGCCATGGCAAAACTTACGAGTTTCAATTTCTCTAAAAGAAACCTGATCAAAGGCGCCCTTGAGGTCACAGATATGTCTGCCTGAACTCGATTTGAGACATGAAGCCTGTTCCACAAACCGAGTTCAGATTCTTTCGTTTCTCAATTTAGGGGATCAACAAATTTTGTATTTAGCCCGTACTCTTCGGCCATTGCCTTAAGTGACCCATCTGAAGCCATTTGATCAAGCCCCGCATTGAAAGCAGCTATGATCTTTTGAGCCTTGGGATTTGATTTGCTGATAATGACATGCAACCTGTTTACATGCACATCAAAACCAGCCTCCTCGAACACATCAAGTGGTATGTTCATTTTTACGATGGTATCTTTCGTTACTTCCGGAGACGATATGAAATAGTCCACTTTCTTGGCCTGAACCAATCTTAGGCATAGTTCCATATTCTTAGGATCACGATGTGTTGCTTTTCCTTCGTCAAATAACATCTGCAGGTTTTTAGGATTAGCATATCCTCGGGGATTACAAATCGATTTACCCACAAGATCGTCGACGGAAGACACAACGCCGACAGTACCTTTCAAGCCATAAACTCGTGTGGGAATACTGTAAAAAGGTTTTGAATACTCGAAAATCTGCTCACGCTCTTCCGTATAGAAATACGGCAGTGTGATGTCTGTCTTGGAATTCTCAACCTCAGACAATCCTCGAACCCACGTCTTCCAAGAATGCTTTAAATTCAAGCCCTCTCGTTTAAGAGATTCTTTCGCAAGCGCTATTGCGAAACCACCGTTTGGCAATCTGTCGGTTGTGAAAGGCGGATAATCCTTATAGGCGGTAGAA
The DNA here is from genome assembly GCF_015143595.1 of Sneathiella sp. P13V-1. NCBI lineage: Bacteria > Pseudomonadati > Pseudomonadota > Alphaproteobacteria > Sneathiellales > Sneathiellaceae > Sneathiella > Sneathiella sp. P13V-1. The sequence continues at coordinate 1,059,474 of NZ_WYEU01000001.1, read as the reverse complement.
GATACATCCGAAGCTTTTACAGCTGGGGAGGAAAAAAGAAAAACACCGAGAAGGATACTTGAGACTAATCGATTTAGCGTAAATAACATGGCAGCCCTATGAATTAGTACAGCTCCCCCAAAAAACCAGATAGCCTTATCAAGCCAAAAGTCAAAAAACAGCCCCTGTCCTAAATTGTGGGTTCAATTCAACGGATCTACAAACCGGACGTCGATATCATACTTTTCTACTAGTTTTCTGAGTGACCCATCCGCCGACATTTTTTCAAGGCCAGAATTAAATGCGGATACAAGCTTAGGAGCTCTTGGGTTACTTTTCCCAAAGACCAAATACAACCTGTTAACCTGCACATTGAAACTCAATTCTTCAAATTCATCTTCTGAAAGAGACAACCGTTCGAGGCTTCCTTTCCAAACTTCTGGTGAAGAGAGAAAATAATCAACTCGTTTAGAAAGAGTAAGTTTAAGGCACTGCTCCATGTCCATTGGGCGCCTCAAAGTAGCCCTTCCTGTATCAAACAGATTCTGCAAGTAAACTGGGTTCGCGTATCCACGGGGATGACATATTGTCTTCCCCTCTAAACCTTCAATCGAAGTGACATTTTCCCCACTCCCACGGCGCCCGTATGCTCGGATATAGATACTGTAGATGGGCTCAGAATATTCAAATATCGAGGTGCGTTTATGGGTAAAGTAATAGGGTAGTGTAAAATCAACGACTCCTTTTTCAACCAAGGTCGCGCCTCTTACCCACGGCATCCAGCTATGTTTTACGACGAACCCTTCACGCTTAAATGCTTCCGTCGCCAGGACAATTGCAAAACCGCCTCCCTCCAAATAGTCTGCGGTAAAAGGAGGGTAATCAGTATAAGCGGCAGACGTCACTTCTTCAGACTGCGCTATTTGCCTCATACTCAAACACAAAACCATCACTAGAAAGAAAAATTTTAGCTTCTCGCCATACATCGCACGCCAACCTGTCTAAAGAAATCGCGTATTCCAATAATCAAGAGTTAGGACGGTTTATAACAAAGGCAAAACAATCCAATCGCCTTCACATAGGTTTTACAAGAAAACAGAGTTACAAAAGCATATCATCCATCTTCGACCAAAAAATGGTGGTGAAGGGGTATGAGATCTTTTACCGGAACGTTCTTACGCACGTGGGATCAAACAAAGTTGACGCCTCAACTGATGCTGTTCAGGGAGGAATATACGGAGGGGGACAGACCAAACTGGGCCTCAAATGCATTCCGAAAACCGCTTTCTGATCGAAACCCAACATCATGGGACACCGCTTTAATCAAGTGCCCTGCATCCAGCAGTTCTTTTGCACGTTGCATACGTAGATCATCCAGAAATTTGGCTGGCGTATCGCCAACCGTTTGCGTGAATTTGCGGTGAAAGTTTCGCTCGGACATCCCACATCTATTGGCAAGCTCAACAACCGTAATACGCGCACTCATATTATCACTCATCCAGACAATTAGATCTGAAAACTGTCCATCACCCGACGTTTGAGCAATCAATAAGTCAGAAAACTGGGATTGCGATCCCGCACGTTTTGAATGAACAACAAGGCGCTGCGCAGCTTTTCGCATCACGTCCAAACCCAGATCCACTTTTACCATGGCAAGCGCCATATCTATTCCCGTTGATACCCCCGCAGATGTCCATAATCGCCCATCCACAGTGTAAAGAGCATCTGGTTCCACCAGGATATTCGGGTATTGTTTTTCGAGTTCGGAAGTCGCCTCCCAATGTGTGGTCGCGCGTTTGCCATCAAGTAAGCCAGATGCCGCCAGAAAGAAGGATCCGGAGCATACTGAAGAGACCCTCCCCACTTTGTCCGCCAAGTCGCGAATGGATTGAATGATCTGGTCGTTAGCCAACCCTTCTTTCATTGCCCATCTATCTGCGCCTGGAACGATAAGCGTATCATTTGGTCCTACCTGATCTAATGATGCTTTCTGAGTGGAGACCGGAAGTCCAGCGTTACTTACTATTTCCCCGCCACTCAAAGACACATAGTGATGTTGATAGAAGGCCGCTTTAGTTCTGCCATTTGCTGCGTGAAAAACGCTGGTAGGGCCTGCCATATCCAGAGTTTCAAAGCCCGGATAGAGAAAGAATATGATATTACGCTGCTTTTCCATTTGGCAGAATTATATCGTTTCTTGTCATTTCTGCCAGTTTAAATTTCCATACATTAATTACTCGATGCGCTGACCACCTATGTCGCGCACCAAAACAAATTCAAAACACGATCACAACATGAGGGTAACCATGAAATTATCTATTTTCCTTTATGACGGGCTCACCACACTGGATGTTGTCGGCGGGTATGAGGTCTTATCCCGCGTTCCAAATATGGAAACCGAATTTTTTGCAAAAGAGCCGTCTTTGATTGCGGCCGATACCCGTCGGTTGGGACTGGCCGCCTGGAAAGGATTTTCTGACGTCACTGAGACCGATATTCTTTATGTTCCAGGCGGGCCGGGCGCAGAGCTCGTCAAACAGGATGAAAGTAGCTTACAAAAACTACGTGATCTTGATGCTTCTTCAACCTGGACTGTTGGAATTTGCAACGGCGTTGATCTTCTGGGCGCCGCGGGGCTGATTACAAACAGAACAGTGACGACAAATTTTTTCCACCGTGATCGCGTGGCAAAAAACTATAGTGCCAACGTAAAACCTGTCCGGTTCTATCGCGATGAAAAGTATATAACTGGGGCAGGGGTTTCTGCGTCTATTGAAACAGGTTTGTATCTTACCTCTTTGATAGCAGGCAAGAGCGTCGCCAAGACCCTGCAGCTTGGCATCGAATATTATCCTGCGCCACAATATCTGGAAACAAAACCTGAAGATGCGCCGGAATACTCTCAACAAGCCATCGCAGCTTTTGAAGAGCGCGGTGGGGTAAAACAAATTCAGCAGAAGCCCCCATTTGCTGGCTCTGTAACGTCGGTGTCCTGATTTGCTGGAAAATTACCGCCTTAGATGATCCTCGTCTGAGGCTTTACGACCCCCGAAAAGCAAAAAAGCCCGGCCATTACTGGCTAGGCTTTTTGAAAATTGGAGCGGGCGATGAGATTCGAACTCACGACCCTAACCTTGGCAAGGTTATGCTCTACCCCTGAGCTACGCCCGCTCGGCGTGCAACGTCGTTGCGAGGCGGGATAATATGCATCTGAGAAGTAAACGCAAGCCCCTTTTTTAAATAATTGTCATTTTTTTTTACAAAGGCCGCAAAAGCGGCTAAACCGCTGAGGGTTGGACTTAAATTCATCTATTCAACAGGGGGCTTTATGGCTGTTACACCAGACGAATTGTTTGAGAAACTGGATCAGTTTGGAATCAAAGTTGAAACGCATCATCACAAACCGGTTTTCACCGTGGAAGATGCCCAAACGGTTTCTCGCACCCTGGCAGGAGGACATAGCAAGAACCTGTTTCTGAAAGACAAAAATGGCGATTTGTATCTGCTGGTTTGTCTGGAGAATACAAAGGTAAATCTCAAAGCCTTGAAAAAACAGATCGGTGCCAAGAATTTAAGCTTTGGCAAACCGGAACTTCTGGAAGAGGTTCTGGGGGTCACCCCGGGCTCCGTTACCCCCTTTGCCCTGATTAATGACACCGAGCATCGCGTGAAGGTTTTACTCGATAGTTTGATGATGGAAGAGGAGTTTTTGAACTTTCACCCCTTGATTAATGACAAGACAACGCAAATTTCACAAGAGGGCTTGAAAAGCTTTATCGAACAAACAGGCCATGAAGCACAAATCCTCACCCTTGATTCAGGTGAGTAACCGCGCTAGAGATTTCTATAAGCTTAAGGACGCGCAATTTGTGCGTAAAACCTGAACCAAAAACTGAAATAGAGAATAATGGACATTGAAATGAACACAGCGCCTGCAGGCGCAGATCTGGTAATTGACAGCAACGCAGAACGATTTGCGGTGGATGTGGTTCAGGCAAGTACCGAGCGTCTTGTTCTTGTTGATCTTTGGGCTCCATGGTGTGGGCCTTGCAAACAACTGGGTCCTGTTCTTGAAAAAGTAATCAACAATGCAGGCGGTGCGGTCTCCTTGGTAAAAATTGACATCGACCAGAACCCTCAAATTGCGCAGGCCCTGCGCGTACAGAGCATTCCTGCTGTCTTTGCCTTTAAAGATGGTCAGCCGGTCGACGCCTTTATGGGGGCCCTGCCTGAAAGTCAGGTGAAGGAATTTATCGAAAAGAACCTTGGCGGGGCTATTGGTCCCTCCCCGGTTGAGCAAGCCATGGAAGCAGGTCTTGCCGCCTTGGAAGAAAATAACACCGAAGTTGCGCTCACCGCTTTCGCCAAAATCCTGGAACTTGAGCCAGACAATATCGAAGCCAAGGCGCATCTGTCCCGTGTGTATCTGGATCTGGGCGAAGCGGAGGCTGCTGAAACCCTGCTGGAGACCATTGAGGAGAAAGACCGCGGCAATCAACATGTGTCAGCTGCTTTCGCCGCCCTTTCCATCGCAAAAAATTCTGCCAACGCGGGTGACCTTGCCCCGCTGGAAGAAAACGTTGCCAATGACCCTGAAAACCTGCAAGCGCGCTTTGAGCTGGCACAGGCACTTGTGGGGGCTGGTTCCTACCATGCCGGTGGTGACCAGTTTTTGGAAATCATCAAACGTGACAACGAATGGAATGATCAAATTGCCCGCACAGAGCTTTTGAAAATTTTCGAAGTTCTGGGTCCTATGCATGACATTTCCAAGGACCTTCGTCGTAAATTGTCAGCCGCGTTATTCTCATGAGTGATCAGGGCACTACTTCAGGATTGGATGAACTTCCGGCCATTCTGCCGGTCTTTCCGCTGAACGGTGCCCTGCTCTTAAACACCTGCCAGCTTCCCTTGAACGTGTTTGAGCCGCGCTATGTGGACATGGTTCACGATGCCATGGAAGGGAAACGGGTGATCGGCATTATCCAGCCACGAGACGCAGAAGACACCTCTCATGAGCCGCCTTTATTTGATATCGGCTGTGTTGGCAAAATCTGCGAGTTCTCTGAAATTCAAGACAATGTCTATCGCATTACGCTAGAAGGTCTTTGCCGGTTTAGAATTGTGCAGGAAGTCGGAAATCGCATCACCAAATATCGCCAGGTGGTTGCGGACTACAAACCTTTCCTTCATGACTTCCACCCATCTAACAATCAATCTGTTAATCGAGACGCTTTGCAGAAAGTATTGAAGTATTTTCTGGAGTTTGAAGATGAACAGGCCGACTGGGACATGCTCAATAGCCTTGATGATGACAACCTGATCAATTCCTTGTCGATCATTTGCCCCTTCTCCCCAATTGAAAAACAAGCCTTGCTGGAAGCGGATACCGTTTCTCAACGGGGGGATTTACTGATCAGCCTGTTGACCATGATGATGCAGCAGGGCAATGTAAACCAGACCTTACAGTAGAATTTAAGGAAACCACCTTGAGTAACGCAGAAGAGAAGAAGGCCAAAGGGCCTGACCACAGCACAATTGATCCAAAGCTGCTGGAGATCCTTGTCTGTCCGCTGACCAAAGAGGCCCTGTCCTATGATAAGGACGCTGGAGAGCTGATCAGCAAAAAGGCAAAACTTGCGTTTCCAATTCGCAACGGCATTCCTATCATGCTGGTTGATGAAGCCCGTCAACTGGACGACTGAGCATGACAGATTTATATGACACGGCGGGACGCCCAAAGGTAACCGAGGTGCGCCTTAAAACCGCTGAAAAACTTCTGGAAATCGCCTATGCAGATGGAAAACGCTTTTCTCTGGAAGCTGAGCTTTTGCGTGTTGAAAGCCCCTCAGCGGAAGTTCAGGGGCACGGTTCAGATCAGAAACAACTGATCACCGGCCGCCGCCACGTGGGTATTATGACCATGGAACCTGTAGGCAATTATGCCGTCCGTCTGAAGTTCGATGATCTTCACGACAGTGGCATTTTTTCATGGGCTTATTTATACGAGCTCGGATGCCGCCAGAAAGAGGTGTGGTTTGAATATGAAACCGCACTTTATAACGCAGGCTTAAGCCGCGACCCCTGAATTAGAGGGGCCGCCCTTCAAGCAAGCGCGGCAGTTCACCCACTGTGCCGCGGGCATGTTCCATAAAGAAACCCTTCAGCTTCGGCATTTTGTTGACTGCCGCCAGTCCCAGATCACGGGCAAGGCGCACTGCTCCCACATCTGTTGTAAACAGCTTGTTCAGCCCATCTGTAATGGCAAGTAGCATCAAGCTGTCGAAACGACGCCATGTCTGGTATTTTTCCAGCGCATTATCTGATCCCGGATCAAGACCTAGACGGGCATTATCAATAATCACCTCCGCCAAGGCTGCCACATCCCGAAGGCCAAGATTAAGCCCCTGCCCGGCAATTGGGTGCATACCATGGGCCGCATCCCCGATAAGAGCCAGTCTTTCAGCTACATAAGCGTCCGCCTGATGCAAGGTAAGCGGATAACTCCAGCGCGGACCAGTGATTTCAAGCTCACCAAGATAGGTGCCAAAACGGCGGGCCATTTCACGGTGGAAGTTTTCATCATCCAGCTTCATGATCTTGGCGGCGGTATCAGTATGTTCCGTCCAAACCAGGGATGATCTGTTTTCAGACATGGGCAGGATGGCAAAAGGTCCGGGATTTAAAAACCTCTCTTGAGCCACACCGTTATGGGGGCGTTCATGCTTCACCGTACAAACGATACCGCTTTGATGATAGGACCAGCCAACCTTTCCAATGCCTGCACTTTCCCGAAGAGCAGACCCACGCCCATCTGCGGCCACCACCAACCTTGCGTTAATGATCCGGCCATCGGCCAAAGTTGCAGTGACCCCATCCTGACGCCTGTCAATTTCAGTATATAGGGCCGGGGCGATAACATTGAGGGAGGGAACCTCCGCGGCCCGTGCCAGCAACGCCATACGCATGTGGCGATTTTCCACCATATGCCCGAAAGGTTCATCCCCAAGCTGGCGATGGTCGTAATGCAGGAACAGTTTGCTGGGGCCATCTGTGATACGGATGTCCAACATGGGTTCCGCCTCAGGAACATGATCCCAAACACCAATGGATTTCAAAAGATTACGGGAGGCGTGGGCGATTGCCGACACGCGCCCATCAAAAGTATCTGCAACAACCGCTCCCGGATCATCGCGCTCCAGCACAATCACATCAAGACCCGCATCCGCCACCGCAATGGCAAGCGGCAATCCGTTTAGCCCCCCACCGACAACCAGAATATCGGTGTTAAGGGTATCTGGAACCTTCGCTTTAGGCATCTCAAATCCAATTCGGTTTATTGCTCTTCCTACTGTTAAGGGCTAACCTATCAGAATGACTAAAAAATGGCACGAATTAACAGCCCTTCAACTGGGCGACAAAATAGCACAGGGAGAGATCAACCCTGTCGAGCTCACCCAATATTTCCTCACCCGCATCAAGGAAAAGGATCCGGATAAAAAAATCTATGTCCGCCTGACCGAAGAGCGGGCGATGAAGGAAGCGGAAGCCGCAAAAGTGCGTGCGGATCGCGGAGAACGGCTCAGTCCTTTGGATGGCGTTCCCATTTCCTGGAAAGATCTGTTTGATACGGCGGGTGTAACCACCGAAGCGGGGTGTCAGCTTCTGGAAGGACGGGTCCCCGAAGCGGATGCCGAGTGCCTAACCCGGGCGACACGGGCCGGACTTATCTGCCTTGGGAAAACCAACATGCCTGACTTGGCTTTCTCTGGCCTTGGCAACAACCCCTGGACGGGAACTGGCCCCAACCCACATGATACGGAAACGGATCGCGTGCCGGGGGGATCATCATCTGGTGCCGCCCTCTCGGTCTATCATGGGCTTGCTGCGGCAGGTATTGGATCGGACACCGCAGGATCTGTTCGTATCCCTTCCGCATGGTGCGGTATCACCGGCCTAAAAACCACCCACGGTCTGATCTCTTTGGAAGGCTCAGTTCCTCTGTCCCCGACACAGGATACGGTGGGGCCTCTCACCCGTGATGTGGCGGATGCCAATGCCCTCTGTGCCATTTTATCAGGCAAACCAGCAGCGGACCTTGAAGGGGCTTCCTTAACAGGAGTGCGTATTTTAAAGGCAACCACCGTTTTTGATGATTTGGTGATCCCGGAAATTAAAGAAGCCCTTGATGTCGCCCTTGATAAATTGAGGAACGCAGGTGCAGAAATCGTTGAAGGCCCCGTTCCCGCCTTCAAAGACGTTCTGGACACCTGTAACAGACTTGGATATCCGGGAATGCTTGAAGGTTATGCACTTTACGGGGACATGATCCGCGAAAATCCAGACAGAATTGCATCCGCAATAGGCAAACGTTTTATGGCAGGCGAGAACTTCACAGCCGCGCAAGCCATACAACTGGGCTTCGCCCTGAAACGTCTGACGAAGGAATATGTGGAACAAGTAGCGGACTTTGATCTGGTCGTCGGCGCAACCCAACCAGATATTCCGCCAATCCTTGAGAAACTCTATGAGGATAACGACTATTATATAGAGATGGCGCTCATGTCGATTTCCTTGACGCGCTTGTCAAACCTCTTGGGACTTTGTGCAACATCACTGCCTGCTGGCTTCGCTAAAGGCTTCCCTGTCGGCATGATGCTTATGGCACCGGGGTATCAGGAGGGCAAGCTGTTGAGGCTCAGTAAAGCTGTAGAAGACGCCTTGAGCGCATAGATGCCTATTTTTTATACAGTGATTAATTTTTAATCACGTTAACACACCCTTAACCGCCCATTTTTTGGGCGGTTTTTTATTATCCCATTGATATTTATGCATTTTTCAAAACTGGCACACCTCTTGAAATAAAGGGATCATCCGATAGCGATGCTGTCATAAAGAAGGCGTAAGCCACGAGGTGTAGAAATGAAAATGGTAATGGCAATCATCAAGCCGTTCAAACTGGAAGATGTACGCGATGCATTGACCAGCATTGGGATTGAAGGCTTGACGGCAACCGAAGTTAAAGGTTTCGGTCGCCAAAAAGGACATACAGAAATCTATCGTGGGGCGGAATATGCCATTTCCTTCCTGCCAAAAATCAAAATTGAACTGGCTGTTAAAGATGAACTGGTTGAGCAGGCCGTCGAGACCATCATGAACACAGCCAAAACCGGCCAGATCGGTGACGGTAAAATCTTTGTCTATGACTTGAGCAGTGTGACCCGCATCAGAACAGGCGAGTCCAACGCGGAAGCCCTGTAGGAGTATCCCCATGAGCAAGCTAACAACAAATAAAAGTCTAATTGCGGCAAGCGCCGCGCTACTAACCCTCCTCCCGGGCGCTGCCAACGCTGCCGTTGAAGGAGAAGTTAGTTTTATCCTGAACTCATTTTCTTTCCTGATTAACGGCGCCCTCGTCATGTGGATGGCTGCCGGTTTTGCCATGCTGGAAGCTGGCCTTGTCAGAAAGAAAAACACAGCAACAATCTGCCTGAAAAATATTGCCCTTTATTCCATCTCAGGCCTGACCTTCTATCTTGTCGGTTATAACCTGATGTATATGGACGTTTCCGGCTTTATCGGAAGCTTCAGCCCGTTTTGGGGTCCAGATGACGCTGCTGCTCTCGGCGGTACATTTGAAGATGGCAGCTATTCTGCTTCTTCTGACTGGTTCTTCCAGATGGTTTTCGTTGCGACAGCAGCCTCTATCGTCTCCGGTGCCCTGGCTGAGCGCATCAAACTATGGCCTTTCCTGGCGTTCGTTTTCCTACTGACTGCAATTATCTACCCAATCCAGGGCTCCTGGGTATGGGGCGGCGGCTGGTTGTCCGAAATGGGCTTCTCTGACTATGCTGGTTCTACTCTGGTTCACTCTGTAGGTGGCTGGGCAGCTCTGTCCGGTGCAATTATTCTGGGTGCCCGTAAAGGCAAATATGGCAAAGACGGTCGCGTACAGCCTATCCCAGGTGCAAACCTGCCACTTGCAACACTCGGTACATTTATCCTGTGGCTCGGCTGGTTCGGCTTTAACGGTGGTTCTGTACTCGCACTGGGTACTGCAGAAGCTGTTATCGAAATGGCCAACGTATTTGCCAACACAAATATGGCAGCTGTCGGCGGTGTTCTTGCAGCCATGGCCGCAACACAGATCCTCTACAAGAAAGTGGACCTGACAATGGCATTGAACGGCGCAATCGCTGGCCTGGTATCCATCACCGCAGAACCTGCTGACCCAACAATGGGCGGTGCAGTTCTCATCGGTGCCGTTGGTGGTGTTTTGGTTGTCTTCGCAGTACCGCTTCTTGATAAGCTGAAAATCGACGATGTGGTCGGTGCGATCTCCGCTCACTTGGTTGCAGGTATCTGGGGCACACTGGCAGTTGCGATCTTCGACGCAGAAGCCACATTCCTCACTCAGCTGACAGGTGTTGTCGCAATCGGTGCCTTCGCTCTGATCACAAGCACAATCCTGTGGGTGGCCCTGAAATATACAGTTGGCATCCGCGCAAATGAAGAAGATGAAGCCAACGGTCTGGACAAAGCTGAACTTGGCCTGGAAGCCTACCCAGAGTTTGGTCCATCTACCTAAATCTTAAGAATTGAGCAGGCGGGCACCAGTCCCATAGCCTACCTGCTCAAATGAGAGGCAATTGCCCAGTGTTTGGCCGCGAAATGGTTAAATATTGGGCAATTGCACTTTTGCAACACCCTACCCCCTCCTTCATTCGCCCTAAAAACAGGCATTTGCCGTTTTGGCACGCTCCTTGATTAACAAAGAGGCAATTTATTGAATTTGCCATTTTTGGGAGCGACGAAATGGACCAGTCCGTCACCGGCACAGATGTGCTCTTTATCCTGCTTGGGGCGATCATGGTTTTTGCCATGCATGCAGGTTTTGCTTTTCTGGAGGTCGGTACCGTCCGCCGCAAGAACCAGGTTAATGCCCTGGTCAAAATCCTTGTGGACTTTGGTATTTCAACCATTGCCTACTTCTTCATCGGCTATTCCGTCGCATACGGGATCGATTTCCTCGTGAGTGCAGCCGTGCTTTCTGGCACAGCCACTGCGGAAGGATACAGTTTTGCCTCCAACGGCTATGATCTGGTGAAGTTTTTCTTCCTGCTCACATTTGCGGCCGCGATCCCAGCCATTATTTCAGGCGGCATCGCAGAACGCGCCAAATTCTGGCCACAACTTGCGGCAACAGCTATCTTGACTGCTTTCGTATATCCATTCTTCGAAGGCATTATCTGGAACGGCAATTTCGGCATCCAGTCTGCCCTTGAAGAAACCTTTGGGGTTGGTTTCCACGATTTCGCCGGTTCCATTGTGGTTCACGGTGTAGGCGGCTGGATTGCTCTGGGCGCTGTTCTTCTCCTTGGTGCCCGCATGGGTCGTTACCGTAAAGATGGTCGCGTTGTCGGCATTCCGCCTTCAAACATTCCGTTTCTCGCACTTGGCTCCTGGATCCTGTGTATTGGCTGGTTCGGATTTAACGTCATGAGTGCACAGGCCATTGATGGTATCTCCGGCCTTGTTGCCATGAACTCCCTCATGGCCATGGTCGGCGGTATCATCACCTCTCTCATCGTTGGCCGAAATGACCCGGGCTTTGTACATAACGGCGCACTCGCAGGCCTGGTAGCCGTATGTGCGGGATCCGATGTCATGCATCCGCTTGGCGCATTGGCAACAGGGGGTGTGGCAGGTGCACTGTTTGTGTATGCCTTCACACTTTGCCAGAACAAACTACAAATTGATGATGTGCTTGGTGTCTGGCCACTCCATGGTCTTTGTGGTCTTTGGGGCGGGATCGCCGCAGGCATTTTCGGCCTTGAAGCGCTTGGTGGCCTAGGCGGCGTCGACTTTGTCGTACAGCTGATCGTGAGCCTGGCCGGGTGTCTTTATGCCCTGATCGGCGGCTTCCTCGTATATGGCGTCTTGAAGTCCACAATGGGTATTCGCCTTGATGAACAATCAGAGTTTGAGGGCGCGGACCTTAGTATCCACAAAATTGGTGCATATCCTGAAGAAGATCTGCGCTAATTTTACCATAATTTCGGGTAGTGTTCACATTTTCGTGACCACTACCCGTAAGCCATATGCCTATCTATACAAATAGTACTATTTCCTAATTTAGAACTTTTGTAGAACACTTGACCAAACAGCCAGTTTTCTTATTTATTTAGTTTTTTATAATGCAACTGATTGAATAATCTAAATCTTGATTTTCCCCATATAGATTAATTTGTTTTGCTTTTGTTCTTTTCTGCAAAAACCGTGCTACCATAAAAACAGTAACTTGATCCATCTGTAATTTTCCGTGCATGTCACCTAAAAACATGTAAAACAAGGATTATTCGTTAACCATTTTTCGAAGGTAGCTGAAAAATGCCTCTTAACAGGTCACTAAAGGGTCTTAGAAATTCACCATTTGTCGCCCTGAGATCTCTTCTGGATCCACTCGATCCTGCCCCTGATCTGGAGCCTCTGGCCCTGACGATCGGAGAGCCGCAAAACCAGCCACCACAACTGATGAAGCAGGCATTGATCGACAATGATCATCTGTATGGCAAATATCCGCCTGTGGATGGAACACCAGCCCTTCGCGCCGCCATCGTCAATTGGTTAAACAGACGATATGACCTGCCAGAAGACATGATTTCAGCCAATCAAAACATTGCGCCTGTCAATGGCACCAAAGAAGCATTGTATATGCTGGCAGCGGTGGTAACGGATGTTGATCCTGAAGGCGCCAAGCCAGCCATCCTGATGCCAAACCCTTATTATCATGTGTATCACGCGGCAGCCGTCATGGCAGGGGCTGAACCTGTATTCTTAAACGCCACAAAGGAAAATAACTTCTTCCCTGATCTGGATGCAATTGACCCGGATCTTTTGAAACGCACATCCGCCTTCTTCCTTTGCAGCCCATCAAATCCACAAGGAACGGTGGCCGGCGAAGAGTATCTGGTCAAAGCGCTGCAAATGGCGCGTGATTATGATTTCACCCTGATTATGGATGAATGCTACACCGAAATTTATGATGGCGATGTCCCCATCGGCATGATGGAGGTTGTCCGCAATCAAGGCGGAGGCCTTAAAAACCTTGTCTCGTTCCACTCCCTCTCCAAACGCTCGAGCGCGGCGGGGCTGCGCTCCGGTTTTGTTGTCGGGGATGAGGAGATTATCAAGGCCTTCATTAACCTGCGCAACTTTGGCGGCGCGGCAAACCCACTGCCAGCCTGCGCCGCAGCGGAAGCCCTTTGGAATGATGACGACCATGTTGCCAAAAACCGTGCCCTTTATCAGGAGAATATCTCCATTGCGGAAAAGCACTTAGGTAATCGCTTTGAATTTTATCGTCCGCCCGGCGGGTTTTTCCTGTGGCTTAATGTGGGGGATGGCGTTGAAGCTGCCAAAAAACTCTGGACGGAAGGGGCTGTAAGGGTTCTGCCGGGTGAATATCTGGCGGGAACAGATGCCACAGGCATTAATCCGGGTAAGGAATATATCCGTGTTGCCCTTGTCTTTGATCCACAAATGATGGATGAGGCTTTGACGCGAATCGCTAATATCCTATAGACTGGAAATATGAGTTTAAAAGGTAGCGCATCCAAATCCATGTCCCTGCTTCCAAGTGGCAGCACAGACTTCCTGTATCGCCGTGCGGTGGAGCTTTTTGGCTTTCTGTTACTGGCTATCGCCCTGCTTGGGGCCGTGGCCCTGATAGACTATTCGCCAAACGATCCCAATTTCAACCACGCCACAGATAATCCGGCCAGCAACATTCTGGGGAGTGCCGGGTCTCATGTGGCTGATCTTGTCTTGCAGACCATTGGCTTAAGTTCCATCGGGCTGCTGTTAGGGTTTGTTGCGTGGGCATGGCGGATCATGTCTCATCGAGGCCTTCGCTGGGGTTGGGTACATGTGGCATTGATGCCCGTTGGCCTCTCATTGATGGCGGCGACGCTGGCGGCGATCCCTGCAAGTGAAGGCTGGCCGTTAAATGCAGGGTATGGCGGTATTGTCGGGGAGGTTATCTTTAACAACCTCATGGTCCTTGGCCAAAAGGCCGGTGTGATCATCCCTGGCAGTATATTATCGCTCGTTCTCGGACTTCTGGGATTGGCTGCTCTTATTGTTGCCTATGCACTTCCTCTTCAAGAATGGCAGAGCATGGCGCGGGGGGTTATTTCCGGCGGCAAATATGCCTATAAAGTTGGAAGCTCCTTAAAAGGAGTGCGGGGGAAAACTGACGCGGATCAGGAAGAAGAACCAATAGTTCTCGGCGGCACAGAAGAGCCTGAAGTCTCAAAGCCGGAGAAGAAAGCAAAACCGAAACGCATTAGCCTGAGGAAGAAAAAAGAGCCAGAGGCGGAGCCTTCCTTGGTTCGGGAGCCCAAAATTGAAGCCCGCAAACAGGAAGCCAAGGCCGGCAAACGTGTCACCGCTGAAAAACAGGCTGCGTTGGATCTTGGGCCTTCGGATGTTTACCAACTCCCTCCGCTTGGATTATTGGCCCTGCAGGATGAAAAGAAGGTCAACAAACCCCTCAGTGAAGAAGCCCTTCAGAATAACGCCCGCCTTCTGGAAGGTGTTCTGGATGACTATGGCATTAAAGGTGAGATCAGCCGGGTACGTCCGGGCCCTGTTGTAACGCTTTATGAGCTGGAACCTGCGCCAGGCCTTAAAAGCAGCCGTGTAATTGGCCTTGCGGACGATATCGCCCGCTCTATGAGTGCCATCTCGACCCGTATTGCTGTTATTCCGGGCCGGAACGCCATCGGTATCGAACTTCCAAACGCGCGTCGGGAAACTGTATTCCTTCGGGATCTGCTTTCCACCGCCGCTTACGAAAGCACATCGTCGAAACTCACCCTTGCCTTGGGTAAAGATATCGGCGGTGATCCGGTCGTGGCTGACCTTGCCCGTATGCCGCATCTGTTGATTGCGGGTACAACGGGTTCCGGTAAATCGGTGGCGGTCAACACCATGATCCTCAGCCTCCTCTATCGCCTGTCACCAGAAGAATGCCGTTTCATTATGATTGACCCGAAAATGTTGGAACTGTCTGTTTATGACGGCATTCCGCATTTGCTGGCACCTGTGGTGACAGAACCGGATAAAGCGGTTAGCGCCCTTAAATGGGCGGTGAAAGAGATGGAAAATCGCTACCGGAAAATGGCGGAACTGGGTGTTCGTAATATCGACGGCTATAACCAGCGCATTCGTGAAGCCAAAAAGCGCGGTGAAGAGATTAAGCGCACCGTTCAAACCGGATTTGATGAAACAACTGGCGAGCCCGTCTTTGAAGAGCGGCCGTTGGACACCGACCCACTCCCCATGATTGTCATCATCGTGGATGAGATGGCCGACCTGATGATGGTCGCTGGAAAGGAAATCGAAGGCGCTGTACAGCGACTGGCCCAGATGGCCCGTGCCGCTGGTCTGCATGTTATCATGGCGACGCAACGCCCCTCTGTTGACGTGATCACAGGTACTATTAAAGCAAACTTCCCAACCCGGATCAGCTTCCAGGTGACCTCCAAAATCGATAGCCGCACCGTCCTTGGTGAGCAGGGCGCGGAGCAGCTTCTTGGACAAGGTGACATGCTCTTTATGCCGGGCGCGGGCCGTGTGCAACGTGTCCATGGCCCGTTTGTTTCGGATGAAGAAGTTGAAAAGATTGTGAGCTTCCTCAAAGATCAAGGTCAGCCTGACTATGTTGAGGAGGTTACCGAAGAATCAGAGCCCGGTATCCCCGGCATTGGCGGCGGTAGCAGTGACGGTCCTGTTGATGCGCTGTATGATCAGGCGGTGGCCCTTGTGTGTCGTGAGCGTAAAGCGTCAACCAGTTTTGTCCAAAGACATCTTCAAATCGGTTACAATCGTGCAGCCCGGATCATTGATGAAATGGAAAAAGAAGGTGTGATCAGTTCCGCCAATCATGTGGGTAAACGTGAAGTCCTCGCCCGTGATATTGAGGACCCCTATAACTAAACTGCCTTTATTTCAGCACAATCCCTTAACATTCTAGGATAACAGCCTATTTGCAATAGAACGCTTTTGGGAAAAGAGATGATATGAAAAAATTATTCGCGACATGCACAGCACTTCTATTCTTTGCAACAACTGCATTGATAAGCCCCGCTGTAGCTGCCCCTTTGTCAGAAGAAGACAAAAAAGATATCGCGCGAATTGAAGAATATCTAAAAGGCATCACAACCATGAAAGCCAGTTTCCTGCAAGTCAATGCAGAAGGCGGCATTGCCGAAGGTGTTTTCTATATGAGCAGGCCGGGACGCGCCCGGTTTGAATACTTCCCACCTGCACAAATTTTGGTGGTGGCTGACGGCCTTTGGCTTGTGTTCCATGATAAGGAATTGCAGGAGACCACCCGCATCCCCCTTTCCTCGACCCCAATCTCGGTGCTGTTAAAAGAAAACCCAACGCTCAGCGGTGAAGTGACCGTGACGTCAGTTGAGAAAGATGCAGGTGTGTTGCGGGTAAACCTTATTGATACCGAAGAGCCCGATGAGGGCGGAATTACCCTTGTGTTTTCCCTCTTTCCTTTTGAACTAAAAAAATGGCTCGTCACTGATCCACAAGGGCAAACCACAAGTGTCACCATGAGCGATCAGGAATTTGGCGGCAAATTTGAAGCAAAGCTTTTCACTTTCTTCGATGAAGAATATGATCGCAAGAACTAAGGTCAAGCGAATAAAAGGCACAGGTTAAATCATGGCTGGCTACGATTATGATGAAGAAGATTGGGATGACGAGAGCCCTGATCTTGATGAATTTCCAACGCTTGTCTCAGTAGCGCGCTTTAACAAACTGCTGGTGTCTGTTCCGTGGTTTAGCGCTGTTGGCACACCGCTTGGGGCCGATGTATATGACGCAGCCAACGAATATATCGACCTGATGGGTTTCACTGGATCATATGTGGCGCCTGTTGAAAGCTGGGAGGACGCCGCTTATGCCGCGCAGAGCCCGGATCTCAACAGCATGTGGTGGGAAGCGGAAGAACAAATGCGCGCGGGCCTTACCATGGAAGCCTTGGAACTTATCCCCGAAGCAGACCTTACCATGGCGCTCACTCATATTGCCTCCACCGCGTCTCCCCTGATTGAGGAAGCCATTGAAGATATGGCGGAAGAGGCAGGCATTGTGGATGCAGAACTTATTCGTGCTGCTATGGGTTCCGCCTTGCAAGCCTGTCATCAGGCCGCGTTGGTGCTTGCCTCAGGCCAGGAAGATACGCACCCCTTTGCCTTAAAATACAAACTGTTTGAAAAAGGCCACTGGCCGATCGCCATTTCCGGCAACAGTTTCAACATTTTCTAATTCATTTCGGAAGCGAAATATAATGACCCGCCTCGTCACCTGGAATATCAACTCAATTCGTGCCCGCCTGCATCACGTTGATCATTTCGTTGAAACCCATAATCCTGACATTCTCTGTTTTCAGGAAACGAAGGTAACAGACAACGAATTTCCGACCAAATCCCTCACAAAACTTGGGTTTGAACATTATGTTTTCTCCGGTCAGAAAAGCTATAACGGGGTTGCCATCTTCTCCCGCCAACCGATCGAAACACTGGAATCTCCGCTTTGGTGTGGCCGCGATGACAAACGACATGTGGCTGTGAAACTCGAAAATGGGGCCGAGCTCCATAATTTTTACATCCCTGCAGGCGGCGACATTCCGGATCCGGAACAAAATGACAAATTCGAACATAAACTGAACTTCATGAGCGAAGTTCGAGACTGGTTTAAGGAGCGTAAGGCCGACGATAACCGCTTTATTCTTGTCGGTGACCTAAATGTTGCCCCCTTGGAAAGTGATGTTTGGAGCCATAAACAGCTTCTAAAAGTGGTCAGCCACACCCCCATTGAAACAGCACTCATGCAGGAAATGATGGACGCCCATGATTGGGTCGATGCTATGCGCCATTTTATTCCGGAACCGGAACCAATATACAGCTGGTGGAGCTACCGCGCCCGCGACTGGCGTAAATCCAACAAAGGGCGTCGCCTTGATCATGTATGGGTAACTCCTGCGCTCAAAGATACCCTGAAAGCCATGCAAATCGATTTGGAAGCTCGGGATCGTGAAAAACCTTCGGACCACGCACCGGTCATTGTGGATTTTGACTTTTAGGAGATCAATTTCCTTACAATAGGCATGAGCTTTTCGAAAGCAGTGTTCGCATCGCTTTCGCTTTCCAGCGCCTGCCGTATGGCGGCTGATTCTACAAGATCAAGGATACAAAGGGCGAGAAACTCAATGTCTCCGCTCATCTCTGTACCTTTTGCAGATTGATAATTGGAAATTTGCTCCGCAAGTGTTGAGCAATAGGCCTTCCGATTTTTCTCAAAACTCTCACTGATAGCTTCATCTCTTGTCGCTTCAACTGTGATTTCCAATGCCAACGCAGCGATAAGAGGCTCCTGATAGGAAAAGAATAGCTCCTTCACCCCTTCTTCAATCGCTTTTTCAGGGTCTGTCATGGATTTGAGGCGGGCAAGTAAGGGCGCATCCTCCTTCTCTTCCAGTTTCGCCATTTCCAGAATGAGGTCGGATTTGCTGTCAAAGTGATTATAGAGGTTGCCAAGGCTCACCCCAGCTGCAGCCGAAATCTCCCGCATGCTTGTCTGATGAAAGCCCTTTAACGCAAAACAGGTGGCGGCCGCCTCAACAATTCTCTCACGACGCCGTAAGACTTTATCCATCCGACTTGTTTGATCTACCATTTTATTCACCTCTCCTTCTTGAAAGCCTCTTCTACCATTATATATACTGAACGTACGTTCATTCAAGTTTGGAGATGAAATAAATGGAACTTGGTACGTTTGACAGCACAACCCCCTATATCAACGAAATTCTGGAACTTTTTGAATGGACATTTCTGATCTTTATCGGGCTGACCGCCATCGAGACCATCTGGGATCTCACCAATAAAGAACGCAAAAGCTGGAAAGAGACCGCTGCCAACGCGTTTATCGCCGCCGCAAATGCCCTTCTCGATCGCCTCGGCTTGGGGATCGTGTTTTTGGTTGGCCTCTACATTTTTCATGAGTTTGCCATTTATGACATGCAAGGCAATTTTGCCGATAGATGGTGGTATTGGCCGTTACTCGTTCTGGCCGCTGATCTCACCTATTACTGGATGCACCGCCTCGAACATGAAATCCGTTTTCTCTGGGCAATCCATGTGGTTCACCATTCTTCAGAAGAATACAATCTAACAACCGCCTATCGCCTGTCCTGGGTTGAGAGCCTGTTTGAGTGGATTTTCCTTATTCCCATGATCCTACTTGGTTTTGGCATATTGGAAACGCTTATCGCGATCCTGATTGTCATTGAATATCAGACATGGATCCATACCCAGAAAATCGGGAAACTTGGATGGGTGGATAAAATCGTCAACACGCCATCAAATCATCGGGTTCATCACGGCTCCAACGATGAATATCTTGATAAAAACTATGGGGGTATTTTGATGCTTTGGGACCACTTGTTTGGATCCTACCAAGCAGAAGAAGAAAAAGTGAAATTTGGTATTACCGAACCGCTTAATACATCCAACCCGTTTATTATCCAGTTCCACGAATTTGCCAGCATGGCAAAAGATCTACTTACAAGGACGGGGATTAGTGCAAAAATCCGGGCGGTATTTGGCCCGCCCGGTACGTAAATCAGTGGTTTTTCACTGACGTTGTTTTGCCTTCGAAATGCCAGTGATGCGCGCCATCCCGGTGCGCTTCACGTTTCGCTTCATACATCAGCTTATCGGCGATTTCCATAAGCTCTTCGGGCTCTTCAAAAACAGTAGGGCCTACTTGCACCACCCCCATGCTGAAAGTCACAGGGTAATTGCAGTGAAGATCAAAATCCTTGCAAAGGCGTGTCAGCGGGATTTCCACCTCTTCCAATGTCAGGCGCGGCATGATGATACAAAACTCATCACCGCCATAACGGGCAGGGATATCTACTTTTCTGGTCATTTCAAGCATGGATTTCCCCACCTGCCGGAGTACTTCGTCCCCCACCTGATGACCATGCAAGTCATTAACCGCTTTAAAGTTATTCAGGTCCAAATAGACAAGAACAAAGGAAAGATGGTGCCGCTCCGCCACTTGGGATTCATGCTTCAGATAATCATAAAGCGCCCGGCGATTATGCAGCCCGGTCAGCCCATCTTTTTGTGACTTTTCGTGCAGGCGGCTAAACATGCTATCGGTTTTAATGCCAACCTTAGACGCATATTTCTCAACCTCCCGGGTCGCAGTCTGCATCTCTGTCAGATAGGCCTCCACATAAGCATCAAAGACGAGCTCCGCATCAAACAATAATATTTTGTGAACCGCCTGCTTGATCAAAATGGCGTCTTCAACAAAACAACAGTCCTCAATTTCCTGATCCAGCAACGACTGCAGCTTTGCGTGCGCTTTCATATAAAGTTTGGGCCGCACATCAAGGCGCTTATGCACCTTCCCAATACGGAGACGGGTATTTACATATTGAAGGTCAATGACCCCGCTAAACAGGCTTTTGATATAAGTGGTCATATATCCTTTGAGCCTGTTGAGCGTGTCAATATCGCCAATAACACTGGCGATATCCGGATCTGCCAACTGAAATTCATAATATTCTTCGACAATTTCCTGAACGCGGGCAGTGATATTTTTCTGAACAAGTTGAACGCGCGCGCGATCTTCTTCAGTGAAGTTCAGAAAATGTAATCGTCTGGCCACTTCTCGTTCTGACAATCCCATTTGATCAATGAGTTGTTGCTCGGCGGCAGGTACGACGGTCTGCATCGGACAATCTCCTAAAGGGTAAGCTACATATTTGATCGTCCGCTTATTTTATAAAAATTTACTTAACTTGAATATGTTTACAATCAAACATTCAATTTGAGGCCCGCATCCGCAGTGATAACGCGATTATTCTTACCCACAAGGTCGGCGGTACTCTCCCCGTTCAGGTAAGTGTAGGAGAGGCTACCGCCTTTTGCCTCACTCGCTACATTGAGTACCCAATCATAATATTGCTCTGTTTTTGACGGGTTCTTGTCCGCGGCGTTCATCGCCATCTCCATAGCCATTCCAATCCGCTGGATGATGAGCCCGGTTTGCCCCCCAATCAGAGAATTTCGAAGATCCCCTGCCTCACCAGAGTTGAGATCTTCCTCAATCTGTTTCAGCATCGGATGGTCACCCTCTACTTTGAAATTTCCTCGACTATCAGAAGTTATATCAATCTCAGTGCCTTCCGGTACCCCGTAACGGTCCATCAGTTTCTTCAATTCTTTGTCTGCATTGGCGAAATGAACCGCTGGATCCAGGGTAAGAGGCGCTAAACCTTCCAGTGACTCAGTCATCACCTTCCCGGCTGGAGAGATATCTACTTTATCCTGTGGCTCTGCTTTAACTTTAGTGGGTTCGGCCGCAGGGCTATCTGTGGGAAGGCGTGTCTGGTAAAGATTGGCGACGGTTTGGCTTTGCTGAACGGAATGTATCATGATCCCCTCTCCTCTTTTCCAAGAAGAGAAGCAAAAACCATTCCACTTTAAGAGTGTCTGTTTTTAGCCGTTTCTTTTATTTTGAACTCGTCGTTAGCAGGTAAATTTTTCCGCTTTCTCAATCTTTGCGGTAAATATGGTACCGCCCAACCGCCACCTCTTCGGGTAGGGGCTGTGGGATCCAGTTGACGCGATCAAAGGGTTGATCACTGACGATATACGCGCCGGGGGTCAACAGTAGGTCGAGATCATCGACGATAAGATTGGCAAGTTCCATACTTTGCACTTTGTCACCTGTTCCAATATCGCAATGGGCAAGACGGGCTTTCTCAGGCAACCGGTCGGCTACTTGTTTCAATGTTTCGGTAAAATCGCCGAGCACCATATGGTCATCGTCAGGACAATAATCTGGATGTGCGGCTTTCTGTCGATCAAAAACATACACATCCTCCGCCCCAAACTTCTCGCGTAGATGATCATAGGTGCGGCCGTTTCCAAGTCCCAGTTCCAGAACCGGACCCGTTACATTTTCAATCTTCCGGGCAACGTGATTAAGGCAATCTCGCTGTGCGGACATACGCCTGATAAAACTATCCAGTTTGCTCATCGATAAGCTCTCTTCCGCTCAAATCCCATTCTTCCAAGACAAGAGGATCCGTTTCCAAGGCATAATGCGCTTGTTTCAACGCATTAAACTCTTCTGACGCGGCCACTTTTCCAAGCGCCCAGACAGCTGCCAGTCGCACCTGATCCGATACATCCTGAAGCCGTTCCTCTATCACTGGCACATAATCTGATTTCCCGGAGTTTCCAATGGCGACCATCACATTTCTAACAAATCTATTTCGTCCCAGCCGCTTCACCGCAGACCCACTGAATATGGTTCTGAACTCTGGATCCGAAAGACAGGCAAGGTCTTCAAGATTGGGCGACTTAAGCGCTTCTTTCGCTTCAAAGGCAATTTCGTTGGAAACTTGCGCATATTTGTTCCACGGGCACGCCGCCAGACAATCATCACATCCGTAAATACGGTTGCCGATTTGGGATCTCATATCACGGGGGATGTGCAATCGGGTTTCAATGGTAAGGTAGGAAATGCACTTCCGGGCATCCAGCTGATAGGGCGCAATAAATGCATTGGTGGGACAGGCCCGAAGGCAAGCATCGCAGCTTCCGCAATCGCCTTTTGTTTTCTCATCGGGATCAATATCAGCAGTGATTAGGATAACCCCCAAAAACAACCACGATCCAAATTCACGGCTTAAAAGGTTGGTGTGCTTTCCTTGCCAGCCAACACCCGCTGCCGCGGCCAGCGGCTTTTCCATGACTGGGGCCGTATCCACAAATACTTTTACGTCCGCACCATGTTGCTCCACGATCCAGCGGGCGATACGTTTCAGGCGCTTTTTGACCACATCATGATAATCCCGCCCCCTTGCATAAACGGACACAATGCCTTTATCAGGATAATCTGCCAAAGCCCGCGGATCTTCATCGGGGCCATAATTAATGGCCAGAACAAGCGCGGACTTGGCTTCCTCCCAAAGATTAGTCGGATTTTTCCGCCATTCTTTTCTGTTTTCCAGCCAGTCCATATCTCCTTGCAGGCCCGCATCCAGAAAGGCTTGCAACCGCTCCCCCGGCAGCTTCCCAAAATCCGCGGCGGTCACACGTGCCACATCAAACCCCTGTTCCAAAGAATAGGAAATCAGGGCATCTTTCTGTTCAGGAGATAAGCGTGTCATGGAAGAAGCGATCAGAAATCCAGATCAGCGTAATGAGGCGGTGCAGGCATTCCGGGCAGGTTATCTGCTAGCAACGGCCTGAAAGACGGCCGCGATTTAATGCGGGAATACCAAACTTTGGCGGACGGATGCTGTTCCCACGGCACATCCCCCAGATAATCCACGGCCGAAATTTGCGCCGCAGCGGCCAGATCGGCGTAGGTCAACTCTTCCCCTGCGAGCCAATTTCTCCGCTCTGTCAGAAAGGAAATATAATCCAGATGATAGTGAATATTGTGGTGTCCAGCGCGAATGGCGGCCGTATTGGGGGTGCCTGTTCGGGTCAGCCGTTTCAGGACTTTTTCATCCACCAGATTATCGGTGACCTCTGTTTGAAATTTCCGGTCAAACCAGGCAATCAGGCGGCGCACCTCTGCCTTTTCTGCGATTTCCTCAGGCATCAATTTGACGTCCTGATAGGTTTCTTCCAGATATTCACAAATGGCCTGAGAATCCGCGATCACCGACCCATTTTCATCTTTTAAAACAGGGACCTCCGACGCAGGGTTGAGCGCCAACAGGCTATCGGCGTGCTCCCATGGCTTTTCAACGGCAAGGTCATAGTTCAGACCCTTCTCGTTGAGCGCCAAACGTACTTTTCTACAGGCTGGTAAAATCCAGAAATGATAAAGAATTCGCATGGGCCTAACATAACCCAGCAAGACGGAGCAGGAAAATTGTTTCCTGCCCACCTATCAAATTTTTAAGCCCTTAGTGAACATCGCGAAGGCGCAGCTTCTCACTTTTGCTGAGGAGACGTTCACATTCCTGCTCGACGCGGGTAAACATCTCGGCCACATGCAGTTTTCCAGCCATATCCAGACGGCGAACTTCGCTCTGTACAACTTCTGTTGCTTTCACGCCATAAATCAGAATGAAGCGGCGTGCCGCCCACATCACATCTTCGCGCTCAATAATTGGATCAAAATGAGTGTTGGCTTGATCAGCAGGGATTTGGGTGACGGTCTGTGGAACTTCTTGCATCTTAACACCTCGGTTTGGGGCAACTCCCTACTCAAAAGCAAGATACAGGCCAAGTTTCACACGGACCTAAGCAACTGTTTTTACTCGGCTTCGCTAGCAACCGAAATATCACTCATAGGCAGGCATTGCCAGAGGCGGAAACATTTGCCGGGCACAAAAAAAGCCGGTGACGAGCACCGGCTTTCTCTGATGATCTTTACTGGATTAAGCGGTTTGTTTATCCGCTTCATCTGACAGGGGATGTTCCAGTTTGTTGATCATCTCTTTCGGACAGATTTGCCAGAAGTGATCACGTTCCATTTCCCAGTGGGCCAGCAAGCGCTCAGCCATTGGAGATCCGGTCTGGTCCAGATGTTCCTGAACCATTGCTTTCAGGTCTTCTTCCCAATGGGAGGATTGCAGACGCTGGTAGACGACGCTTTCATCATTGATATCCGTCGGCAGGGTGTTGTTTTCATCATAAACATAGGCCATACCGCCGGTCATGCCCGCCGCAAAGTTGCCGCCAACCGCACCAAGGATCACAACCTTACCACCGGTCATATATTCGCAACCGTTCGTGCCGGCACCTTCGATCACTGCCGTTGCACCTGAGTTACGGACGGCGAAACGCTCACCGGCCTGACCTGCTGCATACAGGTAACCAGATGTGGCGCCATAGAGAACCGTATTACCGATAATGGTATTTTCGTTCCAGACGATCGGGCTGGAGGTCATTGGACGGACAACAATGGTACCGCCAGAGAGACCCTTACCGCAGTAGTCGTTGGCATCACCCAGCACTTCCAGTTTCAGACCCTGCACCGCAAAGGCACCCAAGGACTGACCGGCGGACCCACGAAGGCGCACAGTGATGTGGCCTGGCTCCAACCCTGTCATACCGAAGGTACGAACAATCTGAGAGGACAGTTTGGTGCCGATGGCACGATGCGTATTACGGATGCTGTAGGCGAGCTGACGTTTTTCACCGCCTTTGTTAAAGACGCTGGCCGCATCCAAAATCATCTGGGCATCCAGAGTTTCTGGAACCGCAACCGGACCGTCATTTGTACAATAACGCGGCTTGTCACCGGCATCCGCTTCCGCCAGAAGCGGATTCAGATCCAGATCATCCAGATGGGCTGCACCGCGGCTCACCTGTGTCAGCAGATTACTGCGACCGATGATTTCTTCCAAGGAACGGTAGCCCAAGGAGGCCAGAATTTCGCGAACTTCTTCGGCGAGGAAGCTGAAGAGGTTCACAACCTTATCGGCAGTTCCTTCGTATTTCTTGATCAGGTCTTCATCCTGCGTACAGATACCCACAGGACAAGTGTTGGAGTGACACTGACGCACAAGAATACAACCCAGCGCCACAAGTGCACCAGTACCCAGACCATATTCTTCACCGCCCATCATGGCACTGATGACAATGTCACGGCCTGTTTTCATACCGCCGTCAACACGAAGCTGAACAGAATGGCGCAGTTTATTCAGAGTCAGAACCTGGTTCACTTCCGGCAGACCCATTTCCCATGGAACACCTGCATATTTAACAGATGTCTGTGGGCTTGCGCCTGTACCGCCGGAGTTACCGGAGATCATGATCACGTCGGCTTTCGCCTTCGCAACACCGGCGGCAACCGTACCGATACCTGCCTCAGATACCAGTTTCACACAAACACGTGCTTCCGGGTTGATCTGCTTAAGGTCATAGATCAGCTGCGCCAGATCCTCGATCGAGTAAATATCGTGGTGCGGCGGTGGCGAAATCAGGGTCACACCCGGTGTGGAGTTACGAAGTTTCGCGATCATTTCGGAAACTTTAAATCCTGGCAGCTGACCGCCTTCACCCGGCTTCGCACCCTGGGCCACTTTAATCTCAATCTCTTCACAGTTATTGAGATATTCCGCGGTTACACCAAAACGACCGGACGCCACCTGCTTAATCGCAGAGTTTGCGTTGTCACCGTTTTTACGAGGTGTGAATCGGCTGACATCTTCCCCGCCTTCACCGCTGTTGGATTTACCGCCGATCCGGTTCATGGCGATGGCCAGTGTCTCATGCGCTTCTTTTGAAAGCGCACCCAGGGACATGGCACCGGTCACGAAACGTTTGCGGATTTCAGTGATGCTTTCCACTTCATCGATTGGAATTGGCTTCCGGTCAGATTTGAAGTCCAGCAGATCACGCAGATTTACAGGCGGCAGGCTTTGCTGACCTTCGCTGTATTTGCGATAAAGTGAGTAGCTGTCTTTCTCAACGGCTGTCTGCAGGATGTGAATAAGCTCACCATCGAAAGAGTGTACCTCACCCTTCGCGCGGTAACGGTAGATACCACCAACCGGCAGCGCCACCACATCTTCCTGATAGGCTTTTTTGTGCTGCTTCAAGGCTGTTTTCTGAATACCTGGCAAACCAATACCGGAAAGGCGAGACGGCATACCCGGGAAAAACTCTGCTACCAGCGCGCGGGACAGACCCACCGCTTCGAAGTTGTAACCACCACGGTAGGAGCTGAGGACAGAGATACCCATTTTGGACATCACTTTAAGAAGGCCCTGATCCACTGCTTTTTTGGCATTGGCAAGACATGTCTTCAGATCCAGACCCGGGAACAGGCCGCGATCGAAGCGATCCGCAATGGATTCCTGCAACAGATATGGGTTGATGGTTGTCGCACCCACACCCACCAGAACGGCAAAATACTGAACGTCAAGGCATTCACCTGTACGGATATTGACCGATGTAAAGGTCCGCAGGCCTTCGTTCACCAGATGGGTATGAACACCACCTGCTGCCAGAATGCTTGGGATTGGGGCACGTTCAGCATTTGTGTCCAGATCGCTCAGGATCAGGTGGGCGCAACCGCCACGTACTGCATTTTCGGCTTCTTTACGAATCCGCTGCAAAGCCTGAGACAGCGCATCGGCGCCGCCATTTGCGTCAAATGTGCAATCAATAACCTGACAGCTGTCACCCATATATTTCTGCATGGCTTCAAATTCACCATTGGTCAGAATTGGGCTTTCCAACGACAGAATTTCTGCCTGACTTGGATCCTCATCCAGAATGTTATTGAGGTTACCAAGGCGGGTTTTTAGTGTCATGACACTTCGTTCACGCAGACTGTCAATCGGCGGGTTTGTCACTTGAGAGAAGCGCTGACGGAAATAGTGGTGAAGACCGCGGTAGTTTTTGGACAGAACCGCAAGCGGGGTGTCATCACCCATGGAGCCCACAGCTTCTTTACCGTCTTCGGCCATTGGCTGCAGGATCAGTTCCAGATCTTCAAGGCTCCAGCCGGCACCCATCTGGCGCTGACGCAGCTCTTTACGATCAAATTTGCGGGGCTCTTCTACATCTTTCAGTGTGTCTTCAAGCTCGACAACATTTTCGATCCATTTCTCGAACGGACGGGCCGCAGCCATTTTGTCTTTCAGCTTGTGAGATGAGTAAAACTTACCCTTCTTCAGATCCACACCGATCATCTCGCCCGGACCCACCCGGCCCTTGCGCACCACATTATCTTCGTCAACCGGCACCATACCGGTTTCAGAACCCACGACCAGAAGGCCATCACGTGTTGTTGTGAAACGAAGCGGACGCAAACCATTACGATCAAGACCCGCAATCACCCAACGTCCATCTGTTGCACAGATCGCGGCCGGGCCATCCCATGGCTCCATCACAGAGTTACAGTAAGCATAAAGCGCTTTATGGGCTTCAGGCATGGATGGTGAGTTGGACCAGCTTTCCGGGATCAACAGGGTTTTGGACATCGGCGCACTACGGCCCGCACGGACCAGAACCTCAAACACCGCATCCAGCGCCGCACTATCGGAACTACCCGCCTGAACGATTGGCTTCACATCATTGGAATGATCCCCGAAAGTGGAGTGAACCATACGGATTTCATGGCTTTTCATCCAGTTGATATTGCCACGGATGGTGTTGATCTCACCGTTGTGGGCCAGAACCCGGAACGGCTGGGCCAGATGCCATGTAGGGAAGGTATTTGTGGAGTACCGCTGGTGATAGATGGCAAAGTTAGACACAAAACGCTCATCCAGCAGATCAGGATAGAAGCTGGAGAGCTGTTCAGCGAGGAACATGCCTTTATAAATGATCGAACGGCAAGACAGCGTACAGATATAGAAGCCAGTGATGTGAGCCGCCAGGACGGCTTTTTCAATCCGGCGACGAATAATGTAAAGCTCGCGCTCGAACTGTTCATCATCTACGCCGCGGTTATTGGCGATCATGATCTGTTCAATTTCAGGGCGGGTCGCGTTGGCTTTTTCACCAATAATGGACGCGTTCACCGGCACCTGACGCCAGCCATAGATATAATAACCGAACTTCAGAACTTCAGATTCAACAATCGTCCGGCATGTTTCCTGCGCTTCGAAGTCTGTACGTGGCAAGAACACCATGCCAACCGCAAGACGGCCATCAAGTGGCTCGTGACCTGTGCGGGCGATATGCTCTTTGAAGAAATCCTGAGGGATCTGAACGTGGATACCACAGCCGTCACCGGTTTTACCGTCTGCATCAACCGCACCGCGGTGCCATACCGCTTTCAGCGCATCAATACCGGCTTCAACCACTTTACGGGACGGGACACCATCCATGGCGGACACAAGACCAACACCACAGTTGTCATGCTCTTCAGCGGGGTTGTACATGCCGTTTTCAGCAAGGTAAGCAGCATTTTCCTGCCAGGATTTAACAAATTCTTCGCCAGAATTTTTTTGAATATCTTTAGTCATCTTCATTATCCTCCAGCTTACCTTAAGACGCTTTGGCAGTTGCTGCCTGCTGCAGATACTCATCAATAGAGACGGCTGCATCGCGTCCATCACGGATGGCCCAAACCACCAGGGAAGCACCGCGAACGATGTCGCCGATGGCAAACACGCCATCAAGATTTGTCATTTTAGTGATCGGATCCGCATCGATTGTGCCCCAACGGGAAACTTCCAGTTCCGGCGCACCGAACATTGTTGGAATATCTTCCGGATCAAAACCGAGGGCCTTAATTACCAGATCGGCCGGAATGTCATATTCGGACCCTTCCAGCTCAACTGGAACCTGACGGCCAGTGGCATCGGCCACACCCAGATGCATCTGGATGGCTTTCACAGCTGTGACGTTGCCATTACCGTGGAAGGCTTTTGGCGCAGATAGCCAAACAAATTCCACACCTTCCTCTTCCGCGTTTTGTGTTTCGCGAAGGGAGCCTGGCATGTTTTTACGGTCACGACGATAGAGACATTTTACAGATTTGGCACCCTGACGAACCGCAGTCCGTACACAATCCATGGCCGTATCACCACCACCAATGACAACGACATCCTTGCCGTCTGCGTTGAGCGTGCCGTCTTCAAAAGCAGGCACCTGATCACCCAGACCTTTACGGTTGGACGCTGTCAGATAGTCAAGGGCGGCAACCACACCTTCCTGACCGCTTCCCGGCAGGGCGATGTCACGGGCTTTATAAACACCCGTTGCAATGACGATCGCGTCATGTTTGGCACGCAACTCTTCCAAAGTGGCGTCTTTGCCAACTTCAAAATTCATGTGGAAAGTGACACCACCATCTTCCAGAAGCTTAGCACGACGCTCCACCACGTCTTTTTCAAGTTTAAATCCTGGAATACCATATACCAGCAAACCACCAACGCGATCATACCGGTCGTAGACGTGAACCTGATATCCTTTGCGGCGAAGAAGATCTGCAGCGGCCATCCCACCTGGACCACCACCGATGATACCAACGGACTGTTCTTTTTCAGATGTCGGGGAGGCAGGCTTTACCCAGCCATTTTCCCATGCTGTGTCCGTGATGTATTTTTCAACAGCACCAATGGTGACAGAACTGAAGCCCTTTTCGATCACGCAGGAACCTTCACACAGACGGTCCTGCGGACAAATACGGCCGCAAATTTCTGGCAAAGAGTTTGTGGACTGAGACAGCTCATACGCTTCTTCAAGGCGACCATTAGCCGTAAGGTTCAACCAGTCAGGGATATTGTTCTGCACCGGGCAATGCACCTGACAGAACGGAATACCACACTGGGAACAGCGGCTTGCCTGTTCGGCAGCGCTCTCCGGCTTAAACTCTTCATAGATCTCGTTAAAATCTTCGCGGCGGCTTTCCGCCTCCCGTTTGGTTGGCATCTGCTTTTCCAGCGAGATAAATTTTAACATCTTCTCTGTCATCGGGCGTCCCTAGCTCTGGCCCGATGAAATCACCGGGCATTTGTTTCGTCCTTATTTTCCAAAAGTGTTTTGGCGTTTCATTGACGCCAGGCAATCTTGATTGCCTTTTGCTTCTTATTCAGGGTGGAGCCACACGCATCCACGTCTATTTCCGAACAAGCACACAACGGAAGTTGTCTTCTTTTACCGAAGGAAATGGCTTTAGACCAGTAAAAAATGACATATAGGACATAAATACTGTCCTATAGTTTCACCGACCTGTCACAAAGAGGAGGATTTTTGCCTGATTTTTACTATTTTCAAATCTAATTAGTCCCATATCGGACCTATTGAAATTAAATTACTGACAGGACGCAATAAAAATGCCCCCTGCTACACACAGGGGGCATCCGTGATTCTACAAATTTCGCGCGCGCAGAAGCGGCTTTAGGCATGAAGTTCGTTCAAGCCACCGCCTTTTCTGAAACGGCGAAGATATTCAAGGGACGCCGCCTGGAATGGTTTTGGTTCAATACCCAATTCCGCGAATCCTTCCGCGCCTTCGCTTACCACACTATCTGCCTTGGTCAGCTTCACTTGATCTGAAGTGAGCATCGGCTTACCGGGAATAAGGCCCATGAAGAAGCCCATTACACCCATCATGCTGTAAGGGGCTGGCAAAACAAACATGGTGCGCTCAGTTACGCTTGTAATAACATCAATGATCTCAGCCATGCTGAGAGCATCCGGACCACCGAGCTCGTAGGTTTTACCTTGCAGGGCAGGTGTTTCGACGATTTTCACAATCGCATCCACCAGATCCTCAACCCAAAGTGGTTGCATCTTGTTCTTACCGCCCTCACCCAATGGCAAGGCTGGCATCATTGCAGACATCTGCGCAAATTTGTTGGTGAAGTCGTCATCATTGCCCCACACAACAGAAGGGCGAAGGATGGTTGCTTCTGGATAGGCGGCTTTCACACGGGCTTCGCCTTCAGCTTTTGTCCGGGCGTAAGCAGATTCGCCTTTTTCATCTGCGCCGAGGGCAGACATTTGAATAAGCTGACTGGCACCAGCGGCCTTGGCAGCAGCGGCAACGTTACCTGCACCTTCCGCATGAACAGCATCAAATTTCTGGGCGCCCGCTTCATAAAGAAGACCCACCAGATTAATAACCACATCAGCACCGGCGACCGCACGCTCAATGGAAGGAACGTTACGGATATTGGTCTGAACGCCCACAACCTGACCCACGTCACCCTGTGTCATCAGTTGCGCCGCTTTTTCAGTATCCCGCACCGCAAGACGGATACGGTATCCCTTTTCAGCCAGTTTGCCGGTCAGGTGACGGCCGATATATCCAGACCCGCCAATAATGGTGATTAAACCTGCTGACATCGTCTTATCCTTCATCTAGCAACAGAAGGCTTCCCAAAAGCCCTGCATATGTATCTCTTTCCCCGCTTTTTTAACGCTCAGGGCTGAGAAGTCCAAGATAAATTCCAATTATTTCAAAAAAGTTTCCAGCGATTTACGCGACTTTGTCCAGCATATGGATGCAACCAATCGAAAACATTGATTTCAGTTTATTATCTTATGGGCCCAAAAGGGCACATACCCATGGGAGGTATGCAAAACAGCTTTTACCGTACCTATAGCCCCGTGAACATCCAACGCCCTGTCAAATTCAGCTACCACATGGCTGGTGGAAAGATCCAACACCTCTTCTGGGGACAGCGATAAGGATTGAATGTTTCTATAGTCATTTTCCCCCACTTTTATCTTGAAGGGTAGGCTGTGTTCCTCTTCCGCCACTAAAAATCCAAGCAAGACAAGATTACTTTGGCTTTCATTTTGAAAAGTCGCCATCAATCTCCACCGACCTGTTTCTTGGCTTTCGACGATCTTGGCATTACGAACACTTACGCTTGAATAATCTGCGGTGTTGTCATCAGCAAAAGCAAGTGACAACGACAGGGTTTCAATCATCAAACAGGCTAACAACAGTGTAAGGTATTTTTTCATAACAGTCTCCGGCTCAAAAAAACCGGTATCAGGAAATCTCCTGATACCGGCCTCAGACTTAAAACAGGAATTTGGCACCTATTGAAAATTGCCAACTTGCTGTTTCTTCACCTTCGTCTTTTGCCAAATCAGCGGTTTCCCCAAATTTTCGCTCGTAAACAAGACCGACATAAGGGGAGACCGTCCGATCAATAAGATCGTAACTCAACCGAAAACCAACTTCCGTCCCGTTAATACCGGACCCCACCCCTATTTCTTTGTCACCGGAAAATGCACCCGAGATTTCCAAAGAAGGGGTAAGAATGAGGTAATTGGTCAGCAAAAGCTCATATTCCATATCCAGAACGGCTGAAGCTTTTCCTTTTTCGCTGACCAGTAAATCAAGATCCATCTCGATCCATTGGGGCGCCAAGCCGGACAAACCGATAAGCCCATAAAACCTGTCTGGACCTTCCGGACTGTCAAATTGAATACCCGCTTTTACATCCCAGAAATCTGAAACTGGTGTTTGTAGTGCCAATTGATTGGACAAACCTTCAAGATAGTTTTCATCAAGGTCCCACTCACCATCAAATTTCCAGCGGAGTTTGATGTCATCCGTTCCGATAAAGCTATCCGCATCCCAAACAAACAATTCACCGCCGTGCTCTGTCGCCCGAAATTCAAATTCTTCAAATTGAACGCCGTAATAGATTTCCTCAGCTTGTGCAAAACCTGCACCTAGGGCTGTGAACATAAGACAGGCAGATTTGAGCAATTTGGTCTTATTCATGAGCGTGCTCCTTTCTCTGTCTGATTGCCTGCGGTTTTGTCTGGTCCTCCTTCAACGATGATTTTACGGAACATTCCACTGTCTGCATGGTAGGACAGATGACAATGGAAAGCCCATTGCCCCTCAGCATCAACTTCTGTCTCGGTATATACAGTTGTACCAGGAGCCACACTTATCGTGTGCTTGATCGGATTCCACTTCCCGTTTCCATTGTCGAGAATGCTCCACATGCCATGAAGATGCATGGGGTGTGTCATCATGGTTTCATTGACAAACTTGAACCTCACCCGCTCTCCATATTGAAGTTTGATGGGCTCAGCGTCCTCATATTTCACACCATTAATCGACCAGATATACCTTTCCATATTCCCGGTAAGGCGCAGCTCAATTTCCCGTGTTGCTTCCCTATGGGGATAAAGTGGTTTTTGGGCCTTGAGGTCCTGATACGAAAGGAACTTACCGCCATTTGCGGCGACGGGGGTCAGGCCACTTCCGTTCGCGTAAAAGGGATCGGGTTTCGCACCACCCATTTTCATCATAGCTTCGTGAGACATCTCTCCATGCTTCATACCTGTCCCCATCTGGGAGTGATCCATCATTGATCCATGTTTCATACCACCTTTCATTTGATGATCTTTTGCCATTGCCGGTTCTGAACCATCGGATGACATATCCCCATGTTCCATACCTTCATGTCCCATGCCCATATCTGCCATGGTCAGCAAAGGTGGCTTTTCAAGTTCTGGGACTTCCGCAGTCATGTCTGCCTTGGACGCAAGAGTGGCCCGCACATATCCCGAGCGCCCCATACTTGCCCCAAAAATGGTATAGGCCTTATCTTCCTTCGGCCTGACAATCACATCATATGTTTCCGCAACACCAATTCGAAACTCATCAACGGTAACCGGTTGAACATTGAGTCCATCTGCGGAAACCACCGTCATTTTCAACCCCGGAATGCGCATATCAAAATAGGTCATAGCAGATGAATTGATAAACCGAAGACGAATACGTTCCCCAGCCTTGAACAGCCCCGTCCAGTTTTGTTCTGGCCCCTTGCCATTGATCAATCCGGTAAAGCCTTGGACATCTTCAACATCAGCAGGCATCATTCGCATTTGCCCCCACGCCATCCTGTCGGAGACAGTGTTTGAAAACCCGTTCCTGCTCACATCGTTAAAGAAATCCATCAAGGTTTGTTGCTGCCGATTATAGTAATCAGGCATCATTTTCAGGTTCCTCATGATACGAGCCCCGGAATGCGGATGGGCATCAGTGAGCTGAACCACATATTCACGATCATATCGAAATGGCTCGCGTTTTTTCGGCTCAATCACAATGGCGCCATATGCGCCATCTGGCTCTTGAAATCCGGAATGGCTATGGAACCAATAAGTCCCGCTTTGCTGTATTGGGAAACGGTAGGTAAAAGTTTCACCCGGCTTTATTCCCGGAAAACTGATTTTCGGCACCCCATCCTGGTCATAAGGCAAAATCAGCCCATGCCAGTGAATAGAGGTTTCTTCATCCAGATTATTGGTAACGTTGATTTCGACTTCTTCACCTTCTTTAAAGCGAAGAACCGGACCGGGGGAAGATCCATTATAGCCAATACCTCTTTTCTCAAAATCTCCAGTAGAAATGCCAACTTCATCGACTGAAATGTTGTAGACACCGGCCAGCGCAGATGAAGTAGTCAATATACCCGCCCCAATCACCATTGCAGTCAGCAACCGGCGGCTATGTCTCCTCGCGTGGAGGATCATATATTTTTTCACGATCTTATCCTTTCAGATAGGGAAAGCGGGGCGGCTTTGGAAGTCCGCCCCAAAGGATTAGTTGACGGAAATTTCACCCACCATTCCGGATTCGTAATGACCCGGCAGGTTACAGGCGAACTCCAGTGATCCTGAAGTACTGAACTTCCAAATCACCTCACCGCTTTTCCCCGGCTCCAAAAGGATACTGTTTGGATCGTCATGGCCCATCTTGTGGCCACCCCCCATATCCATTTTCATTTTGTCGTGATTGATACGATCAACCTCAATGGCACCATGCTCCATCATCATCGCCATTTCCTTTTGATGAGCTGCATGCATGAGTTGCGTACCAATATTAAATTCGTGAACAAATTCACCCTTGTTCACCACTTCAAACCGGATTGTTTCCCCTGCTTTAAAAGAAAGTTTTTCCGGAGCAAAAAAGTTATCTCCAAGTTCAATCTGAATAGTTCTCGTTGCTTCTGAAGCAATGCCTGGCTTTCCATATTTAGGCGCTTCGTCATGATGCCCTCCACCATGAGAACCTGCGGCATATACTGCACTGGACATAACCAGACCCAACGCAACAAGAATTCCGCCGGGCACGGCACCCAGCATACGATTTTTAAGTTTCATAACTTGATCCTTTTCAAAGGAAGCAGTTTCCGGCCGCGCTCGACCGGACTGCATATTTCAACAATAATTTTGGAAAAGTTCAGCCCGCCGATATTGGGCTGTCAGATCAAGTTAATGCCTTGGGAGGGCGAGGTAGCGGATAGTGTTTGGACGATTTAAGCCGATCACCGCTCAATCCAAAAACAATAGAAGAGATCTGTAACCGGTGTGCTTCACCGTTCAAACCATAGAGCACCAGACTACAGCTGGTCATCCCACACTCTTCCACTGATTTTGTATAGTCACCCGGTAGCTCAGAAGTTCCTTCATTTGCAGTGACATCGACAGACTGTTGTTGTGTTGTCCCAATGTGATTGCCGGGTGAATGGATATGGTTATCGCTCAGCATTGACAGGAAATTCACAAGCATCACGGCTACCAATGCCATGGTAACAAAGCGTAACAGCCTGTTTTTGATGCCTGTAGACATATCGTCAAATTTTTCCTGCACTCATGCGAAAACCTGTCCTTATTTAACAATGCGGTTCCAAATTTTCAACCCACTAACTTTTGCCACGCCCCAGTCTGGACTACTCGCAGCGGTTCTGACCCAGGATAGAAAGATTTTTGACCACTAAGCAAAAGAACTATTGACAGAAGGACGGAACATTTATATTTCATGGCCTCGCTTTTAAGTTGCCCAGGTGGCGGAATTGGTAGACGCGCTAGCTTCAGGTGCTAGTTTCTGTATGGAAGTGGAAGTTCGAGTCTTCTCCTGGGCACCAATCCTCAAATATTTGAAATAAATAGAATAAACGACTCTTTGGGGGAGTAAAGAGAGCAACTATAGCGACTTCCCAAAGCCTCTACATTTATTGAGTTGACCATTAATGGATCAGACTTTTCACAAGAAAGACTATCTTGGCCCAACCGCTCTATGATGACTTGCTTCCGAAACACGGAATCACTTCTCCGGTACATATTCCAAAAGGTCTTCCATGTCTCGATAACTCAATGTAAATCCAGCGTAGAGCTATACAGCATGCTGAATTAGTTGAGGTGGAAAGGGATGCCGGAAATATGAGACCTTTTGCACTGGCCCATACCAAACCATATTTAACTCGCCCGCCACGATGTTAATGTGACAGCGCCAACCTACCAAAATGCAGAGCATTCGCTACCTCATGACCAGTTTGATGAATTCTTAGCGGACTTGAAGGCGTTTCAATAAACCGCTCATTGTCTGGCTATAGCTTCCAAAGCTGCAGCCAATGTCGACCTGGTAAAAGGCTTGGCCAGCAACATGATACCAAGCTCTTTCACATCCTCATGATCAGCAATTTTATCTGGATATCCAGACGTCAGCAGGATCTTCTTATCTGGATAGAGAACAGTGATCTGCTTCGCAAGGTCGATACCGCTGACCCCTTTTGGCATTACAACATCACTGATCACCAGATCAATTTGATCCGCGGTTTCACGCAAAGTCGTCAGCGCGGCAGCCCCGTCTTCGGCCTCAATCACTTCGTATCCCAACTTCTTCAACGTCGCAGACGTTACTTCGCGAACCTGCTCATCATCCTCCACAAGAAGAATAGATCTTTGGGCACCTAACTCCAGCGCGGAATTAGTATCCCCGCCGCCGCCCACGTCTGACGGCTCAGAAATCGGCAGGTAAATGGAAATGGTTGTTCCCACCCCTTCTTCACTGGCGATTTTCATGTGTCCGCAGGACTGTTTGACAAAACCGTAAACCATGCTCAGGCCAAGTCCACTGCCCTTACCAACCTCTTTCGTTGTGAAGAAAGGATCAAGAACCTGCCTTAGAATATCTTCGCTCATCCCACAGCCGGTATCACTCACCGTTAGGCGCGCATGCGGACCTGAAACCGGATCCTTTGAAAGTCCTATGACTTCCTCATCCAGATCAACCCTCTCCATACAAAATGTAAGAGTTCCGCCATCTGGCATGGCATCCCTTGCATTCAGGGACAAATTCACCAGGGCGTTTCCAAAGATGTCGCTATCAATATTGACGAATATTGCATCGTCAGGATGCTTGATGACGATCTGAATAGTCTCGCCCAAAGTCCGCTCAAGGAAGGAAAGTGTATCATCAACGAGATGCTGAATGTCTATCACCGCAGGGGATAACATCTGGCGCCGGGAGAATGAAAGTAACTGTTTTGTGAGGGTGGCACCCCGCCCTACAGCATTGAGGGCATTATCAATCTGCCGACGTAATGGCGTATCCGGGTCCAACTGCTCAAGGGCCAGCTCAAGATTACCCATCATAACCGCCATCAGGTTATTGAAATCATGGGCAACACCACCGGTAAGCTGCCCCACAGCTTCCAGTTTTTGC
The DNA here is from genome assembly GCF_015143595.1 of Sneathiella sp. P13V-1. Taxonomy (NCBI): domain Bacteria; kingdom Pseudomonadati; phylum Pseudomonadota; class Alphaproteobacteria; order Sneathiellales; family Sneathiellaceae; genus Sneathiella; species Sneathiella sp. P13V-1. The sequence continues at coordinate 1,021,473 of NZ_WYEU01000001.1, read as the reverse complement.
GACCGGTTCACCTGCTCTTCCAACATCTTCCGCTCAGTATTATCCTGAACCAGAGACATCACCCCAATGACTTCACCGTCTTTTCCAATGATGGGAGTGTTGTACCAGTCACAATTAATGACCCGTCCATCCTTTGTCAGATTTTCATTGTTCGAGCGAATACCGCCACGATTGTCAAGAAGCAGCTCCCAAATCTGGTTCACCTCTTCTTCGACATCAGGGGGTAAAATTGTCTCAGTTACGTGACGGCCAATGGCCTCCTTGGCTGTAAACCCAAAAATACGTTCAGCGGCTTTATTCCACTCTGTAATTCGAAAATCTCTATTGAATGCCATACTGCCAAGCGGAGTATTCTCCAGATGATGCGATAGCCTGGCCTGACTCTCTTGAAGGGCATCCTCCACATGAAGGCGGCGAGCGACCATATCATTGGCCGCAACTGCAATCTCCTCAAACTCTTTAAATTTCATACTATCCGTGTCGATTTTAGAGTCTTCGGGATCGGCACTTGTAAAAAAGTCCATGAAACGCTGATAGTTACGTCTAATTCTCGCAGTCTCACGCTCCGCCGAGAAGAAAATCACCAAAACCAGTAACACCAAAGCGACGGACACAATCAGCAAAACGGTGTCGCGCTCTTGCCGGCTTTTCTCTTGCAACCCAGCGATAGAGTTCTCGAGAATCCTTAGATCAAACCCCGCGCCGATATACCATTCCCACTCCGGGATACCGAGCACATAACTGATCTTTTCAATAGGCTTTGCCCCGGTTGAAGCGGGTATATGATAGGTAAAGAAGCCGCCTCCCTGCTTGGAGAGCTTAATCAGCTCCTGAACCACAAAAACACCGTTCACATCTTTCGCGCCAAACACGCTTTTACCCCTGGCTGGCCCCGCCAAAGAGAACCCATCCCACGTGGCCGCGAACACATACCCGCCATCATCGAACTGAAGTTGATTAATCTGATCAAGGGCCAGAGATTGATATTCCGCCAAGCCCTTCTCTTCTGTGTGGGCTTTCGCAGCAGTCATTTCTTTGTTGATAAGTCTTTCAGCGCTTTGGACAAAGCTTTTGATAAATTGCTGTTGTTGGCTGATATAATCCTGACGGATTTCCTGAATGCGTTCTTGGTAATGGGAATAAATACTATAAACCCAGAATCCACCCAAAATTACGGTCGTTAAAATAGTAACAAACAGGAGCCTTAAGGTAAGCGCCTTACTTAATGAGGGCTTTGACATAGGAACGATCCAACCAACACGAACAAAACATAACACATGAATAATATATGACTTATGTATTGATACGATATTAATTTACAGACAATTAACCTAAATCTTTAGGACCAGTGTCCTCCATCGTCAAAACATTTGTCACAGATTGAGGGGATGATAAAGGGAGTGATTGGTTCATCCTGTTTAGTTATTGTGCCGCTTGTATTTGCTCAGGGCCCTCTAGCTGACATCCATTGCGGCTTCAATATTTCTCGGTAGCCGGTTACTATAGATCCCAATAATTAGTCAAAATTCGATACGCATCTTCAGCATTATCAGCATAAAAAATGCAGTCGAGATCCTTCGGATCAATTGCTCCCTGATCTACAAGAAAATCAAAATTTACCAGATTCTGCCAATATTCTTTTCCAACAAGAATAATTGGCAAAGACTTGATCTTTTTCGTCTGCACAAGCGTCAAAGTTTCAAAAAGCTCATCCAACGTGCCAAACCCTCCGGGGAATGCAAACAACCCTTTGGTCCGTTTCAGGAAATGCATTTTGCGAATAGCAAAATAATGAAACTGAAAACACAGGTCCGGGGTGATATAAGGATTTGGCTTTTGTTCATGGGGCAGAACAATATTCAATCCGATGCTTTTCCCCCCAACATCAGCCGCCCCCCTGTTTGCCGCTTCCATAATACCGGGGCCGCCCCCCGTAACAACGACAAACTCCTTGTGATCATGTTGTATTGATAGCTTGGTGATTTTCTGTGAAAGCTCTCTCGCAACGTCGTAGTAAGAACTGTTTTTCAGGAGATTTTGATTCTCTTTGTTCTTGGGTGTGTCAGAAAATCTCGCCCCCCCGAAAACGACAATTGTTGATTCAATTTCATGCTCTTGCTGAATTAATTCTGGTTTAAGCCATTCCAGTTGTAATCGGACCGCCCGCAGGTCATCCCTAAGCAGAAATTCATCATCGGCATAGGCCAACCGATATGACGGGTTTTCCATATGACTTTGACGTACGAGCTCTAGATCCTCCGCAGCTGACGGAAAAGACGACTGGTTTTTCCGGTGTTCACTCATATCATTTCCCCAGAACTAAAAAGTAATTACCTGGCCCAACTCAGGAATACTTGCTGACCAGCCCTGCTGCTGAACCGACTTCAACAGCGATTCTTTTGCCTTCGCTTCGCCGTGGATCAGGTATAATGGTGGTTTTTTTCCCTCGAAATTTGATAACCAATCCAACAACTGAGTTTTACTGGCATGAGCTGAAAACCCACCGAGCGTATGGATTTTCGCGCGTACTGAGATTTCCTCGCCGGCAATTTTGTATTTCTTTGCTCCATCCACCAGAGCCCGACCCGGTGTTCCTGCGGCTTGAAACCCTACAATGATCACATGAGACTGTTTACGCCAGAGGTTGTGCTTCAAATGATGTCGTATGCGTCCGCCATTACACATTCCGCTTCCTGCAATAATAATGGCTCCGCCCTCAATTTTATTGAGCTCCATCGACTCTTCAGTCGTTGTGGAATATCTCAGTATCGGCAGTAACGTATGAAGACTTTGTTTGTGCAGGGGAATATTCTTGGATGAATTCTGAATGACTTCTTTGTCTTCATCACTATAGACATTCTGATAACGGTGATAAATCTCCGTCACTGCAATTGCCATCGGACTATCCAGGAAAATAGCCCTGTGCTTTATTTTCCCTTGTTGGTACAGCTCACCCAATCTGAAAATCAGCTCTTGGGTCCGGCCCAGTGCAAAGGAAGGAATGAGAATATTTCCACCATTTTCGAAAGCCTCTTGTAAGATGCCTTCAAACTCTACAAGCGTATCTTCCATTGATCGATGGTCACGGTCACCATAGGTCGATTCCATCAACAAGATATCTGCGGATTTAATAGCATCTGGATCACGCAATAACGCAGCTTCCGAATTGCCCAGATCCCCCGAAAACACCAGTTTCTTCTCTTTCCCGCCTTCCTCAACAAATATCTCAACGATAGAGGAACCCAGGATATGTCCAGCATCGGAGAAACGAACGCCAATTCCGTCAGCAATGTTTATTTTCTGGTAATAACCAACACCGATACATAGTCCCAGAACCTCTTCAACATCAGCCATCGTATAGAGGGGCTCAATTTCTTTTTTACCGGCTCTTTTTCTGCGTTTGTTTTCCCAGAAGACATCTCTTTCCTGAAGTGATGCGGCATCTTTGAGCAACACTTCTATCAAATCACATGTCGGGCGTGTCATGAAAATAGGGCCACTATACCCTTGTTTGACCAGAAGCGGGGTGCGCCCGGAATGATCCAAATGCGCATGAGATAAAACTACAGCGTCAATTGCCGAAATATCAAAGGGTAACGGTTGTAGATTTGCTTCTTCTTCCACCTTCCTCCCTTGGAAAAGGCCGCAATCTAACAAGACTTTGCTCTCACGGGTCTCAATGAGATACATTGACCCCGTCACACCTTCAATCGCCCCCAAGAATGTAATTTGTGCCATTAACCTGCTTCTCCGATTATTTTCAATTGCTACTCAACCAACTGTTCGTTCACTGAGTTGCCAAGAGTATCCCCGTTCATGTGCAATACATGGATCCGCCTGAACGCTTTGTGCCACTGTTGTGCTGACAGTAGAAGGTGGTTCAGACAGTCAATTGTTTCGGACATTTGTGTCACCGAAATCTTCTTCTGAGTAGCGTTCAATACCAGATTGGCTTTAACTGCGTCATACTCCAACTGCAATTCTTCGTATGAGCCTTCAAATTCCTCGCTGCCACAAAATTCAATATCCTGACATTTCGAAAATAAATCCAGAATATAAGCTAAATACGCCTGATATTCTCTTTCCAGCTCAGGTAATTCCAGCTTTTCCCGTCTGACATTCAGGTGAGCAAATTGCCCAATAGCGGCGGTACAGGAAATAAAGTACTGCTGCACTCTCATTATTTTTGCTAACGCGGAAATTGTCTCCTCGTTCAAGGAGGAACGTTCAATACTAACCACAAACCTTGACACTTCTGAGGAGAGCTGCCTGAGAACGCTGACATCTTTTTCGCACTTGAAAAGATCAATTTTGTTCGGTGGCAAAAGGGATCTGAACATGATGAAAACACGTTCTGAAATAGACTGTATCTCCATCAACAATGCCTGAACGGCCAAATCCGGAGTTTGTGCAATTGTTTTATCGAGATACTTGGGCTGCGAGGCAATCTCGTCAACTGATCGGAATTTGCTTTTCATAAAATTGGCCAACCGCTCATTTTGAGGAAAGATCAGAAGAACACCGAGAATATTGAAAAGTGTATGGAAAATAGCGAGTGAAATCGCGGGTGATGCATCAATACTTAAAAATACGGTCAGGCTTTCAATAATGAAGAACAAGATGGGAAGAATAATTAAAGCAACAATTGCTGTTAAGCCGTTAAACACAACCTGCGCAGCGGCGACCCTTTTTGCATTGGCAGTCGCGCCTATCGACGCAATCAACGCAGTCGATGTGGTCCCGATATTGGCCCCAATTACCATTGCCCCAGCGGCGTAAAGACCAATCAAGCCACTGGACGCCGCCGTAATTGTCAGGGCAATTGACGCACTGGAGGATTGGGTAAGGATCGTCAAAAACACACCGACCAGCAGGAAAGTTGCGATCCCGGAAATCCCGGTCGCCGTTAGCTTACTGATGTCAAAGGCCTGCACCACCCCTTCAAACGAACTGCGGAGAAGATCAATGCCCACAAAAAACAGCCCAAAACCAACCAGTGCAAGCCCCACTGCAGCAAGCCTTCCCTGTGGCTTCAACAACCTGAAGACCATTCCAAGGCCGATCATGGGCCAGGCAAAGGCTTGAATACTGATTTTAAAGCCAACCAGCGCGACCAACCAACCTGTCATGGTTGTCCCGACATTGGCGCCGTAAATGATACCAAAAGCCTGGTACATTGAAATCAGACCAGCATTTACAAAGCCAAGCGACGCAACCGTGACTGCGCTGGAGGACTGAACTAACGCCGTCATTAGACAGCCGGCAAACACACCTTTCAGAGGGGTATTGCTCCAATTGGATAGCAGGCCCTTCAGGGACGGGCCCGCAGCCAGTTTCAGGCCATCTGTCATCATGTTGATGGCCAGCAAAAATAATCCGAGGCCGCCAAACACGGTCCCCATCAATAGTAATGTCTCCAAAATCACCAGGCCTTTTGGTTGTCACTTTAAGGGCTAGTTAGACCATTCAATTTACTTATCAAATGGCCATACCCAATTCGTTATCTCTGGGCTATCTATCCCATGCTCGTGAGCATATAACTGGCATTCTATTTGACGCTCTCTAAATCTCTGTTTCGCATGCGCTCCCGTCGCTTGTAAATGAGGCACACGATTGATCACATCCATTGCAAGGCTAAATCTGTCAACGCGATTTTCGATGGCAAGTTCCAATGGTGTATTGATGTTTCCCCGTTCAATATAGCCCCTCACATGAAGGTTCTTGTGATTGGTTCGTCTATAGGCAAGCCTATGAATTAGCCATGGATAGCCGTGGAAATTGAAGATCACCGGTTTATCTGTTGTAAACAAGCTGTCAAAATCACTATCGGAAAGACCGTGCGGATGTTCCGTATCCTGCGTCATCCTGAAAAGATCGACAACATTGATAAACCGGATTTTCAAATCCGGGAAACTCTCTCTTAACAGTGCTGTTGCCGCAAGTGCTTCTTTAGTTGGAATATCCCCGCAACCGGCAATAACCACATCCGGCTCAACCCCATCATCACTGCTGGCCCAATCCCAAATACCAATGCCTTGAGTACAGTGTTTTATGGCGTTTTCCATATCCAGATACTGCATATGGGACTGCTTATCACTGACAATGACATTGATATCATTTTGACTTTTCAGACAGTGGTTCGCCACCGATAACAGACAGTTAACATCTGGCGGCAAATAGATACGGGTGACTTTGGGATCTTTATTAACGACCAGATTAAGAAACCCGGGATCCTGATGAGTGAAGCCATTATGATCCTGACGCCACACAGTCGATGTAATCAGCAGGTTAAGAGAAGCAATTGGCGCCCGCCATGATAACTCTTCGCAGATCGCAAGCCACTTTGCATGTTGATTAAACATTGAATCAATAACATGAACAAAGGCTTCATAGCTCGCCAGAAAACCATGTCGCCCGGTCAGAAGGTACCCCTCCAGCCAACCTTCCAAAGTATGCTCAGACAACATCTCCAACACTCTGCCATCTGGGCTGAGTTGCCCGCCATTTTCATCCTCTGGCAAATAGTCGCAAAGCCAAAGTTTCTTGCTTACTTCATATATGGAATCAAGTTTATTTGATGTGTTTTCATCAGGTCCAAACACACGAAAATTTTGCATATTCATGCGCATTATGTCTCTTAGAAACATTCCAAGCGGCTTTGTATTCATCGCAAAGGTCTTCGCCGGCTGTTTCACTTGCGCCGCATAGTCTCTGAAATCGGGTAGCCGAAGATTTCTTTTAACCAACCCGCCGTTTGAATGCGGATTACTTCCCATTCTGCGGGCACCTTTAGGCAACAGTTTTTCCAACTCTTTGACCGGTTTTCCCGCCTCATCAAAAAGTTCCTGAGGACGATAACTTTTCAACCACTCCTCTAGCGCTTCAAGCTGAGTTGCATTTCCGTGCACACCAGACAAAGGCACCTGATGTGATCGCCAATAACCCTCAATTTTATTGCCTTCACTCTCTTTCGGACCTGTCCATCCTTTCGGAGAACGTAATATGATCATCGGCCAATGCGCTCTGGTAACCAGTTTTGCCTCTCTTGCCTGTACCTGAATAGTGCGGATATCCTTGAAGCATTGATCCATCACTTCTGCCATCTGCCGATGCATGTCCCGGGGGTCTTCCCCTTCCACAAAGTATGGCTTCCAACCATATCCAACAAACAGAGATTCCAATTCCGCCTTGGGAATTCGGGATAAAAGTGTCGGATTATTTATCTTGTAACCGTTCAGATGCAGAATGGGTAACACGGCCCCGTCTCTGACCGGGTTTAAAAACTTTGCGGAATGCCATGAGGTTGCCAAAGGCCCGGTTTCCGCCTCCCCGTCCCCAACTGCAACAGTTACAATAAGTTCCGGATTATCAAAGGCTGCCCCAAAAGCATGCGATACACTGTACCCAAGTTCTCCCCCTTCGTGGATTGAACCGGGTAACTCCGGTGTGCAGTGACTTCCAATACCGCCTGGAAAGGAAAACCGCTTGAACAGGTTTTTCATACCCCGGATATCCTGCCCAACATCTGGGTAGGTCTCAGAATAGGACCCCTCCAGATATACAGGCGCAATTACCCCCGGCGCACCATGTCCAGGCCCTGCCAGAAAGATGGCCTCAAGATCATGTTTTACGATCAGTCTGTTCATATGGGTGTACATGAAGGACAAACCCGGACTTGCTCCCCAATGCCCTAGCAGTCTTTTCTTTAAGTGACCTTCTTCCAATTTTTTCTGTAGCAGTGGGTTATCCCTTAGATAGATCATGCCTGCTGCCAGATAATTGCAAGCACGCCAAAAAGCATCCAACAGATCAATTTCCTCTTCCGAAATAGGGTCTGCCGCTTTTTCAGTAAGCTTCTGCTTCTCGCTCATATTAACGTCCATCCTTATGATATTTGGGCACCAACATTGCTCGTCAGTCTTCAGGCTGGGGTTGTATGACTTGGGTTTTCAGCTCCAAATGCTGGTCGTTCTTTTTTGTCGTAAGAAATTTGACCACCGTGCATGCTGTTACATCACCTAAAACATTGATGGATGTACGGAACATGTCCAGTATGCGATCCACACCAAGTATCAAGGCAATTCCTGCAGATGGAATACCCACCCCTTCCAAAACAATACTCAGAATAACAATTCCCGCACCAGGTGTCGCCGGCGAACCAACAGATGCCGCCACGGCCATCGTCACAACAAAAAGGTAGCTGGAGATACTTAAATCAACATTGAAAACCTGAGCTAAAAAAACCGTTGCCACTCCCTGATAGAGGGCCGTACCAGCCATGTTGATAGTTGCGCCCAGTGGGATAAGAAACCGGGAGATGTCAGTGCGAATATTCAGTTTGTCCTCAACCACTTTCAAAGTTATCGGCATAACAGCCGCTGAACTACTAGTGGAGAAAGCGAGCAATAACAGCTCTTTAATATTATTGAAAAACTCTTTTACAGGTTGATCCAGTGTCAAACGAACGATGATGATATAAAGCACGGCAATCATTAAAAGCCCTGCAATAACGGTCACCACATATATTGCCATCCCGGCCAGCACTTCCAAACCAACACTGGCAACCAATTTGGTAATAAGGCCAAAAACAGCCAGTGGCGCCAATACCATCGCCCAGGATACAATCCGCAAACAAACTTCCTGTAATGCAGCTAATACGTCAAACAGTGGCTTCGACTGATGTGCCGGTATAGACAGCATGGCAGCACCTAAAACAGCAGCAAACAGAATAATTTGCAGCATTTCACCAGAAACCATTGATGCAATTGGATTCCGGGGAATGAGAGAGGACACTTTATCGGGTAACTCTGCAAGGGGCGGAAAACCACCTGCTACTTCTTTTGAACTGCTAACAGCACTCATATCGATTAACGCGCTTGCGTCAATGAAGCTCCCAGGCTGAATGTTCAGTCCAAGAATAATACCTATCGAAGCCGCAATAGCAGTCGAAACAAAAATGAACGTTATGGCCAGCAAACCATTTTTCTTTATGGCGGCTGGATTATTGTTTGCGGCGAGCCCCCTGACAACAGATGCCACCACAAGCGGCACGACAATCATCTGAATGACAGACAGAAAGACTTGTCCAGGCAAGGCCAGCCACGATGTAATCGTTAAGACAGTCTTGCTGTCAATTAGACCAAGATCAGGCCCGAGCAGTATCCCGCTCAAGATACCCAATACGAGCGCAATCACGACTTTGAGCCATAGCTTGCTTTTGATCAAACGATCAAACTGGTAGGTTAGTCCTTTCAGCGACCGGCTTAATAGATTCTCCATAAATTTTAGCTCATTGCTCTAAATCCACTTTGCGTGAATGAGCCGATAAACAGCTTTTTCCAGCTCTACCATCAATAGGATAGGCGCGGTTACACAGATAATTACAACCCAATCATTAAGAGATATATTCTCCAATCCAAAAACCTTTTGCGATACAGTTAGATAGCTAAAAATCAATTGTAGTGAAATGACTGAAATCAACGCTATCAATGTTGGCGCAATGCCTTTCAGAAAGGTTTTCTTAAAAATTGATTCTGTCAGAAACCGGCAGTTCAGCAGATAAAATACTTCAATCATCACCAATGCATTAATTGACACTGTTCGGGCGTATTCAATACTGACGCCATTATCGCGATACGCATAGAAAAGTGCAAAAACGACAGTCGCTCCCAAACTCCCAACCAGACACATTCTCACCAGCAAGGGAAGAGTGAATAAACCTGAATCATAAGCCCTTGGGGGGCGTTCCATAACTCTGGATTCTGGTTTTTCGAAAGCCAGCGCCAACGCCAGTGTTATTGCTGTCACCATGTTGATCCATAAAATCTGTGCGGGTGTAATCGGCATCATTCTCCCAAACAGAATCGATACAAAAACCACAAATGCCTCTGCAAGATTTGTGGGAAGAACAAATACAATCGATTTGACAATATTGTCATATACAGTGCGTCCTTCGCGCACAGCCTTGGCAATGGTCGCAAAATTATCATCCGTCAGTACAAAGTCTGCGGCTTCTTTTGCTGCATCGGTTCCCTTGTGGCCCATTGCAATACCAATATCGGCTTTTTTCAAAGCGGGAGCATCATTTACTCCATCGCCAGTCATGGCGACCACATGTTTGTTCTGCTGCAAAGCATTTACAAGCTGTAACTTGTTTGCCGGGCTGGTGCGGGCAAACACATCCGTTTTTTCGACCTCAGTTGCCAACTGCTCCTTGGTTAGTTCATCTATCTCTTTTCCGGTCAGCACCCGGCTCACATCAAGCCCCAGTTCACTACCAATAGCAGCGGCTGTTACCGGATTATCACCTGTGATCATCTTCACGGTGATACCCGCGGAATGACATGCCTTAATGCTTTCAATTGCTTCTGCTCGAGGCGGATCACTCATTCCAACCAACCCCAGCATAACAAGGTCTGCTTCCACCTCTTTATGACTTAAGACACTGGGCCTGGACGGGTATTCTTTAAGCGCCAGAGCCATGACCCGCATGCCCCTTCTGGCAAAATCCTGCGCCGCGGCCAACCACCTTTCTTTATCCAAAGGCTCCGGTCCATCTACACCCAACTGCAATCCGGCGAAGTCCAGCAACCTTTCAGGCGCACCTTTTATCATGAGCTCTACTTGACCATCAGCATTGTGGTGCAACGTCGCCATATACCTTTTTTCACTCTCAAAAGGCAGAATGTCCAATCGCGGCCATTCCCGATTTAATTCCTTTGGAACCAGCCCATGTTTCATGGCAAGGACGGCAAGCGCACCCTCTGTCGGATCTCCATGCAGGATCCAATCCGAATTCTCGTGTTCAATTCTGGCATCATTACAAAGAGCCGCCGCAAGGCACGCCCGCGAAAAACAGGGATCGCCATCTATCAGAATATGTTCCGAGCTTTGCGCAAGCTGAATTGATCCTTTGGGAGCGTAGCCCTCCCCTGTAATATGGTAGACCCCTCGGGAGGTGAATACTTCACGTGCCGACATGGCGTTGGCGGTAAGTGTACCAGTCTTGTCAGAACAAATGACGTCGACAGAACCCAACACCTCTACACCCGGCAAGCGCCGGACAAGGGCACGATTTTTTGCCATTCTCTGAACCCCAATGGCAAGTGCAATTGTGACAATGGCTGGCAATCCCTCTGGAATAGAGGAAACTGCTATACCGATCGCGCCGCGCAACATTTCAGCGTAACTATGCCCATGCAACCAAACCCCCAAAAACACGGTCAGAGCTGAAAAAACAATAATGGCACCGGTTAACTGCTTTGCAAATTTCGTCAATTGAACCTGAAGGGGGGTTGGGGCAAGAACAACGCGTTTTACAAGCTCACTTATTTGTCCAATCTGAGTATTTACGCCAGTGTGAGTGACCACACCCCTCGCCATACCATATGTAATCATGGTTCCCATGAACGCCATGTTGGTACGCTCCGCCAGCACAACATCACCCGCCAAAACATCCGTTTGTTTACCGACAGGATGGGCCTCCCCAGTCAAAGGTGATTCATCACAACGAAAGTCTCTACTGAAAATTAGCCTGATATCGGCGGGAACCCTGTCGCCGGCCTGCAACATGACAACATCGCCTGGAACAACTTCACCGCTGTCTACCGTTTCAACGTCACCATTTCGAACAACAAGACATTGCGAGGTTGTCATGGTCAGGATGGCCCGCAACGCCTGCTCCGCTTTACCTTCCTGAATAAAACCGACAACAGCATTTACAATAACAACAGCAAAAATAACGCCGCTATCAACATAGTGGTGTAAGATCGCACTTACGATGGCACTGAAAATCAGTACATATATCAACACATTTTGGAACTGGGTGATAAACCTTACCCATGCTGGTTTAGGCGGTGCAAGTGGAAGGCTGTTTCTGCCATATTCACTCAAACGTTCCTTAGCTTTTTCAGCGCTCAGCCCCTCTTCTGAGGTATTGTACGCCTCAAACACCTGATGCAATTTACAATTGTGAGGTTCAATTTGCTGCTTCATGGATGGCCGCCCACTCTAATTGAATAGTCAGGTTAGGATTATCATTTCCCATTTACCACTGATTTGTCCTGCACTTGTCCCTATCAATTCATCGCAAAGCCTGATTTCCTGCTTCTTGTCTTCCAGACAACCGTTAACTCTGCGATAAGTCTGGTGACCGAGAATCTGGCGCCCTTCCCCATGCTGCCAAGGCCGCCCTTCTATTTGCGATTAGCGATCATTGAAGAACATAATTCGCAAAAGAATGTCCAGGAATGGCAATGCTGATGTCTGACATTTTCCACCGCTTAATTGAGGAGCTGTGTATTCCAATAATTTTAAATTCGCCGTCTTCTTCGATCAGGATGGGCGCGCCGGCATCACCTCGCCCCGTATTGCAGCTATGATGATATACGGGACTTAGGTCGATCCCGATCTTGAGCACATTTTTAATTTCGCAAGTTCTGTCACCGGTCAGGACATATTCAAAATCCTTACTATATCCAGCCTGGCTTACTGTTTTGCCCTTAATGGACGCATTGGCAAACTTTTCTGACTTGATGCCCAGCCACCCAAGTTCATTCCCAAGATCTCTGTTAATCGTAAGCACGGCCCAATCCTGTGAGCGATCAATCTCTTTAAGTGTGGTCAGGCCCGCGAATTTTTCAGGAAGTATGTAGCTAACACCGGTTGCGTGTCCCTCATACTGCCCTTTGTGATAACCGGGCAGAAAATGCAATAAATTGGGCGCTATCCAGTTATTGCTGCTCACATTCCATAGACAATGAGCGGCTGTCAGCACCTTGTTTTTGGCAACAAGAATACCCGTGCAATATCCACCGTCCTTGTTTATTCGGCCAATACTCTTCCACGGCCCGATTTGTTCGGCAAATAATTCGTCTTCCGCATGCACTACAGAAATTGGAAATAGACTAATGAAGAGGCCAAAAATCAGCCAGAACCTACAATTAAAAGGCATCGACAATATACTCAATCCGACTAATTTTTATTGTTACGGTTGATGTATAAATGTCTGCTTTTATCACCATTTACTCCCAAGGTAGGTCTGTCAGAATCTTGATTGCTTTATGGTTAATTGTCAATGTTTCTAAGTTCCAGTTCAAAGATAAATTTCAATTACTGTTTAGGCCAAAAAGAGCAGTAAAAAATTACGATCAATTGGGAAAACATGCTAAGCAAAACAATCTATGTATCTCACCAGTAAAGGGAAAAGGCTATTCAAGTGAATATCAAGTGGCATAGTAAACTCATTACCCTACTGTTCTGCATCCTGCTTAGCGGGTGTTCAGTTGTTGGGCATACTCCGGTGATCGTTGGGTCTTCGCTCGGACTAACCAAATCAAGTGTGTCAGGCGATGAGCCTTACGCCTCCAGCATGGGAATAACCAGATACTCTGCTGCCTCAACATCTGCGCCTTTCCTAAAAAAGCATAAGAATGGACGTTATTTCTTGAGCCAAACCAAGACAGAATCAGGCAACATCAGGATCATATGTTCCCTAAGCGGCGGGCAAATTAACGTCACGGATATATTCAACGAAGCTGCTTATGGTGAGGTCATGTTTGATGCGAAAGTTTATTGTAACAACAGAGAGTATCACGCACCTCTTAACACCTGGACGCCCAGTTACTTCGCTAATAAAACTTGAGAATTGCCGTCTCTTGGCTACCCGTTATCGGAGCTGATCATTTGATCGATGGTGTATTTGCCGCTGACCTGACCTTTCAGCCAGATGATAAAATCGCTGACCAGTTTTGATCCGGTCGCGGGTTGGGTTGCGATATAATAGGAGCGATTACTGTCATCGGGCACACTTGCCAACACGCGAAGGGCGCCGGTCGCGATTTCCTTTTCGATCATGTAAGATGGGATAATCGCAAGCCCCATGCCTGCTGTTGCGGCGGCAATAAGTAGATTAAATTCGTCAAAATAGGTGCCTTCCTGAATACCTTTTGTCTGTTTCGATAAGGAGGCTACAAAACCTTCCCACATGTGGGGACGTGTGGTGAGGTGAAGTCGATGACGGTGGGAGACGATCTCAGGAACCGTCCCGCCTTGCCCATCCAGAAAACTAGGGGCAGCCACAAGGGTCAGGTTTTCCGGGCACAGGGGCGTTAGCTGCGCCCCCGGCCAATCCATCGCGCCAAAATGAATGGCCACATCCACCTTCTCAGTGACCAGATCAAAAGGCTCCGCCCTTGTTTTGACCACAAGCGCCACGTCCTTATGCGCATCCCGATATTGCTTTAACCGCGGGACGAGCCAACGCTCACTAAACGTAGAAGGTGCGGTGATAGACAGCATCTTGGGCAATGACCCAAGGGCCTTTGCTGCCTCCACCGTTAAACTCAATCGCTCCAGATCTTCATGAACCCGGGGGGCAAGCGCTTCGCCCGCAGTGGTCAGGCGAACACCCCGCCCTTCCCGCCGAAAGAGATTAACCCCCAAATGAACTTCTAGAGCTTTCACCTGTCGGCTGACTCCACCCACGGAAAGCCCCAGCTCTTCTGCTGCATCGGCATAGCTTTCATAGCGGGCAGCAGCATCGAAACAGCGAAGAAGGGATAGGCTGGGAAGTGTCATGGCAAAATATATTCATTGAGTAACAGTCAATCAAATATGACTATTACTGATATTATAATCAAGTTTTTGCCGTGCTAAATCATTTTCAAGCAGGAGTGATCACGTCGCCAAATGGACCGGATCGCCCTAGATATCCTAGTAGATAGACGCAGGAGAAAATGATGACCCCTCACGAGTTATTGACATCTCTTGGCCTTAATGGCCCAACAATCACAGACGGAAATCTGACCGTACACTCCCCAATTGATGGGACCCAAATCGCTGCGGTCGAGGAGACTACCGCGGCAGAAATGCCTGCGATCATCAAAAGATCAAAAGCCGCGTTTAATAAATGGCGCGCGGTTCCAGCCCCGCGGCGCGGAGAGCTTGTCCGCTTACTGGGGGAGGAGCTACGTGCCTCTAAAGAGGAGCTCGGTGCCCTTGTAACACTTGAAGCAGGCAAAATCCTGTCAGAAGGGTTAGGCGAAGTTCAGGAAATGATCGACATCTGCGATTTCGCAACTGGCCTTTCCCGTCAGATTTACGGCCTGACCATCGCATCAGAACGTCCGGGCCATTCCATGCGGGAGACGTGGCACCCTATCGGCCCGGTTGGTATTATTTCTGCCTTTAACTTTCCAGTTGCCGTCTGGTCATGGAACACTGCTTTGGCCCTCGTCTGCGGCAACCCCGTTATCTGGAAACCGTCAGAGAAAACGCCACTCACCGCCCTTGCCTGCCAGAAAATTCTGGAACGCGCCCTCAGGCGTTTTGGTGAGGATGCGCCGGAAGGTCTGAGCCAGGTCGTCATTGGCAGCGCCGATATTGGTGAAGCGTTGGTGGAAAGCAAAGATGTGCCAGTTATTTCTGCAACTGGCTCCACCCGTATGGGGAATATCGTAGGGCCAAAGGTCCTCGCCCGTTGGGGACGCCCTATTCTGGAGCTTGGTGGGAATAACGCCATGATCGTTGCCCCATCCGCAGATCTGGAAATGGCTGTACGCGCCATTGTGTTCTCTGCCGTTGGCACCGCGGGGCAGCGATGTACTTCACTTCGCCGCCTGATCGTTCACTCCTCCATCAAGGATGAACTGGTTGAAAAGCTGAAATCCGCCTACAGCTCTTTTAATATTGGAGATCCGCGCAATGCTTCTACTTTGATCGGCCCGTTGGTAGATCAGGGTGCCTTGCAGAATATGCAACAGGCACTGGAGAGCGCGGCGGCTGAGGGCGGGATAGTTCACGGTGGTAATGTGGTCACCGAGAATGTGCCGGGCGGAGCTTATATATCCCCTGCTTTGGTGGAAATGCCGTCCCAAACAGAGACCATGAAGACGGAAACCTTCGCGCCTATTCTCTACGTGATTTCCTATGAGGATCTGGAAGAGGCCATTGATCTTCAAAATGACGTACCGCAAGGTCTGTCCTCCTGCATTTTCACCATGAATGTGCGCGAAGCGGAGACCTTTATTTCTGCTGTTGGGTCCGACTGCGGGATCGCCAATGTCAATATTGGTCCGTCAGGTGCTGAAATTGGAGGGGCATTCGGCGGTGAAAAAGAAACCGGCGGAGGTCGCGAGAGCGGATCAGACGCCTGGAAAGGATATATGCGCCGTCAAACTTCAACGGTGAATTATTCCTCTGAACTCCCCCTGGCACAGGGCGTTAAGTTCGATATCTGACAACTTGAAAGGGGGTCTGTGAGACCCCCTTTTAAAAATCCGACTTATTCACAATTAAAAAATTGAACAAGTCCAGCGCCAAAAACATCATCCCGACCCGTTGTGCCAAGATCGATCACATGTTGTATGAGCGCCTGCCGCAGATCAGTATGTGTAAAACCAGAACCTTTAGATCTACTCCCAAGCACCAGCGCCGCTTTTGAAACGACAAAAGGAACCGCAAATGAGGTTCCTGTTTGATAGCTTGCCCCTGTGTCTTTGCGAGCGAGCCAAATACTCGACCCCGGCGCGGCGATATCAACGAAACTCCCTTGATTGGCTTTACCATAAATGGACCTTGTTGGCCCCACCGCCGTTACAGTGATCACTGACGGATATGCTGCGGGAAAGACAGCCTTTCCCCTGTGCCCCCCATTTCCGGCAGCGGCAATCACAAAAACCCCAAGCCGATCCAGCGTCTGGAAGACCTTCTCCAACAATCGATTGGGCGGCCCCTCCATGGAAATGGAAACGATATCTACGTTTCTTTTTGCCAACCAATTGAGGCCCGTTATCACCGTGAAACTGTTACCACTACCGCTTTCCTCATCCAGTACATCTGCCAGAAACACATGGGAATTGGGTAGCAGACCCCTTAGATCCAGTTCTTTGTCTGCGCCTTTATACTGAGAGAGAATAGCAGTTCCGTGAGCACTTGCGATACTTCCCGCCGATATACCATCGCCAAAGCGAGCCATATGCACATTAGGCACAGATTTCAGCGCACTGTGGTTCAGATTTGCCCCGCCATCTACAATTCCGACCCGTGTTTGAAGTGTCTCCAGCACCCCGCATTGAAGCGGTGGCACGGGAAGACCTGATAATTTGCGTCCGTAGTGTTTTCGACCATTTGCCAATGTTGCAATATGGTTGAAATCGATTTGCGCTTCAGGATATCGGTTACGAAGTTCATCGATCAATGACGGTAAATCCGCGCCAGCCCCCGTCCCGATGCGGAGCAAATAAACCTCCAGCACCTCCAGTGTTTCATCGCGAGCGATGGTGTATCCTAAGCTTTGCAACTGGCTAACGATGCTTTGCTTCTCAGCCTCACTAAAGGCGCTAAACGGTAACTGGACCAAAATTTCGCGGGGTAGATATTCCCTCTCACGCGAAGGGGAAAGCAAAGGGGTTTCATCTGTGCATCTTTCGAGGCGAAGCCGATTGCCGGGGCCTTCAACAATCTGTTGACCCACATAAAGCTCGAACCAGTATTTTTGACCCTTCTCCAGAAAATCAGATGACGAGATACGACTGGAAATAACGTTTTTTCGCACCGACGAGATTGGCAGCGCTTTTTTATCTCCCTTACTGGATTTCAGATATAACCGATAGGCTGTGCTTCGGCCTTCTGCAAAATTTGACCCCACAAGACGCCAGATCCCTTGAGGGGGCAGGCAACTTCCTTCAAACCGCAAAAACTGAGCGGGTTTGAGGGACGCCCCACCAAGAACGCGGCGAGCAGGCAAAGTTAGAGGCGCAGTGCCAGGACGCGGAGTGCTTGTTCCCGGCACCGAACTGGAAGGAGAGCCTGCAGGATCCGTTGGCGCGGTTTGCGCATTTGCTGCACACGACCAACTCCATAAGGCTGACACCAACATCATTTTGAGCAAAAGGTGCGTCATCTGGACCTCCTACTCCTGAAGGGCCTCTTGAATGAGAGGGGAGGCAGATAAACGTTTCAACAATGCGCCAAGCGCCTGATTGTCAAGTTTCGCCCGGGAGGCAATCCGGTAATAACCGATTTCCGTGGGGCCTTCGACGATCGTCAGCCCTTCTTTCAGAAGCAAGCTTCTAATATCCACTTCAGAGCTGTCATCTTTAAAGAAGATCTGGAACACCGGCCCGTCAATCTGTTGGGTCCCAGATGCCGTCGTATAAGTATCCTCGCCTGACACAGTCCCGTAAACTTGCATGCCAACGGATATCACCAGCGCAATGGCAGCAGCGATCGCTGTCAGACGCCAGAAGCTGTTGTCATTTGCCGGAGCAGGTGGTGCTGAAATCCTATCCTCAGCGTCCATCTCCTTATGGAGCCGTTTCAAGCCCAACTCACCGGGACTACCGACAATTTCTTCACTTTGGATGTTTGCACGTAAGGCTTTCAAATAGGCAAGCTCGGCTCTGAAATCTGCGTCTTCGCTTAATCGGGCCTCTACAGCTTCTTTCTCGGCCCCTTCAAGCGTCCCGTTGGCGTAGAAGGGTAAGAGCTGATCCAGATTTTTATCCACCTCAGTCATGGTCATACTCCTGCAAATTTAGAGATGCAG
Organism: Sneathiella sp. P13V-1; assembly: GCF_015143595.1. Classification (NCBI taxonomy): domain Bacteria; kingdom Pseudomonadati; phylum Pseudomonadota; class Alphaproteobacteria; order Sneathiellales; family Sneathiellaceae; genus Sneathiella; species Sneathiella sp. P13V-1. Next base: position 1,002,926 of record NZ_WYEU01000001.1, on the reverse strand, counting down.
AGCTTTAAGGCCTGCTTGGCGTGGAATATGCGGGTCTTTACGGTTCCTTCCGGACGCTCAATAACCTTGGCAATCTCCGGGTAGGACATATCTTCGTAAAAAGCCAACTGAACAACAGCGCGCTGAGCTTCCCCAAGCTTTTCAACGCATTTTGCAATCAATGTTGCTTCTTCTGTTGCCGAAACCAACTCCATCGGATTTAAAACCTCTTCATCCTCAATATCCATATCTTCATCTTCAGGAAATTGGTCTGGCATCTTTTTGCGCAGGCGGTCCACTGACTTGTTAAAGGCGATCCCGAAAAACCAGGTGCTCACCTTTGATCTGCCTTCGAACCGATCTGCTTTTCGCCAGATTTCCATAAAGACTTCATGGAGTATGTCGTAGGCCTCCGACGGATCGTTCATTTTTTTTAGGATAAAATGATAGAGACGTCTTTCATGACGCCTGTAAAACGTATCAAAGGCCGCCCGTTCCTGACGGGCGATCCTTTCGATAAGTTCAATATCTGAGGGTCCATTCATTTCCATGTGGAATTATCCCCATACGGATCCTGTAGCGCCCTTAATTAAGGGAACCTGATTTTTCTCAAAGCAGATTGAGACAGCACATTTCCGTTGTCATTGATGGCCCTGATCCGCCACAGATACTCACGTCCATGCTCCAGATGCTGGAAAGTGGTACGGGCCAGAACAGTTGCTGTCTTGTCACCCGGGATTACCTTCCCGGCAACCAAGCGCTTCTCAATATCCAGCGCCCCTACAACCAACGGGGCCTTGCTCAGATTTTCTACCGGATTACCAGGCGCGCCAGAGCCGAAAATTTCGATCTGATAGGCTGCCGCCCCAGGAACTGACAACCATGCGAATTGTAGGTCAGGCCCAAGAAGTGCATTTTCTGATGGTTGCACCACCTGCATAGGCTGCAATCTACCAGCACCTGTTACAGCAGAAGGACTGACATAGTAGCGTAAGACCGGCTCTTCAAATCTGAGCTCAGGGCTCCGAATGAACAGGCGCACTTGGTGCAAGCCGCTTAAATCCGTCGGCAAGCGCGGACTTTTAATCCGAATGCGGCCATTGCCCGGCGCGCTAAGCTGATGTCTGGACAGACCGATCACCCGCTCAAACTGCCCCCCACGGATGGAGTTACTATCAATAACGCGCCATTCCGCTTCCAGCAAACCACGCGCACGATATGATACATCTGCGATGGCATGCAGCTGATCGCTTTGATTAATGATCTTGGTTTTCGTTCCGTTTTCGAAACTAAGATCAATGCGATTGATCGACAGCTCTCCCGTTGCGCCGCCCACAATGACACGGGCCACAGCCGTTTGCGCACCCCCGCCATCATTGAAAGTTCTGGTGAAGGTGGAATTGTTATTACCGTTGGCAATCTGAATGGCCGTTGCCGCAGAAATAGGAAGAGTTTCCGTATAGGTAAGGGTTTCAGGAACACCAACTGTCGGAGTGGTCGTCCGGGTCAGAACTTTGGCAACCGTATTGATCAAAACCCCGTCAATCCTGAACTGATAGTCAGGGGAAGAGGTGACCGTTGTTGCCGGCGCAGAAATCGTATGCACAACCCTCCAAGTAATCGTTACGGATCCTCCCGTGGGGGAAACTGTCACGGTTGCGGGAACAGGGGTTGCCGAATTCACGAGTGCATTTGCACTTTGCGGCGCAATCAGACCACAGAACGCAAATATCGCAAGCAAGCCAAATTGAAGATTACGCATATCAGTACAATAACGGCGCTTTGAATTTAAGGACGAAAAAGCCCTCGTAAGCCGCATCGTCCAGGGAGCTGTCTTCATTACCATGTTGTTTCTCCATCGCCCCGCGGAAAGCCAGCGCAACACCGGCGCTATTGATTTCAGCAGGAATTAAAGTCCATTCCACCTCTGTTGCCAGAAGGTGTCTATCTGGTATGTCGTTGCTGCCTGATGAAAGGTTCATATTATAATCAAGTCGTGCGTTAAGAACGTCGGGAATGAAGGCTGTTTGCAGTCCAAGATTGCCTGAAACACTATAGGTACGTTCACTATCCGCTTTCTGCTCATACCTGTTGAGCTGTGCCCCAACAGAGAGGCTGGTGTAATCTGAAACATTCCAGTACGCGCTAAGATCAATCAGATCATTGGCTGTATCTGAGGACACATTGGTGTCATCCACAAACAGGGCATGATTATATCCAAGCTGCCAGTTCCAGGTTTCATAGGAAGAGCCAAAATTAAAATAAAGGGTTCCGCTGTGATTGTTGGTATCATCCCCCAGATATCCAACAGGGGTATCCACCCTATTGGCATCCATATAATTGACGCCAAAGCCCATAAATGGGGTACCGAGCCAGCCGATCTCCCCTTCTTCGTTTACCTGCGGATCAAAACTGTAGCTGCCGTCAAGCGACGCAGTAATCACCCGATCCGTAGCCAGATCTTCATGATCATCAACGTTATTCACGAATACGGACGACAAGGCGTTCAGGTTAAAAGACCCGTAATACATATTGGCATAAGCGGTGAACCCATCACGGTCCGTGGCAAGACCACTATTAGCCAGACTGTAATAATAGGTATCAATCCGCTCGTATCTAGCGCCAATCTTTAAAGATGTGGGTGTGTCATGTGTCCCGTCATCCCTAATCAGATCATAATCAAGGGAGTAGGCATGTGCGTTGGCACTATCTTTATCCAGCGCGGCGTCATCCCCATCCAGATCCATATTGGAATAGGCGTATTCCCCGCGAACCCGAAGACGGTCCTCATACCAGAGGGTATCTGCAATCAGCGCTGCCCCTTGCCCTTTGGGGGCCGCATCAACACCAAGACCACCCCCACTGCCAAAATCAGCTTCCCCGCCCTTGGAATCAAAATAGACACCCGTGAGCTCAATCTTGCCGATCTCATTCCAGAGAGGCCGGATCGCAACGGCACCGCCGGCTACATATCCGCTGTCTTCTTTTTGCCCTGAAATATCATCCACACCCGCAAGGCTATCACTGGACAGGCTAAACCCGGTTATCTGAATGGCATCATCCAGAAAACTAGTCTTTAAGGAGACACCCCGTCTGTTGAAACCTGAAAACGCGAGGCTTTCCAGTCCCACGTCATGATGACCCAGATTTACTTCGGCCCCATATCCATCGCCGCTATAGGCAAGACGCGCGTCATATTCCCCAAGATCAAATTCGTTTCCTGTCTGGGAAATCTCTTCTTCGCTTTCGAGGAAATAATTACTGTTGATATTCAGCGACCAACCACCGTTCTCATATCGAATAGAGGTGTTCCCCGCACCCGACGCTGTTGTATCGTCAATGGATGAGGTGATATTTGTCTCAAACAGTCGTTGGGAAATCTCGAGGCTGTTATCGCTTTCAAGGGTGAGCGATCCGCCGCTCGCCACACCGGCCTGATCCGCGGTTGCTTCAAACTGATACTCCCGCACCAATTGATAATCCCCAGCCTGATCCGCCTCGTAAATCTTCAGCGTATGCAGACCCACTTTAAGGGGCTGCAGAACTTCATAACGGAAACCCGCAGGGGTAAAAGCGACCAGCTCGGTAACATCGACATTATCAATCTCGATAATCAGATTTTCAGTGCGTGCCCCCCACTCATCAGAAGTCGTATCAAGGGCAATAACAAACTGACCAGTTTCACCTGTCGCGGAGATAGTTTCTGGCCAGTTAATCTCTGCCTGAGCATAAGCCGGGAGAAGAAAAACAGACAAAGCAACAGACGACGCCCAAAGACGCCTTTGCCTTTTTTCATGTCTCAAGAAAATCCCCACTTCCCCATCCACTCACTTTTTATTAGGCACGACCCGCGAGATGTATATCACTAATTTAAAAATCAGCAAAAAGCATTAGTCGACACCTAGGGTCACGCGATTTTTTGTTGTTGCCCGAATGCCATGGGCACCGGATCGCTCCGGTGCCCATCCTGTTCTAGTCACTACTTTTACGCGCTGGCTTTGGAGAGGTGTTGTTCAACTGAATTTGCAGCTTGTCTCCGGGGTTTGAGTTTTGAGGGTTGAATACTTTTCCGCCGTTGGACCCTGGGACAGTCGTTTGTGGTGTGCAACGATGCTTCCACACTGCCTGACCGAAGTTTTGATAAGGTCCCCAATCATTGCTACCTGCCGTTTTTACCTTCGCTCGGATCTTAAGATTGTGGTTGATGGTTTGGTTGACCACTTTCCAAGCCGCTTTCTGCGCCATCTTGGCTTTCAAAGGATAGTCGAAATCATGATAGCGATTATGCTGGCTTTTTGAATCATAGGCGATCACAGGAGTTGAGTAGACCGGGCTGCTGCCATCTTCGATGATAAACTGGATGCTACCCTTTCCGCTTCCTTTGAAGTTAAAGCGGATTTTAGGATCCTGATTAGGCACACATTTGCCGATATAATGAGGTATATTTGGTTGGAAGGTTGCTTCCGTCAATTGCAAGGGCAAGTTCTGATTAATATTTCCACCCCCCGGCTGGTTGTTACCTAGCACCGGATTGAGTTTTCCTGTTTCGTTAACCTCGGGATCACCCGCGTACCGAATGACAAATTTGACATTCGCAGTTCTATATCCCCATTTTTTTGGAACTTTCCCCGCAGAAATATATTTCTCACAGGCCGCCGCAAGGGTCACCGGACGGGTGAGTTCAATAAACTGTTCTTTCTGATAGAAGGAAGCCTTGCTTTTACCACCTGCCATATGGGCCTGCAGTTTTTTGTTAAGCTCCGCTACCGGGTCAATACGCAGATTGGCAGGCAGGTTTTTAACAGTCAGTAGCGAGAGATTAAACGCTTCATTATTGCCAGATTCATTTGCCCATCTGGTTCCTGTCCATTCATAGTAACTAGGAAAATATGTTCCCAGATCAACTGCATTACCGACATTGATCATGTCAACGAACAGAGAAACATCCCCAAAATAAAGCTTGGCGCCGTGATAATCCACTTTGCGGTCTTTTTCACACCTTACCGTTCCATCAAACTCGATTGGTATATTGGCTGATTTTGGAAAGATTTTGACATTATCCACATGTTTGTTTGGGGAGACATTCTCCAACACAACATCGATATGAACGCCTGCTTTTCTCTCAAAAGAGATGCTCTCAATATATTCGGAATACTGTGCCGATGCCGCCACCGCGGAACCAGTGCTTAAAACTGTAGAGGCTACTAGGCCAAACTTCAGGATCTTTGACGTATACTTAAACATATTATCCTTCCTTCCTGATCTTTTTCAGGGCAGCAATTGAACTTGGATAATGCTTGGTCGTTGGCTATCCGAAAAAGGTTCAAAAAATCTCGCCCAACCTCTTCATAACAAAAACATACATTATTTTTATTGAATTTTATATGGTGCAATAAAAACTGCTAAACACAAGGTCCCGTTTCACTTTTCAGGTTGAACCCGGTTGAGAAGGCGAAGGACGCTTTTGTAGTCAGTTTTCTCAACCCGCTCCGTTGTTTTATAGCAAAGCTATAAGCGATTGAAGTGAATCCGAACTTTCTGACAGTTTCACCCCCTTTCCTCACTTTTTCACCCGCGGTTCAGGAAATGACTGCAAAATCAGCAGGATGATGAAATTATAGACTAGGTTCGCCTACTAAATTGGCACAATTCTTACTTGATTGAAGTCCATCAATCTGCTGTCATAGAGGCAAGATTTTATCTGATATTGGGAGCAATAAAATATGTTAAAGAAACTTGTCCTGTCTTTGACAGCGGCAGCGGGGGTCATGGGCGCGGCACTGTCTGGCGCCGCAGCAGACACAAAAATTCCGTTCGCACTCGACTGGAAATTTGAAGGTCCAAGTGCTGCTTATTTCGCCGCTGTAGATAACGGTCACTTCAAAGCAGCTGGCCTTGATGTAGAAATCTCTGCTGGTAAAGGCTCATTGGACGCCATTCCAAAGGTTGCCACAGGCAAGTTTCCGCTTGGCTTTGCGGATATCAACAGCCTGATCAAATTCCTTGATCAAAATCCAGGTGCGCCTGTCACAGCCGTGATGATGGTGTATGATAAGCCTCCTTTCGCTGTTGTGGGTCGTGCGTCCCAAGGCGTGAGCAGCCCGAAAGATCTTGAAGGTAAGGTTCTGGGTGCACCGCCACCTGATGGCGCATGGGCACAGTTCCCGGCTTTTGCCGCTGCCAACGGTCTGGACATGTCCAAAATCAAAGTGGAGCCAGTTGGTTTCCCAACACGTGAGCCAATGCTTGCCGAAGGTAATGTTGACGCGATCACAGGCTTTTCCTTCTCCAGCTTTCTGAACCTGGTTCGTTTGGGTGTTGCCGAAGATGACATCAAAGTTCTGCTGATGGCAGATCACGGCCTCAGCCTTTATGGTAATGCCATCATCGTGAACACAGACTTTGCTAAAGCCAATGCAGGGACAGTGACAAACTTCCTGTCTGCGGTTGCAAAAGGCTGGAACGATGTGATTGCAGACCCAGAAGCAGGCGCAAAGATGGTTGCTAAACGCAACCCTGCTTCTGACGTCGCGCTCGAAACACGTCGCCTGAAACTGTCTATCGACCAGAATGTTGTCACAGATTACACCAAAGCCAATGGCATGGGTGGTATCGACATGGCGCGCATGAAGAAAGCTCTTATGCAGCTGGGTGAGAACTACAAGTTCCAGAACACACCAGATATCGGCGCGATCTATACGGACGCTTATCTGCCAAAAGATGGCAGCCTGATGCTGAAATAAGCACGGCAACATCTATATCAACGGGAAGAGGCCCCATCTGAGGCCTCTTCTTTTATTTTGGCCTGAATTTTTCCAGAAGTGACATCATGAGTTCACATATCTCCATTTCTGATGTGCACCATACCTTTAAGACCGACACGGGCCCTCTGCATGTGCTGAACGGGCTGAACGTCGATATCTCCCCTGGTGCCTTTACGGCTGTGGTCGGACCCTCCGGCTGCGGCAAATCTACCCTTACACGCCTTATCGCCGGCTTGATGATCCCCGATCGCGGGACCGTCTCCGTGGACGGGGAGCCGGTAACCGGTCCGCGTTCCAACGTGGGTATGGCGTTTCAAAATCCGGTACTACTTCAATGGCGAAGCATTCTTGATAATGTGCTGCTGCCCCTTGAAATTGTGCCCAATAATCTTTCTAAAAAAGAACGGGAAGATCGTGGCCGCGAACTTCTGGCCATGGTGGGCCTTGAAGGGTTTGAAGATAAAAAACCGTCCGAGCTTTCAGGCGGGATGCGTCAGCGTGCCTCCCTGTGTCGGGCTCTTGTTCATCGTCCGGATGTTCTCATCATGGATGAACCGTTTGGCGCGCTGGATGCCTTCACCCGTGAGGATCTGTGGCAGATCATGCATGACCTTCGCCATAAAGAGCAGTTTACCTGCCTTCTGATCACCCACGATTTGCGCGAATCCATTTTCCTTGCGGATCAGGTTGTGGTTTTGTCCGGCCGTCCGGCGAAAACACAGTTTGTCATGGACGTTCCGCTAGGTCCTGATCGGACACTGGATGATCTCTATGAAGGGCCTGCAGTGGAAATGCTGGCGACCCTTCGCCATCAGATTCAGATCGCCCAGGGCCGCGACATGGAGGGACACTGATATGATCCGTAAATTTGGAATTCCTGTGCTCGCCCTCGTTATTTTCGCGCTCCTTTGGGAAGCGCTTGTTTGGGTGAATAGCTGGCCGAACTATGTGATGGCCTCCCCTTCTGATCTGGGACCGGCTTTCTTAAAGCACTGGCCGCTGTTTCTGGAATATGGCTGGGATACTTTGTGGAGGACAATTGTCGGCCTTTTGCTGGCGGTTGTTTTCGGGCTTGGTCTTGGCATGATCATGGGCTTCTCCCGCACCATGCGTGAAGCGCTGTATCCGCTTTTGGTTGGCTTTAACGCGGTACCAAAGGCAACGGTTGTGCCTGTTGTCGCCCTGTTGTTTGTGGGACAGCATGACATGAATACGATCCTGATCGCCTTCATGATCTCCTTCTTCCCGATCGCGGTGAGTATCTCCATCGGCCTTAGCACGCTGGAGCCTGAATATCGGGATATCCTGCATTCCTTGGGCGCAAGCAAGCTCACCATTTTCCGTAAAATAGCCTTGCCGAAAACACTGCCAGAATTTTTCGGCGCGTTGAAAGTGGCAGTGACATTGGCCTTCATCGGAACCAACCTGATGGAGATTGTTGAACCACATGGTCGGGGTCTTGGGCACCTGTTTGATAGCGGCAAAATCAACGCGGACTATCCGCTTATGTTTGCCGTTCTCATTGCCCTCGCCCTTCTGGGTATCGCGCTTTATTACGTAGTGGTGGTGCTGGAGAAAATCTTCGCCGGTTGGGCTGAGCGCGAAGCGAATTAATCGGTTTCTAACACTCAAAATGAAGGCCGCTTACCAGCGGCCTTTTTCATGGATATTCTCTAAAACCCACATCCCTATAATTAGTTACGGCTAATATATTTATCTTTTTAAAATCTACTATATATTATTACTTCAAGTGATGGAGAGTGATGAGAGTATCTATGACAGCCATACAGGCAATTAGATTTGGATTAATGCTGATTATAACCTTTTCTTTCAGCACGACTGCTTTTGCCAGTAGCTGCACGAAACTCATAGCTGGCGGCCATCCTAATTACCCCCCTTTTTCCTGGGTCAGCGACAATGTCTTTAGAGGGGCAAATAATGAGTTGGTCCGGTTAATTGGGGAAAATTTAAAAATCCCAATTACGTTTGTTGAGGTCGGCCCGTGGAAAAGAGTGGTCCATAGCGCCAAAGCGGGTGATCTGGATCTTGTAAATGGGGCCTACTATACCGAAGAACGTGCCAAACATTTTGTCTTCACGTCAACCACCAGAAAAGATCCCATCGTTATTATTACCCTTAATAATCAGGGGTTTGAATTTCAGAAGTGGCCTGATTTGATAGGAAAGCATGGCGCAGCAGTGCGGGGAGAGAGTTATGGTGAGGAATTTGATCTTTATCGGAAAAAACACCTGAATGTGACAGCGGCAGACGATTTTTCCACCCTGATTTCCTTGTTACAGCATGGCCGCGTCGACTACATCATCTCCAGCTTATACCCCTTTAAAGTTCAGGTTGAGAAACGAGGCCTGTCTGACCTCTTTAACATTCTTCCGCACCCTGTTGGCTTTGGGCAGGCATCAATTATGATTTCCAAAAACTCCCCCTGCCGGGAGTTATTACCTGAAATAAACCTGCTGATTGAACGATTTGCCGGGGACGGTACTCTCGACCGTGTTCAGGAAGAGAGTTTCCTGCAATGGAAAGAACTCAGAAAACCTGGAAGCAGTTAGTCGTTTTCAAGCACAAAAAAGCAGCGCCCAATTTCTTGAGCGCTGCTTTTATTTTGTCGGTTTAAGCTAAGGCTTAGTGTTGCATTGTTGACGGTGTGAACTTAGTCAGATCAATACCTTCAACAGCGGCTTTATATTCATCCATATTTGGTGTCCGGCCGAGGATAGTAGAGAGAACCACAACTGGAGTAGAGGCCAGCAGAGACTCGCCCTTCTTCTCGTCAGTGTCTTCCACAACGCGGCCCTGGAACAAGCGAGTAGATGTCGCCATTACAGTGTCACCTTTTTCCGCTTTTTCCTGGTTACCCATGCAGAGGTTACAGCCTGGACGCTCAAGATACAGAATATTGTCATATTCTTTACGGGCGGTTGTTTTCGGATTTGCATCGTCAAATTCGAAACCAGCATATTTCTGCAGAGTTTCCCAACGGCCTTCCGCTTTCAGCTCATCCACAATGTTGTAGGTTGGAGGGGCCACAACAAGCGGCGCGTTGAACTTCACTTCACCGTGGATTTTCTCAAGATTCTGAAGCATCTGAGACAGAATGATCATGTCGCCTTTATGGACCATGCAGGAGCCGATAAAGCCAAGATCAACCTTCTTGTCACCACCGTAGTAGGAAACCGGACGAATTGTATCGTGAGTATAACGCTTGGATACATCCGGGTTGTTTACGTCTGGGTCGGCGATCATTGGCTCATCAATGATGTCCAGATCCACAACAACTTCGGCGTAGTATTTCGCGTTATCATCTGGTCTCAAAGCTGGTTTCTCACCAGATTTGATCTCTGCGATACGTGCATTCGCTTTATCGATCAGACCCTGCAGGGTTTTGGCTTCATTTTCCATACCCTTGTCGATCATGATCTGAATGCGGCTTTTCGCAATTTCCAGAGATTCAATCAGCGTTGCATCTTCAGAAATACAGATGGAGGCTTTCGCCTTCATTTCCGCAGTCCAGTCAGTGAATGTAAAGGCCTGGTCCGCCAGCAATGTGCCGATGTGAACTTCGATGATGCGGCCCTGGAAGACGTTTTCGCCGAACTGTTTCAACATCTGCGCCTGTGTTGCATGCACAACATCACGGAAATCCATGTAAGGCTTCATGTGGCCTTTAAAGGTCACTTTCACAGATTCAGGAATTGGCATTGTCGCCTCACCTGTGGCAAGGGCCAGCGCAACCGTACCACTATCGGCACCGAAGGCCACACCTTTGGACATACGGGTGTGAGAGTCACCACCGATAATGATCGCCCAGTCATCCACAGTGATGTCGTTCAGCACTTTGTGGATCACGTCTGTCATGGCGTGATATTTGCCTTTTGGATCGCGCGCAGTGATCAGACCAAAACGGTTCATGAAGCTCATGAGTTTTGGAATATTTGTCTGCGCTTTGGAATCCCAAACAGACGCTGTGTGACAGCCGGACTGATAGGCACCGTCCACTGTTGGGGAAATAACGGTCGCCGCCATGGCTTCCAGTTCCTGAGATGTCATCAGGCCTGTTGTATCCTGAGAGCCAACGATGTTCACTTTCACACGAACGTCGGAACCGGCGTGCAGTGTTTTACCGCCTGCAACACCCACGGCGTTCTTGTTGAAGATTTTCTCAACGGCTGTGAGGCCCTGACCTTCGTGAGAGATTTCTTTGGAAGGTGCAAAGACAGGTGTGACATCCACACCAAGTGTTTCAGCAGCAAAATTCTGCAGCTTCTTACCAAAGACAATAGCGTAAGAGCCGCCCGCTTTGATAAACTCAACTTTCTGCGGTGTAAGGGCGGAGGAAATATCCACCAGCTCTTTATCACCGTTGTAAAGTTTCTTGGTTTTTGTGTTGATGGTCAGAACGGTGCCTGTCTCAACAGAATAAGCCTGCTCCAGAACTGGATCACCATTTTCATTCAAAACAGTGTTTCCGTCTGCATCTGTTTTCTTCACCCAGTTTTTAAGGTCAAGTCCGATACCACCGGTCACACCAACAGTTGTCTGGAAGATCGGGGAAATGCCGTTCGTACCCGCAACAATCGGGGCAATGTTCACAAACGGAACATAGGGGCTGGCCTGCTTACCTGTCCAAAGTGCCACATTGTTCACACCGGACATACGGGATGATCCCACACCCATGGTGCCTTTTTCGGCAATCAGCATAACGCTAGCATCTGGGTGCGCTTCTTTAAGCGCTGTGATTTCAGCCTGTGCTTCTTCTGTGATCAGGCACTTACCATGCAACTCACGGTCAGAGCGGGAATGCGCCTGGTTACCTGGAGACAGCAAGTCAGTGGAAATATCACCTTCAGCGGCAATATAGGTAACCACTTTAATTTCTTCGTCCACATCAGGAAGTTTTGTGAAGAACTCAGCGGCTGCGTAGCTTTCCAGAATGTCTTTGGCAACCGCGTTACCAGCTTCATATGCGTCTTTCAGACGATCTGTGTCCGCTTCATACAGGAACACCTGAGTTTTCAGAACGTCAGCAGCCTGACCAGCAATCGCCGCATCGTCACCCAGCGCCAGATCAAGCAGAACACCAACAGAAGGACCACCCTTCATGTGGGAGAGAAGCTCAAACGCAAAGTCTGGCGTAATCTCTTCTACTTTGGCGGCACCCAGAATGATGTCTTTCAGGAAATCCGCTTTCACACCCGCGGCGCTTGTTGTGCCGGGTAGTGTGTTATAGATGAAGAAGTTAAGGGACGCTTCGCGATGTTCGCTATTGGCATCTTGGATGTTAGAGATGATCTCTGCGACAAGTGCACCATCTTCGATTGGTTTGGGGTGCAACCCTTCTGTTTTGCGAGTTTCGATCTCGTTCAGGTAATCTGTATAATAGCTCATGACTGTCCCGACGTTATAATAATGATGGGGCTTAACACCGGGTGGCAGAAGGCTCTGGCAGGCCGGGAAAAGCTTGCTGTGCGCAGTAGTAGTTTATCCCACCTGCGCATGCAAGATTTTTCCACCTTTTCAGCGGGGAATACCCGCGAATTTCTACCTGTCAACCAAGCTCGTCACGTTATTTCAGTTTTTTCTGGCCATTTGGATCCCGCCCATGACAACTGCAACCCCGGCGATTTGTATCCAGGTCATGGTTTCTTCAAAAAACAGGATCGATGTGGCAATGGCAATAATGGGGATCAAGAAGCTGTAGGCCATGCCCCGCGCCACGCCCAGACGAACAATGCCGGAGCAATACCAGACGAACGCCAACGCCGCGCCCAACAAGGCCGTCATGGACCAGGCAATCCAGCCCTTTGTCGGGATTGCCGTCCATTGCTGTGCGGCAATAGCATTAAAGTCCACCGCCGTCAGGATACAGGCGCCAAACAACATGGCCCACGCCGTCACCAATAGTGGCCCCTTCTGTTGCACCATGGGGCCGGACACCACCGTATAGATGGCCCAAACCGCCGCCGCGCCAATGATCAGCAAATCCCCGATCAGGCTTCCGCCGCCAATGGTGATTTCACTGAATGAGTTATTGATGATAATCGCCACCCCGAAGAGGGAGACAAACACACCAAGCCAGGCTTTAAGGCTGGTCTTCTCCCCCATCACCGTCACGATAAAGATGGCAAAGACAGGCGAAGTTGCCACCAGAATGGACGCTTTCGATGCCGACGTGAGGCTTAGCCCATAGGCCCAGCCCCCTTGGAATAAGGCAATCCCCAACAGGCCAATCCCAAACAGCCTCACCGCTTCGGTCATAGTGATTTTCAATGAGTCGCCTCTTAAAGCCAGCAGGGCAAATAGAAAGGCGGAGGCAGCAAAATATCGGCTCGCGGAGAAAACCAGCGGCGGCATATAGTCCAGCACCAATTTTGCAATCGGGAAATTCACCCCCCACGCAAAGACAGACGCGATCAAATAGAGATCCCCTGCCTTGGGCCAAGCCCGCCCCCCTGATCCGTCGTCAGCCTGCATTTTATTATCCTTATTGAGGCAAATTATCCCGTCATGTTAGCGGGGCTTTCTCATTTAGGGAAGAGATCACCCCCCATTGTATTGAACATTCGGTCAAAACTGTTATCTATTGGGTAAGCGCAAATGGAGATGTTCAATGCCTTGGGAAAAGGATTTTGATGTAGAAGAAGCCGTGGATCTGGCCATGGGAGTGTTCAAGGCCAAGGGTTATAAGGCCACGTCTATCACCGATCTCTCCCACGCCATGAAGCTCAATAAAGGCAGCATCTATAACGCCTATGGCAGTAAAAAGGCGCTGTTCCTTCGGGCGCTGGATAAATATGACCGGGAAAAACGCCGGGCCATGCTGACGAAACTCTCAGCGATGGAAGACCCGCTGGAAGCCATTCGGCTGTTATTCACCGGGCTGGTCGAAGAAAGCATGACTGATCAGACCCAAAGCGGATGCCTGCTCGTCAATACGGCGCTTGACCTTCCCAACCATGACGAAGATGTGCAGAAACTGGTCAAGGAAGCCATGGAAGATTTTGAAAATTTCTTCTTCCATCAGCTTGAAAAAGCGGTGGAGAGCGGCGCACTCCCTAAATCCTTTGATATGAAATCCACGGCGGCGGCGCTGCTCAGCTATATCGTCAGTATCCGTGTTCTGGCGCGGGGCGTTTTTGACCGTGATGGTCTGACAACCCTCAGCAATCAGGCCTTAAAACTCATCACTCCATAAATTTTACAGAAGGGTCTTGAACGATCGGTTTAAACACTTACATGAGTTTATACCGATCGTTACAAACAATGGAACTCTTACATGACTGACTTTAAAAGCCACACAATCGAATCTGCCCCTGAAGCTGCAAAACCTCTGCTGGAAGGCGCAGAAAAGGCTTATGGATTTTTGCCAAACCTGTATCGGAATATGGCCGAAGCCCCAACCATTCTGGAAGCCTACCTGACCCTGTCTGGCATCCTTGATAAATCTAGCCTGACCCCAACAGAACGTCAGGTTGTCCTGATGACAAACAACCGCCTGAACGGCTGCACCTACTGCATGGCCGCACACACAACCATTTCCCAGATGTCCAATGTGCCGGCTGACGTGATCGAAGCGCTTCGTACAGACACGCCGATCAGTGATCCAAAACTGGAAGCCCTGCGCACTTTTGCTGCCATTATCGTGGAAACCCGCGGCTGGCCGACAAACGAACAGGTGGATGCCTTCATCGCCGCCGGTTACAGCCAGCAAACGGTTCTGGAAGTGATCCTCGGCACCGCGCTTAAAGTCCTGTCCAACTACACCAACCATGTGGCCGGCACAGACCTCGACGACGCTTTCAAAGCCAACGCCTGGAGCCCCGAGCTCGCCAAAGCCAGCTAAGCTCCAGCAACAGGACCCGGTAGATTTTCCCTCTGTCTCTCACCGGGTCCTGTATTGTGCGATCGCTGATCTGTAACTATTTACGCAATTATGGACGACGCTTTGTGTGAGTTAGGAAATCAATTGCCAGAATTTTCAAATTTCAAAAGTGGGCGGATTTTATCCCACACTTCTTTATCAATACCGTCTCCCCACACATTGGAGAGCATTCTTGCAAATTTTGGATCTTGTCTTGCTTTATCCGCGACCTGATCGGCGACTTGATTACCGTTGTAAACTAGAAGGTCTTCAGTTGGGCCAGCGCCAAGATTAGCAAGAACCTTTTCACTTTCCGCCTCTGCACAGATTTTCGAAATAAGATCAATTGCTCTATCAGGAGCTTCTTGCGCTACTGTAAAAAGCTCCTCACATGCCCAAAACAAGGGATCATCTTCAGCAGGTTCTCTGCCAGTTTGATGATATCCAATCCACGCATTAATTAGGACTTTCTCTCGATCCCTCTCTAGTATTAGTTTCACAGCAAGCTCATTTGAATCCTCAAACATCTTATCCAAAAACAACTGCCGGATTGTTTCCTTGTTTATTGAATTCACATGGATTGTTCTTGCCTTGTCAGAAAAGATTCTGCTTTCGCTAACTATAGCCTGAAATACTGCCCAAGTAGCCACATTCAATATCTGAAGGTAGCGACGTCTTTCTTCATTTGTCGCAGCCTTAAAAGCCTCCCCAATAACACCTTCAAGATCCGCGTAAATCTCATTGTAAGGCGGCTCATAACTTAAACCTTCCAACTCGATCGCCGCAGGAAACAGGCCCATTGCCGCATCCACGATGCTATCCACATGATAGTTTATTTCCAAAGAGTATAAGTGAAGCTGGAAGTCTTGATCATATTTCATAATCAACTCACGAACTAGTTCTACAATTTCGAAAACCATATCATAAGTTGATTAGGTTTTGCGATATCAGTCTAGTTGGTGTGATCTCGACTGAAATTTAAGATCTAACCCTACTGCAACGCCATTCGGATTTTGCTGGAGAGGTCGGAGCGGGAGAAGGGTTTTTGGAGGAGCATGCTGTGGCGGTCTGCCAGATTGCTGCCGATAAAGGCCTGTTCGGTATAGCCGGACATAAAGAGGGTCGAGATATAAGGGAATTTTTCGGCGACAATGTCGGCAAGTTGCGGCCCGTTCAGGCCACCGGGTAAAATCACATCGGTGAGCAACAGATTTACGGGGCCTTCCTTATCAAGGCTGATCAGCGCGGCGTTGGCGTCTTTCGCCTCCCTCACCTGATAGCCAAGACTGCTGACCAGGGCAACGGTCAGGGTGCGCATGTCAGGATCATCTTCCACAATCAGGATGATCTCATCCCCGGTGACGGCAATGCCTTTTTCAACTTCGGATGAGGGGGCATTTTCCATGGATCTTGGCAGGTAGAGACGCACCGTGGTGCCGCTTCCGGCCTCAGAATAGATGTTTACATGGCCGCCTGATTGTTTGGCGAAACCGTAAATCATGCTAAGGCCAAGCCCAGTGCCTTTGCCCACTTCCTTGGTGGTGAAGAAAGGTTCAAACACCCGCTGCAAGTCGCCTTTGCCGATCCCGCTGCCGGTGTCACTGACGGCGATGACCACATATTCACCGGGGTCCAGTTCCGTCTGGGCGGCGGCATATTCATCATCCAGAACCGCGTTTCGAATTTCAATGGTGAGCTTGCCCCCGTCCTTCATGGCATCCCGCGCGTTAATCGCCAGATTAAGAAGGGCGTTATCCAGTTGCCCGGGATCCACGATACAATTCCACAGATCCTCATCAGTGGCGACGGTAAGATCGATATTCTCCCCCAAGGTACGTTGCAGAATATGGATGGTGCCGCGCACCTGCTCGTCAATGCGGACGCTTTCGGGGCTCAGTTCCTGTTTTCGGGAGAAGGCCAGCAGGTTCTGCGTAAGATCCGCCCCCCGCGCCGAGGCTTTAACGATAGCGTCCAGCATATTTCTTGTTCTGTCGCTTTTAATCTCTTCTGATTCCGACAGAAGCTCCGCATTTCCCTGAATGACACCAAGGATATTGTTGAAATCGTGGCTGACCCCACCGGTGAGCTGGCCCACCGCCTCCATCTTCTGGGCGTGACGCAGCAGGGTTTCACTTTTCAAAAGCTGACGTGTTCTTTGGGTGACCATGGCCTCCATATTGCGCTGATCGACGATCTGGAAGCGCCGAAAACACAGGAACATGGTGATGGCCAGAACAAAGGCGGACACCGTCCTTAAGCCCTGAACGGGGAAGCCGAACAGCTCATAGAACATTTCCTGGTTAAAATGGGAAAAAGGCAAAACAGGCAGTTTCGGTCCGATCAATGTGAAGATGCCGTAAGAGCATATGGCGACCGACGCGATGATAAACACCCTTGAAAGACGCTCAGGAAACTTGATGCGGATCACCTCATCCTCGTCCTCTTTACGCTCTTTTGGGATGATTTTGAGCTTTGTAATCCCCATAGTGTAAAAAGACACCGCCACGAAAAACGCGCCCGGGCCACCGGCCAGCCATCTCGCCGCGAAATCCACATATCTGAACTCCAACGTGCCAGAGAGCGCCGCCACATACATCAGCAGCCATGTCACGGCAATGACAAACCAGACCCATTTTAAAGGCCTGTCACCAAAAATGCGGGTAAGCCAATATCCAGACAATCCTGAAAGCAGCAGAAACAGAAAGGAAACGCCACTTACCAAGCTCGTAAGGGCGGGAGAATAGAGAATTTCCCAGGCGTCAAAACCCCCATTAATCCGGAGCATGATCTGCCATTCATTGAAACCGTGGAGCAGCCCAAAGACACCCAGATAACGCAGCGTGACATTCATACGCACCAGATTACTGGGCATATCCCGCACGAAAAGGACAAGCCCAAGTGTGAAAAAGGACAAGCCATAAACGAAATACAATAACGCCATTAAGAAATCCGGTTGATGCTAGTAACAAATCCAACAATCGAGAGCAGATATCGCATCTGCATTGCTAATATATGAGTATAATTTCATTTTGTTAATTTAGTACTATCGACTGCACCAAAAACACATTCCAGTCACAGCTTAAATTGCCTTCTTCTTATTTGACCGCTATCGTCGCTTTCAGGGACTGGTTTCTTTTTGGGGGGATTATGGAAGAGACAAATATCATCACGCAGGTTTTCCTGCCGCTATCGCTTGCCTTTATCATGTTTTCCATGGGGCTGGAGCTGACCCTTGATGATTTCAAACGTGTCATTGTCCAGCCCAAAGACTTTATCGTAGGCGCCATCAGTCAGGTGGTGGTCCTGCCTCTTGTGGCCTTTGGCATGCTGTCGGTCTGGACCATCGATCCGGTTCTGGCTGTGGGGGTGATGATTATCGCCGCCTGTCCCGGTGGGGTCACGTCCAACCTGATGACCTATCTTGCCCGCGGCGATACCGCCTTATCCGTCTCGCTCACCGCGGTGATCAGTCTGCTCGCGGTCGTCACCCTGCCCTTTATCGTCAGTTTCTCCATCCTGCATTTTATGGATGCGTCCACAGCACCGGAATTGCCCGTTGGCAAAACCATTATCGGGGTCTTCCTGATCACTACGGTTCCGGTGGTCATTGGGATGCTGGTCAAAAAATTTACCGACCGCTTTGCCAAAAGTTTTGAGCCCATCGCCCGAAATATCGCCACAGTACTGTTCGTTGTGATCATCATCGGGGCTGTCGCAAGCGAGCGGGAGAACATCATTGATTACTTCATTCAGGCAGGTCCAGTGACCCTTGCACTTAATATCGTTATGATGGTTTTTGCAGCCTTTCTTGCACGCATTGCAGGCATGGGGATCAAGCAACGGGTTGCCATCACCTTCGAATGTGGGTTGCAGAACGGAACGCTCGCCATTTTTGTCGCCGCCACGCTTATCGGCAATAAAACAATGATGGTACCGGGTGGTATCTATGGTTTGCTTATGTTTGCGACCGCAATTGTCTATCTTTTCATTGCTAAAAAGCAACAGACGTAGGCTTGACGTATTCTCAAATTTGATTAGAAATCAAATCGCAATTTTTGCGAGGATTTACCTGTTGTAAATTATTGGAATGATAATTTGCAATCATATGAAATGTCATTCGGGACCTATCGAGTTTTTGTAGATTAAATGAGTATTAGAACTTACGAAACGCAGGGCGAGGCGGGCACGTCTCAAACCCTCGTATATCAGGTAGGTGACCCTGTTCATGTCCCCCATGAAGCCTTTCTTGCTGACGCGTCCTATTTCAGACGCGGGACGGATCTGATAATCCGGGATGAGCTTAGCACTGAAATTGTAGTTCAGGATTATTTTGGCGAAAGCACCCTCCCCCGAATTGCCAATCAATGGGGCGCTGGTCTGGATGGCAACATTGTCGCAAAACTTGCAGGCCCCGGCCTGGTTGCGCAAAACACTCCTGCGTCAACTGAATCGGGAGTACCCATCGGAACGGTCGAAAGCCTGTCCGGTCAGGCCACAGTTCAACATGCAAATGGCGTCAGTGAGCTGCTGGAAGCGGGCCAAGCCGTTTTTGCGGATGATGTTATTGAGACGGGTCCTGGCGGCATTGTAGGGATTGTTTTTAAGGATCAAACAACTCTTACCGTTGGTACAAATTCCCGTATGGTAATCGATGAATTTGCTTATGATTCTTCCGGCTCTGATGGGTCATTGGGAGTCTCTTTTTTGAAAGGCGCTTTCTCCTTTGTCTCCGGCAAAATTGCGAAAAATGACTACAGTGATGTAAGCCTTAAAGTCCCATACGGTTCCATCGGTATTCGCGGGACAGAATTTGTCGTAGATGTCAGAGGCGATGGCAGCACGACCATTTCTGTGATTGATGGATCCGTTGCCGTGATCCGAGGGGATTCTGAGGTTCTTTTAAACATCGGACAGCTTGTCACCCTTGGGGAAATGGGCTTCTCCCCCGTCACCGACCTTTTGATCGAAGTGATCAAAACCAAATATCCGACTCTGTTTGAAGCTCAGAGACGTACCCTTGAAAAGCGGGATACGACCGAAGAAGAAAGACGCGAACATGAACAGGAGGAGGAAGAACGGTCACTTTCTCCTGATCAAGCTCCCGAAGGAGAACCGGCGCCATTGGACCGGGCTTTTGAAGATGATTTTCTGGATGTCGTCAGTGACGAAGAATTCCTTCCCAATAATCCAGGTGATCTGGATATTGACAAATTCACCGCGATTCTGGACCTGACAGAAGGCCCGTTGACACCCAGAAAGGATAATCCCCATACAGAAAGCCTCCTGCATATCTTAAACGGAACGCCCGGTGATGATTACCTGATGGGAACCAATGGAGATAACATTCTTAACGGATTGGGGGGAGATGATGCCCTTCTCGGCACAGGCGGAAATGACACGCTTTACGGTGGAGGCGGACATGACACCCTTATCGGCGGTACAGGAACAGATCTGTTAATCGGTGGTGTCGGAGACGATGTTTTTAACTATAGCAGCTTTTCCGAAGCCTATGTCCATATGACGGATTCAATCGCCTCCCTCGGTTTAGTGGATCAGATAGATGATTTTGCAAGTGGCACGGACAAAATCAAACTGGATGGGGCAACCTTCACTTTTTCAGGGGTCTATAACCCGGGAACAGACTTTATTGATATTGGGGGGGCTGCCTATGATGGTACCAATGCAGGTGTTATTACAGCAGGCACCATCATCTTTGGAAACAATACAGTTTACTACGAAGATGATTCCTCTTCCCCCGGATATGTGGTGATCGCTGAAACAAGTGACAGCACCGTCGCCGCTACAGACATCATAGTCACCTCCCCGCCTTAAGCAGCGCCTGCAACCGAAATCAAAACAAGACCACCGCACTGCCCCACTGGAAGTCGTTCAGTGAGAACAGTGCTGAGATGCCCTTGAACCAAATCCACTTTTACAGTTTTTAGTTGTCTCTCTTCGCTTAACAGGGTCACGTACCCTTTTGCACGATGAACATTTGACGGCAAGTTTTCACACCATTTATTGAAGTCTGCTTCACTCATTCCCTCTTCAAGGGAGACAAATTCCTGCCGGAAAAGAGGGGAAACACCTGTGTCCATGTCCCCATCAACCCCTCCAGCATCAGGCAAAGCTTCAAAGGCAAGGAAATCAATCAAGGAGGTAAATCGGGGCTTATCAAGGGGCAGAAGGTCCCCTGTATCTGCGCCTCTGTTAAGATAAAAGCCATCGGCCTGATCTGCCTGCTGCTTGAAAAGCCGGCCCACGAATTTGTCCTGTGACAGCGCCTTGGCTTTGCTCAAATTAACAACCGTCAAACAGCGGGCAGGTTTCGTCCTTTTGGCACCCGCCACCAGCATCTTTAACCGTCCAGGCTGTGCAACACCGCTCGCCTCCACGATGATCAGATCATATTCCGCGGGTCCCGCCATCACTTTTTGAACCGCTGCCAGCAAATCATCCCCAATGGAACAACAGGCACAGCCATTTGTCAGGGCAATGGTATCGGCCCCGGTTTCTGCGATCAGCGCGGCATCAAGATTGATTTTTCCAAAATCATTGACCAGCACGCAAGCCCGCCATGGTCCCGGATTTTCGAGGAACTCCTGAATAAGGGTGGTTTTTCCCGCTCCAAGATAGCCGCTTATGATGCAAACCGGTGTCATGAAAACTATCTTTCACACAGAACCGTTTTGCCTTCAAAGACGGTGGCATGAATACGAATGTCTTTGAGGGTGATCGGGTCCACTTCATAAGGATCTTCGTCCAACACAGTGAAATCAGCCGCTTTACCCGACCGGATGGAACCGATCCGGTCTTCCTGCCCCAGAATATAAGCGGCATGAATGGTGATGGCCCGCATGGCATCGTCAACAGAAACCCGCTCTTCCGGTCCAAAAACAACCCCGGATTCTGCGATCCGGTTGACGGCGACCCACGCATTGGTCAATGGCCGCGCAGGGGCCAGCGGAAAATCAGAATGCACAGTAAAGGGCATATCAGCACGGGCAAGACTGCCAAGCCGAGACATCTGACTTGCCCGCTCGTGCCCAATACTGTGCTTCCAATAGGCCTCTCCCAGCTCATGAACATAATATACGTTGGCTGAGACGAGACCGCCCAAGGCCTTGATGCGCCCCACCTGTTCCTCCGTTGACACACCGAAATGTTCGATGGTGAAACGATGGTCAAAGCGGGGGCGTTCAAATTGCAGCTTCTCCAGCACATCGACGGCAAGCTCGACCCCCAAGCTGCCTGTACAATGTACGTGAATGCGGTACCCTTCATTCCAGTAGGCACGGGCCGCTGCCTCAAACTGCTCTGGCGGGGTTAGCCACTCGCCGTGATGCCCATCAATAAAGCCCGGCTCCTGCAACTGCATCAGTTCAGAGAAAAACGCCCCGTCGGTAAAGAGCTTCACATGCTTATCAAAGAACAGCCGGTGGCTTCCACGGTCAGAGAGTTCCTCGATTTTTTGAAGAGCTTCTTTGGGATCTCCGCTCAGCTCCGCTTCAGGAATACCGCGCGGGATCAGTTGAACCCGAAGGGGGGCTTCAGCTTCTTCAATAATATGAGAATAGGCCGCCCATTCCGCTTCGAAATCAAAAATCCCCCACGCCATGTCACCCACAGTGGTGTGACCACCCGCTTGAATGAGGGTTTTCAAGTCTTCAAGGCCCTTCATAAACCAGTCTGGGGAGAACAGATAAGGACGAAGGGCACCCACGGCCACCATGGACCCACTTTCGAAAAAGACGCCGTTCTCTTCATCGATTTGCGGATGGTTTTTCATCACCTCCCGGTCGATCTGCAATAGATTAATCGCCGCATCATTGAGGATCACTTCGTGGCAGGAACGGTGCCAGCTGATAATCGGTGCATCAGATGAGATTTCATTCAGCTCATGTCGGCCGATCTGACCATGCCAGGTGCGATGATATCCATAAAGCACGAAAATCGGCTGGGATTTATCTCTTTCCTCAAATTCCTTCGCCGCCTGATCCAGCCATTCCTGCTTTCCGCGGGTCGCCGGAATTTTTCGGTTACCGCCCAGATCCCACTCAAATGCCGTCACAAAAGCACAAGGCAGAATGATCGCCCCCAATGACGGGTGCAAATGGGGATCAATAAAACCCGGAAACAGGATTTTATCGGAAAACTGCTCATCCACGACGTGATCTTGCCCTTCCAGCCAGGGCTCAAGATCTTCAAACTTACCCGCTTCCAGGATCATGCCGTCACGAACTGCGACGGCATCTGCGACAGGGTTGGATTTGCTCATCGTGTGAATACGGCGGGCTTTAAATACAGTTATTTGAGACATGATAACCTATAGCAAGGAAAGTGAGAGTTCAGGAACGAAGGAGATAATCAACAGCCCAATGATCATCATCAGGATGTACGGAATGACAGCGCGGGTAATGAGACCGAAATTTTCACGAAAAGCCGTCATGGCCACGATCAGGTTGATCCCCACAGGCGGCGTCAAAAGACCGATTTCCAGATTAACGGTCATGATGATCCCCAAGTGCACCGGATCAATGCCGTAGTTCCGACCAAGGGCGAGTAGAATGGGCGCCAAAATCAGGATGGCAGAGACCATATCCATCACACAACCAACAATCAGCAGCAAGATATTTACCGCCAGAAGGAAAGTCACCTTACTGTCAATAAATCCGCCTACCCAATCGGCAAGCATGGCCGGGGCCTGATGGGTCGTCAGCAGAATATTGACGCT
This sequence comes from Sneathiella sp. P13V-1, assembly GCF_015143595.1. NCBI lineage: Bacteria > Pseudomonadati > Pseudomonadota > Alphaproteobacteria > Sneathiellales > Sneathiellaceae > Sneathiella > Sneathiella sp. P13V-1. Next base: position 979,570 of record NZ_WYEU01000001.1, on the reverse strand, counting down.
GAGTGCAATGGCCAGCACCGGAAAAATTATCCCCATCATGGTGGAGGTGTCAGTCGCAATGAATTTTAGGTCAGAAAGGCCTAACTCACGGTGGACCAACACTTCGATAATGATGGCGTAGGCTAGCGCAACCGCCGCAGATTCCGTAGGGGAGAAATACCCACTGTAGATACCACCCAGCAGAATGACCGGCATCAACATGGACCAGATACCGGAACGGAGCGCGGCCCCTAGCCTTGAGAAAGAAAAGGCCTGCCGTGGCATCTTGATATTACGAAACAGCGCATAAGTGGCGATCAACCCCATCAATAAAAGCCCCGGCAGAATACCAGCCGTGAACAGATCAATGATTGAGGTTTCCGTGGCAATTCCATAGAGGATCATCGGAATGGACGGAGGAATAATAACCCCCAATGTCCCGCTGGACGCCAGCGCCCCTAACGAGAATTTCTTGTCATATCCCTGCTGCAACAAGGCAGGATAAGCAATGGATCCCACAGCGATCAGTGTCACGGCGGAGGAGCCGGAAATAGCCGCAAATACAGCACAGGTCATCACCGTTGCAATGGCGAGGCCACCCGGCAGCGGTGCCGTCAGCGCCGACATGATTTCAATCAGGCGCGCCGCAATGGCCCCGCGCCCCATGACGGCCCCGCAGATCAGGAATAACGGGATGGACAGAAGCACCTCTTTATCGAGGGCAATCCACATATCTTCGATGATGTAGAGAAGCTCCCCTTCCCCCCAGACGATATGGATAAAGGAGCCGACCAGCAGCAGGACAACCACCAGATTGACCCGGATCGCCAGAAGCGTCACGGTCATCAAAAGTAAAATCAGGGCATAAATCATTCGGAGCTGACCTCCTCAGGCCGGAGGCGGGGGAAGAGAGCAAACATGAGATATCGAAGCCCTGTTGAGGCAAAGGCCCATGGCACAATCAGGTGTAAAATCCAGAGGGGGATATCAATAACCATCGCCATATCGCCGTAGCTATGGGCATCCAGAACAAATCGGACGCCAAGCCAGGCGAAGAAGAAAAAGACAGCCGTCATCACCAGATCCCCAAGGCGGGTCACTGCTCGTGCAAACGCAGCCGGTATTAACCCGTCGGCAAAACGCGGACGCAAATGCCGCCCTTGCGCAGCCGCAAGGCCAAGCCCCAGAAACCCTGTGATAATCATGATATAGACGGAAATACGCTGCGCCCCGTAAATGGAGGTCTCCAGCGTTTCACGCAAACTCACATCTACAATTAAAAGGCAGGCAATAACCGTGTACCCAGCCATTGCCAGGGCGGCTTCTACACGAAATAATCCGTGTAGAAACCGGCCCGGACCGGATACAGTGGTCATGCCCCGCAGTTCTTCTTCGCTTTAAGAAGATCAGGCCACAAGGCTTCGGCTCCGCTGCCCAGGCTTTTCACAAATTTCGGCCAGTTTGGTTTAACAGCGTCTTTCCAGGCATTGCGTTGGTCATCACTCAGGTAATGAACCGGACCACCCGCTTTTTGGTATTTGCCCACAAGGGCTTTACCCATCTGGCGAATGGTTCCGCGGGTTTGCTGCAAAGAAGGAAGCCCCTCTTTCACAATTTTGCGATGCTCAGGAGAGAGTTTTTTGAGGGTCTTCTGGCTCATCACTACACCGCCCGCCTGATGCAGGTGATGGGTCATGATCAAATGCGGCGCGACTTTACCCAAACCAAAGGCCACAAAGGAAATCTCGGCAGATTCGCCGGCTTTTACAAGACCCGTTTGAAGGGCGGCTGGTGTCTCCGCATAAGGAAGCTCGGTGCCGTTTGCCCCAACAGATTGCCAGAGTGTCCGGGACATATCATGAGGCGCAATGCGAACCTTATACCCCTTGGCATCGGCAACATTGGACAGATTGTCTTTGGCATAAATATGAACCCAACCGGTCTCTCCCCATTGAAGAAGGTCCACTTTTTTTGCTGAGACAAGATCTGCCAATTTTTTGCCCATCGGGCCGTCATACACACAATCCAGCGTTTCGGTTTTATCAAACAGGAAAGGTGTCGACATCAGGGACACTTCTTTCACAAAAGAGCCGAGCGTGCCGCCGGAGATCGACGCAGCGTCAATACGGCCGCGCTGTACCTGCTTGAAGGTATCAAACTCATTGCCAAGCTGTGCACTTGGATAGATGACAATATCAATCTCGCCATTTGTGGCGGTCTCGACATTTTTCTCCCAGTCTTTCAGCGCCTGAATCCAAGGTGTTCCCTCTGGCGCAATGGAAGCCACTTTAATCTCGGTTTTGGCTTCGGCAACACCGGCTGTGAGGGCCATGGCTGCGATCGTAGCAGTTAGAATCCGCTTCATTTTGTCCTCCCCTTAATTGTTATTTTTATAAACTAGAATTTTTTTTCCAATTTGATATCCTCAAAATATTCTGTATTTGTCAATCAGAATTTTCTTAAAAGGTAGTCATGTGAAAGCGAAAAAAAGCGGTCAGGGATATCAGCCAGCCAAGCAGGAACGGTCCCGAAAATCAGAACAGCGGTTTCTGGACGCAGCCCAAAAACTCTATTTGGAGAAAGGGTTTGCGGCGACCGGTGTTGCTGACATCATCAAGAAATCAAAAGGGTCAACCGGGTCTTTCTACCACCGTTTTTCCGACAAACGGGATGTGTTTGACGTCATGCTGGAACAATTTATTGAATCAGCGAAAGAGCGAACGAAAACCCTCGACCTCTCCCGTGATACCCACGGTGATCTTGAAAGCCTTCTCTTTTTTTATGCCAGAAGCTCCTTTGAACTGACAAATAGCAATCTTGGTTTTTACCGGGCGGCGCAGGAAATAACCGTCCATGATCCCGCAGTTTGGGAACACCTTAAGGAACTGGCCCTTCGGATCGGCGATCTGTTTGTTGAAAATGTCGGGGAGTTCGCCGACGAGATCGCCGTTGAAGATAAAGAAACCGCCATGCGCCAGGCTGTTCAAATTATTATCACCATGACCATACAAACTGCATTGGGGTCAGGCCCCATGCTGCCCGCGGACCCGATAGAAAGGGCAGAGGTGATCGCCCGCGCTGCCAAAGGCGTGTTGATGTTCTGAGGGTACATTTTTTATGGACATGATGTTGATTTGGGCGGCGCTGACCGCTTTAGGTGCTGGAATTTTGCGCGGCACTGTCGGCTTTGGGTCTGCCATGATCCTGGTGCCTGTTTTATCAGCCCTCTATAACCCTCTTCAGGCCGTCACCTATGTGCTGGTGATGGACTGTCTTGTTTCCCTGCCCCTTATTCCGGCGGCGGCGAAACGCGCCTCCTTTCGAAGCATCGCCCTGCTCACCCTTTTTGCCTTGGTGGGGACCATCCCCGGCTTTTATCTTTTGAAATCGCTGGATGAAGAAACGGTAAGGTTCATCGTCTCTTCGGTTGCCGTTCTCTTCTCTCTCATTTTTCTCGCCTCCGGTGTTCTGCATCGGGCTGGCTTTCGTATTTCAGAGTGGCTGAGCGGCTTTCAGTCCGGACTATTTGGCGGACTGGGCGCTCTTACCGGACCACCGGTCGTGCTGCATTTCATGCTGAAAGGGACGGATGCCCACGGTATTCGCGCCAATCTAATCATGTATTTTCTGGTGATCGATGTGGTACTTGCCGCCATCGCGCTCAGCTCTCTGGAACAGATATTAGAGCTCATCCTGCCGCTTTCCGTCATGCTGGGGGCCATTCTGGCAGGTGCCATCATCGGGCAGAAAATTGCGTTTCGGGGGGACATGCCCTGGTACAAGCCGGTGGCGGTAGGTGTCATCACCTTCACCGCCATCTCCAGCCTGTTCTTGCCTGTTTAAATCAGGCCTCCAGCTCTTTCACCATTTCATCGCGCATGACGAACTTTTGTGGTTTGCCGGTCACTGTCATGGGAAGCTCTGATTTGGAGCGCACATAGCGCGGGATTTTATAGTGGGCGATCTGACCCTTGCAGAAGTCCTTGATCTCTTCTTCCGTAATCTCCGCACCAGCCACAGGGACAATCCAGCAGGCCACTTCTTCACCGAACTTATCGCTCGGAACGCCAAAGATCTGGACTTCCTGTACTTTTGGATTGGTATAGAGGAAGTCCTCGATCTCTTTTGGATAGATGTTTTCACCGCCGCGGATGATCATATCTTTCACACGACCTGAAATGCGGCAATAACCATCCTCATCAATGATGCCAAGATCGCCTGTATGCATCCAACCGCCATCGCCGAGTGCATCGGCGGTTTTCTCGTCATCATTCCAGTATCCCTGCATGACGGAATAGCCGCGGGTACAAATCTCACCCTGCTGACCCACAGGCACAATCTCACCCGCTTCATCGACCACTTTCACTTCCACATGGGGATGGATACGGCCAACCGTACTCACACGGCGATCCAGCGTCTCATCCACATGGCTTTGGAAGGACACAGGACTTGTTTCCGTCATACCATAGGCGATGGTCACTTCGGACATATGCATCTCGGCGATCACTTTTTTCATGATCTCGATCGGGCAAAGCGCCCCTGCCATAATGCCGCTTCGAAGGGTATCCAGCTTCATACGCCCAAATTCCGGATGCTCCAGCATGGCCACAAACATGGTCGGCACGCCATAAAGAACTGTCGCCCCTTCTTTGCTGACCGTTTCCAGTGTTTGTAAAGGCTCAAACGCTTCGCCCGGGAAGATCATCGCCGCGCCCTTGGTCACACAGCCAAGGGTCCCCATGACCATACCAAAGCAGTGATATAACGGGACCGGAATGGTTAGACGATCTTCTTCGGTCAGGTTCAGGGTTCGCGTCACAAAATGGGCGTTGTTGACGATGTTGAAGTGGGTCAGCGTTGCGCCTTTTGGCGACCCTGTGGTGCCACTGGTAAACTGGATATTGACCGCATCTTGGGGGTCCAGTGTCGCCGTGATGTTATCCAGCGCTGCCACATCAACCGGCGCGCCCTTTTTGATCACCTCTTCAAAATCAAGGAAACCGCTTTCCGGTGCGCCGCCCGCTTTGATCACGGTTTTAAGATGCGGCAGGCGCGCAGCGTTCAAGCTCCCCGGCTCCGATCCATCAATTTCCGGGGCCAGATCCCGGATCATCTGAACGTAGTTGGAGGTTTTAAATTCATTGGCGATCACCACCGCCTTACATTCCACCTTATTGAGCGCGTATTCCAGCTCTGACAGGCGATAGGCCGGATTAATGGTCACCAAAATCAAACCAATTCGGGCCGTTGCAAATTGGGTCAGCAACCATTCCAGACGGTTTGGTGACCAGATACCAATCCGATCCCCTTTCTGAAGCCCCAGCGCCACAAGCCCTGACGCCAAGGCGTCAATCTCTTCGGCAAATTCACGATAGGTAAGTCGGCGACCAGTTTCGGCAAATACCGCCGCTTCACGGTCTCCGAATTTCGCAACCGTCTCCGCCAACATTTCCGGGATCGTCTGGTTCTTTAAAGGCTCGGAAGTCTCTCCCACCACATGGGATTTCCCCCCAATAGGTGCCAAACTCCCTGCCTCAACCTGCTTAACGTCACTCATCACACACAGCCCCTGATATTTCATTTTTTGCGTGAACGGAGGATACCACAAAATGACGAGGTTGCAGCAGGGGAAATATGGGGTTTGTTCCTGAGGCGACAATCACACTAGATCCGTAAGTCACCTAATTTATTCTGCCAGCAACCCGTTCTGCCTTAACAAGCCCCGGGTAAACTGCTTTGAAGTTTTGAGGGCCTCCATGTAGGAAGCAATACCTTCAAAGCGTTGGCTCACCACAAACACGAGAATATGTCTATCCGCCGGAAAGAAAGACATGATAGAAGCAAGCGTTTCTGTCTCGCCGCCCGAAACAACTGGGCTGTATATCCCAGCGTAGATTGCCTCTTCACTTTCTTCAAAAACACCCATGGGTAATGCTGCATCTTCGGTATCTGGCTTTTCCATTCGTGAAAGGGCGGTGTTAATTCGATCATAGCTATTAGCTTCTTCGTCCACCTCTATTCCTTTGTTAATACGAGGACGTACCTTGTTAAAAAACCAGCCATTCGAAGCACCTTCAGGCAGCTTTCGATAGGTGGAGCCATCAGTAGTGGAGACCGCCAAGGCAACCAAAATAAAATTCGCCTCCTCCGAGCCTGTACGCATTTCTTTTAAGCTTTCGCAATCCATTAAGCCATAGCGGAAAACGGTTTTTCTCCCATTGCCATTTAAATTAGCCTCATCCCAAATAACTTTGTCTTTTGGGTTGTTTGCTGGGTCCAGTAGGCAATATCCTTCTGGTAAAGTGTAGGAAATAGTTTGCTCATCAAGCTGTAACGTAAAGCCATCCGCTATTGCCGTATTGGCAAATACGAACAAGCTGATGACACCAACCACATACGTGATCAAATTTCTAACCAGGATCATTTGGGCCCCCCTCACAATCTAATGAGGCTTCAGAATGAATTTAGCTCAACCACATCTACAACCAGCGCATTCGCTTGGCTTAACAGCTTAACGTATGACTCTTTTCCCTCAAGTGGCCCATAACTGCTAACAGTGATAAGGTTTTGATTCACAGGAACATAAGCGAAAACTGAAGCGATATTATGTAATCGCCCTTGAGCATGTGCTGAGACCAACAGGCCAATGTAGAGAGCATTTTCATTCTCTTTTAGAACACCCAAATTCTGAATTTTTTGTATATCAACAGCATTTCCATCAGTCTCCATGTTCTTGGAAAGGGCTGCATTAAGGCGATCAGAAATTGCACTCTCATCAACCTCAGAAAGGCTTTGATCCACATTGCGTTTTATGGTCTGAAACAATTCTGACTTATCCATTCCAAGAGGTAATTTCACCACGTCAGCGCCATTTGGGGTTGGGGCCATTAACATTGAATAGACAAAATCGTGTGATTTCAGAAAGGAACGTGCTTTCTCTAAATGTTCACACAAATACAAAACTTGTAGAACCCTATTAACACCATTCTGTGCATCTTCCATGTTTTTCAAGAGCATCTTGTCATATGGTTGATTGTTGGGATCCAGAAGGCAAAACCCATCTGGCAGGGAGTATCTAATTGTTTCCCCTTCCAGTTGAACGCTTTGTTCGCTCGCTTGCGGAGATGTTGCCAATCCAAACAGACATGCAAACGCGATAAGGAAACGTGACCCCCAAATTCTCATACCAATAACCCCTCACTTCTATTTTTACATACGTTCGCATACGACGTTGTAACAGTACAGTGAATTTCTATCTTGAGGTGATTATAAGGGTAATTTCTTACAGTTATTTGGCGTTTTCTTCAGCGCCGGTTTCAGTGAGGGCATAGACACCGCGGCTCACCCGCTCAAACCATCCGTAATGGTTTTTCTGTAAGATCGACGCGGCGTTGTCTGCGCCGCTCTGCTCCCGTATGTCTTTGACTTTCATGGGACCGCTTTTAAGCAGGTCTGCACAGCGCATGGCATCCTGACGGTAAGCGGTGACAATGGTTTTTCGGGTACTGCCGCCCGTATTGGGATCCCCTTTGCGGCGATTAAATTCGGCCACAAGACGGGTTTCTTTGCGTTTGTTTTTACGCGGGGTGTAAGGGGCTGGGTCCAGAAGGACCGTAACATTGTCTTTATCCACCGACACCAGCATCAGACCAAGTCCCAATTTTCGGCAAAGTTTCTGGATATCTCGCTGTTTTGATCGCCAGTTCTTTCGTTTTTGCGGTGTATTGGGTGCAGGCACGGCAAGATACACATCATCGGTAAGGTTTTGACGATCTACCCCTTGCAGGACTAAATCCAATGAGAAGGTGGTTTTAAGCTCCACCACCACAGTGGGCTCCCCCTCTTTTCGGGCGACAACGTCACAGCCTTTCACCTCAGCCTTGACCTCATAACCAAGGGAGGTCAGAAACCCTTTTACCAGTGGATATAGATCTGTCTCCTGAATAACCTTTATCCCGCCTAATATCTAAAAACAAATCCACTACCGGATTGATAATTGCAAACACCCTTTTGATGCTGCTGATCGGATAGCCATATTCCATCACCATAGGGGGTGAAATCTTCATTCAACTTGATACTACAATATCCTTCACGTCCTGCTTTAAGCTTAAAAGTACCAACAGGAGCACCACTTTCAAACGTGCCTGCGAGTTTTCCCCAGCGCTTGGTTATCACCTGGCCTTCACCATGAATTTTACCGTCAACGAAGGATCCTTTCAGGAAAAGCCCTGAAGGCATCATATACGCACCCTTACCATGTGGTTTTCCACTTCGAAACTCTCCCTCGTAACGGCTCTTGGATTTCTTAAAAAGAATTCGGCCTTTGCCATCATTTTCGCTCCCACTAAAGGTTCCCGTAATTTCTATCAGGGCACTCTCGAACAAGCCTTTGCCATGTGGCTGGTTTTTCACAATATGGCCGTGATAAACCCGTCCACTGGAATAGATGATGCTCCCCTCACCTGTGACCTGATGCCCCTTTACCGGCCCAAAAATCACACGTCCATCATTCAACGTCAACTTGCCCGTTTTGGCTGGCTTGTTATCTTGGAAAAGGATCTCAGCTTCCGTGTTAAAGACCGGGTCATTAAATTTGATCCGCACGTCACCCTGAAACCCCAGCTCATCATATACGCCCCGGTAAATATCTCCGTTTGCCAGTGTTTTGACGGATATTTTCTCGGGCTTCCCATTTTTGTAAGTACGCTCAAGGATAACTCCATTGGGAAACGTGGTCTTAAACGGGCCGTGGAGCTTTCTATCTTTATATTTCGCCATTTCGACGATTTGGTCCCCACGCTTATCAATGGTTACTTGATAAGAATGTCCATCCATAAATCCTTTTACAAACTTCCCCTTATAAGAATGTTTCTCTAAAAAAGGATGATCCGATCTCGGGTGCCAAAAAGTCGCTGTACCCACACCATGTGCCAACCCATTTACGCACTTGCCGTCCCAATTGACCTTTTCTCGGCTTTTATGATCGTGCCAGTGGTAAATCTCACATCCCGGCTTATTTGAAACCGGCATCTTAACCAATTCTGTTGCATAAGCACCTGATACAAAAAATAGACTGAGCACAGCCCCCCATGCGCAACGCATCCAATGACCCCTCATTGATTTGTAATTTTTTATGCCGACTAGCCGACAGTGCGTGGAAAACTAGGACAAAATACTTATCAAAATGTTGATATGATCCAATTAGTCCAAAGTTAAGAGCTGAAACTGAAATCACAGAAGGCGGGCCAGCCATCGGCCGCTGTCTACTTCTGTGTAGATCAATTTCAGGATCAGGTCGGTCATCGCCTCCATCAGATGAGTAGAGGGGCGCTCCTTCAAACTGCCAAAATACAGACGCCGCGTTGGGGTAGGGGAGATCAATTTTCTAGAATGCAGCTCCCCTTTTTCAAGATCTTCTGCCACAAACACTTGCGGTGCCAATGTACATCCAAGTCCCGCTTTTAGCCCCGTCATAATCCCATTTATTGAGTTAAGTTGTAGCGGTACTCGCGCCTCCAATTTATTCAATAGGCCCGGACGATCCACCACGGCGCGGGTGGAAATCCCTTGGCGAAGAAGGAGAACGGGCAGGTTTGCCAGTTCATCAAAGGTGATCGGCGCGTCCGTATCGCCAATGATCTCCTTTTTGCCCACACACATCACTTCTTCCTGCAACAGCGCGCGCATGGTGATCCTCTCATCACTTTGCGGGTTGTAGAAAAGGGACAGATCTACCTCGGACGACAGCAAGTTTGAAAAAGTCTGCCCAGACAGGCTTTCAACGATGGACAACCGGACACGCGGATATTCCTTCAACACCGATTGCATCAGCGGCAGTCCAATGGCCCGCATTACCGAATGGGGAAGCCCAATGGCAATGTCCCCGCTTACCTCTTCACTTTCGTTGAGCACATCCTGTTCCGCGGCCTGAACGGCCCGCAAGATGGATTTCACATGTTCATATAATTTGATACCAGCGGCTGTTGGCTCCACCCCGCGCTGCTTTCGCACGAAAAGAGCAACCCCAAGTTCTTCTTCCAGATTGGTCAGATGATGGCTCACGGCGGATTGGGCGAGGTTCAGCTGCGCCGCCGCGTGGGAAAGGTTTTTAAGTTCAAATATCGCCTGAAAACAGGCCATCTGACGAAGATTCATTTATGGTATCTGGTTTTTAGAACGCAATTTTCAAAAGATTATATTTTTAAGATAGCTGAACTGGCAATACCCTTCTTTGCAATAAAAATGAAACAGTAACTGGTGTGTGATGACTGCGACGCTTCCGCTTGACGGCATTCGTGTAATTGAAATGAGCCATATGGTGATGGGCCCGGCCTGCGGGATGATCCTTGTCCAATTGGGCGCGGAGGTCATCAAGGTGGAGCCGCCAACCGGCGATAAAACACGGGATCTGCGCGGCATGGGGACGTCTTTCTTTCCGCTTTTCAATCGCGGCAAGAAAAGCGTCACGCTGGATCTAAAAGACGAAAATGACCTCAAGACACTCCACAAGCTGATCGGAACAGCGGATGTCTTTTTGGAAAATTTCCGCGATCAGACACTTGAAAAACAGGGCCTGGATGCGTCCAGTCTGCAAAAATCCAACCCCAATCTGATTATTGCAGGTCATAAGGGCTTCCTGTCCGGCCCTTATGAAGCCCGCCCCGCTTTGGATGAAGTGGTGCAGATGATGTCCGGTCTTGCCATGATGACCGGGTCCAAGGACAAACCCCTTCGTGTTGGCTCCTCCGCCAATGACATTATGGGCGGAATGTTTGGGGTCATCAGCATTATCGCCGCCCTGTGGGAGCGCGAAAAGACCGGCAAGGGCAAAAATATCCGCATCGGGCTATTTGAAAATGCCCTGTTCATGGTTGCGCAGCATATGGTGCAGTTTGACTTAACGGGTGTTCCCTCCACTCCTATGCCGGAGCGGACCCACGCCTGGCCGGTCTATGATATTTTCGACACCAGCGACGGTGAAAAGGTCTTTATCGGAGTAGTCACCGAAGGCCATTGGAACATCTTCTGTAAGAGCTTTGACCTGCCGGAATTGATGGAAAACGAGGATCTTAAGACCGCCACAGATCGCATTGAAGCCAGAAGCTGGACCATCCCGCTGATCCGCGAAAAACTGGCCCCGTTCACAGCCACAGAATTGCTTGAAAAACTGGAAGCCTTGGCGCTGCCTTTTGCCCGTATCAATGCGCCAGAAGATCTGTTTGACGATCCTCATGTGCTGCGCCCCGGTGGTCTGGTCACCTCCCGTCATCCTGACGGTGGAACTTTCCGCTCCCCCGTCTTGCCAATTGAATTGGATGGGCAGCATCTGGGGGAAGACCTTGATGTTCCTCTATTAGGTGCCGATAATGACGAGATTCTGGGCGAACTTGACAAGGTGGGGAACTCCGCATGACGCAGGTTTCAGACATCTATCCATCCGGCAAAGTGATTTTGCGCGAAGTAGGTCTTCGCGATGGATTGCAGATGGTCAAACAACATCCGACCACTGAAGATAAAAAAGCCTGGATCCAACGTGAATTTGATGCGGGGGTTCGCTGTTTTGAACTTGGATCCTTCCTGCCTGCACAGAAATTCCCTCAATTTGCTGACATTCAGGAACTAATCGACTTGGTCGGCACGCTGGATGGCGCACATGGATCAGCCCTCGCGCTCAACCGCCGCGGCGCAGAAGCCGCCGTTCAAAGCGGTGTCGCAGAAATCACGGCTGTCCTGTCGGCCAGTGAAGCCCACAGCAAAGCCAATATCAACCGAACCCGCGATCAGGCTGTGGGCGAGATTGAATTTCTGGTGGATCTGGCAAAATCAGCAGACCACAAACCACTTGTTTCTGTTGGAATTGCCATGGCATTTGGCTGTTCAATCAGTGGCGACGTGGACCCGGAAACGGTCCTCGATCTGGCGGCCCGCGCCTTCAATGCCGGGGTGGATGTGATCAGTTTGGCCGACACCGTTGGATATGCAGGCCCAAGCGAAGTGGCAACCCTTTGCCGGGCTTTCACCAAAGCCTTCCCAAATCGGGTCTTTGGTATTCACCTTCACGACACACGGGGTCTCGGCCTTGCCAATGCGTTGGCGGCTATTCAGAACGGGGCGACCATTATTGACGGGGCAACAGCTGGCCTTGGTGGCTGCCCCTTTGCACCAAACGCCACCGGAAATATTGTTTTTGAGGACCTTGTTTTCCTTTGCCAGAAAGAAGGCATCGAGACAGGCATTGAAATTAACGGACTTCTGAAGGTGCGCGATGTCGTTCAGAACTCCATGCCTCAAGAGGCACTTTACGGTTCCATCGCGAAAGCAGGATTACCCCGACCAACAGGTTTGGACGGGCAATAAAAACTCTATAGGGAGAGAAACATGAAAAAACTAATGGCAATTGCCGCTGGTATTGGCGCTCTGGCAGGCGCAATGTCTGTAACCAGCACAGCTACAGCCGCAACAGAAATGCGCTGCAGCCACCAGCTTCCACCAGCCCACCATATCGCGAAAGTTATTGATCGCTGGGCCGCTGAAATCGAAACACTGTCCGCTGGTGAAATCGACGTACAGGTTTTTGGTGCCAACAGCCTGACAGGTGCAAAACAGAACGCCATTGCCGTTGCAAAAGGTGACATCGACTGTGCGTTCTCCATTAACCCGCAGTGGGGTAAAACCCTGCCGATCATGAACGTTACATTGGGCCCATTTGCGGTCAGTAGCCTTGATGCGCTTAAAAAATGGAACGGTTCAGAAGCCGCTGGCTTCCTGGAAGAAAAACTGATGACAAAAGGCGTGAAGAACGTTGTCTGGATGTTCACAACACGCAGCACTGCTATCACCTCCAAAGGTGCACCGCTTATTGCCCCTGAAGATTTTAAAGGCGTAAAAATCCGCGGTCTGGGTCCTGTTCCTGACTCTGGCTTTATCAAGATGGGTGCGGTTCCTTCCGCCATGTCCGGCAGTAAAGTGTATCAGGCCCTGTCCACAGGTGTTATTGATGCGGGTCTGACAGACGTTTCTGCGGCTGTTTCCCGTAAATATTTTGAAGTTCAGGACCACGTAACCGTTCTTCCGCTGTTCAGCATCTACTTCCACGGTTACGTAAACCCAAAATGGTATGATGGTCTTTCCGACAAAGGCAAAGCAGCCGTTACCGAAGCTGGTAATAAAGCAGCCGCGTGGGCGATTGAAGCTTCTGAAGCCTCTGCGGCAAAAGCGCCAGGTCAGCTTGCCGAAAAAGGCATGAAAGTTCACATGGCAACAGATGCAGACATTGAAAAACTCAAAGGTCTGATGAGCCCAGCCTTCGATAAAGCCTTTGGTGATGCCACAGGTGAAGACGGCAAGAAACTTCTCGGTTTGATTAGCAAACTTAAATAAGGACGATAGGGGATGAACCCTGAATCCAACCCATTTGAGGAGGTGCCCGGCACCTCCTCTCCTATTTCTCGCCTCGCCGGATATCTCTCCTTGCTTGCCGCAATTGTGAGCACGGGAATGGTGGTTTTTGTTCTTGGCATGACAGGCTACAGTGTGTTTCAGCGTTATGTGCTGGGTACACCGCTCACCTGGACCGATGAACTTTCCGGTTTTCTGGTCGTTGCAATTGTTATGCTCGGCATGGCGGAAACTTTGCGCCGCGGGGACCATATCAGCGTGGATCTGCTCTCCACCAAAGTGAAAGGCAAAACCCGCCTTTTGCTGGATCTGTGGTTCTATGTGGCAACCGCTTTTGTGGCGGGCGTTATTCTCCTGAGCTCCTGGAATGCGGTTCTGTTTTCTGTGGACTTTGGTGTCTATTCCGAAGGCTATCTGGAAGCCCCCCTCTGGATTCCTCAATCCACAATGGTGGTCGGCTCCGCGCTTTGTTTGATGATTGCCGTTCTTCGTTTCTTTGAGATTTTGTTTGTCGGGGGCCACCGTAGATGACCACGCTTTTGATTTTGGCCCTGCTGATCGCACTTCTGCTGACCGGCATTCCTATTTTTGTGGGTCTTGGTCTCACCTCCATTATTATTATGCTGATCACCGAAGGCAGCATTTCCAGCGCCGCGGATACCATTTTCGGCAAGCTGGACAATGGCCTTCTGACCGCAATCCCCATGTTTGCCTTTATGGCCCATGTGATGATCAAATCCCGGGTTGTGGACGACCTTTACGAGGCCGCCAACGCCATGGTGGGGCATGTGAAAGGCGGTCTTGGTGTGGCAACCGTTCTCTCCTGCACCATTTTTGCGGCAATTTCAGGCTCTTCCGTCGCAACCGCGCTTACCATCGGATCCAGCGCCATCCCCCAAATGAAACGCTTCGGTTATCGCCCTCATGAATCCTATGGTGTGATTGCTGCGGGTGGTACCCTTGGTATTCTGATCCCCCCTTCTGGCCCGTTGATCCTTTATGCGATTGTTACGGAAACCTCCATTGGCGCACTGTTTTTGGCAGGTCTTATTCCGGGCATCATGATGGCGATTATTTTCGCTTTCTGGAGCGTGGGGCAAGGCTACACCAACAAAAATATCCGTGACAACAAGTGGGTTGGCTGGAGGGAATGTTCCGCCGCCATGCGCCGCTCTTTCTGGGCGCTGCTGATGCCACCGATTGTTCTAGGTGGTATCTATTTTGGCATCTTCACGGCCTCCGAAGCCGCCTCCATCGGCTGTATCTATGCCTTGTTGGTTGGTGCGCTTGTCTATCGAAACTTCGGTTTCAAAGAGCTTTATGAAACAGCCTTTGAAACTGTCCGCACCACGGCCATGCTCTTTATGATTTTGGCAGCGGCAGCCTTGTTTGGACATGCGGTGACCATCATCCGCCTTCCTATTGAACTAGTGGAAAGTGTTCTGACGTTGGGCCTGACCCCCATGATGTTTATCCTTGTGGTCATGGCGGTGATTTTCGTGCTGGGCATGTTTATGGAAACAATTTCCATCATCCTGATCACCACACCGATCATCCTGCCAGCCCTGATCCAGTTTGATATTAACCTGATCTGGTATGGCATTCTTTTGATGATCAATCTGGAACTGGCGCTCATTACCCCGCCCGTTGGGATGAATCTCTTTGTGATTAAGGGGATTGCCGATGCACCATTGGCTGAGGTGATCCGCGGGGCGCTGCCTTATGTGGTCCTGATGGTGGTCGGGCTGTTCATCGTCCTTGCCTTCCCATCCCTTGCCACATGGCTTCCGGAAATTGCTGGATACGGACGTTAGCGATCTCATGATCTCAAGAAAAGCCCGCTGTATCCGGCGGGCTTTTTTATTCCTATTGCCGTTTGCAGAAATGGGCTTACATTCTATGGCTCAAAATCACTGGTAAACCGGACGGGATGGAAAATGAAAGTTCAGGCGAAATGGGTAGAAGGCTACCGCTTTATTGGCAATAACGCTGAAGGCCACGGTATTGTTATGGATGGCTCCGGCGGGGAGCAGCGCCTTGGCAACAGCCCTATGGAACTTCTTCTTTTGGGCCTTGGTGGCTGCTCCGGTATTGATGTGGTGCATATTCTCAAAAAATCCCGTCAGGATGTGGTGGACTGTATCGTTTCAGTAGAAGGCACCCGCGCGGATACGGAACCCAAAGTTTTCACCGATATTCACATGGTGTTTCGTGTTATCGGACGCGGCTTGTCTGAAGATAAAGTGGAACGGGCGGTCGCTTTATCCGCTGAAAAATACTGCTCCGCCTCTGTCATGATGGAAAAAGCAGCCAACATCACCCGCGAGATTATCATCGAAGAAGCAGAATAGTTACATATTCTCCAGATAATAACGCACGCTGTCTTGAACGCGGCGGAAACGGTCGCCGCCAAGTTTAGTGCCGCCGAACCAGCGGGTGACCACAACAACATGATCGGTCAGGTTATGCCCCTCCAGCATTTGAAGGATGACCTGACCTGCGCCCCCTTCCCCATCATCATTTTTAACGGGGCCTTCATCGGATAAAAGAACCGCCCATGTATTATGGGTCGCTTTGGCGAATTTCTTGTCCTTTTTAAGCGCTTTCACCGCCGCCACGGCTTCGGCACGACTTTTAACAGCACATCCCGCCACCGCATATTTGGATCCGCGGTCATTAATGATGTTCTTGAAAACCTTCATCCAATTTTCTGCACATCATTTGTCATGCTGGACATCAAATCCTTGAAACGCTCCCCCTGAACGGCCACATGGGGGCGTAAAGTCTCGGCAACTTTATCACCGTCCCCGTCTTCCAGCGCTTTGAGCACCGCTTCATGTTCTGCCATGGATTGTTTCATGCGCCCCCGAAGCAGAAGCTGCTTGCGGCGATACGGTTTCAAACGGCGATGAAGTTTGCGGGTTTCCTCTTCCAGAAATCTGTTGCCTGATTGGCTATAGATCAGAAAATGAAAGACCTCATTTTCAGAATAATAGGTCTCCGCTTCGCCTGCTTCCAGCGCGTCACGGCATTTGCGGTTGGCTTCATGAAGCTGTTCAAGGGCGGGATCCGTTATCCGCCTTGCCGCCATACGGCCACACGCGGCCTCAAGCTCCGCCATCACTTCGAACATTTCCATCAGCTCAACAGGACCGGGGTGACGCACGAACACCCCCCTGCGCGGCAGTTGTTCTACCATTCCAGAAAGGCTAAGTTTTTGAAATGCCTCACGAATAGGAGTGCGGGAGACACCAAACCGTTCCGCCAGACGCACCTCATCCAGACGCATACCATCGGTAAATTCCCCGGCAAAAATCAAATCTTCCAGTTCGCGGGCTATCCTATCCGCGCGGCGATTTTCCATCCTGTTTTCCTAATCGCTTCTTTCGGGTGCGTCCCCAATTGGCCTAAAACGTCGCTTTCCCATTGAATTTACAGGCTTCTCTCCTTACACTCCAGCCAAACTTTCGCCTTACGGAGTAGAAATTCATGGCCGTTTTCCTTCACCATCATGACCTTCCTGACGATCTGGACCTTGGAAGCTCTGTTGCTATTGATAGTGAAACCATGGGTCTGAACCCGCACCGGGACCGCCTTTGCCTTGTGCAATTATCAGCGGGAGACGGTGATGCCCATCTGGTAAAATTTGACGGCAAAACCTACAACGCGCCAAATCTGGTGCGTCTGTTGGAAGATCCAAATTCCGAAAAGCTGTTTCACTTCGGGCGTTTTGATATCGCGGTCATGAAGAAATATCTGGGCGCAACTTGTAAGCCGGTTTATTGCACAAAAATCGCCTCCCGTTTGGTGCGCACCTACACAGATCGCCACGGTCTTAAAAATCTCTGTCAGGAACTGATCGGCGTGGATATCTCCAAACAGCAGCAAAGTTCTGACTGGGGAGCAGAGGAATTGACGCAGGCGCAGCAGGAATATGCAGCCTCTGACGTTCTCTACCTTCATCAACTGCGTGAGAAACTTGATGAAATGCTGGCCCGTGAGGGGCGTACCGAAATGGCAGCAGAGTGTTTTAAATTCCTGCCAATGCGGGCAGAACTGGACCTTGCGGGCTGGGATGAAACAGATATTTTTGCCCATTCTTGAGGTTTGAGGACAAACCTTCCTTGAGATGGTCAAATTTGGTTCTTATATTGCGGCCAATAATACCCATGCCACCCCATGAAACAGGCATACATTGATGACAGTGACAAGTGACAGCAAACAATCCGCTTCCAATACAGATCAAAATGATCTGGACGCTGCCCGCCGCGTCCTCCAGATCGAGGCGGATGCCCTTGTTCAGCTGAAAGACGGCTTGAACGGTGATTTTATCAAGGCGCTGGATCTGATCAGTGACGCCAAGGGCCGGGTTGTTGTCTCGGGCATGGGCAAAAGCGGGCATATTGGCAAGAAAATCGCAGCAACACTTGCCTCCACGGGCACGCCCTCCCATTTTGTTCATCCAGGAGAAGCCAGCCACGGCGACCTTGGTATGATCACACCAGATGATGTGGTGATGTGTTTGTCCAACTCAGGCGGCACGAAAGAACTGTCTGACATCATTGCCTATACAAGACGCTTCAATATTCCGCTGATTGCCATCGTGGGCAGAGAGGATAGCACCCTTGCCCGTCAAAGTGATGTGGCCCTAATCCTGCCAGACGCGCCGGAGGCGTGCTCCATCGGCCTTGCGCCAACCACATCTACAACACTAACACTGGCGCTAGGTGACGCATTGGCGGTTGCCCTATTGGAACGTCAGGGTTTTTCTGCGGATCAGTTCCATGTATTCCATCCTGGCGGTAAACTTGGCAGCTCCCTCATTCGGGTACGGGATCTGATGCATGACGGCGATACCATGCCGCTGATTTCAGAAGATGCCACCATGGAAGCGGCCCTTCTTGAAATGACCACCAAAGGGTTTGGCTGTGTGGGCATCACCAATAACAGTGGCGACCTTCTTGGCATAATTACGGACGGTGACATTCGCCGCCATATGGGCGCGGATCTTCTGACCAAGCGGGCGGGGGATGTGATGACCACCAATCCGCAGACCATTGCGCCCGCCTCCCTTGCTGCCGAGGCACTGGCCCAGATGAACCGTACCGGCTTTAATGGCATTACATGTCTGTTCGTTGCTGAAAATGGAAAACCTCTCGGGGTGTTAAGTGTTCATGACTGTCTTCGTGCCGGTGTCATGTAGGCCGCCCGCATGAGCCGCCCTGAAAATACACCCGATCACAACAAACCGGCGTCCGGCAAGACCGGACTGAGCAGCCAGAACTGGTCGGCCCCCATCGGCGCGGGCGTGGTGCGGGAGACGGGTCGCTATACCCGCTTTGTGTCCTTTATGAAATGGCTCCTACCGGCGGCAGCGGGTATTTTAATCCTTCTTGCATTTCTGTTACCTGCACTGGAAGAAAAAGGTCAGACCATCAATCTGGAATATCTGAAAGTCTCCCAGCAGGACAGCCAGCTTACCATGACAAACCCCCGCTTTCTCTCCAGCGACAGAGGCAATCAGCAGTTTGTCGTGACCGCAGATAGTGCAACCCAGATCGATCCACCCAAACGTATTGTAGCCCTTAAGAACCTGCAGGCGGATATCACCCTGAAAGACGGTCAATGGATCTCACTTTCTGCACCGGATGGCATTATGGATCTGGATACAAAGATCATGGATCTGACCGGCGGGATTGAGATTTTCTCTGATACGGGGGATCAGATCAGCGCCCCCGATATGCGCGCCGATCTGGAGGCAAAAGAGTTCTTTAGTCCCAGCGGCCTGAAAGGTCATGGGCCGCTCGGCGATATCGAAGCTGATAGCTTTGTTGCCAATCAGCTAGAAGGTACGCTAAAGTTCGTGGGTAACGTAAAAATGACTCTTTATCCGTAAGGCGCAAAAACCAGTATGAGACTGAAATTATTCGAAAAACTGACGGCAGCCATGACGGCCCTGTTTGTTCTCGTCCTTGCCGGTGGCGCCATGGCACAATCTGCAGCCCTTAAAGGGTTTGATACGGATCAACCCATTGAAATACTTGCGGATTCTTTGGAAGTACAGCAGCAACAGCAAACCGCCACCTTTGCTGGTAACGTTCAGGTACTGCAAGGTGAAATTCGGCTGAAAGCACAAAAGCTGATTGTCCATTACGCAGATAGTAACGCCAAGACAGCAAGCGGCGAAGAGGCACCGCAGATTCGCAAAATTGATGCCATTGGTGATGTTTTCCTCTCCAGCCCGCGGGAAACGGCAAAGGGAAACCAGGGTATTTATGACGTGATCAACAAACAGATCCAGTTAAATGGAGCTGTTGTGCTGACGCAGGGGCAGAATGTTTTGCGCGGCGAACAAATGGTTCTGGATCTGGTTTCAGGGCGCAGTCGCATCGTCGGTACGGGCACAGGTAACACAGGTGGCCGTGTCAGAGGTATTTTTGTACCTCAGAAGAAAAACTGATCGGGATTGGGGCGAATATGACGGATCAGGAAGCGAAAATGGAGAACGGTCCACGTCTGGTAAGTGAAAACTCGGGCTTGCGCGCTGAAAATATTGGTAAATCCTTCAAAAAACGCCCGGTGCTTCGGGGTGTGGATATAACAGTCCACCGCGGCGAAGCCGTTGGCCTTTTGGGCCCCAACGGTGCCGGTAAAACCACCAGTTTCTATATTATGTCCGGCCTTTTAAGTGCTGATTACGGGTCTGTGACACTGGATGGCACCGACGTCACCCACATGCCCATGTATCGCCGGGCACGTCTTGGAATTGGATACCTGCCGCAGGAAGCCTCTATTTTCCGGGGAATGACTGTGGAACAAAATATTAGATCTGTGCTGGAGTTGATTGAACCAGTTCGGGAGAAACGGGAAAATATGCTGGAAGAACTTCTGGCAGAGTTTTCTATCACTCATCTCCGCCGCACACCCTCCATTGCCCTATCCGGTGGTGAGCGCCGCCGTGTTGAGATTGCCCGCGCCCTTGCCAGCAAACCGGGATATATCATGCTGGATGAGCCCTTCGCCGGTATTGACCCTATTGCGGTAGGAGATATCAGGGATTTGATCTCTCATTTGAAAGATCGGGGCATCGGGGTTCTCATCACTGAACATAATGTAAGAGAAACTCTGGAAATCATAGATCGTGCATACATTCTTAACGATGGCCATGTCATCATGGAAGGAAGCCCATCCGAGATTGTAGAAGATGAAGGGGTCAGACGTGTGTATCTGGGAGATCGCTTTAATCTCTAGTTCCTTGGAAAAGGGGATAAGTTGATCCATCGGGAGTAAAAATGGTTCTTGCGCCAAGACTGGAAATAAGACAAAGCCAGCAACTGGTCATGACGCCTCAATTGCAGCAGGCCATTAAACTGCTGCAACTTTCCAACATGGATCTGAGCGCTTATGTAGAGCAGGAGTTGGAGAAAAACCCGCTGCTGGAGCGGGGGGATGCTGACCTTAACCCTGATCAACCCACCGAAACAGTGCGCGAAGATACGGACGCATTTGGCGCGGATGAACCTGCATCAGAGCCTCTCTCTGAACTGAACATGGTGGAAGGGGCGGGCCTACCGGACCAATCCAGTGATCCGCTTGATACGGATTATGATAACACCTACACCAATGACAGCCTGAACGATGGCCCAAATGAAACCGCAGGGGATGCGCCCATTGGGGACACAGACTATTTAAGCGGTCCCATCGGCAGCGGCGGCGGATTTTCTGACCCAAACAACAGTTTCGAAGAAAATCTGTCAGAAGAGATTTCCCTGCAAGATCATTTGCGCGAACAACTTCTGGGACAGGTGATGCCGGATAATCAGCGATTTATTGCCGGCTATTTGATTGACCTCATTTCAGAGGCTGGATATTTGACCGAAGATACTCAGGAGTTAAGTGAACAACTGGGTTGTCCTGAAGAAATGGTCATCGCAACACTGGATATTTTGCGAAATTTTGAACCGGCTGGCGTTTTCGCCCGCGATCTGGGCGATTGCCTGGCGCTGCAACTGAAAGAGCGAGGTCGGCTGGACAGTATGATCCAGACCTTCCTAGATAATCTGCATCTGTTGGCGGACGCCAAGCTTGCTGAACTTACCCGTGTTTGCGGCACCGATCAGGAAGATATAATGGACATGGTCGCCGAGATCAGAACGCTTGACCCAAAGCCCGGTTTACAGTTCGGATCCCACGTTGCCCAGACCGTTGTCCCGGATGTTTTTGTTAATCAAAACCCGGATGGCAGCTGGAAAGTAGAACTTAACAGCGAAACTTTGCCCCGCGTGCTTGTAAATAACCGATATCATGCACAGATAAATACTAAGGCCCGAAAAAAAGAGGAAAAAGAGTTTATCTCCGAATGCCTGAACACGGCGAACTGGTTGGTAAAATCTCTGGATCAACGGGCAAACACTATCTTGAAGGTCGCATCGGAACTCGTCCGGCAGCAGGAAATGTTCTTTACACACGGAATTACGCATCTCAAACCGCTGAACCTGAAAGCAATCGCTGATGCGATTGAAATGCATGAAAGCACCGTGAGCCGGGTCACCTCCAATAAGTTCATTGCCTCCCCCCGCGGCACGTTCGAGTTGAAATATTTCTTCACATCGGCCATCGGATCCACAGGCGGCGGGGATGTTCATTCGGCAGAATCCGTGAAATACAAACTCAAGCAGCTTGTTGACGCAGAAAGCCCGAGCGCTATCCTTTCCGATGACAAGATTGTTGAACTGATGAAGAAGGAGGGTATCGACATTGCCCGCAGGACCGTCGCCAAATATCGCGATGCCCTGAATATCCCGTCATCCGTTCAAAGGCGACGGCAGAAGAAAAAACAGTTCGCTTGACAGCTTACCCCCTATCAACAACGAAGAGGATTTATATGGAGCCACCCTACTAAAACCCGTTTCAGCATAGAACCGCTGAAACCCCTAAAATTGGTGATCTCTGGACGAACTTGATCACCTAGTTGCAAATTTATAAAGGAAATGGGTTAAATCATGCATGTAATCGTTAAAGGTAAACAGGTAGACGTCGGTGCAGCACTTACAGAGTATATCGAAGCCACTCTGGAGGCACATGTTTCAAAGTATTTTGACAATGCCATAGATGCCACGGTGACACTCAGTAGACCGACCCACGATTTCCACATTGAATGCAACGTCCATTTGGGATCGGGTATTACGGTAGCGGCCTCGGCCAACCATGCAGATGCACATTCCTGTTTTGACAGCGCGTGCGAGCGGATCGACAAACAACTGCGCCGCTACAAACGCCGCCTGAAAGATCATCACAGTAAAGAACGCGCAAAAGCGAAAGAGCAGATTGCTGCTCAGGCTTATGTACTAGCACCTGAACCAGATGAAGAGCCTGAAGATCATGCGGCGAACGGCGAATGGCAACCCATGATTATCGCAGAAACCAGCCAGGACATCCCTGATTGTTCCGTTGGCGAAGCGGTTATGCGCATGGATCTGGCAAACGTTCCAGCCATGATGTTCCATAATTCTGGTACAAAAGGATTAAATGTTGTATATCGGCGCCCTGATGGAAATATCGGATGGATAGATCCTAAACTTGAACAGGGTAGCTAACGGATAAGGATTTCCCTTTAATCCGCGGAGCTACAGTTAAGATACCTATGGAAATAGCTGATTTAATCAGTCCTGAAACGGTGGTTGCTGACCTTAAAGCGACCAGCAAAAAGCAGGCGTTACAGGAATTGTCACGCCGCGCGGCTGAAGCAACAAATTGTGATGAAAGGGAAATCCTGAACGTTCTCATTGAAAGAGAGCGTCTTGGGACAACCGGTGTGGGGCATGGCATTGCCATCCCCCATGGCAAACTGGAAAGTCTGGATCGAATCCATGGCTTCTTTGCCCGTCTGGACACCGGCATCAATTATGATGCCATGGATGACATGCCGGTTGATCTTATTTTCCTGCTTCTCGCCCCTCTTGAAGGCGGCGCGGAACATCTGAAGGCTCTCTCACGTGTCTCCCGAACGCTTCGGGATCAGGAAAGGTGCGAAAGATTAAGGGGCACGGAAAATACCGATGCCCTCTATGCCATACTCACAGAAGACAATATGGCAGCCTGATTTAAAAACCCGCCTCCCTCGGCGGGTTTTTTATTTTCAAATACGGAAAGTTAACTGGGCGCAGCGAAAATAGGCCCCATATGTGCTGATGGACACTGACAAGGCACTCTTACAAACTTAAGGTGCCGGAACACGCAACAGGTATCCGGAAAATATGCGACAGACTCTACAATCCGCTATCAAACCCCTTCTTCTTGTCTCAGTTTTTCTCGTCTTTGGGTTCGGGGCCGCTTCAGCCCAACAAAAACGTCCACCAAAACTGGATATCCCGATCAAATGTACGTTGGGACAGGACTGCTTCATTCAACATTTTGTGGATATGCAAGGGGGATCAAAAGCTGCGGATCATCGTTGTGGCTTCCTCACCTACAATAATCATCGCGGCACCGATATTCGCATTCGCACCTTGAAAGATATGGAGGCGGGTGTGCCTGTTATCGCCGCGGCTGATGGAGTTGTCGGGAATTTTAGAGATGACATCAAAGATCATTATTTCAGCAATTACCCGCCTGAAAAACGCAAAGAGATTTATAAGATTGGTCTTGGAAATGCCGTTGTGCTTAATCATGGCAATAAATGGTCTACTTTCTATGCGCACTTGAAAGAAGGCTCTGTGACCGTCAAAAAGGGCCAGCGCGTTCGAAAAGGGGATATCCTGGGGTTTGTCGGCCTGTCAGGAGTGACAGATTTTCCACATCTTCATTTTGATGTACGCCATCGCAACAGAACCGTTGATCCCTTTACCGGGCTGGAGCACGACAAGGGCTGCGGGAAAGCTACGTTTTCCATGTGGTCTGAAATGGCTCAAAGAGAGTTAAAATACACCCCGACATATTTTGTAAATACGGGGTTCTCAGAAACAAAACCAAAAGGCAGACAAGATCTGGAGAGCGGTGAAAAGAAAGAAAAAGTTCTGAACCCGGCCGCCCCAACCATGTTCTTCTGGAGCTATTATATCGGCAGTCAAAAAGAGGATCAGGTCAGTCTGAGAATTACGGGGCCAGATGGGCGCAAACTAAAGGCGTACAATCCACCACGCATGACGAAGAACCAGATTTCGAACACTTTTTGGGTGGGTGTTAAACGGCCCCCTGCAGGGTGGCGGAGCGGAACTTATCGCGGGGAAATCACAGTGACCCGGGAAGGTCAGGTCTTTAAGAACGAAAGTCTGATTGTCGTTCAATAAAGCGGCATAGGCCCAAATAAAAAACCGACCGTTTCCGGTCGGTTTGTTTTTAGCTTACCAAAAAAGCATCCAGATCATTTTGTCTGGCCACCACCATGGCAATTTCCGGTGTCTCTTCTTCACCAAGACGCTGACCGTCTGCGGAATAAATGGCGTAAAGGGTCATACCCTCTTCTTCAACTTCACGAATATAAGCCATTTCCATCGATCCAAGGACAGCAAGCGCCGCCGGGCTAATCTGGCGAAGGGTCGCTTCCTGATACTGCATTACTCAACTCCTGTTCCTGTGTCCTCTAGGATCACGTTTTTACCGTCTTTGACGGCGCATCAATGGTTTTCATATCTGATCCTGTGTCTTTCGCATTGATCTCGATATGAGTCACGTCATTTTTCTGTATTGGAAGGTTCAGGTCAATATGCAAAAGACCATTATCCATATCGGCACCCGCAACGGTGACGCCTTCCGCCAGAACAAACTTCCGATGGAACTGCCGTGCCGCAATTCCGCGGTGTATATAGACCCGGTTCGGATCCTCCATTTGCTTGCCGTGAATAATAAGCTGGTTCTGTTCCAGCGTAATCTTCAGATCATCTTTAAAAAATCCCGCAACCGCGAGGGTGATTCGCAGTCTGGTATCAGACATCTGTTCGATATTGTAAGGGGGATATCCTTCACCACCCGACTTGGCGAGCTGTTCCAGAATGTTTTCAAACCTGTCAAATCCCAGTAACAGGGGACTGTTAAATACAGACATCTTCAAATGCCTCCATCTCCTCAAACGAGCGAGTGACTAAAATTCAGGTCCAAAATGGCACCTTTTGCGGCAACCCGGTATGGCGCTGCCTTGTCATTTAATGTAGGTTGCCGATGCGCATCCATCAAGGCCAGAAATTGCGGATGGCTGGATTGGTGGGGAAATATAGGCTGAAACTAATAAAAACAATAATTTACGGAGAAAATAATGACGATCGATCCAAACAGTGAGACGTTAAAAGTCGGTATTGTCGGCGCTGGCGCGATGGGCAGAGGGATCGCCCAGGTATCCGCGACAGGTGGCATGCAGGCCGTTATCTTTGATACTGCAGACGGCGCGGCGCAAGGTGCTGTGGATTTTATCGGCGGTATGATTGACCGCGCGGCGACAAAAGGCCGGATGAGCGACGCGGAAGCCCTGGCCTCCAAAGGTCGCCTTGGTGTGGCAAACACGATAGAAGATTTCAAAGACTGCGACCTGATCGTGGAAGCCATCGTTGAAAATATCGACATCAAACGGTCTGTTTTCCAGCAGATCGAAAAAGTTGTCTCCAAAGACACCATCATTGCCTCCAACACCTCAAGTATCCGCATTTCCAGCATTGCCGCAGCGTGCGAACATAAAGATCGCATCGCGGGCCTTCACTTCTTCAATCCAGTGCCTTTGATGAAACTGGTTGAGGTGATCAACGGCACGGACACATCCAAAGAAACAACAGACGCCCTAGTGGTGATCGGCAAACGTATGGGCCGTGTGCCTGTTGTGGTGAAAGATGCCCCTGGCTTCCTTGTGAACCTGGGTGGCCGCGCCTACACAACAGAAGCGCTTCGAATTGTCTCTGAAGGGGTGGCGGAGCCTCATGAAGTGGACGCCATTATGCGCGACGCCTGTGGTTTCCGTATGGGCCCGTTTGAGCTGATGGACTTGACCGGTATTGATGTGAACTTCCCGGTCAGCAACATCATCTATAACGGATATTTTCAGGATAAACGCCTCTCCACCGCGCCGCTTCATGAAAGCATGATGGAAGCAGGACGTCTTGGCCGTAAAACCAAAGCCGGTTTCTACGATTACGATGAAACAGGCGCCTTGATCCAGCCAGCGCCCAAAGTGGATATAGACGCAGAACCAATGCGCAGCGCTTATCTGCCAGAACCAGCACCGGAACTTGAACAGATGCTTCGGGATCTGGGGGTCTCCGTGCTCGCAAATGATGATGGGGTCAGCCCAATTCTGGTGGCCCCGGTTGGCGAAGACTGTACATCCGTTATTGTCCGATTGGAGCTGGACCCGAAACGAACCGTTGCTGTCGATACCCTCACTGGTGTTCATATGCACGCTACTGTTATGGCGGCACCGGGTGCAGATGATGATGTGGTTCATTCCGTTATGGTCGCCATTCGCAAAAACACAAATGCCGTGACCCGCATTAAAGATTGCCCGGGCTTTGTCGCCCAGCGTATCCGCGCCATGGTTGCCAATCTCGGCTGTGAAATGGCACAGATCGGTGTGGCTACCCCGGAAGATATCGACAAGGGCATGACCCTAGGCCTCAACTACCCGCAAGGGTCCATCGAAATGGTAGATGTGATGGGCAAGGAAAACACCCTGATCGTTCTGGAAGAATTGCAAGGCATCACAGGTGAAGAACGGTATCGCCCAAGCCTCTGGCTCCGTCGCCGCGCGCTTCTGGACCTGCCGATCCACACTGCTGACTAAATTAAAGGCCGGGGCATGCCCCGGCCTTTTCACAATTGCTTGAAGATTATTGAATAGCCCTGTCTTTCAACCCATATGGTTCTGTGCAACAGAGATATTCAAATGCACAAAACCCCAGACATAAAATTTAAACGTCTTACTGAAATTTCACCGGATTTATTGCTCTGGCAGATGAACGATGCGCGTGTCACCGCTCACCTTCCCCTTAAGACCGGGATCTGGAACCACAAGTCCATATCCGACTTTATTGCCAAGAAAGAAACCTGCTGGCATAGGGATGGACTTGGGCATCAGGCCATATTTGATGGCAATACCTATCTTGGATGGGGTGGTTTTCAGAAAGAAGGTAATGAGTGGGATTTTGGCTTGGTTTTAAGCCCCACTGCCTTTGGCTACGGCCTTAATCTCACACAAAAATTTCTGAAACAGGCCCGAAAAGATGCCAGAATTCCTTATGTGACCTTCCTGCTTCCTCCGTCACGACGGAAACTGTCCGCCCTTCGAAAATTAGGGGCAGTAGACATTGGAACCATCACTTATGACGGGCAGGAATTTCGGAAATTCAAGATAGAGACAAAATAAAAGCCGCAATCTCTTGCGGCTTTTTCTTTAGTTGGCTTCTTGCGCTTCGCGCTCTGCCGCGGCGGCGGCCATTTCCGCCATCTGGTGCAAAGCGCCGGCGACCTGCGCGCTGCCGCCAAGGCTTGTTTCCATGGCTTGCAGCAAGGTCGCCACAACAGCAGCATTAAAATGATCCCGCTCCAGTCCGCCTTCCACGCATTCTTGCAATGCCTGATCCAGATGGTCAGTGACGATCTTTGCCGCTTTATCCAGCTTTTCCTTTGTTTCCATGTCTGGCATGGACATATCAGGGGTCTGTTCCATAACTTTACCTGTCTTACTCTGTCTATTTGCCAACAGACATAGTGCGAAACGCGCGAAACCGCAAAAGATTAATGGCCTGCGCCCAATTTGATGGGCTCACCATGTTCCGTATGTTCATTTGCGTGACGCCATTCTTCTTTGCGGGTCAGAAGCTGATCGGTAGACAAAATTTCCTTCTCCGCCACGATTTTCTCAAGCGCCGCAAGCCAGCACAGGAAGTAATCTTCATTACCGCAGCCCCGGCCTTCCTTAGTCGCGGTGGCAATCTCCGCTCCGAAGATATCCGCCCATTCTGGCCAGGAAAAATGCCCCGCTTCATTCAGCTTCACCGTCAAGGCAAAAGCCTGCGCCTGCCATGGCTCATCAAAAACCGGGCCTTCCTCATCATGAGGGATCGGCATATTTTCCAGCGCCTGGTTCATCTCAGTCATTGGACGCCTCCAGATGATCATCCCAGAGATCCACATAGATGGCGTCATTATCGTGACCATCCTCCCCCCATAAATCGCGGGAGGTAAAGCGCACAGAATAAAGATGCTGCGGGTCGTCATCCCCATGGGCACTGCTGTCGGCGAAGACATGCAGTCCATAGTCGGCAATGATTTCACCCGTAGCCCCGCGGGCGTAACGGGGAAGACGGGTGTGACCACTTGGATGGATGTTTTTGGCTTTCACCCGATCCCCTACTTTAAAACTCGCAGGCTTACCGTCTTCACGGGTGTAGGTCGCCCCTTTGTCCATCATGGGATCCACGGCGTCTGCCGTCAGCGCCGGACGATGTTCCCCAGTAAAAGGTTTTGGAGGCACCTCACCGCTGAGTTCCTCTTCGGAAATCAGCCCCTTTTCTGACAGGATGCGCACAAGCCCATCCAACCAGATCTCATAGTAACTGCTGCTGAGATATTTACCGGGGTTCATGCGTTCGCGGGCGTGTCGGGATTCGTCAATATTGCGCACCCCAAGGGCGCTTACCGCATTATTCATGGCAAACATACGCTGCTCCCACTCTCCGTGGAAGACCGGCTCGTTCTCTTCTTGCTCAACCGGGCCCATGCCATGCATGCCGCCCATATCATGTACACCATCCATCAGGCCGCCTCCTCTGGGCTGTCCGCTTTGCGGGTCCCGATCATGCTGTCCCGGTTCACAAGATCTGCAAGGGCCTCTTCGCTTAATCCTTCCGTGCCTTCAGGGCGCTCCGGAATGACCAGATAGCGGGTCTCTGCCGTGCTATCCCAAACACGCACCTCCACATCGTCCGGAATATGGGTGCCAAATTCTTCCAAAACGGCGCGGGGCTCCCGCACCACGCGACTGCGATAGGGCGCGGATTTATACCAGACCGGCGGCAGACCCAGAACCGGCCATGGGTAGCAGGAACAAAGGGTGCAAACCACCACGTTATGAACATCCGGGGTGTTTTCAACGGCAACAATTTCCTCGCCTTGCGCACCTGTATATCCAAGCTCTGCAATGGCGGCGGACGCATCTTTCATCAAGCGGGCTTTATAGTCAGGATCACTCCAGGCTTTGGCGACCACTTGCGCCCCATTTCGGGGACCGACCTTGTTTTCATACCGATCCACCAAGGCATCCAGCGCCTCGGTTTTCACAAGCCCCTTTTCCACCAACAGGGATTCCAGGCTTTTCACCCGAAGTACCGTCTCCGGCAGCGGCGCACTATGTTTATGATTATGTCCCATTCTCTTCTCCGGCCCCTATCACAACGCCCAAAATAATGATGAAGCGGATCGGGGGGTTAAGTCAATGGGAGGGCAGTCAAATTGAGGTGAAAATGCAAAAAAGCCCGGATATTTCTATCCGGGCTTTTTCTAAATTCTGGTGGAGCCAATCGGGATCGAACCGACGACCTCTTGAATGCCATTCAAGCGCTCTCCCAACTGAGCTATGGCCCCACAGACGGCGACAAATATCGCCAACGGGTCCGGAAACTATGCCGAAGCCGGATGGATTTCAAGGGAAAAAAGCGCTGTTTGGCAATTTTCCCCGAAACACAGCCCGATTACAGGTCTTCGTTTTCCATTTTTGGTGATGAGACAACGCCGCTCAGGTCGTCATCACTATCATCATCAGGAAGATCCACATCTTCTTCTTCAAGAATCTCGTCATCATCAAGAAGCAGATCTGATCCCTCTTCATCATCGGTCCTCACAGGCTTCGCTGGGGCCGCTTCCTTTTTTGGGGTTGGTACGGATTTAAGCAGCTTTTCAGGCTTATGCTCTGATCCGCAGGCAGGACACGTAATTGGGTCCTTGTTCATGTCATAAAATGGTTTACCACAAGAAGTGCACCGATGCTTCGCGCCCCATTCCGGTTTTGCCATGCTTACCTCTCATCCACGCTATTTTGGACAAAATATTGACAGTGTTTTTTGCTCAATTGCCAGAAACAAATCGCCCTGTCAAAAGTTTCTTGCAATCCTCAATCAGGAATATGTGACAAGTTATGAAAAGGTTGTTAATAAGGGCATTATTTTAAACAGTTTTTGGGCTCCCAAAAAAATTGAGCCAGAAAATCAAGACGTCATGAAAACTGAAGATAAAGTGTCCGGCCCCGTCTCCTCACGCCGGTCCGGTCCGCTTTCCGGCGATGTTCATGTCCCGGGCGACAAATCCATGTCCCACAGATCCCTTATCCTTGGCGGCCTCGCCATCGGCACAACCGAGGTTGAAGGCCTGCTTGAAGGGGAAGATGTCCTTTGCACAGCTGAAGCCATGCGCCAGATGGGAGCAACCATTGTGCGCCAGGATGACGGCACCTGGCAGGTAACCGGTGTTGGTGTCGGGGGATTAAGTGAGCCTGATGGTGTACTGGAAATGGGAAATTCCGGCACCGCCGCGCGCCTTTTGATGGGTCTTGTGGCCTCCGCCCCGTTTAACAGCTTTTTTGCAGGCGACGCCTCGTTGCATAAACGTCCCATGAAACGGGTAGCGACACCTTTGAGCAAAATGGGCGCAACCATCACCTCCCGAAGCGGAGATCGTTTCCCGCTTTGTGTCACGGGCCGCGATCTGATGCCCATCGAGTATGAATTGCCTGTGGCCTCTGCACAGGTGAAATCCTGTGTGCTTCTGGCTGGGCTCGACACCCCCGGCATCACAACAGTGATTGAGCCCAAACCCACCCGTGACCATACGGAAAATATGCTGCGCCACTTTGGGGCTGCGGTATCCGTCGAAGAACGCGAAGATGGCGGGCGCGTGATTTCCCTTCAAGGGCAGCAAGAACTGAGAGCCGCTAAAGTGGTTGTACCGGGCGATCCTTCCTCTGCGGCCTTTCTGGCAACGGCCGCCGCTATTATTCCGGGATCAGATGTGACCATCCGCAATGTGGGTCTTAACCCCCTTCGTGACGGCATTTTCCAGACACTTGGGGATATGGGCGCGGATATTGAAATTCTGGATGTACGGACCGAAGCCGGTGAACAGGTCGGCGACATGCGTGTCAAAGGCGGTCTTTTGAAAGGGATCGAAGTTCCCCCTGCCCGCGCCATTTCCATGATCGATGAATATCCGGTTCTGTTTGTGGCCGCAGCTTACGCGGCAGGAACAACCACCATGCTGGGGCTGGAAGAGCTGCGCGTGAAGGAAAGCGACCGTATCGCAGTGATGGCCGAAGGGCTCAAAGCCTGCGGCGTGAAACTGGAAGAGAAAGAAGACGGTCTGATTATTCACGGAAATGCCCTCCCCCCGAAAGGCGGTGCCACTGTGAAAACGGAACTTGATCACCGGATTGCCATGTCTTTCCTTGTGCTGGGTATGGGATCGGAAGAGCCTGTCACCGTGGATGACGGGTCTGTTATGGAAACCAGCTTCCCGGGCTTTACGCAACTGATGAACAGCCTCGGCGCAAAAATCGCATAAGGTTACGGTCATGATTATTGCTGTTGATGGACCTGTCGCTGCCGGAAAAGGGACCCTCGCCCGACGAATCGCTGCCCATTTTGGGCATAAATATCTGGATACGGGCGCCCTTTACCGGGCTGTTGGCCTTTACATGATCCGCGCGGGTCAGGACCCGGAAGATCAGGAAGCCGCTGTGGCCGCCGCGGCCCATGTAGGTGAAATTGACCCGACCGATCCCGACCTTCGAGCAGAGGAAACCGGCAATGCCGCCTCCAAAGTAGCTGTCAATCAGGGGGTCCGTGATGCCCTTCTGGAGTACCAGCGAAATGTAGCGAAAACCCCGGAAGGCGCGGTGTTAGACGGTCGTGACATCGGCACTGTTGTCTGTCCGGATGCGGATGTAAAACTCTTCGTAACCGCCTCCGCAGAAGAGCGGGCCAGACGCCGCCATACAGAGCTTTTGGGCAAGGGTGAAACGGTTACTTTTGAAGAGGTCCTCAAAGACCTTGAAGCCCGGGACGCCCGCGATAGTGGCAGAAAGTCCGCACCCCTTGCAAAAGCTGACGATGCCTACTTGCTTGATACAACAAAATTGGATATAGAGGCGGCTCTTGAAAAGGCCGTTGAAATTATTTCAGAAAAAACCTCTGACTGATCTCAACATCCAAACTCAGGAATGGCCCCGCCCGCGCAGGGGCTGACTTATATAGCGTTTTCCATGCGCGCGACTTTTAGAACTGGAAAACAGGAGGCCTCCGATCCGCCAGAAATGGTGAGGCATGATAGTTGGATCAGATTTAAGGAAATCAAAATGTCAAATACCGAAATCGCCGAAGAAGGTATGCCTGCAATTGAAGATTTTGCGGCAATGCTGGAAGAGTCATATGGCGCCAGCGACAGCCTCGAAGGCACCGTCATCAAAGGTACAGTCGTCAATATTGAAAAAGACCTGGCCATTATCGACGTTGGACTGAAATCCGAAGGTCGCGTTCCATTGAAGGAATTCGCAGCCCCAGGACAGGACGCCGACCTCAAAGTTGGTGACACAGTAGAAGTATTTCTGGAACGCATCGAAAACACAGCCGGTGAAGCCGTTCTTTCTCGTGACAAAGCACGTCGCGAAGAAGCATGGGAAAAACTGGAAGTTGCCTTTGAAGACAAACAACGCGTTGATGGCGTTATCTTCGGCAGCGTTAAAGGTGGCTTTACAGTTGACCTTTCTGGTGCCGTTGCCTTCCTGCCTGGTAGTCAAGTAGATGTTCGCCCAGTTCGCGACATCTCTCCGCTGAAAGGCATTCCACAGCCATTCCAGATCCTGAAAATGGATCGTCGTCGTGGCAACATCGTTGTTTCCCGCCGTGCTGTTCTTGAAGAAAGCCGCGCAGAAGCACGTACTGAGCTAATCGGCAAACTCGAAGAAGGTCAGACACTTGAAGGTGTCGTTAAGAACATCACCGATTACGGTGCGTTCGTTGACCTCGGCGGTGTTGACGGCCTGCTGCACGTCACTGACATTGCATGGCGCCGCGTGAACCACCCATCCGAAGCTCTGACAATCGGTGAGACTGTTAAAGTTCAGGTTATCCGCCTGACAAAAGACACTCAGCGCATCAGCCTCGGTATGAAACAGCTTCAGACTGACCCATGGGAAAGCCTCGAAGCCAAATACCCACTGCACGCCAAATTCAATGGCCGCGTAACAAACATCACTGATTACGGTGCGTTTGTTGAGCTGGAACCAGGTGTTGAAGGTCTTGTCCACGTTTCCGAAATGAGCTGGACTAAGAAAAACGTACACCCAGGCAAAATTGTTTCCACATCTCAGGAAGTGGAAGTTATGGTTCTGGAAGTGGACGAATCCCGTCGTCGTATCAGCCTTGGCCTGAAACAGTGCCTTGACAATCCTTGGGAGAAATTCGCTGAAACAACTCCTGTTGGCAGCGTAATCAAAGGTGAAGTTAAGAACATCACTGAGTTTGGTCTGTTCGTTGGTCTGGAAAATGACGTTGACGGCATGGTTCACATGTCTGACATCGACTGGTCACAGCCAGGCGAGCAAGCCATCCAGAGCTACAACAAAGGTGACGAAGTTACTGCGAAAGTTCTCGACATCGACATCGAGAAAGAACGCATCAGCCTCGGCATCAAACAGATGTCTGAAGATCCATTTGCCGGTGCAAATGATCTGCGTAAAGGCGCGGTTGTT
Source organism: Sneathiella sp. P13V-1 (assembly GCF_015143595.1). Lineage (NCBI taxonomy): Bacteria > Pseudomonadati > Pseudomonadota > Alphaproteobacteria > Sneathiellales > Sneathiellaceae > Sneathiella > Sneathiella sp. P13V-1. Next base: position 945,474 of record NZ_WYEU01000001.1, on the reverse strand, counting down.
ACATGTACTGTAACAGCAACTCAGGAAGCTGGTGTTGAAGTTGAAGTTGCCGAAGGCGTAACAGGCTTTATCCGTAAGGGTGATCTGAGCCGTGATCGCGCAGAACAGCGTCCAGATCGCTTTGCGGTTGGTGACAAGCTGGATGCGAAAATCACATCCATCGACAACAAAACTCGTAAAGTCTCACTGTCCATCAAAGCCAAGGAAGTTGAAGAAGAGAAAGAAGCGGTCGCTCAGTACGGCTCTTCCGATGCTGGTGCTTCCCTCGGTGATATCCTCGGTGCTGCAATGCGCAAAGCCGAAGGTGGTGACGAATAAGTCTGACGACTTCTGGGTCTCAGATCACAATGAAATTGATAAGGATCGATATCTATGTCTTCTGAGACTTTTACACATCATGACAGGCGCCGTGCAAAACGGCGCCTGTTTTTTTGGCGCGCAGCAGCCGTTATCCTTCTGCTTATTGTCATCGGTATGTTTGTTGGCATGTCCGCTGATGAGATTGCGGAAGATCACGTGGCGCGGCTCAATATCAACAATGTGATTGTTGAAGACGAATGGCGACAAGAAGCCATTCAAGGAATTCTGGAAGACGATACCGCCAAGGCGCTGATCGTCTATATCAACAGCCCCGGCGGCTCCACCTATGGCAGCGAACGACTTTATAAGTCCCTGCGCCGCGTGGCCGAAAAGAAGCCTGTTATCTCTGTGATCGGGACAGTTGGGGCATCCGGCGGATATCTGACGGCCTTGGCAGGCGAGCAGATCTTCGCGGGCGAAAGCTCAATTACCGGATCTATCGGTGTCATTATTCAGCTTACCGAATTTTCCGAGCTTATGGACACATTGGGCATCAAAGGTGATGCCATTACTTCCGGAGAGTTAAAAGGCGAGCCATCACCGTTTAAGCCTTTGTCAGCTGCAGGCCGGGCGAACTTGCAGGAAATGGTCTCTTCAACCCACGAGTGGTTTGTGGATCTGGTGACAGAGAGACGCCCGATTAGCCGCGAAGAGGCAGAAGCACTTGCCAATGGTGGCATTTATATTGGTAAAAAAGCCGTGACAAATGGCCTGATCGATCAGCTTGGTGGCCTCTATGAAGCGCGGCGCTGGCTGGAATCGGACAGGCAGATTCCCGGACATCTTCCCACACTGATCCATGAATATGGGCCACCAAAAGGGCTTGTAGACCAGCTTTTGGAAGGAATGTTAGGGAAAAGCGTTATATCTGAACGGCTTACACTTGACGGACTTGTTTCGCTTTGGCACCCTAGTGCCAACAGGAACTGAATTATAAAAAACCGCTGTATTACAACAGACGATTGGGGGCACGTAGAATGATTAAGTCGGAACTGATTGCACTTCTCGCGGAAAAAAACCCAAATCTGTATCTGCGGGACGTAGAGCAGATTGTGACGACAATTTTTGATGAAATCTCTGACGCGATGGCACGGGGTGACCGGGTCGAGCTTAGAGGTTTTGGTGCTTTTTCAACCAAAGAGCGCGCCGCCCGTGTGGGACGTAACCCACGCACAGGCGAAGCAGTGCAGGTTGAAAAGAAATATGTACCTTACTTCAAATGCGGAAAAGAACTTCGGGAGCGCTTGAACAGCAAATAAACCCCCGTAAGATCTGACCAACCAAAGTACTTATTTAAAGGCAGTGATCGTGAAATATATCTCCTGGGCGTTTCTCGCTATCTTGGGTCTGATCATTATTACACTGAGCATCGGAAACAGGGACACGGTGACCTTCTCTTTGTTTCCTCTGCCTTTTGTTATGGATATTCCCCTCTTCATTCTCATCCTCTCTGGTGGCTTTCTGGGGGTTATCCTCGGCGCTTTCAGAACTTGGATGGCGGACGGTAAAGCGCGCCGTGAAAATCGCGCCAACAAGCAGGAAGTCCTCCGCCTGAAAGGTGTGGTTAGCCGGCTTGAGCGAGAAATGGCCGCGCAGGATGCAGCCATCGCCAAAGACGCAGACCACCTTTTAAAACTGGCGGACCATCGAAAAGATTCTGCTGCATAAGGCTTTGTTCTTTAGGTCTGATTTTCTTCTGTCGCTTGGCGCTGCCGCTTAAGGTAAACATCCAGATCCCTCGCAACATTTGCTGGAAAACCCTCTTCCAGCATTTCAAATTCCTGAAACCGGTCCATTCTGAAATTGCGAAAGCTCTGACGCAATTCACACCAGCAAACCAGCAACTGAATGTTCTGAAAAAACACCGTCAGCAGCGGATACAGGATACGCTCCGACGCTGCGCCATCTTCTCTCACATACTTGGTGCGGGCCTTTTTTTGCTCTCGAATGGCTTGCCTCACTTCTGGCATGGAAATCGAAATCTCAGGGGCGCTCTCCACAATGGGGACAACCTGCCGAGCCTTCTGCATTAAGGACCGCCGATCAGCGGGTAAGACCGCCTCAACCTTTTTCAGGATGTCGGACGCCGCCCTTTTGATATGGGGATCCCCATTATTGACGACCCAGCTGGCCCCAAGCATAAGCGCATCAATTTCTTCTTCGGTGAACATCAGAGGCGGCATGTCATAGCCTTTGTCCAACATATAACCAACGCCGCGCTCCCCTTTTATGGGAACACGATTGGCGATCAGATCCTGGATATACCGGTAGATGGTTCTCTCCGACAGCTCCATCTCTTCTGCCAGTTTGTCCGCTGTCACAATACCGTCTTGACGTTGCAGGATTTGGATAAGCTGAAATAAGCGATCCGCACGGCGCATGAGTTTTGATCCTTGATGAACATTACTGACAGTATGTTGTCAGTTGGGGTCTGATATCAAGCTCAGAACTGATCACAACAGCGCGAGACTTTGAAAGGATACCAAATGTCAGCCCCCCTCACCGTGCACCAATTCCCGGCTTTTATAAATATGCAACCAAGCCCGTTCGGCCTGAAACTCGAAACATGGCTTCGGATGAACAAACTACCCTACGATGTAGAGTTTTCTCCGATGAAGATGGGTCCAAAGGGAAAGGTCCCATTCGTTTCTTTTGACAATCAGGTAATGGGAGATAGCGAGCTTATTATTGAGGCGCTCCAAGCCAAACACGGCCTAAAGGAAGAAGGCCTCAATCCCGAAGACAAAGCAAAGGGCCTGCTTGTGCGTCGGATGGTCGAAGAACATCTCTATTTTATTCTTGTCTATTCCAGATGGGCAGATCCTGTAGGGTGGGAGCCCTTTAAGAAGCTTGTCTTCTCTGGTGTTCCCTTCTTTATTCGGGGCTTCATTTCCAACAAAGCGCATAAAGCCATGGGGGCCCTTCTTAAATCCCAAGGCATTGCCCGGCATACGCGGGATGAGATTTATCAGATGGCAGAAGATGACTTAAACACACTTTCCACTATTCTTGGAGAGGGCACTTATTTTCTGGGTGATAGCCCAACGCTAACCGATGCTTCCGCTTATGGGCTTCTAGCAAACATCCTTTATGATCCGACACAAACGCGTCTTTTGGAAATTTTGAAGAAATCTCCAAACCTGATCCAATATAGCGAGCGGATGAAAAGTGGTTTCTGGAGTGACGCCTCTCGTGGTGGTGGTGAGAAGACGAAGTTTACCCCGTAAATTTAAAAAACCACCGTCTGTTTTCTGAATAATTCGGCAGAGCCTGATCAGGATTCTGCCGTTTTTGCTCATATTTCACAATTTTGCCATTTTCCCCTTCTATCGCTTCACTTTCATGCGAAAATGGCTATTATCCAGTGACTTTTTGCCATTTAGACAAAATTGAGCATCCTTCATGAGACAGATACCTTCCAATCCGGTCTTCACCGCGATCGACAAAAACGACCTGAGCGCCGCCAAAGACGTGGCAAATGCGATCGATGGCCTGACCGGTGGTATCAAACTTGGAAAAGAGTTCTTCACCGCCTTCGGGCCGGAGGGGATCATGAAGGTTGTGGGCAACAAAACCCCGCTATTTCTGGATCTGAAGTTTCACGACATTCCAAATACGGTTGCAGGCGCCGTTCGCGCCGCCACACAGACCATGAGTCCGAACATGATGACCATCCACGCAAGTGGGGGACCGGCCATGATCCGTGCCGCCGCCGATGCAGCCGCAGAATTTGGCGCAAGTGCGCCCTGGATCCTCGCCGTTACGGTTCTGACCAGCATGGATGATGCTGACCTTAACGCGGTAGGTGTTAATGATCAGGCCAGCGATCAAGTACTTCGCCTTGCGGCTCTCGCCAAGGAAAACGGCGCAGATGGCGTCATCTGCAGCCCCCTTGAAATTGCCGCCCTTCGCCGTGAATTTGGTCCGGATTTCAAACTGGTGGTCCCAGGTATTCGCCCGGCAGGCAGCGACCATGGCGACCAAAAGCGCGTAAAAACACCGCCAGAAGCCCTGAATGATGGGGCAGATTATCTGGTTATCGGTCGCCCGATTGCTGCGGCTGTGGATCCGAAAAAGGCGGTCACCGACGTTCTGGAAAGCCTGTCCTAAATGGGTCACGTTGCGGTAAAAATCTGCGGCCTTTCCGATTTCACCAACCTTCAGGTTGCTGTGGATGTCGATGTAGATTACGTGGGGTTTGTTTTTTTCCCCAAAAGCCCTCGCTCTGTCACACCTGAACAAGCGGGACAACTTGCCTCCACGGTACCCGCTCACGTTAAAAAAGTGGCCCTTCTTGTAGATGCGGATGATGACCTGATCCTTGAGGTCATGAAACACGTACAACCAGATATCCTTCAACTGCATGGCAGCGAAACACCGGACCGTGTGGCAGAGATTAAATCTCTGTCGCAAAGTCAGGTTATGAAGGCCCTTAAAATTGCAGAAGAAGCGGATCTTGATGCTGCGAAAAGTTACTTTTCCGTCTGTGACATGCTGCTGTTTGATGCGAAGGCGCCAAAAGACCTGAAAAATGCGCTACCGGGTGGAAATGGGCTCGTTTTTGACTGGCGGATGCTGCAAAATAGAGAGTTCCCGCTTCCCTGGATGCTGGCAGGTGGACTGGATACAGAAAATGTGGAACAAGCTGTAGAAATCAGCGGTGCAACTATCGTGGATACCTCGTCTGGAGCCGAGTTCTGGGCTGGTGTCAAAGACCCGGACATGATCCGGGACTTTGTCCAGAAGGTGCACAGTATATAGTGATGGAATTGGATTAAATATGTCACAGCAGTTAAATACATATCGGGCGGGACCTGACGAGACAGGCCATTTTGGTATTTTCGGCGGCCAGTTTGTTGCTGAAACCCTGATGCCTCTTATTCTGGAACTGAACGACGCTTATGAAGCGTCAAAGAAAGATCCGGAATTTGCCGAACAATTGAACGGTCTGCTGAAACATTATGTGGGCCGTGAAAGCCCGCTTTATTTTGCAGAACGCCTGACGGAACATTTCGGCGGTGCCAAGATCTACCTGAAACGGGAAGATCTGAACCACACAGGGGCGCACAAGATCAATAACTGCATGGGGCAGATCCTGCTGGCCCTTCGTATGGGCAAGAAACGCATTATTGCGGAAACCGGTGCCGGTCAGCATGGTGTGGCCACCGCAACTGTTGCGGCCCGCTTTGGTCTGCCTTGCACCATTTATATGGGCGCCACAGATATCGCCCGCCAGCAACCAAACGTGTTTCGCATGAAACTGATGGGCGCGGAAGTTATTCCGGTAACGTCAGGCTCCAGCACCTTGAAAGATGCCATGAACGAAGCGCTTCGTGACTGGGTGACCAATGTAGATGATACTTTCTATATTATTGGCACTGTTGCCGGCCCTCACCCTTACCCACAGCTGGTACGTGACTTCCAGAATGTCATCGGCGAAGAAGTGCGCAGCCAGATCATGAAACTGGAAGGCCGACTGCCGGATACGCTTCTGGCCTGCATTGGTGGTGGATCTAACGCTATGGGCCTGTTCCATCCGTTCCTGGATGATGAAAAAATCGACATCTACGGTGTTGAGGCCGCGGGTAAAGGTCTGGACACCGACAAGCACGCTGCATCGCTGAAAGGCGGCCGCCCGGGTGTTCTTCACGGTAACCGCACCTATCTGCTGCAAGATGATGATGGTCAGATTATCGAAGCCCACTCCATTTCTGCCGGTCTTGATTATCCGGGCATCGGTCCGGAACATTCATGGCTCAATGATACGGGGCGCGTTGAATATGTAAGCGCGACCGATGACGAAGCGTTGGAAGCGTTCCAGCTTTGCTGCCGTCTTGAGGGGATTATTCCAGCGCTGGAATCCAGTCACGCGCTCGCCTATCTTGAAAAACTGGCCCCGAACAAGCCGAAGGATCATATCATCGTGGTCAACCTTTCCGGCCGGGGCGACAAAGACATCTTTACCGTTGCCGACGCGTTGGGAGTAGAACTGTGATTGAAACCCGTATTGACCGCCGCTTTGCCGCGCTGAAAAAAGAAGGCCGCGCCGCTTTTGTCAGCTATATCATGGCCAACGATCCGGATTACGACACTTCTCTCGCGATTGTAAAAGGCCTTGCAAAGTCAGGTGCAGACGTCATTGAAGTCGGTATGCCTTTCACCGATCCTATGGCCGATGGTCCGGCTATTCAGGCCGCAGGTCTTCGCTCATTAGCATCAGGCGGATCCTTAAAGAATACCCTGAGGCTCATCGCTGACTTCCGCAAAGAAGATAACGAGACCCCTATTGTTCTGATGGGATATTACAACCCTGTTTATTCCTACGGGGTGGATGTATTCCTGAAAGACGCGGTTGAAGCCGGTGTGGACGGGTTAATCATCGTTGATCTTCCCTCAGAAGAAGATGAAGAACTTTGCATCCCTGCACGTGAGGCCGGGATTAACTTTATTCGTCTTGCAACACCGACAACAGATGATAAACGTTTGCCAGCGGTTGTACATAACAGCTCTGGCTTCCTATATTATGTATCGATTGCCGGAACAACGGGGGCCGCAGCGCCTGAGCCGAAGGATGTTGCGAAAGCGCTGGAGCGGATCCGAAAAGCGACTGACCTTCCGATCGCCGTTGGATTTGGCATTCGACGGGGTGAGCAGGCGGCTGAGATCGCCAAAATCGCCGATGCCGCTGTCGTAGGCACAGCATTGGTTGAACGCGTGGCAAATGCAACAACCCCAGAAGAGGCCGTCTCATCTGTAACTGAGCTGGCCCAAGAACTATCTGCCGGTGTGCAGAGCGTGACTAAAAATTGACAGGAACCCTAGATGAACTGGCTTACTAACAAAGTTCTTCCGAAAATCAGAAACCTTGCGGCATCCAAGGACACCCCCGACAATCTCTGGGTGAAATGTCCAGAATGTGGGCAGATGCTGTTTCACAATGAACTGACCGCAAATCAGAATGTATGCTCCCACTGTGAGCATCATATGCGTGTCGGTCCGGTAGATCGTTTCAAAGCCCTCTTTGATGAGCAGAAATATGACGTGATTGAACTGCCTGATGTGCAGGTCGACCCGTTGAAATTCCGCGATTCCAAGAAATATACCGACCGCCTGAAAGACGCCCGCAACAAAACTGGCGATAAAGACGCCATGATTGTCGCTCACGGTAAACTGGCCGGCAATCCAGCCGTTGTAGGTGTTCAGAACTTCAACTTCATGGGTGGCTCTTTGGGTATGGCCGTCGGTGAGGCCATTGTGTCCGCTGCGAAACTTGCCATCTTACAAAAAGCACCGCTTATTCTGTTCACGGCTGCCGGTGGTGCCCGTATGCAGGAAGGGATCTTATCCTTGATGCAGATGCCGCGAACAACAGCCGCGATCCAGCGCCTGAAGGAAGCCAAACTTCCTTTTATTGTGGTTCTGACGGATCCGACAACTGGTGGTGTGACGGCATCTTATGCCATGCTCGGGGATATTCAGATCTCAGAACCGGGTGCGCTGATCTGCTTTGCGGGTCCTCGCGTAATCGAAGAAACCATTCGCGAAAAACTGCCAGAAGGCTTCCAGCGCGCAGAATTTCTTCTTGAAAAAGGCATGCTGGACATGGTTGTCCACCGCCACAAGATGAAAGATACGCTGGCAACGATCGTTGATCTGATCAGCAATAAGCTGAAACGTGAGGGCAATGTGGAACAGCTTCCTGTAAAAGAGGCGAAAACTGACATTGAGGCAGACACCAAATCAGAAGAGGTTGCCGCATCAGAAGCCCCGGAAGACAAAGGCTGACCCTTGCCAGCGCGGCATAGTGATACCATCCTGAAGCGCCTACTGGCGCTTCATCCAAAGGTGATAGATCTGTCACTGGACCGGATGGAAACCATTCTTGAAAAACTTGGACACCCTGAGCGTCGGTTGCCGCCTGTTATTCATGTGGCAGGCACCAATGGCAAAGGGTCTTTGCTGGCCTATTTGCGTGCCATCTTGGAAGCGTCCGGTAAGAAAGTTCACGTCTATACATCACCTCATCTTGTGAAATTCGCCGAACGCATTGTGTTGGCTGGCGAGATTATTTCGGAAGCGAAACTAAGTGAGATGCTTTTGGAATGTGAGCGGATCAATGGGCCGGATTCCATCACTTATTTTGAGATCACAACCGCTGCCGCTTTCAAGGCATTTGCCGACAACCCTGCAGATATCCTGCTGTTAGAAACCGGGCTTGGCGGCCGCCTTGACGCCACCAATATGGTGGAGCGACCCCTTGCAACCGCCATCACTCCCATTTCTCATGACCATGAACAGTTTCTGGGGTCTGACCTTGCAGGGATCGCCGGAGAGAAAGCCGGTATCCTAAAAGCAGGTGTTCCTGCTATTTTCGGACCGCAAACCGACATCGCGATGGGTGTTTTAAAAACGAGGGCTTCTGACTTGAATGCCCCGGCCTATATTCATGGGGATAACTGGTCCTGCCTGCGCATATCTGATGACGCATGGGAATATAAAGGCGGTGACCTGTCGGGGATCTATCCCTTTCCCAACCTTAATGGGCTCCACCAAGTTGCCAATGCGGCGACGGCTCTGGCTGTTCTGGAAAAACTGGAAGGTTTATCTGTCACCCGCGAAGACATCGTTAATGGTCTCGCCTCTGTGAAGTGGCCTGCCCGCCTTCAAAAACTGACCCAGGGAGAGATGGTCCGCTCCCTCCCCACCCATACGGAAATTTGGCTGGATGGGGGTCATAACGAAGCCGCGGGTGCGCGCCTATCCGAAAGCCTTACCGCCTGGAATAGGGATAACCCCCTACCGCTCTTTATGATTTGCGGCATGATGGCCAATAAGGATCAGGGGGCCTTTCTTGCCCATTTTCAGCCATTGGTGGACAAAGCCGTGATGGTAAACATCCCCGGTGAAGACGGCGCATCACCTGCACAAGAGTTATGTGACGTGGGCATCAGAAGCGGCCTTGATTGCGTGGCCGCCGAAAGCGTGGAAGAGGCGATTAATCACCTCTACCCATATATCCAGCGCCAGCCTTGCCGGCTGCTTATCGCTGGAAGCCTGTATCTGGCGGGAACGATCCTTCGGGAAAATAGCTGACCCTTACGGAGCCAGCCTGTATCCCCCTGTTTCTGTCAGCAAAATCGCGGCAGATGAAGGGTCCGCTTCGATTTTCTGGCGAAGGCGATAGATATGCGTCTCCAGCGTGTGGGTCGTCACTTCGGCGTTATACCCCCACACTTCATTGAGAAGGATATCACGAGAAACCACCTTATGCCCTGAGCGATAGAGATATTTCAGGATGTTGGTCTCTTTTTCTGTCAGGCGGATTTTCTCTTCCTTCTCATCATTCACCAGCAGTTTCTTCGCTGGTTGGAAGGAATAAGGACCGATGGCAAAAACCGCATCTTCACTTTGTTCATGTTGACGGAGTTGCGCGCGAATACGGGCAAGCAAGACGCCAATCTTGAACGGCTTGGACACATAATCATTTGCCCCGCTTTCAAGGCCGAGGATCTGGTCACTGTCACTATCCTGTGCCGTCAGCATAATGATCGGGGCACGGGATCCATTTTTACGAATGATTTTGCACGCTTCACGCCCATCCATGTCCGGCAAGCCGACGTCAAGCAAGATCAAATCAAAATGATTTGCCTTGATCTGCTCCAATGCGGCGCCCGCGCAATCAACCTGATGGGTTTCAAACTCTTCATGCAGATCAAGCTGTTCTGCCAGAGTTTCCCGCAGGTTGTTGTCGTCATCGACCAGAAGGATTTTACGAACACTGGACATGTATTTCTCCCCAATCCTAATGCTACTTCATAGGCAGGCAATTTGCCGTGGCCCGCCTATACAGATTGTTTGATACTTAAACCATTCAAGTCTTTGGGACAGAAGAAAAACCTTCTGTCACGCAGTTGTGATAGCATTTACAGACATACTCACCATTTCGTGAATGAATATAGACCCAAATTCGTTAGCGTCCAGTTTACGCATGAAAAGACATTTTCGAATTGGAATTTTATATGGAAGACTGCTACAAACAGAGAAAAACGTTATAAGGTAACAAAAGTAATGCAGAACCTAGACAGAAACGAGCTCAATCTAAAGCAGCTTCGTGATACAGATCGTGCAATTGCCGATTTGCGCCGGGGATTGCCAGTTGTTCTCACGGGCGAGGATGATGCCATTATTTTTGTCTCAACAGAAATGGCGTTTGACCCTGAATTGGCGCATTTAAAAGAAATCTCAGGCAGTGAAGCCTACTTTGCCCTCACATCTCACCGGGCTAACGTTCTGCATATTATGCCTACAGGCAACAAAACGGTTCTGTTGGAAATCGAAAAATGGATGGATGCGCCGTTGATGCGCGCCCTTGCCGATGCGTCCCATGATCTGGATCAGCCTTTTCGCGGACCCTTCACGCGCTTGAAAAACAATCCCGGTGTCGCTGCGGATGCAGCGATCAAAATGGCCAAGTTGGCCCGGCTTCTCCCCTCTGTCATCCTCTCCTACATCAAGAAAGAGGAAGCAGCTGCCATCGCGGAAAAAGAAGATCTGATGTTGCTCTCATCGGACACGATCTTTGAATATGAAGATGTGGCCGCCAAGGAATTAAAGCCTGTGGCTGCGGCATGGGTTCCGTTGCAAGGGGCAGAAGAGACCAAAATCCATTCTTTCAGACCGCTGGATGGTGGCATTGAACATATGGCGATCCTGATCGGGGATCCAAACCGTCATGAGCCAGTCCTTGCCCGCCTTCATTCCGAATGTTTTACAGGGGATCTGATCGGATCCTTGAAATGCGATTGTGGGGAGCAGTTAAACGGGGCCATCAAGGCGATCGCGGAAGAAGGTGGCGGTGTCATCCTCTATCTGGCACAGGAAGGCCGCGGCATTGGCCTGATGAACAAGTTCCGTGCCTATAAACTGCAAAAGGATGGCTTTGATACGGTGGATGCCAATGAACGGCTCGGTTTTGAAAATGATGAGCGCCTTTTCAGACCTGCAGCCGAAATGCTGCGCCACCTTGGGTTTAAACAGGTTCGGCTCATGACCAATAACCCTGAAAAAGTTGAAGGGCTTCAGCGCCTCGGGATTGATGTCACGGAACGGGTCACCCACAAGTTCCCCTCCAACACCCATAACGAGCTTTATCTGGCGACCAAGCGAAAGAAAAGTGGTCATTATCTGTAAGGCAGAAAAAGCTGCCTAAAGGCGGTAAAAACTGCCTTTTCCAAACAATATAATCACACCTACAACACTCAAACACCGCGGGAAACTGCGGTTGTTACAATGGCATACTCTTTGCTTATATTGAGGCGAGGAGACAAGCATGACCGTTGCAACAGCTGCCAGAAACGATTTTGACTATCTTGACAGAGCCTTTGCCACTCAGGATTACACGCCTACTTCAGCTTCAAAAACTGAAGGGGAACAGTCTGGGACGGATGTGTCATTATGGGGTGAAGACGGTTTTGGTTTTGATGATTTTCTAGACATCATTAATCCACTGCAACATATTCCGGTTATCTCAACTCTCTACCGCGAATTTACCGGTGATGAGTTAAGTCCTGGTGCCCGTGTTATCGGCGGTGGCATTTTCGGGGGTGGTATTGGTCTTGCCACCTCTGTTGTTAACTCCGCCATTGAAATGGGAACTGGAAAAGACATTGGCGACCATGTTCTCGCCATGTTTAAAGATGAAGCCCCAGAAGACAGTACTGCCGTGACAGCCGCAACACCTGCAGAAAATCTCCCTCAAAAAGCGGCAGCAGATGTGGCACCTCCCAAACAGGAATCTGCCGCCTCTCCCCTTATTCAGGCCCAAGCCGCTGCCCCTGTTATCCCGGAACTTGTAAAAGCGTCTACACCAGCCGCAGCGCAAGGTCTGGAATGGAAACAGATGCCGCCCAACCTTCAACGGGGGCTTGAGCAACTTCAGCAAATGCAGGGTAAGAACTTAAGCGAAGGACAAATGGCCCAGATCCTCAGCAGTTTTGGTAAAGCCGCCCCTGAAGCTGCGACTACCCCAAAACCTGAGGCTACGGCACCAGTTACCCCAACAAAGGTTTCCGCACCCGCTGCTGCAGAAGCATACACAGCACCACGTAACGTGAGTGATAACTTCAATTATCTGGATAGCGCGGTTTAAGTTTTTGCCGGTTGGGCTTTCGCCTTTTGAGGAAGTTGGGTGATCACAACCCCACCCAAAATCAGCAGCAAACCCAGGTAGGTTTTCGCTTCCGGGACTTCCGCCAAAAACACAAATCCCAAAATTATCGCAAAAACAGGGTTCAGATAATTATTCAGCGCTAGAAAAGTGGCCCCTGCCCGGATAATGATAAAAAACAGCAATATGGTGGCGATGGCCGTTGGAAAGATACCCAGCATCACCACGGCCCCGATGGAGGCCAGACTTGGGCTTGCCGTCCACGGATTATCCACAATCAGACATATGGGAACAGCAATGATTGTTGCCGTGATGAGAACCCCTGTTGCCCGCACTGTTGGGCTCATTGGCGGCATGGCGCGCCCGATGAAACTCGCTGCCACATAACCGCAACCGCCCAGAATAACCGCCAATTGGCTCACCACATTGTCCCCAAGATTAAGCAACGCCGCCGGACCGATGAGAACAATAATACCGCCGAAACCAACCAACAATCCCAGCATCTTTAGAGGGGTGAGTTTTTCATCTTGGGTTGCAAAATGACCCACCACATAACTGATCAGCGGGATGGTGGCGATCAAGATACCCGCAACGGAACTATCCACCGTTTGCTCTGCCCAGCTGATGATAAAGAACGGAAACGCGTTTCCCACAATGCCAATGGCGATAAAAAACAACCAGCTGCGCCTGTCCATTGGCAGGCTTTCTCCCCGAAATTTCATAAACACATAAAGCAGAACCATTGCAATCATCAGACGTCCACTTGCCACCATTAAAGGTGTCAGGGTTTCGATGGCAATTTTGATGAACATGAAACTGGAACTGAACATGACAGAAAGTGCCACCAGAACCAGATAGTCCACTGTTTCTACTTTATTTGACATTCAGGAAAACTCGGCGATGATGAGATTTCAACAAACTCGCACCAAGATCATGAATATTCAAGTAAAACCTGTAGAGGGCCACCGCGCCATTTTAACTGTCGGTGATCGGGAATTTCCCGCCGCCATTGGAAAGGCCGGGGTCACGACTGATAAGAAAGAGGGCGATAATAAATCCCCTATTGGCCGGTTTTCCATACGGGAAGGGTATTACAGGGCAGACAAGATAGACATGCCCAAAAGCCGTCTGCACTTTAAAGAGATTAAAAAAACTGATGGTTGGTGTGACGCGCCGGAACATGAGCTATATAACAGACCCGTCCCCCTGCCCTTTGAGGCAAGTCATGAAAAACTCTGGCGGGAGGATGATGTTTACGATGTGATTGTCCCGCTTGGATATAACGACGCCCCCCCTGTCCCGGGACGGGGAAGCGCTATATTCCTACATGTGGCAAGGCCTGATTATTCAGGCACCGAAGGCTGTGTAGCATTGAAGCTGGAAGATTTGCTTGATCTGTTGTCGCTTATTGACATCAAAAGCACACTGGAAATCCAAACGGCAAACATGTGAGAGCGCGCACAAATTTTGCCCGTTCATTTGTACAAAAATGATGTAAAAGAGGGGCTCAAAGTACCGTGTTGTTCCCGTCTCCTCTTTTCTCAACCGGACGATCCCCATGCAAAGTAGCACCGAACATAATATGTTTTTACACACCCCTCTTGGGGCATTGTTTGTGAAAACGGCTCTCCCGATCATTCTGGTCATGCTGACAAATGGCCTGTTTACGGTCGTGGATGGCTGGTTTATCGGCCGCTTTATTGGGGCGGATGCCTTGTCTGCGGTTACCATGGTGTTCCCGCTTTATATGGTGATTGTCGCCCTTGCCACGCTGGTCTCCGGCGGTTTTTCCAGTATTTTTGCCCGCTACCTTGGCGCAGGTGAATTGGATCTTGCCAGAAAATCCCTCTCAAGTGCCATGCTGCTTGCGCTTCTGATCTGCTTTTTGCTGGTCGCGCTATATATGGCCGGGGGGTATGACCTTGCTCTCGCCATCGCCAATGGGTCGTTGGAGCTTGCGGGTATGGGAGATGTGTATCTCTCCCTCAGTGTCTATTTCTCCATCCTGTTTTTCTACGGCGCGCTTTTTTCAGATATGCTCCGCTGTCAAGGCTATATGGGCTTTATGACATTGGTCACGGTCGGCGCAAATGTGTTGAACGGGGTTTGTAACTATATTCTGGTGGTTCACTATGACATGGGGGTTGCAGGGGCTGCTTATGGCACCGCCATGGCCCAAACCCTGGCCATCATCGCCACACTATCCTTCAGTATCGTCAAATCAGAGGCTATCAAGGTGCGTCTTCCAAAAGTTGGCGCTCTCACGCTCAACTGGCGGCAATATCTCGCGCTTGGGGCACCAACCAGTCTTACCTATGTGGGGGTTTCGGCCCTCACCGGCAGTATCATCTATCAAATGCAAAACTGGAGCGGAGATAATTACGCAGCAAGTGCCGCGGCCTACGGCATTATCAACCGCCTGTTTACTTTCGGATATATGCCGCTACTTGGCATGACCCTCGCCCAACAGACAATTGTCGGGAACAATTATGGGGGTGGTCTGATGGACCGCGCCTTCACCACCCTAAAGATCGGGATCGGGATCTCTTTTGTGTACTGTGCCACGTTGCAGTTCTGCTTTACCTTCTTTGCAGAAGATATCGCGGCCCTGTTTGTGGATGACCCGGCAGTGATTGCGGAGACGACCCGCATCATGCCGCTGATCATGTCGCTTTACATTCTGTTTGGGCCGCTTTTGATGATCTCGAACTTCTTCCAGGCGGTTGGTGATGCGGGACGCGCTGCCCTGCTTAGCCTGACAAGGGTTTACCTGATCGCAGTACCTTCTATCCTGTTGCTTCCGAATATTTTTGGGGAGATAGGCATTTGGTATGCGTCACCTCTTACAGAACTTCTGGGAGCTGTCTTGACCATCGTGGTCGTGGGTTGGACGTTACGGAAAAGCCGCAACCTCAAAATCTGGATGGAGCGCCGGTATAGTGCGATGGGGCCTGTGGAAGCGTAACCTTACCCTTCCCGCGCCCCAAAAATACCTGTGCCAACCCGAACGGACGTTGCCCCAAACTGGACCGCATATTCATAGTCACCGCTCATCCCCATGGACAGGTGCTCAAGACCATTACGTTCTGCAATTTGCGCAAGGATGGCAAAAAACGGGGAGGGCTGCTCCCCCGCTGGTGGGATGCACATCAGACCCTTCACAGTCAGGCCATATTCATTTTGGCATTGACTGATAAAGTCATCCGCATCCTCAATGGCGATGCCCGCTTTTTGATCTTCCGCACCGATATTGATCTGGATGTAAACAGGCAGGTTCCGGTCCTGCTTTTTCATTTCCTCAGACAAAATACGGGCCAGTTTTGGGCGATCCACCGTTTCAATCACATCAAACAGGGCAACGGCTTCCTTCGCTTTATTGGTCTGCAATGGACCGATAAGATGCAATTCTACGCCTTCATAAGCGTCACAAAGGGCTGGCCATTTTTCCTTGGCTTCCTGAACCCTGTTTTCCCCAAATACCCTGTGCCCAGCATCCAATGCGGCTTGCAACTTCTCTACGGGCTGTTTCTTGGAGACGGCAACAAGGGTAACCTTATCCGCATCCTGACCCCAGTTTTTGGCCCGTTTGGCAATCCGGGATTTCACATCTTCAAGATTTGCTGCAATGTCCGTCATAATCGGCGTATCCGTTTGTTAGGTCTCTCCCAAGCAGATAGCAGAAAAAGGGACTTAAAAAAACCTTTTGGATGGCAGCAAATCAGAATGCTAGGGTCTCGTCATGCAGATACCTCATTTTTTTTATTTCACCGACCACGGGCGGGGACGTGCCCCGTTGGAGATGGCAGAGCTTCTCCCCCAGGAGGTTGGGATTATTTTTCGCCATTATGAGGCCCCCAACCGGGCTCAGATAGCCGAGGAAATAAGTGAAATTTGCCAAAAAAGACGCTTGTTTCTGAGCATTGCGGGTGACCCACAGCTTGCGGCCGAGGTTGGAGCAGAAGGGGTACATCTACCTGAGTTTATGATCGCAAAAATACCCCTAATGATCACCAAATATCCAAACCTCATCATAAGTACGGCGTGTCATTCTGTGTCTTCACTGAGGCAAGCAAATCAATTGGGCGCTGATTTCTCCTTTATCTCCCCACTTTTCCCCACAAACAGCCACCCGGGAGCCCGACATTTACCCGTACATGCTGTAGCCCGTGAATTAGGAGATCTCGACATACCTGTGTTGGGGTTGGGCGGTATCACCCACAATCGCTGGCGACAAATTCAGCAAATGGGGTTTCAGGGATTCGGCGCAATTGACCTGTTTGAAGGGGCTTAAAATCCTTTTGGTAAATAGCCAAAGCGCTTCATTTGTGCGTAATTGGCCTTCACTATTTTGCTAACTTGCTCATCCGTCAATTTGGATTTCCACTGATCAGTTTTCCCCACCCGGAAGAAGGCTTTGCTGTGGCGCGAACGCTCATTAAAGCCCTGCTTTTTCTCCATGGATTTCAGGCTTTTAAAGGACGATTTCAGAACAGCCCGAGATACCTTTTTAGGATCAACTGAAAACCCTAACTGCTCCAGTGTCTCGGACAATATTTTGCCTGCTGATTGGTGCAAATCTTCATATTTGACAATGCTGATAGGGAAAGGGTGTTCCGTTGTCCATGTCACCACATTCTCTGACCAGGAACAGAAATACTGCCGTACCATTGTCTCATTGGCAGCGGTACTGGCGTTGTTGCTGTTCAGAAAGTCTATCGCCGCATCCATTTCGAGGCCGAAATGATCTGCGACGGACAACACCACATCCAAAGGGTTTCGGATAATGTAAACCGCCCCTTTTGTCACCTCCGGCGTGATCAGAGGGATGCCTTTATAAGCTGACAGGATGTTATGGGTTTTTGCAAATACCATATCCGGATGTTGTCCCGCCATAAACGCGTGGGCCATAGGGGTTAGCTTAACAATCTCATCATCATCCAGCTTATCCACATCCAGCGCGGTCACGGCCCGATAAGATGTTTTACTGGATCCACCAAAAGTAATGAGATCCAGCGAATCCAGACCCTGCTTTTCATCTTTTTCAGCAAAATAATTATTAAGCAGCATCCGCATCCAGGTGTTCCCAGATTTAGGATATGAGGCGAGCCAAATGATCTGTCCCATTTCCTACAGCCCTTTTAAGTACCCGTATTTTTCCATCACATCATGATGGGTATCTACTATCTTTTTCACCTGTTCATCGGTTAGAACCGATTTCCACTCCCCGGCCTTTCCGGATCTGAAAAAGCTCTCCGCTTTATCAGAACGTTCCAGAAAGCCATCTTTCTTTTCCTGAGATTGCAGTGTTTTAAAAGAAGACTGCTTAATCGCCT
This sequence comes from Sneathiella sp. P13V-1, assembly GCF_015143595.1. Taxonomy (NCBI): domain Bacteria; kingdom Pseudomonadati; phylum Pseudomonadota; class Alphaproteobacteria; order Sneathiellales; family Sneathiellaceae; genus Sneathiella; species Sneathiella sp. P13V-1. The sequence goes on along the minus strand of NZ_WYEU01000001.1, from coordinate 927,615 downwards.
TGGCAAGCGTTGATTTCGGGACTTTAATCTGCAAAAACTTCAATACCTCAGAAAATGTTTTGCCGGGTTTGGTGAGCATATCCTCATACCTGACCCGATGCATATATTGCGGATTAAGGCGATCCCAGCTTTTAGTGTGATCCGACCAGGATCCATAATATTGAGGCATCTTATAATCATCCTCAGCGGTTTGCGCCTCAGGGTCGCTCATAAACTCAATGGATTCGTCAATGCTGAAGCCAAAATGATGGGCAAGGCTGATAGATACATCAAGGGGGTTGCGGATGATATGAATGGCGCCAGCTGTGGCTTCCATCGTAATCAGATGGGTATCATAGGTGAGTCCCATCCAGTTATGGGTTTTCACAAAAACCGATTGCGGGCGTGAACGCGTCATGGCCATATGGGCCCGCGGGGTGAGCTTCATCTTCTGTTCAGCGGATAATCCATCTATTGATCCGCCCGCGGCTTGCTCATACCAGATCTTTTGGCCATCCCCGTAAGCAAATTGGGAAAGTTCATTGATATGAACCGTGTTCTGTCCGCCCAAGATCACATTTTGAAGGAAGGACCGCATCCATGTATTTCCAGATTTTGGATAGGATGCCAGCCAGATAATTCCGCCCATTTATTTCCCCTTACTTTGTTGGGGCAACTTTACTTTTCATCCGGCGATTTTCCAATAAAAAAGGGGCGGGAAAAATCCCACCCCTTCTCGATATATATCTGTGCTTCAGATTAGAAGGACAGAGATGTACCTACGAAGAATACAGTTGCATCTTCGCCTTCGGAACCAGCAAGATCATCTTCGCCGTCCCAGTACTGGATACCACCGAATGCTGTGATACCTGGGCCGAGAACGTACTGACCACCGACTACGAATGCGTGCAGTTCGCCGTCACCAGCGTCGTCAAGTTCAACACCAGCATACTGGATGCCAACTTTCCATGGACCCTGACCGTAGTTTACACCGATGTTCCAGTCATGACGCTCAAGATCGTCAGTACCGCCGTCGTTGTCAGTAAACTTGTATGCTGCACCGATGTTGAAGCCAGCTACACCAAGAGTGATACCAGCTGCAAATTCGTCAGTATCTTCGTTGTTTACTGTTGTAGTAGTTGTTGCACCACCAGCAGTTACAACACCGTCAGCATCTGTGATGCTTACGATTTCGCCGTTGGAGTTTACAGTTACAACCGTAGCTGCAGCACCGTCAGTGATTGTGTATGTTGTGTTTGCTGTTGTAGTAGTTGTTGTGTCTGTACGAGTTACGAGCTGGTAACCCAGAGACGCGTTCAGAGAAACGCTACCGAATTTGTTGCTGTAGTTAGCACCGATTGCGAATGCTTCGTCAGCTTTGCCTTCGTCTTTGATTGGTGCATATGGGCTTGCGCCTGTACCAGTTTCTTCGTCAGCATCTGGTGTGTAAGAAGCACCGAACTGGAAGCCTGCAAAGCGTGGTGTGAAGTATGTGATTTTGTCTGTATCACCAACTTCGTTTGGCAGTGTAGATGGGTTAGTGAAGCCACCTGCGTTTGCGTTTGGAGAAGCAAGACCCCAAGCTGGAACTGGTGATGGTGAAGAGTAGTGCATCAGGTATGCAGCTGAGTCTTCAGAACCAACGTTGATACGACCGAAGTTACCGGAAACATACATGAATGTTTCGTCAACCTGGTCGCCAGTTGCGCGAGCTTCAAGCTGAATGTTCACACCGAATTTCAGGCCGTTGTCCAGAGTTGTGGAACCAACGAAGAAAACCTCACCCTCGTGACGGATGTCAGTTGGAAGCTGGTCTGTGTCTGTGTCGTAGTCAGCAACTACGAAAGAAGTCTGCAGGTAACCACCGAGACCGAGTTTGATTTTTTCAGCAGCAGAAGCTGTGCCTGCTGTCAGTGCACTTGCAGCTACCAAAGCTGTTGTGCCCAAGATAACTTTTTTCATTTTGTCTCCCCTCTGCTCGAAAGCTAGAGAAATAAAAAATTAAAACGACGCAAGGCACGATGGCCCTGTTAGCCGGGAATGAGTAAAAGACGTAATGGACCATATGGTCAAGCAGTACACCCTTCCACTTTTTCCAGTTTCAGAAAAACTGTGGTGAAAATGACACAAAATCACCCTACTAGCCCTTTGCCGTTAAATTGACACTCTTTTTTCCAGATTAGAATCTGAGCGTAAGTGCATATGTCAGCCGGGTGAATTTCTTGAAAAGCATGGAAAAAAGGCAGATTCCGTCTTCTTTTTTACTATTTCAGTGGTTGTACCGAAATCTAAGCTCCATTAAACTGCAGCGCAATTGGGGAAACATCATGCCCCGTTGAGACTTGGATATTTTGCTAGGGGATTGTCTTGCATGTTGTTGCGTAGTTTACACACGAAACTGGTAATCGCATCAGCTGGTTTACTGATGTTGTCAGCCTGTGGCTCTAATTTGGGCACTGATTCCACTTTCCCCGAACAGAAACGCGGGCAAGTCTTTCAGGAGGGAGCTGACGGGAAGCAGGAAACAGTATTTGGAGATGGCGGGCTTCTGGGTGGCGGCAGCAAATCTCTTGAAGACGGTCAAGGCGGCGGTGGCATCGGTGTCAACAGCTACCTGTGGCGTGCGTCACTGGATACACTCTCCTTTATGCCCTTAAGCTCCGCTGATCCTTTTGGGGGTGTTATTATTACCGACTGGTATACACCAGCCGAATCCCCGGGCGAACGCTTTAAGGTAACCGTTTATATTCTGGACAGACGCCTTCGCGCTGACGGTATTCGCGTTTCTGCCTTTAAGCAGAATCTGGATACAGCCAATAACTGGGTCCCAGTTCAATTGACGCCAAAAACAATTACAAACCTTGAAAATGCCATCTTGCGCCGGGCACGTGAATTGCGTATCTCCCGCGAAGGTGAGTAAAGACCATATTTGAAGGCGGCGCGCAGACCAAACCAAATGCGCCCTCCTTATCGTTAACATTTAGAGTATACGGACCAACACACTAATGTCCCGCTACAACGCCAAACAGGTGGAAGCCAAGTGGCAATCCGTCTGGGAAGACAACAAGACTTTTGAAGTCAACGTCGATCGCTCCAAACCAAAGTATTATGTGCTGGAGATGTTCCCCTATCCATCCGGTAATATTCATATCGGTCATGTGCGAAACTATACAATGGGTGACGTTGTTGCCCGTTTTAAACGGGCCCGTGGTTTTAATGTTCTTCACCCGATGGGATGGGACGCCTTTGGTCTGCCTGCTGAAAACGCAGCACGGGACAAGAAAATTCACCCGGCAGAATGGACCTACGCCAATATCGCAAACATGCGAGCTGAGCTGAAATCCATGGGCCTCTCTCTTGATTGGAGCAAGGAACTCGCCTCTTGCCACCCCGGCTACTACGGCAAGCAGCAGCAGTTGTTCCTGGATTTCCTTGAAAAAGGTCTCGTCTACCGTAAAGAAAGCTGGGTCAACTGGGATCCTGTAGACATGACGGTTCTTGCCAATGAGCAGGTCATCGACGGCCGTGGCTGGCGCTCTGGTGCTCTCGTTGAAAAACGCAAACTGAACCAATGGATGTTCCGCATCGCTGATTACAGTGATGAACTTCTTCAAGGTCTTGAAACACTGGATCGTTGGCCGGAACGTGTTCGCCTGATGCAGGAAAACTGGATCGGTAAATCCACAGGTGCCAAAGTTAATTTCCAGATCTCAGGAAAAGACGAAAAGCTGGAGATTTACACAACACGTCCGGATACCCTTTTCGGTGCCAGCTTTATGGCCGTTGCTGCTGATCACCCTCTCACCCAGTCCTTAATGCATGACCCGAAGATCGCGGAATTTGTGGCGGAATGCCACAGAATGGGGACAAGCGAAGAAGCCATCGAAAAAGCTGAGAAAAAAGGTGTTCCAACAGGCCTTTATGCGGATCACCCGTTTATCGAAGGCAAAAAACTTCCTATTTTTGTCGCCAACTTCGTCCTTATGGATTACGGCACTGGCGCTATTTTCGCCTGCCCGGGCCATGATCAGCGCGACTTTGAATTTGCCCGTAAATATGATCAGGAGATCACCCGCGTGGTTGCTGGACCGGAAGGCGAAGAAGGCCCACTTGGGGATGAGCCATATACGGGCCCAGGCAAAATCATCAATTCCGAATTTTTAAACGGCCTTTCAAGTGAAGACGCCAAAGCCGCTGCAATTGCGAAGCTGGAAGAGCTTGAAATCGGTGAACAGACGATCAATTACCGTCTTCGCGATTGGGGTCTATCCCGTCAGCGGTACTGGGGTTGCCCAATTCCGGTGGTTCATTGTGATAGCTGCGGAACCGTTCCGGAAAAAGCTGAAAACCTTCCGATTGAACTACCTGACGATGTCACCTTCGACAAGCCGGGTAACCCGCTTGATCACCACCCAAGCTGGAAGAACACGGATTGCCCATCTTGCGGAAAGCCTGCAACGCGTGAGACGGACACCATGGATACCTTTGTGGATTCGTCCTGGTATTTCGCCCGCTTCTGTGCCCCTCGTGATGAAGCACCTGTGGACCGAGATGCCGTAGATTACTGGCTACCCGTGGATCAATATATCGGCGGTATTGAACATGCGATCCTGCATCTTCTCTACTCCCGTTTCTTCTCACGCGCCATGAAAGTTACCGGGTCTGTTGGCTTTGATGAACCTTTCGAAGGGCTGTTTACACAAGGCATGGTCACCCACGAAACATATCGTGCAGCAGATGGGACCTGGCTATTCCCGCACGAAGTTGTGCAAAATGATGAAGGCAAACCTGTTCATGTGGAAACAGGCGAAGTGGTTACCATTGGCGGCGTCGAAAAGATGTCGAAATCCAAGAAAAATGTTGTGGATCCGGGCGAGATTATCGACAAATTCGGCGCGGATGCTGCCCGCTGGTTTGTCCTTTCTGACAGTCCACCTGACCGTGATATGGAATGGACAGATTCCGGAGCAACAGGTGCCTGGCGCTTTAAACAACGCCTCTATCGTTTTGCTGTTGAAAATGTCGAAAATATTGCAGCAAAAGGCACAACTGAGCCTTCTCAAATTCGCGATGACGCCTCTGCCCTTCGTAAAGAAGCCCACAAAACCGTCAAGCATGTTACAGATGCGATCGAAAAACTGCATTTCAACAATGCCATCGCCCGTATCTATGAGTTTATGAAGGCTCTTGGAGACTTCAAAACCGATGGATCTGAAGGTGATAAATGGGTTCTTCGTGAAGCACTTGAATTTATGACAGGGCTTGTTGGTCCCATGATGCCTCATCTGGCTGAAGAAATCTGGGAAATGATAGGATATGATACAATCCTTGCAGATAGCCCTTGGCCTGTAGCCATCGAAGAGCTTACTGTTGATAACACCATCACGATGGCAGTTCAGGTTAAAGGTAAACTTCGCGGCACCATTGAAGTTGCCAAAGATGAAGACAGTGCGAAGGTGGAAGAAATCGCCCTTGCAGAACCAAATGTGAAAAAGGCAATTGGTGATAACCCGATCAGAAAGGTTATTGTAGTGCCAAATCGGATCGTCAATGTGGTTATCTAAACTCCTCACATCAGTTCTTATTCTATTTATGGCTGGGGCCTGCGGGTTCCAGCCACTTTATGGCCGTACCGGTAATAACGCCAAAGTTCAGGCTCAACTTTCCCAGACTTATGTTCTCCCGATTGAAGGAAGAACCGGACAAATTCTTCGTAATAATCTTCTGGACCGTGTTACACCTACAGGCGTTCCTGCCAACGCCCAATATCGCCTAAGTGTGCAGTTAACACACAAAAAGTCAGGTGTCGCGATAGATAAAACGGCATCTACAAATCGCTATAATTTAAATTTGCGCGCTAATTATACCCTGACCGATAGTACTGGAAAAATAGCCTTTTACAATGGTGTTGCTCAATCCATTTCCTCCTATAATGTTGTGGATTCAGACTTTGCCAACCTCTCCGCTGAAAAGAATGCAGAAAAACGGTCCGCAATCGTTTTAGCAGAAGAAATCCACCGTCAGTTGTCCGTCTTTTTCTCAAGGTAGTCCGGTGGAAATTAAACCAGCTACCATAGATGCGTTTATCAAAAAGCCAGACCCGGCAATTCGGTCTTTCCTCATCTATGGTCAGGATGAAGGACTTGTTCGGGAACGTGGTAAAAAAATAGCCCTCAATTTTGTCGAAACACTGGATGATCCTTTCTGCTATGTGGAGATGACATCCGCGCAACTCGATGAAGATCCAGCCAGGCTTCGGGATGAAATTGAAGCCATTTCCATGATGGGTGGCACTCGGGTCATAAGGGTGAGAGACATCACCAATCGCCACACCAAGGTTATCGAATCCGTCCTTGATGCCAATTTTTCGCAATCTATATTGGTTCTGGAAGGCGCGGATCTCAAAAAAACAGGTTCCTTACCTAAACTCTTTTCTAAAGAGAAAACGTCCGCTTCCCTCGCCTGCTATCACGACAGCAACCAAAACCTGAACTCGCTGATTCAAGAAGTCTTGACTTCCAAAGGGTATCAGGTGGATCAAGCCGCTTCAGAATATTTACGTAGCAATCTTGGAAGCGATCGAGCGATTTCCCGCCAAGAGCTTGAAAAACTTGCTCTTTATCTTGGAGAGGAGAGAAAACAGGTTACCTTGGAAGACGCCAAAGAAATGGTGGGGGACAGTTCCGAAGACAATATTTTTGACGTTATCGATGCTACTTTGCTCGGAAAAATGGATGATCTTGAAAAAGCGCTGAACAAAGCCTTCTTCGCAGGCGAATCCCCGGTGACCTTTATGCGACTTATCCAGGGTCAATTAAAACAGCTTCATAAAGCAGCCTGTTTCATAGATAGAGGATCGTCTGTAGCTGATGCCGTTAAAAGGGCAGGTATCCCCTTTTTCAATCAGCAAAAAGCGCAAGTTCAAATTGGGCGAAAGAAGGCCCCTCATTTTGCGCAAGCGATCGAGATCTCCTTAAATGCAGAGATAGAGACAAAGACAACCGGCTTTCCAGCGGAAGCTATCTGCCGGCGTGCTCTCTTGCGCATTGCCATGGCAAGTAGAGCACGATAATCCTATAACCCTTTGATTTTAATGAAAATCTTCGTCCAAGGCAGATGTCATATCGCCTTCGAAATGATCTTCATCTTCATGAGTTTGGCCCGCTTGACGGGTCAATCTACGGCAAATGTCATCCAATTGATCCAGATGTTCATAAGAAATAGTGATCTGCCCACCGTGATCTTCCTTATGATTGATGGCAACTTTGAGCCCAATAGCCGCAGATAAATCGGCCTCTAGAGCGAGCGTATCTTGATCCTTCGTACTCTGGGACACTGAGCTCGCTCTATTTGAGGGTTTTTTCTGCACCAATTTCTCAACTTGGCGGACAGAAAGGCCCTCTTTCACCACTTTTCGCGCCAATTTCTCAGGATTATCAGCCGTGATTAGTGCGCGTGCAGCGCCGGAACTCAAATCTCCATCTCTGATCATGAGTTGCACAGATGTCGGTAAGTTCAATAGCCGCATGATATTGGTGATGTGAGAACGGCTTTTGCCTAACTGCTTTGCCAGCGTCTCTTGAGTATAATTAAATTCATCACTTAAGCGCTTATACCCTTCCGCTTCTTCGATTGCGGAAAGATCTTCACGCTGAATATTCTCAATAATTGCAATTTCAAGACTATCTACGTCAGATAGGTCTTTAATAATAACTGGTACTTCATGGAGTTTAGCGATCTGGGCGGCGCGCCAACGGCGTTCACCCGCGATAATCTCAAACAAATCTGAGTTATTTGGATCCCGGCGTACCAAAATTGGCTGTAAAATACCTTTTTCGGCAATGGAATCTGCCAGACTTTGTAAGGCTTCCTGGTCCCAATCCTGTCTTGGCTGAAAAGGGCTTGGATGCAGATATTCCACAGGCACGTCTTTTGAGGTGCGAACCTTATCCAATTCTGAATAGTCCGCCGCAGAATCATCACCAAGGAGTGCGGAAAGACCCCGCCCCAGTTTTTTCTTTCCAGTATCTTCAGACATTTATCTATTCGCTATCAGATTTTAGGCTGCATAAAGGGCTTTTTCGCGCCGAATAACTTCACTTGCAAGTTTGATATAGGCTTGGCTACCCGCACATTTATGATCATAAATCAGGGCCGGTTTGCCATGACTTGGTGCCTCTGAGACCTTTACATTTCTCGGGATAACTGTCTGATAGACCTTCTCCCCAAGATAATCACGGACATCTTGTGCCACCTGATCAGATAAATTGTTACGACGATCAAACATGGTCAAGACCACACCCTGAATTTCAAGGGTAGGATTAAGGGTATTCCTGACTCTTTCAATGGTTTTGATCAGAAGACTTAGGCCTTCAAGAGCGAAAAACTCGCATTGAAGCGGGACAATAACGGATTGAACAGCCACAAGCGCGTTCAATGTCAAAAGATTCAAGGACGGTGGGCAATCGATCAGGATGTAATCATATCTGTCTTTTACAGGTCTAATTGCTTCCACAAGACGATGACTACGACGATCCATTTCGATGAGCTCAAGCTCTGCACCGGTCAAATCAGCGGTAGATGGGACCAAATCCAGACCAGGAATAACACTTTTGCAGATAGCTTCTTCCAGTGTGACTTCCCCCATCAACACTTCATAGACGCTATTTTCACGCTCATTACGGTCAATACCGAGACCTGTACTGGCATTTCCCTGCGGATCAATATCGATAACAAGAACAGTTTTTCCAACCGCCGCAAGCGCAGTTGCAAGATTAATGGCTGTTGTGGTTTTACCAACACCACCCTTCTGATTGGCAATTGCCAGGATCCGGGAGGATCCAATCATCTTAAGCTCTTCCATCTGTCGCCCCTTTAATCGAGAGGGCGAACATTCCTGCATTCCAAAATGCAGCCCTCTTCACTAGATAAACTTGGGTGTTTGATACTATCTATATTCCAACATTTTGCGGCATTGGTCAATTCCGCATCTACATCTTGTCCCTTTAAGAACAAAAAAGTTGTTTCTGGAGACGAAAATGGCACACAATACTCGAACAGTTTTTCCAAATATGCCAGCGCACGAGCGGAGATAACATCCGCTTTTAAGGGCTGCATTTCTTCAATTCGACAGTTATGGACGGTGATATTTGCCGATGTTTCACGTGAAACCTCACGCATGAACTGGCATTTTCTCTGATCACTTTCCACTACGTGAACGTCATAATCACTGCATATGGCCACGACCAAAGCTGGAAAACCTGCCCCACTACCAAAGTCCATCCAAACTTTCCCATTGGATGGCGCATGTTCCAGAATCTGATAGCTATCCAGAATATGACGGCGCCAGGCATCGGAAAGCGTAGAGTTACTCACCAAATTAATGGCCTTTTGCCATTTCTTCAACAAGGCAACATAGCGTGAGAGCTTTTCCAATGTTTCACGTGAAACACCGGTAAGGGATGCGAATTCCTGTTCAGTCATTTAAAGGGGTTATCCTACCCGTTTACGATGGTCACCGCGTTTGACATAAGACAGCAAGGCTGTCAGCGCTGCCGGGGTCACGCCAGAAATACGCGCTGCCTGCCCCAATGTATCTGGACGTGCATCTTCCAGTTTCTGGGAAACCTCAGCCGACATGCCGCCGATTTTCTTATAATCAAGATCAGCAGGAAGGAGAAGGCCTTCGTCTTTCCGGAACTCCTGAATGTCCGCTTTCTGACGTTCCAGATACCCTTTATATTGGGCGTCAATAGCGACCTGTTCCAATACCTCTTTTGAGTAATGCTGTAGTTCTGGCCAGATCCGAATAATATCATCCATATCAATATTTGGATAAGCCAACAGATCGGAGGCAGATCGCCTCACCCCATCCTGATTAACGTTCAAACCATGTTGTTTGGCTTCGTTAGGTGTCAGATTCAAAGAAGCGAATTGATCATGAGCAGTGTTGAGTGCTTCCTGCTTTTCAGTAAACGCTTTTTCCCGTTCATATTCAATACAGCCAATATCCATACCCAGTCCAGTTAGTCGGCTGTCTGCATTATCGGCCCGAAGGATCAAACGATATTCGGCACGAGATGTGAACATGCGATATGGCTCTTGCGTGCCACGGGTAATCAAATCATCAATCATCACACCGATATAGGCATCGGCGCGATCCAGAATGAAGGCACCCTGATCCCCTGCACTTCTCGCCGCATTAAGACCCGCCATCAACCCTTGCGCAGCTGCTTCCTCATATCCGGTAGTTCCGTTAATCTGGCCTGCCAGATAAAGGTTTTTGAGCTTCCGGGTTTCGAGAGTTGGTTTCAGCTCCCGTGGGTCCACGAAATCATATTCAATGGCATAACCCGGCTGATAAAACTCTACCTTCTCCAATCCGGGAATGGAGCGGAGGAATTCCACCTGCACATCAGCTGGTAAAGATGTCGACATTCCGTTTGGATAAATGGTGTCCACATCCAGCCCTTCTGGTTCCAGGAAAATCTGGTGACTGGATTTATCAGCAAAGCGAACAACCTTGTCTTCAATAGACGGACAGTAACGCGGACCTGTTCCTGTAATCTCACCCGAATACATCGGGGCCCGGTGCAAATTGTCGCGGATCACCTGATGGGTGGCTTCGGTGGTATATGTAATGTGGCACGGGATCTGGGGTGTGGTAATCTCTTTCGTGAGAAAAGAGAAAGGCACTATATCCTCATCACCCGGCTGTTCTTCCAAAATGGACCAGTTGATGGTTTTCCCATCCAGTCGCGCAGGTGTTCCTGTTTTCAAACGTCCAAGATCAAAACCGGCTTTGTTTAGGGTTTCGGAAAGACCGTTTGACGGATCATCCCCAATACGGCCCGCAGGGATTTTCTTTTCCCCCATATGGATCAGGCCACGAAGGAATGTCCCTGTTGTCAGGATCACTTTCCCGCACGGAATTTCAGTACCATCAGCCAGAATAACACCAGAGACTTCACCATCTTTGACCACAAGGTCTTCAGCTGCCCCTTCCCTGATTTCCAGATTATCCTGATTGAACAGAGTTTCCTGCATAGCGGCTTTATAGAGTTTACGATCTGATTGGGCGCGTGGACCTCTTACCGCTGGACCCTTCCGTCTGTTCAGCAATCTGAACTGAATACCAGCTGCATCCGCTACACGACCCATCACACCATCAAGGGCATCTATTTCACGCACCAGATGGCCTTTGCCCAATCCCCCGATCGCCGGGTTACAGGACATGGCGCCGATTGTGTCAATCTTATGGGTTAATAAAAGGGTGTTTGCGCCTAGTCTGGCCGAGGCTGCAGCAGCCTCACAACCGGCGTGTCCACCCCCAATTACAATTACATCATATACCATCATGAGCGCCAATTTAGGGGGCTTCCCCCAAAAGTCAAAACAATAATGACACTGGGTAAATTAGAAGAATGTTTCACGTGAAACATGTCACAAATTGACCTATTTCCCGATACAGAAATCCCCAAAAACCACATCCAGGATATCTTCCACATCCACCCGTCCTGTGATTCGACCAAGGGATCGTGTCGCCAATCTGACATCTTCTGCAGCCAGTTCGGGATCAGGTGCCGTATCAAACCGGTAGAGTGATGCGACACATTCTTCCAATGCCTGACGATGTCGCATCCGGGTGAGAGAAGGTGCGCCTGAGACATCCAACAAGGAGACAACATCCTCTGTCAGCTTCTTCAAGAACGCCTCAACGCCTAGATCAAATTTAACGGAAACCTCAAACTCCCGATCCCCATCTGAGCGGGCACCTGTATCGGTTAAATCCACCTTATTCTTGAGGTAATAATATATGTAATTACCTGCGGATAAATCGAGGTTTTCTGCGAGGTTAGGACTACCATCTGCGGTCATGGAGATAATTATGTCTGCTTCTTCCGCCCGCTTCACAGCACGGCGAACCCCTTCCTGTTCCACGAGATCTTCCGCATCCCGGATCCCCGCGGTATCCGCAATGGTGACAGGATATCCACCAAGATCCAGATGAACTTCCACAATGTCCCGGGTGGTTCCCGCCTGGTCAGAAACGATGGCCACATCCCGCTTGGCGAGATAATTGAGAAGGCTTGATTTCCCCACATTGGGGGCACCGATAATGGCCACATCCAGGCCTTCCCGAATTTTCTCCCCTCTTCCGCCATCTGCCAAGTGGGCCTCAATTTCCTGTCTGAGTTTTTCAATCTTCGGACGGATCGCGCCTGCGACACCTTCGGGAAGATCTTCGTCGGGAAAATCAATATCCGCTTCCAGATGGGCAAGGCTGCCAATGAGCTCTTCGCGCCAACGGGAATACATCTCCCCCAGCGCCCCACGCATCTGACGAAGGGCCTGTTGATGCTGTGCACGGGTTTCTGCATTTACCAGATCCCCAATGCCTTCCGCGGCGGTCAAATCCATCCGGCCATGTTCGAAGGCGCGCCGCGTAAATTCTCCGGGGTCAGCCGGGCGAAACCCGTCCAGGGATTGAAGCTGTTCAAATAAGGCCTCAACAATGGCGGGACCCCCATGAAGATGGATTTCCGCCACATCTTCACCTGTAAAACTGTGAGGACCTTTGAACAAAAGAACCATTGCTTCATCGATAAGAAAGGATCGATCCAGTGATTTAACTTCCCGAACCGCTGCATATCTGACGTCCGGCAGAGGTTTATCGGTAAGTTTCTCAACAGCATCAAAGGCGGCAGGGCCTGAAAGACGAACAACAGCAATCCCCGCCCGTCCCCGGCCGCTGGCCAATGCAAATACAGTATCCATACCTTAAATCCGTCAGCTACCTTTGTCGGTTTTGCCAGACATGGCGTTCCAGAACATATTTTGCATCTGATCCAATCCCTGCATTCCTGCAGGAAGCCATGTTTTCATCATTTTTTCAGGGTCCAGATTAGCAATATTCTCTGACATCCGGTCCTGTAGCTCCTTCATGAGGGCCTGCTGCATGGGCTCTACATCCGGTAAACCAAAAAATTTTCTTGCTTCCTCTGGTGTACAGTCAATATCAAGTTTAATCTTCATGGCAGAAGGCTCCTCTGTCCCTTGACGGTGATGGAACAGAGATTAGGTGAATAGTCATTCAGGATCAATCAAAGCCGTTCTTTGCAGCGAAAAACTGGAAAAAAACATGGAAAATGTCCTCGGACAGGAAACAAGCCCTTATCTTCTTCAGCATAAAGACAACCCTGTGCATTGGCGCCCCTGGGGGAAAGAAGCGTTGGAAGAAGCTAAAAAAACAGGTAAGCCCATTCTGTTGAGCGTGGGATACGCGGCCTGTCACTGGTGCCATGTGATGGCCCATGAAAGTTTTGAAGATCCGGCGACCGCCGCCCTAATGAATGATCTATATATCAATATCAAAGTGGACCGCGAAGAGCGCCCGGATATTGATCAGATTTATCAAACCGCCCTCGCCCTTCTTGGGGAGCAAGGCGGATGGCCGCTAACCATGTTCCTGACCTCTAAAGGAGAGCCTTTCTGGGGTGGCACCTATTTCCCGATCGAAGACAGTTATGGTCGTCCGGGGTTTAAACATGTTCTTCAAACTGTTCATGGAATTTTCAAGAATGAGCCTGAGAAGGTCAGTAAAAACCGCGATATTCTTCGTAAATCCCTTAAAAAAATGAACGAAACCGGTGAAGGGGACCGCCCAAAACTTACTTTGGAGGTTCTGGACCGTATTGCAGAACGATATTCGGAAGAAGCCGACCCGGAACATGGCGGCATCGGATCTGCCCCCAAATTCCCACACACTTATGTTCTTGAAAATATGTGGCGAAGTTACCTGAGGACGGGCAACGAACGTCTTGCAGAAGCGGTGATCAAAGCCCTCACTCATATGTCACAAGGGGGCATTTATGATCATCTGGGGGGTGGATATGCCCGCTACGCCACTGATGTTGCCTGGCTTGTGCCCCATTTTGAGAAAATGCTTTATGACAATGCCCAGATTCTGGATCTGATGTTGTTGGTGCAGGCAGAAAATAAAAATGATCTGTTTAAGGATCGTATTTACGAGACCATTGACTGGCTCCTTCGGGAAATGATTGCCGAAAATGGGGCTTTTTCCGCCACCATTGACGCAGACAGTGAAGGTGTGGAAGGCAAGTTCTATGTTTGGGATGAGGCGGAGATCAAAACTCTACTTGGCGATAAAGCAGAACAGTTCCTTGAGATCTATGATGTAGACCTCGAAGGTAACTGGGAAGGAGTGAATATCCTCAATCGTCTCGCCTATCCAACCCGGTTAGATGAAGAAACAGAAGAGTTTTTGAAAGACTGCCGCAACATCCTGTTTAAAGAGCGGGAGAAACGTATCCGTCCAGGTCTGGATGATAAGGTCCTTGCTGACTGGAATGGCATGATGATCACCACATTGGCAAAAGCCGGTGATTTTTATAACGAACCCAAATGGCTGGAACGGGCAGAAAGTGCCTTTTTCGCCATTACCAGCACTGCTATGGAAAAAGATGGCCGTCTCTATCACAGCTATCGTCTGGGGCAGGCGAAGCATTCAGGATTGTTGGATGACTATGCCAATATGTGCCGTGCTGCCCTCACCCTATATGAAACTACGGGCCGCGCCATCTATATGGATCAGGCGCAGCAATGGGTAGGTATCCTCAATAAACATTTCTGGGCGAAAGATGGCGGATATTGCCTCACCGCTGATGATGCGGAAAGCCTGATTATCAGAACGAAAAATGCCAATGATAATGCCACACCCGCCGGCAATGGCATCATGATAGACGTCCTGGCACGCTTGCATTATCTGACAGGCGGCCGGGACTATTTTGAAAAAGCCAAAGAGATGGTGCAGGTGTTCTCTGTGGAAATAGGACGCAACTTTTTCCCACTTTCGACCTTTCTCAATAATTTTGAAACCCTGATCGCTGCCAAGCAAATCATCATCGTTGGGGATCGAAATGAGGAAGAAACAAAGGCCTTCTTAAGTGCCTTGAAAGACTATAGCCTGCCTAATAAAGTGGTGAATGTTCTCAAAAACACCGAACATCTGCCATTTGACCACCCTGCCAACGGAAAAACGGCGAAAGGGGGAAAAACAACCCTTTATCTTTGTACCGGTCCAACCTGCTCTGAACCTGTAACCAGCATCTCAGAGATCCATAAACTGTTTGGAGGGAATTAGGATGCCGCAACTTTGTATGCATAGTCCCATCGGGGATCTGACAGTGACAGAAGAAAACGGAGCCATTATTTCACTGGATTGGGGATGGGTGCCGGAAGAATGGCAAACAGAAACAGACCTGTTGAAAGAAGCCGTAGATCAGCTCAATGACTATTTTGACGGAAACCGGCTTGATTTTGATCTGCCCCTAAATCCACCAGGGTCGGATTTTCAAAAGCAGGTTTGTGCTGCCATGTCTGCCATTCCTGGAGGATCCACTAAGTCTTATGGAGAGATTGCCAAGGAAATTGACAGTTCAGCCCAAGCCGTTGGTAATGCCTGCGGACTTAATCCCATTCCTGTTATTATCCCCTGCCATCGTGTCTTGGCAGCAGGTAAGGAAATGGGCGGTTTTTCAGGCCTTGGTGGTGTGGATACCAAAAAAATATTGTTGCAACTGGAAGGAGCCCTTCCCCCACAGCAGCAAACACTGGATCTTTGAGTTTAAAGCGGGGCGCGCTGAAGAGGTAAAAGATGACAAAAGCAATTCGTTTTCATGAGGTCGGTGGACCGGAAGTTATGAAATGGGAAGATGTGGAGGTTGGATCTCCCGGTCCCGGTGAAGTTCGCATTCAACATAAAGCTGTTGGTTTGAACTTTATCGATGTCTATTTCAGAACAGGTCTCTACCCTGCCCCTCTTCCAAACACACCAGGTATGGAAGCTGCCGGTGTTATTGTGGAATTGGGATCAGGTGTTACTGAATTTGCCGTTGGTGACCGCGTTGCTTATGCTGGGCGTCCAATCGGGGCCTACGCAGAAGAGCGAGTCATGCCCGCTGACATTCTGATCAAAATGCCGGACAGCATTGATGATGAAACGGCTGCTGCCATGATGCTTCAGGGCATGACCACAGAATATCTTCTGCAACGGACGTTTCACGTGAAACAAGGGGATACGATCCTCTTTCACGCCGCAGCGGGCGGTGTCGGATTGATGGCCTGTCAGTGGGCCAATCATATTGGGGCAACAGTGATCGGTACGGTTGGATCAGAAGAAAAAGCCGAACTTGCCAAAGCCAATGGATGTCATCACACCATCAATTACCGCGAAGAAGATTTCCAGAAACGTGTTATGGAAATCACTGATGGAAAAGGTGTTCCTGTTGTCTATGACAGTATTGGTAAGGATACATTTGAAGGATCGCTGGATTGCCTGCAACCCCGTGGTTTGATGGTATCTTACGGTAATGCCACTGGTCCGGTAAATGATGTGGATCTGGGTATTTTGGCGGCAAAAGGTTCCCTTTATGTCACCCGCCCTACCTTGATGACATATAACGACAAACGCGAAGATTTGGTCAAATCAGCTGCAGATCTTATTGATATGGTCGAAAAAGGCATCGTGAAAGTGAATATCGGACAACGGTATCATTTGTCCGAGGCTGCCAAAGCCCATGAAGATCTGGAAGGCCGGAAAACAACCGGATCCACCATCTTTACTTTGTAAAAAACAAGGCTGACTTTCGGGTCAGCCTGCTTCCAACAGATTTTGAGGAATAGACTGACCGGTAATAAATTGGACGATCTGTTCCTCATCCAGTTTCCCCATCATATGGGCCTTGATCATCTTTAAGGCATCCTGATTACTGATATCCAAAGATACCCCATTTCGGCGAAGCATGAGAACCAACAAGGTAAACGCCAGATGCGGATTTCCAATGCTTAAAGGCTTCTCCGAGATAATGCCCGTAAAGAGGGCTGCCCCCACCTGAAAGATATTGGCATTTTGATCCGTCTTGATCATCAAACGCGGCCAGGCCAGGGCGGCTGTCAGTTTTTTCTCATCCATGTCGATTTCCGGGATTGAAAAAAGACGGGATTGGCGTCTGGCAATTTCAAGGATGGTAGAGCGGTTTGGAAGAAGAACAGACATTTCTCACCCTTCCAATCTTTTGAACAGAGGCATAAACCGATCTTCCACCTGATCATAGAGCTTCATATAAGCATCAAAATCAGGATCGACTTTTTGAACTTTAAGCCCCTGATCCATCAAGGTGACACGTAGCTGATCACCAATATCATATCCCAGATGACGTAAAAATTCGGCCGGGATGGTCACCCCTGCTGCACTCCCCGTTTTACGGAGTTTTGTTTCAAATTCTTTTACGTCTTTTTTCATCAGGCAATGGATAAAATTTAAATCAAATTAGTAATAACATATGTTATTACCATTAACCAGACATTAAAAAAGGCGCTGTTTTCTGCGCCTTTTTAAGAAAAATATCCAGATCTTCTATGTATTCATAGAGTCGAAGAAATCGTCATTTGTCTTGCTGGATTTCAACTTGTCGAGCAGGAATTCCATCGCATCCGTTGTGCCCATTGGGTTGAGAATACGGCGAAGAACCCACATTTTCTGCAAGGTTGCCGGATCCACAAGAAGCTCTTCCTTACGGGTACCAGACTTCGTGATGTCGATGGCTGGGAAGACACGTTTGTCAGAAAGTTTGCGATCCAGAATAATCTCGGAGTTACCGGTGCCTTTAAATTCTTCGAAGATCACCTCATCCATACGGGAGCCCGTATCAATCAGGGCTGTCGCACAGATTGTGAGAGAGCCGCCTTCCTCAATATTACGGGCGGCACCAAAGAAGCGCTTAGGACGCTGCAGAGCGTTCGCATCCACACCACCGGTCAAAACCTTACCACTGGATGGAACCACCGTGTTATAGGCGCGTGCAAGGCGAGTGATGCTGTCCAGAAGGATCACAACATCCCGTTTATGCTCAACAAGACGTTTTGCTTTCTCGATTACCATCTCAGCCACCTGAACGTGACGGGAGGCAGGCTCATCAAAGGTGGAGGAAATCACTTCACCATTCACAGAGCGTTTCATATCCGTCACCTCTTCCGGGCGTTCATCAATCAGAAGAACGATCAGATAGACTTCCGGATTATTAGTGGTGATGGAATTCGCAATATTTTGAAGAAGAACAGTTTTACCAGTTCTTGGCGGCGCCACGATCAAGGCACGCTGTCCTTTACCTTGTGGGGAGACCAGGTCAATCACCCGGGCAGAGGAAATATCTTTACTGGTTGGGTCCGGCGTTTCCAGCTTAATACGCTCATCCGGATAGAGAGGTGTCAGATTGTCAAAATTGATCTTATGACGGGCTTTTTCAGGATCTTCAAAATTGATCTTCTGAACTTTAAGAAGGGCAAAATATCGTTCCCCGTCTTTAGGGCTGCGAATTTCACCCTCTACCGTATCACCTGTACGTAGAGAAAATCTGCGGATCTGGCTTGGAGAGACATAAATGTCATCAGGACCCGCCAGATAGTTGGCGTCAGGGGATCGGAGGAAACCAAAACCATCCGACAAGATCTCAAGAACGCCCCCACCGGTGATCTCTTCACCGTTTTCGGCTTTCTGCTTTAATATGGCAAAAAGCAGTTCCTGTTTACGCATCGTTGATGCATTTTCAATTTCAAGTTCTTCTGCTGCTGCGAGAAGTTCTGGTGGGGATTTCTTTTTAAGTTCTTGAAGATTCATGTAAATCTCTGAAGATGAGCAATAATTAATACGTGAAGGTAAGGTGGATTTTTTACAGCGAAGGTAAACTCGCTTTTAAGAGATGTTTGTCTTCCCTGTAAGAAGAATACCAATTTCCGTTTGGTGTAAGGCGATACCCGTCATCGCCCTCTCTGGTTGGGCATTATGAATGCCAGCTAAATCGGGCTAAGTCAACGGGAATAACAACTAATATAGAGTAAAAATCGCTTAAAAAGGCTTAACAACCACCATAATGACAATAATTATCATCAATATAGTCGGTATTTCGTTTGCGTACCGATAGAATTTCGCGGACTTCTGATTTTTATCTGCCTCAAAATCCCGACGCCATCTGGAAAGGCTACCATGAAATCCTGTCATCAGGAATAACATAGCCAGTTTCACCCAGATCCAGCCAGAGTTCCAATCTACAATACCCGGTGTCAGAAGAAGAAAAATACCAAAGACAAAGCTCGAAATCATCGCCGGGTTTATAATGGCCCGAAGTAGACGCCGCTCCATGATCTTGAAAGTCTCAGATTGCTGAGAGCCAACCTCCGCATCTACATGATAGACAAAGAGACGTGGCAGATAGAACATGCCCGCCATCCAGGCAATAACAGAGATAATATGGAACGCTTTGATCCACTGATAATTATCTGCCAGAAAATCGCCCATAATATCCCCTCAGTTTTTAGGTTGTCTTACAACCAGCCGCATTTGCCGGGCAAATCCGCTTCCCGCAACTACTTGTCATGCAGTTCTTTTGACATCCTTTAACCAGACGGGCAAGCCCTTCAACGAAGAACGGATTTGTGGTCACTGTCGGAACACGCAAATATTCAGGAATACCGACTTCTTTGGCAAGCTCTCCATATTCAATATCCAGCTCGACCAGTGTTTCTGAATGCTCCGATACAAAAGCCACCGGGATCACCATGACAGAGCGTTTTTCTGCGCCCGCCCGTTTAATCTCTTCTTCGGTGTCGGGGCCGATCCATTCCACAGGTCCAACCCGGCTTTGAAAACAGATCAGATGCTCCAGATCATCCCGGCCGAGTGCCTTCATAATGGCATTAACTGATTGTTCCACCTGCCAGGGATATGGATCCCCTGCATCCACAATCTTTTTAGGAAGACCATGAGCTGAAAATAAAAGCCTTGGAAGTTGATCGCCTTTAACCTCCGCCAGCTTTGCCTTGATAAGCTCGGCATTAGCCTCAACAAATCCGGCTTCATCAGGATAACAACAGATGGAGGAGGTTGGCACCTCAAGCCCCTGTCTTTTTGCTTCCCCTTCCCACTCTTCCAAAGAAGACGCCGTCGTTGTCGTTGAAAACTGCGGATAAAGAGGCAGAAGAATAACTTCGTCCGGATTAAAGGCTTTCACGTCCTTTACGGTTTGTACTGCCCTTGGATGCCAATAACGCATGGCAATAAAGACCTGATATTCATCCCCCCCATCATTTAACAAAGCAGAGAGAGAAGAGGCCTGATCTTCGGTTTGCGGCACGATCGGAGACCTGCCCCCCATATTTTCATATATTTCACGGGCAATGGGACCACGGCGTTTTGAAATCAGCTTTGCCACCAGAAACCGAAGGGGTTTTGGAAGACGAATAATGGCTGGATCATAAAAGAGATTGAACAGAAAAGGTTCAACCGCCTCCAGATTATCAGGACCACCCAGATTAAATAAAACGACCGCTTTGCGTGCCACAGATCTTATCCTTTAACTTGCTTTCCAGTTTTTTAAAGTGTCTGCAAGCAAGCCCACATTTTCAGGGGGAGTTTGCGGAATAATCCCGTGCCCCAGATTGAAAATGTGCGACCCGTCCTTAAACGTTTCCAGAATTTGATGAATGCGGTCCACCATGGCCTGTCCACCCGCCACCAACAGGATCGGATCCAGATTACCCTGAACCGTCACATGCGGCTGAATTTCCCGTTTGGCCCACTCTAGTGGTGCAGAAGCATCAAGGCTCACCCCTGTTACCCCTGTTTCCTTCACAAATTCCATCAGATTGCCCGCAACCCCTTTTGGAAAGCCAATCACAGGGAAGTCCGGATAGTCTTTCCGAATAAGTTCTACGATGCGTTTGGTGGGTTCGATCACCCAACGGCGAAATTCTACATCTGGCAAGACACCGGCCCAGGTATCAAAGATCTGAACAGCTTCAGCCCCGGCCTTGATTTGGTGGATTAAATATTCCGCAGTCGAAACGACCAGAATATCCATCAGTTGCTGAAAACCAGCAGGATCTGAGTACATCCATTTTTTGATATTGGCATAATCTTTGGACCCACGACCCTCCACCATATAGGTCGCCACGGTCCAGGGAGCACCCGCAAAGCCTATTAAGCTACAATGGCTAGGGATGGAGCTACTAAGGCGGCTAACGGTCTCATACACCGGCGCTAGATGATCATGAAGCCGATCCATAGACAATGAGCTTAGCTCTTTTGCCGAGCGAACGGGATCCAGAACAGGTCCTTCGCCTTCCTTGTAAGCAAGAGGCTGCCCCAAAGCATCCGGGATAAGCAGAATATCCGCAAAAAGAATGGCAGCATCCATATCGTAGCGGCGAAGCGGCTGCAATGTTACTTCTTCGGCAAGCTTTGGTGTGTAGCAAAGATCAAGAAAAGAGCCTGCGTCTGCCCGTGTCTGGCGATATTCTGGAAGGTAGCGACCCGCTTGGCGCATGAGCCAAAAAGGAGGACGATCCAGTTTTTCCTTATTCAGAGCTTTTAAAAAACGCTTGTCTGTAGAGTTTGGCACGGAGCTGCTTTCCTTAAAAAAGTTATCCCTATCAATATATATTTATATAAAAAGGTAGTTGTTGTAGTTGATACCTGTGGATAACGGGGATGATTTTTCATGCACATTCTTTACAGGAAATTTGTGGATTGAATCCAGTCTTTTCAGGAATTTGCGGATAACAGCTTAATAACCGCGTTTTTACGGTGTGCATAAAAACGTGAATAGCGGGGATAACTTTCTAAAACCTGCCTATACAGGTATTTATCCCCATTTTTCAAAACATGTATTTACAGTTATGCACCCGTGTAGATTTACACCTCAAAAAAAGGGGTAAGCGGGGAATAAAAATTTTGAACCTATCCCAACTGCCGTGTTATCCCTGTTATCCACATAATCCACAGGCAAGTGGTTGACGTTAAAATCTAAGCGGGACGAACATATGGGTGAATTTCATTTGCATCTGGTATCAGATTCAACAGGTGAAACCCTGCAATCCATGGCAAAGGCATCCTTGGTTCAATTTGAAAGTGCTGTTCCAATTGAACATGTCTGGTCCATGACACGCACCGTTCGCCAATTGGATGATATTATTGATTCTATTAAGAAAAATCCGGGTCTGGTGCTTTTTACGCTGGTGAATAAGGAGCTTCGCGGCATTCTGGAAAAGGGATGCCGAAATCTGGGGGTGCCTTGTGTTTCTGTTCTGGATCCGGTTCTTGCGGCCTTTTCACAGTATTTGGGTCAGGAAGCCCGAAATCGCCCTGGAAGGCAACATGCGCTGGACCAGCAGTATTTCGCCCGCATCGAGGCCTTGAATTATACCATGGCCCATGATGATGGTCAGATGCCCGAAGGGCTGGAAGATGCGGATATAGTTCTGGTTGGGGTCTCTCGGACCTCTAAAACACCAACGTCTTTCTATTTATCCCACCGGGGGATCAAAACGGCCAATGTCCCTATTGTGTTGGATTGTCCCCTGCCCGATCAGTTATTTCATTTGAAAAATCCGTTTGTCGTAGGCCTGACCACAAGCCCGGATCGGTTATCACAGATCCGTAAAAACAGGCTGCTTTCTTTGCAGGAGAAAAATGAAACCTCTTATGTGGATTTAGAGCGGATTAAGCAGGAAGTTATTTTTGCCCGAAAACTTTGTACAAAGCAGGGCTGGCCCATTATTGATGTCTCCCGTCGATCGGTCGAGGAAACCGCTGCGCAGATCATTACCCTTTATAATCGCCGTTTCACAGATGAGAAGGATATGCGAACCCTATGAGTAAAACCGTTCGCGATGAAATCATTTTGGCCTCCTCCAGCCAGTCCCGAAAAAATCTTCTGGCTGGTGCTGGCGTTAATTTTGAAGCCATCTCTCCCAATGTGGATGAGGATGAGGTGAAACATTCCCTGCAGGCTTCCGGTGTTTCCGCGCCTGAGACCGCAGTGACCCTTGCAGAATTAAAAGCCTCCAGAATTTCGAGCCAGTTCCCCGACCATTTCGTTGTGGGGGCGGATCAAATGCTGGAATGCGGTGGGATATGGTTTGATAAGCCGCCAGATATGGATCATGCACGGGCTCATCTTTCCGCCCTTCGCGGAAAAACCCATTCGTTGCATAATGCGGTCTGTGTGGTGAAAGCAGGTCAGGTGATCTGGCATTATGTGAATGAAGCCAAACTTGAAATGCGCCCTTTTTCAGATGAATTTCTGGATTGGTATTTAAAAGAAGCCGGTGAAGACATTCTCTGGTCTGTTGGGGCATATCAGCTGGAAGCCTTAGGATCACAGCTCTTCTATAAAGTTGACGGGGATTTCTTCTCCATCCTTGGCCTGCCTCTTCTTCCGCTGCTTGATTTCCTGCGTAATCATAAGGTTGTTCTCACATGATTAAAGCCGCCGGTGTGATGGGATTTCCCATTTCCCATTCTCTCTCCCCTCGTCTTCATGGATATTGGATCAAGAAATACGGGCTTGAGGCAACTTATGTGGCGTGGGAAGTCCCGCCGGAGCGCCTCGCTGCAAAGCTAAAAAACTTGCCCGATTTACTGGGTGAAAACGGGGAGCTGTTTCGCGGCACGAACCTCACAATTCCGCTGAAGGAAAAAGCGTTGGAGATTGTGGATATCGTAGAAGAAGACGCCCGTGCCATTGGCGCCATCAACACGGTTGTTGTGGAAGGGGATGGTCTCCTAATTGGACGCAATACAGATGGGATTGGATTTATCGACAGCCTTGCAGAAAAGATTGATGTCGCTGATTTCAAAGGGAAAACAGCCCTTGTTCTTGGTGCTGGCGGGGCGGCAAAAGCCATTGTTTTTGCGCTTATTAAAATGGGTTTTGCAAAAATTCTGATCACCAACCGCACCCGCACCCGCGCGGAAGAATTAGCGGATCATCTGACCGACGGGACCGAAGTTCTGGATTGGGACGAACGGGAGAGCGTCTTATCCCAAGTGTCTTTGGTGGTGAATACAACAAGCCTCGGCATGAAAGGACAACCTGCCCTTGAGATGTCTTTACAAGGATTGAAGGCGGGTGCGGTCGTGACTGATATTGTCTATACCCCTTTAAAAACAGGCCTTCTTCTGGAAGCGGAGAAAAACGGGTTTGTGGCCGTAGATGGGCTTGGTATGCTGCTGCATCAGGCCAAAGCGGGATTTGAAGCCTGGTTTGGTGTGAGACCAGAAGTAGACGCAGATCTACGAGAATTTGTATTGCAGGGACTTGCAGATAAATGACAATAAAGCTGATCGGTTTGACCGGATCCATCGGAATGGGAAAATCCACCGTGGGCCGCATGTTCGAAAAGGAAGGGATTCCTATTTACAATGCAGATGCAGAGGTCCACAAACTTTATGACAAGGGTGGCATTGCCGTTGAACCGGTTCGCGAAGCCTTCCCAGAGGCAGTAATTGACGGAAAAGTGGATCGTCCGACCCTTAGTAAAATGGTTGTTGGCAACGAAGAGGCCATCAAGAAACTTGAGTCAATTGTACATCCCCTTGTGCATCAGGATCGCGAAGAATTTCTCGCAAAAGCAGTTCAAGACGGTCATAAGATGGCTATTTTGGATGTGCCACTGGTATTTGAAACAGGCGGGGAAGAACGTCTTCATAAAGTGCTGGTGGTCAGCGCCCCATATGAGGTTCAAAAAGAACGGGTACTTGCCCGCGATGATATGACGCTTGAAAAGTTTGAAAGCATTTTGGCACGGCAGGTTCCTGATGCGGAAAAACGGGATCGCGCTCATCATGTGATTGATACCCATTGCAGCGAAGAAGAAACACACGCGCAGGTGAAAGCACTTATTGCGGAATTGAAGGAAGAATTTGGCCATGCGTGAGATTGCGCTGGATACGGAGACGACAGGTTTTGATCCGTCTACGGGTGACCGGATTGTGGAAATTGGCTGCGTGGAGATGGAAAATTTCGTTGCGACAGGCCGGGTTTATCACAAATATATCAACCCTGAGCGGGATATGCCTGAAGCGGCCTTTAAGGTGCATGGGCTGAGCGAAGAGTTTCTGAAACAGCATAACGTCATGGCAGATGAGATTGACGGCTTTCTTGATTTTATCGGGGATTCCAAGCTGGTCATTCACAATGCTGAATTTGATATGAAATTCATCAATGCCGAATTGATCCGCCATAAACGCCTGCCGCTGAAAATGGAACAATCCATTGATACGGTCGCCATGGCCCGGCGTATGTTTCCGGGCGCACAGGCCAATCTGGACGCGCTCTGCCGGCGGTTTGGTATTGATAACTCCGCCCGTACAAAACACGGCGCGTTACTTGATGCGGAGTTGCTGGCTGAAGTCTATCTGGAACTTCGCGGTGGGCGTCAAACGGGCCTGTCCCTGTCTCCCGATCAAATGGAAGGCGACTCCAAATTTGCAAAATCCGTGGTACGCGATCCAAGGCCGCATTCGGCGAGTGAAGAGGAACTGGCCGCCCACGCAGCTTTCTTGGAGAAATTAAGCGATCCGCTTTGGACCAAAGGATAAAAAAAGCCGCCCTTCAAGAGGCGGCTTTTACTTTGATCTATCAACAGGATTTAAGCGTTTCCAGCTTCGTGTTCCTGTGCTTTATGAGCCTGGAAAAGGCCAGCAAAATCAATTGGATCCAGTTGCAGTGGTGAGAAACCACCATCGCGTGTCGCATCAGAGATCACACGGCGTGCAAATGGGAAGATCAGACGTGGGCATTCAATCATGCACATCATTTCCAGCGCATCCTGCGGGAAGTTACGGATCAGGAACATGCCGCCGTAAACCAGCTCAAGGATAAAGGCTGTGTTTTCTTCGTGTTTCGCAGTAGCTTGAATACGAAGCTCAACTTCATAATTTTCTTCAGTCAGCGCACGCGCCTGAACATTAACAGCCAGTTCAACAGTTGGCTGTGGCAGTTCTGGGTTGAGACTGGCCGGGGCGTTTGGGTTCTCGAAAGAGATGTCTTTCACATATTGCGTGATAATCGCAAGAATTGGACCCTCTTCAGCAGCTTGTGCTTCGGCCCCTACTTCATTTTCGGCCATATTAAATAAGTCTCCTAAATGGCGTGGTCGTAAAAATTGGCATACTGGCTAGCATTTATTGGCTAGCCCGACAAGCCTTGGAATAATGACAGTTACGTGTTTTTGCCCCACGGATTATCTTTATCGTCGCTTTTAAGGCGCGGGGTTTCGTCATCAGATGTTTTTTCCTCGTCTTCTGTTACTACCGAATATTCCCCATCAATAATGGTGGAACTGCCGTCCTTGTGATGGGAATAGTGGCTTTGTCCGTAATGAGCAGAATGCGCTGTGAACCGACCCATTTCGCCGATTTTAGACGCCAGATAGTCGCGAAGTGGGGGCATAAATAACAGAAAGCCCAAGAAATCGGTGGCAAAACCGGGGATTAACAGAAATAGACCGGCCAAAGCGAGAAGAACCCCGCTCATCACCTCTTTGACAGGAGATTGACCTGCATTTAAACGCTCCTGCGCCTGCATAATGACCGATAACCCCTGATGACGGAGCAAGGCCATGCCTGCAATCGCGGTTAAAACGGTTAAGATCACGGTATTTAAGGCACCAATTTCCTCACCCACAGCAATAAAGACATATATCTCTGTCAGCGGAATACCGATCAAAATGGCCAAAAATAATAGAGGCAAACTTGTTAATCCTTGTAAGAGTTTCTATCTAGTCATTAGAGGTCTTTTCCGCGCCGGGTCAATATCCGACTGGACCCACGCGCAAACAAAAGCTACCTTTTCATCACTACTTTTCTTCAATGTAGGAAAGGTAGCCTATAAATACGATAGAAATTCGATTTGGATGTAAAGATAACGTCATGGGCGGAATGCAATTTCTCGACATTATTATTTTGGTTATGGTCGCGGCCTTTATTTTCTTGAGGCTACGGAGTGTGTTGGGACGGCGGACCGGACATGAACAACCACCGCGCGAAGATCCGCGTCAGCAAACATCCGCCCGCAATATGGACGGGACCATTCGCGATCAGGACAATGTGGTTGTTCTGAACGATCAGATTGATATTCAGCCTCAGCAACCCCGCATGGAAGATTTAAGCCCTGTGATGCAGACCATGTGGGAAATGAACAAAATCGACAGAAGCCTGGATCCAGACCGTTTCGCCCAACAGGCACAGATGGCCTATGAAGCCATTGTGATGGCTTTTGCCCAAGGAGATTTGAAAACGCTTCAGGATCTTCTTGAAAAAGACGTGTATGAGAATTTCGAAAAAGCCATTGATGCACGGGCAAATGCAAATGAGACTATGACAACGGATATCCTGTCTATCCACGAATCCCGTATTGAAGATGCGACCCTGAGCGGCAAACAGGCCGAGATTACCATCCATTTTGAAACGGAAATGATTTCCATGACAAAGGATGAAGACGGCGTAGTTGTTCAGGGCGATCCGCATCCCCACACGGTGCGCGAAGACTGGACCTTTACCCGCCGCCTTGGTTCCACAAATCCAAACTGGTTACTGGCTGCAACCCGCGGCGCAGACTAAGGTCCTATCCACATGGCGGTTGAGCAATCCCTGATCCGGAGAATTTTCCCCGCAATAATGGTGTTTGTCCTTATTCCAGGGGCGGTTATTGCGTTGTTATACTGGATTTTCTCCTACGTAACGGAAGAGCCACTTGTTGAGGATCGACTGGTTTTGAAAGAAGCCAGTTTTTCGGATCTTAAAGGATGGCAGGCGGATGATTTCGATGGCTTTATGGAGGCCTTTGGGAAATCCTGCGAAAAATTCAGCCGTCTTCCACAGGATCGGAGCTTAGGTGGCCAGGGGATTGCGGGAACTGTCGCGGACTGGTCTCCTATCTGTCAGGAAATGGAACTGCTACCCAAAGAAGCAGATGTTCTTCGGAACTTTATCGAGCGTAAATTCACACCGGTTCTGGTGAAAAATGAGGAAGATCCCAAAGGGATGTTCACCGGATATTATGAGGCGTCTTTGCGCGGCAGCCTCACCCAATCCGAAAAATACGCAACGCCATTATATCTACGTCCCGATGAATTGGTAATGGTTCACCTTGGCCGTTTTCGCGATAGCTTAAAAGGTCAGCGTATTGCAGGTGTTGTGAAAAACGGGGAGCTTTACCCCTTTGCGGACCGCAAGGAAATTGAAGAAGGCGCGCTTGAAGGCCGGGATCTGGAGATCGTCTGGGTCGACAGTGCGGTTGATGCTTTCTTCCTGCATATTCAGGGATCGGGACGTATTGCACTGGACGACGGCGGAGCCCTTAGGGTGGGGTATGCGGGTCAAAATGGGCATCCCTATTATGCCATTGGTAAAACGCTGATTAAAAATGGGGATGTGTCCGTTGAAGACATGTCCATGCAGGCCATTCGGTCCTGGCTGGAACAAAACCCTGACAAAGCGACCGAGCTGATGCAGGAAAATGCGTCTTATATTTTCTTCAGAGAATTGAACACAAACGGTCCTATCGGGGCGCAAGGGGTGGAGTTGACCGCTCTTCGCTCATTGGCGATTGATCGAAAATGGATGCCGCTTGGGGTGCCGCTTTGGCTGTCCACCACCATTCCAACAGAAGACGGGTCAGATCCCGAAGAATTTAACCGCCTGATGGTGGCGCAGGATACGGGCGGGGCAATCCGCGGCCCGGTCCGCGGGGATGTGTTCTGGGGCTATGGGAAAAAGGCCTATGAAGGGGCTGGCGCCATGAAAAATGAAGGCCAGTATTGGATGCTTCTGCCAAAACCTGTCGCGGCCCGACATTTTTCCGAAAATAACCCGTCAAGTTGACTGGCATAAACGCGTAACTCCTCATATAATCCGGCCACTGAGCAGGGAGTACCTTTTTATGTCTAAACCGCTGGAAAATGTGGAGGTGGCGCTTTTCGTCACCTGTCTTGTTGATATCAACCGACCGTCCGTCGGATTTGCCGCCGTTAAATTGCTGGAACAGTCAGGATGCAAGGTCGTTGTACCTAATGCGCAGACCTGCTGCGGGCAGCCGGCATATAATTCAGGTGATAAGCAAAGCACAAAAGATATTGCCAAAAACGTCATCCGGGCCTTTAAAAGTTTCCGCTATGTGGTGGCCCCGTCCGGCTCCTGCGCCGGGATGATTAAAAAGCACTATCCAGAGCTGTTTGCAGATGATCCGGAAATGCTGCTGGAAGCCCAGGATCTGGCGGCCCGTACCCATGAACTGGTATCGTTCCTCAATGACATTGCGGATTTTGAACCAGATGACGTGAAGCTGGACAAGAAGGTTACCTATCACGATAGCTGTTCCTCGCTGCGTGAGATGAAAGTGAAAGATCAACCAAGGGAGCTTCTGGGTGAAGTGGATGATCTGGAACTGATCGAAGCGGAAGACCGGGAAGCCTGCTGCGGATTTGGCGGCACATTCTGTATCAAATATTCCGAGATTTCCGAAGAAATGGTGGATCAGAAGATTGCCAACCTTCTGGCAACCAAAGCAGATATCGTCACCGCCGGTGATCTGGGGTGCCTGATGAATATCGCAGGACGCCTCAGCCGTAAGGGCCACAAAATGAAGGTTCTGCATGTTGCGGAAATTCTGGCCGGTATGGGGGATAAACCCGGAATTGCGGAGGGTCGTGACTGATGCAGGTAACCAGCCGTAAATTTAAAGAAAATGCCCATGAGGCCATGCAGGATGAAAATCTGCGTGCGGCGCTGGGGCGCGTAAAAGAAGGCTTTACCGCGAAACGGGCCGAAGCCGCCGCAGACCTTCCAGAATTTGAAGATCTGCGCGATCAGGCGCGGGACATCAAGGATCATGTTCTTGAAAATCTGGATTATTATCTGGAGTATTTCGAAAAGAAAGTGATCGAGGCGGGCGGTGTTGTGCACTGGTGCAGCAATGCCAAGGAAGCCAAGGAAACGATCCTGAAGATTTGCCGGGATGTGGATGCCAAAACGGTGACCAAAGGTAAATCCATGATCACCGAGGAAATCGGGCTTAATAAATTCCTGGAAAGTGAAGGAATTGAGCCGATCGAAACGGATCTTGGTGAATATATCATTCAGCTGGCTGATGAGCCGCCAAGCCACATTATTGGCCCTGCGGTTCATAAGACCAAGGAACAGGTCACCGAACTGTTCCACGAACATCATCAGCAATATGGCTATACTGAACGCGAAGAAGATGCGGAAAAGCTGGTAGGTGAAGCCCGCGCTGTTCTGCGTCATAAATATGTTGTGGCAGATGTGGGAATTACCGGCGCAAACTTTCTGGTGGCTGAAACCGGATCTACCGCCATTGTGACCAACGAAGGCAACGGTGATCTGACCCAATCTTTGCCAAAAACCCATATTGCGGTGGCCAGCATCGAAAAGGTCATTCCAACTTTGGAAGATGTGAGCACGGTTATGCGTGTTCTGGCACGGTCTGCCACGGGGCAGGAAATGTCCGTTTACACCACATTTTCAACTGGTCCGAAACGCTCAGATGATATCGACGGGCCTGAGAATTTCCATGTGGTACTTCTGGATGGGGGCCGTTCTGAAATGATCGGCACGGAATTACAGGAGCTCTTGCGTTGTATCCGCTGTGGTGCCTGTATGAACCACTGCCCGGTTTATCATGCTGTAGGTGGTCACAGTTATGGTTGGGTTTATCCGGGTCCAATTGGGGCGGCCCTTAACCCGCAGATGGTGGGAATTGAAGAAGCCCGCCATCTTCCAAATGCGTCCAGTTTCTGTGGTCGCTGTGAAGAAGTTTGCCCGGTTCGTATTCCTATTCCAAAGATCCTGCGTCACTGGCGCGAAAAGGCGTTTGAACAACAGATTAGCCCAAAACCGGAGCGTTGGGGCATTGAGCTTTGGGGCTTCTTCGCCAAGCGCCCATGGGCCTATCGTCTGATGACCAAGGTTGCAGTCCGTGTTCTTGGCCTGATGGGCGGCAAAAATGGCAAGATTAAATCTTTGCCGATGAATAATGGATGGACCGCCGTTCGTGACCTTCCCGCGCCGCAAGGGGCAACCTTTATGGAACAATGGAAAAAGCAGGAGGGTCGCTAAGATGGATTCAAGATCAAAAATCCTTGGCCGTATTCGTGCGGGCCACAATCGCGACAAGCTTGCCAAGAAAGACGCCAATGTTCTGGCACGTCGGATCAAGGCGCATAAGCGGGGCATTATCCCAAAACGGGGCGATATTCCGCAAAAAGATCGTCTGGATCTGTTCCAGAAGAAGATCGAAGCTTTGGCTGCCACGGTAGAACGGGTGTCTAGCAAAGAAGATATTCCGGCGAAAGTTCAGGAATATCTGGCGCAAAATAACCTGCCAAGCCGCATTAAGATCACCCCTTCTAAAGAGGTAACGGACCTTCCTTGGGATAAGATTCCTACCCTTGAAATGGTGGAAGGTGCGGGTGCTGAAGAAGATATGGTGGGCTTGAGCCCGGCTTTTGCGGCGGTGGCTGAATCTGGCACTTTGATGATGGCATCAGGGAAAGACACGCCTTCCACAGTGAATTTCGTGCCTGAAAATCATATCGTTGTTCTGGATGTGAACAGCATGACGGGCTCTTATGAAGAAGCATGGGATCGCCTTCGTGAGTCATATGGTGAGGCAACCATGCCCCGCACGGTGAACTTTATCTCCGGCCCTTCCAGAACCGCAGATATTGAACAACGCCTGATCATGGGGGCCCACGGCCCTAAACAGCTTCACATCATCATGGTGGGTGATGTCGACGAATAAGGGTAAAGGTGGCAAGACGACCAAGGGCGACACGGGGTCATCGAAAGATGAAGACAGTCGCCTTTGGAACCATGTTGCCAAACAGGTTACCCCGATCAGTTCTGATCTTTATTCTGCTTATGATGCGATGAAGGATGGGCAGTCATCCAAACCTAAAATTTCCAGATCGCGATCCGCAAAACCAACCGAAAAATCGGCTCCAATGCGGTCTTTTTCCTCCCTTGGGCATCAATTGTCCGGGTTGTCATCGCATAACAAACTGGTCAGCCGGGATCTGGAAGCGGATCCATCAAGCCGTCAGAATGTACCGGGGCTGGACCGCAACACATCAGAACGCCTTCGTAAAGGAAAGATGGAAATTGAAGGGCGGCTTGATCTTCATGGGCTTACCCGCCGGGTAGCGCATTCCAAGCTGAAATCCTTTCTGGGACATGCCCACCGTCAAGGATGGCGCTGTGTTCTGGTGATTACAGGGAAAGGATCGTCGGCCCACAAAACGGAAGATGCAGATTTTATGGGCGGCGGCCGTAAAGGTATTCTGCGCGAAGAGGTTCCCCGCTGGTTGTCTGAACCTGAAATGCGGCGAATGGTGCTGGATTATCGGGTGGCCCAGACCCGCCACGGCGGCGGCGGCGCCCTTTATGTTCTGCTTCGGCGGCATCGCGGGGTGTGAGGAGAGATAAATGACACCATTTGGCCTGAAAGTACGTGCCCTCCGTGAAGCGCAGGATGTGACCTTAAAGAAAATGGCGGAAGACCTGCAGATCAGTTCAGCCTATCTGTCCGCGCTGGAACATGGGCATCGGGGTCAACCGTCCTGGTCACTGGTGGAGCAGATTTGCTCCTACTTTAATATTATCTGGGATGAGGCAGAGGAAATGCACCGCCTTGCGTCCCTCTCCCACCCCAAAGCGACGGTGGATACCAGTGGGTTATCCCCAACAGCCACTGAATACGCAAATCTTTTGGCGCGTGAAATTCGCAACCTGTCAGAGCCGCGCCTTCAGGAAATGCTGGAGTATCTGAAACAATCCACACCGGAGCGCAAATGACGGAAAGCGCCAGATCTGATAAGGGTGTGAGGCTAGCCCGTGGGGTGCAGGTCCTGTTTGAAACCATGGGTTATGCGGCCATGTGTGAGGTGAAATTAAGGTCCCGCCGCCGTGTGGATGTGATGGGGATAAATGACAAGGGCCACATTATCGTGGCGGAAGTGAAAAGCGGGCCTGAAGATTATCGTGCCGATAATAAATGGCAGGACTATCTGGAATTTTGTGATCAATTCTTCTTTGCTGTCGCCGAGGATTTTCCAACCGACATGATCCCGGAAGATCAGGGGCTCATCATTGCGGATGACTTTCATGCAGAGATTTTGCGTCCCAGCACAGATTTCAAATTAAATGCCGCGCGGCGCAAAAATATGACTTTGCGTTTTGCAAGGCAGGCTGCGACCCGCCTTCGGTCCATTGAGACAGGTCAACTTCGCCAGAAAAACCTGTTCTAACCGTTTGGTTTTGGATCCCCGTTAAGGGACCAGTTGTAATTATAACCTTCTATTTCGGACTTACCCTCTAGTCTGGATTTTAAGTCTTCCGCGGCATATTTGCGGATATGGTCGAGGGTGTCGGCCTCTGAATTCCCAAAGTCAGAAGAAAACCAGTCATAGATGCTGGAGGCGTAAACATCGCCACTTTCTGTGACCCGAACTCCGCGTGG
Source organism: Sneathiella sp. P13V-1 (assembly GCF_015143595.1). NCBI lineage: Bacteria > Pseudomonadati > Pseudomonadota > Alphaproteobacteria > Sneathiellales > Sneathiellaceae > Sneathiella > Sneathiella sp. P13V-1. The sequence continues at coordinate 894,241 of NZ_WYEU01000001.1, read as the reverse complement.
GTTATTCACATAGGCGCGGGCGGCCTTCTCGTGTGTCTGTTCGGTATTATGAGCGGTTAAGGCCTTTTCCGGGATATCCGGACATCCAATGGAGGCGCAGTTCACCACATAGTGGGTGCGAGGATCCTTCCAGATTGGGCGAAGAATGCCATGTTCGATATTATCGAGGGAAACTGCTTCACCTTCGACTTTCAGAAACTGTTTCCCCCAAGGCCCCACAGAGAAAAACCCCGGGGAGATGTTGATGTCCTTGATGGTTGGTACCGGGAAATGGTCGAGAATAACTTTGATTGTGCCGCTGTTATAAAGGTTCACCCAGTAGGCATATTGCTCCGCCCGGTTCAGTTTACTGACGGGAACGGCTTCCAGATCCGACACATAACCGTTCAGTAAATTCCGATCTTCTGGTGTCACATGATTATAGTGAAGGCGCGCAACACCATCATCCCCCACATATCGGTATTTGGCGAGGAACTGATCAAGTTTGCTGTGATTGACAACAGTTTTACTGTTTTGATCATGAGCATCCCAGCGGGGGATAAGTTCTGACGCCGGGGCAGCAAAAGACAGGTTGGCGAGGCCAACAAAGATAGCCGCAAGAAGGGTTAAGACAGGTACGCGTGTCACATTCATCATCAAACATCCTTTAGACTTAGAAGATAGAGATGTGGGGCACACGGTAAAATTCAAAACCCCTCACGAAAATGTCAGCTACAGATAGGGGTCTTCCTTTGAAAGATATTCCGATACGTAGTCAGCAATCCCGTCTTCCAGTGAATAGAAATTCCCCCCAAAGCCCGCAGCGCGAAGTTTGCTCATGTCGGCTTGGGTGAAATACTGGTATTTGTCGCGAATGCTGACCGGGGTGTCGATATAATTGATGTTGGGGTCAACACCTGCCGCCTTAAACGTTGCAAGGGCCAGATCTTTGAAAGAGCGGGCTTCGCCAGTACCGATATTGAACAGGCCAGACGCCTGAGTGTTATCCAGAAGCCAGAGAATGACTTTGACGCAGTCTTTCACATAGACAAAATCCCGAAGCTGACCGCCATCTTCATATATAGGGTTATGGGATTTAAACAGGGTGACCGGATCGCCAGCCGCAACCTTTGGATAGGCCTGCGCGATGACACTTTTCATGCCTTCCTTGTGGTATTCGTTGGGGCCATAGACATTGAAGAATTTCAGGCCTGCCCATTGCGGTGGGGTTGGGCCCTGTGTTTCCAAAGTGCGGGCTACGAATTTATCAAAGGAATGCTTGCTCCACCCATAAAGGTTGAGCGGTTGAAGCTTGGCAAGGGCTTCGCTGTCCTGATGATCTGTAAAACCGCCCTCCCCATTGCCGTAAGTCGCCGCAGAAGACGCATAAATAAACGGGACTTTATGGGCCGTACACCAATCCCACAGGAACTTCGTTGGGCGGAAATTACGGTTGAGAATAAGGTCGCCGTCCGTTTCGGTGGTTGCGGAAATCGCGCCCATATGGATGATCGCATCAAGGCCTTCGCCTTTATCTTCCATCCACCATTCTAATTCATCGGGATCCACAAAATCCGTGATCACATGCTTGGCGAGGTTTTTCCACTTCTCCCCCTCTTCCAGCCAGTCACAGACAATCACGTCATCCCCGCGATCGGAAAGGGCGGCGGCAATGTTGGAGCCGATAAAGCCGGCGGCGCCGGTCACCAAAATGCGTTTAGCTGTCATCGTTTGCAAATTTCTTTCTGTCGGTTTCCAAAAGGCGCTGGATCGTGCGAGTTGTGCTGAACCCTTCTTTAAGTTCTGCAAGCAAAACACGGCCGCCATAGGCCTGCACAATGTCGGAACCCACAACCGTTTCCACCGTATAATCAGCACCTTTTACCAGCACATCCGGCTTCAGGCCTTCGATCAGGTTGATCGGTGTGTCTTCTGCGAAAGGCACCACAAGGGACACATCTTCCAGCCCCGCAAGAACAATGGCGCGGGAGGTTTCGTTGGTGGCCGGGCGATCCGGGCCCTTCAAACGGCGGATACTGTCATCAGTATTGAGGCCCACAATCAGGCGGTCACATTCAGCGCGGGCCTGACGGATCAGGGAAATATGCCCCGGATGCACCAGATCAAAACAGCCGTTGGTGAAGCCCACTTTAAGACCCCTTGCCCGCCAGCCGTCGACAATGTCTTTCGCATGGGTAAGTGACGTGATCTTATTATCAGCTTCGCGCACCTCCACGTTATGAAGGGCGGCTTCAATTTCATCGGCTGTGACGGCTGCGGTGCCTTGTTTGGCGACCACAACACCCCCTGCCAGGTTGGCAAGATAGGCCGCCTCCCCGTGGGAGGCCCCCGCCCCGATACCAAGGGACAGGCAAGCGATGACACTGTCACCGGCACCGGAGACGTCGAAAACTTCCTGGGCTTGAGCAGCCACATGGGTTTCATCTGCCTCAGAGATCAAACTCATTCCGGCTTCGGAACGAGTAACCAGTAACGCCTTGATATTATCACGGGACATCACGGATCTGGCGGCGGCGACCACATCGGAATTGGTATCACACGGCATGCCTGCAGCGGCGATCATTTCCTTGCGGTTTGGTGTGAGAAGATCCACCCCTTGATAGCGGCTGAAATCTTCAGATTTTGGATCTGCAACGACGGGAACTCCGGCTTCATTAGCTGCGGCAATGACCTCTTTCAGAACTTCATCTGACAACACCCCTTTAGCATAATCAGAGAGGATCACCATCTGCACTTTATTTAAAGCCGCTTTGAAGTTATCAACCAGTCCCACAGCGGTTGGTTTTGTCACCGGATGAGAGGCCTCCGCATCAGCGCGAAGAAGTTGCTGACCATCGGCAATAAAGCGGGTTTTCACCGTGGTAGGGCGGCCTTTTGACGTGACCAGCGCAGGCGTTATTCCCTCTTCTTTTTCAAGAAGATGCTGAATTTCACGGCCTTCCGCGTCATCGCCTACAACGGCAACCAAAGTGGCCTTACCGCCAAGGGACAGGATATTACGCACCACATTCCCTGCACCGCCCAGCATGCTTTGCTGATGGGAAATGCTGAGAACCGGAATGGGGGCTTCGGGGGAAATACGCCCTGCGCTGCCATAGGTGAACCGGTCCAGCATCACGTCCCCAAGACAGAGGACATGGACGTCTTTGAATTTGTTGACAATGGACGACAGTTGTCGTGGGTCCAGTTCGCTCATGCGGCTTTACTCAGTCTTTGCTAGTTCCAGTTCAATTTCCAGCGCCCCGCACAACATATGACCCAATGTGATATGCATTTCCTGAATGCGGCGGGTCGATTGCGCAGGCACAATAATGGAATGATCGGCAAGGTCCGGCATCACGCCACCATCCCGCCCCGTCATTGCGGTGGGGATAAGACCCTTCTCTTTCGCCATTTTTAAGGCAGCCACAATATTTGGGCTGGTGCCGGAGGTTGAAATTCCAACAACCACATCACCCGGGCGGCCCAAAGCTTCCACCTGACGGGCAAAAACCATGTCATATCCCAGATCATTGGCCCCTGCTGTCATGGCTGAGGTATCTGTGTTAAGGGCGATGGCCGGAATGGGCGCGCGGTCTTTGATAAAGCGGACCACCAGCTCAGCGGACAGATGCTGCGCATCCGCAGCGCTGCCCCCGTTACCGCAAAAGAGGATTTTTCCGCCGCCTCTAATGCAGTTGGCCCAGATGCCAAGCATCTTTTCAAAAGGCTCTTTCATGCTTTCGCGGGTGGCTTTCAGAACGGAAGCGTGATCTTCCATCTCGTCGTCATAATAGGCCGAAGCGTCCAACGGTATCCCCTAGAGATTTGTAAAGTTCTACTAGGGTAATAATATAGCCATAAACGGGATGCAATTGCCCAGTTTATTTCGGGGCAAGTGGCTGAATATGATCTGGGATCGCTGTCGGTCCCTCGGTCGGGGGTAAAGTCCCAGCGGCAACATCACGGATCAGCTTCAATTGCCGATTGAGAAGTTTCTTGTGAGAATAGTTATCCAGAACCGTCTGACGGGCGGCATCCCGCACATGTTGCAGGTCCTTTTCATTATCCAGAACGTAAGCGATTTTCTCGGCAAAGGCTTCGTGATCAAAGAAATCTGCAAGGAAGCCATTTTCCCCATCGCGGACAACTTCGCGAACTGGTGCGGTATCGGACGCAACCAACAATGCACCGCATGACAGGGTTTCAATCAGTGACCAGGACAGAACAAAAGGCACAGTTAAATAGGCCTGAACCGTAGAGGCTTGCAGAACTTTCACATAATCTTCGTAAGGGAGAAGGCCTGTAAAATGCAAACGGCTTTCGTCGAAATCCAGCTCTTTCAACATACGTTTGCGCCAGCTATCCCCTTCCGGCAATTTCTTGCCATAGGCCACGCGGTCACTGCCAACCACCACCACATGCAAGTTGGGCCGCTGCTTCATAAGAATATGGGCCGCGCGCATAAATTCAGGGAAGCCTCGGTAAGGCTCCATCCCCCGGGTTGCGTAGGTGAGGATCTCCTCAGCGTGGGTGAGATCCAGATTTCCAAATTTTTTCTCTGCCTTCGGGTTAGGTTTAAAGAAGGCGGTATCTACCCCGTCATGGAGCACAGAAAGTTTGTTGTGGAATATTTCGGGGAATTGGGAGGCTTGGAAATAGGTTGGGACCTGCCCCCAGTCACAATGTGCCAGATCCATGAGAACGGGCACGTTTTTTGTGCGAATGCGGGCGGCATCATCCAGATTGAGCTGACTGTCTTTTAAAAAATCCGCGTCCGATCCGAAGGCATGGTAGTACCACTCGAAATAGCACAGCAGCTTGGCATTGGGGAACAGGTCCTTCACATAAAGGGCTGGACCCCATCCTGAATGGGCGCAGATGATATCGGGGTAGAAACCTTTCTGTTTCAGCTCCACACAGCTTTTGAACAGGGACTGACCATTAATCACCGCAGATTCAGTGGTTTTCAGATAGTGATGGGTTTTCTCGCCCGGCTCGCGGTGGGGTTTATACAGGCGGTTAATCACGCCGGGGATTTTCTCGACCGCGCGGTGGGAGGCAAACACAACCTGATTTTTCTTTTTCTCTGCCAGCTTCTTGGCCACATGCCGATATTGAGCCGGAAAGTTATTATGTAAGAACAGAACGCGCATAGATCCCCTCGATCTTCAACCCTTAAGTCCGAAGCATAGAGTTATCCTGAATATGTTAATTCAATAATAACATTGGAAAATCTTCATTTTCGAAATCTGTGACCTGTAGGTGACAGGCGTGATTCGTTTTTATGTGAAAATCCTTATCCCCCATATGGAGGATAGGAGTAAAGTGGCGATCAGAATTTATGGTTAATTTTTAGTAAATGCCTTAATTCATCAAATTTTGTCTAAACCTGTTCAAACAATTGAAAAACATAGCCAATTTCACGATAGATACAATTTCGCGAAAAGTTGATCTAATTTTGCTGTTTAAATTGAGCTAGTTACGTGAAATATAGGAGCTCACGTTCAAGCAGACATTCTGTCCCCCGGTTGATTATTTGGTTAGGCGTAAGATGAAAAAAGTTCTGGCTATGGCACTTGGCCTGTTTACAGGTCTGATGATGATAACTCCAGCAACAGCAGCAACGGTTGCTTTGGACTTTACGGTCCCGACAGAAGCATTGGATATGCCCGATGCGGATGCCACAACGGGATTGGTCCACCAGAATATTATCGGTACAGACAATGTGAACCTGTATTACCGTAGTCCTTTTGAAGGTACATCTTTGGCGGACGGGAAATTTACAGCTGTTCGTGCAAACTCTTCTGCAACTTACGACCTTGGCACCTCAACGAACAAAGTTGAATTTGTCTGGGGATCCGTTGACAGCTTTAACCTTGTAAAATTCTATCAAGGCACAACTTTGGTGGATTTTATCACGGGCGGAACAGTGATTGGTGAAGGTGCAACATCAGGTTCTGGATTTGCGCAAGTGATGATCATGGCAAATTCCCTGTTTGATCGGATTGAGTTTTCTTCATCGCAAAACGCATTTGAAATTGGCAATCTGAAAATATCGGTTGTTCCCCTTCCTGCTGCCCTGCCGCTTTACGGTGCTGGTATTGCGCTGCTTGGTTTCCTCGGCTGGCGCAAGCGCAGATCTGCTTGAAGGTAGATTTCCAGATAGAGATCAGGAGGCGGCTTCTTCAGCCGCCTTTTTTGTTGGAACATCCTTTGGTGCCCTGTCTTTTCTGGGATCAATGCTGTCAAAACCTTCAAAAGGTTGATCCAATCGGGTTTTGCTCATCTCCAGATAATCTGGGTTAATATCAAAGCCAATGGAATGACGACCAAGAATTTTGGCGACCCGATTTGTTGTCCCGCTTCCCATAAAGGGATCCAGAACCACATCACCCGCGTTGGAGGCGGCCATGATAATCCGCTCGATCAAGGCTTCGGGTTTTTGGGTGGGATGAGGTTGCCGTTCCGCTGCGCAGTAGTGAACGTGACTAAACTGCCAGACATCACCAGGGTTTGCCCCCGCCATGTTATTGCGTTTTCGGTAGTATTTCTGCGGGATACGCACATCATCCAGATTGAAAGTGGCTTCCTCGCCTTTTGAAAACCACAAAATATCTTCATGGCGCGGAGAAAAACCGCGTTTACGGCCAATGCCTTGGGTGTAATGCCAGGTGATCCAACCCTGCGGGGTCAGCTCCAACTCTTCTTCCAGGGTGACATAAAGGCGGGCGATAAACTTCACCCCCATAAAACAGAAAAGCGATCCACCTGGTTTCAAGATACGCCTGGCTTCTTCAAGCCAAGCGCGCGTGAAAGTTTGATACTCGGCCCGTTCTTTAAGGTCGATATTATTGCCGTAGTTTTTGCCAAGATTATAAGGTGGGTCGGCGATAATCAGATCCACGCTTTCGGATGCTTCCTCCGCCAATAAAGAGAGGGCATCGCCACATAACAGCTTATGATCGGTTGCTTCCATCACACCTACTGAGGGGAGCGTTTGGCCATAATGCGTTGCAGGGTTCTGCGGTGCATATTCAGGCGGCGCGCTGTTTCAGACATATTGTGATCGCAAAGCTCGTAAACCCGCTGGATATGCTCCCACCGAACGCGGTCTGCGGACATGGGGTTTTCAGGCGGATTTGGTTTCTCACCTTCTTTGGCATACAGGGCGGCAATAATGTCATCGGCATTGGCAGGTTTTGCCAGATAATCGATGGCGCCGGCTTTCACCGCCGCAACGGCAGAGGCGATGTTTCCATATCCGGTGAGCATAACGATGCGAGCGTCAGGGTTATGCTGGCGGATGGCTTCCACCACATCAAGGCCGCTGCCATCTTCAAGGCGCAGATCAACAACCGCAAATTGCGGCTTAGAGGTCAGCGCTTTGTTTTTGCCGTCTTCAACACTGTTTGCCAAAGTTGTCGTAAATCCGTTTTTCTCCATGCTCCGGCCCAGCCGGTTCAGGAAAATCTCGTCATCATCCACGATCAGCAGGCGTTTTTCATCCATCACTTATACGCTCCACCATTCAAATACTCTTCCACTATAGCAATATAGGTTCTCATGGGTCAAAACCCATTGTTTTAGTTGCTTGGGGCTGCTTTTTCCAATTGGCTGCGGGGCCATTGAATGATCACAAGAGCACCGCCTGATTTATTGTTCTTAAAATCGATATTTCCGCCCGTATGGCGGATCAGCATCTGGGCGATAAAAACACCCAACCCCATACCGCCATTTCCCGCCCGACTGGATGTATAAGGCTCTCCCAAACGATCCAGAATTTCCTGATTAAAGCCCGGACCATCATCCTGAATGGTGACTTTGACGTTTTTCTCCCGCCAGTCCGCGGTGATGGTGACTTTATTGCGGGCGAACTCTGCCGCATTGCTCATCACATTACCAAGGCCATACATCAACTCAGGCGTCGCATAGAGCTTTGGCTCTTCCTCCACACTTCCGTGAGTTAGAACCTCAATTTCCTTACCCTTTTCCATCTGTTTATCCCGAACCAGCGCCAAAAGGCTGTGAAGTGGCAGATAGTTATGGTGAGCATCGGTTTGAAGGAAGCGGCTTGTATCCGGTTTTGTGGAGAGTTGTTCCAACACTTCAGCGCATTTTCGGGCCTGACCATAAAGAAGGCGGGCATCCTCGGCATGGTCACTGTCTTCCGGAAACTCACGGGAAAGCTCTTCTGAGACCAGCAAAATAGTATTCAGCGGTGTCCCAAGTTCATGAGCCGCCGCCGCCGCAATCCCGCCAACCGCGGAAAGTTGCTGTTCGCGGGCCAAGGACAGGCGGGCGATTGTCAATGCTTCATTCATTCGTCGGCTGTCTGAAGAGATGCGCCAAGCATATCCGGACAGAAACACGGTACCGATCACAAGCGCGGACCAAATGGCGACGATATAGATGTCAGAAACCACCAGCTGTTCTTTAGATAAAGGCAGCGGGATATAGAAAATGGCCAGAAAACTGATGGCAACAAGGGTGGTGAGCCCCAGAAAAACAGTTCCCCTTAAAGACAGGTTCGTGGCCGAAATAGTAACTGGCACCAAAAACAGCAAGGAAAACGGATTTGTGAGTCCGCCGGTCAAATATAACAGCCCCGTAAGTTGAAGGGCATCATAGAAAAGATAGATGATGGCGCCACTGTCAGAGAGGCGCGCAGTGGGTTTTTGGCTGATGGTAACCAGAACGTTGACTACGGCACTTGCGGCAACAAGCAAAGACGCCTCTACAATGGGAAGGTCAAACCCCAAAGTGACATGGACCAAAAACAGAGCAAATGCCTGCCCCAGAACGGCGAGCCAACGAATATAGACCAGAGATTGAAGGCGGACGCCTTCGCTAACTGTAAGCGCTTCACGGCTTTTATCACCGGAGCTGAACAAATCACTTATCGCCATTTCAACCCATCATGGAAGAGAGCTTAAAAGGCTATAAAGACCGGCTCTCCCCTATACTCATCACCCATGTATTTTCCGCATCATACCCCGCATTCTTGGCGGCTTGCAAGAAGCGTCCGGGGGGTTCAAACAAAGGTTCATCCGTAAGACGGACAGTGCCCCAATGCATCCCGACCAGAATGCGGCTTTTGACATCCAATCCAATTTGAACGGCTTCTTCCGGATTTGTGTGATGGGCCTTCATGATCTCACGTGGCTCATAGGCGCCGATGCCCACCAGCGTGTAGTCGAAGGGGCCAAAATCCTCACCGATATCCTTGAACAGAGGTCCATATCCGGTGTCCCCCGTGAAGAAGACTTTGTTGTTTTTTCCCTCAAAGGCAAAAGAAGCCCATAAGCTTTTGTTGCGATCAAAGAGAGTACGCTTTGACCAATGCTGTGATGGCAGGGCCCGCAACGTAACGTCACCGGCTTGCAGACTGTCCCACCAATCCATTTCCTGAACATGATGAAACCCGCGTTTTTCCATATATCTCCCAAGCCCCAACGGAACAATCGCCATCATTTCCGTTTTCCCTGCCAGTTTTTTAAGCGTTCTGCTGTCCAGATGGTCATAGTGATTATGGGACAGAACGAGATAGTCAATTTTTGGCAGATCCTCGATGCGAAGACCGGGTTCTACAAAGCGTTTCGGGCCCGCAATTCTGGACGGGGAGGCATGACTTGAAAGATAGGGGTCAGTTAGAAAAGTTCTGCCATTCATACGGATCAGGAAGGAGGCCTGACCGAGCCAGGTAATGAAATCAGCCCCGTCTTCAAGACGGCTTTTGACATCATTAGCGGCTTTGTCTTGTGGAATGATATGTCCCTCCGGGATATCGACAATCTCACGGCTGTATTTCATCATTCGCATGACGAAGGATACGTAGGTTTTACGGCTCGGTTTCTTGATGTCTGGATTGGGCAGGTTCTGAAATCGCCCTTTGGATTTTCCTGCACCTGAATTTTTGCTTCCAGTATTTGACATGCACCCAACCCTCATTTTCTTTACCCATCTCACAACCTTAATAATGTCATAATTCAGGGCTTTATATGTCTCATTTATTGATCCGCTAATAATTTACAACGCTTTTGGCGTGGTGATCCGGCGATCGGTGTATATATTGTTTATTACAGTATTGTTCGAATGCCTAAAGACAAGGGCACAACATTTACATCTGGCAAAGCAGCCTATAAGGAACTGCTGATCAGGGGGCAATTATGTTTTTTGGAAAAACACTTGGTGTAAAACCGGTTTTAAAGGCTGCTGTGGCATTTTTAGCGGTTATTCTGTGGTCGGTCTCCGCTCAGGCATCGGAACAGCAACAGCTTGTGGACAAAGCGAAATTGACGGTGGAAAGTCTGAAAACACAATCAGATCTGGAACAGTTTCGTAAACTTCTGGCCGTCTCAAAAGGTGTGATGGTCTTTCCGCAGGTTCTAAAAGCAGGCTTCTTTGTGGGCGGTGCTGGCGGATCTGGCGTGCTTCTGGCTCGTGGTGTTGATGGGAGCTGGAGCAGCCCGGCCTTTTATACAATGGGTCAGGCAAGTTTCGGACTTCAAATTGGTGCAGAAGCGAAGGAGCTGGTTTTGGTGATCATGACCCAGAAGGGTCTTGAAGCCATCATCAATAATCAGGTGAAACTGGGTGGCGACCTAAGTGCGGCGGTTGGCCCCATGGGCACAAATGTCGGGGCTTCAAGCACGACCAACCTTGATGTGGATGTGTTCTCGTTTGCCAAGAACTCGGGTCTGTTTATTGGCGCCTCTGTGGAAGGGTCCATTCTGGACGCTCGTGATGACTGGCAAAAAGCCTATTATGGCCAGACAGTTACCGCAGGTGATGTAGTGTTGCGCAGATCCGTTAATGCGGTTGGTGCGGCTGAACTGAAAGACGCACTGTCTGCGGCCGAAGCACCATAGTCTACTGATTTTCAAGCAGGCGTTGAACGGCTCTTTTTCGGTTCTCGATCGCATGGTCGAGAGCCGTCCTGCCTGTAAAATCTGTGAAGGCGGCATCCGCTCCCGCCTGTAGAAGAAGTTTGGCAACTTGATGTGACCCGCCTTGAGCGCTTTTGAAAAGCGCGGTTTCCCCTTGCTGATTTTCTTCATTTACCTTGGCATTCGCATTCAGCAAGAGGGTGACAATATCTTCAAACCCTCGATACGCAGCCAGCATGAGCGCGGTGTTTCCATACCGGTCAGCCAGATCAATACTGACATTGTTTTGAATGAGAAGCTCTATCACCGCTGTAGCACCCGCATCTGCAGCACGTACAATAAGTGGAACCTTCGCTTTGTCGCGTATGTTCACATTTTCCCCATTGATCAGGAACTGCTGTACTGACTCCACATCGTTATCTATGGCGGCATCGAAAATCTCAGGATCGCCAAATAACTGTGCGGAGGCGCTGGAGACCAGTCCAAAGAATACGATCATAGTTGCAAAAAAACGGAGCATGGGGCCCTCCTCAATGGCAATTTTCTCATACTAACAATAGCCAGTGAATTTGTGCAATGGGGGTAATCAAATTGTATGAAAAGGCGCAATTGTTGCACCGCAAACAAAAATGATCTAATATGCTGCTTTGCACAATATGTTTTGAGTGCTTTTTCTGTGAAGGGAATACGCATTTGCTTTACCAGTTCAATGAGATGCAGCGCTACGCGCTAATGCCTCTTCGTATAGGCGCTCAGTTCCAATCCCAGCTCCTTCGTAGCCCCTTTAATCCTTTTGCTGAAACCGCACAGGCCCGCACATTGGCGGCGGCATGTGAACTGTTTTCTGACACAACACAGTATCATGGAAAGCCCGATTTCGGACTTCACGAAACGGTTATTGACGGTAAAGCGGTTCCGGTGGCAGAGCAAATCCTGCTGCGCAAACCCTTTGGACAGCTGAAACATTTCAAACGTGAGATTAACCGGAAGGATCCAAAAGTCCTGATGGTGGCGCCAATGTCCGGTCACTTTGCGACGTTGCTGCGCGGTACGGTTGAAACCATGTTGCCTGATCACGACATTTACATCACGGACTGGCGCGATGCGTCGGCGGTACCTTTGTATGAAGGCGGCTTTGATCTGGACGATTATATAGATTATGTCCGAGAATTTATTTCTATTTTGGGCCCGGAAACCCATGTTATGGCCGTGTGCCAGCCAGGTGTCCCCGTTCTGGCGGCGATCGCCCTTATGGCGGAAGATGAAGATCCAAACGCCCCGGCCACTGTCACATTGATGGGCAGCCCCATCGATACACGTCGCCATCCAACTGTTCCTTGTGATTTGGCCATGGACCATTCATTGGAATGGTTTGAACGCACCGTGATCCATAACGTTCCTTTGGGGTATCCGGGCGCGTTTCGTCGCGTCTACCCAGGCTTCCTGCAGCTTGGCGGGTTTGTAAGCATGAACCTGGAACGTCACATGGATGCTCATTTGAAACAGTTTGAGCATCTTGTTGAAGGTGATGGGGATAACGCAGACAAACACCGTCAATTCTACGCCGAATATAATGCGGTGATGGATTTGAGCGCGGAATTTTATCTGCAAACCATCGAAACAGTGTTCCAGAAGCAATCCCTTGCCAAGGGTGAGATGATGTATCGCGGGGATCGCCTTGTTGATACGACAAAAATCACCAAAACAGCCTTGATGACTGTTGAGGGGGAGCTGGATGATATCTCAGGTCCGGGCCAGACGGTTGCGGCCCATGATCTCTGTACAAATCTTCCAAAAGAGAAGCGGGAACATTATGAACAGAAAGGCGTTGGTCATTATGGCGTCTTCAATGGGTCAAAATTCTCCAAATTTATTGCACCACGGATTGGCAAATTCATGCGAAAGCATGGTAAGTAGGACATCAGTTAAAGTTCTACGTTAAGGATCCAACGTGACCGATCAGCCCTTTTGGGAAACAACACCGCTTGACCAGATGACACTGGAGCAGTGGGAAAGCCTGTGCGATGGCTGTGCCAAATGCTGCCTGTTGAAGCTGGAAGATGAAGATACGGGTGAAGTTGCCTATACCAACATCGCCTGTCGTCAGCTTGATCTGGGTAATTGTCGCTGCATGAATTATGAACGGCGGGCGATTTTGGTTCCTGACTGCATCACCATTACCCCAAAACTGATTGAGCAATTGGAGTGGATGCCGAAAACCTGTGCCTATCGCCGGTTATATGAGGGGAAGACCCTTGCCTGGTGGCATCCTCTGGTATCGGGATCCAGCGAAACGGTACATGAAGCTGGGATTTCAGCCCGTGGCCGCGTGGTGTCCGAACGCAAAGCGAAAGATCCTGAGGATTATATTGTTGAGTGGCCTGAGGAGGATATTCCATAGGATCTTATCAGGATATTCAGCTGCTGATCGGAAAAGATCCGTGTTTTATTCTTGAGGGGGAGAAAATTCCCCTAGAGATTAAACGATCCCCGCGCGCCAAAAAAATGCGCCTTAAAATTCGATACCCCCGTAACGTCCAAATCGTTATTCCTGCGCGCGTGGGTGTGGAAGCTGCCTACAGGTTTGCAGAAGCTGAACGGGTCTGGATAGCAAGACAAATTACCAAATTACCTAAACGGCAGAGCTTCAATGTCGGGGAGCTTATCCCCTATCTGGGCACGTCGCATGAAATTGCACAAGGGCCTCGCCTTCGTGGGGGTGTTCTGGTTGAAAATGGACAAATCATTGTCAATGCAGACCAGCCTCATATTCCCCGCCGTATAAAAGAATGGTTGAGAAAGCAGGCTAAAGAGCGTCTTCATGAACAGTGTCAGTACTGGGCTGGTCATATGGGGGTTCGCTATCGGAAAATTACTGTTCGGGACCAGAAAACCAGATGGGGAAGCTGTTCATCCACCGGGTCATTAAACTTCTCCTGGCGACTGGTGATGATGCCAGAGGAAGTATTTGAATATATTGTGATTCATGAGCTTTCCCACTTAGTCCATTTGGATCATGGCCCCGCCTTCTGGCGTCTGGTGGAAGCCTATTGCCCTGCCTTTGAGCAACATAGAAAATGGCTCAAAATTAATGGTACATATTTGCATAAATATGATACAACTAATTAGCGTATAATAAAAATTTCCAAAAAAGGGCACTTCCTCCGAGTTATGAAGCTTAAGCCTGACACTTTTAGCTACACGGTGTTTCTGTCGATGTCGGTGGCCCTGGGGGCCTTGTCAACGGATATGTACCTGCCCAGCCTGCCGGCAATGCAAGAAGCCTTTTCCGCCAGCGTTGATGAGGTGCAGTGGACGTTAAGCGCCTTCATGATCGGGATCGCGGCCTTCCAGCTTGTCGTGGGACCAATCTCAGACCGGTTTGGTCGTAAGAAGACATTATTTGTGGGTCTGGCGGTTTTTATTCTCGCTTCCTATGGTTGTATGTACGCCAACAATGTGGTCGAAATGACTTTCTACCGGATCATCCAGAGTTTCGGCGTTTGCACAGGAGTTGTAGTCCCTCGGGCGATGGTGCGGGATTTGTTTGAGCTGAAGGATTCAGCGAAACAGCTTTCCCGCATCGGGACAATTATGGCTGTGGCGCCTGCCATTGCACCTGTATTTGGAGGATATATCGCCACTTACTACGGGTGGCAGGGGATATTCTTCTTCCTGGGAACCTATGGGGCGTTGGTTGCCATTATATTATTGGTTTCAATTGATGAATCTTTGGATGATCACCATAAATCGTCCTTGCGGCTGCGAAATATCATCTCCAATTATGCCGATCTTCTGAAGTCGCGGGAATATTTGGGATATGTTCTGACGGCTTCCTTCTGCTTTGCCGGGTTTTTTACCTATATTTCGTCTTCATCTTTTGTTCTGATCACGGTTTATGAACTGCCAGTGGACAGATTTGGATATTATTTTGGATCTGTTGTGATCGGCTTTATGACCGGGACCCTCATTGGTCCAAAAGTAACCCAGCTATCAACTTTGCGGTTTTCACTGCAGGTCGGGGTGTTTGTGTCCCTGTTTGGGGGCTCATTATTGCTGGTGCTTTTTCTGAACGGCTATGGAAGTCCAGTAATGCTGGTTGTTCCGATGATCTTCTACAATATTGGTGTTGGTATGGTCATGCCTCAATGTCAGGCAGGTGCCATGCACCCTTTCCCTGAAAAAGCAGGCGCGGCCTCGGCGCTTAGCGGTTTTATTATTTTGGGTGTTGCAGGATTAATGGGGGCGTTAGCGGGTAACTTGTTTAACGGAACCGAGATCCCCATGGTGATTATTGTCTTTGTTATGGCGATTGTAACCTTTGTTTTCTTCCATATGACTATTTTCCGGAATCCGGGTTCAATCCGATAATAAATTCAACTGGTTATTATTAAAATCGGAAGATCGTCTTGCAAAAATATATCGGTTGGTTCATGTTTACGTTTACGTAAACTGTAAGCGTCGAGAAGAGTATGCCTAACCGTTCCCCAATGACTGAGCTTCCCACCCATGATGTTGAAAATCAGCCACCTGCCATGGGTGATATTAACTATTTCAATATCGATGCTGCCTTGAAAGAAGGCGTCAACCGAGAAGAAGCTGACTGGGCTTTTTCAGAAATACGGGAATTTGGGGCTATTATGGGATCGGTTCATGCCAGAGAACAGGCACGGCTTGCCGATAAGTTCAGCCCGGAACTTAAACCTTTTGATCCGCAAGGGCGACGTTTGAACGAAGTGGAATTCCACCCGGCCTATCACAATCTGATGTCCATGGCGATGAAGGGGCGGATCCATAATCTGGCATGGGTCCATGAAGGGCGGCCTGGTGCTCATGCAGCGCAAATGGCAAAAGCCTTTATCTTTAACCAGACAGAAGGTGGTGTTTCCTGCCCGATGGCGATGACATATGCGGTTTACCCTGCGTTGAAGGTTCAGGAGGATGTTGCAGGTCCGCTTCAGGATCTTTTGATGTCCGATGAATATGACGAAAGATCTATTCCGGTCTCCGAAAAAACCGCCATGACAATGGGCATGTTCATGACGGAAAAGCAGGGCGGCAGTGACGTTCGTGCCAACAGCACCAAAGCAACCCCGCTTGGTGAAAAAACAGGACCGGGCGCGGAATATCTTCTCAATGGCCACAAGTTTTTCTGCTCAGCCCCTATGTCCGATGCGTTTCTGACGCTGGCCTATACAGATCAAGGACTTACCTGCTTTTTCCTGCCGCGCTGGAAGCCGGACGGAACACGTAACAACCTGTTCATCCAGCGTTTGAAGGACAAAGTAGGGAACAGGTCCAACGCCTCCAGCGAAATGGAGTTTATTGACACCTACGCCGTCATGGTGGGCGCAGAAGGGCGCGGTGTTCCCACTATTATCGAGATGGTGCAGCATACACGTCTGTTCTGCATTATGGGATCTGCAGCCCTGATGCGAAGCGCCCTGACACAGGTTTTCTACCATACATCACATCGCCGGGCGTTTCAGCGTCGCCTTATTGAACAGCCGTTGATGCGAAACCTTCTGGCGGACATGGCACTTGAAAGTGAAGCGGCAACTCAATTGATGATGCGGGTAGCAGGGGCTTTTGACCGCGCGCCGTCTGATCCTTTGGAAGATGGATACAAACGTATTGCTACGGCTATTGGAAAATACTGGGTTTGCAAGCGCACTCCGAATTTCACGTATGAAGCGATGGAATGCTTTGGCGGTTCCGGCTATATCGAAGAAAATATGTTGGGTCGGATCTACCGTGAAAGCCCGGTCAACAGCATCTGGGAAGGCTCCGGGAATGTGATGTGCCTTGATGTTTTGCGGGCAATGTCGCGGGAGCCGGAAAGCACAAAGGCCCTTATTGTTGAGCTTAGCCGAGCCACAGGAGAACATCCGGATTACGATACTGCCTTTGCCGAAATTGTAGATGTCCTTGAAAGCGGAAATATTCCGCAAAGCCGCGCCCGTTGGCTCACAGAGCAGCTCGCGAAACTTCTGCAGGCAAATATCCTGCTACGTCATGCTCCGAAAGAAGTATCTCATACCTTTACCGCCTCTCGCCTGGGGCGCGATGGCGGTCATGTTTACGGGGCCTTGCCGGAAGATGCCCCTATGGACTTCATCCTCGAACGTGCCATGGGCGGCATGATGGACTAAGAGATTATGGGCGGGCATCATCCTCACGGGGATATGCCCTCTCTACCTTAGAGGCAGGCGTATTACCCCCAGTAGGGCGGCCATCGGCACTGTCGCTGAAGGTGTTTAAGATCCGCTGCCAGATGCTTGTCTGATCCTCCAGCGGTTTCTCGGCAACCGCCACAAATTGGGGCGCTGGTTTCTTGCCCTTCGCTTCCTGCATGAAAGACTTCCAGGTTACCGCTGGCAGGTTACTGCCGGTGACCTTCTTGGTGGGGGAGCCATTATCATTGCCAAACCAGACACCAGCCACCAAATCAGGCGTAAATCCGATAAACCACGCGTCGCGATAATCTTGCGTAGTGCCGGTTTTGCCTGCCGCCGCAAATCCTGGATTTGCCGCGCGTCCGGTCCCATTGGTCAGTGTGTGGGACATGATATCCCGCATATTATTGACGGTCCGCCCACTAATCATACGACCTTTGCCTGAACTTTGACGTTTGTAGAGGACCTCCCCACCCTTGGTGCGGATTTCAAGAACACCATAGGGCAAAACTCCGCTGCCTCCATTGGCGATAATGGCATATGCGGACGTCATCTCAATCAGCGTCACTTCGTTGGTGCCAAGGGAAATGGAGGGATGCGTTGGAAAAGATCCCGTAAGTCCCAGTGTTTTGGCCATGTCGGCCACCCTGCCCCGTCCAATATCCTCGGCAAGGCGAACGGCAACCGTATTTATAGACTGCGCATATGCGCTCCGCAGGGACATGGGTCCCTGATAGCGTCGGGTATAGTTATTGGGCTTCCATCCGCCAATATTAACGGGCTTGTCTTGATAAATGTCATTGGGGTTTCGACCATTTTCAAAGCCTGCTGCGAAAACAACGGTTTTGAAGACGGAGCCCGGTTGACGTTTTGCGGATGTGGCCCGGTTGAAGGAAGACGATGCGTATTTCCGCCCGCCCACCATGGCAAGCACATCCCCTTTTGGTCCCATGGCGACCATGGCTGCCTGCTCCACATCAAATTTTTTGCCTTGTTTGGCAAGGGTGCGTTCAATGGATGTTTCTGCGGCCTTTTGAAGATTTAGGTCCAGTGTGGTACGGATCACCAGATCAAGGTCGCTGCGCCCAATGAAGCTGCGCACTTCGCTGACAACCCAGTCGGAATAATAACGGACATTCCTGAAATTACTGCCTGCATGCCGCAAAGTCGCTGGCTGTTTCACCAATTTGTCGGCTTCAGTTTTTGTCAAATGTCCCACCGCTTGCATCCGGCGCATTACAACGGTGGAGCGTTGCTGCGCGCGGTTCAGGCTAACCGTTGGGGCATAATATGTCGGCGCTTTGACAAGGCCTGCCAGCATGGCGGCTTCGGCCGTTGAGAGTTTAGCGACGGGTTTGGAGAAGTATTTGCGGGTAGCGGCGTCGATCCCATATGTACCGGATCCGAAATAAACTCGATTCAGATAGAGCGCCAGAATTTCTTCTTTGCTGTAATTGGCCTCCAGCCAGAAAGCCAGGAGAACTTCCCGGATCTTGCGGGCGATACTGCGCTCGGGGGTCAGAAACAGGTTCTTGGCGAGCTGTTGTGTGATCGTACTACCGCCTTCAACTACGCGGCCGGCTTCATAGTTTCGCCACGCTGCCCGGACCAGACTAAAGGGGTTGATGCCAAAATGGTCGTAAAAGTGGGCGTCCTCTGTTGCCAGAATGGCATTTTTCATCACTTGCGGGATTTCACCAGGCTTCAACATCTTCCCATATAGGTCGCCATAGGTCGCAAACCGGGTGCCGTTTGAGGCTTCCAAGACCATGGAAGGACGTTTTTGAATGTCATTGATGCCGGAAATATCGGGAAGGGTGTAAGCGAAATAGCCCATCACGGCCCCGACAAACAAAATGCCCCAAAGGATTACGGTGCCACCCCAGTTGAGCAGCATTGTTCCCCATCCACCAGATGCGGCTTCTTGACTCTCGGGTGCCTGTTTGGCTTTTGATTTTGGCGCGGGCTTTTTCGCAGGTTTCTTGCCGCCATTGGTTGGGGGCTTCCGCTGATCATATCGCGGTGTGCTATGCCCTTTTCCGGACGATCCTGTGGGTTTTTTGTTTGTCATCAAGCCCGCAATAACAGTTTATTTCTTACACTCATATGCAAGATAAACCTGACGGAGAAGTGGTGCAAATTTAAGGCAACAAAAAGAGCCTTTTTAGGCAGGCTCAGCATTCCTGTCAGCGGATATCAGCCACATATAGGACTTTGCCGCTTTTTGTTCCCTTACATAGCTCATCGGTGCGTTTGACCTGATGTACCACTTTTTTGCCATTGCGGATTTTGGTTTTCAAGGAAACATGGGCGCAGGCGAAAAGCTCTTTGGAGTTTTTCCCCTTCTTCTTGTCCATAAATTTTACAGGGGCGCCCACAACCTGAATGGATTTATCCAGTGTTGTGTCCGTAACCGTGGTGCGCAGTTTACGGGCGTGGATGTCTTCCACAATTT
The DNA here is from genome assembly GCF_015143595.1 of Sneathiella sp. P13V-1. Classification (NCBI taxonomy): domain Bacteria; kingdom Pseudomonadati; phylum Pseudomonadota; class Alphaproteobacteria; order Sneathiellales; family Sneathiellaceae; genus Sneathiella; species Sneathiella sp. P13V-1. Next base: position 874,742 of record NZ_WYEU01000001.1, on the reverse strand, counting down.
TGCGCATCATATATTCGGCATCATCTTGCTGTTCCTTTGATGCTTTACCCGCCGCAAAAGCAGTACCAGACATCAGAAAAGAAGCCACCATGGATGCAAGAATTACCGATTTTTTCATGTCGCGCCTACTCGTTGTTATCCTGCCCCCCTATAAGGGGGCGTATTAGAATTACTATCTTTAACTATTTAAGCAACCGTTAATCAAAACAGACACTTTTTAAGCATCCAGAGTTCGTACTTTCAGAGCATTTTGCTGGATAAAGTCACGGCGTGGCTCCACCACGTCACCCATCAAGGTGGAGAACACCTCGTCGGCTTCATCACCATGGCTTACTTTCACCTGCAGCAAAGTCCGCGCCTCGGAATCCAGTGTTGTCTCCCAAAGCTGATCCGGGTTCATTTCACCGAGACCCTTATAACGCTGCATGGAAAGGCCTTTACGTCCGATAGTCAGTACGGCTTCCAGAAGTTCAATTGGGGAATTGATGGTCTGCGTTGTTTCTTTAAAGGCGAAGGTTGCCGCTTTGCCATAAACTTCTGCAAGCTCTTCCTTCATGTCGTTCAACTGCGCCGCTTGGGTGGAGTTAATCAGGTTGCTGTCCACATGAAGGCTTTCAGTAACGCCTCGTACCTCGCGAGCGAATCTGATACTGAAGTCCGGCATAATCTCACCGTTCCATCCCCGTTCAGTTTCAGACGACATGGCATCCAGACGGGCTGCGACAAAGTTGGCGGCTTCCGGACCTTTTTGAGGGTCGGCAAGAACATCATCACTGAGTGCACCGGCGATCGCAACCTGTTCAACCACGCCCATTGTACTTGGGCGAGCCACGGAGGTGATAAGATCACGGCAGACGCGGGCATGATTGATCAATTGCAGAAGGTCGTGACCGCTCCGTTGTTCCCCATTGGCAAGAGTTAGGATCACGTCCTCAATACCCTGCTCAATCAGGTAGTCCTCCATGGCGGCTTCGTCTTTCAAATAAACGGAGGATTTACCACGGGTTACTTTGTATAAAGGTGGCTGCGCAATATAAAGATAACCTTTTTCGACAAGTTCAGGCATCTGGCGATAGAAGAAGGTGAGCAGAAGGGTCCGAATGTGCGATCCGTCCACGTCCGCGTCCGTCATGATGATGATTTTCTGATACCGCGCTTTTTCGATATTGAACTCTTCTGCACCAATACCGGTACCAAGCGCAGTAATAATCGTGCCGATTTCCTGAGAAGACAGCATCCGGTCGAAACGAGCCCGTTCCACGTTCAGGATTTTACCGCGAAGCGGAAGAACCGCCTGATTATGGCGATCACGGCCCTGTTTTGCAGAACCGCCCGCACTATCACCCTCCACCAGGAAGAGTTCAGAAATAGCCGGGTCCTTACTTTGACAGTCAGCCAGTTTGCCTGGCAGGCTTGAGATATCGAGCGCGCCTTTACGGCGGGTAAGTTCACGGGCTTTACGGGCCGCTTCACGCGCTGCGGCGGCCTCAAAGATCTTGGTGATGATATTGTTGGCATCTTTCGGATGCTCTTCAAACCATTGATCCAGCGCATCATTGACACAGCTTTCAACAATTGGACGAACCTCACTGGAGACCAGTTTGTCTTTGGTCTGGGAGGAGAATTTTGGATCCGGTACCTTCACGGAAACAACGCAGGTCAGACCTTCACGGGCGTCATCACCCGTGATGGAGGCCTTTTCCTTCTTTGCAATGCCGCTGCTGGTGGCATATTTGTTGATGGTACGGGTCAAGGCCGCGCGGAAACCTGCAAGGTGAGTCCCGCCATCACGCTGAGGGATGTTGTTGGTAAAACACAGTACATTTTCATGATAACTGTCGTTCCATTCCAAAGACACTTCCACACCAATGCCGTCTTTTTCAGAATCGAAATTGATGGTTTCGCTGATCAGTGGAGTCTTGGATTTATCCAGATACTGAACAAATGCCGCAATACCACCTTCATAGTGAAGGTCTGTTGTAATAGGTTCGCTGCCACGGAAGTCGTTAAGCTGAATATGAACACCGGAGTTCAGGAAGGCCAGCTCCCTCAAGCGATGCTCCAGCGTTGCAAAATCAAACTCAACAGCCGAGAAAGTTTCTTTTGAAGGCAGGAAGGTAACTTCTGTACCGGTTAAAGGTTCCCCCTTATCTTCGCGAATAGGGGCATCACCTGTAACTGCGAGGCGATCAATAGCGTCACCGTGGGAGAAGCTGATCTGATGCTCTTTACCGTTACGCCAGATTTTCATATCCAGCTTCACGGACAAGGCGTTCACAACGGAGACACCCACACCATGCAGACCACCGGAAACCTTATAGGAATTCTGGTCGAACTTACCACCGGCGTGCAACTGGGTCATAATCACCTCAGCGGCAGAGACGCCTTCCTCTTCGTGGATATCAACGGGAATACCACGACCATTGTCACGCACGGTGACGGAGCCGTCGCTGTTCAGAGAGACGTAAACCAGATCACAATACCCTGCCAATGCTTCGTCGATGGCGTTATCCACCACCTCATAGACCATGTGGTGCAGACCGGAGCCATCATCAGTATCGCCGATATACATACCGGGGCGCTTTCGCACGGCATCAAGGCCTTTTAGAACCTTGATCGACTCTGCGCCATATTCCTCGGCGGATACCTGTTCTTCACTCATACGTCACTTCCCTTAATATCCAACGTGTCAAACCCGCGTCAGGGTCCCGTTTTCAACCGTAAAAAATTGTGCCCGATCTGCAAATTCCGCAAACAGCGCTTCGTCGGTTCCGGTCATCCAGGCCTGCATGTTCAGGCGTGAGATTTCATCGAAAAGTGCACAGCGTCTGAAGCGGTCCAAATGGGCCGTAATTTCGTCCAGTAATAATACCGGTGCTTTGCCATGTAATCCAGCCTGAAGGCGTGCATTTGACAGGATAATTGAAATTAATAGCGCTTTTTGTTCACCGGTGGAGCAAAGAGCTGCCGCCTGGTCCTTCTCCCGATGGAAAACACCGAGATCAGAACGGTGCGGGCCATGGGTTGTGCTTCCCGCTGCGGCGTCAATTTTCCTATTATTTTCAAGTGCTTGCTTGTAGCTGTCTTCCGCCATCAAGGCCGGCATATCCTTTATGCGCTCTTCAAGGGCACCTGTGAGTTGAAGAAGCGCTTTTGGAAAGGCGATGACGATATTTTTATCACCATTTTTCCCCTCTTCCATGGCCTGATTGAGTCGATCAATGGTTTGTCCTCTGGCCGCAATAATTGAGATGGCTAGTTCCGCCATTTGGTGCTCCAGAGAATTCAGCCAATGAGGGTCCATACGCCCTTCTTTCAGCAACCGATTTCGCTGTCTCATGATTTTTTCGAAAGACGCGGTTCGTTTGGCATGCTCCGGATCAAATCCATAGGTCAGGCGGTCAAGAAAACGGCGGCGCCCCCCTGCGGTGTCGGTAAAGAGACGGTCCATTTGTGGAGTGAGCCAGCTTACCTGAAAAATCTCCCCCAGATCGGAGGTGCGTTTTCCATCCACACCATCAATACGAACGGTACGCTTTTCAGACCCAGGACCGCCGCCCGCAGGCCTTAACAGGCCGCTTCCCACCTTATGTTCAAATCCCTGATTGATGATGTTGGCGGAAATCACCCATTGCCCATCCCCATCTTGCCGCGCAGGATCATGCAGGCGCGCGCGGCGTAAGCCCCGTCCGGGGCTTAGAAAGGAGATGGCTTCCAGCAGGTTTGTTTTCCCGCTGCCATTGGGGCCGGTCAGAACAACAGGCCGTGTATCCGTATCCAGTTTCAGATACGTGTAATTACGAAAGTCGTTCAGCACCAGTCGCGTTAAAGCGAGAGGGGGCAACGAAAGCTCCTGTGCAGTTTTGATATACTAAAAACCTGCAAATCACACGCGCATTGGCATCAGAACGTAAAGGGCACCGTCATCGGTTCCGTCACGTACGATAGTTGGGGACTGAGCATCCGCTAGAATAAAGCGGGCATTATCACCCTCAATCTGACCTGTGATATCCAGCAGATATTTGGAGTTAAAACCGATTTCCATGGAATCTGACTGGTAGCTGGCAGCCAGTTCTTCGGTTGCACTGCCGCTATCTGCACCTGTCGCAGACAGGGTTACCGTATCACCAGACAGTGCCAGTTTAATGGCACGGGATTTCTCTGTGGAAATTGTGGAGACACGATCTACAGCCTGCGCAAATGTGCGGCCATCCAGCTCCAGCACCTTGTCATTTCCGCTTGGGATAACGCGTTCGTAATCCGGGAAGGTGCCGTCGATCAGCTTGGAGGTGAGCACAGAGCCACCAAATGAGAAGCAGATACGGTTGTCAGACATGGAGATGGCAACATCGCCTTCATTGTCATCAATAAGTTTGCGAAGCTCACCCACGGCTTTACGCGGGATGATGATGCCTGGAATATTTTCCGCATTTGCAGGAAGCGGTGTTTCAACACGGGCCAGACGGTGTCCGTCCGTTGCCACAGCGCGAAGCACGGGAATACCTTCGTTATCTGCGGCGTGCAGATAAATACCGTTCAGGTAATAACGGGTTTCCTCAGTTGAGATGGCGAAACGGCTCTTGTCGATCAGGCGTTTCAGCTCAGATGTGGAAACACTGAAGCGGAACGGCAGTTCCCCTGTTTCCATAATCGGGAAATCATCCCGTGGCAGGCAGGAGAGGGCAAACTGTGAGCGTCCTGCGCGGACCAGAATGCGGCCTTCTTCGCCTTGATATGCAATTTCAATCTGGGATCCGTCCGGAAGTTTCCGAACGATGTCATAGAGCAGATGGGCCGGCGCGGTAATGGCGCCCGGTGTCTGAATATCGGCTTCGGCCTGTTCGTTAATCGCAAGATCCAGATCCGTTGCCGTCAGGCCCAAAGATCCATTTTCCGCATTCAGCAGGATATTCGACAGGATCGGAATGGTATTCCGACGTTCGACGACACTCTGTACATGGTTCAATGCGGTAAGCAGCGTGCTGCGTTCGATTGTTAGTTTCATTGGTTCTATCGGCTTCCAGACTTAACTTGATGGTGGGAACATGACTTGTGCGACGGAACGTTCCCCCAAAATTTTTGCCTCCCTTTCCAACTCTGCCGGTGTCCAATAAGATTTTGATTCAAAAATATGAATCAGAGAATCTCAAAACGGTTTCGCCAGATAGGAAACAAAAATACTATATCAGATACCCTGATCAGGCCCAAACAAATATTGCGCCATTTAACCTGTTGAAAACAGGCGTATATTGCCGATTCGCAATAGAAAATCGGATAAAATCAGACAATTGGCAGAATTTTTGTGGGAAATCAGCTTTCCAGCATTCGTTTCAGAAGTTCGATGTCCTCTGAAAGCGAAATGTCATCAGCCCGCAATTTATCGATCTGGCGGACAGCATGCATGACCGTTGTATGGTCCCTGCCCCCAAATTTTCGCCCAATTTCAGGTAAAGATCGGGTGGTTAACTGTTTTGCCAGATACATGGCCACTTGGCGTGGGCGCGCAACTGCACGGGCCCGGCGGGCGGAATGCATATCGGACATGCGGATGTTGAAATGCTCAGCTACGCGCTTCTGGATCTCTTCAATGGTCGTCCGGCGATCATTGGCCCGAAGAAGGTCGCGAAGGACTTCCTGAGTGCTTTCCAGCGTCACCGCGCGTCCTACCAGATCGGAATAAGCGAGAACACGGTTCAGCGCGCCTTCCAGCTCCCGCACGTTGGAGGTGATGCGATGGGCGAGAAACTCCAGAATACGGTGGTCAATATCCACTTCAGCCTGTTCGACCTTGGACTGCAAAATACCAAGGCGTAGTTCGTAGTCTGTCGGGTGTATATCAGCGACAAGTCCCCAGCCAAGGCGAGAGCGCATCCGCTCTTCCATGCCTTCAAGATCTGTAGGGGAGCGGTCACCAGATATAATAATCTGATGATTCTGGTCCACCAACGCATTGAAAGTATGGAAAAATTCTTCCTGAGTGCTGTCTTTGCCAGAGATAAACTGGACATCGTCAATCATCAGCACATCAACGGAGCGAAACTGGTCCTTGAAGTTCATGGTGTCTTTAAATCGCAGCGCCCGGATGAACCGGTACATAAACTTCTCGGCTGAAAGATACAGGACCTTTTTTTCCGGGCAGTTGGCTGCAATTGCATGGCCAATGGCATGCATCAAGTGTGTTTTACCAAGACCCACCCCGCCATACAGATAAAGCGGGTTAAAAGGAATGTTATCTTTTGCTTCTGCCACACGGCGGGCCGCGGCATGGGCCAGTTCATTTGATTTACCAACAACGAAATTTTCAAAGGTAAAACGCGGATCCAGCTGTGAGATAAAGCTGGATTGATCATTTTCCCCGTCTTGCGGCAGGGATTTAATATTACCCGCAGCTGGTGTCGGGGCGGAGTTGGCGGAGATTTTTGGTGCCGTGCCTTGGGCCACCGACGCATCGCGTACCTGAATGTCAATGGACTGAATTTCTTCAGATTCCAATGCCCAGATCTGGCGAATGCGGTTTGCATAATTGTTGATAACCCAGTCCCGCAAAAATTTGGTGGGGAGGGTCATGACAACATGGCCGTTCTGAACACGGTCCAGTTCGATATTTTTTAGCCAGGAATTGTAAGTGGCTTCCCCATATTCATGGCGAAGGCGCTGGTGAATATTCTGCCAGGCCTCTTGATACAAATCGGCTATATGCTGAAGTTCCTGCTGCGCCATCTTAGTTTTGTGCCCAATCCAGCCCGTGTTTTTTCCATCCCCCCAGTTGGCCACGATGACCATTGGCATCTTTATCCCCTTCGAAGCCTTCAAGGATATTGAAAGCGGCGGAATAGCCTGCCTGGGTTGCCGCAATGGCAGCAGAGATGGAGCGGGCGCCGGAACGGCACAGCATCAGAATTGGTGCGTCTTTCTTTGGCTGGATTTTCTCCAGCTCTTCTGTGAAATGCGGGTTCTGGTGCATGTCAGGGAACACAGACCAGGAGATAAGATGTGTTTTTTTATCCAGAGATGTCAGGTTTGGCACACCCACAAAAGTCCATTCAGCGGTGGTGCGAACATCAATTAAAACGGCGTCAGGATTCTCTTCCAGAATTTGCCAAGCCTTGTTCGGTGTAATATCACCTGCATATCCGGCGCTGCCGGCTCCAGAACTCATGTCGGTCATTCTACTTCGGCCTTCCCCTGTAACGCTCAGATTTCCGCCCTACAGCCGCCAAGGTCAAAGCATCCCCTACCCCGACTGAAAATATTTCAGAAGGGGGGCAGTGCAGGTTTTCAGAAACCCGAAAAGTTGAAAATGATAGCGGATGCGCAATCGACGGATGAGGTCGGTTTCTTTCCGAGAGATCGGTATTTATCCCGCCTCCGGATCGCCGCTAGCTATCAAAAGTATATCTGTACTCCCAATGCGGAGAGATTAAATCTCAAGTTATCCACAGATGCAAGACACCGATAGAGGAATCCATAAAATAAAGTTGGCAATCGGTGAAAGAAAATCTTGACCTACTACATATTGTAGATCTGTCTAATAATCGCGCTGAAAATTAAAATATGTGGAAAATTGTTAAGATTTAAAACGCACTCAAAATACACGTTTTGGGCGAAAAAAAAGCCGCGTCTGTCTACCAGGTGCGGCTTGATTCTCTAGGGTTTGTCTGTGCTTATGCAGACAGGGCTTTCACCCGTGCATTCAGACGAGACATTTTGCGGGATGCTGTGTTTTTCTTCAGCACGCCTTTAACAACGCCCTGTGCCAGTTCAGACTGAGCCAAGCGAAGAGCTTCGTTTGCCTGTGTCTGGTCACCTGCAGTGATCGCTGTCTCTACTTTCTTGACGAAAGTGCGGATGCGGCTGCGACGAGCACGGTTGCGCTCAGTGCGAGTTTCTGTCTGTCTGATGCGCTTAATAGCAGATTTATGATGCGCCATGACAATCCTGTACATTAGCTTCGAATTTCGGAAGCCGGGTTATAGCCAGCCATTTTTCCCCCGTCAACAGGAGAATTGCCCTTAAAGGTGAGAAAATGGCGATTCTTTGGAGAATTCCTTCCAGTGTGGCAGGAATCCTCCATAAATCATCGTAAACTTAGCGGTTTTTGAACTCGGGTTTACGTTTTTCAGCGAAGGCAGCCATGCCTTCTTTCTGGTCTTCTGTCGCGAAAGTTGAGTGGAAAACACGACGTTCGAACATGATTCCCTCACGCAACGTCATCTCGTAAGACTTGTTCACGCTCTCTTTTGCCATCATGACAACAGGCATGGATTTCGCGGCGATGGAGTTTGCCGCCTTCAAAGCTTCAGCTTCCAGATCAGCAAGAGGTACGATACGGCTTACAAGACCGGCACGTTCAGCTTCTTCCGCATCCATCATGCGGCCAGTGAGGCACATTTCCATAGCTTTGGATTTACCAACGAAGCGTGTGAGGCGCTGTGTGCCGCCGGCACCTGGAATAGTGCCCAGATTAATTTCTGGCTGACCAAATTTCGCGTTATCAGCTGCAATGATGAAGTCACACATCATGGCGAGCTCACAGCCGCCGCCCAATGCATAACCTGCAACAGCCGCAATAACCGGCTTGCGGCAGCGTGTTACTTCTTCCCATGTGGCTGTGATGAAGTCTGATTTATAGACATCCATATAGTCACGGGACTGCATTTCTTTAATGTCAGCGCCAGCCGCGAAAGATTTTTCAGAGCCTGTAATAACAATACAGCCGATCGCATCGTCAGCTTCATATTGTTTCAGAACTTCACCCATTTCTTCGGTCAGTTCCTGACAGAGCGCGTTCAGTGCCTGTGGACGGTTCAGACGAATGATACCAACCGGACCTTGAGTTTCAGCAAGAATGTGATTGTAGGACATAATTTCCTCCTGTTGCCTTTATGCAGGGGTCAGTTTGGGGAAACCCTTGCGAATTTGGGCTGTATTATGAAGTTGGTGGACAGATTGTCCAGTGATTTATCAAACGTGTGTTAGGTAAAATCATCGCTGACAGCTGGAACAGTAAAAAGTGGATCTGCCGGACTGAACCAATCGCTTAATTTTTGACGTGCAGCCTTCATTCACGCACTCGTCACCCTCATGACCATAAACCTGAAATTTGTGCTGGAAATAGCCTAGTTCGCCGTCTGTGTGGCTGTAATTTCGAAGGGTGGACCCTCCGCTTTCGATGGCCTCTTCCAGTACCTGACGCACCGCAGAAACAAGCTTTTCCGCACGCGCACCCTTGATGGTGCCTGCTTGCCTTTTGGGGGAAATACCGGATCTGAACAGGGCTTCACAGGCATAGATATTGCCGACACCAGCGACAACTTTCTGATCCAGCAGGGCCGTTTTGATCGGCCCTTTTCGCCCTTCAAGTCGGGCGGAAAGTTCTGGTCCGTTGAAACTGTTCCCTAAGGGCTCCGGTCCCATATCCTTGAAAGTGGGATGGTGCGGCAATTCATCGCGGGTGGTCAGTAGGATAAATCCAAAGCGTCTGGGATCGTGATATCTGACCCAAACACCGCCGTCCGTTTCAAACAGGACATGATCATGTTTGTCAGGCGCGCCGGGCGCTTCTTTATAAATGCGGAAACTTCCAGACATGCCCAGGTGACAGATGATAACCGTGTTATCCTCAAGATATATAAGGGCATATTTGGCGCGGCGGGAAATATCCGTGATGGTTTTTCCCACAAGCCGTTCCGCAAAATCTTCGGGAAAAGGAAAACGCAAATCCGGCCGCATGGTCTGCACCTTTGTAAATCGCTGACCTTTAAGGGCCTGCTCCAATCCGCGAGCGACGGTTTCAACTTCGGGTAATTCTGGCATATCGTGACGGGTAACCTAAATAGAGGGTTGCGCTTAAGCGTCATTTTACGCAAAAGAAAGGGTGACGCTACTTACTTCAGGTCAGGATTGATCATGTCAACATCAGACACCACCGAAAACGGCACAAAAACAACCCATTTCGGCTTTACCGATGTTCCGGTTGAGGAAAAAGCATCGATGGTGCGCGGCGTCTTTGACAGCGTAGCGGAAAATTATGACCTGATGAATGATTTGATGAGCGCCGGTGTGCACCGCCTTTGGAAGACGGCGATGATTGACTGGCTGATGCCGCGCCCGGGTCAACATCTTCTGGATGTGGCGGGTGGTACAGGTGACATCGCGTTCAAGTTTCTGGATCGCCTGAAAGGGGACGGTAAGGTTACCGTTCTTGATATCAACCACGCCATGTTAAGTGTGGGGCAGGACCGGGCGCTGGATCAGGGCCGCCTTTCTGGGCTTGAGTGGGTGAACGGGGACGCTATGGCGCTGCCGCTGCCGGATAAATCTGTGGATGCCTACACCATTGCCTTTGGTATTCGAAACGTTACTGACATTCCTATGGCGCTCCGTGAAGCGCGGCGGGTTCTGAAACCCGGTGGCCGTTTCATGTGTCTTGAGTTCAGTACCGTGACACTGCCGGTCTTGAAAGAGTTCTACGATTTCTACTCCTTCAAGATGCTACCCGAGATTGGCAAAGCCGTTGCCGGGGACCGGGAGAGTTACCAGTATCTGGTGGAAAGTATCCGTAAATTCCCGGATGCGGACGGGTTTAAGAAAATGATTGAAGAGGCGGGCTTTGGGCAGGTGAAATACAGGTCCCTGTCCGGTGGGATTGCCGCCATTCATTCCGCCTGGCGCATATAGGTGAAGGGGTTTCCAGTTGAAGAACTCTTTTTCCAATATCCTGCGCCTTTTATATGTCATCCGTGTGTTGGCGAAATATGACGCGCTGTTTCTGGTGGATGAACTGGATCAGGCACCCGTTGCGTTAAAACTTGCCCGCAAAATGATTCCGCTTTTTGCCTTTGGTGGAAAACCTGACAAATCCTTGCGCCGCGGGGAACGTCTTGCCCTTGCGTTGCAGGCACTGGGTCCAAGTTTTATTAAATTGGGGCAGGCTTTATCTGTTCGGGCGGATTTGCTGGGTGAAGAAATCACCGAGGATTTGGGCAATCTCCGGGATCGCCTGCCTGCCTTTTCCTATGAAGAGGCGCGCAAAACGGTCGAACAGGAACTGGGCCAATCTTTGCGGGAGGTTTTTGTCTCCTTTGAGAGAGAGCCGGTTGCTGCCGCGTCCATCGCACAGGTCCATTTTGCTGAAATTGAAGAGACGGCCATTGTCGTGGATGACAAAGGCGAAGAGCGTGAAGAGCCTTTCCGCCGCAAAGTGGCTGTTAAAATTTTGCGCCCTGGTATTGAAAAAGCGTTTGAGCGGGATATTCAGCTTTTTTACTGGATTGCTGATCTGGTGGAACGTTTCCAGCCCGACTTGCGCCGTCTGCGCCCCCGCAAGATTGTGGAAATTCTGGAGCAGTCCGTGTCTTTGGAAATGGATTTGCGCCTTGAGGCCGCGGCAGCCTCTGAAATGGCGGAAAATTTCGAAGGGGATGAGTTCTTCTCCGTTCCGGCGATCGACTGGCAACGCACGGGCCAGCGGGTGATGACGCAAGGCCGGGTGGAAGGGATTAGTCTTTCCAACCGCGAAGCTTTGATTGAAGCGGACATTGATCTGGTGGATCTGTCGGCGACGGTTATTCGCGTCTTTTTGGATCAGGTGCTGCGGGACGGCTTTTTCCACGCGGACATGCATCACGGCAATCTGTTTGTGACACCCGAAGGCAAGTTGGTGGCCGTTGATTTCGGTATTATGGGCCGCATGGATGTGGAAACACGTCTCTTTATGGCTGAAATGCTCTATGCCTTTTTGACGGGTGATTATAAACGCGCTGCAGAAGTTCATTTTGAAGCGGGATATGTGCCGAAAAACAAATCACTGGATGCCTTCACACAAGCCTGCCGCTCCATTGGCGAGCCGATTTTGGGTAAACCCGTGAACGAGATTTCCATCGGCCGTCTGCTTGTTCAGCTGTTCCAGATCACTGAAACCTTTGAAATGGAAACACAGCCGCAACTTCTTCTGTTGCAGAAAACAATGGTGACCGCCGAAGGGGTGGCCCATAGCATGAACCCGAATGTGAATTTCTGGGAAGTGTCTTATCCAACGGTTGAAAGCTGGATGCGGGAAAATATGGGACCAGAGGCAAAGGTCGCACAGATTGTGAATGATGGGCTGAATTTTGCCAAAAAATTACCGGCGCTGGTGAGCCAGGCGGATCGTCTGTTGCAGCGCCTTGAAGAAGAAGCCGCGTCCCAATCTGAAAATCCCCGCAGAAGACAAAGCGAAGGCGGATCAGCGCTGGCACCGCTTTACTTTATTGCGGGCATCGCGGTGGGGATTTCGGCAACTCTTCTCTATCTGGTTTCCTAAAGCCAAAAATTTTGTAAATTTATAACTTGCACACAAAATTATGGGTTACTATTTTATTCACATATTTGGTGAGTAAAATAACAGGTGATCTGTGACAAACCAGAATTCTGTGTTGCTGATAATTGGCGGAGGGATTGCCGCCTATAAATCATTGGAACTGATCCGCCTACTTGCCAAGGGCGGCGTGAAGTGCCGTGCGATCCTGACCAAAGCAGGGGCAGAATTTGTCACCCCTTTGTCTGTGTCTGCGCTGACAAATGATAAAGTCTATGGGGAGTTATTCTCTCTCACCGATGAAGCGGAAATGGGCCATATTGAGTTGTCCCGAAGCGCGGATCTGGTGGTGGTGGCCCCTGCAACAGCCGATCTGATGGCAAAGATGGCAAATGGTCACGCCAATGATCTGGCCTCAACCGCGCTTCTTGCAACTGATAAGCCTGTTATGATCGCCCCTGCCATGAATGTGCGCATGTGGGAACATCCCGCGACCCAGCGGAATTTGAAAACACTGGAAGAAGATGGTGTTGCGGTGATCGGCCCCGATGAAGGGGATATGGCCTGCGGCGAGTTTGGCCCGGGAAGATTGGCGGAACCTGATGTTATCGCGGAGGCGATTTTCGCGTTCTTTGGACAAGAGGCAGACGCCCCGTTAAAGGGGCGCAAGATACTGGTGACGGCAGGCCCTACCCATGAGCCGATTGATCCGGTTCGGTATATCGCCAACCGATCTTCCGGTAAGCAAGGTTATGCCATCGCGTCAGAGCTCGCGGCGTTGGGCGCAGATGTTACTTTGGTGTCTGGCCCAACACGTCTAAGTGCCCCTGCTGGGGTCAACCGTATCGAGGTTGAAAGTGCCACCGATATGTTGGCGGCCTGTGAACAGGCGCTGCCTGTGGACGGTGCTGTTTTTGCAGCGGCTGTTGCGGATTGGCGCGTTGCCAATAGTGCGGATCAGAAGATCAAGAAAAAAGGCGGCGACCTGCCGGAGCTTTCTTTGACAGAAAATCCGGACATTCTGGCAACCATCAGCCAATTGGAAAGCTCCCGCCCGGATCTGGTGGTGGGTTTTGCTGCTGAAACCGAGACGGTCATTGAAAATGCGCAGAAGAAGCTGGCCAAGAAAGGCTGCGACTGGATTGTCGCCAATGATGTGAGCCCTGACACCGGCACCTTTGGTGGTGACCACAATCAGGTGCATCTGGTGACAGCAGATCAGGTCGAAAATTGGCCGAAACAGACAAAAGATCAGGTGGCTGCCCATCTGGCCCACCGAATTGCAGAGTTTTTTGGAGACTAACCCAATGTCAGCCGTTCCTGTACAGATTACCCGTTTGCCACATGCTGAAGGCCTTCCGCTTCCCCGTTACGAAACAGTGGGCAGTGCCGGTATGGATTTGCAAGCGGCGGTGAGTGAGCCGATGACTATTCCAAAAGGGGGGCGTGCCTTGGTTCCAACGGGTCTTAAGATGGCGCTTCCCGTAGGATATGAAGCGCAGATCCGTCCCCGTTCCGGTCTGGCGCTTAAAAAAGGGATTACCCTTCCAAATACACCGGGAACCATTGATTCCGATTATCGCGGGGAACTTGGGATCATCTTGATGAATTTAGGGGACGAGGATTTCGTCATTGAACGGGGCGATCGCATTGCCCAAATGGTCATCGCCCCCGTCACCATTGCCACATGGGTGGAGGTGGATGAACTGTCCACAACCGATCGCGGTGAAGGCGGTTTCGGATCCACTGGTGTGTCAGCGGAGTAAGGAAAAGCATATGTTACATCTTCCAAAGAAAATGCTGTATGCGCTGGAAGCGGTGGTGGACATCGCCTTTCATGCGAGGCCGGATCCGGTGCAATCCAAGGAAATTACACAGCGCCAGGGTATTCCACAGCGTTATCTGGAACAGGTCATGCAGCAACTTGTCCATGCCGGGATCCTAAAGGGGGTGCGGGGGCCGCGCGGCGGATATCGTCTGGCACGGGAGCGCCGCCGGATTACGGCTGGCGATATTGTTCGCGTGATCAGTGATGCCGATAACCTTGAAAGCGGCGAACAAATTTTTACGTCTGAAATTGGTCAGAATGTTGTGGCTCCGTTATGGGCGGAGGCTCAGAACGCGCTTTTGAAACAACTGGATCAGGTGACGTTGGAACAGCTTTGCCGCAATATTGAAAAGACTTGCGGTGAAAGCGGGCCAAAGAATATCAGCGATTTTAACATTTAAGCGAACAGGAACAGAGATATGAACAAGAACCCACCTCGCGGGAAAATCTACGACAGCATTATCGATACCATCGGCGCCACCCCGCTCGTTCGCGCAGATCGTTTTGCCAAATCTCGTGGTGCAAAAGCGGAAATTCTGCTGAAGCTGGAATTTTTCAACCCACTGGCTTCTGTGAAAGATCGTATTTCCATCGCTATGATTGAAGCTCTGGAAGAAGCGGGTAAAATCGGCCCGAATACAAAAATTGTGGAACCTACTTCCGGTAATACAGGTATTGGCCTTGCTTTCGTGTGTGCCGCCAAAGGATATGACCTGACTTTGGTGATGCCGGAAAGCATGTCCATTGAACGCCGAAAAATGTTCAAACTTCTGGGCGCCAATCTGGAGCTTACGGAAGCGCCAAAAGGCATGAACGGTTCTGTTCAGCGCGCGCAGGAACTTGTAGAAGAATATGGTGATGCCATCATCCCGCAGCAGTTTGAAAACCCAGCAAACCCAGCCGTTCACAAAGTCACAACTGCCGAAGAAATTCTGGCAGACACAGAGGGTAATGTGGATGCGGTTGTTATGGGTGTGGGCACCGGCGGAACGCTGACCGGTGTTGGCACAGTGCTAAAAGCTCACAACAAAGACATCAAAATCATTGCGGTTGAACCTGAAGACAGCCCGATCATTTCTGGTGGTAAGCCTGGTCCGCACAAAATTCAGGGTATTGGCGCGAACTTTATTCCGGAAAATCTGGATCGTTCCCTGATTGATGAAGTCATCACCATCGGTAATGAAACAGCGTTCGAAACGTCCCGTGCAATCGCGCGTGAAGAAGGCATTCCGGTTGGTATTTCCTCTGGTGCGGCACTGGCGGCGGCGCTGGAACTTGCGGAACGGGATGATATGGCCGGAAAACGGATCGTTGTGATCATTCCGTCTTTCGCAGAACGCTACCTGTCCACAGCCCTGTTTGACGGGATCTAAAATATGGCGCTTACCGATGACCAGCTTGACCGCTATGCCCGTCACCTTGTTCTTCGTGAAGTGGGCGGCATGGGTCAGCAGAAATTGCTGCAGTCCAAGGTGCTGGTTATCGGGGCAGGGGGGCTTGGCTCCCCCTTAATCCTCTATCTGGCGGCGGCCGGTGTGGGGACCATTGGCGTGGTTGATGATGACGTTGTTGATCTGAGTAATCTGCAACGTCAGATCGCCCACGGGAACGCGGATATTGGCACCCCAAAAGTGGTGAGCGCAGAACAGTCCGTCGCGCGGATTAATCCGGATGTGAAAATTGTCCCCCATAATGAGCGTCTGACCGAGGATAATGCGGAAAAGCTGTTTGCGGATTATGATCTGATTGCGGATGGATCTGATAATTTCGGAACCCGTTTTCTGATCAACGATACCTGCTATCGCATGAAGAAAACGCTGGTCTCTGCGGCCATGCTGCAATTTGAAGGGCAGCTTTCCACTTACAAGGCTTACCTTGGTGGTGATCACCCTTGTTATCGCTGCATTTTCCCGGCACCTCCGCCCGCCGATGTGGCGCGTACCTGCGGGGAAGCAGGCGTTTTGGGGGCGCTTGCCGGAACCATGGGATCCTTGCAGGCCACTGAAATCCTGAAAGAGTTGTTGGAAGTTGGGGACAGCATGTCCGGCCAGCTTCTGATTTATGATGCTCTCTACACGGATTTTCGAAAGGTGAAGGTCCGCCCTGATCCCAAATGCAGTCTGTGCGGAAACCCTGATTAACCCGTTACATAAAACTGCATTCCTAACGCCACGGTCACTGGCAGGGTGATCATGGACAGCAGGGTTTGAATGGTGATGATGGCGGCCATGACCTTTTCATCACTGCCAAGCTGACGGGCGAGGGCGTAGCCTGAGCTCGCCGTTGGCACCGCGCCGTAAATCAGCAGGATAACCGCTGCCGGACCATCCAGATCGAAGATATTGATCACCAAAATCATGATGGCCGGAAAGACCACCAATTTGCCAAGGCTGGACAGAATAAGTGATTTGGTTTCCGCCTTCATGGCGCGGATATGAAGCCCGGCACCTACACACAGAAGCGCAAAAGGCAACGCTGCACGGGAGAGAATGTCCGCCATATCATGGATCACGGGGAGCGGGCCAATACCGGTCAAGTTCAAGGTGACCCCTGCCGCGATGGCAATCAGTAATGGGTTTCGCAAAATCTCTTGCAACAATCTGCGTTTCAGATCCCCATTTTCATTGCCCTGATAGGTGACAAGGGCGGTGACGCAGAAAAGGTTGGTTGGCGGCACCAACAATGACGTGGCAACCGCCGCAATCAGAAGGCCGTCATTGCCAAAAAGAAGATCAGCGGTGGCAAAGGCGATAAAGGTGTTGTGTCGTGTTGCCCCCTGAAAAAGGGATCCGCCGACCCGGTTTGAAATACCAAACAGCTTGGTGCTGACCACCGCGAAGATGGCGCAAAGGGTGAGCGCCCCCACAAGCGCCAGCGCGTATGGCCCGACCAGATCACCGCCCAGCGGAGCTGTTGTGGTTCTGAAAAACAGAAGACAGGGGAACAAAATCCAATAGGTGACCTTGTCCGCCATTGGCCAGAAACCTTCCCCCGGAAACGCATTGCGGCGCAAGACATAGCCAAGGATCAACAGCAAAAAGATCGGCAGAATGGACAGGGACACGGACCACATAAGCGCAATTCCAATAGGGGTGGAGACAGAAAAGAAGCTGCTACATTAGGTTGCAGGATGGATCTTTGTCAATTTTCCTATTTCTGTCGAATTTCATTTCGTATGTGGAACAAATCTTCCATGAACCACGGTCATGGAGGTCACGATATTATGTCCAAGTGCTTCTGTTTCCGGTGACGGTGGGACCAGATCCGGGATCTGAAAGACCAGCATTCCGGCGCTATGGGCGGCTTTCACACCATTGTCGCTATCTTCCAGAGCAAGGCAGTCCGTTGGGTGATACCCAACTGCTTTGGCGGCTTTCAGGTAAATTTCGGGATCAGGCTTGCTGTTCTCCACCATATCGCCGCTGATAACCTCATGAAAAAAATGATCAATTCCGGCATTGGATAACTTGCTGGCGGCTTTATCTTGGCCTGACGATGTGGCGACCGCCATGGGGATGTCCCAGTTTTTAAGGGCGTTCAGAAAGTCTTCGACCCCCTCCTTTGTGGGGACAGGCCTTAACACAGCTTCTTCATGATAAAGACCCGTCCATAAAGGCATAAAGGTGGAAGTTTCAAAGCCCTCAAGTTCGCGGGTCAGCAGCTTTTCTGTGGATTGCAGGTTGCGCCCAAGACATTTGTTATAGATGGCGCGATCAAATTGGATACCCAGCTCATCACAGACCTGCTGAAAGGTGCGCAGGGCCACCACTTCTGTATCCAGAAGCAAACCGTCCATGTCAAAAATTACTGCCTTTTTCATCTTGGGTCCGCTTTGTGGGGGTGGGTCGAATACTCCTCATACAATAAAAAAAGCCCCGGTAAAACCGGGGCTAAAGTCATCACACACTATTTATTGGTTTTAGGCGCTTTTTGGCGCTGAACTCATGACATCGTCGTCCACATATTCTGCGAACTGTTCAAAGTTTTCGATGAACAGGTTAACAAGATGGGCGGCTTGTTTGTCATAAGCGTCTTTATCTGCCCATGTGTTACGTGGGTTCAGAATGTCGCTTGGAACACCTTCGCAGGCTGTTGGGATGGAGAGACCGAAGAACGGATCTTTTTCCATTTCAACATTTGCCAGCGTTCCATCAAGGGCGGCATTTACCAGACCACGTGTATGGGCGATTGGCATACGGTGACCAGTACCATAGGCACCCCCTGTCCAACCTGTATTTACAAGCCAGCAGTTCACACCATGCTTGGCGATTTTATCACCCAGCAATTTTGCGTAAACGGATGGGTGACGTGGCATGAACGGCGCACCGAAACAGGTTGAGAAAGTTGCCTGTGGCTCATTGCCGAGGCCTTTTTCTGTACCAGCAAGCTTCGCTGTGTAACCGGACAGGAAGTGATACATGGCCTGCTCTGGGCTCAGTTTCGCAATTGGAGGCAAAACACCGAAAGCGTCAGCTGTCAGCATGATCACGTTTTTAGGGTTACCTGCAATACCTGTGTCAGACGCGTTTGGAATAAACTCGATCGGGTAAGACGCACGCGTGTTTTCCGTATAACGGTTATCATCCAGATCCAGTTTGCCATTTTCATCCATGACAACATTTTCAAGGATGGTACCGAAACGACGTGTTGTGTCGTAAATTTCAGGTTCTGCTTCTTCGGAAAGGCGGATCACTTTCGCATAGCAACCACCTTCGAAGTTAAACACACCCTCATCGGACCAGCCATGCTCGTCATCACCGATCAGCATACGGCTGGCGTCGGCGGACAAGGTTGTTTTACCGGTGCCTGACAGACCAAAGAACACGGCGCTATCACCTTCGTTGCTCACATTGACGGAGCAGTGCATTGGCAGAATGTCTTTTTCTGGCAGCAGATAATTCAAGATGGAGAAGACAGATTTCTTGATCTCACCGGCATAGGATGTGCCGCCAATGATCACAAGGCGTTCTGCGAAGTTGGCAAGAACGAACACTTCGGAACGTGTGCCGTCAACTTCCGGGTCGGCTTCGAAGGAAGGCACCTGGAGAACAGTAAACTCTGGTTTGAAATCATCCAGTTCTTCGGCTTTTGGCTGAATGAACATGTTGCGGGCGAAGAGGTTGTGCCAGGCACATTCTGTAACGATACGAACCGGAAGGCGGTTATCGGCATCGGCACCGGCATAACAATCCTGAACAAATACTTCCTTGCCGGAAAGGTAATCGATCATCTTCTTGTGAAGACCTGCAAATTTGGTTTCTTCGAAAGGTTTGTTGACCTTACCCCACCAAATGTTGTCTTCGCTGCTGCCTTCTTTGACGATAAACTTGTCGTTGGCAGAACGGCCAGTGTGCTGACCTGTAATGGCGACCAGTGCGCCACCTTCGGAAAGGCTTGCCTCTCCGCGATTTAGTGCTTCAGTATAAAGGGATGCTGCAGACAAATTCCAGTTTGCCACGCCAACATTTCCAAGCCCCTGATTGTCCAGCCCGTAAGAACTCTTCCGAGGTCCTTTATGTTCCACTGCGCCTCTCCAATGATGTCTATTTTCTATTGTCAGGATTTCAAAAGTGCCGCAAGAATAAGGAACGGACTTTTGCTTCGCAACCGTTGGAAAAGCGAAACTTTCAAAAAACTGAAATTTTTTTGACGCAATTTCATTTTACTTTCGGTTTCTTAAACTTTCGAAAAATTACGAAATTATTTCATCATTTTTTTCCAGT
Source organism: Sneathiella sp. P13V-1 (assembly GCF_015143595.1). Taxonomy (NCBI): domain Bacteria; kingdom Pseudomonadati; phylum Pseudomonadota; class Alphaproteobacteria; order Sneathiellales; family Sneathiellaceae; genus Sneathiella; species Sneathiella sp. P13V-1. Next base: position 854,893 of record NZ_WYEU01000001.1, on the reverse strand, counting down.
GATTTTGTTTACTTTGTCTGATTGGTCAGCTTTTTTTGCGCTTCTGAAACTGATGATTTGTGACGCGGATTCATTATTAGAAGTTCAATTGGGTACTGAATTACGCCTTTTTCCTGCCGATAATTGTCACGCTTAAGCCCCGCTTGTGCCTTATTTGTGCCAAATGGGGCGTGGTATTACAGGGAAAGGTTGCCTATATATGAGGCTAAAGAGGAAAGGGGACGCTAGTGACGACAAGAATTGCACTGGTGGATGATGACCAGAATATCCTGACAACGGTTTCCATTTTGCTGGAATCCGAGGGATTTGATGTAACGAAATATTCCGATGGGGAAGTGGCGCTAGAAGCGTTTGATACATCGCCCCCGGATCTTGCTGTTCTGGATATCAAGATGCCCCGCATGGACGGGATGGAGCTTCTTAACCGTCTCCGCCGCAAATCCAATATGCCGGTTATTTTCCTCACTTCAAAAGATGACGAAATTGACGAATTTCTGGGTCTTAAAATGGGTGCGGACGATTATGTCAAAAAACCGTTCTCACAGCGCCTGCTAGTAGAGCGTATTCGCACCGTTCTTCGCCGTCACAAGGCAAAAGAAGCAAATGATGAAACCGCAGAAGAAGATGTTCTGGTTCGCGGGCGTTTAAAACTGGACAGTGTTCGCCATGCCTGTTTCTGGGGGGATCAGGAAGTCACATTGACGGTGACCGAATTTATGTTGCTGCATTGTCTGGCGCTACGTCCGGGTCACGTGAAAAGCCGCGATCAGTTGATGGATGCGGCTTATGATGACAATATTTATGTGGATGATCGCACCATCGATAGCCACATTAAACGCCTTCGTAAAAAGATCCGTGTTGTGGATCCTGAATTTTCCGCTATTGAAACCCTTTACGGTGTCGGGTATCGCTTCAAGGAGAAGTAGATATCAATAGCTGAGTAGCCGGGTTGGGGTAAGTGGCAGAAAGCACATCAACGGAACATAGAGGGGATCAGGAATTACCGCTGTCTGGCAAAGTGGCCGGATCGGGTTCCGTTCGGGATGCTGCGCCTCGCCGCAAGGCGCGCCGCTTTGGGCCTTTTTCGTCCCTCTCCAACCGGATCATGGCTATCAATCTGTTTTCCCTCGTTTTTCTAGTGGGGGGTATTCTCTACCTTGATCAGTTCCGTGGGGGTCTTGTGGAAGCGCGCCTTCAGGCCATGTCCACAAACGGTAAACTGATAGCCGGCGCTTTGGGCGAAGCCGCCCTTCGTGACGTGCCTTATGACGGTCAGGTCAGGCCCACCACTTTGGATAGCCGAATTGTAAAAGCGGTTCTTCGGCGCCTTGCCATTGTGACCGATACCACGGCGCTTTTGTATAACCAGAACGGAGATCTGATTGCCGATAGCCGCCTTTTGATCTCCTCAGGTCGTGAAATCCTGAACGAGCCTTTGCCGCCGCCGGAAGCCCCAGGCAATGTCCGGGCCTTCTATGAAGATATTTATGATTTTCTGGCAGAGCTTATTCCCAATTCGCAGGAATATCCGCTTTTCCCAACAGGAAACCTACAGCGGAGCGAAATGCTGGATGAGGTCGGCACGGCTGTTCGTGGTAAAGATGGCAGCGCTATTCGTCAGACCCGCGATGGGACCGTCATGCTAACCGTCGCCTTACCGGTTGAAGGGTTTAAACAGATCCTGGGTGGTCTTTTGCTGGTGGAAGATGGTAACGCCATTGATGAGGCCGTGAAATCGGCACAGGTCACAACACTGATCGTCTTCTCCATCACGCTGGTGATCAACCTTCTGCTGTCTTTGTATCTGGCGCGTACCATCGCGCGGCCGATCCATGATCTGGCGGAGGGAGCGGATAATGTTCGATTGGGGCTCGGCCGCCGTGTAGATATTCCCGACTTTACAGAACGTCAGGATGAAATTGGTCTGTTGTCCGGATCCCTTCAGAATATGACCGAGGCGCTTTATGACCGGATGGATGCTGTGGAAAGTTTTGCGGCGGATGTCTCGCACGAGCTTAAGAACCCGCTGACGTCATTGGGGACAGCTGTAGACACTTTCAGTCGCATCAAGGATGAAGACAACCGCGCAAAATTGCTGGCGGTTATTTCAAGTGATGTGAAGCGTCTGGATCGTCTTATAACGGATATTTCCGCTGCCAGCCGTCTGGATGCGGAACTTTCCCGAAGCGAAGGGGAGCCTGTCTCCATTGTTGAACTGATCGATAGTGTGGCGGACATGTACAAGCATGGCAGGGGCCCTGATCATATAAGCATAAGTGTTGAAACCAGTCAGCAGGACCTGAAAGTCTTTGGTTTGCCCGGTCGTTTGGGACAGGTCCTTCGAAATCTTATTGAAAATGCCATTTCCTTTTCTCCGGAAGGGGGAACCGTTCTGGTGCGCGCCGCAGAAGATGTGGATAGGGACGGTAAAGTCTGGGTACAGATAGACGTGGAAGATCAAGGGCCTGGTATCCCTGCCAATAAACTGGATAGTATTTTCAACCGCTTCTATACGGAACGCCCGGCAGGGGAAGATTTCGGTCAGCATTCTGGCCTGGGCCTTAGTATATCTAAGCTGATCGTGGATGCGCATAGCGGGACAATTCGGGCGCAAAACCGCATGAGTTCTGATGGATCTATTATCGGCGCACGCTTTACGGTCAGGCTTCCTGCGTAAATCCCGAACTTCCGTTATTGACAGGGGTCAGGGCAGGGTGCACCCTCGGCCCATGGGAAAAATTCATGCAACCGTAGTAGCGCTGGAAAGCCAGGGTATCATGTTCGTGGGCCCTTCGGGCAGCGGCAAATCTGATCTCGCGCTCAGATTTCTGGATCAAGGGGCCCAATTAGTGTCCGATGATTATGTGATTGTTGCTAATGAAGGGGGACATCTGATTGCCCGGCCCCCAGGCACTATCGCCGGATTAATGGAGGTGCGGGGCATGGGGGTCGTGAAAACTCCATATTTGCCTGAAATATCCTTGTCACTTCGCTGTGATTTGATGCCTGCTTCGGAAATGGAAAGACTGCCGGACGGACCCCAGCTTGTTGAGATGGAGGGTGTTCAATTGCCGCGGATCTATCTTGATGCGTCGTCTGCTTCGGCTAAGGCGCGGGTCAGGTTCGCGCTTCAACACTTGGATGCGTTACTGTCTGGCCCGGATCAAAAAGGAATTTTGTCATGAGCGCAGGGCTGACCCGAATTGTTCTTGTCACCGGCCTGTCAGGGGCGGGAAAATCCACAGCGCTGAAACAGTTTGAGGATCTGGGCTGGGAAGTGGCGGACAATATTCCCATTTCCCTGCTCACGCCGATGGTGCGGGAGATATCCCCGGAGGGCTGGCGCAATATTGCTGTTGGGGTGGATACACGTACCCGCGGGTTTTCGGAACAGAAAGTCCTGAATTTACGGGATGAGCTGCGCGAAGACCCCTCCAGCGAGGTGACGCTTTTATATCTGGGCTGTGATGCGGCAACGTTGCAGCGGCGCTTTACAGAAACCCGAAGACGCCATCCCATGGCTTCTGATCGTCCTGTAATGGATGGGATTTTGGAAGAAAAACGGCTTCTGGAGATGATTTCCAAAGAATCCGACGAACAGATTGATACAACTTTGTTGTCTTTGCCTGAGTTGCGGCAGCAACTGATTAATCGGTTCAGTCTGGAAGATCAGCCAGCCCTTAGTATCACAGTGACGTCTTTTTCCTTCAAAAAAGGTCTGCCACGGGAAGCGGACCTGGTTTTCGATATGCGTTTCTTGCGAAACCCCTATTACGACCCGGATTTACGGGAAAAGACAGGCCAGCAGAAAGAAGTAGCAGACTATATTGCCGAAGACGAGAGCTTTGCCCCCTTTCTGGATCAGTTGAAAAATATGCTCGACACCTTGTTGCCAAGATATCGGGCGGAAGGTAAATCCTACCTGACCATAGCCATCGGATGCACGGGGGGGCGGCATCGATCTGTATGCGTGGCAGAAAATATTCATGACCATATGGAAAGAAACGGGTATCTTACCCATTTGGTACATCGTGACCTGCCGTAATCGGCGATGGGACGACATAATATCTGAACCGAGTTCTGGGAAGGAAAGTTGAATGATTGGTATGGTGCTGGTAACGCATGGCCGTCTTGCTGAGGAGTTTGTCGCAGCAACCGAACATGTGGTTGGTCCACAGGATCAGGTACGGGCAATCTCTATCGGTCCCGATGATGATATGGAGCAGCGCCGTCAGGATATTCTGACCGCCGTTGCCGATGTGGAAACCGGATCTGGTGTTATTCTTCTGACCGATATGTTTGGTGGCACACCTTCCAACCTGGCAATTTCCGTGATGGAAAAAGCCAATGTGGAAGTGATTGCCGGTATTAATCTTCCCATGTTGATCAAGCTCGCCAGTCTGCGCGGTGAAGATGATATGGAAAAGGCAGTTGCCGCGGCGCAGGAATCTGGCCGCAAATATATCAATGTGGCGTCTCATCTTCTGTCTAATAAGTCCTGATGGAAGCAGTAATGAGCGAGCCGTTACGAAAGACCCTTCAAATAGAGAATAAACGTGGCCTGCATGCGCGGGCTGCTGCCAAATTTGTGAAATGCGTCGAATCCTATGATGCGGATATATTGGTGACCAAAGATGACAATAATGTCTCTGGCGCTTCTATCATGGGATTGATGATGCTTGCCGCCTCCAAGGGAACCTCGATCGATGTTGAAGCCAGCGGTGCGGAGGCAGACGCCGCCATGAGCGCCATTGAGACGCTGGTCAACGACCGCTTCGGTGAAGAATAACGTCAAAAAATAGGTTAATTTATTGGGTGCATTAACTGCAGATTTAACCATCAGGTAACCATGATATAAAGACATCTTTATATAATTCTTGAACCTGTTCTTCTGACCTGTTATACAGCCGCAACTGAACATTAACACACCCACTCTATTGTGGTTGTTTCTATCCCTATTCATGAAGGAACTCTCCCATGACACAGACTGAGGATTTCAAAGTTGCAGACATGTCCCTTGCGGACTGGGGTCGCAAGGAAATCAGAATTGCGGAAACTGAAATGCCTGGTCTGATGGCATTGCGTGAAGAATTTGGACCATCACAGCCGTTGAAAGGCGCGCGCATTGCAGGTTGCCTGCACATGACAATTCAGACAGCAGTTCTTATTGAAACCCTGACAGCTTTGGGCGCGGAAGTTCGCTGGTCCTCCTGTAACATCTTCTCAACACAGGATCAGGCGGCAGCTGCTATCGCTGAAACCGGCGTTCCTGTCTTTGCCTGGAAAGGCCTGACTGAGGAAGAGTTCTGGTGGTGTATCGAGATGACCATCGAAGGTCCTGATGGATGGCGTCCAAACCTTATTCTGGATGATGGTGGTGATCTCACTCAGATCATGCACGATAAATACCCACAGTATCTGGAAGACGTGAAAGGCCTGTCTGAAGAGACAACAACAGGTGTGCACCGTCTATACGAAATGGCTCGCGATGGGGCCCTGAAAGTGCCTGCCATCAATGTGAATGACAGTGTGACAAAGTCCAAATTTGATAACCTTTACGGCTGCCGTGAAAGCCTTGTTGATGGCATCAAGCGGGCAACAGACGTTATGGTTGCCGGTAAAATTGCGGTTGTTGCGGGTTATGGTGATGTGGGTAAAGGCTCCGCGGCCTCGCTCCGCTCCCAAGGGGCACGTGTTCTGGTAACAGAAATCGATCCGATCTGCGCGTTGCAGGCCTCCATGGAAGGTTATGAAGTGGTGACAATGGAAGATGCCGCTCCTGTTGGGGATATCTTCGTTACCACAACGGGCAACATTGACGTGATCACCATCGATCATATGCGTGCCATGAAAGACCGCGCGATTGTCAGCAACATTGGTCACTTCGATTCAGAAATTCAAATTGAGGCCTTGCGCAATTTCCCATGGCACAATGTGAAGCCGCAGGTGGATGAAGTTGAGTTCCCTGATGGAAAACGCATCATTGTTCTGGCGGAAGGCCGCCTCGTGAACCTTGGCTGCGCTACAGGTCACCCAAGCTTTGTGATGAGCGCCTCTTTCACAAACCAGGTTCTGGCGCAGATCGAACTTTGGGAACGCTCAGAGAAGTATGGCAATGACGTATATGTCCTTCCAAAACACCTGGATGAAAAAGTAGCAACACTGCACCTTGGCAAACTGGGTGTGAAACTGACCAAATTGACCGAAAAGCAGGCGAAGTACATTAGCGTTCCGCAGGCTGGTCCGTTCAAGCCGGAACACTATCGTTACTAATTGGTAGCAGAATTTCGGAAAAGGGGCGCATCGCGCCCCTTTTTTGTGCCAACTCGTTAAAATAGTGGTTAATATCCGAACAAGATTTACTTTTATTGATGTCCAACGGTGAACAGGACGTATGGATTTTGACTATTCATCAGCCGAACTGATCGGTCTCTGGCTTGCAATTCTGCTGGTTATCATTCTGGCAATGGCGTTTTACGTCATGCGCAAAAAAGCCCTGTCTCTCTTGTTTCATTCTGATCAACTGGCGGAACGTGTTCGTCTTATTGAAGATGAGCTTGAAAATGAAAGACAACAAAAAAATCAATCTGATAAAGAAGTTCTGTCCCTTAAATCCGCGCTGATGGATACCCGGGCAGAGCGGGATGATTTTATCGACCTTTTGAACGCGGCCCCTATTGCTGTTTGGCGGAGAGACCAACAATCGCGCATTGTTTGGCATAACAAAAAATACGAAGACATCGTTGGCGGCCCCAATAAAATGGGGGAAATTGAAGAGCTGGTCTCCAGTCGGGAGCCGGACCGAGCCCGAAAACTTGCCGCAAAGGCACGTGTTGCCATGACCCCGCAAACGGAACTTCGCCGTTATGTGGTGGAGGGGGATCTGCATAGTTTCCGGATCCATGAAGTGCCTCTGGAATTTGAAAATGAACTGGCCGGCTTTGCAGAAGACGTCTCCCGCGAGGAAGCCATGGCGCAGGAGATGCAGACCCATCTTCGCGGTCAGGAGAATGTGCTGGAGAATATTCCAACAGCCGTGGCGATTTACGGTTCGGACCAGCGGCTCAATTTTTATAATCAGGCCTATGCAAAACTCTGGAAATTGAGTGATTCCTTTTTGGAGGATGGCCCCACCATTATTGAGGTTCTGGATAAGCAAAGAGAACTTCGCCGCCTTCCGGAACAAGCAGATTTTTCCGCTTATCGTGCCAAGCGGCGTGCTTTGTTTACCAACCTGATCGAAACCAAGGAAGAGTTGGTACAGCTTCCGGATGAAACGGTTCTTCGAACTTTGATCTCGCCGCACTCATCAGGTGGCCTGTTCTTCATGTTTGAAGATATTACGGACAAAATGGCGCTGGAGCGGGCCCATAACACGCAAACAGCCGTGCAGCGCGCGACCCTTGATAATCTATATGAAGGGGTTGCTGTGTTTGGCGCAGATGCCCGGTTGAAGCTCTATAATTCCGGTTTCACGGAAATCTGGGGGGCGACCCCTGAAATGATTGAGGAAAACCTTCATATTCGGGAGCTGATGAGCCGCATTTTTGGTGTCTGGAAACGGGATACGGATGAAGATGAGATGGAGCGTTATGTTGCAAATGTGACGCGCCGTGATCCTTATACCGGGCAGATGACCATGCCAAATGACCGCATCATTAATTATAACCGTGTTCCGTTGCCCGATGGCAATGTGTTGTTCACCTATATCGATGTAACAGATCAGCTTAACGTGCAGCGGGCCTTGACCGAAAGAAACGACGCGCTGGAAGCAGCGGATAAGATGAAGACCGAATTTGTGGCAAGTGTGAGCCATGAACTTCGAACCCCACTTAATACGATCATCGGTTTTGCCGAAATTCTGGTGAAACAGTTCTTTGGTGAATTGAACGAGAAGCAATCAGAATATGGCCGGGGCATTCTGGAAAGTTCAAACCATCTGTTACATCTGATCAACGATATTCTGGATATGGCCAATATTCAGGCCGGTAAAATCGAATTGGAGCTGGAGCCTGTAGAGGTACACGCCCTGCTTGCCAATGTTGTCACCATGGTTCATGACCGCGCCCGCAAACGCCGGGTTCAGATTGATTTTGAGATGATCAATGATTTGGGTTGGGCCAACCTTGATGAACGCCGGATGAAACAGGTGATCTTCAATCTGTTCAGCAATTCCATTAAATTTACAGAAGCCGGCGGTTCCATTTCCCTGGAAGCGGAACGCCAGAAAGATGAAATGATCATTCGGGTCATTGATACGGGTATCGGCATTCCAAAAGAAACACAGGATCACATCTTCGAGCGTTTTGCGAAGGGAGATACGACGAGCCAAAACGCCGGTGCAGGACTTGGTCTGTCTTTGGTGAAAAGTTTCGTAGAAATGCATGGCGGTCATGTGGAGCTGCAATCAGAGGAAGGCAAAGGCACAACAATTGCCTGCCATCTCCCCTCTTCGCTCTATATTGATAATAAACCAAGCTGATCCATTAAATACATGTCTGAATTTGCCACCTTTCATATCTCAAAAGAGCAGGAAACCGCCAAGTTTGCCCGAAAACTGGCTCCTTATCTGAAGGAAAAGGATGTTCTTTTTCTGGAAGGGACTCTGGGGGCCGGAAAGACCTTGTTCGCGAGAAACCTGATTCAGCAGTTATGTGGGCAAGATATCGAAGTGCCGAGCCCGACCTTTAATCTCTTACTGACCTATGACAGTCCGGCGGGGGAGATTTATCATTATGACTTTTATCGCCTTGAAGATCCGGAAGAAGTGTGGGAACTGGATCTGGAAGATGCGCTGGAAGACGGAATTTGTCTGATGGAATGGGTAAGCCAGCTGGAAGATCTGGCGCCGGAGGGTGCCCTGACCGTTCGTCTTGAAATTCCAGAAGGAGAAGAGGGTCGCCGTATCATTCACCTGTCCGGCGATGAGAGCTGGAAAGCCCGCCTTGCTGATATCGGGGCGGTCTGATGACAGATTTGAAGGCAGACTTTCTGAAACAAACCGGATGGGATGAAACTGTTAAAAAGGAACTGGCGGGGGATGCATCGTCGCGCCGGTATACCCGTCTGTTTCGGGTCGATAAAGCCGCAATCCTGATGGAAGATCCAGATAGCGCAGCCCTTCAGTCTTACCTTAAGATTACCGAGTATTTGAACGAACAGGGCTATAGTGTGCCTGCTGTTCTTGAAAAAGATCAGGACGGTGGATTTCTGATCCTGGAAGATTTTGGGGATGATCTGTTTGCGCGTCTGCTTGAAAAAGGCGGGGATGAAGCGCCCCTTTACAATCTAGCGCTGGAGTTTTTAATCTCCCTTCGCGGAGCAGAACTGCCCAAGGGGGTGAAGTTCTTCAATTCCAATTATGTGCTGGACCAGAACACTATGTTTCTGGATTGGTATGTGCCGTTTCGAACCGGAAAGGTTCTGGAAGACAAGGCACGTATATTTTTTCAGCAGATTTGGCGGGATCTGCTCAGCCATTTGGAAGATCAGGCCGAAGTTTTCCTGCATCGGGATTTCCATGCGGAAAATCTATTTCATCTCTCCGGCAGAAGTGGGTTGAAGGCACTTGGCCTGATTGATTTTCAGGATGCGATGACCGGGCCACCTGCCTATGATCTGGTGTCCTTGCTTCAAGATGCCCGGCGGGATGTGTCACCGGAGGTGGCGAATACTGTCCTGAGAACATATATGCAAAAGATGGCGGAACCAGAACAGGAGTTTCGCCGCCTATACGCCATCCTTGGGGCCCATCGTGCCATGCGCATTCTGGGTATTTTCACGCGATTGAAAGAACAGGATGGGAAGATGCGTTACGAAGCGTTTCGGCCACGGGTCATTGCGCATCTAAATGCCAATCTGGCTCACCCTGATTTGATTGCACTGAAGCATTGGGTGAAGGTCACATTGGGTGAATTGATTTAGGGGGTTGAGGATTAGTATGAAAGCAATGGTTCTGGCGGCGGGCTTTGGTAAGCGATTGCGGCCCCTCACCGAAACAACCCCCAAGCCTCTTGTCAAAGTTGCCGGTAAGCCGCTGATTGATTATTCACTGGATCTGGTGCGGGGCGCTGGGATTCAAGAGGCCGTGGTAAACTGTCATCACCTTGCCGATCAGATTGAGGCCCATATAAAGACCATCGATAATCTGGATATCACCCTTTCCGATGAACGGAATGAAATTCTGGAAACGGGAGGCGGTGTCTTAAAGGCGCTTCCAAAACTGGGAACCTCCCCATTTGCGGTGCTGAACTCTGATGTGATTGTGCGGGACGGGGAAGCGAGTTCCTTGAAACAGTTGATTGACGCATGGGATCCGGAGCGGATGGATGTTCTGTTGTTAATGCAGCGAACGCAGGACGCCGTCGGTTATTCAGGCAAAGGGGATTATGACATGGACGAGCGGGGGCGTCTGACCCGCCGGGATGAACGGGCCATGGCGCCGTTTTTGTTTGCCGGTGTCCAGATCGTGAACCCCGACCTTTTTGAAGGCCTTGACAGCGGTGCTTTTTCCATGAACCGGATTTTTGATCGCGCAGAAGCCAAGGGGCGATTATTTGGCTTGCCTCATCACGGGCAATGGTTGCATGTTGGGGATGTAGATGCCCTTCAACAAGCAGAGAAAATAATTTCAGGATCGTGACAGCGCCGCTTAAAGAAACGCCAAATTTCCTCAATATCCCGCCGGAGCAGCCTTTTGTCGACTGTCTGGCCAAGGAATTGTTGCGCCGTCATGGTGGAGAAGGCGGAAATCTTGGGGATGTAACGGTTCTCACCACCACACGCCGGGCGGCACGCGCCCTTCAAAGTGCATTTTTACGGGAAACAGCAGGGCAGCCTTTGTTGCTTCCGCGGATGCGGCCAATTGGCGATGTAGATGAAGACGAGCTGGAATTTCAAATAGGCGGGGACCTGGCCGGGGATATGCAGGGCGTATTGGAACTGCCACCTGCCATTGATCCGCTCAGACGTCAGTTATTGCTCGCCCGACTTATCCAGCGAAAAGATGAGACCGCACGGGATCCAGCGCAGGTGATCGGGCTGGCGCAGGAGCTCTGTAAGTTACTGGATCAGGTGCAGACAGAAGGTCTTGAACTCTCCGGCCTTAAAGATCTGGTGCCGGAGCGATATGCAGAGCATTGGCAGATCACGCTGGAGTTTCTCACCCTGATCAGTGATATCTGGCCGGGCTTGTTGGAGGCGGAAGGGGCGATGGATCCTGCCAAACGCCGTGATTTGCTGCTTCGGGGGCAAATCGAAGCATGGCGGCAAAACCCGCCTGAACACCCCATTTACGCTGTGGGCTCCACCGGTTCCATTCCCGTAACGGCGGAGCTCCTTCATTTGGTATCCCGTCTTCCAGATGGCACGGTGATCCTGCCAGGGCTCGATAAATCCATTGATGACGAGTGTTGGCTGGAAATTCGCCAGGACCCATCCCACCCTCAATATGGTTTGGCACGCCTGATCGAAAAGGCTGGGGTAACACGGGATCAAGTAATTGATCTGGTGGATCCCGATGGCCAGTCCTGCCCGGCAAGTCGCCCCGCCTTGGTGGCAGAGGCCATGCGCCCTGCGACAACCACAGAGAAGTGGCGGGACGTCTCCACGCCAGATTCAGGGGCAACTGACGGGGTGTCATTGATTAACTGTGCGACCCCGGATGCGGAAGCACAGGTGATTGCATTGAAGATGCGTGATGTATTGAATACGCCCAATAAAACGGCGGCGCTAGTCACCCCGGATCGTGACCTGTCTCGCCGGGTGAGCAGTGAACTAAAGCGCTGGGGTGTGTTGGTGGATGATAGCGCGGGCACCAGTCTGGATCAGTCACCGCCGGGTGTGTTTTTGCGCCTGACCGCGCGGATGCTTGCCACGGATTTTGATCCCATCGCTGTTTTGGCAGCCCTGAAGCATCCTTATGCCAATATGGGACATGCTGCCGCTGATTTCAGAAGATCGGTACGCGCACTGGAGCGGAAAATCCTGCGCGGTCCCCGAATTGCGGGCGGGCTTGCCGGGTTAAAAGCAGAGGTTGAGAAACTGCCGGAAGAAGATGTGCTGCGTGGGTGGTTTGCAGAATTTGAAGAGATTTCATCGGAAGTGGCCAAATACCCGCCCTCATCAGAGGTGGATTTTGGGGAATATCTAAAAGCCCATATTCGTTTTGCCGAAAAACTGTCCATGGAAGCAGAGAAAGACACGCCAAAGCTTTGGTATGGGCATTTTGGTGAAGCTGCCGCCAATTTCATTGGGGAGTTATTGCGCGCAACCGATGTGATGGCGGAAATCCACCCGGGGCACTGGCCTGATCTTCTGGATCATCTGATGAGCGGGCGCATGGTCCGCGCCACCTATGGTCAACATCCGCGGCTGCAAATCTGGGGTCCGATAGAGGGTCGCTTGCAGCGGGCAGATGTGATGATATTGGCGGGGCTTAACAAGGGGATCTGGCCGCCGGAAGCGGGTAATGATCCTTGGATGAGCCGCCCTATGCGGGAGCAGTTCACGTTACCACTGCCCGAGAAGAAAACGGGCCTTTCCGCCCATGACTTTCAGCAGGCCTTTTGCGGCAAAGAAGTCCTGATCACCCGATCCGACAAAGTGGATGGCACCCCAACGGTTCCAAGTCGCTGGCTGCTGCGTCTTCAGACATTACTGGGGCAGTTTGGGATGGATCTGCAATCGGAAGAGGGAGAGACGTTGCTCAGCTGGCAACGTCAGCAGGATGCCCCTTCCGAGGTGCGCCCCGTAGAAGCGCCGCGCCCCACCCCGCCCGTTGCCGCGCGCCCACGGCAGTTATCGGTGACCCGGATTGAGAAATGGATCCGCGATCCTTACTCCATTTTCGCCGATGCCATTTTGAAACTCCGTCCTCTTGACGAGATCGCTGAAGATCCGGGGGCGGCGGATCGCGGGACTTTTATCCATAAGGCGCTGGAGATTTTCACGGAACAGTATCCAAAAGATCTTCCGGAGGATGCCTTGGAAAAATTACTGGAAATTGGCCGAGACGTTTTCGGGGATTTATTAAACCGGCCAGCGGTCTGGGCCTTCTGGTGGCCACGGTTTGAACGGATTGCCGCGTGGTTTATTGATTTTGAAAAGGACCGCCGCCTCACTTTTAAAACGGTGGCGAGGGAGGCCAAGGGCAGCATGGAAATTGCGGCCCCCTATGGTCGGTTCCGCTTAACCGGCACGGCGGACCGCATCGACAAAAACGGGATCGGTGAAGTATCCATTGTGGATTATAAAACCGGGGGGCTGCCGTCTGACAAGGAAGTGGAAGCGGGTGTCTCCCCCCAGCTGTCATTGGAAGCTGTGATGGCGGGCAAGGGGGGCTTTGCGGATTTAGGGCCGGATGGGGTCTCTGTTATTGAGCTTCTTTATATCCGGTTAAGCGGCGGCGATCCCGCAGGGGAAGCGCGTCCTGCGTCCAAGAAGGTGTCCGTTGAAGAATTGGCTGAAGGGGCTTATGAGGGGCTTTGTCGTTTGATTGCCCAATTTGACAAAGAGGCGACCCCATATCTGGTGAGCCCGCGCCCCAAATATGCGAGCCGCTTTAACGATTATGAACATCTAAGCCGTCTTCGTGAATGGTCCGGGGGGGACGGCAGCGATGGATAATGCGGCAAAGCTTGCAGAGCGCGGTAATCAGCTTCAAAGGCGGGCGGCGGACCCTGTCAGGTCCGTTTGGGTATCTGCATCAGCGGGATCAGGGAAAACACGGGTTCTGGTGAACCGTACTTTGCGTCTTATGCTGGCAGGCTTCGCGCCGGAGCGTATTCTCTGTATTACCTTCACCAAAGCCGCCGCGGCGGAGATGTCCAACCGCCTGAACGAAATGCTGGGTAAATGGTCGGTGATGCCGGAAGGAGAGCTTGCCGCAGATATTGCGGATCTGGAAGGGCGTCCTGCAACCGAAGCCGAGATGGTCCGCGCCCGGCGTTTGTTTGCCAGCGTTCTGGATGCCCCTGGCGGCATTAAAATTCAAACGATCCATTCCTTTTGTGGATCCATATTGGGGCGTTTCCCGCTAGAAGCCGGTATTCCCCCTAATTTTCAGGAACTGGATGACCGGACCGCATCTGAGATTATGCAAATTGCCCGGGATCGGATGTTATCGGCAACCCAAAGCGGCGCACGGAGCGACCTTTCAAAAGCCCTTTCCCATGTTAGCCAGAACTTGCATGAAGGGGATTTTGTGCAGTTGATGTCCGGTCTTGCCAATCGCCGGGGCCGCCTGAAACGATATCTGGACTACCATGACGGGCTTGAAGGCGCGCGAGATCATATCGCGGTTTATGTGGGCATTGACCCTGCCCTTCGAGAAGAAGATTTAATCAGCGCTGCTTGCGCGGAAGATGCGTTTGACGGGGCGGCCCTTCGCGCCGCGTTGGAAGTGCTTCTTGAAGGTGGGGTCAATGACAAGAAAATTGCCGAGGTGATGGAGCCATGGCTTTCCCGCCCCGCAGATCGGCCCGCTCTGTTTGATCGATACCTTTCCGGATTTCTGACCCAGAAGATGGAAAAGAAGTCGGAGCGGAATCTGGGGTCTAAAAAATGCGAAGACAAACTGCCCGGCCTCAAGGAAATTCTGTCAAAAGAAGCGGACAGAATCTTGGAGGTGCTGGAAAAGCGTCGCCGGATAAGGGTGCTGAAATCCAGCATGGCGGTGCTGCAGCTGGCGGATAGTCTGATCGCAGAATATGAGGCGGAGAAAGTTCGGCGCGGCGCCCTTGATTTTGATGACCTGATTTTGACCACGCGGCAGCTTTTAAGCGGGGCGCATGTGGCCCCATGGGTCATGTTTAAACTGGATGGGGGTCTGGATCATATCCTTGTGGATGAAGCGCAGGATACAAGCCCTGAGCAGTGGGATGTGATCGGTGCGCTTGCTGAAGAGTTCTTTGCCATTGATGGGGGGCGTGACGCGGCACGAACTTTGTTTGTGGTGGGGGATGAAAAACAAAGTATTTACAGCTTCCAAGGCGCGGATCCCGCAGCCTTTGACAAGATGCGTCAGCATTTCGAAGCGCAAGCCCGCTTTGCAGATAAGCCATGGGAAGTGGTGCCTCTTGATCTGTCTTTCCGCTCCACCCATGCGGTGTTGTCGTTGGTGGATGCCACTTTTGTTCCGCCTCCGGCACGAAAAGGACTGACGGCGGACGCATCTGAGATCCAGCATTATATTTTCCGGGAGGGTCATCAGGGCCTTACTGAAATTTGGCCGGTAACCCGCCCCGATGAGGCGGAAGAAGGGGATGCGTGGGATATTCCGCTCGACAGTATGGAGACGGTAAACCCCGCCGCGACCCTTGCCCGGCAAATTGCGGAACAGGTGAAAAGCTGGCTGAAATCCGGTGAAAAACTTGCCTCAACAGGCCGGACTATTCGGGCGCAAGATGTGTTGATACTGGTGCAGAAACGGAACGCCTTTTTTGAGGAAATGGTGCGTGCCCTGAAACAGGCTGGCGTTCCCGTAGCTGGTGCGGACCGTATGCAACTGTCAGAACAGCTTGCGGTACTGGATTTGATGGCGCTCGCGAAATTCGCACTGTTGCCGGAAGATGATCTGAATTTGGCGATTATCCTTAAAAGCCCATTTGTGGGAATGGATGATAATGAACTGTTTGACATTGCCTATCGCCGGGAAGGGAGCTTGTGGCAGGCGGTGCAGGAAAAGGCAGATCAAAATCCCAAGTTGGTAAAAGCCTTACCTTTCTTAAGAAAAGTCCTGCGGCAGGCGGACTTTATTCCGGTGTTTGAATTTTTCGCCGATATT
Source organism: Sneathiella sp. P13V-1 (assembly GCF_015143595.1). Classification (NCBI taxonomy): domain Bacteria; kingdom Pseudomonadati; phylum Pseudomonadota; class Alphaproteobacteria; order Sneathiellales; family Sneathiellaceae; genus Sneathiella; species Sneathiella sp. P13V-1. The sequence goes on along the minus strand of NZ_WYEU01000001.1, from coordinate 839,109 downwards.
CTAGGGCCGGATCGGGGCCGTGAAAAGCTGTTGTCGCGCCTTGGGGAAGAGGCGGTTGATCCCATAGAAGAGTTCCTGTCATTGGCACTTGCCTATCAGCGAAGTGAGGCCAGCTCCCTTCAAGGATTTTTGCATTGGATGGAAGCGGGCGGCGCGGAAGTAAAACGCGATATGGAACAGGGACGTGATGAGGTGCGTGTCTTGACCGTTCACGGATCAAAAGGCTTGCAGGCCCCTATCGTTTTCCTGCCGGATACATGTCAGGGATCCCCCCATGCGAGCAAAACAAGCCTGATCTGGACAGAAGAAGATATCCCGGGGCCACTTTGGGCGGCGGGAAGCGCCAATGAGGATGAAGCCACGCGTAAAGCCAAAGCCACAGAGAAAAACAGGCAGGAAGAAGAAAAGCGCCGTCTTCTTTATGTGGCGCTGACACGGGCAGAAGACCGACTTTATATCTGCGGTTGGGAGAATGTGCGAAAGCGCCCCGAAGGATGTTGGTATGATCTGATTGATCATGCCTTCCAGGAAGCAGAAGGTGTTGAGGAAATTGAGCTTGCCAATGGGCATATCGCCCGGCGTTTGACGAGCGGAACAACGTTCAAGGAAGTGAAAGAAGCAGATACCGGCCGCGGAGAAATTTTCCACGCGGCCCTGCCCGGCTGGATTAAGAGTCCCCCACCGGAAGAGCCTTTCCCGCCTCAACCACTTACCCCTTCCAAAGAGGAAGAGGAGCCGTCTGTGCGCTCCCCGCTTGGTTCGGATGATGGACATCGGTTCCACCGGGGACTATTGGTGCACCGCTTGCTGGAAAGCCTGCCAGAGGTGCCTGTTGCGCGCCGGGAAGAAGTGGCGGCCAACTGGCTTGCCCGTCCGGCACATGGACTAAGTGATGCGCAGCAGCGGGAAATTCTAACGGAAACGTTGAAGGTTCTAACCCATCCTGATTTTTCCGATATTTTTGGCCCCGGTAGCCGGGCGGAAGTTCCCCTCACCGGTTTGATGGGGGACCGGATCATGTCAGGTCAGATTGATCGGCTTTTGATCCGCGATGACGATATTTTGATCGTTGATTATAAAACCAATCGTCCCTCACCCCGGGATCTTGCGGAGGTGCCGCAGGTTTATATTCGCCAGATGCAGATTTACAGAGAGGCTCTTAAGAAGATACATCCTGAAAAGGCAATTAAATGCGGTCTGTTGTGGACAGACGGCCCTTACTTGATGGAGATTCCACAAAGCTGATATGACAGCGATCACTTGACGGACCGGGGTGTGATACGTAAATATCAAAACATTACAAAATTCGTCTTGATTAAAGGGCGGGTTGGATTTTTTGCCTGAAAGAGGACATATAGATGGCCACAACAAATGTAACTGATGCTTCATTTGAGGAAGACGTTCTAAAAAATGAAGGTCTGGTTTTGGTTGATTTCTGGGCCGAGTGGTGTGGACCGTGTAAGACAATTGCACCAGCACTTGATGAAATTGCCGCAGAGATGGCTGGAAACGTCACAGTTGCCAAAATCAACATCGATGAAAACCCGAACACCCCTACAAAATATGGTGTACGCGGTATTCCAACACTGATGCTGTTCAAAGATGGTGAAGTTGCTTCCACGAAAGTGGGCGCGTCTCCTAAAGGACAGATCGAAGACTGGATTAAATCTTCCTCATAAAATCGGGAAGATAAAGATTTAAGGACGGGCCCAAGTGCCCGTCTTTTTCGTTTCAGGGGGCAATAATGAAAATAGAAGCAGGCGAACTGACATTTGAAGTGGACCGCCAGGGGGATCCAGCGGCACCCACCGTTATCCTGATCGCGGGACTTGGGTTCCAGCTAATCGATTGGCACCAGAATTTCTGCTCGCCGCTGGTGGATGCCGGATTTCAGGTGATCCGATTTGATAACCGGGATGTGGGCCTGTCTGACAAATTGGAAGAGGGCGGAGTACCGGATCTTGCAGCCGTCATGGGCGCGAAGTTATCTGGTACTTTCCCTGACACTCCATTTACCCTTGAGGATATGGCGGCGGATGTGTCTAATATTCTGTCAGCACTGGATATTAGCGCTGCGCATATCGTTGGCATGTCTATGGGCGGAATGATTGCCCAGCTTTTTGCTTTAAATTATCCAGAGAAAACCCTTTCCCTCACCTCCATCATGTCGTCGTCTTCTGAAATTGACCTGCCGGGACCAAATGAAGCCGCAGCCGCCATTTTAGCGAGTGCCCCACTAAGTCAGGAGATGGCGGACATTGTTCGCTTTGGCCTTGAGGTAAATGACGTGATCGGTAGCCCCGGCTTCCGCTGGGATGCATCAGAGTTGGAAGCCCATATCAAAGCCTGCGTGTCGCGCTGTTATTGCCCGACAGGATATATGCGTCAGTACGCTGCTGTGATGGCTGCCCCCGGTCGCCGGCAGCGATTGAAGAGCCTTACGACACCAACTTTGGTGATCCACGGAAGTGAGGATCCGCTTGTCCAAGCGCCTTGTGGGCAGGATGTTTCAAACAGTATTCCGGGGGCTCAATATGTTGAGGTTGCCGGAATGGGGCATGATCTGTCCCCTCTCCTCTGTTCGCGATTAGCGGAGCTCGTGTTGCCACATGTGAGAGGGAACAGCTAAGGCCTATCTGAAAGCGGGCTCGTCGAAACTTCTCAGTTTCCTGGAATGCAGGCTTTCAATTCCGCTTTCACGCAATGACCGAAGTGTTTCAATGCCGATCCGCAAATGTTTGGCGGTTCGGTCCTGATAAAACTTGTTGGCCATTCCGGGGAGTTTAATTTCCCCATGGAGCGGTTTGTCTGACACACAAAGAAGCGTGCCGTAGGGAACGCGGAACCTAAAACCGTTAGCGGCGATGGTTGCGCTTTCCATATCAATGGCAATGGCCTTGGTCTGGTTAAAGCGCTGCGCCAGTTCTTTGTGGCGAAGTTCCCAGTCCCGATCATCTGTGGTGTAGACGGTACCCGTTCTGAAATGCTCTTTCAGATTTGTGGTCTCACCCGATAACTCTGCCACCGCATCTGTCAGTGCCATTTGAATTTCCGCAATGGCTGGCAAAGGAACACTTGGGTGGATATCTTCGTCCAGTACATGGTCTTCGCGCACATAGGCGTGGGCGAGCACATAATCTCCAAGACGCTGTGTGCGCCGAAGGCCGCCGCAGTGACCCACCATCAACCAGCAATGGGGCCGGAGAACCGCGATGTGGTCCGTAATGGTTTTTGCGTTGGACGGGCCAACACCGATATTGACCAGGGTGATACCTTCATGGCGATTTCTGACCAGATGGTAGGCAGGCATTTGAGGCAGATGATGTGGAGCCTCACCGCTTGCGTCAATATCGGTCAGGCGAGGGTTGGGGGTCAGCACATTTCCCGGCTCCACAAAGGCGCGGTATTCTGAGCCATTTTTCACCTGATCCAGACCATATTCGATAAATTCATCCACATAACGCTGATAGTTAGTGAACAGAACAAAGCGCTGGAAATGGTGAGGAGAGGTGCCCGTGTAATGGAAAAGCCGCAGCAAAGAATAGTCAACCCGCTCGGCAGAGAATAACGCAAGGGGGTGGGCGGCCCCCGCCTCTGTTTCATGAATACCATTGGCTATGGCATCGTTGATATTGGCAAGTTCCGGCATAGGGAAGATGGATTGCAGTGCTTGCACATCATCGCCAGAGACGTTGGATGAGGCTTTTTCAATGACAAAAGGAAGCGGCATGGGTCTATCGCTGACCCCAACGACGACTGGACGGTCGTGGTTCTGGATGATCAGTTCGATCTGTTCCAGATAATAACTGTGGAAAAGTTCCGGTTGGGTCAAAGTTGTGCCAAAGAATCCGGCAGAATGCAGATTACCATAAGCGAGCCGGCTATTGAGGTTGATATCTGTTGGTCCGATCTCAAGCCCAAGATAGGGATAGTATCCCACATCCAAAGGGCTTTTTTTATCTCCTTCAGAAAAGGCCTTGAAACGTGTTTTTACTTTTTCGGAATTTTCTTTATAGATCCGCTTGATCGCGGTGAGGGCCTCAGCAGCAGTGTGGTACTCTTTCAAGTCGCGAGTATTACCGTGGCCAGAAGTGACGCTTGTCAAAAATCCTGTCATATAATCTCCTTGATAATCCCTATGATCATCGCTCATTTAATCTTTTTCTAATCCTGACCTATTTAGCATGAAATTGTGACAAGACAATAAACAACTGTCTTTTTTTGAAAATGTGATAGAACCCCGACACGTTTATGTAGCAGCTGGATTGTTTGAATGACTGTCACCCTGGCCCCAATGGAAGGGGTAGTGGACCAACATATGAGAGATATCCTGACCCGCATCGGGGGGATTGATCTGTGCGTGTCCGAATTTATCAGGGTGAGCGGTGGGTTATATCCGCGGCGGGTGTTTCTGGATATCTGTCCAGAATTAGATAATGAGGGCAAAACGGCTGCTGGAACCCCTGTGCATGTGCAGTTGATGGGCGGAGACGTTTCTCTTCTGGCAGAAAGTGCAGAGAAAGTTGCGGGATATGGCGCGCCGGGGATTGACCTTAATTTTGGATGCCCAGCAAAAACCGTAAACCGCCATGATGCAGGTGCCACATTGCTTCAATGGCCAGACCGTCTTCATGACATTACCTCGGCGGTGCGCAGGGCCGTTCCAGATCACATCCCGGTCAGCGCCAAGATGCGGTTGGGTTTTGAAGACAAGTCTCTGTACCTTGAAAACGCAAAAGCGATTGAAGAGGCGGGTGCCAGTAAACTGACCATCCATGCCAGAACCAAGATGGAGGGATATAAGCCGCCCGCTCATTGGGAATATCTGGTGCCTATCAAAGAACAGCTTGGAATCACTGTTGTGGCAAATGGAGAAATCTGGACGAAGGAAGATTTTGAAGCCTGCCGTGATGTCTGCGGATATGAGCATTACATGCTAGGGCGTGGGTTAATCGCCCGCCCAAGTCTGGCGCTTGAAGTAAAGGGTGATGCATCCGATATGTTCGAGGCCTCGAAGATCCTAGACCTGATAATAGATTATAATCAGTTGTTGAAATCCATTGACCACCCCACACGCCGAGCGGGTCGATTGAAGCAGTGGATCAAACTTCTGGGGCGTACCTATGAAGATTGCCGAGTTATCTTCGATAAGATTCGCCGATTAAAAACATCCGAAGAGATTATTTCATATGTGCACATATATAAAACTAATTTAGTTAACCAATAAGTACTAAATTTTGCACAAAAACATGCTTCTTTGGCAGTTTTCATATGCCTTTTTTTCTGCTGATTTTAGGGAACAATTAATTTCTCCGCCGTATGTTGAGGATGATTTTCCTCCAAGTTGATGTACGGAGTATATAAATGTTTAAAAAATTAGCTCTCTCTATTTTTATGGGTGTCTTCTTTGTCGTAGGTGCCGCTCACGCTGAAGATAAAAAAGCCCACGTTCTCTCCATGATGGATAAAGCGATTGCGCATTACAAGTCAGTTGGACAAGAACAGGCCTTCAAAGATTTTGCTGTTGAAGGTGAGTTTAAAAACGGTGAGTTTTACGTGATCGGACAGTCTATTTCCAAAGGCAGCATCATTTTCCATGGTGCGAACGAGAAATTGATTGGCAAAAACCTGCAAAAGGTTAAAGACACTGACGGAAAAGCATTCGTTGCGGAAATGTCAGAGCTTGCTGCAACCAAAGGCACAGGCTGGGTTGACTACAAATGGCCACATCCGGAAACCAAGAAAATCGCACAGAAATATACTTATGTTACGCGTGTAGATGATTCCGATACATTTTTGATGATCGGTTATTACGAGTAAGGATTTCGCCGGATCGGGTGCATCCAAACGCCCCTCCGGCAACCCTCCTTGGAAAGGTAAAGAAGTATGAATTTTCGAAACCTGAGCATTTCGCTTAAGCTTCTGATTTCACCAGCGATTTTTGTTATTGCGCTCGTTATTCTCGGCGTCTCTTCGTATTCGGGGAATAAACAAAATGGTGAAGTTACCTCCATCTTAAACGAGCAATCGAAAACGAAAACAGGTGCAGCTTATCGTTTCCAACGTGATTTGCAGGCGTTTAACGGCAGTGTGTTTCGTCTTATTTCGCAGCTGAACGCAGGTGTGGAAGAAGAGAAAATTCAAGTAATGCGTGAGCAATTACGTGCAGTTCTCGCAGGCTCTCAAGCGGCTTTGACCAAGTTCATCGAAGAAGGCGAATTCGATGCTACAGAACTTGAGGCGCTTCAAGCTATCAATACAAAGTTGGGCGAGTATTCTGTATCCGCAAATGACGTCATTGATATGACTGAAATTGACGGAACGACCGCTGTTGTGATGATGGTAGCGGCGGACGAGCAGTTTAATGTCATGTACAAGCAGATCAGCGAAATTGCCGTACTTTGGCAGGAAGAGGGGGATGCCCTCTATGCCAAAGCTGTTGCAGATGGTGAAGCAAATACGTTGCAGACAATGATTGTTAGTATTGTCTGTCTGGTTATTGCCTTAGGTGTAACCGTGATGGTCACACGACTTATCCGCATGCCAATTTTGTCTCTTACATCTGTCATGGCAGCTTTGTCACAAGGTGATAATAGCGTCGAGATTCCCTCACAGAGTGAGAAGAATGAAATCGGTGAAATGGCCCGCGCCGTTCAGGTCTTTAAAGACAATGCCATTGAGCAGGAACGTCTTCGCTCCGAAGCTGAGAGACATGCGCAGGAAGAAGCGGATCGTCAAGCACGTGAACGTGCTGAGAAAGAAGAGCGAGAACGTAGTGAACGTGAACGTGAACAACGTGAAGCTGCCGATAAACAGGAACGTGCCGAAAAAGTTGCAAATCTTATCAGTGATTTTGAAACGCGTGTTTCCGAAGTCTTGTCAACAGTTGCCATGGCAACCAAAGAACTTCAGTCCACAGCGGATCGGATGACCGAAACAGCTGGATCTTCCCGTGAACTGGCTGAGGGTGTGGCCTCCGCGTCAGCTGATGCGTCACAAAATGTTCAAACGGTGGCCTCGGCCGCCGAAGAGTTGACCTCTTCTATCAGTGAGATTAGCCGTCAGGTTCAGCAGGCTAACCATGTGTCTGAAAAAGCGGTGGTTGAAGCCAGTAACAGCACAACATCTGTTTCTGCTCTTGCTGAAACCGCCAAGAAAATCAGTGAAGTTGTGAATATGATTAACGACATCGCCGGACAGACCAATTTGCTTGCACTGAACGCGACAATTGAAGCGGCCCGTGCGGGTGATGCTGGTAAAGGCTTTGCAGTTGTGGCAAGCGAGGTGAAGAGCCTTGCGAACCAGACAGCGCGTGCGACAGAAGAAATCGCTCAGCAGATCAATGATATGCAGGCCGCGACAGATAGCGCGGTATTGGCAATCGGTAACATTGATACGGTGATTTCAAGTATTCGCGAATCCACTGTTGGTATTTCTTCCGCGATTGAAGAGCAAAGTGCCGCGACTAATGAGATTTCCAGAAATGTTCTGGAAGCTTCAAATGGTACCACTCAGGTGAGTGAGAAAATCGGTGATGTGTCTCAAAAAGCGGGTGAAACCGGAGTTGCTGCAGGTGATGTGCAGTCAGCTGCCTCCCGCCTGGAAGAGCTGTCCAGCAAGCTGAAAAATGATATTGAAGGGTTCCTGTCCGAAGTTCGGGCAGCGTAAATACTTCAATTTTTCACATAAAAGCCCGGTATCCATGATGCCGGGCTTTTTGTCTGTCTTAGTCCCAGTTGGGTTCCCGTTTTCCAAGGAAGGCGGAAATCCCCTCCCGGGCATCTTCACTTTTCAGGCATTCGTTGAGTTGCTCACGCAAGTACGGCAATGCTGGATCAAAATCCATATCTTCAATGGCATTATAGGCGGCAAGCCCCATTTGCATGGTACCTGGGGCAAGGGAGGCCAGTTGTTTGGCTGTTTGAGCGACAGTTTCATCCAATTCATCCGCTGGAACCGCTTTGTTGATCAGTCCAGTTTGTACCGCGTCAGCAGCAGAGATCCGCTCCCCCCTCATAATAAAATCAAGACCCTGACGCTTCCCCATAACCCGAAACAGGCCCGCCATGACCATAAAGGGCCAAATACCCCGTTTGATCTCAGGGGCAGAGAAATGCGCGCTGTCCACGGCAAAGGCGTGAGTGGCGTTACAGACCATGAGCAGTGCGCCAGCCAGAACCGGTCCCTGAATGCGGGCGATAACCGGCTTGTTCATATGGCGAAGTTTAAGGGAAATTTCGTCAGTTTCACCGCGTTTGGGCACGTTGGAAACCGGACCGTCAACTTTGCCGCCGCTCATGGTGCGAAGGTCCCCGCCTGCACAGAAGATATCTCCTTCTGCCGCCAGAACAACCACACGGATGCTGCGGGTTTGCCTGGCATAATCGAAGGCGTAGATCAGTTCATTACTCATGATAGGATTGATGGCGTTTTTTGCCTCAGGCCGGTTCAGGGTAATCGTAAAGATGTGATCTTTTTCTTCCAGCTTGATCGTTGTAAAGGTCAGCCCTTCAAGGGATAAGGTTTCATTATTATCTGTCATTTTTGCTCTCCCTTATGCCGCGTCTGGAAAAATGCTTTTTGGCAGGGCAACTTTGCGAGAGCGCAAAAATTCACCCATGCTTTTTGCCTGTCCGTCGATCCGCGTGTTGGCGGCGACGCCATCGCCCAATATGCCATAGATCATGAAATTGACGGCACGGATATTGGGAAGGTCAAAGCGTTTGACCTCATAGCCTTCAACTTCAGGCATCATTTCTTTCAATTTCTCAGCGGTCATATTGTGATAGAGCCATTGATAGGCCTCATCCGTTTTCGCCCAGACACCTATATTGGCAGCGCCGCCTTTGTCCCCGCTGCGGGTTCCGAACACACGACCAAAGTGGATATCCCCCATATCAGAGCTTGCAGGTTTTGCTATATCCACTACAGGTTTCTGATAGTAAATCTCTTCCAAATCCAACTGGTTGGTTGGTGGGACATCGGTAACCTCTCCGCCCATATGGACGTGTTCTGTGATATGGCGGCTATCTACCAGTGCAGGCCAGTGCAGAACAAACGGGCCGCCCCCCCCCGGGGCAGAGCGACCTGTGAAACCAGGATAGGTCGCCAAGGCAATTTCAATTACCTTTGCCGAGAAAATACGCCCCACCAGTTTAGGGTCAGAGGATTTGACCGTTATACGAAGAAGCGCCATGGCTTCGTCATTGGTGTCCGCATCCTCTTTATCTGTACGAACCAGATTGATATCCACGTCATCAAACAGATCTTTTCCGCCAACCTGACGGAAAAGCTCTTCGGTGAAAATCTCCACCTTCTTTTCAATATCGAGGCCGGTTACCAACAGTTCCATGCTGTTTTTGAAGCCGCCCATGATATTCATGCAGACTTTATGTTCCGCCGGTGGGTTGGACCCACGGCACCCTGAAACACGGACCCGGTTCTCGCCCACCTGTTCCATTTGCAGGGTGTCAAAATGGCTGATCACATCCGGATTTTTGTAGGCGGGGTCGTTGATTTCATAGAGAAGTTGCGCCGTTACCGTTCCAACGGAAACAAGGCCACCTGTGCCTTCTTGTTTTGTAATGGTAAAGCTGCCGTCACTTTCAATTTCCGCAATGGGGTAGCCCACATTGGCAAAGCTGGGGACCTCTTCGAAAAAGGCATAGTTACCACCGCACACCTGCGCCCCGCATTCAATCAGATGACCTGCGGCGCAAGCGCCTGCGAGCGCATCAAAATCATCCCGCTTCCAGTTAAATTTCCACGCGGCAGGTCCCATGACAACAGCGGCATCGGTCACGCGCGGAGCAATCACCACATCGGCACCTTGGTCCAATGCTTCCTTGATGCCCCAACCGCCAAGATAGGCGTTAGCCGTTGCTGGGCGAAGGCCGCTTTCCTTCAGTTCCTGTCCTGTGTCGATATTTGTGAACGTCTCTCCTTCACTTGCCAGATCCTTGATACGGGGCAACATGTTATCCCCGTCCACATAGGCGACTCTACAGGTTACTCCAAGTTCGGCAGCGATTTTCTCAACTTCTTCTGCCATGCCCTTCGGGTTGAGGCCTCCGGCGTTGCTGACGATCTTGATGTTTTTCTCAAGACACAATTCCAGAACGTCTTTGACCTGTTTCAGGAAGGTGCCCACATACCCCTCATCCGGGGATTTCATTTTTTTGGCGAACAGAATGGACATGGTCAGTTCTGCCAGATAATCACCTGTCAGCACATCAATTGGGCCGCCTTCGACCATTTCACGGGCGGCGGATAGTTTGTCTCCGTAATATCCGCTGCAATTGGCGATGCGAATGATATCAGTGGCGTTGTCGCTCATGCTGGCGCTCCTGAAATTTCTTCATTTATTCTTGGTTGATAATGAAGGTACTGTCAGGTCCTCAATTGTCCAGTGGGAATGGTTTTTCCCTGCATATTTAATTTTCAGTAGAAAATCCCACTAAACCAGACTTTTGAAAAGCAAGCTTGCCCCTGCGGCAAGTCCCAGGAGCCAGAAAAGGTTCCATTTTCGGATGATTAGCAAATACCCGCTTAACAGGGTCAGTCCAACACTGAACAGATCAATTGAGGCGAGATCTGGTGTGATCACGGTGGCAGGCCCGAGGGAGGTGGGTTTCAGGTCTGCAAATAGAATATGAAGAGAGAACCAGAGGCTCAAATTCGCGATAACCCCAACCACAGCCGCGGTAATGGCTGACAAAGCTGACTTCAGACGGGGGCGGGAGCTGATCCAGTCAATATAAGGTGCACCTGCAAAGATCCACAAAAAGCAGGGAATGAAGGTCACCCAAAGCGTGACCACAGCCCCTGCGAACCCTTGGGCAAAGCTCATGGCTTGATCCGCTTGATAGGCGGCAACGAAACCAACAAACTGAGTCACCAAAATAAGGGGGCCGGGTGTGGTCTCAGCAAGGCCAAGGCCATCAATCATCTGTTCTGTCTGAAGCCAGCCATGATTGCTGACCACGTCATCCACCATATAGGCAAGCACGGCATAGGCACCGCCAAAAGTGACCACCGCCAATTTAGAGAAGAAAGTAGCAATACCCGTGAGGATATGATCTTGCCCAAGTACCAGGAACAAACCCGCGACAGGCACACCCCAAAGCAGACCAAAAATAACAACCGTTTTAATAAGCGCGGTCAGTTTGTTTGAAGGTGCCGGTGTTAATTGGGTGCTTTCAACATCTGCCTTCTGGAACAGAAATCCCAGAACGGCAGCGATTAAGATGACCAGCGGGAAAGGGAGCTGGAAGGCGAACAGGGCAATAAAGGCACCGATGGCCAATGCATATTGAAACCCGCCCGTAAGTGCCCGTTTGGAGATCTTGATCAAGGCATCCACGACAATTGCCAGGACCGCCGCCTTCACACCAAGGAAAGCAAACTGAACAGCGGATATTTGACCGTAGCTCATATAGAGGGTTGCGAGCAGGAGTATGACGGCGGCACCCGGCAGGACAAACAAGGATCCTGCAATTAACCCGCCCATCACGCCGCTTCTACGCCAGCCGGCATATGTGGCAAGTTGCATAGCCTCTGGTCCGGGGAGCAACATACAGAAACTCAAAGCGGATAAAAATTGTTGTTCAGTGAGCCAGCCTTTTTCTTCAACCAATACGCGATGCATCAACGCGATTTGGGCGGTCGGGCCACCAAAGGACTGAAGGCCAATCTGTCCCCAGATTTTCAACTGTTCTCCGGTAGTATCTTGCGCGGTATGGGTCGTATCGGTCATCATTTATCTCACAATGACCCGCACCCTGAACTGTCGGGGCGGGTCCGTCAAATAATGACCTGTGAAACTTATGTGACAACCAGTTTTACAATATATCCGGCAATTAATGCGCCACTGACGGCAAAGGCAAGATAGAGGGCAAAGATTTTAGGCTTTGCCAAAGACCAGAACCCAATAGCGGCTGGAATACTTGTTACAGATCCGGCCAGCATAAAGGTAAGACCGGTGGACAGGGGCATGCCAAGGTCCATCAATCCCCTAACCAGTGGGATGGCCGCATATCCGTTCATATAGGTTGGCACACCGATCAGGGCTGCAAGGGGCAGGGCAAAGGCGTTGCCATCGCCAAGCAAAGTGGCCACATTGTCGGCAGGAACGTAAGAGATCATGATCCCTTCCAACAGGAAGGCAAAAGCAAGCCAGCGCCCCAAGAACCACGCCGCATCTCCCCCTTGTCTCAGGAACGTATCCATGCCCCCTTCTCTCTTCCAGAAGGCCCATGTGACGTTGATCTGTTTTGGGGCAGAACAGCTGGACCCACAGCCAGAAGATTTGGCAATTTCTTTAAGACCGTTTTTAAGAAGGCCGGTTTTTGAAATCGCTTGGGTGACGAAACCTGACATTAATCCCATACCAATGGCGGCAACGGTTTTGATGATGGCGAAATCCATGCCCAAACCGGCAGCGGTCAGGATGAACATCTCCGGATCCATGATCGGGGAGGCGATACAGAAGGCCAATACCGGGGCCAAGGGAACACCACTTGCCAGAAGGCCAGCCACCAACGGTATTACTCCGCAGGAACAAAAGGGTGACAATGCGCCGAAAATGGAGGCGATAATAATGGCGCGTGTTGGATTGCCTTCAAAAGCGCGGGCGACAAGATCGTCAGCCCCGCTGGCTTTCAGATAGGAAGCCAAGCCCACTGACAATAATAGGAAGGGGGCAATGTCGAGAAGGGATTTTCCCGCAAACTGGATATGTTGTCCTGTATTTTCAGGAACAATAACCGTCAGAAGAATAAGGGTACCAAGGATTAGCCAGACTGGGGTTCCAAGGCGTGAATGCAGATCTGAAAACGCAGCTTTAAATGAAAAACTTGAGGCTGATGATAGGTTATGCGGTGTCTCGCTCATGGGCAGATACTTCCTGATCACTACAGCATTCTTCTTCAAGTTGCCGCAGTACGGTTGTCAGACATTCGAGATTTGCCCTGCAGATTGTCTGTCTTCCCGCTTTTTCCTGTGTAATCAAGCCACATTCAGTGAGCCCTTTCAGATGAAAAGCGAGGGTCGATGCTGCGATCGACAGATGGTCCCGAATATCGCTGATACACATGCCATCAGATCCCTTCTTAATCAGGGCCCTGAAGATATCAAGACGGGTTTCGTTTCCTAGCTCTGCCAATGTACGGGCAATTTCCGAACTATTCATGACAGGAATATATCCTCTTTTTCATTAAAAACAACCATAAAACTAGTTTAATGGTTGTTTGGTTATTAAGTGTTTGAATTATAGCCTAAATAATCTCAAAAAATTCGATTATCCATGATGTTTTACAAGATCAGTGGCGTGTTCGCCGCCGCCAGGACCAACAACCACTTTCACTTCTCTCGCATGAAGGGCGTTTCCATCAGCACCCCGCACCTTTACTTCTGGAATAGGGATATCTGTTGCTTTTTCTATAAGCTCAAGGCGCGGTCCGTCAGGCTGTGAATACCACCTTTCCCCCCATTGAAAGAGGGTGACGATGACCGGATATAGATCCAACCCCTTATCGGTCAGCCGATATTCAAATGCTCGTTTGTCATGGGCGCAAGGTCGCCGCTCCAATATCCCGGATTCGGTGAGCTTCTTTAGGCGGTTGGACAGGGTATTGGTCGGGATCCCAAGATTTTCCTGAAACTGATCGAAATGGCGCATCCGGTGGAAGGCATTCCGTAAGATAAGGAGCGTCCATCCATCCCCGATTTGTTCAAGGGTTTGGGCAATGGCGCAATTGATGTCAGAAAAGGTTTTCTTTTGCATGATACTCTGGTCGGCGGAAAAACAGCTTGCAGGTCTTTATTTTGTCAATTAGCTTTTGTTATGCAAGTCAATTTTGGAAAAGAACAAGAAAAATGAAAACCAGATTTACCGAAATGTTTGGGGTTGAACACCCTATTGTCCAGGGCGGAATGCAGTGGGTAGGCCGCGCAGAACTTATCGCAGCCGTTGCAAATGCGGGTGCACTTGGGTGCCTTACTGCGCTCACTCAACCCACGCCTGAGGATCTTGCCAAGGAAATTGCCAAAGTCCGTGACATGACCGACAAGCCGTTCGCAGTGAACTTTACGATCTTGCCAACATTGAAACCGGTTCCCTATGAAGAATATATGGATGCGATTGTCTCTTCGGGGGTGAAGATCATCGAAACTGCGGGTAACAACCCAAAAGCCTTTATGCCAAAACTGAAAGAGGCTGGCATTAAGGTTATTCATAAATGCACGTCTGTGCGTCACGGTCTTTCCGCGCAGAAAATAGGCGTAGACGCCATCAGCATTGACGGTTTTGAATGTGCAGGTCACCCGGGTGAAGATGACACACCAGGTCTTATCCTGATTCCGCGTGCGGTTGAGCAGCTGGATATCCCGATTGTAGCCTCCGGTGGTTTTGCCGATGGGCGTGGCCTTGCGGCAGCGCTTGCCCTTGGTGCCGATGGTATCAATATGGGCACCCGCTTTATGGCGACAAAAGAAGCGCCTGTACATGAGAAAATCAAACAGGAAATCGTAGCGGCCACTGAACTGGATACGACCCTGATTTTCCGGTCTCTTCGCAATACCGCCCGCATGTTTACCAACTCGGTTTCCAAGCAGGTTGTTGAAATGGAAGGCGAGGGCAAAACCATCCAGGAAATCGGTCCTGTTGCCAGTGGTATGCGTGGCCGGAAAGTTTACGAAGAGGGGGATGTCAATGCGGGTGTCTGGTCTGCCGGAATGTGTATCGGTCTGATCCACGACGTTCCATCAGTTCAGGAACTGGTGGATCGCATTGTTGGTGAAGCGGAAGATATCATCCGCGAACGTCTTGGTGCGATCGTCGCTTAAAGACAATTTAAATTTAATAAAAACCCCCGGGGCTCACCGGGGGTTTTTTATTTAAGACCGGTGGGGCGTCAGGCACTGACCCGATCTTCTTCCTCCAACTCTTTCAGGTAATTGCTCACCGTATGGTTCAGCTGGCGTGCGATGCCGGACAGATTGTCAGATGCGCTTAGGACGTCATTTGCTGCGGTACCAATTTGGCTGCTGCCAGAGGCAATCTCGGAAATATTATCTGTGACCTGACCCGTGTTATGGGCCGCGGTCTGGGCGTTTTGCGTGATTTCGTTGGTCGCATCAGCCTGCTGATTAACCTGCGATGAGATATCACTGGAGATCATATCAATTTTTTCAACCGCTTCGGTAACCTGTCCGATGGCATCTACAGCCCCCAGCGTTGCATCCTGAATGGCATTAACCTGATTTGCGATATCTTCGGTGGCCTTTGCGGTCTGGCTTGCCAGATTCTTCACTTCTGAGGCTACAACCGCGAAGCCTTTACCGGCTTCTCCGGCGCGGGCCGCTTCGATGGTGGCGTTCAGTGCCAGAAGGTTGGTTTGGGCTGCGATATCCTGGATGAGGCCTACCACGTCACCGATCTTGATGGAGGCATCAGACAACCCCTGAACGGTTTCGTTGGCGCTTTTAGCATCAGACACCGCATTGCGGGCGGTTTCCGCAGCGTTAATAACCTTACTCCGGATATCATAGATGGAGCGAGAAATCTCAGAGGCCGCAGCGGCAACAGCTTCCACGCTGTGGGCTGCATCTTCAGAGGCGCTGGTGACCACGTTGCTTTTGTCTGAGGATCTGCGAGAGATTTCAGTCATGCGTTCCGCTTCTTGACGCATGCTTACCGTCGATGACACTACATTTTCAATAGCACCCGCGACATGATTTTCCAAAAGTTCCGCTGTTTTTTGTGCCCGTGCCTTTTGTTTTTCCATGAAGACACGCTCTGCTTCCAGCTGCTGTTTTTCAGCTTCGTGTTTCAGCATCTCTTCGCGAAGTTTATGTGTGAGGTCCTCAATCTCAATAACAGTTCCCAAATGCTCGCCGAAGTCATTCACGACGGGAGACACATGAACGTTCCAGGTAATCTCTTCAAACTCAACGCGATCTTCGATGAGCTTCCGCTCCCCTTCTGTCAACAGATTGGCAACAGCAGGAAGAACGTTACTGATATGCTTACCAACCACATCATCCTTATCAAAAGAGGCAACCTGCCTGGAGATGGAGTTTTTGCATTCCTCAAGGAGTTTCTTGCCGGACTGATTGACATAGGTAATGGCATTGTCTGGACCCATCAAGACGACGGATGTGGCGCACTCATCCAGAGCAACCTCGCGGCGCTTGGCGATGATCGCAGACGATTTCCAAAGCATAAGCGCTTCTTCCATTTTACCAAGTTCACTGCGGGTGCTGTTAACATCTAGGCTGGAGGAAAAATCGCCTTTGGATAGACGGCCTACCATATTGACCATATTGGCAAGCGGGGAAGTGACACTTCGGCTGATCCAGATGCTGACAAAGATCCCGGCGATCAATATCAGTGAAGCGCTAATACCGAGGAAGGTCAGGTCTTTGTAGAAAATTGCATCAACATCGTCGATATAGATGCCTGTTCCAATCACCCATCCCCAGGGCGCGTACCCCTTCACATAGGAAGTTTTCTCAACGGGTTCTTCTGATCCAGGGCGGGGCCATAGATAATCGATAAATCCTTCTCCGCCATTGGCGCCGATTTTACCAGCTTCAGCAAAAATTGCGATGCCGTTAGTGTCCTTTACATTACTGCCATCGGTTCCAACCAGTTTCTTGGCGAAGGGATGCATCAGGACTTTTGCATTGGAGTCATTAACCCAGAAATAATCAGATTCACCGTAGCGGAGGCTTTCCAGATTATTGAGCGCCAGATCTTTGGCTTCCTGTAGGCTGATCTCGCCTTTTTGGGCCTTGTCGGCATAAAACTCAACTGCAGAATATGCAACTTGTACTACATTATGTGCTTTCTCTTTCCGATCTTCGAGAAGATTCCTGCGTAGATCCATAAGTTCAAAAAGGCTGAGAGAAACAAGACAGATTATAAAAAACCCTGTCAGAGCGAATAAACGCTCACTTACGCGCCAAGTTGAGAACATGAGATAACCCCGTACGATAGCTGGTTTTTCCAGTGTTAATGTTACTTAAGGTTACAAATATCGCGGAGAATATTAACAAGCCTTTAATGTACCGCTGTTTTTCAAATTTGTTTGCAGGCCATCAAACAACTACAAGAAGTGAAACTTAAATCACACTACTTTGGGGAGAATTTTACCTAATACTCAGACTTAAATTATAGTTGCAAAAACGTAGGGCATCAGAAATCTACCACTTTAGGGGTAGGGGGAGTTGATCACTTGATTCGTTAAATAATCAAAAAACTGAAACAGTTGCGGCCGCGATCACCGCGTATCGGATGATTTTGCCAATTCCCACCAACAAAATGAAAATCGAAAGGCGTATTTTCAACACGCCACCAAGGACGGTGAGCGGATCTCCAATAACAGGAAGCCAGGCTAACAAAAGAGACCAATACCCAATTTGGCCGTACCAGTGTTGTGCCTTTTGAATTTGGGTCTGGGTAACCGGAAACCAGCGGCGGTTTTGAAAGTGCATTAAAAAGGCACCGCAATACCAGTTGAAGACGGACCCAAGGATATTTCCAATACTGGCAATCGCAATCAGAAGGATAATCTGGGAAGGGGTCTCACTGATCAGATAGGCGAGCAGCGCTTCTGATGATCCGGGGAGCAGTGTCGCAGACGTAAACGCCGAAAAGAAAAGTGTGAAGTAAGTCGCCAAACGTGCCCCCGGTCCTGTTGATGTTGTTCTATCAGCAAGCCGTTGGCGGGGGCCAGAAAAAAGGGCGGGTTAAACCGCCCTTCAGGATTTATGCTCTGGCAAGTAGCTGTTTGACCAGTTTGATTTCTGTTTCACTACAAAGGGTCGGGGCGTGCCCGAAACCTTCCAGAACTTCCAATTGGGTGTTTTTATTGCGGGTGGCCATATCGTCGGCGACGGCTGCAGGCAGAACATCGGATGTAACACCCCGGAGCAAGAGAACAGGAATGTCCAAACTGTCATAGGCGTCCCATAGATCCAGATCTGATTTATGTAAGGTGAACTGATTCACAATTTGCGGATCGTAATGAACGGTTATTTTCTTGTTGTCCGCCCGGCGATAGGATGTCTCTGTCATGCGGCGCCAGAAGGCATCAGTGTTATCTCCAAAAGGCGCATAAGCCGTCTTAAGATAGGTTTCCATCTCCAGAATTGTGTCAAATTCCGGCGGGTTTCCGACATATTGGGCAATCCGATCCACGGCATCCTGAGGGATTTCTGGCCCGATATCATTGATCAGTAATGTCTTGATGCGCCCTTTCATGGGACCCGCCGCCAGACTTGTTCCGATCAGGCCACCCATGGATGTCCCAACCCAATGACATTGGTCGATGCCTAACTGATCCAGCAGATCCAGAATGATCTTGTGGTAGAAATCGAAGCAGTATTCCGTATCTGGATTAACCGCCCATTGGGTCAAACCTCGGCCGAGGGTATCGGGGCAGATAACGTGGTATTGTGACGACATTTCTTCTGCCAATTCATCAAAATCACGACCTGTACGGGCAAGGCCGTGCCACATGATAATGACATCTTTGTTGCTTGCTCCCCACTCCATAAAGTGAACTTCACGGCCCGCAGCGGTTAGGAAACGTGAGACTCCCTTTGTCATGATGATACCCCTCTTAATTTTCCGACAACCCCTTTAGGGAAGTAATAAACGCTCAAGATAAACAGAAGGCCAAGCCACAGAAGCCAGCGATCTGGATGAAGGAGTTCCGGCAAAATCGGAATATTGGCGGTGGCTTCTGCCCCGATTGCCATCAGGTCTTTCAGGTAATATTGCGCCATGATCATGGCAACAACGCCAATCACAGCCCCGTACATGGATCCCATGCCACCGATTACCACCATCAGCAGGATATCCACCATGATGGTGAAGGAGAAACTGGTATCTGGCCCCGTATATTTCAGCCAAACGCCCATTTCGATACCTGCAATAGTCGCAATGATTGCTGATAGGCAGAAAGCAACGGTGCGGTAAATAACAACCTGATAGCCCAAGGCTTCTGCGCGAAATTCATTTTCACGAATGGCCTGCAAAACCCGCCCGAACGGCGAATTTACAATTCGAAGCATGGTGAGGAACAGGATAAGGGAAAGGAAGAAGACCACATAATAGGCGACGACTTTTCCGTTAAACCGCACCCCAAGGATCTTGTCATCAAACAGTTTGAAGGCTGGTGAAAATAATCTGGGGATCTTGTAGGTGATGCCGTCTTCACCACCGGTGATACCGTGCAGTTGTGAGGCCAGGATCATCACAAAGCTGGCTACCGCGAGGGTGATCATGGCAAAGAAGATCGCCTTCACCCGAAGGGACAACATTCCGATCAGCAGGGCGAGCACCACCGACAACAATATGGCGAGGATGCTGCCGATAAAAATCGCCGCCCATTCCCCGCCCATATTGTTGAGGGCAATACCGACACCGTAGGCTCCGATGCCAAAGAACATGGTATGCGCGAAGGAGACAATTCCCGCATAACCAAGCAGCATGTCAAAGGAGCCGGCAAGAAGGATAAAGATACAGATCCGGGCGGCTACCTCCAACGAACGGGTACCTGGAAACAGGAACGGTGCGAAGGCCAGACAGATCAGGATACTGATGATGATGGCACCAAGAAGGCGGCTGTTAAAGCGATCGCCAGAAAGAAGCGTGTTAATCATATCTCTTCTCCCTTAGTGCTTATTGACCGGGAACAACCCGTTTGGCCGCCACAGTAAGATAATCAGCATCAACAGGATATTTGATCCAAGGGCCAGCTTTGGAACCAGGAAGCCCATATAGTTGGCAACCAGCCCCACAAGCAATGCCCCGATCAGGGAGCCCGGAACCGATCCCAGACCGCCAATGATCACAACGATAAAGACGAGGATCATAATCTCGCTGCCCACACTTGCCGTGATCAATTCGCTGTAGAAACCCCAAAGCGTTCCGCCAAGCGCCGCCAAAGCAGAGCCTGCAATAAAGACACCGATAAAGAGGTAATCAATGCGATAGCCCAAGGCTTCGACCATTTCCCGATTTTCAACCCCTGCCCGGACCAATAGTCCAATACGTGTGCGCGTGAGGGTCAGGTAAAGACCGAGATACACCACGACCCCGACAAAGAAAGCAAAGAGGCGGTATTTCTCAAACGCGATTTCGCCAAATACCAGAACTCCATTTAAGGAGGCTGGCTTTGGCATGGAGACAGGTGCGCCGCCCCAAATCACGGGGATCATCTGCTCGGCAACAATGACGGCACCCATGGTGATCAGGATCTGTTTCAAATGATCGCCATAGACAGGAGCCACCACAACCTTTTCAAAGGCCAGGCCCAAGGCCGACCCTACGGCCACAGCGATGAGCATAATAGTTAAGAGCGCAGCCAAGTTTTGGGCGAAGCTGTCGACCTGAAGCCAACCGGAAAACGGAATGACGAAGGAGGAGGCGACAAAAGCCCCAAAAGTGATGAAGGCCCCGTGACCGAAATTGAGGACATCCATCAGACCAAAAACAAGGCTGAGGCCCGATGCCATGGTGAAGATCATCATGCCCATGGCAAGGCCTGCAAGGGTTAGTGTCACCCAAGTGGGCAGGCCCCCGATTAAGGGGAGTGCCAACAGGATAACGAGAGGCACCACCAGATAGGGGAGCTTTTCATTGAACCATTCGATCGGGCTGGTTTTGCCCGTCTCTATGGCAGAATTATTTGTGTTCATGTTCTTTCCTTTCTGCCAATTCTAGAGGTCGAGGCCGAGGAATTGCTGCTGTGCGGCTTTATCGCGGCTGAGCTCTTCCATGGGGGATTTGTGAACAATATGGCCGTCATCGATAACCACGGCATGATCAGCGAGCGACTTTGCAAACTGGAAATTCTGCTCCACCAGCAAAATGGTGGTCTCTTCTTTCAGCTCCTGAAAAGCCTCAATCATCGCGCCGATAATCGCCGGGGCGAGGCCTTTGGTCGGTTCATCAATCAGGATAAGCCGCCGTGGTTCAGAGATGGCGCGGCTGATGGCCAGCATTTGCTTTTGCCCACCGGAGAGGTTGCCTGCAGGCAGATCCCAAAACTTTTCCATGGCCGGAAACAGCTTGAAAATTTGCTCCAGTCGCTCTTCGGACTGTTTGCCGGACCGGACAGCGAGGGCCATATTTTCGGCAACGGTAAGCGCAGAGAAAATACCCATATCTTCGGGCACGAAAGCGATGCCTGCTTTGGAGATGTCGGAGGTTTGCTTTTCGCGGATATCTTCCCCATCAAAAAGGATCTCGCCTTCGTGAGCCTTCCAAAGCCCCATGATGGTGCGAAGGGTGGTGGATTTACCCGCACCGTTCCGCCCCAGCAACACGGTCAGGCCATCCTTTGGAACATCAAAATCCAGACCATGCAGGATCTTGTATTGCTCGATATTGGTCTTCACGCCTTTGAGCTGCAAAATTGAATTAGACATTGGTTGACGCCCCCACACCCAGATAGGCTTCCTGAACGATAGGGGAGGCAATCACTTCCTCAGGTTCCCCATCTGCCACAAGATAACCGTTGTGAAGAACGATGATCCGGTCCGCCAGATTGCGCACCACATCCATTTTATGTTCCACAAGAAGGACCGTTTTATCGCCTGCTTTTTTAATGTCGGCGATCAGGTCCAGCACAATGGGAACTTCATCTACGGACATACCGGCAGTTGGCTCGTCGAACATGAAGATATCCGGCTCCAACGCGCGTAAGATTGCCACTTCCAGTTTCCGCTGATCTCCGTGGGAGAGGGCTGAGGCCACCTGGTCCCGCTGATCATAGAGTCTTACCTCATGCAGGTAGTGGTTCGCCTTTTCAATCAGCTCAACATGACTTGTCGCCATTGAGAAGAAGCTGAAGCCTTGTGCTTCGCGTGCCTGAACGGCAAGGCGCACATTTTCCTGAACCGAGAGGCTCGGGAACAGGTTCGTTAGCTGAAAAGCGCGGCCAATACCCATGGCAGTGCGTTTTGACGCGCCTTTTTCTGAGATATCCTCCCCAAACAGTTTTACCCGGCCACTTGTGGCTTTGAGCTGCCCTGAAATGAGATTGAAAAAGGTTGTCTTTCCTGCGCCGTTCGGACCGACAATGGCGGTCAGAGTGTTGGGCTGAAAGCTGGCTGTGACGTTATTGACCGCAACATGTCCGCCAAAGCGAATTGTCAGGCCGTCTGTTTCCAAAGATGGAGTTTCCATTATGCTGTACTTGCTAAAGTCTTGTCCAAAGGTGGAGGGACCCGAAAGTCCCCCCGATAATGGTTACTTACGACCAACCGGAATGTCCATTTCTTCCGCTTTGATCTCACGAACAAGCTCAGGAATGGCCCATTTCACATCTGGATCAACCTTGATCTTGAAGTGATACATGGATTGAAGGGCTTGATGATCTTCTTTACGGAACATCATTTTACCTTTTGGCGTATCCCAATCCATACCTTCCATGGCAGTGATCAGATCTTCGGTTTCATATGACTTCGCTGTTTCAAGCGCTTTCACAACCGCGATCGCCGCAGACATACCACCTGCGGTGAAGAAGTCAGGGGGGCTTTGGAAGCGTTCCTGGTGCGTTTTCACGAGCCAGTCGTTGATCGGGTTCTTTGGAATGCCGTAGTAGTAGTAAATGGCGCCTTCCATGCCTGGAACTACCTTGTATGTTGGCAGAACCGGAAGGATGTGACCACCCGCAGAGATTTCAATACCGAAACGCTCTGGTTTGGTCGCTGCGATCTTACCCAGGGCTTTAGTATCTGCAGAATAGATCATGATTACTTTGCGGCCTGGCTTGTCTTTCAGGGCAGCGTAAACACGTTCCGTTGCAGATGTGTAATCATCTGTTTTGAGCGGCACATATTCTTCGTGAACCAGATTTGCACCTGTGCCTTTCAAGGCTGCTTTAAAGGCGGTGATACCATCGCGGCCAAAGGCATAATCCTGTGCGATGGTAGCAACATAGAGATTTGCATCCGGGCGAAGGGCTTTCGCCTGCCCCTGCATATCCATGGAGGAGTTGCGGGATGTCTTGAACACATAACGGTTACTGTCTGGGCCTGTCAGGCTGTCGGCAACAGCTGGCTCCACAATCAGGATTTTTTCATATTCTGCGGCGATTGGAAGTAGACCTTTGGTCACCCCGGAAGATGTGGCGCCAACAGCCAGAACAACTTCGTCATCACCATAGGCTTCTGCCAGCACTGCGCGGGCGACGTCAGGCTTAAACTGAGTGTCTTTTTTGATCACCTCAATTTTACGGCCTTTCACTTCCATGCTGCCGCCTGTGGCATATTCAAGGCCCAACATGAAACCAGTTTGTGTTTGTTTGGAAAATACTTCGTAGGTGTGGCCGGAAATACCGTGAACCAGACCAATTTTAATGGGATCCGCCGCATGCGCAGATGTGGCAAGAACGGCCAGGCTGGCTGCAGCCAGGGCCAAGAGTGCTTTCTTCATTGTGTCCTCCCAAATTCATTACATCTGCAGGCCCGGCGGCTTGGCAGACGGGTAAGCGATCTTATGTCGCTTATCCATCTTCTCTATCGCAAACACTGTGCCAGTTTGAGAATGGCAGTTTTCTGGGGATTGTGGTGGCCTGCTTTCCGGAGAGTGTCCGGATTGCCGGACATAGTTGAAATCCAAAGATAAAATATCTGTTTATATACAATAAGGTAAGGTGATTTGTCCGGAAAACCGGACAGTTCATTTGTTGTCCGGAATTCCAGACAACTCGTCAATATTTCCCAGTTTTTCGTAGAATTGAGCCCGACTAATACCCAGAAGTTTGGCTGCCTTACTACGGTTTCCACCTGTTATCTTTAGCGCCTTAATGATGGCCCGTTTCTCAGTTTGTTGTTGTAAAGTTTTCAGATCCATTATTTCCCCCTCCGTGTCCAAAAGCGAAGGGGACGGCTCGGTTGAAGGGGTTATGGTTTTTGGATTTAGTTTCAGAACTTCCTTGAAATCCTGTGATGTTAGTTGGTCTCCTGTGCAGGTGACCATCGCGCGTTGTAGAAGGCCGGACAATTCCCGAACATTTCCTGGCCAGTTATGGGCGTGAAAAAGCTCCAGACATTCTGGGGCAAGATCAATGGCACCCCGATCCAGTTCACCTGCATGTATTTCCATCAGAAACTCACAAAGGAGCGCGATGTCTTCCTTACGGTTACGAAGAGGAGGAATATTTAACTGAACCACATTAAGTCGGTAAAACAGATCTGGGCGAAACTCGCCGTCCTCAATCATCTTTTCTAGATTACGGCTGGTGGCAGCGATGATCCGCACATCAACCGGCACCACTTTGTTAGCACCCAGAGGCTCCACCTCTTTTTCCTGCAGAACCCGCAAAAGTTTGGCTTGTAGGGGGAGAGGCATATCGCCAACTTCATCCAAAAATAACGTGCCACCGTCTGCTGCCTGGAATTTTCCGCGCCGGGTTTTATCAGAGGCTCCGGTAAACGCACCAGGTTCGGTGCCGAAAAGCTCCGCTTCCAAAAGATGTTCAGGGATTGCTGCGGTGTTCAACCGGATCATGGGCATATGGGCACGATCAGAACTGGCATGGATCGCATGGGCCAGAACCTCCTTGCCTGTTCCGGTCTCCCCTCGCAAGAGAATTGTTGCCGTTCCCTTGGCGGCGCGCCTTGCCTCATTTTTTAGAGCACGGATGGAGGGGGTGTGCCCGACAAATTCTCTAAAGCTGTAGCGGGCGCGTCGTGTTTCCGCGAGCTCTTTTCGGGATTTTTTCAAATCCGACTGCATGGTCTGAAAACGGGAAACAAGAGGTTTGAGCGCATTAAGGCGGTCGTAAAGAATGACACCCAAAGCGCCGACAATGTCACCGCTTTCATCTTCCAGTGGAATGCGCGACACCACAGTATCCCGCCCTGAAATGGAGAAAATATCCAGAAGTTCGGCTTTGCCCGTTTCCACAACTTCACGCATACGGCTTTGGGGAATAACATCCTCAACGGGGATGCCACGCATTTTCTCAACACCGTTCCAGCCGATCAGGGCTTTGTATTTGTCATTCATCCATACGATCTTTGCGGATGTATCAACGACAACAGCGCCTTCATAAAGATTATCGAAAAGTCGCGCGATAGAATTGGCAGCTAGCTGACGAACAGCTGCTTCATCCAATTGATTTTTGCCCCCTCGTAGCATGTCGCGCCTCGGTCTTATGCCCGTTAGAATTCCATTTCATTTAGGATGAAATTTAAAAAGCAAATTGTCGAGGGGAAAATTATCTGTTTTAAAACAACATTTTATGTTGATTTTGGGGAAATAGGTTACGCCCGGACAGTGCCGGGCGTAGATCCATTATTCGACAATTGCCAATTCTTCTGCAGATGACTTGCCGGTACGACCTGGAACCAGTTCGTAAGATACTTTTTGTCCGTCTTTCAAACTTGAAAGGCCCGCGCGTTCAACGGCGGAGATATGTACGAATGCATCCGCACCTCCATCGTCGGGTTCAATAAATCCGTATCCTTTAGTTGCATTGAACCATTTTACGGTACCTGTCGCCATCTTAAATCTCCTTCGATAGCTTTTAATATCAGGGCCCTGCCGATTATAGATTCGAAAGGACCCAGTTCTTCAACGAACATGCTTTCTGTTAGCCTTGTGTCTATCTGCAGACAGACGGGTCGGAATCTCAAATCGAATGTTTCGCTGCCAGAGTGTTTACTGGAAATCTGTCATGGTCAACTGATTTTAGCAGTAAGGTTACTCTGACAGCCTTATATGACAGGAATTTGACTTATATGTCTCAACCGGCGGAAACTTTTTCCGGTTTTACCATCCATTCTTTCCCTTTAAGCATACCCTTCCAGTAGACTGGAGGTAGAATCTGCTCTTTCAACAGCCAAGCAAGTCGGGAAGGGCGCGTGCCGTTGATGACCCATTTGGGGAAGCTCGGTAGCAGTTTTCCGCCATATCCAAACTCCGCAAGGACAATCTTGCCGCGCTCCACCGTGAGCGGGCAGGATCCATAACCGTCATAATGACCATAAGCACCCTGTCCTTGAATATCTGCAGCTACATTTGCGGCAACAACCGGGGCTTGCATGCGGGCTGCGGCGGCTGTCTTGGCGTTGGGGGCGTTCATCACGTCACCTAAGGACCAGATATTGTCGAAACTTTTGTGGCGCAGGGTGGACTGATCCACATCAACCCACCCTGCAGCATCCGCAAGGGGGGAGACGCGGATGAAATCTGGGGCTGTCTGCGGTGGGCAGACATGCATCATATCAAATTCGACCGTGACGGTTTCAGGGTCGGTGTCGGGTTTGTTCACCTGGAAGGTGGCTGTTTTCGAAATACCGTCAACGGCAATCAGATTGTTGAAGAAGTTGAGGTCCGCATTGTATTTCTCCACATATTCCATCAAAGCGGGAACATAGTCAGGCACACCGAATAACACACCGCCTGCG
Source organism: Sneathiella sp. P13V-1 (assembly GCF_015143595.1). NCBI lineage: Bacteria > Pseudomonadati > Pseudomonadota > Alphaproteobacteria > Sneathiellales > Sneathiellaceae > Sneathiella > Sneathiella sp. P13V-1. The sequence continues at coordinate 812,676 of NZ_WYEU01000001.1, read as the reverse complement.
TTATGGAATTGAATATCAATATCCTTCAAGACACCCGTTCTGAACCAGTGATCAGCGGAGAGATACATGGCCTTTTGCGGCGCACCCGCACACTTAATCGGCATGGGTGGCTGGGTAAAGAGCGCCCGACCTTTGCGAAGACCGCGCACCAACTCCCATGTATAAGGGGCCAGGTCATAGCGGTAGTTGGAGGTTACCCCGTTTTTACCCAATGTCTCCACAAGGCCATCCACCTTGTGCCAGTCCAGTTTAAGGCCGGGGCAAACAATCAGGCGTTTGTATTTGACGACTCGGCAGCCGTCCAGAATGACGGCGTTGTCGGAAGGTTCGAACGCGGCCACAGCTGATTTCACCCAATGAACACCCTGCGGGATCAGGGAGCCCATGGTTTTTGCTGTATCTGCGGCGTTAAAAATACCACCGCCCACCATTGTCCAGCCGGGCTGGTAATAGTGGATATCAGCTGGATCAATGATGGCAACATTCAGGTCGGGAAGGCGGCTATGCAGGCTGGACGCCACAGAAATCCCTGCGGCACCCCCGCCCACGATCACCACATCATAGCTGGCATCGGCAAGATCCGTTGGAGTTTTTCCGCCATTGGCAATGCGGCGCACCACTCCAGCCATGTCATAGCCCGCGGCTTTTGTCTGCGTCAGAATATCTGAAAGCTCCATTTTCTCCGCTTGGGAGAGGGACCAGAGGGTGGCAGAGCGGGTGCCTGTACGACAATAAGCGAAGACAGGTTTTGGAAGTTCTTCAAACAGGGCGCCAAATTTCTCGGCATCTTCATCAGTTACCTTGCCGGAGGTGACAGGTTGGTATTTGATGGTAAGGCCCACTTCGTTAGCGGCGGCTTCGATTTCTTCAAATGTTGGTTGATCCGCCCCCTCGCCATCGGGTCTGTTACAAATAATGGAACGAAACCCCATTTCCTTTAATGCGGCGATATCATCTTTGGTGATTTGCGGGCTGACGGACAAGCTGTCCGAGATTTTCTTCGCTTCCATCATTTCCTCCTAAAGCGTGTCCGGCCTGATCTATTTTACTTATCTAAACTAGAATAGATCACAAGAATGTGAACTGTCGGTGATTAAGTCACATAAGGAAACTAGGAGAAAATAAACACAAAAAAAGCCCCGGAAAACCGGGGCTTCTTGAAACTGTTAGTCGCTATATATTTACGCGCCGTTATACAGACGATCGTGGAACAGCGGACTGTCTTTCAGCTGGTGGAATGTCTTGGCCATGGCCAGAACACCCAGATCAACAAGTGGTTCAAACAGGATGACGATCATGTAAGCCGCTCCGAAAGAACCAACGGAAGCAAGTGTTTCCGCGCCAAAGCCCTGGCCATAAAATGCCCAGAAAGCAACCCAGGCAACAATGCCACCCTGATAAGCTGTGGACAGAGCCAGTGCTTGCTTGTAGGTCACGTCTTTATAGGCTGTTTTTGCTGGAATGATGCGTTTTGCAATCGCCGCTACCGCCATCAATGGAACCAGCAATGTTGTGATGTTGACGAAATACATCGGCAGGTCATATGGCGCGAACAGAAGACCTTGTGTCAGAAGGCCGAGAGCCAGGCCAATTGCAGCAGGAGCCGCACCGAACATCAGGAACAATGTTGATCCCAAGATGAAGTGAACCTCAGAGATGCCGATCGGTTGACGTGGGAGGACTTCGAAGAAGCTGAAGACAAGGACAGTGGCGATCACACTGCGCACGAGCAGGGAGATCAGACCTTCTGTCTTAATCGCGGTCCAGCTGTTTTTGAGAACGACGCCAAAGGCTGCTGCGGCAGTTGCAAAGCTAAGCCCCATTTTCGCGCCTTGAACAATTCCTGGTTCAATATGCATTTTTATAACTCCTGTTTTGCACCCACCGTGCAATTTCTGGCGGCTATGCCGCGTGTTTTCTCTTTGCTCTTCAGGTGTCCTGACTCACGCTTCAAAACCAACCTTCGCCTTCCCGGTTTCCCAGTGGCAATTTGAAGGGGCTCCACGTTCACAGTTGCGGGGGCAGTCCCGGATCAGAGTGTCCCTCCTACCGTGTTCCCTGATGTAAATTCTTATTCTAGAGCAAAAAAATAGTATCAGAATAAGGTCCCTTGTAAATAAAGGAATTGTGCAATTGCAATAATAATCAGTACTTAAGGCAGATTTTGTGCGTAAATAAATTGAGGCTTTGTTAATTTACACTACTGTATAAGGCCAATTCCATTGATCAATTTCGGGGGCGAAAATGGAACAGAAAAAGGTGCTGGTAACAGGTGGTGCGGGGTTTTTGGGATCACATCTGTGTCAGCGGCTGGTGGATCAGGGGCATGATGTTCTTTGCGTCGATAACTTCTTTACCGGCTCAAAAAACAATGTTCTTTCGTTGCTGGGTAAACCTAATTTCGAACTCATGCGTCACGATGTCACCTTCCCGCTTTATGTGGAGGTCGACCAGATCTACAACTTGGCCTGTCCGGCTTCCCCTGTACATTACCAGTTTGACCCGGTGCAGACGACGAAGACCAGCGTACATGGCGCGATCAATGTTCTGGGGCTTGCCAAGCGCGTGAAGGCCCGTATTCTGCAAGCGTCTACCAGTGAGGTTTACGGCGATCCTGAAATTCACCCTCAGCCGGAAACCTACAGGGGACGGGTCAACACATTTGGGCCGCGCGCCTGTTATGATGAGGGGAAACGCTGTGCGGAAACCCTTTTCCATGATTATGAGCAGCAGCATGACCTGTCCATTCGGGTGATGCGCATTTTCAATACTTACGGGCCTCACATGCACCCAAATGATGGACGTGTGGTGTCCAATTTTATCGTGCAGGCGCTCAAAAATGAGCCGATCACGCTCTATGGGGATGGGTCTCAAACCCGATCCTTCTGTTATGTGGATGATCTGATCGACGGCATGATGGCCATGATGGCGCTGGAAGAAGATAAGACAGGGCCCGTAAATGTGGGTAACCCGGATGAGTACAGTATTCGGGAACTGGCAGAGAAGATCGTCGCTCTCACTGGATCCAAGTCAGAGATTACCTATCGGCCTTTACCGCAAGATGATCCAACCCAGCGCTGCCCGGATATTACAAAAGCAAAGAAATTGTTGAACTGGCAACCGTCAACCAAACTGGAAGAGGGTCTTGCCAAAACCATTTCCTATTTTGATCAGCTGTTGAAGATATCAGGCTGATTGTGCGGCTTTTGCTTTCTCGGCGCGGATATGTTTCCAAAGAACGCTGTTCGGGCGGAGAAAATAAAAGGTCGTTGCCCGGCCCGTCGGGCGGTGGCTTCTATTGCGGATGAGCGAATCTGAAAAGCGGCGATCCGCCCCGGCCATGCCCTCCTTGGAGAAATATTCCTTCGACCAGGTGTGCAGAAGCGGGGCGCAAGACAGTTTATCCACCATAATGGTGTTGGGGTCGGCAAATCCGCCTTTGTGATTTTGTAAAGTGGTTGTTCCAATCCCCACGGAGTGCCATTTATCTATGGTAAGCAACTCATCGGTTTCCTCATCCACCAACCAACGCAGCGAGCAGGTCCAGTCCACACCTTTGATGGCACGTAGTTGAGAGGAGATATGCTCCGGTGCCACATAGTTATCGTCATCCAGATAAGAGACATACTGACTGTTAGCTAGGAAACTCATGACGGTGCGAAGGGAGCCACCGTCTCGTGCGGAATGCACCCCTGTATGCCGGGTAGAGGTTGAATATCCCGGATCCACAATGGAAACCGTTACCTTCTTTGGGGCCGCTTTTAGAATGTCATCAAGGATCGACTCATCCCCAAGGCACTTATCCACGCCAATGAGAACCTGAATTGTCCCCTTGAGATCCTGACGAAACAGAGATTCCATGGCCCGCACCAGTTCAGGCCGCACAATGGTCGGGATCACAACGGCCGCATCAAATGGTGCGTCAATTTTCTGGCTGTTTCTGAAATTCACATCTCTGCCCCTTCAGGTGAATAGCAACAGGAGTATAGCTAAGGTTTTTCTATACATAAAAGGGTAAACAATTTAATGTAGTAAAAAAGTTAAAATATACGCTCGGAGGGGTCATGGGACGTATAGTTGGAGTAGTGTGCTTATTTCTTACCTTGGCAGCCTGTCAGACAACAGAAAACGCGTCAGGCAAGAAACCAGAGCTCTATAAAAACCCAAATCATCTGGGTTGGGCCGTTGGATATAGCGAGGTGTGTAGTTTTCACCGCGGCCTTTCTGTTGAAAACAAAATTCTTGCCCATTTCAAAAAAATTCACGGAGATGACCCAAGTTTTGACGCTGGGTACCGCTTGAATTCAAGTTTGGTGGGATCCGGCTTTGTCACAGGTTTGCAGAACTGCCCTCATGTAAATGCTTCCCTTAAATACTCCTATGAGAGGTTTAATAATTGGGTGGCTGAGCCAAACAAATCAGCCTCTGCCCAGTCTAATGAGCGCAAGCGTCATAAACTGTCTTTGGAATGGGATGGAAATGGTGACGTCAAGACTTATGAGATTATCACCACTTCTATAAAAACGAGTTATCTGCGGAAAATCAGTGACTACATCGAACTTGAAAAAGGTAAATTCTGCAAGTTCGAATGGTCTGTAACTACAAAACCAAAAGGATACTGGAAATTCTCCTGTGATGATGGAGAAAGTGCAAAAGGTAGGTTTGATGGAAACCTCACCACAAGTATCTATTCGGGGGGCGGTAAGGTTGGATCAAAAACCATAGATTTCAGACTTGTGCCATTGTCAGAGAAATCTTCGGGGTAAGAATATGAAAACAGTTATTAGGGTGTCTGTATTGATTGCAATTGCAGGTGGATTGGTTGCTTGTCAAACGTCTAACAAGAACCTTAAAGGTCAAGAGCCTGGGATTATTTTTGGAGAAAAGAATCTGGGGCGATTTGTCGGCTATAGTGAGATGTGTGCTCAGTTCACGGGTAATAGGATTGATAACAAAATCATCAATCATTTTCGTACCAAATACAGCAATAGTAGTGAATTCGAAGCGGGTTATCGGCATTTCATAAACTATACGCAATACGACTGGGCAACTCCGCCAGAATGCGGTTATGTGAATGGTAGCCTTAAACTGACCTACGCAAAAAAAGAGGCGCTTTCTCAGAAATCCTATCCAACTAAGGCTCCCAAGTTTGTCTTGAAAGACACCCCCCATCTATTGACCGTCACCTGGGTCGACAAGGAGACTAAAACAACTCATTCGTTTAACCTCTCTCAACAGGGGAAAGAAGGCCAGACCGAAGAATTTATTGTAGATGACAACCGTCAGTGCCGTGTGGTTTTCCAATTCAAAAGAGGGAATAGGGGGATTTGGGATATGACCTGTAAAGATGGTGAAGGCGGAGCTGGTTCATTCTTGTTTAATGCAGATCACAACCTAACCACAGGAAGCGGTAAAACCACTTTTGCGGGGTCGATCGCGTTCAAAATGGTGCGTGCCACTTAATTAGCAGGTTTTAAAAACGAGATTACTCCCAATATGGCATAGTCAGTTTTTACTACTTGCAAATCATTCTCAAAAGCATTATTAAAATTCCACCAGTTTTTTTGAGGGAGAAATCGCGTGGGGCAGTTCCGCTATTTCACCCTCATCCCACTTACAAAGAGAAATTTAATGCTGTTTGGAAAACGATTTGTGCAGGCGATGGGCGTGACCATTGCTGCGACTTCACTACTGTCCAGCCCGCTTGCGGCTGCGGAAATGGTAAAGGAGAAAGCAATTGTCGAAACTTATGCCAACGTGGCTGAAGCGATTTATGAAGATAGCCTGATCAGTGCCAAAGCGCTGAAGGCTGCTGTTAATGCGCTTGTTGCCAACCCTTCTCAAGGGTCATTGGATGCGGCGCGTGCGGCCTGGGTTGCGGCCCGTGTTCCTTATCAGCAAAGTGAAGCTTATCGTTTCGGTAATGCCATTGTCGACGACTGGGAAGGTCGCGTAAATGCGTGGCCACTGGACGAAGGTCTGATAGATTATGTGGATCAGGGTTATGGTAGCGAATCCGATGAAAACGCGCTTTATACTGTAAATGTGATTGCCAACAGCACGTTGACCGTCAGCGGTAAAAAAGTGGATGCCTCAAAAATTACCCCTGCCTTGCTTGCAGACACTTTGCATGAAGCAGAAGACGTAGAAGCCAATGTGGCCACAGGGTATCACGCCATTGAATTTCTTTTGTGGGGGCAGGACCTGAACGGGACAGGTGCCGGTGCAGGTAATCGCCCTTACACAGATTTTGACGTGAAGAACTGCACGGGCGGGAATTGTGACCGCCGCGCAGAGTATCTGGTATCAGCAACTAGTTTGCTGATTACTGATCTGGAAGAAATGCTGGCCAACTGGAAAGCAGGCGGCGCGGCACGTGTTGGTTTGATGAAAAACCCTTCAACCGCTCTTTCTGTGATGCTGACAGGTATGGGATCTCTGTCCTATGGTGAATTGGCAGGTGAGCGCATGAAGCTGGGTCTCATGTTGAAGGATCCGGAAGAAGAGCATGATTGTTTTTCCGATAACACGCATAACTCCCACTATTTTGATCAGATCGGTATTCGCAACGTTTATTCAGGACGTTACAAGCGTCTGGACGGATCCGTTGTCTCCGGCCCGTCCCTTTCTGACCTGGTCAAATCCAAAAGTGCAGATCTGGACCGTGAAATGACAGGTAAGCTCAACGCAACTGTTGTATCCATGGCGGCAATGAAATCCCGTGCAGAAACCATCGAAGCCTATGACCAAATGATTGGTGAAGGCAATGTGGAAGGAAACGCGGTTGTTCAAGCGGCTATTGATGATTTGGTTGCGCAGACCCGTTCCATTGAACGCGTCGTGAGCGCGTTGGGTCTTGAAGCGCTGGAAATTGAAGGTTCGGACAGCCTCGATAATCCAAACGCCGTCTTCAACTAACAGTAACCGGGGCGGCTTTCTTTGGTCGGATAGTCGCCCGCTTTCAGGTTTGAGCAAATGAAAAATTTTATCCGTTGTGTGGGGGGCGCCAGTTTTCTGGCATTGTCCCTATTTTGCGTTTCTGCCACGGCTTCAGAAAATACTGTCAGAACAGATTTGTCCGAGAAAGACCGTGCCCGAGTTGAGGCAGTCATCAGGTCGGCAGAGCAGTTTTCTAAACCCGAAGCCTTTGAAAATATGTCAGGCGGTGCAGGAACGCACAAGGGCACGCCGGATCGGAACGCTTTTTCGGAGCATTCCGCGAATTTGAGCTTTGAAGGTCAAGAGAAGTTTAAGTTGGGGAATGGCCTATTCCGAAAACTATGGGTTTCCTCTCCTTCGTCAACGCAAGCCTCGGATGGTTTGGGGCCGCTATTTAATGCAAGATCTTGCCAGCGTTGTCATTTAAAAGATGGTCGCGGTCATCCACCGACCTCCCCTGAAGATACGGCCATATCCATGTTCCTGCGCCTTTCTGTTCCGCCAAGGAATAGTGAAGAAAGGCAAGCCATTGAAAGTGGTGAGAAAGCTCTGATTCCCGAGCCGACCTATGGGGGTCAGTTTCAGGATTTCGCCATCCAGGGTGTCCCTGCAGAAGGTCGTATGACCATTTCTTATGAGGAGCAATCAGTTACGCTTGAAGGGGGAGAAGTAGTCTCACTTCGCAAGCCAACATATGGTGTGGCAGATCTTGGCTATGGTCCCATGTCAAAAGATGTCATGTTCTCACCCCGTGTGGCACCTCAGATGATCGGACTTGGCCTTCTGGAAGCCATACATCCTGCTGACATATCGCATCTTGCAGACCCAGACGACAAAGATAAGGACGGTATTTCAGGCAAGATCAGTTGGGTCGGGGCAAAGTCTGACCCAAATCGCGTTATCGGACGTTTTGGCTGGAAGGCTTCCACTCCAACAGTGCGACAGCAATCCGCAGGTGCCTTTGCTGGGGATATCGGCATTTCCTCCCCTGATGCGCCGCGCCACTACGGTGATTGTACCGAAAACCAGAAAGCCTGCCTTGAGGCGCGCACCGGTGTCCAAAAGCGCCTTGGGGATACAGAAGCCCCTGATCCTGTGATGGATCTTGTGAGCTTTTATTCCAGCAACCTTGCAGTACCTGCACGACGTAACGTAGGCGATCCGGAAGTTCTAAAAGGCAAAGAGATTTTCCACTCCATCGGATGCGCCAGCTGTCATACGCCGAAATTTGTGACCCGCCGGGACGCGGCTCAGAAAGAACATGCGTTTCAGTTGATCTGGCCTTATTCGGATCTGCTTCTTCATGATATGGGCCCGGGTCTTTCCGATAATCGCCCGGTAGGAGAGGCAGCAGGATCAGAATGGCGTACGGCACCTCTTTGGGGAATTGGCCTGACGGAAACGGTCAGCGGTCATACTTTCTTTCTGCATGATGGGCGTGCGCGAAACCTGAAAGAAGCGATCCTCTGGCATGGCGGTGAAGGTAAAGCCGCGAAAGAAGCGTTTGTTGCTTTGCCAAAAGCAAACCGGGAAGCACTGATCAGTTTCCTCAATTCCCTTTAGGGTACCGGTATGAAGAAATATCTGACATTGATCATTGTACTGGGGGCGATGGTTTTCCCGTTACAAAAAGCGCTCGCTGACGGTACATACACTGACGTCATTGAACGGTTTGGATCTGAATTTGTTATTCCGGCGTACCGGGCGCTTTTAACGGCGTCAGAAGCGATGGATAAGGCGGCACATGCGTTATGTGCCACGCCTTCAAAAAATACCTTAGAGGCAGCACGCGGCGCTTTTAAAGATTTGATGGTCAATTGGTCATATGCAGAAGTTATTCGTATCGGTCCTATTCGTGAACAGGGGCGGCTTGAGAGAATTTTCTTCTGGCCTGATGTTCGCTCCCGTGGGTTAAAGCAGGTTGAGCGCCGCCTTAATGAAGAGCCAGAAAAACTGTCCAAGTCACTACAGAATATGAAGCATACGAGCGTTGCAACACAAGGTTTGCCTGCGCTGGAGTTTCTGCTTTTCCCCAAACCGGGTGATGTGACGAAGCAGTTTATTGGAACGGGCAGCAGATGTTCTTTTGTAAAGGCCATAACAGGTAACATCCGAAATATTTCTAGGGAACTGACGGATGGATGGGTCGGTCCTTGGGGCTACCATGCTTTAATGAAATCCCATGGGCCTGAAAATCCGATTTACCGAAATGAAGATGAGGTTATGCAGGACATTATCAAAATGCCTGTAGAACTTCTGCAATTACTGGATGCAAGCAAGATCGGCAGCAGCCTTGGAAAATCAGCGGGCAAACCGAAACCAAAACGTGCGCCTTTCTGGCGGTCAGGACTGACTTTGACGGGTTTTTCAAAAAATATCGAAGCAGTGGAAGATCTGTTTAAAGTGATTAATTTGGATAGTTTGATTGAAGACGAGGATGCTCATTTAGGAAACAGTTTTCAGTTTGAAAACAGGCAAGCCAAAGAAACTTTTGCAGAGCTGATGGTTAAAGAAACAACATGGACTGATTTGGTCATATCATCTGTGGGATATGAAAAACTTCAATATGTTCAATTCCCTATCCGAGGTATGAGAAGTCTACTAAGTGAAGATTATCCACAAACTCTTGGCTTTCAATTGGGGTTTAACTCTTTGGATGGTGACTAATAGACGCATATTTATGCAAGGGGCTTTGGCTTTGGGCGCGGTTCCTTTTTTGGGGAAAGGGGCTGCGGCAAGCACCTATCGTTTTGCCGTAGCTGGTAAAGCTGGCACTGGTTACATTGTGGCCGTTCTGGATGGTGGGGGGAGTGTCCTTCAAACATATCCATTGGAAGGGCGGGGGCACGGGTTGGCGGTCAGTCCCGATGGACGCAAACTTGCCGTTTTCGCCCGGCGGCCGGGATATTATATTCGAATGATCGACCTGCAATCCGGAGAGATTGAACGGGATATTGACCCTATCTCAGATCGTCATTTCTATGGCCACGGTTTCTTCACGCCAGATGGAAATTTTCTTTACGCTACGGAAAATGATTTCGATGGCGAACAGGGGGTTCTCGGCATTTATGACACGCGAAAGAATTATGTGCGGGTGGGCGAGATTGACACTGGCGGCATTGGCCCTCATGAGGCGCTGATGATGTCGGATGGGAAAACCATCGCGGTTGCAAATGGGGGGATCGCGACCCATCCCGATTTCCCGCGTCAGAAATTGAATGTCTCTGAGATGAAACCGTCAATGGTTTTGCTGGACGCAGTGTCTGGCGATCTTATGTCGCGTGCCACGCTACCTAGCGAGATGCATAAGCTGTCCATCCGTCATATATCCGAAGGGAATGAGGGGCGGGTCTGGTTTGCAGGACAACAACAGGGAGATAAAATCCGTCCGGTAGATATGGTGGGTTACTATTCTCCCGGGAAAGAGAGATTAGAGCTTGTTTCCTTGCCAGAAGAAATTGCAATTGAGACCAGAAATTATGGTGGGTCGGTGTCCGCTAATCCAAAGGCGGGGTTGGTTGCGGTTTCTGCACCCAGAGGAAATATGCTGCTTATCTTTGATGAAATATCAGGTCAATTGAAAGACGTGTTCCGCCATCAGGATATCTGCGCCGTCAGCCCAAAAGAAGAGTGGTTTATTGGTGCGACAGGGAGGGGTGCGATCACAATCTCCCGCAATATTGTCGCGGAAATAGCGGATTTCAAATGGGATAATCACGCCATTCATTTGTAGGCAAATTAAATATTAGAATAATAAAAATTTACTCAATTTTAAGGATGCATCGAATACATCTAATGTATGTGTTTATCATGTTCAATTGGGATGTATCATCATGTTTTCTCGCATGTCCTTTAAGGCACAACTTGCGGTACCTATTGTTGCGACAGTGATCGGCCTGCTGTTCATAGCAGCTATTTTCTTCTTTAACGCCAATGTCAGTGAACGGATTATGGGCGTTATGGTTGGCACGAATAAGGTCAGTCAGAATATCCTCCATCTTGAAGCAGATTTCCTAAAAGCACGGAAAGCTGAGACGGATTACATTCAATATCGTCAGCCGGAACTGATCGATCATCACAAAGCGCTGCTTGAAGAGGCAAGACTGCTTGCTACCCAGATTATGGAGGCAACGACAACCGAGGATGAAAAGACCTTGGTTCAAAACATGATCAGTGGCATCGATAATTATGAAGCGAGTTTTCAGTCTGTTGTCAGTCAGATTAAGGTCGTCGGCGAAAATGAAAAAGCGGGCTTTCAGGGCGCCCTTCGCAAAGCGGTACACTCCGTTGAGGAATTGCTGAAAGAGCATCAAAACGACAAACTGACGGTCACCATGTTGATGATGCGCCGTCATGAAAAAGATTTTCTGCTACGCTTTGATCCCAAATATATCGGGCGTATGGACAAGCGACTCGCCGAATTTACAGAGCAATTGAAAGTTGCGGATATCCCAGATAATGCAAAAGCGGTGATTACGCAGCGAATGGCAGCTTATCATAAAGATTTTAAAACCATGGCAGAGGGGTGGCTTAAACTGCGGGAGGACGTAACATCTCTGGAAACGTCCGCAAATACTGCGGAAGCTGCAAATCAGGCTACCATTGATTACCTGCAAGAAGTTTACGAGAAAATTCAGGTGGCAACCGATGATGCAAGGCAAAATGCCAGTTTCTGGATAACCTTTGCTTTGGTTGTGATCGGGTTGTTGATGATAGTCTGTACAACACTTATTGGGCGCAGTCTGTCTGGCCTGATGTCAGCCATGACAAAAGCGATGAACAGACTTGCGGATGGAAAACTCGATACCGATGTTCCAAGCACTGAGCGGAAGGATATCATCGGTGCCATGGCAACGGCTGTGAATGTGTTTAAAGTCAACGCCATTGAGAATAAGCGTCTGAGTGAAGAGAATGAGCGTGCCCGTGAAGAACGGGCAAGAGCGGAAGCCGAACAGCTGGCCCGTCAACGTGAAGCCGAAAAGGCTGAGCAGGAACGATTGGCCAGAGATACAGCCGAAGCTGCAGCGAAAGCAGAAACTCTCAACAGATTGATCGCAGATTTTGATCAACATGTTAAACATGCGATGGGAACACTTGAAAATGTATCCTCTGAAATGATGAATGCCTCTGATCAGATGAGTTCTCTGGCATCGCAAAATGGCAATCTGGCAGAACGCGTTGATCAGCGGTGCGGCACCATGTCCAACAATGTGGGTGCCGTGGCATCTGCAACGGAACAGCTGTCCGCCTCGATCCGGGAGATTTCCCAGCAGGTTCAAAATTCCGCAGCGGCGAGTTCAAGTGCCGTAAACAGTGCAGAAACCGGTGTTGGGCATGCCCGGGATCTGGAAACCGCGGGCCAGAAAATTGAAACCGTGGTGGATCTTATTCAGGATATCGCCAATCAGACAAACCTGCTGGCGCTCAACGCCACCATTGAAGCGGCCCGTGCTGGTGAAGCGGGTAAAGGTTTTGCCGTTGTGGCAAGCGAAGTGAAAAGTCTTGCGAACCAGACTTCGAAAGCGACCGAGGAAATCGGTCAGCAAATTCAGGAAATGCAATCTGTTACGTCTGAAGTTGTAAGTGTTCTGGATAAGATCAGTAACCAGATCAACAACAATAACGACATCACCACAGGCATCTCCGCCGCGGTAGAAGAACAAAGCGCCGCAACTAGCGAAATCTCAGGCAGTGTTCAAGAAGCTGCTTCCGCAGCCAATGACGTTGCCGGGAGCGTGGAGCAAATCCGTTCAGGTGTAGAGGAAAGTGAACAGGCATCGAGCAATGTCCGGTCCATTTCTGAACAGATGCGCGAAGCCACACATAGCTTTAAAGGTCAGATCGAAGCCTTCCTGTCGGAGGTTAAATCGGTAGGTTAAGGTTGTCTCCTATCCGGCGGCAGGGCATAGTATAGAAAAAAGCTCTGACCGCCGGGTCACTAAGGAGATAACATGCGCGCAATTGTCGTCCACGAATTTGGTCATTATCTGACCGCTGCCAATCTTGAAAATTTACCCATCCCCACACCAGGCCCCGGTGATGTTGTTGTTAAACAAAAGGCCTGCGGGGTGAGCTTTGCGACTTCTCTCACCATTGCCGGGAAGTATCAGCGGAAACCGCCACGGCCCTTCTCTCCAGTTACAGAAAGCTCCGGTATTGTCCATGCCGTTGGTGAAGGCGTTACCCGTGTGAAAGTTGGGGATCGGGTGATGTGTAACGTGGATAGTGGTGGCCTTTCGGGTTTTAACCTGATGGATCAGGTTTGCTGTCATGTGATGCCGGGTGGCATGAGCTTTGCTGAGGGAACGGCCATGGTTCTCTCCTACACCACATCTTATGGTGCGCTTATCCGCCGGGCGAAGTTAAAGGCGGGTGAATGGCTTGTGGTTCACGGTGCGGCAGGTGCCGTTGGGGTTGCTGCTGTTGAGATTGGCAAGGCTATTGGCGCCAAAGTTATTGCGGTTGCAGGTGGTCCTGCCCACTGCAAAACAGCCAAGGAACATGGTGCGGACTATGTCATTGATCACCGCGAAGAAGATTTCCGGGAAAAGGTTCTGGAAATTACAGACGGATATGGTGCGGATGTCATCTATGACAGCATTGGCGGTGAGGTGATGGCCAGTTCCCTGCGCACCCTGGCATGGGAGGGACGGATCCTCACTATCGGATATGCGTCTGGCACCATTCCCGACATTCCCGCCAATCGGCTGCTGTTAAAAAATGCCTCAGTGATGGGATTTAACTTAGGACATTTCTTTGGATGGTCCCCCGGATGTCATCGCCATGACTTTGTGGAAGAGTTGGATGAGATGGTGGCAGGGGTGTTTGACCTTTATAGGAAGGGTTACCTGAAACCCACCATCGGCGCGAGCTATCCGCTTCACGAATTTAAAGAGGCCATGACGGCGGTTCTGGACCGGAAGGTGGACGGTAAATGCGTCGTTGAATTTGAAGAAATTGACTACCAGCCGCTTTAAAGCAGCGCTTCCAAAAACAAAAGCCAGCCGGAAATAGACACAACACCCAGCACGGTACTGCAAAGCACCGTGTTGGCGGCGATGTCTGTGGCGCGATCATAGAGCGTTGCGAAAATATAGACGTTAAGCCCGGCTGGCATGGCGGCCGTGAGAACGGCTACTCGCACCAAGGCTGGATCGAGCCCAAACACATAGTGAGACAGAATAAGCGCGATCATTGGATGAAGAACAAGTTTCAATGAGGATGAGATAAGTGCCGCCCCAACGCTTTCACGAAGCTTATATTGATTGAGCGCCCCACCAAGACCGAAAAGTGCCGCAGGCAGAACTGCTGTCGCCAGCATCTTGGTGGCGTCATCAATGACGGTGGGGAGGGTAATCCCGCTGAAATTTGCAATGATCCCGAGCGATATTCCAATTAGAAGCGGGTTTCGGATCACACGGGAAAGGGATTGCACGGCCGCCTGTCCCATGGGCGCCCCATCACGACGGGAAAACTCCATAGCCAGCATGCCAAAGCTCATGAGAAGCGGCGCGTGAAAGCCGATAATGGCGTAAAGGGACGGCAAGGCCTCGTCCCCGTAGGCGCGCTGAATGATGGGCAGACCCAAAAGAACCGTATTGGTGAAATAAGCCGAAAAGCCAACCGCGACTGACTGTCCCGGAGGGCGTTTGAAGGCAAATCTGGCAATCATGTAGGATATAAGAAAGGCAGAGAACGCCCCCGCATAGAAGGAAAAGATATAGGTCACTTTGAAGGCCGCGCCAAAATCTATATTGAGCATGGCCTGAAACAACAGACACGGCGTTGCGAAGTTATTCACAAAGGCAATAAGTCCGCCCACGCCACTTGTGGGGAAGAGGCCCCGGTGAACACTGAAATAACCAAGTGCAACAAGGGCAAAAACGGGACCGATGACCTCAAGAACGGCTAACATATGATGTCAGCCCCCCGCATTAGTGTGCTTCACCCCAGTTATCACCTACATCCGCATCCACGATCAGTGGAACCGCCATATCAATGGCGGGGCTTGCGGCATTTTCCATGATGTCTTTTATTACCTTAATGGTGGCATCGGCCTCATTCTCAGGGACCTCAAAGATCAATTCGTCATGGACTTGTAGCAGCATCTTGGCTTTCAGATTGGCATTTTTGAGCGCATCTGGAAGGCGGATCATGGCGCGTTTGATGATATCGGCGGCACTGCCCTGAATAGGGGCGTTGATCGCGGCCCGTTCAGAGAAACTGCGGCGGGCACCGTTTGTATCCTGCATACCCGGAAGATGGACGCGGCGGCCAAACAGGGTCTCCACATAGCCATGTTCTTTGGCAAAGGCTTTGGTTTCTTCCATGTATTTGCGGATGCCAGGATATTGCTCAAAATAAGCGTCAATATAGCCTTGTGCCTGTGTGCGGCTGACATCCAGCTGACGGGCCAGGCCAAAGGCGCTGATCCCGTAGATGATCCCGAAATTGATGGCCTTGGCAGAACGGCGCATCATGGGATCCATGCCCTCTAAGGGCACGCCAAAGACTTGCGATGCGGTTTTCGCGTGAATATCAATGCCATCTGCGAAGGCTTGTTGCAGGCTTTCGATATTGGCCATATGGGCCAGAATACGAAGTTCAATCTGCGAATAGTCGGCACTGATCAGTTTGCAGCCTTCTTTGGCAATAAAGGCCTGACGAAGTTTGCGACCTTCTTCGGTGCGGATCGGGATATTTTGCAGGTTTGGCTCACTTGACGCCAAACGGCCCGTTGCCGCCGCTGCCAGACTAAAGGATGTGTGAATGCGGCCTGTCTTGGAATTAATCTGCGCCTGCAGCGCATCTGTGTAGGTGCTTTTCAGTTTGGAAAGCTGACGCCATTCCAGAACTTTCGCGGCCAGTTCCACCCCATCTGCGGCAAGGCCTTCCAGCACGTTTACATCGGTCGTGTAAGCGCCGTTTTTACCCTTCTTGCCGCCCGGAATTTCCATTTTATCAAACAGAATTTCACCAAGCTGCTTGGGCGATCCCACATTAAATTCTTCACCGGCAAGTTCGTGGATTTCCTTCACGAACCCATCCATACGCGCACCGAAATCTTCCGATAGATGGCTTAAGAAAGCGGCATCCACTTTGATACCGGCCTGTTCCATATCCGCAATCACAGGCACCAAAGGGCGTTCGATTGTATCGTAAAGGGTGGTGACTTTTTTACGGAACAATTGCGGGCGCAATGTTTTATGAAGGCGCAAGGTGATATCCGCATCTTCCGCCGCATATTCAGATGCCTTTTCGATCGGAACTTCAGCAAAGCTGATTTGTGATTTGCCGGTGCCTGCCACCTCTTTGTAGGGGATCGGGCTGATGTCAAAATGCAGGCGGGACAGTTCATCCATGCCATGCCCGTGAAGACCCGCATCCAGACAATAGGAAAGCAACATGGTGTCATCGACTGGGTGCAGAACCACGCCTTCGTTGGCAAGAACAGTCATATCATATTTGATATTCTGACCGACTTTCAAAACCGTAGGGTCCGCAAGCAATGGCTTCAGTTTTTCAATAACCAGCGCTTTATCCAGCTGGTCCGGTTTGCCATCATCGGTGGTCACTTCCCCGCCATCGCCAAAATCAAAACCGCCTTGAACCTTTGGCCCCACATGCCCCACAGGGATGTAGCAGGCTTCCCCCGGTTCCACAGATAATGAAATCCCTACAAGCTCTGCTTCCATGGCATGCAGGCTGGTGGTTTCCGTATCAATGGCAAGGGTACCGATTTTGCGCGCCTTGGCGATCCATTTATCCAGATCCGCCTCTGTCGTGACGGTGCTGTATTTCTTTTCAACACTGGAAAGGTCAATGTTGCTTGCCGCGGCGGCCTCTTCTTTGACGGATTGCTTTGCCGGGCTTGCCGGAATGGTGACCGCAAAATCAGGGCCATAGAAAGACGCGATACGGCTGCTCAGCTGGCGGAATTCATTTTCCTTGATGAAGCTGGTCAGTTCCTCGATCACCGGATCCTTGATGTTGAGGTCTGTCACTGGAATGTCCAGTTCCACATCATCTTTCAGGCGGACAAGTTCGCGGCTGATACGGGCTTTGTCCGCATGTTCCAACAATTTCTCGCGCCGGCCTTTTTGTTTGATCTCACCCGCCCGCTCCAGCAGGGTATCAAGATCCCCATATTCATTGATCAGAAGCGCGGCGGTCTTAATGCCGATCCCCGGTACACCCGGCACATTATCCACGCTGTCCCCGGCAAGGGCCTGAATATCCACGACCTTGTCCGGGCCTGCGCCAAACTTTTCAAAGACTTCGTCTTCGGCGACCGGCTTGTTCTTCATGGGGTCCAGCATGGTCACCGGACCGCCCACAAGCTGCATCAAGTCCTTATCAGACGAGACAATCACGCATTCCATATCCTGCTCGCGTGCCTGACGGGCGTAGGTGGCGATGATGTCATCGGCCTCATACCCCGCCTTTTCAATGGCAGGCACGTTAAAGGCGCGGGTGGCTTCACGCACTAGCGGGAATTGCGGGATCAGGTCTTCAGGCGGCGCATCCCGGTTGGCTTTGTATTCCGGATAGATATCCGTGCGGAAGGTTTTCCGGCTGGTATCAAAAATAACCGCCAAGTGGCTGACCCGGTCATCACGCTGCGTGTCCTGGATCAGCTTGAACAGCATGTTGGAAAAGCCGAGAACCGCACCGGTTGGTGTTCCGTCGGATCGGGTAATGGGACCGCGCCCGCGGATCATCGCGAAATAGGCACGGAAAATATACCCGGATCCATCCACCAGATAGACGCGATGCTTCTGGTTCGGATCTCCGGTGACGTCGGCTTCCTTCATGGTGTTTCCTTCTGTTTGAGGCGCCCGAAAGGTGGGATTAGTGGGCGTCGCTGACCTTCGCGCCTTCTTTCAGCTTAAACAGATGGCCGCAATAAGGGCATTCCACTTGATTGTCATTGCCAAGGTTCAGATAAACCCGTGGGTGACCCAATGGCCCTTTTCCACCATCGCAATGAACTTTTAATGTGGTGACTTCGGTTGTTTCAGGTGCGCTCATGACCCGTTTCCGTTCCTGTTTCTATCGACAAAACTTGCATCCGATCGACCAACACCTTAAGTGTTTGATCTAACAATTCGGTACATCTGCCCGGATGATATCGAAAGCCCGTGCTTTCGCAAGTTTGAAATGTAGTTGATTGCTTGCACTATTCAAAGGTGACCCATGACCGCCGCGTCTAACTCCCCATATGCGCTTGAAGTAGAGAACCTTCGCAAAATCTATAAAGGCAAAGGTAAAGCCCCCGATAAAGAGGCTTTGAAAGGTGTTTCCTTACAGGTAAAGCGCGGATCCTTCTTTGGTTTGCTTGGGCCAAATGGTGCGGGTAAATCCACTTTGATCAACATTCTGGCAGGTCTTGTAAACCGCACAAGCGGCACCGCCCGCGTTTGTGGGCATGACATTGAAAAAGATATGCGCGCCGCGCGCAGGGCATTGGGGGTGGTCCCACAGGAGCTGAACTTGGACGCGTTCTTCACCCCATATGAGGTGATGGAATTTCAGGCAGGGCTTTACGGCGTTCCAAAATCCGCTCGCCGCACCAATGAAATTCTGGAGGCCATGGGTCTTGCCGATAAGGCCGATTCCTATGCCCGCACCTTGTCAGGCGGGATGCGCCGCCGTCTTCTGGTGGCCAAAGCCATGGTGCACCAACCAGAGGTTTTGATCCTGGACGAGCCAACTGCCGGTGTGGATATCGGCCTCAGGCAGCAGCTTTGGCAGTATATCCGCGCGCTGAACGAAGCGGGCACCACGATTATTCTGACCACCCACTATCTGGAAGAAGCCGAAGAGTTGTGTGATGAGATCGCCATCATTAACCACGGCGAAGTGGTGGCGTGCGAGAAAACGGAAAATCTGCTCTCTCGTCTGGATGCGAAAACCGTGAACCTCACCTTGGCGGAAGAAATTGGGGAGGTACCGGACAGCCTCGCCCGCTTTAACGCCAGCCTGTCTCACGGTCGTCGCCTTAGTGTGAATTATGCCCCAAGTGAAATTGCCATTACCGATATTTTAAGCGAGGTGAGCGCCGCCGGTCTTACGATTACGGATCTTTCAACCGAGGAGCCGGATCTGGAAGATGCTTTCCTTCAGATGACGTCATCGCAAGGCTAACTGGATTTATCCCCATGATCTGTGCATAATTGGTGGACGTAAAACAATGGGCGCAGATTTTTAGTTTTTTTGTACGGGAATAAAAATGACAACAACACTTTTTAGCGGCGGACTTCTTTTTGATGGCGTCGGCGAAATGCAGGAAGGCATGGCCGTCCTCGTAGAAGACGCAAATGTCAAAACAATTGCGCCAGTGGGTGATTTTGCTGATTATGACGGCGACCGCGTGGATACCTCTGGCGGCACCTTGATGCCGGGCATCGCCGATTGCCACGTGCACCTGATTTACCACGGGGAAGCCAACCCACATGCCAGCGTTTCTGACGCCAGCGCGTCTGAGCTTTCTTTGCGTGTTCTGGAAAATGCGCAGACCTCCCTTAAAAACGGCATCACTGCCGTTCGCGATTGCGGTGGTAAGGAATATATTGAATTTCCGGTGCGTGATGCCTGTAACTCAGGCCGTTTTTTAGGGCCGAACATCATGGCGTCTGGCCGCATGATCTGTATGACAGGCGGTCATGGTAACCGCTATGGCCGTGTGGCCGATGGCTGCGATGAAGTGGTGAAAGCCGTGCGGGAACAGATTCACGCAGGCAGCGACCTTATCAAGATCATGGCGACGGGCGGCGTGATGACCCCGGGTGTGAACCCCGAAGACGCTCATTACAGCGCCGAAGAAATGAAAGCTGGCGTTCACGAAGCGGCCCGTTTCCATAAAACCTCTGCCTCCCACGCACAAGGCGCCGAAGGCATCATGAACGCGGTTAATGCGGGCATCACGTCTATCGAGCATGGCATCTTCATGGATCAGGAATGCCTGGATGCTATGTTGGAGCGGGGCACTTATCTGGTACCAACTCTCGCAGCAGTGAAAAACATCATCAACAACAAGGATAAAGGCATCCCGCAAAGCGCCGTGGATAAATCCTTGCGTGTTTATGACCGCCATATCGAAAGCTTTGAAATGTTCTACAAGGCGGGCGGTAAGATCGCCATGGGCACCGATGCGGGCACCCCTTTTAACCTGCACGGCAAAAATGCCATGGAGCTGGCCTTTATGGTGGAATGCGGCATGAGCAATATGGACAGCCTGCGCGCTGCCACATCTGTGGGTCACTCATTGATGCAGTTCGAAGATCGTGGTCAGATCAAGGAAGGCTTCAAGGCTGACATGCTGATCGTGGAGGGCAACCCCGCCGAAGACATCATGCAGGCGGCGGACCATGAGAACCTCCGCACCGTTTATAAAAACGGCAAGGAAGTGATGTTCGCTTAAAAAGCACTCCCAACCCAAAACAAGAAAACCGGCCCCAAAATTTAAATTGGGGCCGGTTTTTGTTTTTATGCTGAAAATGTGATATAATAGGACATCTGATTAGTAGCAGGAGAGAGCAGATGTTAAGTCACGATCTCAGCCGCAGAATGTCCGAAAAACAGCGTTTCTGGCAACGGATGCAGCGCGAAAAAGCCATGCAGCGCAGCAATTTCACGCATCATGGCCGCCAACTGGCTCACAGGGTAGAGGAAGCCACCTACAGCAGTCAAAATCGGGAAAAGATCCGAGTAATGTCAGCGCGCAGCTCGTAACCTCAAAAAGCGAGGGTGAGCCTTGCGCCGCCAAAGGTGCTGATCTCTGACTGTCCGATGTTCAAGTCGGCGGAGAGGTTTCCAATGGCATTTTTGAAACTAAGGCCCGTGTTAAGGTAAGCCCCTTCTTCTTCATCGAAATCGAATTTCATGAATGGCATGGCGATACCGAGGGTTTCGCCGCGGCGGTCATCGATTTGCCAGCCATAAGAGATCAGGCCAGATATGGAAAATTCCTGATAGTCTTCGCGTCCAACTGTTCTCTCTGCAATCAGCGAGCCGGAAAGCCCATACCCTTTGGAGTTAAGGCGCAAACCCGCTGACAGGTTATAGGCATCTTCGTCTCCGTTAATGGTATCGCCAAAATCATATACATACTCAACACCACCAAAGGGCTCTATCTGCAAATCTTCCAAGTCAAAGCTATAGGCCATCTCCACACCGGGGGAGAGGCGTTGGGTATCGGAGATGGATTTTTCTTCTACTGTTGCGTCGCTGTAGGTAAAGGCATCAAGGGTTTTGCGACCCGCTTCAAACTCCAACTTACCCTTTAGGGATAAAGGGATTTTGGCAAATTTATGTTCATAGGAGCCACGCAGATTGGCGAACCATCCGTCACTGTCGGTTTTGCCGGTATCTGTCGTGTCTTTCGTCCGGTCCACCCGGCCGATGCTGTATCCTGCCACCACAGACAGAGACAGATTTTCGGTTGGTTTATACATGATGTAGGGGAGAACTGAGAATGTATCCTCCTCGTAAGAGCCATCGTTAAAATCGGTTGTCACATCGGTGGTGGTATACCCAAGGGCGAGACCCAGCAACCATTGATCCGTAATGCGATAGTCTGCGCCCAAATTGTATCCCCACACATGGCCATCCATGCGGTTATCTTCGCTCGCGTTATTTCGATCATTTTCAAGTGAAAGATATCCCCCTTGCCCCCAAATGGTGAGCGGTGAAGAGAGGGCGGATTTTGATCCAGAAGTTGAAGCCTCCGCCACAGTTGTGTCAGATGTATCAAACGACAGGAGGGAGGCAAAGCTCGTCAAATCTGTATTTACATAAGGCTCATCATTTGAGGCCGAAATAGACGCGAAACTCGTGCCGTTATTCCCAGAAGAAGTCGTTGGTGCATTTGGTCCGCCGGGGGTCGGGGTGCTTGGGGCGGCGGGCCGTGAAAAGCCACCTCCGGAATTGAATTTTTGGAACCGGTAGCGAACGGTTTTTACATTAAAGGCGATTTGCGTATTAGAGGCGGCCTGATTAACAGCTTGTTCCTGCTTGTCTTTTTTGACATCTTCAGTCTCATCTCTCAATCTGAGGACAAGATGAAGCGTGCTTTCTTTCTGGATATTATAATCGCTAAGGGTGCGCCCATCTTCGAGTTCCTTTCCTGCAAAAATCAGCCGTTGCTGTTCTGGTGGAACACCTTCTTTATCTTGAATTTTTGCTTTCACATTTTCTATGGTGTCACCCGCTTCCACATCAAGTGAGATGACTTTTCCTGTCTGTGTTTTGACAAAAATCTGCATGGCATGGGCGGTGCCAGCCATAGCAAAACTAAGGAAAACAACACAAAACAAGAGGGTAAAAAGGCCAGAGACCTTTGAAGGGAGGAGATGCATAGGAAGCCACGATTAAGCAAATTTGTTTCTTTTTTATGGGTTTAGCACTAATGCGGTGTCCTTAGGAAGCGTTTTTGCCATTTTAAGATGCAATTGTATATTAGATATACGTCTAATAGGTTTTTCGGTGGTTATGGGGCCTCGATTTCACGTTGCACTTTTCCCGGCATTCCGGTATAGCTGACCGCTCTTCAGCACCCGTAGCTCAGCTGGATAGAGCGCTGCCCTCCGAAGGCAGAGGTCACACGTTCGAATCGTGTCGGGTGCGCCATTTTCCTTAATAATATCAATCACTTACGCAGTTGCGAAAAGTTGTCAATTTTCGCGGTGACCATTTTGTGACCAAAACGTGACCAGGATAGAAATCTCATCATTAACAATAATAGAAATTGAGATTCAGAAGTTACCATTATCATCAAGTGTCTCAGGTCAAACCCCATGGAAATTAAATTAAACTACTAAATAAATTTTTCATCCTCAGATTGATTAGAAATATTTCCTCTGAATTATCCAGATTAAGAAGCAAGTGGTAAGACAGTCATCACAGTTCAAATATTGCTAACGTTTAAAGATATCTACCTTTGTTTCCAGGCACTTCCTAAGATTCAAGTCATTGGCACCGACCCCAAACCAGCTATCCGGCTTCTGGAAAAAATCTAAACCGCGCCCGATCTTCACTGTCCAACCGTTATCGATACGAATTTCCCGGTCGTGCATGTGCTCGTTGACCTTGAGCTCCAACTCGATATCGAGTTCAAGTAGGCTTTGTTTCAGCTCGCTCAGGTTCTCCGACATTTTTTTAACGTCCGTATCGTCGTCATAGCTGGTAACCAAGCGAATCTTGCGAACCGTTGGGGTCTTGATCACCGCTTCGCAGAAACGAACAAAATTGTGGATTTGATGCGTCACTCGAATATAGGGGTCTTCTATTTCAATCGACTTGGCACCTTCCAAATAGGGCCCGACAATCGATTCATAGTTGTATCCCGTGGCACCGTAATGAATGGTGTAGTGCTGTTCTTTCAATTCCTCAATGACGGGTTCATCTACCGGTGGCGGTTCAGGAATCTCAGCGACGTCCGCGGCGACCTGGGGTGGTGTTGCCACTGCCTCGGATTTTGGTGGTTCTTTAGATGCCTGGTCTGGCGCCTCGTCGGAATGGATATCACGTCGAATAGGTTCTTGTGTAGCTGGAGCCGACTTCGATTCGGGGCAGTAAACGACCACCTCTTTGCCATCCGCACTGATATAGGACAGATTGATCTTGGCAAACTCATCATCTGACTTGCGCTTGTTCATCTGCTCCTTCACGCGGCGTCGGCATTCGACCGCATATTCCACATACTCCTGGAACTCCTCATCGGAAGGCGCGCCAGCGGGATGTAGAATCTTCAGAAAAGCCGCAACGGTTTTCTTGATACCCTTCTCGTCACGGCCTTCGACTGATGCACCGAGACGAATGCGTTTGTTGACCTCTTCAAAACGGTTGGTCTGCTTGAGCTGGTGATGGAAAGCTTCGGCCAGGTAATCAGTGATGAAGCCATAGTTACTGGTCAAGAACTCACTGCTGTTTTTCGGCATCTCCCAACCGGGCAGATAGCAGGCGAACCGATCCATTACTGCAAGATCAAATTCCTTGGGTAGCGGCTGGAACAGATCGTAGACCTCGGAATTCACAATCTGTGAGACGGAAAGATCGAGGTTCCCGACAAAGGCCATAGAGGCGTCGGCGATCACCTCCACCCCACGCGAGAACCGGCCATTGGCCATAAAGTCCTTCATGATCTGAATGGTGTCGGGGTCTTTGACTTTAATGCCGCCTACTTCATCAAATGCGACGGTATCCCAAAATCCCACAAGGCCAATTTTCTTGCGTTGATTGTTATAAAACAGGGTAGCTTTCGTAGCCTGGCCTCCACTAATCAGCGTGGAGTACGGTGAAAACTCGCTGAAGAAATAAGATTTGCCGGTACCGCGAGGACCAAGCTCGATGAAGTTAAAATTCGGCTCAACCAGTGGGAGTAACCGGGCAACGAAGTGCATTTTGACCCGGTGCGTTAACTTACTGGGCTCCAAGCCAACCGATCGCAGTACGATATCGAACCATTCATCACGTGAGCATTGTTCCCTGCCTTCGCAGTATTGCTCGAAGTTAAACCGGCTAAGCTGAATCGGGCGCAGGTCTTCGATGTAGAACGCGTAATCGTCGTCCTCAATCTCGTTGTAGGCGATGGAGACCTCGCACCACAACCCACCCTGTAGCAGTCGATCGTTGTCACGGTAGAATTTTTCAGAGATCGCGACACGCCTGGAATCAAAGTTTTCCAGGGCCGCCCAATGGCGGCGGTCTTTCTCCACGTAGTTGACGTGTACTTTATCGATGAATTTGTACTTACCCTTGGTCGCAACTTTGGACTGTGCTTTGTTGGCCTCGTTGGGGCGCACATAGTTATCGTTCAGGGTTTCAAGTACTGCCTCCAATCCGCCCTGGATCTCAGCTTCGTCGTCGCTGGCACAGTACCGCGCCAACAAAAACTCCAGCACGAAGGTGGGCACGTTGGTGCCTTTTTTAATCCGATGGAGCAGGTCTTTTCTCACGACCTTGCCATCAAATACACCCGTAACCTTCTTATCTAATTCATCCATAGCTTACACCGTATAATCAGTCTCTAAGTCCAGCTGGCAGAACGCTACCATCGTGGACGGATTGAGCGCTTTCACCTTGAACTTGCCTTCGTATTCCATCTGCATCTTCAAAGTGACCTGTACCTTGTCACCCGGCTTCAGCGTGATCGTGCCGGTAGCGGGATTCACCAGTCCGCCAGGCTTCGCTTCACCGACCACTTCGCCTTTCTTGTCGTGGGCTTCCAGCAAGATCTCGAAATCACGGCCCACTGAGAACATATCCTGGTTATCGAGGCTGATTTCGATCACGGGCAAGCGTGTGGTGATGCGTTTAGCACCGTTCTTGTAATTCAAGGAAACCGTCGCCTGGGAGACCGGCGCCTGCTCTGAAGCGTCCAGTTGCAGAGTAATCACTGGCACAACGCATTCCTGTAGCGAGGCACCACCGTGGTAATAGAGCATCCCCGACTTATAAGAAGCCATACTCAATGGCCCAGCGATACTGGTGAAGTCGCCGCGAATACCAGCCTTCTCGGCACTCAACAGATAGTGGTGACTATCGGAACTCCCGTCACCCAACAAACAGCGCTGGTGTTCGTTCAGCCAGTCACCCGGCAACTTGCTACAGGTGTCTCCCGCCCCGGCATGGGTGTTCATAAAGAACCCGTGATCGGTTGCGATCACGACTTCGCTGAAGCCCGCATCTTTCAACTTGTGTACAGCCACCCGAATACGCTTAAGGGCATTGATGATCTCGGTCGGGGCGGTATCCGGATGATTTTCGAAGTGGCTGTCGATCTCTACTGAGCGCAGCACCAGCAATTCAACATCGCCGTCAACCTCGAACCGATTGCGGACGAACTCCTCCAAACGCCCTTCCTGGAATCGCTGCCCATATCGCTTACGGAGAATCTCCATCCGCTGACCAACGTTTGCTACCGGTTGATCGCCGAGATGCGGGGTATAGCCACTTTCATTTTTTACCAGTCGCAGGCCGGTACCGGCACCTGGCAACAGACTAGCCATGCCGACCGGTGTAATACTCGGCAACTGAGCAAGCGCTGGTTTCAGTTCAACCATGCCATCCTCCGCCAGCTGCTTTTCGAGCGCGACACCCAACTCATAACGGAGGGCATCCACCATTAAGTAAGCGACTTTGATACCACTTTGCTGCAGTTTGGGTGCCACCAACTTATCGAATACGTCGCCATTGGCCAGCCGTCCGACAACCGGCCAGCCCGTATGCTGTAGGTGCTTTGTAAAGAGCAGTTGGACTTTCTCGATCAGTTTGCCGTACTGCTTGCGCGCCTGCTGTTGAACCGGCTGCATAATGCCCTGCGCATCCTGCCAATCGTA
Source organism: Sneathiella sp. P13V-1 (assembly GCF_015143595.1). Classification (NCBI taxonomy): domain Bacteria; kingdom Pseudomonadati; phylum Pseudomonadota; class Alphaproteobacteria; order Sneathiellales; family Sneathiellaceae; genus Sneathiella; species Sneathiella sp. P13V-1. The sequence goes on along the minus strand of NZ_WYEU01000001.1, from coordinate 786,397 downwards.
ATCACTGACCGCTTGCTCAAACTCGCGATGCAGGCGGTCGATTTCCCGTAGTTGGCTCACATACAAATCAATCAGGCGGTCCATGCTCCGTGTATGCTCGCTGAGCAAACGATCATTATCTTGGCAGCACTCCATCAGAGAAAATGCTGAGCGAATCAGATCCCATTGCGCCTGACTCTCGCCTTTACCGGTCCAAACCGATTGGGCATGGCGCCCAAGAATAGCTTTTACCTTGTCGGTATCGTCGCGTGCCAAAGCCTCCATGGCGCGCTGCAAGAAGGTCCGTTCCTCAAACGGGAAGGTATCTCGTTCGCCCAAATCCGCCATATGCCCACAAATGCTGGGTAGATCCAGCTCTGCCTCAATCGTTTCGGCTCGTTCGATATAGATATTCTGGGTGCGTCGGTCGCTGCGCAGTCGCTCACACATATCCTCTATCAGCGGCTGTGCCGCCGCTGCAGCACACGGTACATCCTGCAAACTGGGTGGTAATTCCTCCGGCAGATCAAAGACAAACTCACTGAACAGCACAAAGCGCCATAACTCATCGCCAATGGCCGACCTGGCCTTACCACGAGTTTTCAGTCCCAAACCAATACTGGCCTGCAGAAGTGCTTTAGCTTCCGATACCCAAGTATCACTCTCCTTCAGTGCATTTTGCTGTAGATCACTGGGCACCAACAGTGCGAACAAAATGTCACGGGTAGACTCAACCTTGAGCAAGGCACGCAGACTGGGCCAGTTCAGGCCGCCACCGATAGCATCAATCACTGCTAAACTGGGGTTAGGGTCTTGATCAAATACCGCCCGCACTTGTGTCGCATGGTCGGGTTTCGCTTTCAGACACAAGCTCAGGTAGTTATCACCATCACCACTGGGGAAGACATCGCCACACGCGCCATATAACGCGAAGGGATCTTTTTGTTTGTCTTCATCTTCTAGCGGCTTGGCGGCCGGCACATAGACCAGCAACTGCTCGATTTGGCGCTCACCCAGCTTGCCTAGATCAGCTATCGCCTTTGCCCGGCTGATGATGCTCGATTCAGAACTATCGACCACCGCTCTTTTCTCTGTCGCCATCTCCAGGCAAACATCCCGATAGCGCCGTTCCGGGTCATACACCACCATGACCTGTGATTTCGCAAGCCGCGCTTCCAGCACCGAGCTTTTGAAGAACTCTGCAAAACTCATATCAGTTCGAAGCCTCCTGCTGAATAATTACCGCTGACTCATCTGAATACACCGTCCAAATGGAATCCAGCGAAGGCTGCTCACCACTAGCAAGACGAACCACCGCCTTGTGAACCAGCTTTGCCCGATCACGCATAAACCGGCGAAAATCCTCCTCCAGCTTGGTTTTAAGTGCTTCACCCTCCAAGCTTTGGTAATGGGCATTGCTCAACAAGTCGAAGGAGACCAGGTGCGTTTTCAACCGGTTAGATACTGCGAGTTCATCCGCCCATTGCACACGTTCTTTCAGGTAGTCCAGCGGATCTTTGCGACCGATTATGCGGTTGGTCTTCCAGGTAATCAGGGCACAGTTCAGCGCGTAGTAACTGTCGATACCCACCTCAGAGAGTAGCGCATCGGGGAAGATGTGGTGATATTCGCGGTTTTGAATACTCTCGTATGATGCTGGCTTACTGTCAGCAAAGTCATGGGCGCCAAAATAATTGGAAACCGCCAGTATTCCTCTAGCTTCAATACCCTTTTTCTTCGGCCAGCCTGCGGCCATCAGGGCGTCTACGTCCGCCAGCTCATGCTCCCTGCGGTTGAAGACAGGCACTTCGGATAACGCCTTTTCATCAAAATCTGGCATACTCAAAAATGCTTTGATGCCACGATGTTTGTCCTTCACACCAATAAAATCGGCATAGGCCCTGGAGGCGGCGGAATTCTCGTAGCGGTCGGTAAAGAAGGACGACCACAAATAGGCACGCAACAGCTTTTCAGCCTTGGCGACAAAATCGCCATGTTCCGGCACCAGCTCATAGGCTGCCGCGACGACCGCCAAAACGTTGCTGGTGGGCAAGCGCGCTTCATCAAAGACACCCTGGCTTTCCAACAGATTAGCCATGCGCTCCAGACCGTGTTCCAGCTTCTCCCAATTGTCGAGCAGCACCTGTTTGTCCATCTCGACCATGCCCTTGTTATTGGGCGTTTTCTCCTGCAACAGCGCCGAGGTCGCCAATATCAGATTTCTGACATCGCCAAAGCGCGCCGCCTTGGGGCACTTGCTGACCAGGTGCTCTTCCAAATCATGCAGGGACTTGCCCGCTACACTCTCCACTTCGGCAACGATAATGTCGTACAAGGAGAGCGGCTTGCTGTTGGTATTCATATTAATGAATACCTGGAGCGCCACGTCTTTTGGTGTATTGGAGGGCAATGAGAGATACGGCAGGTTGAAGTGCGTCACCCGCTCGCGGAGGGTATTGATCTCCTGTTTCAGCTTTTCCTTGGTCGCTGTGTATACCTTGTATTTCTTGAGCGCTTCTGGATCATCCTCGTTTGGCTCAAGATGAAGTGTTGCCTTGTTAACCCACTTATCAACTTCTGTCGCTTTATCGCCCGGACACAACAAATCAATGGGAAACAGACCTCGTTCTAGACACTTTGAAGGGCGATCGGCCCACACTGGGCGGCACGCCCCTTCCTTATTAGGCCAGCGGCTCTGGCAGTAAACCTCAATTTCCTCAGAGAGATTCCACTTCTGATCAAATTCCGGCAGGTAGATAAAATAATCTTCATCTTCGTAGTTGTTGTGCATCGCGCGCCAGAACGCAGTCAGTCGCTGCTGGCCATCAAGCAAGTGCTGCGTAACCGTTCCGGGCACGGCGGGATCAGCAGAAACGATATAGCGAGAGATAAACTTCTCGTCCCCCGCCACATCCAATGCGAGTGTTACGCCAACCGGAAGGTTATTGATAATGGTGTTGAGAAAGCTGGTGATACGCCCTCGGTCCCAGGCTTCATAACGCTGAAACCGCGGCAATTTAACCTGCCCCTGTTGGATAGCCTGGAACCAGACACCCAGCGTTCGATCCTGGGCCTTGCTGGACTGCTGCATAATGCTCATGCGCGCATCTCCTTGATCTTCGCCTGGATCAGCGCATCCAGCTCATCGTCTGTCAGTGCCTTGGGTTGCCACTCCAACTTGGTTTCGCCAGTAGGCTTTTTGCCTCGCATGACGGGCACTTCGACTTCATGCCAGAAGGTGTCTTCAAAATCGTGGGCGATGGCCAAGCTGCGGTCCTGGTGGCATTTGCGCAGCACGCGCTCGGGCCAATAGTTCATCGCGAGATGCGTCCAGTCATAGTCGCCCTGCTCTAACTTTTCCCAGGTGTCGTTCAGTTTCTTCTGCCAGGCCTTGTGTTGGAACAACTTCCAAAGCGGTGCGGCAGTAACTTGTACGCCATCATTGAGGTTGGGCTTCCAGAATTTGGCTAGCCGCAACAATTCGTCACGAAAATCACTCAGTTCGCTGGAAAGGTCAGTGAGTTTCACTAGCTCTTTCTCTTCTTGGATACTACGAGCCGATTTTCCGCGCAAATTATTGAGATCTTGCTCCGTTTTCTCAATCTTTGGTTGAACAAAATTGTTAACGCAGATATAGGGAGTTTGCGCGTTCAGTCGATGATAATAAACCCATAGAGTATAGGAACCGGAGGGAGTTTGTAGAGGCCAGTAAATAGGCGCATATCGTCTATTCTGTGAGTATTGATCATAATGCAATGCAAAGAACTGCGTCGGTTTTGACAAAAACATTACCCAGTCCTTTTCGCCGAGCAACGCAAGACATTTTTCAATCATGTCTGGAGTAGCTATTTCTTCAACATGTTTAATCAAGGATGTGTTTGACTCTAAGTCCGCAACACCATTCAGCTGTATTGCACTACTAATCTGTTGCCGCTGAAATGCTGGTGCCTGCTCCGGCAGTTCCGCGTAAATGTCAGTATCAACATATTGTACCACTTTATCTTGCCAGCGCCCGAAAACTCTACCAATGAGCCAAGATAGATATCTAAATGCCGCCTGCTTGGATAGTTCTTCTTCAGGGGTCGCCTCATAGTCTTTGCGCAGAGAAACAGCTTGTTGAAGATCTAATTGAAGATCATCGTATTCGTCGCGCGATAAGCCATAGCATTTTGCGACTGCAATCTCATTGTTCTCACCCAACAAAGTTCTGAAATTTGTAGTAGGTTCTCGCTTGATTTCAAGGTCTGCACAGCCAGAATAATCAAGAGTTGTTTCATCTGTTGAATAGAATTTCTTGGCGGCTGCAATTTCGGTCAACATAGTGTGTTCTGCTGATGCTTTCACATCATCAGACAAATCAGTAAAGGGTAGTTGCTGTACCATGCTAGCCTGGAATTTGGGCCGGGCAAACATTTCTCCTCTAAATCTGGCAACCGCACTCCCTAAGTTAGAAGCGCAAATTGTGAGCACATCAATTTCCTTTCCTAGATCCGGAAAAACCTGAGATCGACCTGCCGTTGGAATGCACCCTTTAGGTACAATGTACGGAACCAAGCGCGATGAGCGCAGCATGTAGCTAAAGCCTGGCTTAAAGTACTGCTGTGGGCTCCTCAATGCAGATCTTGGCTTTCCTTTATCATCAGTAAACCCTTTAAGCTCTTCACCTTCGTTCACCCAACGCAGTTTCATTTGAATGGGGGAATGCCAAGCTATAGCCCTTTCGGTTTTACTAAAAAATTTCCACTCTTCGCTTGATGAAGGCACCTCCCAGAAATTACGCAAAAACCTGAAATCATCACCTGTTTGAAGTCCTACCTTGACGAGACAAGCGGCTGGCTCTATCGACGCAAGTGCAAGTTTGTCGATAATTGATACATCGATCCAATAACAATATGGCGACCCATTAAGCTTTCTGAAGTTTGCGGCATCGACAATAAAGCCAGTTCCTTTTTTGAGTGTTCCATTACATAAATCTTCAAGCTCACTCTGCTTGTCACTCTCTAATGTAAGGCGATAGAACTGGGGCTGAATAAATGACTTAGAAATCGTATAGGCAGCGGTTTCAACCATTGCATCCAGTACGCCGTCACCGAGATCTGCGCAGAGCTCTATCTCTGCTTCAACACCTAACACCTCTTCACGAAGTCCTGACATGGTTGACAAAAATAAGCAGGTTCTGCTCGTAATCGCACCAACCAACCCAGAACTTCCAGTAATTTCGATCGCCCTTTCTATGAAGTTAGATAGAACGTCACCTTTAGTCCTTGTGTATGTTTCGTCGATGTACTTTTTCGAAGCTGTGGAGGCTTCGCCAAAAGGCGGATTCATCATCAATGCGTCATATCGCTTTCTGCAAAGATCGATAAATGCAAACCCTCTTGATGCATCCTCAGCGAACAGTCGTTTTTGATCTATATTTGACTCAGCTTTGCTCGCATACTCGCTAAGTGCTTCCAGAATCAGCAACTCCGCTCCATCCCAGAATGACTCGTCATCAACACCGCTGAGATCGAAGCCTAACTCCTTCTGAGGTGTCGCTTGATCTAGTTCGGCCTGAAACATATCTCGGACGGAATTTAAGCCGGCCCTGGCATGCCACTGGTCTCTTGCCTTATGAATGGAAGACTGAATTTCTTCCTCCATCTTCAGCAAAGTGCCCGCTTCCCCCGCAAGCTCCATTTTCTCGAAGATGGCTTCAAGTAACTGCCCTAACACTGGTGGATTCAGAGTATTAGAAAACTCTTCCAGCAATGTTCTTTCGCCAGGCATCGGCTCGGCGCAAACGATATTGGACTTTTTAACCATAGGGCGCTGCTGGGGGTTGACACCCTGTTGTTTCCATGCGCGTTGGGCACGTTGCCACAGTGAAAGTCCGGCAATCTGTACCGCGCGGGAATCAATATCAACGCCATGAATATTGTGCTCAATAATGAGTCGCGGGATTTCTGTTCTGTAGCTTTCAAAACTGTCATAGGATTGATGAAGAGGCTTTAGATCACCCTCGCGAACAAAGGCCTCTGCGCCCAGTTCTGACTCCAATTGCCAGGCTTCTTCGTAAATGTGTTCATACAAGTCGAAGGCATAAAGACCAAAGTGCATGGAGCCACAGGCCGGATCTAGCATGCGTATACAACGCGGGTCTTTAATGGCACGATGTGTTATGTAGATAGGTTGCTTTAATAGCTCTTCCTGGCTTAGCGTTTCCGTATGCCCTGGCATCTCCTCTTGTTCGGGGGCCAGCTCTCCTAGCTTTAGAAAGACCTCTGTAGGCCGACGCACCAGGTATCGGCAGCTCTCGACCAAGCCGGTATTGCCCTGGGTCATTTCGTACCAGATGCGTCCCAGGGTGTTGTCAGTTAGAAACTCAATCACATAACGCGGCGTGAAGAACTGGTTGCGGACAGCCATTTCTCTACTATTTCGAGGTGCCCGAGAAGCGGAGCGCATTTGATCAATTTCATCACGTGCATTCCAAAACTGATATATCCAGCCGATGGTTTCATCTTCGGCCCACAGTGGTTCGATTTCGTGATGGTTGATAAGGTCGAGTAATTCTAATAACGCTGAGTCTCTCGGAAACAAGCGGCCTTGAGCACTATGACGGTCGAACAGCACCGCCAAATCCAGGCTGAATTCATCGAATACGCTGTAGAGGTAGTTGCGGTAGGCTTCGCCTGTCTCACCCAATGAACTTCCGGCGAGCTGCTTATAAAGCTGGAACCCTTTGGCATTGTAGCCTTTGGCTATTGTCTCCAACAAAAATCCACGGGCTTCCGCCATTCGCAAGGCGGCCAGGCGGTTCAGCACGGTAAATGCCTGTTCGCGAACTATGCGACTTAAAGCCTGCTTGGTGCGGTCCTTTTCACCTTTACCATGGGTTGTAGCGAGGTAATGCGCCAGGGTGTCTCGTAGAACATTTGCCGTTTGCCGCTGCCGATTATCCAGATGTGTCAGCGAATCGACATCCGCGACAGATCCGGCCTTGGGATCGAGGCCGTAAGTTGCTTGCAACTGCCGGGTGAACTCCTCGGTCAGCAGGTTGCGTGCATCGTTAACAAACTTCTGCAGGCGGTTACGGGTGCTCTGATCAAATGCCATTTACTGTGCAACCTTCTTAGGATTCTTGTGTGTCATCGTTATCGCTGACCCCAATCACCAGCTCAAAATCGTGGGCGTATTTTAGCTCACCGCGCAGCTGTTGCAGCTCGACAATCAGTGCATCCAGATCCGACAGAGAGGTAATCAGCGCTTTCGAGTTGAGGGTGCGAGAGATCTTCTTTTTACCCTCTTTCTTGGCTTGCTCCTGCTCTTCACTTAACTTGTCCTGCAAGCGCTGTTGGCCAATACGCTGGATACGCTGTTTGATATCCTGTACCTGGCTCTGGATGGTGTACTCCTGATTGACGAGCAGGCGCAGACCCGTGAGATCTTCGCTGGCGGTAACAGCCAGCTTTTCCAGGTCAGCCAGCAGATTGTTCTGTTCCTGCTGAGTCAACTCCGGCCACTCTGACAGGCGGCGCAGGTCTTGCTCGGCATCGGTGATGCGCTGTTGCTGCTCAGTTTGCAGGGCAATGGCGGTATCCCGCACCCTGGATTTCAAGGTGGTTAAGCTGCCGGCGAACTCGGTGCTGTACTTGAAGAAGTCCGCATGGTTTAGGCGTTCGTTCAATCCCGCGATTTCATCCTGCAACTCGGTTTTTAGTTGGCCAGGCGTGCCGCTGGCGGGGAGGCTTTCCAGCTCACGGCGATGTTGCTGTAGCTCGCCCAGGGTTTGCTCCAGGCCCTGCTCCAATGCGCGTTTAAGGTCAGCCGCCCATTTGAGGTTGGCGTAGAGCTCGGATTCTTCCCCACCCAGTCGCTGGGGTGCATCGGAAGCATCGGTGAACAGAATATCCTTGATATCCTGGCTCAGGCTTTCTAGACGATCTGAACCAGGCAACTTCAGGCCCTTCAGCTTTTCGGCCAGGGGACCGTACTGGTGCTGTAACTGGGGGAAAAGCTTCGTGGTCGCCTTACTGATATCGTCCTCTAGCGGCACGACCATGTCACCACTGAGTTCGGTCAGGCGTTCAGCGGCCTTTGCCAGGATCTCATTACTTGGCCGCTCCTCGCGCAGGGAGACGCCAACAGACTTGAAAGCGTTATTGGTTTTCAGGGCATCAATCGCCTGCTGACCATTTACCGTCACTTCGCGGCCTGCGACTTTGAGTTTGATCTCCCCCGCAACCAGCATGGCAGCTACCAGGTAACGCAGGGTATCTTGTGACCAGCCATAGGGCGCATCAGTAAACAAGTCGATCAGGCGCTTGCCCTCGATGGAACCCTGGCGCTCGATCATGTCCCGAATACTGGTGATGGCCTTGTGGCCGGTATTGATGGACGGCCTGCCGCCCTGGGTTTGCACCAAGCTTAATGGGTCGGTTGCGTTGGTGACGCCGCTCAGGTTACCGAGGCGAAGGAATTTCTCTGCGAGGTCAGTTCCCGCCCGCACCGGCGCTTCGTTGTACCGATCAAAGACTTGCTCGGCCACGCTGGCAAGATGCTTGCGTGCTGCCTCGGCTAGATCCTGGTTGATGCTCTCTGCTGCGGTGATCTCACCCCGGAAGATAAACGACCCCTGAACCAGGCTTCGTTTAATCAGCCGCTCCAATTCGCCCATCAGGCGATTGGCGCGATCGGTTTGGCCGTTGCAGTATTCCTTGACCTCTTGATCCGGCTCGTTGCGGTATTTATTGACAATCTCTTTGCTGCGGTAGATTTCTGCGGTCAATTCCTCCATCTCGGGCGAGGTGCGGCCGAACAGGAAGATGGTGTAATTGGCGCTCTTGTGTCGGCTCTCTTCCGTTAGCCTGGCCTTGGCGGCTTCGTAGTCGGTGGGATCAACCAGCTCGACCACCGTTTGTACGGTGTTACGTTCTCCGGAAAGGGAAGTCGGTACACCACCAGACGTTTGCGCCTTGAGCCCCGTTTGTACCGTTAAGGTGCCATTCAGGAGTGTTGAGGGCGGTGGAGAGTAGGCCTCGCGCAAGGTTTCATTTTGAATACGACGCAGCTCTACCGCACGCAAGGGGATGGTGCCCCGCTCCTGCTCTATGTCGTTGAGTTTTTCACTGTGGAAGCACAGATTGCCATCTTGCTCACCCAGCGGCACGATGGCATCGCTAATCAGTTCTTCTACCGCTTTCTCAAACTGATCTGCCGCTGATGCATCAGCAACACCGCCATGCATGAGGCTGGTAACGTTCTGAATAGAGATAGGCAGGTTGCCCAGGATTTGCAGAACGCAGACCGTCTTGGCGATGTCCTGGTGCAGCTTGGAATCGGGGAAGCGGATTTTTACTTTGCCCACCGACTGGTATAGCGACAGGTAGCCTTTTTCGATGTCCTTCTTGAGAGCATCGAACAGCGTGACCGTAGTGGCCAGCCATCCCACCGGTTGGTTTGCTATTGGAGTACTGTGGTCGGCCCCTTCTACCAATACGTCCTGAATCACCTTGATGGCAGAACGCAGTCCGATACCGCCGGTGGATTTCGCCAGAGCGCCTAACAGATGCAGCAGGATATCGAAATGCGCTGGCAGGAATGGATACAGATTGATAAAGGTCTGCTTGTCAAAATCGGCGCCATAGGCGCGAGCATCCACCAGCTTGGTGTTGTGGCGTAGGGCCTGGCCATGCTTATCGAACAGGTTACCGAGTTCCGTTTCACCACTCGGCGATTTACCCAGCAAGCGGCTGTAGCAGATCTCTTTGATATCGTTGGCTTCCAGGTCGATCTGGATGGGGAAGCGGTCTTTTAGCTTGTACAGCTCGGGTGAGTTCAGCGAGGCTTTGGGATCATCCTCGGTCAGGGTTTGCTGGGCCGTACCGACAATCCAGACTTTGCCATCGCCGATGTTTTTGAGGTTTTTGGCAAGGCCATCCAGGTTCAAAATAAGGTTCTGGCGGGAGCCCACATACTGGCCCACCTCATCCACGATAAAGATGATGTATTCCTTACCGGTTGCCTCACGGGCAATCTCCAGCATCTCCTCTACTTGCTGGTCGGTGAACACCAACCAGTCTTCCGTTACTGTGGAAAATGACTCAGCGGTTTTGAAGAAATTGGGATACATCTGGTGCGCGATTTCCGGCACCACGCTATCAACAACCAGGGGGTCATTGCGATAGTTGGCCCACTGTTCGCCACCGAGTTGGTCGGCGAAGATGTTAAGGAATTCCTCATATCGGCCTTCCTTTTTCAGCCTGCGCTCAAAAGCCGCAACTTTGAGGTTTTGCGAATAGCCCGCCCATTCCAGGATCTTATAGTAGAGAACCGTCGATACCTCTTTCATACTGGCATCGGCGAGTTGAGTACTGGCCAGATCGAGCATGACGACAGCAGCCGGGAACCGTTTGGCTACGGTGGACAGTAGCTGCTTGGTTGTTTGCTTCTTGAAGCGATTCTGTAAATGCTGAATGAAAGGCGTGCCATCGATGGTGACGCTTTCGTCAAACGCTAAACCGAGGTACTTGGTAAACGAACTTTTACCTGAACCATAAAAACCAGATACCCAGACGCCAACTTCATTTTCCCCTCCGACTTCCATGGCTGCCTGCATCTTTCCCAACAGTTTTTCGAACTGCTCTTCGATGCTTTCGGTCACCACGTATTCGGATATTTCGGCCTTCAAGCGCTGTTCCTGAGACGCGCTGTAGGTGATCACCTTTTCGATGGTGCGATAGATGTCTTTGTTGCTATCGAATAACTGTTTTATTTCCATCGTTTTTCCTAAAACGTTCTTATCCGCCCACATGAACCGAGCGATAGTTGCCATCTTCTGGGTAGAAGCCCAAGAACTTGAGTTGGGTTTTGCCAGTTCTGACACCTGGGTAGAAGAAGACAGTGGGCACATGAAATTTGCCCTGAAGCTGGCTCTCAATAGAACCAATGCGCATGTAAGGGTGAAGCGCCTCTACATCCGTCACCAATAAAATAGTGTTACGTTGACCCTCGAGTTTCCGTAACACAGTTTCTAATCGCTCTTGCAGCGAACCATTAGTCAGTGCATTTGCCAAAGCTTTGTTAGTTTTTTCCCACTGCAGCGGCTCTTTGCTATCTGCCACAATCCAGATCTTTTTCAACGGTGCCGCATCGAGGATTTTCTGTATTTCTTCAGCGATGGAAAACTTGTGCACACTCCAGCCGTCATTACGAAGCTTCGCTTCCCACGCAGACGTCTGTCTTTTGACTTCCAGTATCGAGGCGGGCGAAAAAACCAGGTAGAAAATGGGCTCGAAGCTGGCATGTCCAAAATCCCGGCCGGCTTTGATGCGCTCCATCAGCTCATTGAAATCAGATTTGAGTGATGACATCGATCACCTCCTCCATGGATTTGAACTGCCAGCCAATCCGTGTGACATCACCGGCAGACTGGACAATAAGCCACCCGTTCTTCGCCAGCCGCTTGAGCTCTTCTCTCACATCGGAGCCATCAAGACCGAACAGCGCCCAAGCCTTGTGATTGATAACCGCGTTGTCACCCAGTTCGTCAAAATGGAGCTTATAGGCGAGATAGAGAACGGTGGATTTTTGGACGCGCACAGGTTGTATGGTGCGCTTTGATCCGCGACCGGTCGACAGCATCCCGTAATCCGCACAACAACCGATAAGGTAAGATGAAACACGTTTGATAGTAGAGTCTGACCACGGCTTCTGGGTCTTACCTTCCCTGACTGCATGCCCAACGAAACCTTTAGCATCATCCGTCGATATCGAATCGTAGCCACCTGAATATCGGTCCCAGTAAATTTCCTGAATAAAATCCTGCAGGATCTCATTGGCAGTTGCGGTATAAATCAGAAACAACTGGTTGATAGCTGATGACGACAAATGTGCAGCCAGACGATCTAAATACTCGGCACCACCTGTCTTGATATACCTTGGCGCAAAGCACTCAACGACGATGTTGCGAAGCCTTCTCGCTGAGACCATGGGAAACAGCCCGGAAGTCAGCGCCTTTTCGTATAGCTGATTTGCCGACAAATCCTTTCCATATAAGGACAACAACAGTTTCGTCTCATCAACCAGGCCCAGCCCAGCTTGCAGCTGCGTCGTGTAGAAGGGCTTAATTTCGTTCACTGTGCCTCCCGCATATAGGGAAAGCACTTGTAACCCTCTTTAAATGCTCGCAAATAGTGACTAGCAGCCTGATGTAACCGCTGATTCAGACCGGCATCAGCGTAAGTACCCAATACAACTGGGCCCTCGACAATATTTGTGTCGGTGGTTACCAGCTCAACAAGCCGTGTTTGGGCTACCTCGCTGCTGCCCAAGACATCGTTCAGCCGTTGTTGGAAGTCGCTATCGGCAAGCGCCTTAGCGGCTCCACGTTCGACAGAATCTGGCATACGATACAAGTGGAAATTGGTGCCGACACCAATATGCTCATCATGCACGAGCATTGCCGCTTCGCAAACGCCGTGATAACGTGCAAACATCGTGGTACGAGAAAAAATAGGCACTAGAAATGCCTCGCTGCTGGTGCCGATAAAATTGCTGCCCCACCAATTGCCTTGAGACTTCTCGCCGAGAAACCCTACTAGTAGCCGAAGTTCTACAATCAACTTTTCAACATTATTGTTCATTAACTACCCAACCATTAGTTTGATTGTCCGTAACTTGCGCAATGATCTAGCTTTGCTCACCATACATAGGTTTCAGGTTATTAACCTATAAGTCGCATCGTCGCATCAAGTTACCCCCAACTATAAATCTTTTTGAAGTTTCTCTTCCTCTTTCAAAGTAAATCAGCCACAATAACACAAGCACCCACTCTATTCACTAACACGTAACATACCCTCAAGAAAATACAATCTAAAATAGATCAGCTGCACTCAACATACATAGTCTTGTATCTGGAAGAAAAGAAAAATGAAAGGGCTTGAAGATCTTATACTTCCATTGATTCGTACTCGATTTTAATTATTTTCAACCGAGCCCCTTCTTCTGCCAACCCCCAACGTCGAGAGAAGAAAAACTCTAAAGCCTTTCTGGTTTCAATGCGCAGAAATTCTCCGTCAAACCCATATTCCCGACGCACTACCTGCACTTGTTCATCAGATAAATCTGACCGTGGTCGCAACCAAATGATCGCCTTTGTATTCCAATCAATGTCTTGAGGCAGCTCACCTAAAAGCTCCATCTGATCAAAGCTACTATCTAAGCTAATTCTAATTGGTAGGTAGTTCCGATATTCGCCATGTTTAAAACTAAAGGCCCTAAAATAGACACTCTCTCCATCTGAGGTAAATCTCACCGGAGCAACCCATTGACCTTCATCGTGCCCGGAAGACATTGATGTATACCGAATATGAAGAGAATTTCTTGCTTTCATAGCTTGATATAACTTGGCTACAGTAGATGGGTCTGCTTTTCGTTCCGGGCGCGGAAGAACAGCCATGTCATTGTATCCATCTTCGCCGACAACAACCTCAAATGCTTCCGTGAGCGTTGAGGGCGATAGAGGTATATGGTTATCAGCAGCAATGTAGCTTTTGCGAACATTGTCGTAGGTTGGTGCTGTCGTCACCAAATCCAAATATGTACGAAAATCCAAAGCCGCCTGAGCCTCAGATATTCCAAAGCGATAAATAAGGTTTCGGCGATTGGCCATTCCCCGCCATGTAAAACAGCGGTCAAGAAAAATCAGGCGCTCTCGTTGAGCATGTTTCAGATCATCAAAGTACATGAGAATACTCTTAACTTGACTCTCACTGCTATGTCTATATATTTTTTATACGTGTAATAACTATATGGATGTATATAATGAAAATTCTGCACACGTCTGATTTGCATTTGGGTCGTCAATTCAACGGTATTCCACTAGAAGATGATCACAGATCAATCCTTGACCAAATTGCGTGTGCAGTTACCGACCACTCCATTGATGTCCTCATATTAGCTGGCGACATTTTCGACCGGGCTTCACCACCTGCGACAGCGGTTCGTCAGTTTAATGGCTTTCTTGAGAGGATTGCCCAAGATACCGAAGCGGCTGTAGTTATGATTGCTGGTAACCATGATTCCGGCGATCGCATTGCTTCTATGTCGATCATGACCGATAAAGCACGCGCACATATACGAGGGGGCGTGAGTGCTGAAGAAAAACCCCTCATCCTTAGAGATGAATATGGTCCTGTAGCATTCTCTGGCTTGCCGTTTTCGTATGAGTACGCAGCGCGTGAATGCTTTGAAGATGAGAGCCTGCAGACGCCTGAAGATGTCCTGACAGCACAGGTTGCTAGGGCTCGTGCGAATGTACCCAAGGACGCACGTTGGGTTGTAATCGCACACGCCTTCGTTTCTGGTGCAAAACACAGCGAAAGCGAGCGCTCCCTAACCCGTGTTGGAGGGATCGAAACAGTTCCGACAGATATCTTCGAGGGGGCGCATTATGTAGCTCTCGGGCATCTTCACCGTCCTCAAAAGGTTGGAAGCAATCATATTCGCTATTCAGGATCGCCACTTGCATTTGGATTTGATGAAGCCGACGCGCAAAAATCCATGAGCTTCATTGATCTCAATAAAGAGGGCGTCGCACAGATTGAAACAATTCCGCTCACGCCAATGCGTAATGTTCGCATCCTTCGAGGAATACACGCTGAATTGCTTCTCGGGGAACCTTCAACAGATTTTATAAAAGTCGTTCTTACTGATGATGCTCCAGTCATCGATGGCATGAAGCGCTTGCGCGAAATATTTCCCAACGTTTGCGAGTTAACCTACGAAAGGAATGAAAGGAAATTGGAATTAGAGGCGACCGGATCAAGGATAGCTCCTGTGACCAAACCTTCTGACGTCATTGATGAATTTGTTCAAACTGTTCGAGCCGAAGCCATAGATGATATCGAGAAAGCCATCATAGCCGAAACACTTCAGGCCCTTCAGTATGGTGAGGATGCAGCATGAGACCATTACGCCTAACTATGCAGGCCCTCGGCCCCTACTCCAATCGCCAAGTCATAGATTTTCGTGATGCTGTAAATGCAGGTCTTTTTGGTATTTACGGGCCTACAGGGTCTGGCAAATCGACAATCTTTAGCGCGATGACTTTTGCGCTTTTTGGAGAGGCTGCAAAATCCGAACAGGATGCGCCGTCTCTTCGGTCTGACCATGCTGATCCAAGCCTTACAACCGAAGTTGAATTTGTCTTCGATATTGGCGAGCGCCGTTTTGTCGTTGTCCGCCGCCCGGATCAGGTTCGTCCAAAGCTGCGAGGAGAAGGAGAAACCACCAGCAAGCACGAGGCCTTCCTTTTTGATGCAACGGGTATGGCGCTTGACGAAATCAACAAGGAACAACGTGGCAAAATCATTGAAGAGAAAAAAGTCCGCTCTGTCGACTTAACCATAGAAGATTTACTCGGATACGGATCTGAGCAATTCCGTCAAATCGTCCTCCTCCCACAAGGCCGATTTGAGAAATTCCTCTCCGCCAAGACCAAGGAACGCGTCGACATTCTCCGTGACCTATTTGATGTGTCCCTATACCGACAACTCACCGAAAAGCTAAAGGCTGATGCAGAAATCGTGGAACGCCGCGTCCGTGACGAACGTGAGATATGTGCCCGTCGACTAGTCTCAGAAGGGTTCGAAAGCACTGATGCCTTAGTGATGGAAATCTCGGATTCCGAACAAAAACTCACCGATCTTAAAAAGAAGGAAACGCTCGCACGCACCGCCTTTGCGGGCGCGCAGAAGGCATTGCATGACGCTCATATATTGGAAGGCAAATTCAAGGCTTCTGAGGATGCTCATGAAACACTCGCCGGACTCCAAGAAGGCAAAGTCAGTATGGACGAGTTGGCTGCGCAGGTAAAAAAAGCAGAAAAAGCTCAGCTACTTCTTGACCGCGAGAGCGTGTTCACAGAAGCCACGAACAGCGCCACAGTAGCAGAAAAGAAACTCGAAACCGCTCGGTTAGCTGACGCGAGTGCAAAGGAAAATGCTACCTCTGCTGATGAAATTTTGAAACGAGAGGAGGAACGATCCTCCGAAATTAATGATTTGGCTAAGCAGCTTAACGATCTGGAACGGCATAAAGAAACCCTTGAAAGAGCTAAAGTGTTGAACAAGAGCGTTGACAAGGCAGTTGCCGCAGGAAATGAAGCATCAAAGAAACTCGAAAACGCTCAAACACGACTACATGAGCATCAAAACAAAAAACGGCAAAAAGCAGATGTACTCAAGGCAGCACGGGAGGCCGAGACGCAGCGGACCAGGATCAACGCTCGCCTGACCAATCTCAATAACTCCCTCTCTGCCGCAGAGGCCTATGAGAAGACCCAGTCCACCATTACGACTTCAGAGGAGAATCTTGAAACACTCACATCCACCCTTGAATTGGCACAAAATGGCGAGCGCAAGGCTCAAGAAGAGTCTAAAACTGCCGAGAATAATCTCTCGGAAGCCCAAGCACTTCACCTCGCCTCAAAACTCTTAGACGGAGATCCGTGCCCCGTATGTGGAGCAACTGACCACCCCAGTCTGGCAATCGGGACTATAGAACAAGCCGGTTTGGACAAGACGTTTCGCGAGGCAAAGGCAAGTTTAGAGAAAGCCACAGCAGTAGTCCGAAAGGCCGAGCAAGATGTTGCGGGCGCGACGAGTACGTTAGAAGTCCATAAGCAGGCTCTAGCAGACCTTCCAAAACCTGAGGAACCCGCCGCTGACATCCGCGCACAAATCAAATCTGAAGAGAGTGAGTTGGAAGACCTCGGCTCCGAAACAGACATACTTACAGCTGAAGCCGAGATTGACCGCCTAGCAGAAGAGATAACTGGCTTAGAAGATGAACGAGAGAGATTGCGTGAAGACTGCTCTAGCAAACGACAATCATCGGCCTCGGCTTCTGCTCGGCTCGAAGAGATGCTCACAAGCGTACCGGAAGAACTTCGCACGCCTGAAGCACTAGCCGAGCAAACCGAAGAAACCTCCAGCGCCTTAGACGAAAGAAAAAATGCCAAACTAGCAGCAGAGAAAGCGGCCACTGAGGCCAGAGAACGTGCCATCATTGCTAGTGAGGAACATAAGGCCGCAACAACGGCCTTGACGGAATGCATTGAACGCCGGAAACAAGCAGAAGACTCCTTCATTTCACGGCTAAAAAAAGCAAACCTAACACATGATGAATTTGTAAGGCTCAAACCGGCCATCGAGAGCATAGAGGATGTTCGCGAGACTATTGAGGAGTATCGTCGCAACCTCAAGAACGCAGAAGATTCCGCCAAAACGAAAGCTGGCGAAATTCACGACTTGGTTCGCCCCGATCTCAAAGAAATTGGATCAAAACAGGATCAAGCCCAAGCCAATCTAAATGAAGCGACTGACGAGCGTGCCGCCGCTCAGCAAGGTTTAACTCACCTAACAGAGTTACGCGATGAGCTCGCAGAAACATTAAGTATGCTTGAAGAGGAAGAAAAAACTTCTGGACCATTGCGCGGCCTAGCGGCACTAACAAATGGTGACAATCCATATAAGCTTGACCTGGAAACATTCGCTATCGGCACGATGTTCGATCAAGTTCTCGAAGCAGCGAATCTGAGGCTTGGACCAATGACCTCCAATCGGTATCAGCTCGAACGCGACATCGATGGCGGTGGCCGTGGTCGAAGAGGCTTGGGAATTCAGGTCTTCGACCTTCACACAGGAAAGACGCGCCCGACTTCAACGCTGTCTGGCGGCGAGACTTTTATTGCAGCTCTGGCGCTGGCACTTGGGTTGGCGGATATCGTTGAATGTTCGAGTGGGAAGGTTCGACTGGACACCATTTTTATCGACGAAGGCTTCGGTAGTCTGGACACAGAAAACGGCGCAGGCACTCTGGACCAAGTTCTAAATGTACTTAACACCCTTGTAAGCCAGAACCGCTCCGTTGGTTTGATTTCACATGTACCTCTCGTACAAGAAGCCGTCCCTAACGGGTTTTATGTCCAAAAGAGTATAGGAGGTAGCTCAGTAGAAACTAGAAACGCCCTTTAGTTGGTTAGTTTATCTTCAAAGTGTAACGTGTGTTCATGCAAGTAAATGAAGTCCAAACTTTGAAAAATTGAACTCGAAATTTACTAGTGTGGATCTTTTGGTAATTTAGTATTTTTGCTTGAAAGGTAATTCAATTATAGCGTTTATATGTAATAATTATTGGCATCAGACTAAACTGGGGGATATTTTGAAAAACAATAAAGACGTGGCGATTGCGAGTATAGCAACGAGTTCCCTTGATTGCATTGAGAAGGTTGCTGATGAGGCTGAAAAAGCATTAATTGCACATAGGCGTGGAAATGCCGGCTCTTTTGCGCATATGAACACTTTCAACAATCAACAACAAATCCGCAACCTAGGTAGGATTTCTGACGCAGAAACGCTGAATCTTAGTGAATTACTGGCGCAACCTATTATAGCGCGTGTTCATTTTACAGACGAGCAAGGAAGAGAAGATACCGTCTTTATTACCCGTAATACTCCGAGGTCGGTCCGAGGATTTACGATAGCCAGCTATCGCTCCCCATTAGGACGAATTGCTTCATTGGCTGCGGGTGATGATGGAATATTCTCTTTTGCAGGTTCCTCTCAAGACCTATTGGTCGAAAATACTGCCAAGCTTACTCCTCGCCAAGAGCAGGGTGTTTGGGACTCTTTTAATTCTGAAATCGATATCAGAGATATAGGCCAATTTACTGTTGGTTCTCTTCGTGCAATTCTCGAACCCAAACTCGAAATCGATGAGAGTGAGCTTGAATCTCTATGGGAAGATGAAAGTGATGAAAATGTCGTCGCTGGTGTACGCCGAGCTATTCTTACTCACATGGGGCTTCGAGACCAACCAATTTTAGATCAACATCAAGACGAAATTTTTCGCATGCCGATCAATAGTCAATGTTTTCTCTCTGGACCGCCTGGAACGGGTAAAACTACAACCTTAATTCGTAGGTTAGGGCAAAAGACTGATACTCAAGTTTTAGAGGAATCATTGGAAGAGGCTAGACTTACACGACTAGTTGAAAATGATACGGGACTAAATCATATCTCTAGTTGGGTTCTTTTTTCGCCCACGGAGCTACTACGTCAATATGTAAAAGAAGCGTTCGCTCGTGAAGGATTGGTTGCCTCAGACGAGCATATTCGGACTTGGGGCACTTTCCGGCGAGAATTGAGTCGAGAGCGCCTTGGGCTTCTGCGCACCAGTGCAGGAGCGGGCCCATTTATTGAAAAACAAAATGAACAGTACTTAAATTCTGATACCGTTGACGATGCGGCATGGTACGATGATTTTCGTAGCTACATCGACAGTGTTAATGCTCTCGAGCTCAAAACTGATTCACAATGGCTTTTGGAAAGTGAAGTTGAAGAACTTGAACTTATTGGCGAGCGTCTTCTCAAGATACTCAACTCTTCAAAACATAATTTTTACGCCCGCACTTTCTTCGGCGTCTCTGATTTAATTCCTCAAATCCAAGAGGCTATCGAAACCAGAAGTCAAGACATTGATCGAATACTTACCCGTACCAGAAATACCATCACCTATTCTGATAGAAATTTTCCTAATCTTCTCAGGGAACAGATTTCAAAGCAATTAGCTGCAGAATCGAACGACATTGTAGACGATGAAGATATGGATATTGCATTGGAAGATGACGATGCGAATACAGCTGAACCACAGGCGGGCCAGCCGGTTAGTTTTAAGCAAGCCCTCTCTAGGTTTGAACGCGCGCTAAAAGTATTAGCAAAGGCTAAATCAAACAGACGTAAAATATCAAATAAGTCGCAGAATGGCATGCTACTTGCTTGGCTCGGGCCCGAAAGATTACCTTCCGATGATGACATTGCAACTCTCGGTACACTCCTGGAGGAACAAGGTCGATTGCGTAAATTTGAACGTCTAGATCGACTTTTTTTACGAGCCATTCCGCAAAAATATAAGCGTTTTCGAAGTGAGCGCACCAATGTGTCCCGCTGGTACAGTTCAACACCTGCTAAATCTTCGGACATCCACTGGAAAGAGCTTGATCTTCTAGTTTTAGCCACTTTTCAAATAGCAAATGTGCTTCTGACTACGTATAGAGAAAAAGTTGGGGAAGAGTTACCTACTACTGGCCCCCTATCTGAAGTTCGGTATTTAAAGCGAGCACAGATATTGGTCGACGAAGCGACAGATTTTTCTCGAGTTCAACTTGCAGCTATGCTTGAGCTTGCTCACCCGGCTACGAAATCCTTTTTTATGTGTGGTGACGTAAATCAGCGCCTGACGTCATGGGGTGTAAAGTCTAATGAAGCATTAGATTGGTTAAGTATTCCCATTCAGCATAAGTCGGTTACAGTTTCTTATCGCCAAAGTAGGCATCTCGTAAATTTTGCCAAGGACATTGCAAGGCTTGGTGGAGTAAGCGCAGATGATATCATCTTACCCGACCGTGTTGACGCAGAAGGTGTCGCCCCTGTTTGGAAATCGGGCCTTTCAGAATATAACGAAACTGCTAAATGGTTAACTGAACGAATTCGTGAAATTGACCGGACCTTACCAAATGGGACAACAATCGCTATTCTGGTTAATACGGAGGAACAAGTAGAGCCGTTAGCTGTTGAGTTAAACAAACACCTTGAAGACATCAATCTATCTGCTATCGCTTGTAAAGATGGAAGGGTAGTAGGCAACGACCGAGATGTGCGCGTATTCAATCTTGAGCATATTAAAGGCCTTGAGTTCGAAGCAGTGTTCTTCATCGACTTAGACACTACTATCGATAGTCATCCAGAACTGTATTTCAAATATCTCTATGTCGGAGCAACACGCGCGGCTACATATTTGGGTATTACATTCCAAGGTGAAATTCCGGAGCAGATACAGTCACTCTCCTCTCATTTTGAAGCAAACTGGTGAGAAGGTACTTTTCCAATTTATGACGATTTGATGCCAATGTAGACTAGTTCTACTGGCATTTAACCCTTTGTCCGAAAGTCATTCATGCTTTGCGAAACGACTTTCGGACAAAGGGTTACGCGCCCTCCAAAGAGTTTCAAATTTCCACAAATTTGAATAGGAGGGACTCAATGTCTCAAACTTACCTTACAACCCAAGAACTCTCTGACCGCATTCATTACGATACCAGAACGATTAGAGAGCGCCTTAAAGACACAGTGCTTTTTGAAGGAGTGCATTATTTCCGCCCGTTTGGCGGTCGCAAAATCCTCTATATCTGGGAAACCATTGAAGCGGATATGCAAAAAGACTCTTCCACTGCCTCTATCATCGCTGGCTTAAACTAAGGAGGTTGGATAATGGGATCGATTACAAATCGCAACGGCCGCCTCTATCTTGACTTTCGTTATCAAAATCAACGCTGCCGCGAAAAAACTAACCTAATGGACACACCGGCTAATCGACAAAAACTGGAGAAAGCCCTTAACAAAATCGAAGCTGAAATACTGTTAGATCAGCTCGATTACGCGAAGTACTTTCCAAACAGCAAAAAGGCTAGAACATTCTCCAAAAGAGCAAGGCTCTTGGAGAACCAGAAAAGCGGTACGCCGCTTTTCACTGACTTTGCCGAAACCTGGCTTCGAGAAAAACGAGTTGAGTGGCGTCAATCCTATTTTGATACTTCCGTAATCAACCTTCACACCCATCTCATTCCATATTTTGGAGATAAAGCTGTTGGGATGATTGAAAAAGCAGATATCCTGGAATTTCGCAGGCAACTATCTATGAAACCAGGGAGGAAACAGAATACCACCTTGTCAGCTTCACGCATCAATCATGTGATGACGCCACTGCGTATGATCTTAACTGAAGCGTCTGATCGATTTGAATTCACTAATCCTTGGCGAAACATCAAACCGCTCAAAGAGCCTCGCGTTGAAATTCACCCTTTCTCAATCGAAGAGGTTTCACTCATTTTAGATACAGTGCGGAAAGATTTCCGAGCCTATTTTGAAGTGCGTTTCTTTACAGGTATGCGTACAAGTGAAATTCACGGTTTGAAATGGAAGTATGTTGATTTCAAAAGACGACAAATACTTATCAGGGAGGCGAATGTACAACGTAGACAGGTAGATACAAAGACTGATGCGTCATTTCGAGCAATCGATATGTCTCAACCAGTATTTGATGCCTTAAAAATTCAAGAGAAGGCTTCGAGGCATCTCGGCGAGTATGTCTTTTGCAACACTCAAGGAGCACCAATTGATAACTCTCATTTCACGAAGAGGGTCTGGTATCCACTATTACGCCTTCTTGATCTTGAAAAAAGACGGCCATATCAAACAAGACATACGACGGCCACTTTATGGCTTGCTTCTGGTGAAAATCCCGAATGGATTGCTCGGCAAATGGGTCATTCCACTACCGAAATGTTATTCAGGGTCTATTCCAGATATGTGCCAAATCTAACCAGGCAAGACGGTTCTGCTTTTGAAGCAACACTGCAACGAAGCTTCTCAGAACCTCCTTCTCCTTCATCTTGAGATGCCACCCTAACCATCCGGGCTTCAAGAAGCCCGGATGTACTAATCATACCCCTGAATAAAGCTGATGCATTGCGCTACCCTTAAGTTACATGACCAAGGATGAATAGCCTTGCAAGCTCGCTCGGTCTTGAGAGTTAAAATATATGATGGCTAAAATAGTGAACGCATATCTGATCTCTGATGCAGCTTTAGGCGCGTCCGCCCTTTCTCTACCGCTAAGCTTCTTGTGCTTTACAGCATCTTCGCACAAGGTCAGATGGTATCGGCCCTTAAAATTTCGATCGATCTTATGGCCCCTTTTTTTTCGGGCGACCTCCTCTTCCATAATCGTATGATTATCTCTATCCCATCGATTGCGGTTTATGTAAGGCTTAAGAGATTCAATGAATTGCTCTTGGGCTTCAAAATTTTTAAAACTAATGAATGTATGACCGCGACGGGAGTTTTGTATGTAATGTTTCAGGCAAGACTTTAGTTTTTCCGCCTCTCCACCTTTTTCTCGTAAGACAGGATCCATCGTGTCAATGAGACGTTCAGCTCGTTTTAACACTCCAGACTTATTGGGTTTAATTGGCGCAAACCGTCGTCCCTCAACATCATTTTCTATTCGTTCCATCATTACCCGAGACCGTCCCTCTCGAGTATTCTGGTTTTGAATTAGGTGACAATTTTCCACATAATTTTCGATCATAGTTGTCTCAATGAGAAACTCTTCAGCAATCCTTTCAATGGATCGACCATTTTCAATATGCTGTAATATTCGCAAGACCACATCATGTGAGTGGCGCATATCAATCATGAAATCTTCATGGCTTGGATAAGCCGGCTCATAAGCCTCACTCACTACTCTCATCTCCTCCGATTTCGGTAATTTTTCACAAAATGCGGGTTTCAACATTTGGGCAGGAAGCTTTGGTATCGTTCGCTCTGTCTCGCCTGCAAGGCGAGTAAGTTTATTAAGGCTCAAACCTGAAATATTCGACAATAATTTACGACTGTAAACTTCAATTGATTGATTGAGTTTTAAAGAGCTGATCAGTTCAGAAAAATGTAAATAGTGCCGGAAAGTAGTCTCTGGGTTTACATGCCCCGCGGCTTTAGCAAGACACCAATATTTACCAAGCTTCGCATTTTCACTCCCGCAAATGGCAACATAAATCTCTTTTTGTTTTTGTTCACTGAAACCAGTGAGGAAGTACGCTAAGCCAGACTCTTTCTCAATAATCACCTGCAAATTTGATAAAGCCGTATGGCGCAAATGGTGGAAGACTATTGTTTCAATGCCAGATAGCTTGCGCATCAAATCACTCAACATACGAGAGAATGTAATGGCATTCCATGCAATATAGCCATTGTTAGAGGAGCAAAAAAGGAGCTCATTTTTGGATTTTGCGACTGAATTTCTATTTCGCAATAAAGTCCTAAATTCACCAAACTCATCTTTGGACAATAAGGTTTGGACAGGAAGCACGCGCTTTGAAGAGTTTGTCTTGTTATTGCCGTATCTATTGGGCCGTAAGACCACAAACTGCTGTTTATCGCCTACCACATCAGAAAGCTGCAGCTTTAAAATTTCGCCAATACGCATGCCGGTACGATATGCTAAGATCACCAAGAGCCTTATGGATCTAATAAAATCACCGGACCAATGATTTTGCCGCAAAATACTTTCAAGCGTTGCAGAATATAGCTTTTGACTGATGTAGCCTGCCCGCACTACCGGTATTGAATTTGGGCCAGCTGCAATATTATTTGTGAGTAGAGGAAAGTCATACTTATCCACACAAAATTCGTGCAACCGGTTCACATACCATGCAAGATCATTTTTCTTTGCAGCGGTTTTGACCGTTTCCATAATTTCTGCATAGCAGGCCTCAAACTCCTCGGGTTCCATCTCTTGCAAATCACACGTTGCATCCATCTCCCTAAAATGGCTACTAATTCGCGAAATATATGTGTTGAGCGTCGTAACCTTGATCTTATCTTCAGCCAAAAGTTTTAAGGCCCAATCCCGCATAATTGAGACCGACAAGCACCAGTTTTTTGTCTCTAGTAGACGTAGTTTTTGCATCACTTCATGGGATGATCTTTTGGCTCCGGCCTCTGTCTTTGACGAAATCGCATTACGCAATTTTTTGTACTCCAACCGGCCGAAATTTTTGGCTTTGTAGAGTCGTCGATTAGCCGAAGCTCTTTCCCGATCCAACGCACCATATTGGTGGAGATCAAGCTTAACGATAGGCCACTGCTTGTCCTCAAATATGAAACGATAAAATTCTGGCGGCAAAGGGGCAGTAACTTGATGGCCCATTGCGCATTCTGCCAACGCATTGCTCAAATCAACACATTCTTGCTCTTCAGCTACAACTATACCGGCCCTAATGAGACTATTGACCAACTGTCTTTTCTTGCGAGTCTTCTTGCCTTTTCCAATTAATTGCAGCGCTTCCAGAGTGTCACCAAGCAGTGATCTCAGACTTTCTTTTTTGAAACTGGGCTCTAAACTAAGCTGATCAGATGTTCTACCGTTAGAAAAACCCTGTAAAAAACAAAGAGACAAAGGATCTGGATGCCATCTTTTGTGACTGGTAAGCAGCCCGTCTTTCTGTATGGAATGGATATTGCCGTCATGGTAAAATAAATCCAGATATGTTTTTGCCGCATCTAACCACTTTGGAGCTTCACTTGATACATTAGTAATCGTTAGCGGCATTTCCTCAGAAGCTAACTTATTAGCAAGAGCAACTAAAACTGCTTCTGTATTGAGAGCACCAAATAAAGCCGCTGAAATGATGCAAAGCCCTAAGCGATGGCGGGGGGTCAATTGATCAATACTGCCATTCTTTTCTAGGGATGCCAAAAACTCTATTTTGAGATTGGTTACTTCACATGCTTTATCCTTCCAGTTTCTCGTTCTGGTCTGCTTTAAACGGGTAACGCGCTGAGGGACTGCTGGCACTCTCAACATTAAGTTTTGATCCGTGTTCAAGTTGCTAACAAGGCGTGCCAAACACTCTTTTGCTACCCAAATATGTTCAAGTCCATATCCTTTTTCATCAATAGAACTTACAAGAAAATCAACCACGCTGTTTTTTTCTACTATGCTTTTATCAGGCGACGTTAAACTGAAAACATGAGATCTAAATTTTGCTTCAATTTCTGCCCTAACTCTCAAGATTTCGTTTTTTCTTTTCTGAGCGCGCAATACTGAGCCATAGAGCTTGTCTTCGTTTTCCTCCTCTTCCTTTTTTCTTATGTTAAAGGCTAAATTCTCTCGTTCTTTTTGAGGAATAGGAAGGACAGGAAAAGTTCCTTCACTTAATTTTTCGGAAATAATATCTCTCGTACTTTTGAGACCTTGCACAGATAATCCTGACCAACAGCCCTGAGCTTCCTCTCCAAAGCCGCCATGTCCAAACATGGCGTCAATCAGTTCCTCAGAAAGTGACGTTTCAAACCTCAAATAGGTCGCCCAATAATGCCTCGGCCAATTGAGCGGAAGAGGGATTTTGTCTGCAAAATAAAGATCGAAATGCTTGGGAAGTGCTATTTCAAATTTTTGTTTTTCTGGACTACTTACCTTAT
Organism: Sneathiella sp. P13V-1; assembly: GCF_015143595.1. Taxonomy (NCBI): domain Bacteria; kingdom Pseudomonadati; phylum Pseudomonadota; class Alphaproteobacteria; order Sneathiellales; family Sneathiellaceae; genus Sneathiella; species Sneathiella sp. P13V-1. The sequence continues at coordinate 760,331 of NZ_WYEU01000001.1, read as the reverse complement.
TGGTCTTTGCAACAAAAAATAAAGGACCTAGTCCAGAAATAGCTTCTTCTACCCAACAGATATTGGAATTTTGATACCGCTTAAGATAAACGCGTAATTCATGTAAGTGAGTGATGTAACTTTTTATCTGCTCAATTGCCACTTTAGGCAAATACACTGTGCGAGCCGCAAGGCTTGACTGGTTTTCTTTATCACTAATCCAAACCAGCTCTCGCTCTAAATCAAAATTGTTCAGGCAATCAAAAGGGGTTGAAACAGGGCGATGAGCAGTGCATATATTGAGCAATAACAAAGTATATGCAACCATGTCGCCATGTATATCAACTGGAGATACAGTTTTCTGGCGTTGTTTTTTGATAACCTCCTCGCGGATCAAGGCAATGGATTCAAAGAGCTTACTTTCATCAACTCTAATCAAGCTTCCCAATTTATTATTACGATCAAACTTTCCTCTCATTAATGGCAAGGAAGCAGCCTCCAAAATGCAATTCACTGCCCGCTGATGTGCCTTTTTAACCTCCAACTCACCAAGGTGAGTATAATAAGTAGCTGGAATCTGCCGTGGTGATTTTCCGGTAACATGCCCTGCCATAAGTTTCGAACCCGTCTGCTGCTTAACAACCGAGAAAAGCAAGTTTGTAAGTCGTGCAATGGTGGTCCGTGTATTTGATTTTCGTGCAATATCCTTAAGAAAACTTGCCACCGCCATTTTTTCGGGAAGGCTTTTATAATTCTCAATCAACATTTGGACAGCGGGCAACAAAGTAATAGGTAGCATCATCCATGTGCCCTCGGTGGGTTTATCTTTTGTTTGAGATGCGTAAGAACGATGCTTAGGGAGAACCGTTTTTGCCCGCAGTCCCAACATTCGGGCATCTTTTGCAACATAGAGAAATTCATGAAAACCACTACGATTCTCAAAATTCTCCGCACGAAACAACCACTCTAATTTGCCTTCGGCTGCAGCCTCCAACATTGCAACGCAACGCTCAAAAGACCGGCCTGTCAATATGATAAGACAACAAAGAGTTGCGGCGATTTGCTGATCTTTCCCTTTTGGCTCATCGCCCGTCGCAATATTCCACAACTCCCTAACTCCATCAGAAATCTCACCCAGATGTAAATAGTCCCAATGGCAAGAAGGCAAGTAATTCTTCATGGACATGTCGTTGACCAAGCCTCTGGCCTGTTTCTGTTTTAGCGCATTAGATTGATTAACGCCGTCAGGTTCGCCTCCCTCAAATTGATTATATTGAATAGAAGATGCCGGGTCTCCTTTTTGCTCTTCGGCTTCAACTGACTTGATAGGAAGAAAAGTAACATCTTCAACAGTTTCGTGGGTCTCTTCGCTTTCCAGCGTAGGGGAGGTCTTAACGGTTGCTCGCTCTAATTTTGAACTTCCTTTACTTGCATCCTTTCTCTCTCTCTTTGGAGGGATGAAATGCTTCACTACATAACGTAGTGGCGGCATTAGTCGGTTGAGAGAACTAAAAATTTTATCATTACTTTCTAGTGCTTTTTTTAGGCCTTCCATTTGCGCAAGCAAATCGGAAAAATCACTAAATTCCCAGGGTAATGCTTCACGCAAATCCTGATATTTGGACGTTGTAAGTTGCCTTAAACAGCTTGACGCATTTTCAATAGCACTCAGGGCATTAAATTCAGGGTTTGCCTCTTTTCGCTTCAATAACGCCAAAAAGAGCAAAATATAAACATCGCGATAAACGGAAATTTTTGGATCCAGTTGCACCTCAGAACCCAAAAAAGCCAGCATCGCTGTAAAAGGAGCTTCAGAAACTTTTCTCTCGCTTTTTAGGTGATGCCATACACCGCCAAGGCTTTCCGCTTCCCCTCCGTCACCCCCTGGCCAACAGAGAAAATCACGTGCTCCATCGACTAGCTTTTTTGCCCAAGGATGACTATTTTCCAATCGGGTCAAAACCTCGAAAATCTCACTATAGACCGCATGATGAAAACACTCCGGCAGCTCTTCAATTTTAAGACATGTGATGGCTTGCATTGCTCACACCCTACTGTTGATTTGCTTTTTTTGAAGGCGCTGTCATAAATTTCTGACGGTATCTAAACTGCTCTACTGGCACTCCTGTGACTTTGTGGAGAATATGACGGCTGATCTGTTTTTTCCCATAAATCTGCTCTGCAATTTCTTTAGAGATGAAACCCTTTACCGATTGATAAACACTATCCAAGCCTTGACGCCGATCGAGTTGAAAGCTCAATAGAAATTGAAACTCCTCCCATGCGACGCGCTCAATATTTATCGAGTTCCTATTACTAAATTCCAAACACCGGGCCTTCGTGACTTGCCCCGTAAGGAACAGGCTTGCGGTCATAAATCCACCAAAAAACTGATAGCTACTCTTTCCATGCTTCATGGCAAAAAGGGGATGCCTTGCAGCAATAATATCAGCTGTACGTTTAGGTAAATTCCAACTTGGCTGCTGAAAAGTAACTTCGCGCCAGGCATCAAAAGCCGATTCAGCTTGAGAATGAACAGTCAAGATTTGAGCTTTGGTCGATATCGTTTGCGACTTGCCTGCGCTTACATCAAACGCTGACATTATTGACGTGCCTCATACTCAAAATAGGGAACACCCAACCTCCGCAGTTTCCGCTCATAGAACACGCGCAGGCGACCTTGCTTTTTCTGTTGTTTTTGACGGCGCAGCCAATGAGCGAGCGCACTGGTGTCACCTGTCCGCGGAACACGAAAATGATCGTGTTCTTCGTGAAAAGCCACCAATTTGTCAAAATTCCTAAGCCATTTCTCCTCGAGAGTTTCACCGAACATTCCGAGAGATTTTAGCTTCTCTCGCTGATCATCAGGCAAGCGGTCCTGCCGGGCACGTTCAGTTTGATACCTTCGCCAAGCACGCAAGCTCGAATACTGTTTTATATTTGGCACATGAATATGCCCGTGGATCTCATAATACTTCTGTAATTGTCGAAAATTTGCGTCCCAATTTTGCCGCCTCAATATCTTTTTCATTACTCTCGTCTCCATGCAATTCCGCAGATTGCTACTAGCTTCACCGCCCGTTATCAGCGGGTAAGTAAGATTTAGACTTATCAGAAAAAACTGCACGCAAATCGGCCCAATAATTACGGATTTAATTGGGAAATTGATATAACGCATTGATAAATAATAATTAATTTTAAGGTTTTTGACTCCCCTCATACTCTGGCCTTGGCGGACTAATGCCTATGGCATGGAAGTTATCCCTAAAACAAATCCCGTCGTTCGACGCTCATTGAGTCTTCAAGTGGGTATTGGTTTGAGCCGGATTGTTCTTTCGAACCGGCTCAAGCCAAAACCCACATTCTGTTACGGAGAAGAGTATGTATCCGAATGCAAGTTCACTTACATCCATCACATTTATGGACCAAAAACCGCCTGCCTCAATTGGTGAGGGCCTATCAAAAGGCTCTTTCAAGAGCTTTGAAATCAGACTTTCTGCAGAGGAATTTTTTCACAACCACGCTGTTAGTTTCTCTTGTGAAAAATATCTGACAGATACTGAGATCGAGACTCTTGTTTCTAAGAGGCAGGGTTTCGCTCCCATATTCATTAGCCGTTCTCATAGTTCGATTATGACTGGATAGGCGCCCCTTACCACATCCCAAAATCTAATCTTCTTAAGACTAAACTCACCCAAGAGAAGGAATTACTATGTCTTATCTACGTTATCGCACTTATATCTATTTTTTCACCGAAGAACCGCCTTTGAACCTTTTCGATGAAAGCGTTTATCGCAACCCTAGAGAAAAGCTCCATCTTGCGACCGAGCAACAAGAATTCGTTGATGCATATCAAAGATCGGTGGTCGTAGACGAACATTTGAGCGATTTCCAAGTCGATAAAATCGTTCAAGAAAATGAAGGTTATGGCCCAATCATTACCCACCACCACAAGATCATCACCAGCGGCCGCCATAAGCCCGGTAGTTCAGATGAGCTCACCCCAATCTCTTTGAAGAAATTCCTATACCAATAGAACCTCAACGGGCAATAGCAATAAGTACTTGCTGCCCGTTTTCATTGTTCCCATCACCTATTCATTAGAAAGAGTTACCATGACCCAGTCCGCAAAAAGCCCAATTAAATCTGTTGTAAGTTTTCGCCGCAAAATCCAAGAAAAAGTGCAACCCATTAGAAAACCCGATTTTGCAGTACCTATTGAAAATAGATTTGAAGTCGCCGAATTCGTTGGCTATCTCTCAAAACCAAATGTGACAAAATATGCTAAAGAGAGAAACGCCTTATTTCCAATACATTTGGAGTATCAATCCTTACTGGAGGATGACGATACAACATCTGTTGATGTGCAGCGGATATTCATCACGGCATCTGGAAAGGAATATGATGCTACTCAATAGGTCGCATTAAATTGAAGGCCCCACATATCCTAAAGAGATGTGTGGGGCTTTTTAGTGATCAATCGATATATGCACTATACGGCCAGTAAAAGTCCAAATGTGCTGAACCCGAATTACTATGGAGAGAATTTTCTAGCCAAATCTCCATAGAACTCTTTGAGAGCATTATATTGCTCTGTGTCAATCGCTCCTTGTTGTTCGATTTCGGATAACTGCTTATTAGCCTGAGAAAATGTGGTCCATTCAGCTTTTGGGTCATTGCTTTGCCATCGCTGAGAGATACTTTGTTGCCAATGATCTCTTGCTGATTGCGAAAGCAATTCGGGCTTATTCAAGTATAACAGCTTGCTGGAAAGCCATCTCAGTCGTCGATCGCTAAATTCTTGGGCGATTTCGATACGCGTCAACCAATCTACTTTCTGAAATTGGATTAGTCTGTTTTTGTCCTCGTACGAAAAGAAGCCTGCATATATCTGTTTCTCAATCTCTTCAGGTTCTTCCGCTCCTTGATACCTATCTGCCAGTGCTTGACCAATAGCCTCATGCAATTCATGCATGTTTTGTAATTCGTTGGCCCGGCTTAATACTACCTGAGTGTCAATCTCCATCTGGAATAAATTTGGAGCGTTATTAATTGCAATTGTTCTCACTTGTTTTGGCGATGCATTTACAGCGTCAGCGAGTTGTCCACTATCTACAGGGTCCAGGCTTTTGGGATCAACTAATTCGAGGTCCATATAAGCTATGGAGTTTTGATTTTGAGGGTTTTGACCTGCATATGCACCCAAGTAAGCTCGCGGAGGAGCTGCTCCAAATCTTTCGATCAGCGTTAAGACCTGGCCTGAGGATAACAAATCCAGCACATCGTTTTTAGACCTGTTTCTCAGAGATTGCTCCCAGACCGCTGGGGCTCGGTCACGTATCAACTTTGCGATGTGTATAGTTGCTTCTACATCGGCCAAGGCATCATGAAAATTGTCACTTACAAATCCATTCGCTGGAGCCAACCTGTCCAATTTGTAAATTACCTTATCATTTTCGTCTGTTGGCCACGCTAATGCATCATTGGCCAGAACCCATGTTGCATACACCAATTTCATAATATCTAATCGATCGTTCCCATTGATTTGAGTACTATAGAGATCAGGGTGTAGGTTTTGATAAAACATCTGACGCAGCATCTGTTCGTCAAATGCAATGCTATTGAAACCCACCCAAGTTGCAGGCCCCCATCGAGAAATCAAATCTTTCACTTCTTGTGCAAACTCGAAAGCGCTAGGAAGGCTTGGGTCAGCTAACATATCCGGAGTAACACCGGTCACAGCCATCGCCCATGGAGCCGGTAGAATATGAGGGGATAGTCGACACCTGATATTAACGCGTTCTACCTCTTCCAAGTCATCGTTTGTCAGAATACCAGCAAATTGCAAAGGCTGGTCGAATGCAGGTGATGTCCCTGAGGTTTCCAAGTCATAGAATGCAAACATTATTCACCCCACACTCCCAATAGTTTGTTTGTTACGTCGTCAAATGGACTGAACTTGGCATGAGACACTCTATCAATCGATGACCCAAAAAACCCACCCTCAGAGTTCCTAACTGACTGGAATACAACGAAGTGCAAATTGAGTTTGGGCAATCCGAAGTTCAGAGAGAAAGAAAAACCTTCAAACTATCTAAAGTAGTAAAAACTACTGCGTAATTCAATAATATTATTTAAAATGCTCTGGAACCTAATAGTAGTAGGATAAACCCTTTTCGCCACATCAAGCGAAAACCCCCGAGTCAATGGCTTCTAAATACTCAAGAACCTGCTTAGCGTTTCCCTCCCAAACCAGGTGCATTGCGGTTAGGTCGGCATACCCTGACAGAGGTTCAGATCTGTACCAGGCATAAGCCAGTAAAGCCGAGCCAAAACGAGGTGTCGCAATTGCCAAAATGTCAATAAAGTTGCTCAAGCGATTTTGCGCTTTGTCGGTAAGCACAAAACTACTACGCTTTAGATCCTCTTCACTAAAACCAAGCGCCCACGCTAGTTCCTCTAATGGAGTGCCCAAGGCTTCAGCAATTTTATGAGGACTCAAAAGTCCGTTTTCCGTGATTTCCTCACTCTGCATTTGACCACCCATTTAATCTTTGACAGATGATGGCATATTTCTCTTATGCCAGAAATTTCCTTAAAAAGGAATGGGCAAGAGAAACCTCTTTCGGCAACACCAAGGTTCGCATGAAGTTGGAGCCGGACCTTCCGTTTCTTTTATCGCTCGACACCGGTGCTAATACATCCCGCCGGCCATCGGTACAATGCACATTGCCAGGACGCGGCGAATACTGTTCGAGGTCCCCCGACTGGTTGAATAGGAACAGCGGATGGTAATTGATGCAGCTAAAGTGGCAATTGTAGATCTCGCCTTCCTACTTGCTGTCGACCGGGCTGATGCCCTAGACCATACCGAGGATCACATCTTTCGGTGGTCCCCAGTCACTAGGTTGAGACCGAGGGCTTCATCAAGTTCTCGATAGGAATTACACCCGACGCCTGAGGTTATTTTGGAACCGTGAAATCCCAGCTTCAAACTGTGGTCAAAAACGACCGCTTATGATACTGACTACTACTTCCAGATCTCCCACCATTTTGGTTTTAATTCAAAAAAACCAGGGTCCGCTGTTCTTATGTGACCTGGTTCGCCGACGTCATCAATTTTCACACCTGTGTAGATCTCACCAAGATCACAGTCGAGGAATTTCAACGAGACTGAAAACTCATTATGGCATGAGCATTCCATGATCATTCCTGGATTTGATTGCCCTTCATCACGATAAGTTCTTAATAGGGTCTTCACCCCCTTAAACTCTTCCTCATCAAAATGGCACAGTCCACAATAAGGACACTCAATTACTAGTGTTTTTTCTTCGTTCATGTTGCCCCCCATTAAGCTTGTTAGTTGATGTCTGAACACTCAGCCGGAATTTTCAGCGTTTTTTGAGCCGTTTCAGCGGTAAAAATCACAACTTTGATAAATACCTATGTAGCAACCAATTGTGGCAATTAAGCGCATGTACCCCTGCTACATAAGGTGAACAAATGACAAACTTACTCAGAATTATCAGGCTAATACTTGCAATCTTAGATTGGTTTGACAAGGACTACTGAGTGGGAGCGGGAGAGGTTGTGTGACGCAACCTCTGCCTGGCGGTAATGCCGGGTTAGTTGTCACCCTTATTTAAAACAAATGTCTCATAAGCGTAACTAGAGTGGAAACGCGCCTCAGTTACCTACTCTTTACATGCTGTGCATTTTAATTTGTCCGGGAAATGAAGAGCCTATTTTCCGGAACCACCTGACTGTAACTCAGGTAGTCGCCGGCAACACTACAGTTAGCCGGACGATCTGATACAAATCCTAATCGAGCTATTGGATTGGGAAGCGCAATAGCTTCCCGAACAGCAAGATCTTTTTTACATGAAGAACCTGCAGGGGCACATGATCTTGCTTCTTCAAATTTTGATTGAGGCCACTCTAACTTCTGCGTTGAACCAGACAGCAACTCACCAAAACTCATTTGCTTTCGAAGGCTCATGTGAATGCTATACGTAAAAAGTATTTGTCAGCCAAATGGGGAATGTTAATGATTACTGATCAAACTCAGTCCCACATTAAGCCATTATCATAACATAATAGATCATGGCTACCGCATTTTGGGCACTCACAATTATCGCCTAAACTGACTGTAGGATCTTTAATCCAAGACATGGCATTATTGTGTTTACGGCAGATGTAATTTGATTGGAATACTAATTTCTTATCGAGAAAAAGCTCTATATATAATCGGTGTTTTATACGCTTGCATTCTGGGCATACACAAAGCTGATAAGAGCAAACATCTCGAACATTCTCGTTATTTTGCCATATCTCGATGGCTTTCCGTACTTCTGAATTTTCACCAAAACGACTATCGTGTTTAATGAATGGCATATAAGTTGTCATACCACTACCAATGCCAAAATCTTCTTGGTTTTGACAGTTGCTGCATCTGATAGAAACGCCATCACCCATGTTGTTCCCCTGAGTCCTAGAACGATCTAAACTAGCTTTAAAAAACTACTTTTGATAGCAATGAATTTACTAAAGAAAAAAGTAGTTCCGAATAGTTTTTTGAAGCTTCGATTAGGCAAACTATTATTTTGAGGCGAAACACCATCAGAAAACTTGGTAAATATACCAGGAAAATAAAAAGTGTTTTGTGACCAAATTGAATTCAAACCATACTTACTTGAATAAATCGGCTTTATTAGGCCCTAAATTAGCACTTATATTTTTTTAATTAATTCAATGCGTTAGTGATTTTCAACGAGTGACAACAGAAGACACCAATTTGAAACTCAATGCGTGGTGACCCTCCGAAGGCAGAGGTCACAGGTTCAAATCCTGTCGGGTGCGCCATATTTTCCCCTTAAAAACAAAAATTTAGTGTGTTCTAAATGGTGCTTTTTGCAGCCATATTATTTATCTTTAAAGATAAAATATGTGAAAATTCGCCAAAATCCAGTAGAATTTATTTTATAAGATAAAATATTTGATTTTCTATTGATTATCTATACAATTTATCTTTTAGGATAAATGGTGACATTATGTCTTACGATAAAGAATACTGGGCCCAAGAGATTGGCCGCAGATTTCGCACAGTGCGCGACAGAGAAGGATTGAGCCTTGAACAGCTCTCTTTGTTATCAGGCGCGACCATTGCAAATTTATCCAAAATTGAAAGAGGTAAAGCCAATATCACCCTCGCGACAATGGTTTCTCTGTGTGAGGCTCTTGGGATAAAACTGCCGGAATTATTCATCGGGGGGGATGAGCAATCTGGGGCCTTGGCCCAAAAAGGGGAAACTGCAGATAGAGAGCCCCAAGAAGACGGCTATTCGCTGGGGGAAGATGAATGACAATCATCGATACAGTCGAAATCTTCTATAGCCGCTTCGTCGTCGGGCGCATCTTTGTGGATAGTGAAACCGGGTTGTCATTTTCCTATGAAAATAAATGGAAAAATACAGCTGGAAACTTCCCCATATCCACCACTATGCCTGTTGGGGATGATCAGTATGAAACGATTCTGCCTTGGATTGCTAATCTCCTGCCTGAAGAGCAACAATTAGCCAGTCTCACAGAAATCTTAAAACTTGCGTCTTCCGACCCTCTTGCGCTGTTAAAAGAAATTGGGGGCGACACTGCGGGGGCTCTTTCAATTGGGGAGCCAAGTGAGAGAGACAATTGGAAATTTATTTCCCTCAAAGAGTATTATGGCGCCAAAAACGAAGAGACGTCATTGATAGCGCATGTCTCCGACCTAGAGCAAAGGCCCTTTATGGCGGGTGAAGAAGGGATAAGGCTATCGCTTGCTGGAGGACAGAAGAAGACAGTTCTAACTGTTTTGGGCACCAATAATAAACCCAAACTTGGATTGCCGGAAGAAGGTGACCAACTTGCCATACCAACGGCTGGCGCGCCGTCAACGATCATCGTAAAACCACAAAATGAGAGGCTGCCTGGAATTGTAGAGAACGAAGCCTATTGCCTTGCATTAGCAAGATTAATCGGTATTGAGGCTGTTGAAGCAATGATCAGCAAAGCAGGAGACAAAAAGCTATTGATTGTTTCCAGATATGATCGAAGCGTAACCGGGAATGGGGGTATCAAGCGACTACATCAGGAAGATTTTGCACAGGCTAATGGCATTTATCCTACACAAAAATATGAAAAGGGGACTGTTCCTGGTTTGACGTTAAAGGCGTTGATGCAAACAGGTAAGAGGTTACAACCCGCGGATCGTCCGAAGCTCCTCGATCAAGTGATTTTCAATATATTGATTGGCAACACAGATGCCCATGCCAAAAACTATTCCATACTGCTTAACGATTGCACCCTCGCGCCACTTTATGATGTTTCAACGGTGTTGCTTTGGAAAAAACAGAATATCAACCAAAAATATGCACAAAAACTTGCCGGAAAATCACGGGAAACAAAACGGTTGGAAGGCCGACATTGGGACATTATCGCCAAAGAAATCGGAGCAAATCCACGTAACTTGAAAGTTCAAATCCGTAAAATTGTGGATGCCATGGTGACGAAGCGAAATGAAGCCATTGAATTAATTTCTTGTCAGCCGGATGCCTCCGAAGAAAGCGTGAAAGAGTTTGCTGAGGTAATTGAACAAAATGCTCTTACCATCGAAAAACAACTTTGATCATATGCCGCGCATGAGCTGGGTTGCTTTTCTGAAAACATCCGCATGACCGCGTGCATCGTCCAGCCCTATATGGTTGTGAGGTATATCGGTTGCAATCTCGGGTGGATATTTGCCATGACAGCAAGAGCTGTAATCTATGCTGCAATATCGTAAGGCAAGTCGAAGCCTTCCCCGTATTCTTATTTCAGCTGGATAGAGCACAATCTCTGAAAGCAGAGGTCACAGGTTCAAATCCTGTCGGGTGCGCCATATTTTCCAATGACTTAGCATTTTTGAAGATTGTGAGTTAAACGCTCTTCAAGGTTGTTGATTGATGCCGTTAGTGCTCTTCTCCCAATGAAGAAAAGATCAAACTTTTAAGATTTAAATATAAAAATTGGTACTTACGTTTTATCTATTTTTTAAAATAAGCAGTCGAATATACGCTATTTTCTACAAACAACCTTGACGAGATATTATTGTTTCAATTTTATATCAACCTAAGGTTTTTTTAAATAAAATAGTGTGTATAATAGAAAAGGGTAAAATCAGGCGGATTGAGTAGGTAAGATAATGACCTTAAAAAACGAAATAGAAAAAACACGTCAAACAGTAAAAACAGAGAATTTGGCTCTATCGATTGGCGAAATTATTTCGATGTATAATGAAGGTGAGCTCAACATTCAGCCTGATTTTCAAAGACTATTTAGATGGTCAATAGAGAAAAAATCAAGTTTGATTGAATCTATTCTAATTAATATCCCAATTCCTCCGATATTTGTTTTTGAAAATGAAGAAGGTACTTGGGAATTAGTGGATGGATTACAGAGATTATCAACAATATTAGAGTTTCATGGTTCCTTGAGAAAGCCAGACACGGATGAAAAACTACCAAGATCCGTACTGACCGGTACAACTTACCTACCTTCATTGCAAAACACTGTCTGGGAGAGATCTGAAGATATCGAAAACCTTGATATAAATAGCCAGGTGCCATTGGATAAATCACTTCAGCTCATGCTTCGGAGATCTAGGTTTGATGTTCAAATTTTGCAGCAGCCAAGTGATTCAGAAACAAAATTCCATCTTTTCCAGCGGCTGAATAGAGGAGGAGCTTATGCCAACGAACAAGAGGTTAGGTCGTGTGCGATGGTTATGGCGAATCCTGAAGCAATGAGGAAAGTAAGAGAGCTGGCATCTAATGAAAAACTGAGAGCAATGACTTCAATAAATGAAGACTCAGTGAAGGGGCAAAAGGATTTAGATTATCTTACAAGGATTATGGTTCATTCTTATCGTGACTATGACAATAAAAGCGATGTCCAAGAATTTCTGAATACACAAATAATTGATGTCTTTGAAAAAGAAGACATTGATGATGTCATTCTCAATATTACAGAGACAATTGAAATATTGCATGCATGTTTTGGGGATAGAGCATTATTTCCATTCGCTGGAGATAAAAAAGGTAAAGGTCAGCGATTTTCCTTACGTTCTCTAGAAGCAATTTTTGTTGGGGTCTGTAAGAATATAGTGAATATCAAGGCACTGGATGATCCTGAAAATTTCCTCAGAAATCGTGTTGAAACCTTTTGGGACAATGAAGAAGTACAGCAAATGTCCGTTGGTGGGCTGAGAGGTACTCAACGACTTCAAAGAACAGTTCCTTTTGGAACGAATTGGTTCGATCCCGCGAAGGCCTAATACAAACATGCGCGATGTTTCTTTGAACCGAATTGCGATAAACCGAATTTGGCGCGCACGCGAAATATCGGATGTTCGGGCTTTTCACTACGATACTAATCTAGAGAGAAACAAGAAGTTTTCTTCGAGGGCTGTGATTGTATTATGCTATGCCCATTGGGAGGGATATTTTGCAGACTGTATAAACACGCTAATAGACTATTTCCAACAAGCGGGTTTTTCTTATTATAACCTCAATGAAAATTTTATCTTGGGCGCGGTTACTCCAATATTTGATAGTTATAAAAACAAGACCGATAATTTAGCAAATCGACTGACTGTCACACAGGAGTTAAGAGGAATAAAAAATCAGGATTTTGCATTGTTTGATAGAAAGGTTCTGTTGCCCAGATCAAACCTAAATTTTGATAGATTGCGCTTTGTGTATTCGATCTTAGGAGAGGATATTCAGCCTTTTCAAAAGCATAGAATTAGACTCGATGGTGAACTGGTGAAATGGAGGCATATGGTTGCACATGGAGAGATGTTCACTATGGAAAATGATTTCGTTAAATCGCATACACAGTTGTGTGAAGAGTTAATGCTACTCATTGGGGATACTTTTGAAAACTTAATATATGAGTATTCTTAGATTTTCAACATATGCGATAGTTAATAAAAGAGTATTTAAGAAAGTTGGTATGCGAGTGTTTTCGGAAATATATTCGATGCTGACGTTTTTTAGCATTGAGAAAGTTCAAAGAGTGAATTGTTGCACTTGTTGTGCTTTGGGATTGTCTGCAATCAACTCACCCAACAACCCTCGCCAACGTCTCTCCGACTTTTAGCAAGGTCTCTTTACCCGCCGCGCTGTTTTTCACCAAATCTTCGCTGAACTCGATTTTGCCGGGTTCGAAGACGACGACGACGGTGGAGCCGCCGAATTTGAAGTAGCCTTTTTCTTCCATTTTGGCGACGGTGCCGTTGGTTTTGGTGTTGACGATGCTGCCAACGCCAAAGGCGCCCACTTCGATAAAGCACATGGTGCCGGCGTTTTCCGTCTCGATCATTGTGTAGGTGCGTTTATTGTCGCCAAACACATCCGGGCCCGCGCCAAGCGCGATGGGGTTTACCGAATGAAGCGCGCCCTCAATATCGCGGGTGTCGGTGATGGTGCCTGCGCATGGGAAATGATAGCGGTGATAATCGGCGGGACACAGACGCACAATGGCCAGCGCGCCATTGGTGAAACGCTCATACACACCCGGCAGCATTGTCTTGATGGAAAAAGGGAAGCCTTTTACCGGCACAAAAGTGTTCTCATCCAGTTTTGGAAAAACCAACGTGCGCCCATCCGCGGGGGAGACGATGTCTTCTGCCTTATCGCTATAGGGGCGGGCGTCGTCTTTCAGGTGGCGAATGAAAAAGTCGTTGAAAGTGGCGTAGCTATCGGTGCTATCCAGAAATTCACTTTCGTCGATGGAAAGCTCCGCGATGGTGGGGGCGATCTTCCCCTTGGAGAGCGGAGAGCTGTACCACGCGCCCATCAATTTACTGATGAAAGAGGAGCGGAATAAAATCTTTTCAAGGAAGCTGCTGTTAGAGTTCTGATAGGCCCAGCGGATCCACTTTTCGCCCAAGACGGCTTCTTCAAACTGTTCGCCGGTTTTGCGATCGATAACGTAAATGGGGGCCGGTTTGCTCATAACGCGCCTTGCTGGATAACAATAGTGACAAAGACATTTCTATTCTTCGTCACTAATCATTTATCCCCCCGCTTGTCACGAATTTTTTGACTGCGGGGGAGGTGCAGGGCGCGCTTTGCGCCCTGCGACAGCTGTTATTTTTTGGTGATCGCCGCGCGGATCTTGGCGGAGACAAGTTCGGAGATCACCACCGTGATAAAGATCGTGAGGATGATCAGAGAAACCTGTGGCCAGGCCAGCGTGTTGAGCGAGGAGCTCAGCTGCAGGCCGATACCACCCGCGCCCACAAGACCAAGCACGGTGGAGTGGCGAATGTTCACGTCCCAGCGGAACACGGCAACACCCACAAAGGCCGCTTTCACCTGAGGCCAGATGGCGTAGAGCATCACCTGCGTGGGCGAGGCACCCGTGGCTTTGATGGCTTCAACCGGGGTTTCGTCGATCTCTTCGATGCTTTCATAGACGAGCTTGGCGAAAAAGCCGATGGAGCGAAGGGCGATGGCCACCACACCCGCAAGCACGCCGGGGCCGATAATCGCCACGGTCAGAAGCGCCCAGATCAGCGAGTTGATGGAGCGGGATGCCACGATGAACAACATACAGATCGGCCGGATAAAATAGACCGATGGGGTTGTGTTCCGTGCCGTCAAAAACGCCATGGGAACGCCCAACAAGATGGCAATGCCGGTGCCAAGCGTGGCGATGTTAAAGGTATCCCATAACGGCTCCCACAATTTGTCGATATAGCCCCATCTGGGCGGCATGGCCCGTGTGAAGATATCCTCTGCGATGCGCGGGGCGTCAAGGACAAAAAACCATGTGGTTGCCTCTGAGATCGCTTGCCAGCAGATGACGAAGATAATCAGTCCGATCAACCAGCCAAACCAGATCATCATGCTCTGGCGGAGGGTCCTGCGGCTCCATTTCTTTGAGCCGTCTTCCAAGGTTCTAACAGCCATTATTGCACCTTCACCCTTAACCAGCTTGATGTGTATTCGGCCACCATGACAAGCGCCACGATGATCAGGATCACGGCCGCCGCCGTATCAAATTCATAGCGGTCAAACGCTGTGTTAAGCGTGGCACCAATACCGCCCGCACCCACGATGCCAAGCACGGCAGACTCGCGGAAGTTAATATCAAGGCGATACATGCTAAGCCCGATAAGGCGCGGGAAGACCTGTGGCTGAATGCCATAAAGGATCCACTGTCCCCAGCTTGCGCCAGTGGAACGCACGGCTTCTGATTGGGATTTGTTGATATCCTCAATCGCCTCGGCCAGCAATTTGGCAAGGAAGCCAATGGTGGAGAAAGCAAGAGTGAGGAAGCCTGCGAACGGGCCAAAACCAAAGATGGCCACCATCAGGATTGCCACGATGATTTCCTGCAGTGCACGGCTGAGGGAGATAATCCCCCGGCAGAAAAGATATACTGGTGTTGGGGCCAGATTACGTGCGGCCCCCAGCCCGATCGGAATGGAAATCAGGATACCCACAACCGTAGAGGCCACGGCCATTTCGATACTTTCCAGAATGCCTTCCTGAATATCGGCCCAACGGGTCACAAAATCGGGGGTCGCGAAGGACAGGATAAAATCCTTGCCGCGCGGCAGGCCTTCGATGATACGGACCCAGTTGATTTCCATGCTGCCAAAGGCGAGCGCCACATAAAGGGGAAGCCCCACAAAAACGAGGAGGCGCAGCCACCTGTTTTTGATCATGGGCGGTTTTTTCCACCGCCGAAAATCTGCTGTATGATCTGTCATGCGGTCACCGCCTGATCAGCTTCAGCGCCTTCCTCATCGTCATCTTCGACTTTGCGGATGGTTTCGTTCCAGTCTTCTTCACCGTAAATTTCGGTAAGAACATCCTGGGTGAGGCCTTCTGGCGGCCCGTCATAGGCGATCTGACCGGCTTTCAGGCCAATAACCCGCTCCACAAATTGCTGGGCGAGGGCCACGTCGTGAATGTTGATAATAGCGGCAAGGTTCCGCTCCCGACATAAATCACGGATCAGGCGCATGACCTGACGGGCGGTTTTGGGGTCAAGGGACGCGGTTGGCTCATCCACCAGAAGAAGGGACGGATCCTGAATAAGCGCGCGGGCAATACCGACACGCTGACGCTGACCACCAGACAAGGCATCGGCCCGTTTGTCGGCGGCATCGGGAAGGCCTACCTGATCCAGAAGGCGAAAGGCTGTATCTTCCGCTTCGGCGCCATATTTTCGGAAGAAGCTCCGCCAGAAACCCACATAACCAAGCCGTCCGGACAGAATATTTTCCATGACAGTGAGGCGTTCCACGAGGGCATATTCCTGAAAGATCATGCCCATCTGACGGCGCACTTCACGCAGTTTTCGCGTCGGTAATGTGGTGATATTTGTACCATTTAGGGAAACGCTGCCCTTGGTTGGCTCTACAAGGCGGTTGATACACCGGATCAGCGTGGATTTACCCGCGCCGGAGGGGCCAATAAGGGCCACAACCTGTCCTTTTTCGATGGTGAAACTGACATCATTGAGCGCAAGGTCCGTGTCAGAATATGCTTTTGTTAATCCGTTAAGCTCAAGCACCGCAGCCATCCTCTTAACTAAAATATAAAATAAGAGGCGGGTTACAGTGACTGCAACCCGCCCAATTTAGGTCGTTCGATTATGAACAGGAGTAGGAAACGCCGTTTGCCGCATCAATTTTGCGGATAACTTCCCAATGTCCTTTGTAAGTGATCGGCACAAACTGACCTTCACCGGATTTTGAGAACTCTTCTTCCAGGCTGGAGCCTTCCCATTTGAAGCTCATAAAGGCATCGATGATTTTCTTCTGAAGATCTGGATGCAGGTTATGGGCAAGGCCGTAGCCGGTTGTTGGGAAAGTCTGTGATTTATAGAGGGAAACCAGCTGTTCAGGTTTCACCACATCACGCTTCAGCATACGGGCCAGAACGGAGTTGGCGATCGCCGCGGCTGGATAGTCTTTATTGGCAACACCAAGGATGGAGTTGTCATGCTTACCGGAATAGACAGGTTCGAAGTCCTTTTCAGGCACCATGTTGTAATCTGCTTTCAAGATCGCAGATGGCGCTTTGAAGCCGGAGTTGGATGTTGGGGATGTGAAGGCCATTTTCTTGCCTTTGATATCCTCAATTTTCGTAATGCCGGAACCTGGATATGTCAGGATTTCCATCTCATACCCGAAGCTGCCGTCTTTGGACGCCATCATTGTAAAGGGACGAAGACCGGCGCAGTTTACAGCCAGCGGGTTTGACCCTGTGTTAAAGCCCGCGATATGCAGACGGCCAGAGCGCATGGCTTCGATTTCCGCGGCGTTGGACTGAACAGGGAAGAAGACCACTTTCTTGTCTGTTTTTTCTTCCAGATAGGCGAGGAAATCAGACCAGGCTTCCTTATAAACCGCAGGATCTTCAACAGGTGTGTAGGCGAAGATCAGGGTGTCTGGGTCCACCCATTTGGAGCTATCTTTCGGGATATCCGCGATCAGATCGCCGTCTTCATCGCAGTAACGCTTATCAAGATCACCGTGATTGCTGCAGGCAGCGCTTGCAGGGCTGCTAAATGTAAAGGCGATGGTCGCCGCGGCAACCGACGCTAACAGGAATTTACCAAATTTCATTTTATCCTCCCTTAATTTAAGGATGCGGCGAATACCGCTATTGACCAACTTCAAATGGTTGGCATCACATATTCCGGGTAGATCCCGGATATTTTTATAAATTCGTATGGGTCGCCCTGTTTGTAGGCGCCGTAATTGGTAACAAGTGCTGTTGAAACGCCCGCGGCCTTGCCGCCCAGAATATCCGTGTGCAGGGTATCGCCGATCATCAGAACCCTGTTTCGTTTCAAATCCGGCATGTTGCGTTTGGCGCGTGAAATTGCTTCTTCAAAGGCGTTATCGTATGGCTTTCCATAGAAACTGGTTTTCACATTCGCAATGTCCATTAATTCATGGGCGAAATATCCAGGCTCCAGTGATAAATGGGTTTCGCGCGGGGCGACAATGTCCGGATTACCCACATAAACAGGGCGCGGGTTTTTCTGAAGTTCGGCTTGCAGCTTTTGTTGGTGGGTTTCATTCCACTGGCCGCTACTCATAAAAACGAAGGCGTCACAGTTATAGAATGCCTGATTATCCGCATCATCTGCATAGTTATATCGACTGTAAGGGCTGTCTTCCGGCCAGTCGCTTAGATCGCAGATCGTGATAATACCAAGGCGTTCATATCCTTGGGTGAGGATATCTTCCTGCATATTCTGCATCAGGATTTCACGGCTGCTGACAATGCATTCATCTGCCAGATTGAACCCAAAGCGTTTATATTTTTCGATCTGTGCCTGTTTTTGCTGACTTGCGGCATTGGTCAGGATAAAAACCTGCTTGCCTTTTTCCCTTAAGGACGCGAGACGTTTTGGCGCTTCTTCCAGCACCGTTTCCCCCACATTTAAGACCCCAAAGGCATCAAACAGAAAAACATCAAAGTGAGGGTCGATAACCCCCAGATCATCCACCTGTTGTGGTGTTGGAATTTGGTCAAAGGATGGCATTTCCGGCAATCGCGGCCGGACTTCTTCATACCGTTTAAATGCCCATTCCGGGGTGGCAATACTCATCCTGTTCCAAAGCCCGATGAAAGGCTGCTCCTCAAAACACGTAAATACTGAAAACGCCACAGCTTGAGAGCCCTAAAGGTCGTTGTCATAAAACTGTAACAATCTTGATAAACGAGTTGAAGCGTTTTCGTTTTTTATGTCAACAGAAAATAATGTGAAAATATGGTTTTCATTTACTTTCGTTTTTTAGCAGAAAGTGAAATTCATGAGACTGGCCTTGTTCAGTCCTATTCTCTCTTCTTTTACTGGCCTTTAAGATTAGAAAACTCCAAAGAAGTCTCCGAAAGGCACATTTTTTTAATTAATTCACGCATTATATTAGAGTGTTGTGGTTCTGTTGTCTCAACTCCTGAAAGAGGATATTTCTCTGGTGCGTAAATGAAGATTCTGTTGATCCGCTTTCTATTTGCTTTGCTAACAGTTTTGGCCATACCGACTGATCGCGCCTCGGCAGAAATTTTCAAGCTCGCCATACTGCACGGCAATCTTGATATTTTTGATTATGAAATTGGTGTTATCCGCCTTGCCCTGGAGCAGGCTGATGGGGATCATGAGCTGCAGGTTATTCCTATGCCCGGAGTGACACAAACGCGCGTGTTAAAAATACTTGAATATCGGGATGATATTAATGTGTTTTTCACAGGATATTCCAAAGAGAGGGAAGAGACATTTCTACAGGTCGACGTCCCTCTAACGCGGGGTCTTTTGGGGCATCGAGTGTTTATTCGAAAAGCAGGTCCTTCTCCACTTAATGACGTTAAAACAATCCAACAGTTATCGAAATTCATAATAGGTTCAGGTGAAGGTTGGCCAGACACAGATATTTTTGAAGCAGCTGGATTTCAGGTGGCGAAATCCACCTATGACAATCTTTGGCCCATGCTGGACAAGGAAAGATATGACCTATTTAATCGTGGATTGAATGAGGCGGCAACCGAGATCAGGCAACAGAATGCAAACGGGTATAATTTTGCGGTCGATAGAAATCTGCTGGTAACCTACCCCTTCGACTATTTCATCTACCTCAACAAGAAATCTTCCAGACTTCATGAAATCCTGACAGAGGGACTTGATCGCGCCTACAAAAATGGAAGTTTTCAAAGATTTTTTTTCTCTCATCCAAATATCCGTGCGGCACTTACCCAATTTCCCTTGAAAAAAATGACCGCGCTTGAAATTGATAATCCATATCTTTCCGATCGTATCCGAAACCTCCCTTCAAGATACTGGTACAGTATCGACCGTGCGGAAGAAGAAGCCGGATTTGAGTAACTTCTTTTGAAATTGGGAATAACTGGATAATGGAGCGGGTCTTGATTAAGATCGCCAAAACTTCAGAAAACAGAAATGCCTTTAATGGGCGTGTGGGTAAATTGGATGTCACTGATTAGCGCGGAAAACTCTCATCTGAACGTCAATTTTAGGAAAGATATTAATGTTTTAAGGGCGTTTGCAGTAACTGCCGTTATTCTCTTTCATTTTGACTTTGATTTTGCGCTGGGTGGTTATCTTGGGGTTGACGTCTTTTTCGTAATCTCGGGCTATTTGATGACGGCGATCATCCTCTCCCGTTTGACCCAGAAGAAGTTCAACTTGGGTAGTTTTTATGTTTCTCGGCTACTCAGGATTGTACCGGCATTGGTTATGTTGTGTCTGGTTTTAGGTGGTTTGGGCTGGTTTTTGATTTTTCCCTTCGACTACGCATACCTCGCCAAAAACATTAATCATGCCCTTACTTTCAAATCGAATATCACCTTCTCCAGGGGAACGGGGTATTTTGATACGGGAGCGGATCTAAAATGGCTTCTGCACACCTGGTCTCTTTCTGTAGAGATGCAGTTTTATCTGATCTATCCCCTCCTATTGATCTTGATTTATAAGATTTTTGGACTGATTGGTGTCCGCGTTTTGTTAGTTGCGGGCTTCCTGGCAAGTTTGGGTTTTTATATTTGGGCAATGTCCCGAGAAGAAGCGAATGTAGCATTCTATCTGTTGCAAAGCCGAGCCTGGCAATTGCTGGCAGGGGGATTGATTGTTATTTTCCCAGTATATAATCTCACAATGGAAGCGCAGCCCGGTAAACTGCAGCAGGGCCTCCGCTCTTTTGGAATAGTCCTGATTTTAGTATCAGCTGCTTTAGGGGTTGGGAATGAGAGCTTTGCGGCCGGCTGGGCAATTCTGTCAACAGTGGGAGCCGTTCTAATTCTGGCCACAAGTGCCTGCCTACCTCACTTGGCAGTGCCCGGATTGTCTTTGTTTAAGCTGATTGTTCATTATGTCGGCCAGATTTCCTACTCGCTTTATTTGTGGCATTGGCCAGTTCGGCTTATACAAAAATATACAGGATACGAAGAAAGTGCTGGAGCGACGTTTATCGCTATTTTGGCCACTTTCTTATTAAGCGCTCTTTCTTTTCATTTCATCGAAAAGACAGCAAACACGTACGCCAAACGGAGACAAGCTAACGGTTTTAATTGGCGACCTCTTGTGGCAATGGCAGCAACTTTTATTGTTCTCGGGGGGGTGTATGGTTCCGCGAAAGCGGTTCGGGAAAACAGTGGCGTGGTTCAACGATTAGAAAGTCTGCCTTTTGAAAATATTCCAACCTATCTGTTTGAAAACCCCGAACTATATTTGCTGGAGGGGATTGCAGATAAATGCCCCAACAACGCAAAACCATGCTATCTCACCGCCGGCGAGAAAGTAAAAACACCAAAGTGGAAACCCGATTTAATTTTGAGTGGCGATAGCCATGCGATGGCGATCGCGCATGCTCTTTCGGAAGTGAGTTTCAAAGATAGAAATTTGAACCTTCTTTTGTCGGGCAGTGCCGCTTGTATATTTTTTAGGGGATACGAACATACTTTACCGATTGATAAAAAATTCAGCCGATGTAAGAGGGCTTACGAGAATTTCCAGGAAATGTTGGACGCGGTACCTGTATCTGTTCCTCTGCTGTTGGCCAATAATTTTCCGCAATATCTAAAGGAAAAAGGCCGTTGGAGTAAGGTTCGCTATTTGGATAAGAAAGATGGAGCGGAAAAGGATCTATCTGTAGGGGATGCCTGGTTGGACATGGTTTGCAAGATCACCAGTAGCAGAAAAGTCTTCGTTATGAAATCCGTACCCTCTACCGCAGTTCCTGTCGTCAAGACATTGGTTCAGAGTGTTCTCAACGGGACAATTTCCGACCTTAATCAGGCCTATTTCGATAAACCTATAGCACTCCATAGAAAACTCACATCTGCACAGGATGTCCTCCTCAATCGAGCTGTTCGTGAATGTGGAGTGACCCTTATTGATCCAGCGGATATTCTGTGTGAGGGAAATGTGTGTCAGGGCACAACATCGGATGTTATTCCGCTGTATCGTGATGGTAGTCACCTAAGCCTTTTCGGGTCCCGGAAACTTATTCCGCTTTTTGAAAGATCATTCGCTGGATTAGAGTGATAGGGGACCGCTGCATCTTATGCTTCCAATTTGCTATTAGAATTTGCCACTTTCCTGATTTCGCGGATCAGGTCTTTTGCGGCGGGGGAGAGTGTGCGCCCTTTAACAAAGTGAATACCCATATTAGTGACAAAGGGTAGGGCGGTCCGAGTATATCTGAATTCTCCTCCTTGACTAAGATCTATGGCTACGGAAAGTGGGAGGAGGGTCATCACATCGGTCCGGCGAACCAAGGAAACACAGGCGGAAATACTATCCATGTTAAATTGGGGTCCGTTGATCACGCGAAGCTCTGGTGGTAGGCGCCTCTTAAAGAAAGGGGGGGGCGTTGGAGTGGCCCAAGGGTATTTGATCCCTTCTTCAAAGCTCATAATGGTGCCATCAAGTGGATGCCCTGTTCTGAAGAGGGCAACAACAGGTTCGGGAGGGAGAAGTTCTACTTCAATATTTTCTGACCTGGCAGAGACCTCGTAATTGGAGACATCATAGATTACAAAATCTAATCGTCGATCCAGAAGTGCCGCCAGCATTTCTTCAGGGCCACCGATACGGATATCTACGGATATGTTTTTATCCTGACCGATCATTTTTTGAAGGGCTGGGCTGATCAGGCATTCCGGTGGGTAAGGGCCAGTGCCGATGCTGATATTCCCTTTTGATGCTCCCCTTAGCAAGTCGGCTTCCTGCTGCAATTCAGCGGCTTTGGATAGCACATCTGTTGCATAAGCGAATAAATGCTCTCCAGCATCAGTTGCAATCACTGTGCGGGTGGTGCGATCGAACAGTTTCAGTTGGAGTCGATCTTCCAGTTTCTGAATGCTCTTGGTAAGGGCCGCTTGGCTGATCCTTAGTTCATCGGCGGCTTGCCGAAAATTCTGTAGTCGAGAGAGGGCTACAAAATAGCGAAGTTGGCGCAGTTCAAAATCCACGTTCCATCTCATTGATAAGTAACATTCTCTTTTTGATAACTATCATTCAATGATACCAATTTCCATACAAGAAAAAAGAAAAATAATGATCGGGATGGAAATGAGCGGATTTCGATATTGGGCCATTTGTCTAGTGGTTCTTATTATAAGTGGGATTGTTGGGTTCAGATCGGTGGGTACGGTTCTGAACTATGTTTTCCAAAGTCAGGATGGCAGTAGCACGGCCGTTAAAAATGGACCTTGGAAAACATATGAAGGACTTGCAACAGTGGACCTTCACCCCATGGTTAAAGCCATGGTCGCTCATATCGGATTAGGGGCGCTTACCTCTGATGAGGCGATTTATTGGGTGTCCACAGATGATGATACCGCGGTAGCGCTTAACAGCGCTGAGAAATACGAAGTGAAGTTTTCCGCGACACCTTTGCATGAAATCGGCGGTTTTTGGAGTTTGTCTTTATACGGAGATGATCATTTCTTTGTGGAAAATGAAGCAGGCATCAATTCACTGAGTGAGCGAAGCGGGGTTCAGAAAAACCCTGATGGGTCATTTTCTGTCATCGTGTCTGCAACAAAGCCTGACGCACCGGCAAACTGGTTGCCCGCGCCAAAGGCGGGCGGATTTTCTCTGACGCTTCGCTATTACATTCCAAAAAAAGTGATGATTGATGCCCCGGCGTCTGTTTCGTTACCAATGATCAAGAAATTGTAGGGGGCGGTGATGACAGTTAAATCAATCGCTAAAATTCTGTTGGTATTTCTTTTGGCAATCGTCGGTTTAGGTGCCGGATTGTTTGGAGGCATAAGAGACTATCCTCGTCACATCTTTCACGAGAAAGCAAAAGCCAGTTCTGAGAAATTTGGGAATGGGCAGTGGGTGCATCTTCGGAAACTTGTAGGTGCAGAATTTCGGGAAATTGTCCGGCCAAATCAGGATACGATCTATTCTTCTGTTTTTGTGGATCTTTCGGAAGGGCCAAAACTTCTCTCCATTCCGGCGATCAACTCCTATTACAGTTTTGCAATCTATAACGAAGATACGGATGTGATCGGGTATGTGGCGAGCCGAACCCATGGAACAGGGAAACCACAAGAAGTATTGATAACCCCGCCGGGATATAGAGGAGATACCGGTGCCCATGAGGTGATTGCATCGTCTTCGGAAATGGTCTGGGTGCTCGGGCGCTTCTTGATTAGCGAAGAGGGAGACTATCCAGTGGTTCATCAGGTTCAAAATTCCCTGAAACTTTCAAGTTTCACTAAATAATAAGCTTCTTTAGGCATGGACGGAGACAAAAATTGACCTCATTGATAAAATTATCGTCTGTGGCAACGGTGCTTGCAGCATCTTTGTTTTTAGGTGCATGCGACGATACACCAAAACAGAAAACACCTGTAAGGGTGGACGCAAATGCTGAACTCAGCGCTCATTCAGAAGAGTTTCGAAAAGAGGTTATTAAGGTCACAGACGGGATATATGTGGCCGTTGGGTTTGGTCTTGCCAATTCCATCATGTTGGAAGGGGATGACGGGATTGTCATTGTCGACACCATGGAGAGTAATGCCGGTGCCCGTGCCGTAAAGGCAGAATTTGAAAAAATCACTGATAAACCGGTAAAAGCAATCGTCTTTACCCATAATCACACAGATCATATTTTTGGGTCAGGTGTTTTTGCTGAAGATGACACCCCTGATGTATATGCCCATGAGACGACCAACCATTACATCGACCGTGTGGTGAATATTATCCAGCCCGCCATTTACAAACGTTCCATGCGCCAGTTTGGCAATCATTTACCGCCGGGAGGTGTAATTAATGATGGGATCGGGCCTTTCCTTGCCAATGTGGTGGGCGAGGATGCGTTAAGCCTGGCGCGGCCCACCATTACCTTTGACAAGGTTTTGAAAACCGAGGTTGCCGGTATCAAGATGGAACTTTATCACGCACCGGGCGAGACCGCGGATCAGTTATTTGTCTGGCTGCCAGAGAAAAAAGTCCTGTTACCGGGTGATAATTTCTATAAAGCCTTTCCAAACCTTTATGCCATTCGCGGAACGTCATACAGGGATGTACTAGAATGGTCCAAAAGTCTGGATATGATGCGGGATATGAAGCCGGACTTTTTGGTACCAAGTCACTCTCGCCCCTTGTCCGGAGCGGAAAAAATTGATGGAATTCTGACCGACTACCGGGATGCAATTCAGTTTATCCATGACCAGACCGTTCGCTGGATTAACAAAGACTTGGGTCCAGATGAAATCGTTGAACGGGTCAAGTTGCCTGACCATTTGGCAAATAGCCCCTACCTGAAGGAATTCTATGGTATGGTTGATTGGTCCGTTCGTTCTGTCTTTACCGGATATTTGGGCTGGTTTAGCGGGAATGCGACAGAACTCCATCCTTTGCCAAAAGGAGAACGCGCGACGCGCATGGCAAAACTGGCAAGCAGCGGTACTAGTTTGCTGGATGCCACGAAACAGGCGCTTGGCGATAAGGACTATCAATGGGCTGCGGAACTATCTGATAACCTGATTCTTGTTTCAGAGAATAAGGAAGAAGCCAAAGGCCTTAAGGCGCAGGCGCTTAAAGCTTTGGCCGAAACACAGATCAGTGCAAATGGCAGGAACTATTATCTCACCCGTTCCTATGAACTGGACGGTACGGTGAGCATTCCGCCTATCGACCCGTCTAAAAGCCCCATCAAAATTCTGCATAGCTTGCCCGTTGGTAATATGATGCGGGCGATGCCAGTGAATTTGCGGGCAGAGGACGCGCTGGATGAGAATGTCGTGGTTGCTTTCACCTTCCCTGATATCAATGAGAATTACACGATCCATCTTCGGCGTGGTGTAGCGGAAGTCCGTGAGACATTGATGGAAAATGCCGATATCACTGTCACGGTCAATTCTTTGATCTGGAAAGAAATCTTAAGCAAGCGTCGCAATCCCGCTGTGGCTTACGCAGGGGGTGATATTGACGTGGATGGCAGTCTGATAGACCTTGTAAATTTCCTGAAACTTTTCCAGCCGTCCTGAGTATCATAAATCGACCGATTACACTTGATCTTGTCATAAGCAGATTTGCCCCTTTCTGCGAGCATCTAAAAAACGCCCTTTACAAATTAGGGCAATTGTCCTAATTCAGATTAATAGGACAATTGTCCTAAAGTGAAGGGTGTTAATGATGGCGAAAATCAATACACGTGATCAGATAGTCGTGGTTGCAGATAACCTCTTCTATCAACGGGGGTTTGAAATCACGTCTTTTGCAGATATCGCAGATGTCGTGAAAATCTCTCGGGGAAATTTTTATTATCACTTCAAGACCAAGGATCAGATCCTTGACGCCGTTATTGCTAAGCGACTAGCGGATAGACAGGCGATGTTGGCCCAATGGGAAATTGAAGGGGAAACCCCAGCTGATCGCATTCGAAGCTTCATCAACATTCTTATCGTCAACAAAGAAAAGATCAAAAGTTACGGCTGCCCCATTGGAACGCTCAGCACAGAGCTTGCCAAGCTTAATCACGACGCGGCAAATGAAGCGAATGAGTTGTTCACCTTATTTCGAACCTGGCTTCATCGGCAGTTTGAACTAATGGGACGCAAAAATGACGCGGACCAACTTGCCATGCATGTTCTGGCTCACAGTCAAGGGGTTGCAACCCTGTCAAACGCATTTGGGGAAGAGACGTTTCTTCAGAATGAAGTCAATCAGATCATGAACTGGCTATCTGAAATCGAACAACAATGCGCTGCATAACTGATCAGGAGAATAATTTCATGTTTATTATATTGCTTAAATTTTCAGACAATAAAAGCCAGGCCAGCCAGTTTATGGAAGATCATAAGAAATGGATCAAACAAGGTTTTGACGACAGTGTTTTCCTCATGGCGGGTAGTCTGCAGCCCGGACTGGGCGGTGCCCTATTGGCTCATAACAGCTCTCGTGAGGATCTGGAAGACAGGGTAAACAATGACCCTTTTGTTGCTGAAAATGTTGTAAACGCTGAAATTCTGGAAGTCTCGCCAGCTATGATGGATGAGCAGTTAAAGATGATTTTAAAAGAAGCCGCTTGATGGGATGGATTTGCACAAGCAATCAATAGACAAAATTAGATATCTCTAATACGATACGCTTACCAAATGGGGGGAGCGGTGATGGGGTTATCAAGAATTGCGCCTATAGGGCTGCTGATGTCTGCGGTTGTTTTATCGTCCTGCAAAGCAGAGACAGAAAATGCAGCTGCTGAAACTTCTGGGAAATATAGCCAAAAGATCCCGGCGCGGATGCTGATTGAAGCCCCCTCGTCGGGTGTCGAACTGGGTATGGGATGGGATTCCAGGCGCGGTGAAATTATTCCCAATCACTGCATAGATTTCTCCCCCATTCGCTCGAGCGGTCAAGAAATCACCATGGATCTGAAAGAGGTCTCTGATCAGTCAGAGGTCATGGACAGTTTGAATGTCAGCGCAGCGGTAGAAGCCAAAAGTATAGTGGCATCAGGAAGTGCCAAGGCGAGCTTTGCCAAAAGTCGTCAGGTCAATTCCAGCAGTACGACCATTCTGTTAAACGCGCAGGTTAATAACGGGGTGCTATTTGTGGGGCCACCCGCATTGCCTGGTCGGGTTCGCAATGCTTATCCAGGGCTGGAAGATGAAAAAGCAGGAATGGGTTTTGGAAACGCTGCTGGTTTAAGGCCTCATAGCCGCAAATCTGATTACTCCTCTCCTGAAGTTTCGTTTAAACCGTTTATTCGCGCCAAGGTGAAATCCCCAGATAGATTTCGGGAACATTGTGGGGATTATTATGTTTCCGCCATTTATAGCGGCGCAGAACTGATTGCGACGATTAATTTTTCTGCCAAAAGTGTTGCGGATGCCAAAATCATTTCCGCATCCGTTAAAGCAAAATACGGATCGGTCAGCGCCAGCGCTGCGTCAAAGCAAACCCAGAAATCAAAAAGCGACTCAACGGACTTCAATATTCATTTTCTGCAGATTGGCGGGGCAGGCGGGGAAATTCCCACGTCAAAAGACGATCTGCTTGAGAAGTTGAAAAGCTTACCAACAGAGGCTTCTAAAGATCCCAAATTCCATAAAGTTGAACTTAGGAGTTACCGTGAAATACCGGATGCAGATAGCCTCGTATTTACCTCAAACGAAGATGCGTTTGAGATCATTACAGACTATTACTGGATGCTGACGTCTGTTTATGAGGATCTGGAGAATGTTATCTCCAATATGAAGGGGTATCACGACAAAACAAGTTATTCTGTGAAGGATTTTAAAGAGATTCAGGATGAAATACTGGATGTCCGCCGGGCCCTTTTTGAAATATCAAATGCCTATTACACTGGCCGCCTTCCAGATCAGGCTTTGCTGGATAAAGTGGATCGGAACTGGTTTCCCAATGCGCCGGAGGAGAAGTTCAGGTTGGATCTGCCGTCCATACTTCGTGCCCCTGGTGAAAAAGGAGAATTGGAAGGAAATTGTCCGGTTGAGACTTGGTTTAATTGTGTTGCAGATAAGCTGAAGACGGCGATGCCAAGCGGCAATCCCAATGTGATTAAACTGCTTTTACCCCTTCCCAATAAGGTCACGATCCCAACTGCAACCGACGAGATGACAGCGGAACAGGCTTATCAAAAAGCGGTTATTGATTGGTACATTCGCCCGCAATCAAAACGCATGTGCGCGCTGGATCCAACGGATAATGAATGCATGTCTAACACAGGGATTGACGCGTTGGCGGATTTAATTCCGTATAAGGAATGAATGAATATGATTAATATTTCCATATTATGTACAAAACAAGCTCACCATACTCTTCACTCGTGATGTGGCCTTCACTATGCATCTCTGTTAGCCTTGCGAGCTCCATTTTGGCTTCTGGAGATGGTTTTTTTCCTTTTAAGTCCTTAGCCAACTCGATCATGTCTGGGATCTGACCTTTCTCACCAACTTTTCCTGCAAACCCTGCTGTCACGAACTCTTCAAATCGGATGCCCCAGTTCTTTAGGTCCTGAATATACTTGGATCTGGTGGGATCAGATTTCGTTTGATCTCGGTGCCAGCTGCTCTTCCCCCATGATGTAGCAGAAGAGCCTGCAAATCCTTTTGTTTCTGGATTAAAATGATACCAGACATTCATTAGTTTGGTTGAACTGGCCTTGTGGTATTTGACATAGACAGTTTCGGTTGGGGTTTTCACGTCGTTGGCGATAAAGAAACGCCTTGCTTGTTTCATATAATCAGGTTTGAGGTCTGTTTCTTCGAATTGAGCGTTCATGCGAAATAGATTGTGATTAACGTACCAACAATCCTGAATACCACCTTCCACATTAAAGCGGTTTCTAGTGAACTGATACGTGCCCCGCTCACAGCGTTCGTTTTTCTCATAGCCTGTTCGAGTGGTTCCCAAAGGAACTTCAAAAACTATAGAGCGTTCTAAAAGCCCATCCTGAATGTCTGCTAACAGGCCGACAGAGAATGTGGTTCCAACATCATTCTTATAATTATGAATCCCAACTAACTTCCAAACCCCTTTTGGGAGGGGAATTTGCATGTCCGCTGTACCGATACGAAGAAAATTCTCGTAATTTTCGCCAACTTTTACTTCAGCATAATCCGAAGAATTTTCAGGGATACACGAGGAGAGTAAGAGCAATAAGAAGATTGTTGCTGCGATTTTTTGCATTCATGTACCGTTAAAGAGAGTTTCTCATAGAAGGTATTTATTTGATGGTAGTTTATACACCAAATGATTACATGAAAAGAATTTCATATCACATATAAAGAGAAGCCAGTAAACCCCTTTAGCCCTCATTTTACTTCTGCGTCATAGATTTCCAGTAAGTTATTGCAAAACCCAGGAATGCGAAGGCCCAAAGAGCGCTGGAGATATGCAGGAGTTCCATTGAATTTTCATGAAGCACGGTTGAGAAGATACGGAATAAGG
This sequence comes from Sneathiella sp. P13V-1, assembly GCF_015143595.1. Taxonomy (NCBI): domain Bacteria; kingdom Pseudomonadati; phylum Pseudomonadota; class Alphaproteobacteria; order Sneathiellales; family Sneathiellaceae; genus Sneathiella; species Sneathiella sp. P13V-1. The sequence continues at coordinate 730,352 of NZ_WYEU01000001.1, read as the reverse complement.
CCGATAGATAGACAAGATTGAGGATAATATTGTCGGCTTTGGTTATTGTAAGCGCCTGGCCGGTATGACCTTTCGTCGCCCGGATCATCACAGACAATATCATGCCGCCAATGGCGCCCGCGCTTAACGCATGTGTTCCTGTAACCGGTAGAAACATGTCGGGTATAAAAGCGGATAAAGCAAGTAGAGAAAATCCGATGGGAATAAAAAGATAACTGATGTGAAGCACGGTAACCAAAGGCTCTTGCGTTGTTCGATATCCAACCCAACGGCTAAGCTGACCGACTAGAAGGGCTGAGGATATTAAAAGAAGCAATCCTGTGATGTTACTTTGCGGAAAAAAGACCCATAAAATCATTGAGAGGACAGCAACTGCAAGGTTCACTTTTTCATAAGTGGAAAATGATTTTGGAAGTTCCCCCGGATTATTTTTGGCAAGCCAGTTTCGTGTGAAGCTCGGAACAATACGTCCGCCTATAAGAAGGATGAATGCAATAACCGCCATTAAAGCGATGCGGGGGGACATGTCGGCCCCGCCATATAAGCTCACTTCCAAATGGAAACAGATATTGGCAAGTAACAGGACGGTAAGAGGGACCAGGACTTTCAAATTTCGCCAGTTTTTTCCAGCGATGATTTCAATGGCGATGGAAATCCAGATGGCGGTTAGGAACAAACAATCAAAGACCATCGCCAGTATCCAGCCGATGGTGTCTGAGTAGGCAACAGCTATTCGTCCAACAAACCAGATGACAAATAGAGCAAAAAGAGGGAGTCCCCTTATAGGGAGTCTTCCAGTCCAATTAGGGACCGCCGTAAATAAAAAACCGGTGATTACAGCAGCAACAAACCCAAAGAGCATTTCGTGAATGTGCCATTCAACAGGCGCGAAAACACTGTTGAGTTCGAGAAGGCCTTGGAAAATGGGGAGCCATAATACGATAGAGATCCCTGAATAAAGGGAAGCCGCCAGGAAAAACACACGAAACCCATAGGATAAAATAGCGGGGCCTTCGTAATCGCGTTTTCTTGAACTCGGCATATTGGGATCCTTCATTTCGGTGTCACCTTTGGAACGATCGACAGTACTTTTCCTTTTTCAAGACTTAAGCTAACATCCGCCCATGTGTTGTTTCTTTGCGCTTTGGCAAATAAAAATTAGGTAATTTGAACATGCTTGATGTTGCCCTAATTTCTCATCTACCCAACTTCGCGGACTTTTCCCGGTCTGAGTTGGAAGAGTTTATCGGCCACAGCCGTGCCAGGCGCGTTGAAAAAAACGGGCACTATTTTGAAGAAGGCGAAACGGCAGATCATTTTTTCCTTTTGCTGGATGGGTATATCCGGGTTGTGAGAATAAGCCCGGCGGGAGAGCAGATCATTGTCCGATATATCGCCTGCAATGAACTGTTTGGTATCGCGCAGGCTATTGGACGCGACACTTATCCTGCCAATGCTGTTGCCGCCGTTGATTGTGTCGCTCTGGCGTGGCCCATGTCCCTTTGGGGGGAGACGGTCAGAAAGTTCCCCTCCTTTTGTTGCGCCGCCAACAAGACACTTGGAAGCCGTTTGATGGATGTGCAGGAGCGGGTGATCGAGCTTGCTACCGAACAGGTAGAATACCGTGTAGCGGCTGCATTACTCAAATTGCTTGATCAAGCGGGTAAAGAAGTGGAGGAGGGGATTCTGATCGATATTCCTCTAACCCGTCAGGACGTTTCGGAGTTGTCAGGGACAACATTGCATTCGGTTTCAAGACTTCTCAGCGGATGGGAGCAAAATGGTCTAGTGAAGAGCAGCCGAAAAAGGGTCATTGTCACCAACAGGGAAAAACTCCATGCACTCACTGCTGGTGACAAGTAGAATATCTCAGGCTTTCCAGTTTTCTCCATCCTTAGAGGATGAGAAATAGACAGCATCAATCACACTTTGACTGTTTAAAAAGCGCGCGCGCTCCTCGTGGGTCATCAATGCAAGTGCGGTAGAGGCCATATCGGCGATCACAGCCTTTTTAGCGACCACGGATACCGACCCTTCCAGTGAGGACCAATGCCCTGTTTTTGGGTGAAGCAGATGGTTGGCGGTGGACCTGTAACTGAACGGGCTTGCATATCCACCAGATGTCGCTACCGCTTGGTTTTGCAGGGAAATGATCCGTTGTGTTGTATCCTCTTTAGCCATCCCCCCTTCAAGACCCACCTGCCACGCTGATCCGTCGACCTTTGGACCAATTGTGGCAATTTCCCCTAGGGAGAGCAGAACATTGTCAAAACCTTCTTCTTTCAGGAGGTTTTTGATCCGATCCGTAATATAACCCTGTGCGATACCGTTCAGGGTGATCGCCATCCCCGGCTTGCTAAAAGCAATTCTACGCGTTGAGATTTCAAGATGTTGATAACCGGTTCGTCTCAAAACCTGTTGCAAATCAGCAGGGCGGGGGCGTTTCACATCTTCTGTCGCCGGGTTATTGAAGAAATGGGCATAGAATACCCAAAGCGATTGAACCGTAATGTCAAAAACACCGTTGGTTTTTTCTGAAAAAGACTGAGCTTGCGAGAGAAGATCCAGAAAACGAATATCCGGGTCGTTGATAAATCCCTCACCATTAAGCTGAGAAATAGCTGATTCCGGACGATACAGACTGAAAAGCTCCTCGAGTTTGTCGATTTCCTTTTGACACCGGATAAGGGCGGCTTCCGCTTTTTTCCTATCTGGATGATGAAGTTCAATAATACCCTCGGCCCCCAACGCGGCTCCACGCCAATAAATCGGCTCTATATTATGTGGCCCAGCGACCGAAGCCGTGGGAATGGCCGCACTACTCACAGCAAATGCCGATGCCATGATCATAAAAGACCGTCTTGATGGGCGTATTTTTTTTGCATTTATACTCATCGCACTATTCCTTGGCAATTTTGCCCATATCAATCTGGGTATGGGCAAGATCCAAATCTTCTGTCGTGATTTCTGAAAGGCGGACGACACGGCCACCATATTGTTTTGAAAAATCAATTGCCTTTTCTTTGATGCTGAAAGGCACAAATTCCGGCATGCCCATGCCCCCAATTTTGCGACTACCGACCACAAAATACGCGTCTTTCAGGTTAATCCAGATCCCGTCATCTTGGGGACGTTCCCAACTATGGGCGACAGCCATGTCCTGCACATAAGTGACAATCGCATCCTGTGCTTCCCCGGGAAGGGTTAGATACATAACCGCGTCTTTGACAGAGGTGAACCAGTGTGGCTCAGGGTTGTTCTTTTCAAAAACTTGCGCTTTTGGGCCCGGATGTTCTGTCAGGATCATCCCGCAATAAGCACCGATGGCTTCATGGGTGAGCGCCAGCGGGTTGGGAAGTGGCGCGTCATCATCACACGCAACCAGTATTCCTGACATTAGAAGGCTGACGATACAGAAGAGGAGTTTTTTCATGTTCTTCTCCCTTGGAAGGAAAGACAGAAGGCACATATGGGCAGCAACACCCAAGTTGTGAGAACTCCAATCATAACAGTGGGAGAGACAATCTGATCAGATCGCAACCCCGCCATTCCGGACAGCAAGGCCGTTTCATCGGACGTTGCAAGGTTGAACATCCGATACGCATCAGCGGGATTGGCCAGCATGACCCATTTAACAACCGCATCTGGAAGGTAAGATGACGCACCGGAAGACAAAACACCAAGAAGTGCCATATCAAACAGAACAACAAATATCAGCCATATTCCGATGGCCCATGCAGCGGCAGTTGCACTTTCTTTCAATACAGAACTCACCAGAATTCCAATACCTAAGAAAACCGCTCCCAGCATGATGGAAGAGAAGATCAATTTCCCAAATACCAGCCAGTTTTGATCTGCAAACCCTGCGCTTGACGTTAAGACAATAGTCATTGCAGCAACGCCGTACCCAATAAGGATGGCGAGGGTCAGGATGACAAGTTGGCCTATAAACTTTCCAAGGACGATGAAACTTCTTGGAACGGGATATGTCAGCAGCAGCAACAAAGTTCCTCTCTCATCCTCTCCAACAACGCTGTTGTAGGATAAGAGGAGGGCGATAAGCGGAATGAAAAAGACGCTTAAAGAAGAGAGACTGACGGTTGTGACGGTCAGCGCACTGATGCTGGTCGTACCAACAGGGGCACTTCCAAGCAGACTTAGGACGAGGGCGAGGGCTGTCATCACCACAATGGCGGTTCCAACCCACCAGTTGCGATAGCCGTCCCGAATTTCTTTGAAAGTCAGTGTAAGAAGACTAGTCATGTTGCGTATCACCTGTATTTTGCATGTAAGCGCTAAACACTTCTTCCAGAGTTGGATCTGAAATGCGGATATTCGAAAGGGGAATGGCCAAGGCGTAAATGCTATTCAGGACAAGGACTTTCCGCGCCATTTCACAATGAATAATGATTGCGCTTTCAGAGAGTTTGGTAATTGGGAGCTCATGAGAAAACACCTTTTGGATGCGTTCACACGCTTCGGGAGTGCCTTCAATATAGAGTTTTGACTGCAGGGTTTGTTCCTGACACAGGCTGGAGAGGGTTCCATCTGCAACCAGCTTGCCGGAATTGAGGATCACGACACGATCCACCCGCTCATCGATTTCGGTCAAGACGTGAGAAGAGATCAGAATTGAGGTGCCACGTCTTTTCTCTTCATCCAGAATTTTATAAATGTTTTGACGAGCAACCGGATCCAGACCCGAAGTTGGCTCATCCAGAACCAGGAAATCTGGTTTCCCAAGAAGGGCCTGTGCCATCCCCAACCTTTGCCGCATGCCTTTGGAATAGGTGCCGATGCGGTTATCGATGGCATGGGTAAGATCAACCCGTGCAAACAGTTCTTCAATTTCTGATAAAGGTGCGCCTTTTAAACGCGCGTAAAAGGTTAGGGCTTCGCGACCCGTCATATTTTTCTGAAACAGGATCTGTTCTGGCAAAAACCCGGTTTTTCGTTTCCAGTCCTTCTGGCTTTTCCCCGATTTACCTTTTCCAAGGACGTGAACACTGCCTTCTGTTGGCTCCAGCAGACCAAGAATGATTTTAATGAGGGTGCTTTTTCCTGCGCCGTTATGGCCCACCAAAGCAAGGCATTCACCTTCCCGTAAAGAGAGAGACACATCTTGTAAGGCGTTTACATTCCCAAAAGACTTTGAAAGACCTTCGGCATCTACTGTGCTTTTTAATGTCATTTTCATTTCTGAGCCTTTTTCGCCAGTTTTTCAGGCATCTGCATGAGAGGCGCACTGTCCACAACACCACCGGGGTGCAGGGCAGGGAAATTACTTTGTGCATATTTCAGGACTTGTACGGCTGGGCTATTCATCAACAGTCTTGCAGATGGATATTTCCAGATAATCTGATCTGTCAGGTCGTTGGGGCGATAGACGCTGTCGGCAACACCGTTCTTGTCCAGATCAAACGCCACATGATCAGACCAATGGTTGCCAACACCGTCTTTGGACCATTCAAGCCATCTGGTGCCCACATATTTCACTTGAGTTTGATTGCCGACAAAAGCATTGCCGGAAATAACATTCCGTTCAGATCCTGCGGTAAAATGAATGCCGATCAGGCAGTCGGAAAGTACATTTTCTGTAAATTCATTTTTGTTGGAATTATAGATGAAGATGCATTTTTCCGGCCCACCGCGGACGACATTTTCGGTCATTTTAACCCTGTTTGTGTAATTAAACAGGAAACCACGATCCCGATCACCAGATGACAGGTTGTTTTTAACCTTCAAATGGGTGGAAGACATCAACGCATAACCAATGTGATTACCGATGGAGATATTATCGCTCACCTCGCTTCGGTTTGTGTACATGTAGTGAATGGCAAAACGCAGGTTTTTGAGGATATTTCCGCGGAAGATGTTTTTCTTGCTGGTGGTAACGAAAATACCGTCCCGACCAAATTCAATGGTGTTCTTTTCAATGATGGTCCCGGGCGCGTTCCAGATCTGTATGCCGTTGCCCCTCTCGTTAATACGAAGGTCCTGACGGCCAATGATGTGGTTATTGCGAACCATGCTGTTTTTCGCGCCGGATACATAAATTCCGATCAGGTTATTTTCGACCTGATTATTTTCGACAACTGCATTTTCGGCTGTTTTATCCAGAAAAATACCACTGTTCTGTTCGGCGAGTGAAATTCCGGACCCAGTGATTTTCAAATTCTTGAGCGTGACATTGGGGGCGAGAACCCGGACAACGGTTCCCTGATCATGTCCTTTTAAGGTGACACCACGATCACCAATGATCTTGATGGACTTGTCGATCACAAAAGGGCCTTCATAGACACCTTGTTTTAGACGCAAAATATCACCATCAGCTGCTTCATGAAGGGCGGTCGTTAAGGACCCATCGACGATAACTGATTTCGACAGGGCGATATTCGGCGTGAGGAGGAGGGCGACAGCAAAAACTGCTGCCGCACCCCATTTGCCCCGCCAGAGATTTCCAGGGCGTTTCGTCATTTATTTAGGCTCCACGAACATCCGGCCGCGCATTTCCATATGCAATGCATGGCAGAACCACTGGCAATAGAACCAGTGAACACCTGGCATATCTGCCTTGAAGGTGACGGATGCGGTTTGCTGTGGACTGATTTCCATAGCAACGCCGTAGTTGGAGATTGTAAAGCCGTGTGAAAGGTCATCCACATCGTCAATATTTGTGATGGTGATGGTCACCTCGTCCCCTTGTTTCACCGTAAATTTCTCAAGTGAGAAATTAGGGGCCGCAGAGAACATATAGACACGAACTTTATTGCCATCGCGGACAACTTGTTCCGCATACTCCAGATCTTCAATGCCGTCTGCTTTCGCGCGGGCTTTGGCAAGATCAAAGGTTGGATCGTTACGGTCATAAACCTGATTTGGGTTCACAACAGAGCGATGAACGATGATACAGTCATGAGGTTCCGCAAATGTTGGACCGTCATGAACGATTTTCATTTTGTCACCTGAAATATCAATCAGCTGTTCGTTTTCAGGTTTCAGCGGACCTACATTGATGTAACGGTCTTTGGAGAACTTGTTCAAAGAGACAAGCCATTTACCATCGGCCTTGCTGGTCTCACCCATGGAGGTGTGGTTGTGGCCTGGCTGATATTGAACATCCAGTTTCTCAATGATCGGATCCACGTCTTCACCTGCAAATTTGCGAACCGCTTTGTCCACATTCCACTTACAAATCTGACTGTCCAGGAATAGTGTGGTGTAGGCATTACCGCGACCGTCAAAGGCCGTGTGAAGTGGACCAAGACCCAGTTCAGGTTCTGCAACTACCGCATCACGAGGTTTGATTTTGTCAGCAAATAGATCAGGCAGTTTCGCCATTTCGATCACAGATACTGTTGGTGACAGTTTACCGTTGATCATCATGTATTTGCCATCTGGCGAGGCGTTTACGCCATGTGGGCTGTTAGAGATCGGGATGTAACGTGTATAGCGTGACCCTTTACGACCATCCAGAACAGGAACACCGCCGTCATAGGTTTTAAAATCACCTTTGGCAACGCCGTCTTCAATGGCAGCAATGTCAAACACAACACACCAGTCCTGCTCGTTCGATGTCATTTCCGCAAGGGTCACACCTTCTTCAGAGTTGTAACAGCTTGAGATGGCGTATTTGCCCTGATAGTCGGCTTCGACGTTATCCAGGTTACCGTCGACGATCACCTGCCACGCAACCTCCATTTTCTCACCGTCAACGGCTGAGAAGACAGCATGGTATTTGGATGGATCATCCAGAACAGTACCGTCATTTGGTAGAGGTACCCGGTGTTCACCATTGGCGAAAACATATTTCGTTTTCGGGAATTTCTGTGGGCGCAAACCGTGGATATCGGCTGCGTTCGGGATGGAAATGATCTTATCCACTTTCATGATATCGCAGCGGATACGGGCAACACGTGTGTTGGCCTTGTCATTTACCCAGATGTAACGCCCATCATAGGACCCGTCGGTGAAAGACATGTGTGGGTGGTGCGTGTCGCCATTTAGCGGGAAACCACCTTTGTCTTTCCAAAATTCTTTTTCATGTGGAAGCATGTTTTCGGTCAGGATCTTGACGCTTTCGTCAGTTTGCCCCCAACCTGTTGCGCTACAGCGATTAAACACTGGAATGCGCATCAGCTCCCGCATGGATGGAATGCCGAGGATACGAACCTCGCCTGATTGTCCACCACTCCAGAAGCCATAATATTCATCCAAATCTCCTGGAGCGACGGCACCTGACCCCGTTGCTGCCTTTGCCACATTTGGCGTCGACAGAACTGCGGCTCCACTTAGTGCCCCAAGACCAGCTATAGCAGCTGACCCTCCCAGCAGAGATCGGCGTGATACATCAGCGATTTTTTCTGCGTCATCTTTCATCTTAATTCTCCAGTTTCAAACATCGTTTTGAGAACTTATTCATAAGGTCGTGGCTGATTGAGGCGCCGCGGCCTTCTATATTGCGCATCGTTGTCCGCAACATCTTTTTTGGCCTTTGGGTCGGATTTCCGAGCCTTGGCTAATGCGTGTATGACGACAGGGCAGGCGTCCTGATCGTAGTAGAGTTGTTGGCAGTTCAGGCAGTGCAGGCATTCATTTGGATTTATGTTGCCTTGCGGATCAATCGCTTGAACCATGCAGTCCTGTGCACATTTCTGGCAGGGGTCCCCACAGTTGCGATAGCGTTTGAGCCAGTTGAACATGGCCAGTTTGCCGGGGATCGCTAGTGCCGCACCAAGGGGGCAGAGGTACCGGCAGTAAAATCTTTCGATAAAGAGGCCTGCTGCCAGAAGTGAGAACACAAACATCAGATATGGCCATCCGCGCATGAAGCGAAGCACTATGGATGTGCGGAAAGGTTCTATCTCTGACAGAGTTTCAGCAAGGTGCAGGGAATAGACGGAGATACCAAGAAGGGCCAGAAAGATGATGTATTTGATGGGCCATAGCCGTTCATGCAACCACCAGGGAACGGTGATCTGTTTAACACCTGCGAAGCGGGCCAGTTTGTTGGTCAGTTCCTGCAGAGCGCCAAAGGGGCAAAGCCAGCCGCAAAAAGCACCGCGACCCCAGAAAAGAAGCGAGACTGCAACAGAACACCATAGGATGAAGATCAAAGGCTCCATCAGGAAAAACTGCCATTGGAAATCAGTCAATAGTGCATTGGCAAAGACGAACACATTAACCACGGACAGTTGGGCCTGTGCATAGAAGCCAATCCAGAACAGAGTAAACAGCAGGAAGAAAATTCGAATTCTGTCGGTTAGAACGCTGTGTTTGACCACCTGATTTTGCACAAAGAACAGAATTGTCAGCAGAGCAATTGCGCCAACCAGGATGCCAATTTCAGGCAATTTTTGCATCCAGATGCGCTGCCAAAGGGCATTCGCGGCGGCAATCTCTTCACTGCTGCGTGTGTTTGCAACGGCAACAGGAGGGGCCGCAGGGGCTTCAACTTTTACATACTGATCAGGCAGTTGATAGGATAGGTCATAAGTAATGAAGACCTTTTCAAGGGCGCCAATAGCCCTTTGAACCAGAAGTTGTAGCTGCCAAGGTTCGGCAGGGTTGAAAATAATGTCAGGGGAGGCGTAGAAAAGCCCAACTTCCTTCAATTCTGGTGCGTTTTCAGCTTCAACCCGGCCTAGATTTTTGTAAAGACGGTCTTTAAAGCGAATGGCTTCGCCATCCTGAACAATATGAAAACGGTCAAAAATACCACCGCGTACATATCCGGAGCCGCGGAAGGAATAGCGGCCCGTTCCCATAACGAGAAACGCGTTCTGTCCCGGTTTCAGTTTTTTCAGGTAGTTTTTATATTCGTTTTCACCAAGAAGACTGCGCGCTACTTCAGGGACCGCCAGTGAGGCGACATATAAGTCGATGTAAACGTCCTGATGGTTACCGCGTTCACGCCTTCTGATGGCTTTGGGATTGCCCTGCTCTTCAAAGCCGGCATTTACGTCCTTGACATTCAGAAGAAGTCTGCGAACGGATCCATTTCCAATCATGGTATCCCAGTCCAGAATCTCCTTATCTGCTGGGATAAGTGTTCTTTTGGCTTTTAAGGATTGGTCTTCATTGGAAAGGCCGCCGATCTCAAGTGCTTTTGCCACGCGAACAGCCGCCCGTTTGATACTGTCATCGATGACCATGATGGTCACGGTTGCACCTGAGACGATATCAACAGGCGGCGGCTCCCCCCCTTTTTCGCGGGCGACGGTCAAGATATCTGTGCCAACATACCCGTCAATAAAGTCGATGATTTTCTGTTCTGGAATACCCGAGAGGATAATAGGTTCTGTATGATGAACCAGCTTCGCCCCGACGATTTTGCCGGTAGGATCCATCACAACCAGGACAACAATAGGTTTGCCTGAATATCCGATCGCCCCGACGAAATCAGTGTTTAAGAATGCATAGCCAACGGTTTCGCCGCCATTTTTGGCCGCGTAGATAGGCAGGCCACCAACAGCCTCTTCCCATTTTTTTGCGTCCGGGAAGTAATCGCCAACAGCAGATGTTTTAAGGGCAGTTTTGATACTCGGGGTCGCGGCGCTTTCAGCCGGTAACGCCAGCGCCATCATTAGGGAAAAGAACGCCCAAATCAGGGGGAGTTGTACATATTTACCAAAGCTGCTCATCGCTATGCCCTACTTACCCATCGGTTATGACTTGTGAGTATGAAGCTGGCCAAATCGGATAAACCGGTGGCTAGTCTCTTTGGGCTATCAATGTATGGATTTCAAAAATCCGTTATTTGCGATTTCGCAAACTCAGCGCAGATTCTTATTTGGGCTGAGTGTCGGTTTCTCTGTTTTGCTGCTTATAGGCGTCAAAATACTTGTTGAACAAGTCATACAGCTCTTGGTTTGAAAGTGTCGTGGCATTGGCGGAGAAAACTGGGTGATCGTAACCAACCATACTATTGGCGCTGCTCAGAAACTTATCAAAACTGCTTGCTGATTGGTTTAATTTGTGAGGATCTTTAACCTCAACAATGATTATCTTATTTCCGCGTAGTTTGCTGAGGATGATTTCATTGACCTCTGACCAAGGAATGAATAGCTCACTTTTTCTCGTTCCCTGATCCAGTAAACCAGCTGAGTTCAATATAAAAAATGGGCGATTATTCAGCACGTGTCTGAAGGCAATGATGGCACAGTAACCAAAGAAGACAATTCCAAACGGCGCAACAATAGTGGCAAAAGCTCCTTTGCGCGGTAACTCCTCTTCAGTGAACAGAAAAGAAAGTACCCATAAGCAGACCAAAACAAATCCTATGGAACCGATCAATAAAAGCAGAGACTTGATCTTACTCCGGTAAACCAGTGTTTCTTCCATCAATGATCCCGTGAGTTGTTGGTTGAAGCAAATATTGATTAGCTCCAGACACCCGTGAGTTCCTTTTCGCGTTGCGGAGGAGTTTCTTGTTGTTGGCTGGCGTTAAAATACTGAACCATGAGTTCGTAAAGCTCTTTGTGGGAATAAGTTGTTAAATTGGCCGCGAAGATTAGATGCTTACCTATAAAGGGCTTACCCAGCATATGGAAAAACTTTTGAAGTCCTCTAAGTTTTCGCTGGACCTTTTTAGGGTCTCGAAGTGTGATAGCTATTTTTCTGGAATGCCTAAAACTTTCCAGTTCAATTTTGGTGATCTCGGACCAAGGTAAAAAGAACTCATCAGGAGCAGTTCCTAAATCCAATATCCCTTTGCTCGACAGGATGTAATAGGGATCGTCTCTAAACTGGTCTTTGAGTGCCTTAACTCCCAGATACCCAAATATCAGAATTCCAAAAGGTGCAAAATAAATCACCAGCGCTTTTTTATGCCCGGAATTCAGAAATTCTGGAGCGTTAAACAAAGACCACGCCAATATCAGGATCATAATGAAGCTGGCAAAAAGTAGCAGCTCACCCTTAAACCTGCTTCTGGGTATTTCCGTTTCTTCCATGTAATGTATCTTTGTTTTCTCAACCTAAAAGCGTGGTGTTTAGATAATCATCAATATATGGGAATTGCAATTAATTTTATGCATGTGGGTGAGTCAGTAGACCTTTTCTATTTATGGTGTGTGACTAAATCGTTCAAAGGACTTCGGATTGTGTGGAAATAGTGTTTCGATCAGATAAAAAAAGCATAGTATGCATTATGGAAATTAATACTAATATAATTTCATGCTATTGAAAATAAATGACAATTATAAATTTCAAGTAAATTGTTAGTGCAAAATTAAAATAAAAAATTTTGCAGAACGGCGTGAGGGGATTAACAATAAAGACGTTATGGGAGAGAGGCCTCAGTCGTTTAATTAAATATTGGGTAATTAAGCGGCAGTTCCTCTGATGAATGAGCTATGAGATGGTCGCGATCAATACAATCTTTAGGGGTGTATCGCTAGCGCCATGTTAAGTTCCTTTTGGTGCAGAAGTAATCAAAAGCGAACCAGGGATATTGGGAATGCAAGCGCTAGACTTTGGGAAAGTCGTGGCTGGCCTTGTGGCAACTGTCATGTTGTTAATGGGTCATCTATCCATTTCCACACTAGCTGTCGCCAGTGAGCAGACAGTGGCAAAGCCGGAATTTTTCCGTTTCAGTGACGGTGTTGTTATCGCGGCAAAAGAAGATGAAGACAGTCTTCTGGCAGAAGATGATGATGACGAGGAAGATAGCCTCCTTGCTGATGATGATGACGAAGATAAAGAGGATAGTCTTCTTGCCGATGACGACGATAAGGATGATGACAGCCTTTTGTCGGATGACGATGACGGTGAAGAGAAAGACGAGCGGAAAGCTGAAACTGACGACGGTGATCGTGACGAAGTTGTGGATCGCGCCCTTCTTGAGCATGAAGCCCTGTTTAAAGAAAACCGCTACCCTTCTGCCGCTACCTGTAAAGCCTGTCATCCAAAACAATATAAAGAATGGTCTGTCTCCCAGCATGCCTATGCTCAGCTGAGCCCAATTTTCATGTCCATGCAGCGGACAGTGAACGCGGCGACAAGCTCCACCAATGGCGACTTTTGCATTCGTTGCCATAATCAAGTGGGCATGAATAAAGAAGAAGATATCTTTATTTCGAATCTGGACCGTCACCCCACATCCCGCGAAGGCATCACCTGCGTGGTCTGTCACCGTGTGAGCAAGTCATATGGTAAGGTGAGCGGGCGCGTGGCGCTGGAAGAAGGTGACCTTCTGCAACCGGTGTTCGGCCCTGAAGGAAATGCGGAGCTGGAGCGTGTTCTGGACAACCGCGACCAATATCGTGTTGTGACAGAACCCGAGGAAAGCGGCCGTAAAATCCATACTGAGGCCAAGAAATTCTTTCAACTGACCACACCCGCCTTCTGTGGCACTTGCCATGATGTGAACCTGTTTAACGGGTTCCGTCTTGAAGAGGCGTTCAGTGAATATAAACACTCCCCTGCGGCTTCTGCTGGCACAACTTGTCAGGATTGCCATATGGGCAAAATCCAGGGTGTGAAAAGTGGATATGATCAAGGTCCAGCTGCCCTTGTGGGCGGTGAGCCAACGAAAACACGGAAACTGACGAACCACTATTTCGCGGGGCCTGACTATTCTATTGTTCATCCCGGTATTTTCCCACACAACGCCGAAGCCCAGAAGATGGCAACATTGCGAGATTGGCTGAAATTTGACGTGGATGCCGGTTGGGGTACAGATGAGTTTGAAGATAGCGTTTCAGAGGATGCGGTCTTCCCGGAACGTTGGACATCTGTGGATGACCGATATGATGCGCGTGCCATTATCAATGATCAGCTGGATCTACTGGGATGGGCGGAAGAGAAACGTCTAGAGGTTTTGCGTAATGGATATCAGATCCACGATGTAGCCGTTGAAAAAGCCAGCACGACCGGTGTGAATTTCAAGGTGAAGGTGGCCAACGGCACAGATGGACATAACGTCCCGACAGGCTTTATCGCAGAACGGCTTGTTGCCCTGCAGATAACGGTGAAAGACAGTGACGGTAAGACGGTTTTTGTCTCTGGTGATCGTGATCCAAATGGTGATGTGCGGGACAGCCACTCATTGTATGTGCATAACGGTGAACTCCCGCTAGATCGTCAGCTTTTTAGCCTGCAATCCAAGTTCCTTGTCCGGATGTTGCGCGGTGGTGAAAGAGAACAGGTTTTGCCAATTAACTGGTCTCAGGATCCGCTGCCATTTGTGCGCCCAAGCACACGTTCCACAATCCTGACAGGTCAGCCGGGGGCTGCGCGGACGCACCGGGTTGGTATTGAGCCAAATGGGCACCGCTGGGCAAACTATTCCATTGATGCGGACAAACTGACGGGCCCAGGCAAGTATGAGGTGAACGTCAAGCTTATCTCCCAAATGGTGCCGGTAAATCTGGTCGCTGCGATTTCCGCCGTGGGTTGGGATTACGGTATGAGCACTCGTCAGGTTGCAGACCTTGTGGTGCAGCACGCTTCCATTGTGCAGGAAGAAAACATCGTCATTGATGTGAAGAACTGAGTGATATGGCCGGGATAATTCAAGAGGGGGCAACGGCTACAATGAAAGCGTTGATCAAACACCTGAAAGCGACAACAGCGTCGATCACTCTGAAAGCCATGGGCGTTACTGTGGGGGCGGCGATGATTGCTGCGTCTTTTGCCGCGTCCGATGTGGAGGCCGCAGGGGGAAGCAGCCGTTTGTCCGATGAACCGACACCCTATCTGGATGATGAATTGCCACAGCGCACGCCACCGTTGATTGAGCTTGGCGGTGATTTCCTTGGCAATGGCAATCTGGACGCTGGTTTTGAACTTCCAACAGGCGCGTATTGGCAGCCGCGCCTTTGGGTTTACGGCAGTATGCGTACGGCTTTGCAGACCTTTGATGGGGGGGATGGAGAGAGGGAGACCGAATGGGCCAATCGTTTGGACCTTTTCGCCAACCTTCAACTGACAGGTACAGAACGTCTGCTCATCGGGGTCAGCCCACTTCGGGAATCTGGTCGTTTCTCCGGTTACAGCTTTGAAGGCGCGGATGATAACGAGTGGGATAATGCGCTTAATTTTGATGTAACGACCCTGTTCTTCGAAGGCGACTTTGGCGAAATTTTCCCCAACCTTGATATTAACGATAGCATCGGTTGGGATATCGGGTTTTCAGTGGGACGTCAGTCCGTCTTCTTTCAGGAAGGAATGCTGCTGAACGACACCATTGATGCCATTGGCATCACGCAAAACTCAATTCGTTTTCCGGGCGTGTCCAATTTCCGTATTACCGGCCTTTGGGGATGGAACGAACTTCATCGTGATAACAATCAGGATGATGGATCCGCCAATTTATTTGCGCTTTTGACTGCTATTGATTTGCCACACAACACGATGGACTTCGATCTGGTGTATGTTGATTCTGATGACAGCAGTATGATCGCCGGCGGTATCAGTACCACACAGCGTATTGGGCTGGTCAACACGTCTTTCCGTGTGTTGGGATCTATCGCATTGGATGATGAAAATTCAGATCGTGCGGATGATGGTCTGCTCGTATTTGGTGAAGTTTCCTGGGCGCCATTTGATGGAAGTGATCATGCATATGTAAATGGGTTCTGGGGTATAGATAATTACTCATCCCCGCTTCGTGATCCAACCGCAGGCGGTCCTCTTGGCCGGACAGGGATTACCTTTGCGGCACGTGGTCTTGGTCGTTATGGATCGCCGCTTAGCAACCGTGCAGACAATGCCTTTGGTGGGGCCATCGGGTATCAGATGTTCTTGGGCGGTATTCGCAAACAGCTGACCTTCGAAGCCGGTTTCCGCCATGATCGAGATGACGATATCGGAAATTCTGGTGCGATTGCCGCAAGGTACCAGCAAGCATTTGGGACAAGAACCGTGCTGACGGTGGAAGCGTTTGGCGCGGCGCATGAGCATATGGATGAAGGATCTGGCCTTCGCACCGAGCTGCAGTTCAAGTTCTGATCGGATGCAGGAAAGCGTAAGGGGGAGCTGATATGGACGCATTGTTACAACCGGGAACGGTGCAGGTCATCGGGGCCATTATCATTCTGGGTGCTTTGCTTCAGGTATCTTACCTGTTATTCACCAACTTCAGAAAAGGAAGCGTAAATGCGCGCCTTGATCAACTTGCATTGCGGGAAATGGAAGAGAAGGTCGAGCTTGCCAGCGCAGCGGCGGCGTCTTCGCGCTCACAGGTGTCTCTGACGTGGAACGGCGTTCGGAAGTTTCGTGTTGAAAAGAAAATCCAGGAAGGTGGAGACATCTGTTCTTTCTATCTAGTGCCGCATTCAGGCAGAGGATTGCCTCCGTTCAAGCCGGGTCAGTATCTGACATTTCAGTTGAAAATGGATGGGCAGGATAAACCGCTCACCCGCTGTTATTCCCTGTCAGATTGTTCGGCAAATCCTGATTATTATCGGGTCAGCATCAAGCGGGTCCCGCCGCCGCCAAATCAGCCAGAATTACCGCCGGGGAAAAGCTCCAACTATTTCCATGATCAGGTACAAGAAGGGGATATTCTGGATGTGAAGGCGCCATCCGGGAATTTTTATCTGGATATGACGAAAAATACGCCGGTTGTTCTGATCGGCGGTGGTGTGGGAATTACACCGGTTCTCAGCATGTTAAATGCTATCTGCGACTCCGGTAGCAAACGCGAAGTTTGGTTCTTCTACGGAGTACGTTTTGGCACAGAACATGTGATGAAAGAACATCTGGAGCAGATCGCACAGGAGCATGACAATGTGCATCTGCGTGTCTGTTACAGCGATGCACAAGATACCGATGAACTTGGGAAGGATTATCAGGTTGATGGTTGGGTGAGCGTTGATCTGTTTAAGAAGGAACTACCGTCCAACAACTTTGACTTCCTGATTTGTGGTCCGCCGCCAATGATGAATGCCATTACCGCTGATTTGAAGGCGTGGGGTGTTCCCGAGAAACAAATTCATTTTGAAGCCTTTGGACCGGCCAGCGTGAAAAAGAAGCAGGAGCAAGAAGCGGATGCGAAAACCTATAAGGTAAACTTTGCCAAATCCGGCAAGACGCTGACATGGGATGGCAAAGATGATTCCCTGCTGGAATTTGCAGAAAAGAATGACATTGCAATGGACTGCGGATGCCGGGCCGGAAACTGTGGCACCTGCGTTGCGGCGGTTCTGGAAGGGGATGTTGAATATATGAACGAACCAGGGGCAATGCCTGAGGCGGGATCCTGCCTTACCTGTGTTTCTGTTCCAAAATCTGATCTGACACTGGAAGCGTAAGGGGCAGATCAACACACAATTTGAGCTATCGGGGTTAGCGAATTTATTCGGGAGAGGTAAGAGAGATGAGATTTCAGTTGGCAAAGCACATGACGCGGCTGTCCGAAGTGGTGAAAACACTTGGGGCCGTTGCTGTGGTTGGGCTAGGTATCGGGTTTGTAAGCACGTCCACCGTTCAGGCCGCGACCAGTGACTATCATCTGGACGCATCAAAAGTTATGGGGCCGGATGCTTGTGCGGAATGCCATAAGAGTTCCGCTGAGGCTTGGAAGCCAACTCATCACTCGCGCACCTTCAAGGAATTGCCGCGAAACAAGGATGCCAAAGAGATCGCTGAAAAGATGGGGATCAAGCGCCTTAAGTCTGACAGCCAATGTCTCAACTGTCACTTCACCTCTCAGGAAAAAGAAGGCAAGACAAAACCGATTGCGGGTATCACCTGCGAATCCTGTCACGGTGAAGGTAAAGACTGGATCAAGTTGCACAGTGACTTTGGCGGCAAGGATGTAACCGCGGAGACAGAAACAGCTGAGCATAAAAAAGAACGTTGGGCGAAATCCACTGCGGCTGGCATGATCCGCCCTGCAAATCTTTATGATGTGGCAGCAAACTGTTATAGCTGCCACACGGTTCCTGATGAAAAACTGGTGAATGTGGGCGGTCACCCGGCGGGCAGTAAATTTGAGCTGGTCTCCTGGTCGCAAGGTGAAGTGCGCCACAATGTCTGGTACACCAAGTCCAATGACGAAGCCGGTGCAGAACGCAAACGCATGATGTATGTGGTGGGGCGCCTTCTGGACCTGGAATACTCCCTGCGTGGTGTGGCAAAAGCAACTAAGAAAGCTGACTACGCGGTAAAAATGGCGAAACGCGCAAAAACAGCGCGTAAACGGGTTGAAGCAATTTCCGACAAAATTGACGCGCCTGAGCTTGGTGAGGCAGTTGCCGCAGCAAAAGCTGCAAAATTGAAACTTAATAATGAAGCCAAGTTGACAGAAGCGGCTGACAAGGTTCAGGCAATGGCGAGGAAAGTAGCAGCCAACTATGATGGTTCCACTTTCGGTGCCTTGGATGAGTTCATTCCGGCGGCTGAAAAATACAAAGGTAAAGTGTTCCAGTAATCTGGTCCATTTAACTGTACTTTCCGGGGGAGCCATAAATGGCGGAAGCTGTTAAAATTCAAAGACCACAGAGGTGGGATGCGCCTTTTTCGCCTGATATGACGGCGGAAGATGTAACGCGCATCCTGTCGCTGGAGCCGTTCAGCTCCATGCGGCGAGAGAATTTCCCAGCTTCGGCTTCCCTCGAAGATATCATCCTGAACGATACGCGCCTTTTGAAGCGTCACACGGGAGACATTGTTTTCCGTGCAGGTGACTATGGCAGTTCTGCTTTTCTGGTCATTTCCGGCAAGGTTCATGTGGTGGTGGAACCTGCGTTGCCGGAAAAACTTCTGGGCCGCCGTGAGGTCAAGAAGCGTAGCCTGTGGAGTTCCATTTCCCAGATTTGGACAAATTCGAAGGTGCCGGAAGCGCGTGACCCTGAAAAATTTGGTCTTGTTGATGAAGTGAAGCGCCGTGGTTTCAGGGCAGATACCCGAATTTTCCTGCAAGATGTTCCGGGTATCTTGAATGAACATAACACGGTCGTCATCGGAGAAGGAGAGACCTTCGGTGAAATCGCGGCCCTTGGACGTATCCCAAGGACGGCAACGGTTTTTGTAGAAGGCGATACAGAACTTCTGGAAATTCGCTGGCAAGGATTTCGGGATATCCGGAGCCGTGATGAAGCCTATAAAAAGCATATTGATCAGATCTATCGCGAGCGGGGGCTTGCCAGCCACCTTCAGCAGACCAAAGAACTGCAATGCCTTGATGCCCCAACGCTGGAAGAAGTTGCCAGATGCACTGTTTTTGAAAGTTATGGCAGCTTTGACTGGCATAGCAGTTACCGTGCGATGGCGGGGGAGAGTTTCAATGTTCGCCTTGGAAAAGAGCCGGTTATTGTAAAGGCCGGTGATTATGCAGATCACCTGATCCTGATCCGCGCCGGTTTTTGCCGTGTAACCGAAAATCTGGGAGATGGGGAGCGAACCGTTAATTATCTGGGTAAGGGTGATAGTTTCGGGTTTGAAGAAGTTATTCATAATGCGAAACATGACAAGGATGTGCCCTATCAGCTGAACCTTCGGGCGCTTGGTTATGTGGACGTTTTGGTCGTACCCGCCAGCGCCGTTGAGCAGCATGTCCTTCCGAATTTATCGGAAAGTGAATTGCCGCAACCCCTTGCCGTGGATGAACATCAAAACAGCTTGGCCAATATTGCGCGGCACAGCGGGCTTGAAACTGACTTTATGGAATTTATGGTGGAGAACCGTTTCATCAATGGAACGGCGACCATGGTCATTGATACCAACAAATGTGTCCGCTGCGATGATTGTGTCAGGGCATGTGCTTCCACCCACAACGGCAACCCGCGCTTTCTGCGTCATGGAAAACAGCATGGCAACCATATGATTGCCAATGCCTGTATGCATTGCGTGGATCCAACTTGTCTGATCGGCTGCCCCACAGGGGCTATTCACAGATCTGATCTTGGGGGTCAAGTGGTGATCAATGACAACACCTGTATTGGTTGCGGCACCTGCGCTGCCAGTTGCCCCTATCACAATATCCGTCTTGTCGAAATAAATGATCAGTCAGGCTTGCAGCTTGTGGATGAAGCCTCTCAGCAACCTATTCGTAAAGCCACCAAATGTGATTTATGCATGGATCAGTTGGGCGGTCCTGCCTGTCAGCGAGCGTGTCCTCATGATGCGTTGCACCGGGTCAATATGCGGGATCTTGGTTCCGATCAGGATTGGATGAACCAGTCATGACGATGATCCGGAAATATTGGTGGAAAACCCTCGCGGGTCTGTTGTTACTGGTTGCGGCACAAATTCTGACAAGCAGTGCGAGAATGAGCCTGCATGACCCATCCTTTATCAGCGGGTTCACGCTTTTAGGCTGCGTGTTATTTTTGTGCCTGTTTAATCTTCGGAAAAAACTCCCCATGCTGCCGCTTGGGCGGGTCGCCACCTGGACGCATCTGCATATTCTGATGGGGTGGTTTGTTGTTGGTCTCTTCTTAATTCATATTGGTTTCCAACTGCCAGATGGGGATCTTGAAGTGTTGCTGGCGACACTTTTTGTGTTGGTCGCATTAAGTGGTGTTGTAGGAACGTCAATTTCAAAATCCTACCCACAACGGCTCACGCGCCGTGGTCAGGAAGTCATTCTGGAGCGTATTCCCCAGCTTCGGGCGAAGTTGCAAAAGGAAGCAGATGAACTGGCGCTCGCCTCTGTGGAGATAACTGGAAACCGCACAATCGCTGATTTTTATACCAAACGTATTCAACCTTTTATGATCCGTCCGCGCAATCAGGTGGCATATCTGTTTGGCGCGGCCCGAAGCCCTCATCTTCTAAAAGAGGATATTGACGCAGTATGTCGGTATCTCAATGACGATGGTCAAAAGATCATTGAGGAACTTGCAGAGATTGTGGATCAGAAAGATGCCCTGGATTTCCATCGATCCCTGCAGAGGACCCTGCGTCTTTGGTTGTTTGTTCATATCCCACTGACTTACGGCATGTTGCTTATTGCGTTGGTTCATATGGTTTTGGCACTCGCCTATACAGGAGGATTTTAGATGGCCCGTCCTCCTTTGCAGCGATTTGATGAGAAAAGCAGCGCCTATGAACGCCCAAATGCAAAATGGGTAGAAGATGAAAACTCGATTGGGTGTACGCCACGTAAAAATGGGGACCGCTGGGAATGCACGCGCCCGTTAAATCGTGGCGGAATTTGCGCGCAAGGTCCAAATGCAGATGGCAGTTGTTGCCATGCCTCAAGCGATACAAGTCTCAAGCCAAGTGTTCGCCTCAAGCGCGGGCGGGCTGTGCGTTGGTTTGTTGCAGCAACCATTGGACTGCTGCTTTTCCTGATCGCCAGCCCATACGGGGAGGAATTTATCTCTCCCGGCAAACTGACGGCGCAGCATGCAGAAATTACGGACTGTCAAGGATGTCATAGCGAGCAAGAGACGAAACCCGCAGGCTGGATCCATGCGGCTTTTATGTCTTTTAATGAAATGACGGATAGCAAAAACTGTCTTTCCTGCCATGCCATGGGAGAAAATGCGTTTAAGCCACATAGCCAGCCGGTTGCCAGCATTGCGGAAATGACAGCCCGTCATAAAGCGTCAGGCGCAACATCTGCGACCCCAATGGAGGCATCTTTGGCGCAAAGCCTGTTCGATGTGCGCAGCACGAATGACGGGGATATTACCTGCCGCACCTGCCATATTGAACATCAGGGCCGTAAATTTGACCTGACGGATATTCAAGAAGGCTGTCAGTCCTGCCATGTGAATAAGTTCAATAGTCTGTCTGATGGACATCCTGAATTTACAAGCTACCCGTTTGAACGGCGGAGCCGGATCATTTTCGATCACGTCTCCCATGCGGGTAAACATTTTCTGGATAAATCCGGGGAGCTTCTCCCCAATGCACCAAAAGAATGTAGTTCCTGCCATGAAACAGATGCGGGCGGGGAGACCATGCTGGTCAAATCCTTTGGTCAGACTTGCAACTCATGCCATTCGGATCAGGTGCGCGGGGAGGCAAGGTCAACAGGTAAAGGCATGAAGATTTTATCTTTGCCGGGCCTTGATATTGCAACCTTGCAGGATCGCGAGATTGCAATCGGGTATTGGCCAGAAGATGCAGACGGAAACATTACCAATTTCACCAAGCTTCTATTGTCCCATGATCAGAAATTTAACGACGCCTTGATCGCGGTTGATGGGCTTGAACTGTACGATCTTGAAGAAGCAACGGATAAGCAGCTGGAAGCTGTTAAAACCATCGTTTGGAGCCTGAAAGGTCTGATGGCCAAGCTGGTTCAGGATGGTGTGATGGGCTTTAAAGACCAGTTGCAGCTTGCCTCTGGTCGGGACATTTCTGTACGCGAGTTGGCCCGCTTAAGCGGAACCATGCCTGCCGATGCGGTGCGGACCGCGCAAGCAAGGTGGTTCCCGGGCCTGATGAAGGAAATAGCCCTCTATAACGCGGGCGAAGATGTTCCCTTCCCGGAAGAGGAACCTGAAGAAGAGGCCACCGCCAAGGAAGAAGACGACAAGAGCGACGAGGAAGAGAGCTCTGGCAGTATACTTGGGGATGATGACGACGAAGAAATCGACACCGACGATGATGAGGAGATTGATACCTCCGATGATGGGGAAATTGATACCGGTGACGAAGACGAAGAAATTGCCACTGATGATGAAGATGAGATCGACACGAATGATGACGATAATGCCATTGGTGACGATGACGATGAAGAAATCGCAACGGATGATGATGAAGATGGTGGAGAAAAAGCAGCTGACGAGGAAGTTGCAGTGGTTCACATGTCATCCGATGAATGGATGGCCGCAGGTGGATGGTTCCAGCAGGACTTCTCTTTGGAATATCGTTCCACCGGGCATCGGGATGCTTTCTTGAAAAGCTGGATCAATCTGTCGGCGAATTTGAAAGGTAAACCGGAAGCAACTGCTTTGTTTGATCAACTGACCAATCCGCTATCCATGGGACAGTGCGCGAAATGCCATAGCGTGGAAGAAACCGCGGAGGGCAGCGCGAAAATCAACTGGGATCCGTTCTCCCGATCCAAGGATGCGGCGCCGTTCACACGCTTTGCCCATGATCCGCATTTCAGTGTGATCAGTGAAGAGGGCTGCGCTGATTGTCATGTCATGGACAAGGAAGCAGCATATCTTAAAAGTTATGAAAACAGGGACCCGCACGAATTTGTAGGGACTTTCAAACCTATCAATCGGGAAACATGCGCAAGCTGTCATATGGATGAACGGGCGCCTGAAGAATGCACCACGTGCCACAATTATCATGTCGGTGAGTTCGAAACCTTGATGGCACCAACCAAAATGTCCATGCCCAAGTAAGAGATATCACAGTTTCGGCAGTGTGCCTTGACGGTCGCTGTTGAAGCTGTTTTTCTCCTTTCATGAGATATACCCTTCTTGTCATAAGTTTGTTTGTAGTGGCGGCCTGTAGTGGGACAGGACCGGTCGCAGATTTTGACCCCTCCGCTCCGAAAGCACATCACACTGATGATGGTTTTCGTAATCTTTATATTGATGACGAAGATAAACCGGGATTTTTCAGTTTTCTCTTTAAGGTGAGATTGCAGGAAAACTGGCCCGATGAAGATGCGCTTGTTGAAAATTCTCCCACGCCAACGGTAGAGGTTGATCTCGATAAAATCAGAAATCCGAACCCTAAAAAATTGCAAGTGACGTGGATTGGACACTCAACCTTTCTATTGCAGAAAAACGGGGTAAACATTCTAACCGATCCCATCTTTTCAAACCGGGCTTCTCCCTTCGCATCTTTGGGGCCAAGGCGATATTCTGAACCCGCCATCGCGCTGGAGGATTTGCCTGACATTGATGCGGTGATCATCAGTCATAATCACTATGATCATATGGATGAAGCCACCATTGAAGCCTTGGGGAACACTCCCAGGTGGTATGTTCCCTTAAAGAATGGCGGGCTTTTCAGAGAAGCGGGGATTACCAACCTCAAAGAATTGGATTGGTGGGAGGAAGAGACATACGAGGGGACAGTTTACACTCTCACCCCGTCCCAGCATTGGTCCGGCCGAGGGCTGTTTGACAGATATAAAGCGCTTTGGGGGGGATGGGCGGTACAGTTTTCTGGCGATACCGATCGTATCTGGTTCGGCGGCGATACGGGATATAACGACATCCAGTTTAAGGAAATTGGAGAGCGTCTGGGGCCGTTTAACCTGTCCCTCATACCGGTCGGGGCCTATGATCCGCGCTGGTTTATGAAAGATGCTCATGCCAATCCGGAAGAGGCTGTTCAGATCCATCTGGATGTGAAGTCGCAGAAATCCATTGGGATGCATTGGGGAACGTTTATACTGACTAGTGAGCCAGTGATGGAGCCGCCTGAGCGTTTGAAAAAAGCCGTGAAGGAAGCAGGCTTGCCAGCAGAGAGTTTTATCACGTTACCCGTTGGCGGGATGAGACAGGTGGATCCCTTGAAAAGGGGTAAGCCGGCCCTTGCAAAAAAGCAATGTAGAAAGACGGGCGCAATATGCTGAAATCCTTATGCGAAAAGCCGCATTGATTTTTTGTCGCATCTGTGGCAATCACTGCAGCATCGTGGATTTCACAGGATTTTGTTGTGTTTATTGGGGCGAAGCGTAGAGGTTTAAGCAAGTGGGGCGCATTATTTGCGTTCTTTGCCCTCTATTTGCAATTTGCCCTTCCCGTTGGCTATGCCATCGCGGCTTCAAATTCTATTGATCAGGATCTTCCCGGCAAAGCGATCGTTTGTTCCTATTATGGGGTCAAATATATTGATCTGACGACCGGAGAAGAAGTTGTTGTCTCTGCCGAAGAGGTAGGGGCCAAATGCCCGATCTGCATCTCCATTGATCTTGGAAATTCTACCCTAAACCCTGAAACACGAAGTTTTGCACCATCGCTTGATGTCTCCCAGACGATGTTGCCTAGCCTTTATGTTTCAAAAGATTGGGAAAATCTTCCAACTGAATATTCCTCTAGGGCACCGCCAGCGCGCGGCTAATTCACTCATAATTTAATGCGGCTCAAGGCTGACGCCTTGTACGTATCGTTGCGTCTTGCTTATGGCAGGCTGTGCGACTTTGCGGCCGCTTTTGCCCAATTAAGGAATAAGAGGCTTTCAAATGAAGTCCAAAGAAATCATGTTGCGAACGACCGCCCTTTGCGGATCGTCAATTATACTGCTGCTGAGCGTCACAGCACCCACACTAGCTGAAGAAGGGTTTCAGCTTCCCGGCGTCACAATTTACAGCACAACACCCCGTGTCCCGGCCGAGATTGAAGTGATCAATAGTGAGGATAACCCTGACTGGATCCGTGAAGATCCCCACAGTCCTGCCCGTCCGCCTTCCATTGGTGATGGCGGTGAATTTCTGCGCCATGTAAATGGTGTAGATGCGGGCCGGATGGGTGGCCACGGGTTGGAGCCTGCCATTAGGGGCCTGGATCAAAACCAGATCTCCATTACTAACGATGGGGCGTACCAGTTTGGGGGCTGTCCAAATCGGATGGATCCGCCAACCTCCCACATGCAGCTTTACACCTTTGATCAGGTGATCATCAAAAAAGGCTACATGTCTGTGACCGATGGCCCGGCAGCCCCGGGTGGTAGCATTCAGTTTGAACGCCTGAACCCCGTTTTTGCACCGGGCGATGACATTACCACCAATTTGAAGGCGGGCTTTGGTTACAACTCCCAAGGGGATGGTCTGGAAGTTTTTGTCGATGGCAGCATGGGCAACGACTTTGGTTACATTCGCGCTTTTGGGTCAGGGGCAACCGCCAATAATTATGAAGATGGTGATGGCGATGATATTCGCTCCTCCTTCGATCAGTTTGGCGGCGGTATTGTTGTCGGCCGCACCTTTGATGCCGACAGCTGGATCACGCTGAAGATCGAAAATAACAATGTGGATGATGCCCTGTTCCCAGGAAGCGGGATGGATGCGCCGGTAACTGATGACTGGTCTTATCAACTGAAAGGTCAGACGGATCTCAATTGGGGATTTTTGAAATCGGTGGAAGGGGATGTGTATCTTACCACTGTTGATCATACCATGAACAATTTTGATCTTCGTGAAAGATTGGCGCCGAACCCGTTCCTGGAAGCCAAAATGGAATCCGATACGTTTGGCGGTAAAATGATGTTCAGCGGTGAAGTGGATGACATCACTTTCGATTTTGGTGCTGATTATCGTGACGTGATGCGAGACGGTAACCGGTACGCAGGTCCAAATGGTGATTATAATCCATCAACAGTGCAGTCTGTTTTATGGCCTGACACCTCCATCAAGAATGTGGGTATTTTTGGTGAAATGACCATGCCGGTTGCCACACAAACCAAATTGGTGATGGGTGTGCGGTATGATCTGGTGCGTGCGTCTGCTGATGAAGCGGATCAAAACGCGGTTGCGGCGCCAGGCTTGTCGCCAAATGATCTGTATCAGCGTTTCTATGGAACAGACGCTTCAAAAGACAAAACTGAACATAACTTAGGTGGTCTGGTGCGCGTTGAGCATAACCTGTCCGACAGTTTTGGTGTTTACGGATCCATGAGCCGTTCTGTCAGAACCGCAGATGCCACCGAGCGGTATATGGCGAGCTATATGGGTGCTGGCGGTGCCAATAGTTGGGTGGGTAATCCAGATATCGATCCTGAGCAGCATCACATGCTGGATGTGGGTTTTGCCTATAAACAGAAGTCCATCTCGTTTTCTGGTAGTGTCTACTACAACAACATCACTGATTTTATTCAGCTTGATAGCGCAAGAAGTCAGCGTGGCGTTCAGGAGACAACCACGACTGCCAGCGTCTATACGAACATTGATGCCGTTATTGCCGGACTGGAATTTGAAGGCGAATACAGATTTGCTGAAAACTGGCGGTTGGGAGGCTCTGTTGCGTTCACATATGGTGAGAACGAAAGCGACGACATTCCTTTGTCACAGATCGCGCCGCTTTCCGGAAGGATGGAACTGGCCTATGACACAACCGACTGGATGGCCGGAGTTCGCATGAACGCCGCTGCCAAACAGACGCGGGTTGATGATGACCGGACCACAGGCAGTGGTCGTGACAGTTCAGGGGATGCAGACGGATATGTCACTTTTGATCTGTTCGGTGCCTATAATTTCACGGAAAACTTCCAGGTAACAGGTGGGGTGACCAACTTGCTGGATGCGGAATATGCAACGCATCTGAACAAGACCAATCTGCTTGATCCTTCAGGGGTTCGTGTAAATGAACCGGGCCGATCTTTCTACATTCGGGCCGTTACAAAATTCTAATACCGAAAGCGGTGCGAGGGATGTTCGCACCGCTTTTTCCCCAGGAGCAATTTCATGATAGAATTTTTGGAAGCGATTTCCCCGCAACTTGCGGAAAGTTATGGTTTTTTGGGTCCGGTTGGGTTTTTGCTCATTCTGATGTCAGCATTTTCTCTGACATTGGTGAGTCTGAAAATCTGGGCGCTATTCCGATATCGGATATCCCCGAAATCAAAAATAAAGTGGCTATTGGAGGCAGCAAAATCCAAACAAAAAGACACCTCCTTTACGGTACGGAAATCTTTCCCGGCTGAGGCGCTTTTGTCGACAGCTACTCAGCGGCTAAAAAGCGGGGAAGATTTGCAGATAGTGCAATCGGATATCCGGGCTTTGGCGGCGGAGCGTTTGTCTGGGTTGGAGCGGTATAACCGACCTTTAGAACTGATCGGTATGATCGCACCGCTTTTGGGGCTTCTTGGGACGATTTTGGGGATGATTGAGGCGTTCCAGAACCTGCAATCAGCCACCGGTCAAGCGGATCCCGCTTTGCTTGCCGGGGGTATATGGGAAGCGTTGCTCACCACCGCTTTAGGGCTTGTTGTGGCCATTCCTGCAATTGTGACACATAGCCTCTGTGATGATCGCTATGACAAGATACTGGATCAGGCCTCCATGGCGTTGGATCAGGTATTTGCGCGCATCCCAATAAAAGAATAGGCAAATTAATTATGGCCTTTTCATTGGAGAGAACACAGAAAATGAGACGACGCAGAGGGCTCTCTCTTGCGCCGCTTATCGATGTGATTTTTATTCTCCTCATTTTTTTTATGTTGGTCAGCCAGTTGGACACTCATTCAGTGCTGGGCTTGATACAAAATCATTACGAAAACGAAACAATTTCATCAAAAGGTTCCCATATGAACCAGAATATTATCCGATTGAAATCCACGGGAGAAATACAGTTCAGGGGACGAAGTGTGCCTATGGATAGAATTGAGGCTGTCTTTTCTGCTGACGGTTTTCTTGAAGAAGGGACCGCGCTTTTTATCCGCATGGATGGGGATGTTACTGTCCAGATGTTGGTCTCGCTCATTGCCGAACTTGAGAAAGTCGGCGGCCTTCAATACAGCCTGATTGAGGAGGCGCCCAAGTCATGAAAATGGCTCCCTACCAGATAGGCCGCAAAAGACGAAAGCCGCATGTGGATCGGATGATCCCTTTAATTAACGTGGTTTTTCTGCTTCTCGCGTTTTTCATTTTGGCAGGGACATTTAGTGCCGTTGATCTTTCAAATATTGCACTGCCGGGCGCCGATATAAAAGCGCCCTCAGAAAAAGACGGTCTGCGCCTTATTTTACTGTCAAACGGGACTGTGGGACTTGAAGGTGAGGTTTATAACTCACAAGAACTTAAAGCGCTTAGCTCATCCATCAAAGATCACCCGATCATTCTTTATGCAGATGGCGGGCTTGTTATGGAAAAACTCAGGCCTGTTTGGAAAAAGCTGGAGCTTCTTGGAGCCAGCGAGATAAACCTTGTCCTCCGTCAAAGTGTTGGGGCGCGATGATGGGGCGGGGTTTCAAAATTGCGCTCTTTCTTGGGATTTTGAGTGGTCATGCTGCGCTGTTATTTCAATGGGAACAGGATCAACCCACAGGCGGCAGCACAGAAAGTAAACAGATATCCATCGCGATGACATCACTTCCGCAAAGGGAGGAGGCTTCTGCTGTGACGACTCCGCCGGAACCTGCCAAAGTAGAGGCGGAAAAAGAGCCAGAAGAGGAGAAATCACAAGAGGTTATTAAAGAGGCGACACCCGAACCTGAAATAGTACCTGAAGTCAGGCCCTCAGAAGAAAGAGTTGTGCGCGCGCCTATTCCCAAAATACGTCCCAAAAGAATAAGGAAGATTGAGGAGGTTAAGGAACCTCCGAAGCAGGAACCCGTGGTGCAGCCGGTAAAAGCTGCACCAAAAGCGGCGCCAAAACCCATAAGCCCCAGCCAGAAATCAACAGGGCAAATGGCGGTAAAACCCAGCCAATCTTTGGGAAGCAAGGCTGACCATCAGGCCATTATCGCAAGTTATTTCGGTGAATTGCAGGCGCATATTGCCGCCAAAAAACTTACCGGTGCGGGGCGGCAAGGCATTGTAAGCGTGACGTTTGAAATGAATGAGGGCGGGCAGATTTTGAATTTCCGCGTTGCGAAATCTTCGGGGATCGCGGCGCTGGATCAGATTGCCCTTAAATCCATCCAAAACGCCGCCCCTTTTCCTGTACCGCCCACCGTTATGCAGGGGCGGAAACTGGTTTTCACCATCCCCTATTTATTCAAATAAGGCTTTATGCGTTGCCGTCTATTTCCCGCTCCATCAGGCGTTGATACAGGCGCGGGGAAAGGCGATTAATGATCCAGGAAAGCCTGGCAATGCGCCCTACAAGAGTCATGGGTTTTCGGGATTTATACCCATCCAGAATAACCGCGGCTGCTTGATCCGGGGTCATGTAATCCTTGCCATCTTCAGCCGATCCCGGCCTTGCTGTGCCATCGTCACTGCGTTCGGGATTGCCAAGATTTGTTGCCACAAAAGACGGGGCGGCAATAAGGACATCCACATCATAAGCTTTCTCTTCCGATCTTAAGGATTTGAAGAACCCTTCCATCGCATGTTTGGAAGCTGCGTAAGTGGTCCGGTGATAAAGCGGTGCAAACCCCGCAACTGACGAAATGGCAAGATGCGTTCCTTTGGCAGCCCGAACGGCGCCTAAAAACAGATGCGCCATGTTGGTCGCCGCAAAATAGTTGATATCAAAGACTTTGCGGTGGCTTTCTTCGGTCACTTTGTCGAAGGGGTTAATCTGCGTGATCCCGGCATTGTAGATGACCAGATCAACAGAAGGGCTTTCCGCCAAAATCTGATCCGTTGCAGATTTCAAATCCTCCGCTTTGGTAAGATCACATTGGATCGCGCGGATCGCCTCTGACGTTTCAATTCTGGAAATATCCAGATCCAGCAGATAAATCTGCCAACCTTCCTTCTGAAGCTGGGAAGAGAGGGCGAGGCCAAGCCCACCAGCCCCGCCGGTGACAACTGCGGTCTTCATAGCCCCATCCCCTTTTGCCATCGTTCAAACGCTTCGCGGCTTGTATGTTCTGGGGTGAAGCCAAATTCTTCTTTCAGGGCTGTGTTATCCAGCACAGGCCTGTATTGAAGAAAACGGACCTGCTCTGGGCCATATCTTGAAAGACCAAGGGGTTTGGCAATGCCAAGGGCCAGTTTTACGGCCCATGCGGGTAGCCATTTAATGGGTTTCTTCAGGGCGGCTGATAGATCATTGACACCCATAGCACCGTCCCCTGCTACATTAAATACCCCTTCCGGCCCATCAGTTGCTGCGCGCACCAGAACTTTTGCCAAATCATCAAGCCAGATAAAGACAAAGGGGCTTTCGCTGCCCTTAATGGCAAGAAGTTTGGGGCGTTGGAACAAGGCAGTGATCTGGTTGTCGGTCTTCTCTCCAAGGACCGTTCCTACCCGCAAAATTACCTGCTCCAGCTCCGGATAGGAGTGGCGCGTTACGGCGAGCATTTCCTCTACCTGCCTTTTATGATCAGAGTAGGGGAATTCCGCGTTACCGCGAAGGGTATGGGTTTCATTGAGCCAGTCCGGGTTGTCTTCATGATATCCATAGGCCGCCCCGGAAGAGGTGACCACGATACGGCGGGTTTTGTTATAAATCGCCGCCTCAATGACTTTGCGGGTGCCTTCCACATCTACTTTATAGGCAAATTCCCGCCCGGTTCCTTTAGGAGGGGTTACAACCGAGGCCAGATGCAGGATCACGTCCGGCTTGAAGGAAGAAATTACTTTTTCCGGATCATCCGTTGTGACATCCATTTTTTCAAAGCGGATGTTTTCCGGCATGTCTTTTGGCGGGGCAATATCTGTTGCCAATGTTTCCGTATGGGGAAGTTTGGCAAGATATTGCAATGTGTGCTGCCCGACCATTCCGGCCGCACCTGTGACCATTATACGAAGGGGATCGTTCATCGCTTGGCCTCCGTCCGGGACATGATTGACGCAAGGCCAAGCCCTGATATGGCGTGCCAGATACCCCAGAAGGCCGCTGCAACTGCCATCCCGCCAAGACCGTTAAAGAAAGCGAAAATCAGGACCAGCCCAAGGCCGGAATTCTGGATGCCGGTTTCAATGGTAATGGCGCGGCGGTCATATTGTGACAGACCGAATATAGTGGCCGTTACCCATCCGCCGCCCAACGCAAGGGCGTTGTGAATAATCACCAGACCCGCAACAGCGCCAGCAAATTGCAGGAAGAAATTCCAGTTCGCCAATAGCGCAAGAACGATGAAGGCAATAAAAATTGCCATGGCCAGCCATTGAAGGGGACGTCTTAGTTTGCGCGTAATTTCTGGTTTTCGGATATTAAGCTGTACCCCCAAAACAAGCGGAAGAACCAACATCAACCCCACCGTAATGGCGATTTGCACCGGATCGATTTCCGTCTTTTGCAAGATCTCTCGTGTGGGTTCATAAAGTCTGCCCCAAAATGCAATGTTAAGCGGGGTCAGCAAGATCGCCCCAATGGTTGCAAAAGCTGTCATGGAGACGGACAAGGCGGCATTGCCGCCTGCACGATGGGTGATGAAGTTCGAAATATTGCCGCCCGGGCAGGCCGCCACCAGAATAAGACCAAGAGCAATGGACGGGCGTGGTTCAGCGATCAGAACAAGACAGAAGGTCAACGCCGGCAACACAATAAACTGCGACATCAGGCCAATGATCACAGGCTTCGGCGCTTTGCGAAGCCGGTGAAAATCGGCAGGTGACAGATCAATGGCGATAGAAAACATCACAATCGCCAATATCGCATTCAAAAGGGTGAGGGAGGCCGGACTGAAATTGAGGGTAACCTCATCAATACCGGTCATGCCGCACCGCCTTTCAATTTGTCGATCCAACCAGTGACCGCTTTGCGATAGGTGGCTTTGTCCACATAATAGGCCATCCGGGCAAGTTTCAGGTAATTCATCCCGCCCGTTGCGCGCTCAAACCCGCTGGATTTTTCAGCTTTCAGGGCGTTGGCAGCGGCACTGCCACTTTCCAGACCCTTGATGTAGCGTGCAATCATTTCTGCCTGTTCATGGCGACCTTGCCAACCAAGACCGCTGGCTTCCACCATGCCCAGAATAAACAGGTCATCCCGCTCCGGATGGATGGCGTTCAAATAAAGATGCGGTGCATCCCCTTGCCAGTTCAGGTGTTTTTGATCGATGAAAGGATAGTGAAGCTTATATCCGGTTGCCGCCAGAATAAGGTCATAATCACTTTTCGTCCCATCCTTGAAAAAGACGGTTTTACCTTCCATGTTTTCAATGTCGCGGCGGATTTTAATGTCCCCATGCCCAGCATGATAGAGAACCAGTGAATTGACCACGGGATGACTTTCGTAAAGTTGATAATCCGGTTTTGGAAATCCATACTTTTGCGGATCACCGACGAACCATTTCAGGATCATGCCATCGATTTTGCGCTTCAGCCACATGGGAAGCTGGATCAACCCGCCCATTGTATCTGCGGGTTTACCAAAGACGTATTTTGGAACGAAATAATATCCGCGGCGCATGGACAGATCGCAAATGGCCCCGTGATGAATGGCGTCCACCGCGATGTCACAGCCGGAATTACCGGCACCAATAATAAGAACCCGTTTGCCCGTTAGTTGGGAGGGGTATCTGTATGCGCTTGAGTGAATCATTTCCCCATCAAAGGACCCTGGAAATTCCGGCATATTGGGTTCAGACAAGGTGCCGTTGGCGATAAGCAGGCCTGCAAATTCTTCCGTTTGCTCCCCCTCCTCATTGCGCCAGGTTACGCGCCAACCCTCACCGGACTCCCCAATGGGTTCCGCCTTGATCACTTCTGTATTGAACAGATAGTCCTCACGCAATCCGAAATGATCTGCAAAATCCTGAAAATACCCTTTTAAGTCCCGGTGGGATGGGTATTCCGCGACCTCTTCCTTCATGGGGAAGTCCGTAAATTCGGTCATGCGCTTTGACGAAATCAGATGTGCTGTTTCGTACATTGTTGATTTGGGGCCTTCAATATCCCATAGGCCACCGACATCAGAGTGCAGTTCGAATCCCTGATAGGGGATTCCCTGTTCCTTCATCACCTTGGCCATGGCAAGCCCCATAGGACCCGCCCCGATCAGGGCAAATCGCTTATTGGTTTTTGTCATTTGTTTCTCCCTATGATTATTAGATTGAACAATTGTACAAAATAAGGCAATAAGTTTTTTCTAAAGGAGTAAATTATTGACCACAGCGCGTAAAAGAGCCCCCTCCGCCAGATCACTGGAAACCAAGGCCCGCATCTTAGATGCGGCGGAGCAGGTTTTTTCCGTTCATGGGTTCGAAGGGGCATCGTTACGGGACATTGCCAAACTTGCGGAGGTCCCGGTTGGCCTTGTGCAACATCACGGCAATAACAAGGAAGATCTGTTTTGCCAGACGGTGTCTCGCCGGGCGGAGGAGCTCTCCCTTATTCGAGTTGAGGGCCTGGAAGAGTTAAAGGAAATCGGGGACTTAACCCTTCGTAATATCCTTGATTGTTTTATGCGTGCCTACCTCACGCTTGCAGGGGATGGGGGAGACCACTGGCTGGCCTATGGCCGGCTGGTGGCACATGTTTCATCGGACCCCAGATGGAAAGATCTGGCAGCGGAGTGCTTTGATCCAACGGTCGCCCGTTTCCTGGATGAGATCCTCGCACTTTATCCTGAAGCGTCCCGCGATGCGGCGGCGGCGGGTCAGATTTATTCCGTTTCTGCGATGCTGGCCTTCCTCAATTCCGGATGGCGTATTGAGGCCATGAGCCCGGGCGCGGGGGATGCGGATATTGAACATCTGATCGATTTCTGCACCGCAGGGATGGAAGCTGTCTTAAAGCGCCCTAGTTAAACTCTCAATAATCCCTCGACCAACTGCCCTTAACAGCGTAGTAAGGCGCCTATGAAATCTGAACT
The DNA here is from genome assembly GCF_015143595.1 of Sneathiella sp. P13V-1. NCBI lineage: Bacteria > Pseudomonadati > Pseudomonadota > Alphaproteobacteria > Sneathiellales > Sneathiellaceae > Sneathiella > Sneathiella sp. P13V-1. The sequence goes on along the minus strand of NZ_WYEU01000001.1, from coordinate 696,102 downwards.
CATGGAAATACTTCTGGTGACCGTACCGGGACTGGAAGACTTGTTACGTGCTGAAGCCGTTGAAAAGGGCTTTAAAAAACCATCCATTGTCACTGGCGGTGTCCTGATTAAGGGTAAATGGCCAGATGTGTGGCGGGCCAATTTACAGCTTCGCGGGGCGAGCCGTATTCTGGTGCGTATCGGATCCTTTCGAATTGCGCATCTGTCAAAACTGGAAGGCATGGCGCGTCATTTTCCATGGGAAGAACATATTGCCCGCGGAACGTCCCTTCGTGTGGATGTGACATCCCATAAGTCTAAGATTTATCACCAAAAGGCAGCGGCTGAGAGGTTCGAAAAAGCACTGGTTTCTGCCATTGATGCGGACATTGATCCCGAAGCAGATCTGGTGTTGAAGATCCGGTTTTTTAAGGATGTGTGTACCATCAGCGTGGACAGCTCTGGCGACGGGTTGCATATCCGCGGTACCAAACAGGCGCTGAACAAAGCCCCTCTTCGGGAAACATTGGCTGCGCTTATTCTTCGCCAGGCTGGATTTAAAGGTAAAGAGCCAGTTGTAGATCCCATGTGCGGTTCCGGAACACTGGTACTGGAAGCCGCTGAAATTGCCAGCCGGCTGGATGCCGGTCGGTCTCGCAATTTTGCGTTTCAGTTGCTGCCATCTTTTGATGCAGATGCATTTCAGGAACTGAAAGATCGCACCAAAAAGGCTGAAAGTGAATTCCAGTTCTATGGCTTTGATCGGGATGCTGGGGCGGTCGAACGTGCCATCAGCAATGCAGAGCGGGCGGATGTTGACGATGTGTGTTCCTTTACCCGGCAAACGGTTAGCGACTTAACACCGCCTGATGGTCCCAAAGGGTTGGTCATTGTGAACCCCCCTTATGGCATACGTATTGGAGATCAGAAGAAATTGGCACCGCTATATCAGAAGCTGGGCCATGTTCTGAAAACCCGATTTGCAGGGTGGCGGGTTGCGATCCTGACCAATACAGGAAAGCTCGCGGAAGCAACGGAACTGCCGTTTAATCCAGATCCGGTGGGGTTCTCCCATGGAGGCATCAAGGTCAAATTGTATCTGACCGACGTGCTAGAGGAGCGGGTTTCCTGATCCCATAGGTTGCATCAGCAATGACAAACTCAGGAAGGTAATGAAAATTCCCCCTGCCAGATTTGCTGTTGCGGCCAGTTTTCGAATTGTATCACCGGAGGCATCGCTTGCAAAAGCGCGTGCTGCTTTTTGGAAATACACAGCGATAATGGCCAAGGCGCTTACCGTTATGGCAGTTCCAACGGAAATCATCAGAACGCTCAAAATCCCGGCAAGACGAAGGCCCAGGACTTCGGCGAAAACCAGCACGAGAACAGAGCCACTGCAGGGGCGGATACCGATCGAGAAAATGATCGCGATATGATCACGTAACGAGGCCTTTTTTGTAAGTTCCTCTGCGGTGGGTCCGTGAGCATGCCCGCAACTGTCACAGGTGTCACCATGCCCCACATGTTCGTGGTCGTGACCATGAGAGTGCGCTGCCGGTTTGCGGAAAAGATCAACTGCTCGTTTAATCAGATAAAGTCCAATAAGTCCGACCAGCGCAAAGCTAGCCTTTTCAAGGTACGGCACTGAACTGATGGCATCTCGGCTGCTGATCCCGATGATCAAAACCACTCCTTCTACCAGCAGGATCGCCATAATTCCTTGAAGCAAGGAGGCGAGGACAGAAAGAGTAATCCCGCGTTTTAATGCACTTTTGTGGGTGAGCAGATAGGTTCCAATCACCGCTTTGCCGTGACCTGGCCCGGCTGCGTGAAAAACACCGTAAAGGAAACTCACCGTAATCATGGCAATAAGCGCCGCCATCCCGCCCCCTTGAAGGGCACGAAGAGCGGAGGCAAGCTCGCGATGAAATTCCTGTTGTTTGGTTTGGACATAGAATAAAAACTCAGTCCAGAGGCTGACATCTGCTGCATGCGCGGCGGTAGGGATCACCGTGAGAAGAAGCGCGGCGGGAATGATTATTCGCATGTCAGGCTTACAATCTCCGCAAAATAGACGCCGAAGCCATATTCGGCTGTATCATCCCGATCCAGATTTGCTGCCGCTAGACTTTGCTCCCGCGCAGGGGAAGGTGGGATCAGGCTATAGGTACAAGGGCCTGCCTTTGGAAGTGTGATGGCATCGTCTAATTTGGCATGCAGGATTTCGATATAATAAATCGGATCATAAACCAGATACTCCACCGGGACCTTTTTCGGATCGACAGGTGTTTTAAGGGGGAGGTCAAATTCCATGGCAAGGCGGCTGCCTTCAACATAACTTCTGTAGTTGGTAACTGCATCATGTTCCAAAGGTTTCTCGCCTCCTTTGATAACCGTGAAATATTTATATTCCTCAAGATTTTGGAGGTTCATTTTCGCCAGTTCATCAATGGCTTTTTGCTCATACAATCCATCATCAGCTTTTGGCAGGGTTTGCAAAATATAAGCGGAATAAAAGTCATCAAACAGCCATAGCTGTTTCAATCCAATAATTTCCCCTTTGTCATTAAACAGCGGAGTTGTTTTAAGATCGATCCATGCGTGCGGATGCGCAGAAACCGGAGCGGAAATGGCTGTAAAAACAACCAGAAAACTCCAGAAAAAGAAGCGTGTCACAGCATTTTTCAAGAACATGATCAACCCCAACGCCAAAGAAGGCTTACACAATGGAACCAGAATCTGGCAAGAATGTGTTATAGTATAACAAATTTCTTGCTGTGTAAGCCTGTTCTCAAACTCATCTTGAAGATCTTTTCAAAAACCCGGTCAGTGCAATTGTCAGGAACGATCCAGCAAGATACGTAAACCCAGCGCACCTAAAACACCTGCGGCAATTCGGTCCAGATAAACCTTCGCCCGCATATAACGGCTGCTAATGGCGTTGGTGCTCATGGTCAGGGCCAGCAAGCCATAAAACAGGATCTCAACAATCAAATGATTGCCGGCAATAATCAGGTTTTCGGTCATGCTGAGATTCTCTGGAAAAATGATCACCAGAACCGCCGCTGCAAATAGCACTGATTTTGGGTTCAGAAGATTGATAAGGACGCCTTGACGGAAAGCATGGCGTGCCGGTTTCACCTCGGTATTTATGGGAGTTTTCGCACCGCACCACATGCTAATGGCCACATAAATCAAATATAGCGCCCCCACAACTTTTGCGGTTGTGTAAACCCAGGGGAATAGTTCAAATACAATATCCAGGCCCAATAACGCCGTTAATGTCCAACCTGCGGCAACTATGCCAAGCCCCAATCCCACTGCCATACCAGATGCGCGCCCGTTACCCAAAGTCGTCCGAATAGCCACAAGAAAGGCTGGGCCAGGGCTCACAATCGATGCGAGCAAGGTCAGATTAAAGGCGATCATATGTTCTATTGTCATGGTGATCTCTCTTTAAGGTGTCGTGTTTTGGGGACGGGTTAGTATGTATGCATATTGCTTGAAATCCAACAAAATTTAGGAAATGATACTGGCAAAATGGCATAAGCCGAAAAAGTATAATTTGTGGAGGAGACCCCGATGCGTTCCAGTCTTTTGAAAAAACTGTCCCTTGCCGCGCTGGCAGGCTCAATCGCGTTTGCAGGTGCTGCAAATGCGGAAACCAGAATTACGTATAAATCTGCGAAAAGCACATCTTCTTACTATCAGATGGCAGTGCAAATTGCGGAAGCCATGAAGGCAGGCTCTAACGGTGACATCATCGTGACCGTGGAAGAAAGCCAAGGTTCTGTTCAGAACGTGATGGAAGCAGCGGTTCGCCCAGGTAACTACGTGTTCACAACACCACCAGTGTTGGTGAAGCTTGCCAACTCTGGTAAAGCGATGTTCAAGGACAAGCAGAACCCGAAATTTGCTGATATTCGCGCGCTTTTCCCAATCCCGTCCCTCACCATGCATTTTGTGGCCCGCGCAGATTCCGGCATTAAGACATTTGCGGATCTGGAAGGTAAAACCGTTCTTATCGGCAAAGGCTCCTTCGGTGCGCGTGAAGGTGCGAAATATCTGAAGCTGTTTGGTCTGGAAGGCAAAGTTGAACTTGCCAAGATGGAACTTTCCAACGCGGTTCAGGCCCTCAAGAACAAACAAACTGATGCGTTTGTAACAGCCGGCTCCTACCCTGCGCCAAATGTGATTGAAGCTGCTGCGGGCACAGGTATCACCGTTCTGTCTTTGAGCGATGAGCAGATTAAGCAAACAAAACGGACAAAGCTGACAATTCCTGCAGGCACGTATGCCGGTGTGGACACAGAAGTAAACACCACATCCCTGCCAGTTGTGGCCTACACAACAACATCCATGGATGAGGCAACTGCTTATGCGCTGACCAAAACATATTGGGAGCAGAAAGCAAAAATGGGTGCGGATAACGCATGGTGGAATGGTGTCTCCGGTGCTTTGCTTGAAAATATCACAGGCAAAATTCACCCTGGTGCCCTCAAATACTACATGGAAAAAGGAATGGCTGTTCCAGCCTCCGCCAAGTAAGTTCGCGTAAAGGATATTAAGTATGTCAGCACCGGGTCGTTACATCTGGGTGGCGCTCGGTGCTGCCTCTATCGCCTTTCACTTGGGCCTGATTTTTACAGGTCTCGTTCCTAATCTTTTCGCGCGCCCACTTCATATGCTTTTGGCATTACCATGGGTGTTTGTGTTTTCCGCCAAATCCCGATCCGAACTGATTAGCGGCGGGATCCTGACGGTTCTTGGTGGGGCCGCCGTTCTTTATGTGGCGATCAATGAGGAAGCCCTGTCCGATCAATATGGGTTTCTGAACAGTGATCTACAGATTGCCATCGCCTTCACATTGATCTTTGTGACATTGGAAATGGCTCGCCGGGCAATCAGTTGGCCGCTGCCGCTTGTTGCGCTCTTCGCCCTTTGTTACGGCCTTTTTGGGCAGCACCTTCCCGGTGAATTTGGACATCCCGGCATTCCCTTACAAAGCGTTATGGGCAATCTGACCATCGCTGAAGGGGGACTTTGGGGAAAACTGACGGGGGTTTCTGTCTCCATCGTTGCGGTTTTTGTGATTATGGGGGCTGTTTTAAACGCGGGTGAAGCGGGTCAGGGATTTATGAACCTTGCAACCGCGGCTGCGGGCCGTCTTAAAGGCGGGGCCGCGAAAGTATCAACCTTGTCATCGGCATTATTTGGGTCCATTTCAGGGTCTGCATCCGCCAATGTGGCGTCCACTGGGGCGATCACCCTGCCCGCCATGACGCGGCTCGGATATCCAAAATCATTTGCCGGTGCGGTGGAGGCGGTGGCTTCCTCCGGTGGTCAGATCATGCCGCCATTGATGGGTGCCGGGGCCTTTGTGATGGTGGAGCTCACCGGTGTGCCCTACACCAGCATTATGGCAGCGGCGTTATTGCCGGCGCTTTTGTATTTTGTGACGGTTTGGATTGGGATTAACGCCTTTGCCCGGCGTTATGATCTGAAAGGCCTTCCAGAAGAAGAGCAACCAGATCGAAAAGCTGTTCTTATAACATCTGCCTTTTTCGCGGTTCCGTTCCTAGTCCTGCTGGAGCGGATGTTTATCGGTGGGTTCACCCCTCAATATGCGGCCTCAGTCGCGATCCTTGCGGCGCTTCTGCTGCTGTTTATCAACGGGAAAATGCAGTTCAATATCAAGCGTGCGTTTGAACGGTTGGAGCAGGCCTGCATCAATACAGGCAGGCAGGTGGCGATGATTGCTTCCATTATCCTCTGCGCGTCCATTGTGATCGGGGTTCTGGGGGCAACGGGACTTGGGGTGAAGATCACTTCGCTTATCCTCTCCGGCTCCGGCGAGATGCTGTGGCCCGCGCTGCTTCTGACGGCGGGTGCCTGTCTTATTTTGGGCATGGAAGTGCCAACCACAGCCGCCTATGTGATCTGTATTTCTGTGGCAGGTCCCGCGCTGCAGCAATTGGGACTTGCGCCGTTGCAGGCTCATCTTTTTGTGTTCTGGTTTGCACTTTTGTCTACCATCACCCCACCCGTTTGCGGCGCCGTCTTTATTGCGGCCGGTATGGTGGAAGAAAACTGGCTTAAAGTTTCCATGAAGGCCATGGCATTGGGTCTTGGGCTTTACATTATCCCGCTTGCCTTGATCGCGAACCCAAGCCTGATCGCGCTTGAAACCAATCCAATCGGTGCTGTGGTCAGCTTTGTGCAGATCGGCCTCTCCCTTACCGCTATTTCCTACGGAGTAATTGCCCCCCTGCAATTGCTGCTACGCGGCGTGCTGGTCATTGTTGGTACAGCAGGGATATTCCTGTTGCCCGTTTTAATCGGCTAGCCGTCTATTTTCCCGACATCATCAATCCATGGGATCCCGCTGGATCCCCATTTGACAGTAATGGTGTATAGAGGAATGCAGCTGTTAGTTGCGCTATCTTTCTTGGGGTTGGCAAGATCTAATGAAGTTTCATATTCAGATGGTACTATGGCCTCAATATCTGAAAGCGAAAGTTTAAAATACGTTCCTAACTCAGCGTCAGAATTCTTGTAAATTTTACCTGGAAGGACAGAGTAACCTTCTTTAAGAGGATAGCTTTCAATGAGAGTATCAATATCATTTCCTGCAGCGATAAGGATATGCCCTGCTGAATCGCCAATAAATGGTGTCTTATAAAACTCTTTATACTGAGATTTAAATTTAGAGATATAGCTATCTGCGCTTGTGGCTACGACATACACATTTTAAATGCTATGTGGTTTTTTACCTTCGAGAGGGACAGAGATACCATGTGTTAGTAGCTCTCTTTCACGCAGTTTCAGCGAATTGTATTTAAGATAGAAGTGCATTTTTGGCAGCGAATAAACAACTTCTTTTTTTCGGTTCCGAGAATAGTTTGACTTCCAATTTGTGCTGCAGTTCGTGAACTCAAGCTCTCCAATGACAACTGAAGATTTGTTCATGAAATCCTCGACGTATGGGATCGCGCAGCTTGCGAAAAGGCATATGAGTGCTAGAAAAAAGTACAGCGCATTCATTAGTGTTTGCCACTCAGTTTGGCTCTATTTCTTCTGATCGTTTCGAAAACTGTTAAGAAGAAAAAACCCAGAATAAGAAGTGAAAAATGAATTGGGATAGTAGTAAAAAATTCAGCTAAAAACTTGATAACCAAAAGAAAAATCAAAAATCCGATAGAAACACACACGTTTACAAACCAATCCCTCATTATCGAAATTATTAATGAAACAAATCCAAATACTAATGCTGTGAAAAAATAAACATGGTTGGGAGCTTGATTATCTATTTTAAGAAAGCTTGCATCTCTCAAAACTGATAGAGGGAGGAGATATGCTGCTATGTAAATAAATGCAGCATAGAAAAGCACTGGTAAGTAGGAATGGGGATCGGTTCGTTTTATTGAACTAACTATAGTAAATAAAGTGAATGGGACTAAAAGATCTACATCTGAGAAGTAGAGATTAGGATTAGCAAGGCCATAGAAATCTTTAATTAGGCTATTAAATAAGTAGATCACAAAAATTGTAGCGAAAAAAAGCAATATTCTTGAATGGTAGTGCAGTGCAAAGAACATCACTGCCATTACGAGAAGGAACTGTGATGAATTTGATGTCGGCAAATTGAAATAGGCATTGAGTACATAAACAGAACCTATTGTTAAAGCGGTAGATATTAGCGCTGCTATTGCTGCTACTTGAGGTGCTTTCAGAAAAAACTCTAACAAGCAGGAAATGGAGATGCCTATAAGCGGTGGGAGTAGCGCGGCAATTAGCCTTTCATTCGTACTGAGGTTTGGCCAGATTGATGAAAGCCACGCTACGACACCAATTGAAATGGCAGCAATAGCTAAGGCAGCGTATAATTTTATGCCGTAATCCTCAGATTCCTTGTTGCTCATATTGATACAATCTGAATTCCCAAAATTGGATTATGATTTAGTTTCATATTATATAAATGGTTGTGATTTGGCTAACGGAATATCGACAGCTTAAATCTTGGGCAGGTGGAAAGCATATCTATCTTCTTTTCTAACAATCTAACCACTAATTCTTCTTGCGGTATCGATCCATGGGATCCTGCTGGATCCCCATTTGACCGTGATGTTGTATTCGGGTTTGCAGGACGCGCCTACATTTTCTGGAGTTTCCAATAGCGCGTCTATTTCTTCGCGTAAGGCGGCGGGGATGGCAAGGCTTACATAACGTGGTGCAAGCGTGTAGTGGGTCAGGTCTTTAGGCTGATATGTGGGGCGCACATGGCCGTTCAGGATAATATATCCACCTGATTTCGGGTATCTGGTGGCAAGTGCGTCTTTGTCACTGCCTGCGGCGATGAGCATCGCACTATCCGTTTTGCCATAAAAAGGACGGTCGTAATATTTGCTCCAATCCGACTTGAAGCGTTCACGGTATTCTTCTTTGTTGCTGACCACTATGAACAGTTTCTTTTCCTTCCAGTCTTCTATGGCTGGGAAGTAGCTTTCAGGAACGCCAGAGGCCAGCAGCTCTGCCCGTGAAAGCGTTAAAGATTCAAATGAAAAGCTTAAAGAGGGCAAGCGGAACGGGTTTGAGTATTTCGAATAATTCAGATTGCAATTATTGATGGCGAGCGTACCGACGGGCTCACTCCCCTTATTGATCTGGTCTTTTGCGTATAGAAAGGAATTTGCGCTAATAAGCGTGAGGAGCGCCAAAGGAAGGTATAATTTCTTCATGAGGAAGCTCCTTGCAGGTAAGCGCGTGTTTTCCGCAATACGATAATAATTGCGATGGAGAATATGCCCAGGATCAGGAAGAAGACATATTCCGGCAGCACATCCCACGCCCAGTCATAATATTTGGTGAGGAGGACCAATATCAGAAAACCGATAGCGGCATATTTACTGAAGCTCCAATCCTCTTTCAGGGAAATAGCAATTGAGATGCCACCAAAGCCAAGCGCAAGCAATGTGTAGAAAAACTCGACGAAGTCCCTGTCGATGGTGAAAAAACTGTACCGCCCCGCAAGGCTAAGTTGCAGAAGACTGACGGCCGCCACAAGAAAGGCCGTCAGGAATAAAACAGGGGTCAGGTGATAGCGCCGGGCTGGCAGATAAAGATAACAGGCCGCCGCGATGATCAATGCGGGGGCAAGGTATAATTCCCCATAGATGGTGTGGGACCAGTTATAGCCCAGCACCTCTGTTATATACCCACCGATAAAGGTGAAGATGGACAAAACGGATAGGAAAAACGGGAAGGCCAATTGATATCGGAGGGACAGGATAACCCCGTATACCCCCCACAGCAAAAAGGCATTGGGACTGTCAGGTAAGTTAAAGTAATGCCCCAAAATCAGAATATTTCCGACCAGACAGGCGATGGCAACGATTACCGAAAGCCCCGTGTAATAAGGTGTTTTGAAAATACGATCGACGGCTATCGTAAGACCTAACCCAATAAACGGAAGGAGGCTGGCAAGCCCCAACTGGATATAGATGCCAAGATCATCCCAGAAATTTTCAAAAACCAGAAACAGGGCAAAAGAAAAGGCAATGGCCCCTAATGTAGATGCGATCTGCATCCCGATAGACAGGTTCGCCTGCCCTTTGGTGCGATCTGTATCGAAAGTGGCGGAGAGATGATCGAGCAGCTCCTCATGATAGTTGGATACTGCCGACCGGTCTGTTTCACTAAGCCGTAGAACCTGTTCGGATTTCAAAATCTCCATTTCCTGTTGAAAGGAGAGGATCTGTTCAGCGCGCCTTTGTGCGTCTCTTTTGTTCATGCTGCCCCATAAACCCGTTTACCCCAGGCCACAATGACAGGGGAAATTGTCAAAATCAAGACAGGGAGTTTAGGGGCCCGTCCCCTTTAACGGGGTCCAATCACAATAAAGGGAACGGGCGGGACGAAAGCTGGATTACGAGATAACACGAACCGTTCCTGAAACGCGAATGGGCGCGCCTTTTTCAGGAGTGATCTCGGTTGTAATGTCGCTTGGGCTTTGCATGTCTTCGCCCTGGCGCAGGGAAAGTTTGCCATCAGTAACGATACCAAGATCCCTGAGGTAGCCAGAGAAAGCTGCGGCGGCAGCCCCCGTGGCCGGGTCTTCCAGAACACCGCCACTGGCAAAGGCATTGCGGACATTATACGCGTTATCCGAAATCTGGTGGACCAGCATAATAGTCACCAGACCCAGCTCTCGCATCAGGTCAGCACCGGCCGCCAGATCGTAATCCATACGGGCGAGCGCTTCACGTGAGTTTAGGGCGATCACCACATGATCAGCCCCCCCATGAATGCGGGCAGGGGGCAGATCGGTGTTCAGATCATCTTCGGAATATCCAAAAAGGGCCAAGATACGGGCGAGTGTTCCCCCATCAAGGGCTTCACTTTTTGTCGGCGGCGAGATTAACGCGGCACTGTACAGATTGGTCTCTTTTGACCCTTCAACACTGATTTCAGCATTGTTCAAGTATAGTGGATAGTTTCCTTCGCCATGGGTTTCAGCAAGGGCAGCGCCCAGAGCGATGGTCGCGTGACCGCAAAAGGGAACTTCGCTTTCAGGCGCAAAATAGCGAACCCGAAAACCGTCTTTTTCAGGCGCGGCGAAAGCGGTTTCAGAATAGCCGACTTCCGCGGCAACTCGTTGCATTTCTGATACTTCTGGCATTGTGTCAGACAAGACGACACCGGCGGGATTTCCACCTTCATCTGCCGCCGAAAAGGAGGCAAAACGTTGAATATTCATGAGGGCACCTCTCATTTAATTGATCTCTGTTGTGACCAAGGTGGCGCTTGTTGGAAAGTTTTTCAACATTTCAAAGTGTGATGAACATCACACATTTACAGATCAGTAAATGTTAGGTGGGAATTTTCAAGCCCAGGCCTTTGAAATAAGTATCGAGATAAATCTGCCCATGCTTTGTTAGACTGACATCTTCAAAGCCGGTAAAGAACTCGCTCACCATACCGGAAACCAGACAAACCAATCCAGTGGCAGAGATATGGATATTGGTATTCTCGGGTAGATTTCCAATATTCCGCTCAGCCTCAAACGCATGTTCTATAGTTTCGCGAAACATGCTTCTTTCTTCATCGAAGAAGGCTTTCACATCTGGGTTCCTGATAGTGAGTTCCGAGTTTCCCAAAATAATGGAGAAGACCTGCCCAAGTTCGGTATCCTTCTCTATGCGGTGTAGAATATCAATCAGGCACTGATAGAGTGTCTTGAGCTTATCTTCAGAGGGTGCGGTCAGGATTTTCTCACGATTTTCGGTCAAAGCGGGTTTCGTGTAAGTCAGCCAAAGGCCTTTTAGGATGTCTTCCTTGTTTTTGAAATGCCAGTAAAAGGCCCCGCGCGTTACCCCAGCTTTTTCTGCAATGGCGTTTAGTGTACAGGCCTCCACCCCCAGCGATGTGAACATCTCTGCGGCAGCGCTTAAAAGCGCGTGATAGGTTTTCTCTGCTTCTTCTTTGGTTTTCCTGGCCATGCCCAAACTAAATATCAATCAATTTGTAATATCAAGAAACTTAATATGTGAAATGTGATTAAATATACATACACGGATGTATGTATAAGTATATAAACGACCCTCTTCAAATAAGTTTCAGTGGGCAGACGCCCCCGGATGGAGTGAAACGATGAGTAGACGTGTTTCAACGAAGCTGGCGCTAAAAAGCCTTTTATTGTTACCTTTGGTGGTTCTTTTGTCAGCGTGCCTTGAGGACGGTGACAAAGAGGCAGAAGTTAAACCCAACATCATCCGGCCGGCGAAGATTATTGAAGTGGGTGCCGGTTCTGGAATTTTGACCAAGGTGTTCCCTGGTATCACTGAAGCGAGCCGAAAATCAGAACTGGCATTTCGTGTCAGTGGCCCGATTAATGATCTGCCCGTTCGGGCCGGGCAGGAACTGAAACAAGGAGATTTGATCGCCCGTCTTGATGACGCCCGCTATCAGAATGTTTTGGCGGACCGGAAGGCGACATATGATCTCACCCGGATTGAGCTGGAGCGTCGTCAGCAGCTCCAAAAGAAAAATCACGTCTCCAAATCGACGCTCGATATTGCCCGCACAAATTTTGAAGGAGCGAAAGCAGCGTTAAAACAGGCAAGGGATGATTTGCAATATACGCGTCTTGTGGCCCCTTATGATGGTATCGTCAGCCGCATTCTTGTTGAAAATTTCGAAAATGTTCAGGCAAAACAGACCATTGTCCTTTTTCAAGGGAACCAGAATATCGATGTAGCCTTCAATGTACCGGAAGACCTTCTGGTTCGGGTCAATGAAGGCAACACCAATGGTGGCCTTGTTCATGTGAAGTTTGATTCTGTCCCCGATCAGGTATTTGAAGCCTATTACAAGGAACATGAAACACTCCCCGATGCGTCGACCCGGTCTTTCCGTGTTGTTGTCAGCATGCCGATCCCGACAGGCCTGACCGCGCTGCCGGGTATGAGTGTGAATGTGATCGTGGATGTCAGCCAAATCATCGGAGAGCAGAAAAATGATCTCAGCGTCCCTGTAGAGGCCGTGTTTGAGAAAGATGGCGGAACATGGGTCTGGCTTGTGAAGTCGGACAATACGGTGACCAAAACGCGGGTTGCTGTGAAGCGGATCGAAGGGGATCAGTTGCTCATTTCACAAGGGTTGATTGAAGGTAACCGCGTGATTGCTGCGGGTGTAGATTATCTTCGCGAAGGTCAGACCGTCCGCGCCCTTCCTAAAGAACGTGGCCTTTAAGGCGGGGTGTAGAAATGGACCTTACAGAATATTCCATCAAACGCACGACCGTCAGTTGGATGATCACGCTGATCCTGATCGGCGGCGGTATACTTGCCTTTTTGGGACTTGGGCGCCTTGAAGATCCGGAATTTACGATTAAACAGTCTGTGATCGTCACGTCATACCCTGGGGCATCCCCGGTTGAGGTGGAAGAGGAAGTCACGCTGCCCATTGAGAACGCACTGCAGCAACTTCCATATGTGGACAATATCAAATCCATATCTTCTGCAGGCCGTTCCCAGGTAGAGGTAGAGATGAAAAGCATCTACCGTAAAGCGGATCTTGCCCAGATCTGGGATGAAATGCGCCGCAAAATCCGGGATATGGAAGGAAGGCTTCCACCGGGGGCAAACGCCCCGATCATCAATGATGATTTTGGCGACGTGTATGGCGTCTTTATGGCGGTGACCGGGCCCGGATATTCCTATGAGGAGCTTGCTGATTATGTGGATTATATTCGCCGTGAGTTGGTTCTTGTGGAGGGAGTTGGCAAGGTTGCCGTGGGTGGTCGCCGGACGGAACAAATCGTCCTGGAAGTAAACCGTGCGAAATTGACAGCGCTTAACATGTCGGTTTCCATGCTGGCGTCTTTGTTGCAGAATCAGAATTTGGTGAGTGATGCCGGCAATATCCTTGTCGGTAGTGAATATATCCGTATTGAAAGCGCTGAGGACAGAAGCGGTGTAGGTGAGCTTCGTGATCTGATGTTGGGTCAGGCCAATGGTAAGATCATTTATCTGTCTGACGTTGCAGATGTGAAGCGTACATATTCGGATCCCCCGTCCCATATTTATCGCTTCAACGGTGAAGCCGCTCTTACATTGGGTGTGTCCTTTTCAACCGGTGTGAACGTTGTTGAAGTCGGTCAGGCCGTTAATGAACGGCTGGAAGCGCTGGAATATGCGCGTCCTATCGGCATGGAAATCGGCGTGATTTATGATCAGCCTGCGCAAGTGGACCAATCCGTCAGTGATTTTGTGATCAGTCTGGGTCAAGCCATTGCCATTGTGATTGTGGTTCTACTTGTCTCTATGGGGTTGCGTTCCGGTATCCTGATGAGCCTTGTTCTGCTGATCACGATCCTGGCGACCTTTATTGCCATGAAGTTATTTGCCATTGATCTGCACCGTATTTCATTGGGGGCGCTGATCATTGCGCTGGGGATGCTGGTGGATAACGCCATTGTGGTGGCCGAAGGGATCCTTATCGGTATCAAACGCGGCCTAAACCGGGTAGAGGCAGCAAAACTTATTGTCTCCCAGACGAAATGGCCTTTGCTGGGTGCAACCGTGATTTCTGTAACGGCTTTTGCGCCCATTGGATTGTCCCCTGATGCCTCCGGTGAGTTTACCGGGTCTTTGTTCTGGGTCTTGCTCTTCTCCCTCATGATCAGTTGGGTGATGGCGATTACCTTAACCCCTTTCTTTGCGAGCATGATGTTTAAAGAAGGAGACGCGCAGGAAGAGGGAGCTGAAGAAATTGACCCTTACAAAGGTGTCTTTTACCGTGCCTATAAAGGATTTCTGTTTATCACGCTGAGGTTCAGATGGTTGTCTACAATTGTGATGATCGGTGGCCTTGCTGGTGCCATTTATGGCTTTACCTTTGTGAGCCAAGCCTTCTTCCCACCTTCCACATTGCCTGTCTTTACTGTCGATTACTGGCTGCCGGAAGGTTCAGACATCAGAAGTACTTCCGCGGATATGGAGAAATTTGAAAAACGGATCCTTGAAAACCCGGATGTGAAAAAAGTGACCACAACAGTGGGCCGCGGTGCGGAACGCTTTATGCTGACATACGCATTAGAAAAAAACTATGCGAGTTACGGTCAATATATCATTGAAGTTTCTTCTTACGACAAAGTGCAGCCGACCCGCGAGTGGGTAGAGAAAATCCTGAAAGAGGAAGCCCCGCAGGCCTTCTCAAAATCGGATCGGATCTTTATCGGTCCCGCGACCAAAGCGAAAATTGAGGCCCGCATAAGTGGGCCGGACAGTGCCAAACTTCGGGAGATTGCAGATCAGGTGCGTAACCTGTTTTTGGATAATCCCAATGCCATCAATGTACGCCATGACTGGCGGGAGCGGGCGAAGGTTCTACATCCGCGCTTTTTGGAAGCAGAAGCTCGTCGCTTGGGGATTTCTAAAACGGATCTTAATAATGCCATTCGTATGAATGTGTCGGGTGTTCAGGTGGCGCTGTATCGTGAAGGGTCTACATTGCTTCCGATCCTGATCCAGCCTCCGCTTGAGGATCGTAAAGAAGTGCAGCAGCTGGAAGACATCCAGATCTTCAGTCCGGCGCTTAGTACCTACGTCAACATCAACGATGTGGTGAGCCGAATTGATGTGGGCTGGGAAGATCCGTTGATTATGCGGCGGGACCGGAAACGGACCGTGCAGATCTGGGCGGATCCTGATCCAAACAGCGGGGTGAACTCGTTCGAACTTTACAATCAGCTCAGTAAGAAGGTTGAGGCGCTGGAATTGCCACCGGGGTACCGTCTTGAATGGGGCGGTGAATATGAAGCCCAACAAGATGCCAACAAAGCCGTGTTTGAATTTGTGCCTATTGGCGTGTTGGCGATGGTGGCCATTACGGTTCTGTTATTCAACTCCGTTCGTCAAACCCTTGTGGTGTGGCTGACTGTGCCGCTTTCCATCATCGGGGTGAGCTCTGGTCTTCTTCTATTAAACCAGCCGTTCAGTTTTACAGCCTTGCTTGGTTTCCTCAGCCTGTCAGGAATGTTGCTGAAAAATGGGATCGTTCTCGTGGAAGAAATTAAACGCCTTGTGGAAGAAGAGCAGACGGAAATGAAAGAGGCGATCCTTCGCGCTGCGGTAAGTCGTCTGCGTCCCGTGACATTGGCGGCCATTACAACGGTGCTTGGATTGATCCCGCTGCTCACCGATGCTTTCTTTGCGCCGCTCGCGGTGACCATCATGTTCGGTCTTGGCTTCGCCACTGTCCTGACACTCATTGTTGTGCCGGTACTATTTGCGTTGTTCTATCGGGTGAAATACCAAAAAGGGGATTTGGCAGCAGCTGGATAAGGTTAGTCGGGATCAGGCCTTCATTTTCTGGCTAAGGACGATCCCGACACCCCCTAATGTAACGATACCAGCAATGGCAAGGCGGAAAGTAATATCTTCGGATAACAAAAACGCACCGCCGATGGCCGCAATGGCCGGAACGGTAAGTTGAACTGTTGCGGCGCGGCTAGCCGTAAGTCCTTTCAATGCGGCATACCAAATGGCATATCCGCATCCGGACGCAAGAGCACCTGATAGAATAGCCATTATCATCCCAAAGGGGGTGACGTGCAGGTCTTCCATCATGATCAAAACTAAAAGGATGGTCACAGGTGCAGCATATAGAAAATTGGACATGGTGGACTGAAGCGGGTTACCCGTGCCGCGTCCAAGCAGTGAATAAACGCCCCAAGATACCCCTGCAATTGCCATGAGAACAGCACCTACCGGATCAGGCGCGCTCAACCCCGGAGAGACAAGATAGACAAGGCCACCAATGGCTAGAACGAGCCCCGCCCAGGCGAGGGGCGGGAAATGCTCCCCTTGCTTTAGGGCGATCATAAACATGGTGATTTGAACAGCACCAAACAGGATGAGGGCACCAGTACCTGCTGCAAGAGTGTTATAGGCAAACGAGAAGAAAACCATGTAGCCGATGAGGCTTATTATCTGGAAAATACGGGGTTTAAAGGGAGCTGGCGTCTTGCGTGCTTGAGCGGAAAAACTAAAAAGTACCAGCAGAATTATTGCTCCTGACAGTGTTCGAACAGCGGTAAAGCTGGCTGCGTCTATTGTGCTATCTGCAAGGGCAAGGCGGCAAAGGACAGAATTTGCCGCAAAAGCCAACATGGCAAGTGTGGTCAGGGAGATAGCTCTCGCAATGTTGTTGTCTTGCATTGATTTAATTCCAGATGGACGCGCCCACGACCGATCCTGATCTCACTATTTTCAGGGGAGTATTGCAAGCGAATTAGAAATAGTGAGTTCGCTCAATTCAGCCTAGAAGAGATCCAGGTTCCGTTTTATCAGGTTATTGAGCAGCCGATCATATTCTCCCGTATCCTTCATTTCAGAGACCGTGCTGTCAAAATGGTCCAAGAATTCTGGGTCGAGGTTTGATTTTTTGGAAATGAGGAGGGGAAATCTCGGACTCTCTTTGTAGACATGCGGGATCATAGATATTCTATCTGTCAGCTTTAGTTTCTTGATAAAAAGCTGCGTAACAGGGCTTGCGTGAATGATAACATCTGCGCGTTCTTTATCGAGCATTTTCAGGCAGATATCGATTGACGGAACGGTCAGATAATCAATGTTTCTTGCGCCGTAAAACTCCACTGCCCAATTGTTGCCAAGAACATCACAAAAGGTCGTATTCTGGAGTTTATCCAAAGCCTTACCTTCTTTAAGGCTGACTTCGGCCTCACTATTCGCTCGGACAAAAGCCTGAAAAGGTATGTAGAGCACATCTTGCTCTGATTGGTTTGAGTATATTTTCCTGGCACTGGTCGGTGTTGTTATAAAACCGTCCGCAATTCCGCTTTCGACATCCTGTTGAGCCCGGCCCCAAGGCCTTCCCAAATGGGAAATATCAAGACCCATGCGTATGTGTAGAATTTCATGCATCAAATCAGGCAGGATTCCCTTAACCTGTTCTTCGTCGCCCGCGGAAATAGGTGCCCATTTATTGGCATATACGAGGGCAATTTTCTCCTTATTTGACTCTGCGATGACTGTTCTTGCCCCCAAAAAAACAAAGGCGAAAAGTATCAAAAGAACATTCTTGAAAAGGACAAAATACATTTCTTACTTTCACAGAGAATCTGAGAGTAAAACCGAATATAACGTTAGATCTGTTAAGTTCGAATTAACTTTGAATAAATTATCAACTAAAGGAACTACTAATAATCTGACCTTGAAATGCGTCCACGCCCCTTTTTGACCTCACTCCGTTCGGATTTCTGTTTCAAACGCTTTTGTTTACTGGCGAAGGTTGGTTTTGTCGGGCGGCGTTTTTTGGGGACGATGGTTGCTTGTTGAATAAGGGTGATCAGCCTGTCCTGCGCGGCTTTACGATTGCGATCCTGTGTGCGGTATTCACTGGCATTAATGATAAGGACACCGTCCTTGGTCATTCGCTGACCCGCCAGTTTTTGAAGGCGGTAGAATACCGGGCGCGGCAGATTTGGACTGCCCTTTGCGTCAAAGCGCAGTTGGACCGCCGTTTCTACCTTGTTCACATTCTGCCCTCCAGGGCCGGAGGATCGAACGAAGGTTTCGATCAATTCATCTTCGTGAATAAATATGTGGGGAGTGATTTGTATCATGATGGAAAAAAGGCCCGCATTTGCGGGCCTTGTGATTAGAGCATGGCTGCCAGCACCCGGTCAGGTGGGGTGTGGCCGTCAACAAATGTCTTAATGTTGATAATAACCTTGGAGCCCATATCGATCCGGCCTTCAATTGTGGCCGAGCCCATATGCGGCAGAAGGATAACATTATCCAGTTTCAGAAGCTTCGGATTAACCGCAGGTTCTTTTTCAAACACGTCAAGGCCAGCACCGGCAAGATCACCGTTCATCAACATGCGTGTCAGTGCGTTTTCATCCACCACTTCACCACGGGAAGTGTTGACGATATAGGAATGCTTCTGCATCAGCTTCAGACGACGGGCGTTCAGAAGGTGGAATGTGCCGGGTGTGTGCGGGCAGTTGATGGAAATGATATCCATACGGGCCAGCATCTGATCCAGGCTCTGCCAGTAAGTGGCTTCCAGTTCACCTTCAACATCTGAATTTACACGGTTACGGTTATGATAGTGGATGGACAGACCAAAGGCTTTAGCACGGCGGGCAACTGCCTGACCAATCCGGCCCATACCCACAATACCAAGGCGCTTGCCCCAGATCCGGTGACCGAGCATCCCCGTTGGTGACCAGCCTTCCCAATCGCCGCTGCGCATCAGGCGTTCGCCTTCGGTGAGGCGGCGCGGTACAGCCATAATCAGGGCCATTGTCATGTCCGCTGTATCTTCGGTTAGAACACCCGGGGTGTTTGTCACAGTGATGCCACGCTGACGGGCGGTGTCCAGATCAATATGGTCAACACCTGTACCGAAACTTGCGATCAGTTTCAGGTTCGGGTTGGCCTGACTTAGAACACCCAGATCAATTTTGTCGGTTACCGTTGGGACCAGAACGTCGGCAATTTTCACCGCTTCAACAAGCTCGGCTTGCGTCATGGGCGTGTCGTCATGATTCAAGCGCGTGTCAAACAGCTCCATCATACGGGTTTCAACCGCATCAGGAAGTTTGCGCGTAACAACAACAATAGGTTTCTTCTTGGACGACTCTGACATACTGGCCTCTCTGTTCGGGGCATTTTCTAGCGTTTAATCGCTTTAGATATCTAGCAGATCACTCGCGCCGAGACAATTAGCGGCTTGCGCTTTGGCTTACTTTTTTTGCTGTCTTGACCATCATATGGTCCAGTTGGCATAAAGATGGACAATTCACATCAATAAAATCATGGGCGGGGCAGAGCTTGTTCAGAACCTTTTTCAAAAAATGTGTCGCATTGGCCTTGGTTTCGGTCTTTTTTACAGGCCTTGCCCAAATACCGTCTTCGCAAGCTGCCGGAAAAGTCCCGCGTTTTGTCTCCTTGTCATCCGACGAGGTCAATGTGCGGGTTGGGCCGGGTAAACGTTATCCCATTTCCTGGGTGTTCGTGCGAAGCGGCTGGCCGTTGGAAGTGATTGCAGAATATGAACATTGGCGTCAGGTGCGGGATGTGGATGGGGCCACGGGTTGGATCCACAAAAGCCTGCTGTCGAACCGCCGGACCATTCTGGTGACTGGAAAGAGGCGCCCGATGTATGAGGACCGGGAAAAGAAAAGCGCGGTTCTTTTGCTTGCGGAACCGGGTGTGCAGGGGCGCCTTCTGGAATGTGATGGGCCATGGTGCAAGGTCGATATCGCTGGCAATGAAGGCTGGATGCTGACCTCACATTTCTATGGGGTTCTTGAAAACGAGAAGGTTCGTTAAGGTCAGAGATCTTTCGCTAAAGCTTCTTTCGTTGCGTTGTTCAAGATCGCCACATGACCGTAATTTTCATGCTCAATCCCCGCCATTACGTCACTATCAGGGGATCTGAGAGCCGACATGTCGTCAGATCCTAGTGGGAAACGCAAGAAATGGATGGAGGATGTCTTACCATCTTCTGTTGTGCGTTCCACGTCATCTTCTGGAACTGCATAAACCTTGTGACCACCCAGAGAGAGATAGATTTTCTCTTCAATATTTGTCAGGCGCAAGAGTTCCCGGGCGCGCATGACCGGGTCGTTTATTTCGATCATAAAGGTCGCCACAAGCTCACTCCCTTTGGGTACGAGAGGATCATAGGCGCTAAGCTCATCTGCAATCTGCTCTTCACCACCCCGCTCGATATAGAGCATTTCGTGAATTTGCGACCACATAGTGTCGTAATTTTCAAAATATAAAGTCGTGTAGGGACCAATGGGAACGCGGCGGTTTTTCTTGACCTCAAGCAGTTCGGTCTTCTTCTCTTTCCTGATTTTAATATAGTCGTCGATATCAAGAATATCCTGACGAGTGATCTCACGCTTGGGGGTACTCATTCTACGCTCCGCTTAGAGGCCATAAGCTTTGGCCAAGAGTTGAATGGGATGATGGGCCGTTCTTGATTTTGCCGCTTCGGCATCCTGTTTTTCAATTCCCTGCAATAGATGGTCTGCCGCAAGGGGACATTCAGAAGCAATATGAGGCGCGCCAGATTTTAACGCGTTGGAAGCTGCAACTTTACCGACTTTAAGGGCGGTTTCGAAATTTTCTTTCATAATACCCCAGGATCCACCATGACCTGAACAACGCTCCACAATGGCGACGCGGGTTTTTGGGATCAACCGCAGCATTTCCGCGCCTTTCGCCCCCATATTTTGCGCGCGCGCATGGCAGGCAAGATGCATGGAAACGGGCCCGTCCAAAGGCTCCAACCCTTCTGCAATGCCTTCTTTTTTGGCGATATCAACAATATATTCGCTCACATCAAAAGTATTTTGGGATAGTTTTTCGACCATTCCGTGATTTGGCACGATGAGGGGCCATTCAAACTTTAACATCAACGCGCAAGAGGAGACGAGCGCGATAATGTCATAGCCTTTGTCGATCCACTGGCACAGTTCTGTGGAAACCGATTTGGCATTTTCTGCAACGCTTGCGATATCTCCCTGTTCCAGCAATGGCATTCCGCAGCAGCCAGGATAGACAACCTCACTTTCAACCCCGTTTTGGGCAAGGACTTTGCGGGTTGCCTCGCCGATGTCGGGATTGTTGAAGTTGCCAAAACAGGTGGCGTAAATGGCTACCTTTCGGCCGTAGGCAGGAGCGTCTTTATTGACGGTAAGCGCGTTCTCTGCGGCCAGTTGTTCAAGAGTTTTAGAATGATATTTGGGAAGAGCCGCGTCTTTATGGATACCCAAGGTGGCTTCCATAACACCCCGGGTCACGCCATTCTCACGGCTGCTTGCCCAATTTGCGATGGGGGCGACATGTTTCGCCAGATTTCCGTTACGGTCTGTTTTTGAAAGTTGGCGGGGAATAAATTTATCTTCGCCTTTTGATTTCTCAACAGCCCGGTAGCGTAGCATGAGATGTGGGAAATCCAGATTAAACTCATGGGGCGGTACGTATGGGCATTTCGTCAGGAAACACATGTCACATAATGTGCAGGCATCAACAACCGACTTAAAGTCTTTAGAATCGACCGTATCCAATTCCTCTGACGGTGCTTCATCCACTAGGTCGAATAGGCGTGGGAATGAATCGCATAAGTTGAAGCAACGTCTACAACCATGACAGATGTCAAAGACGCGCCGTAACTCCTCGTCGAGGAGGGCTTCGTCGTAAAATTCCGGATTGTTCCAGTCGATAGGATGCCTTGTCGGGGCATCTAAGCTGCCTTCTCTCATGTTGCCCGTCCATTAATTAGTTATGAGATTTAGGAGAGGCATCTCCGAGGAAATGCCTCTCAAATGCCGGACGTTCTAGTCAAGTTCGTCCAAGGCCTTCTGGAAGCGTCCAGCATGACTTTTTTCAGCTTTTGCCAAAGTTTCGAACCAATCGGCAATTTCATCAAAACCTTCCTCGCGGGCGGTTTTGGCCATTCCCGGATACATATCCGTATATTCATGTGTCTCCCCGGCAATGGCCGCTTTCAGATTGTCGGATGTTGTGCCAATAGGCATTCCTGTCGCAGGATCACCCGCTTCTTCCAGATATTCCAAATGGCCGTGGGCATGACCTGTTTCCCCTTCCGCGGTGGAGCGGAAGACTGTTGAAACATCATTATACCCCTCAACGTCCGCTTTTTGCGCGAAATACAAGTACCGGCGGTTTGCCTGAGATTCTCCGGCAAAGGCGTCTTTTAAATTCTGTTCGGTCTGAGTTCCTTTTAGGCTCATTGCATCCTCCTCTAGCTCTGCGTGGGCAGGAAATGCCACACAACATTTTTCCCTAAATAAAATTTAGCTTATATGAGGAGGGAGTCAATAGTTTAGAATTTTTCTAAACAACTATTAGCCGTGCTTCAGGTTCTTTTCTTTGAAAGTCTGACTATGACATCCACGTCAGATATCTCATAGCCTTCTGGAAGATCTGGAAGTTTCTCCAGCTTAATCTCACCCGCAGGGATGTCTTGAAGGCGAAGCTCTTCTTCATGGAAGAAGTGGTGATGGGGCGTGACATTTGTGTCGAAATAGGAACGGGTCGTATCGACTACAACTTCACGAAGAAGGCCGGCGTCGGTAAATTGATGCAGATTGTTATAAATAGTGGCAAGTGAGATTTTCACGCCGGCATCAATAGCTTCACCATGCAACATTTCTGCGGTGATATGGCGATTTCCCTCAGCAAACAGAAGGGCTGCCAAGGCAAGGCGCTGACGTGTTGGACGTAAATCCGCATCACGAATTTTCAATTCCAACACTTTTTGTAAAGACAGATGGTCGTCTTTTCTGGCGGGATAATCGGTCATCACACAACGCTCACAGAAAAATTATTCCAACCTTATATAGTGTAAAAGCTGGAATAATTCAAATCTGCGAGAGAAAAGCTGCTTTATTTACCGGTCATGATCCGGTCAACAAGCTCTTTAACAGTTGGAATATTGCCGTTTGCATAGAACGGATCTGTTGCAAAACGATACGCAGCGTGGCCCGCAAACATCAAATTGTGGTTGATGTCAGATGTGTGGATCGCGTCCTGCAATGTTTTCTGAATACAGAAGCTGCGTGGATCTGCTTTGCGACCAGTATTACCCTTTTCACCTTCAGCCCAGTTAGAGAAACTGCAATGTGAAAGGCAACCCATGCAATCCACTTGGTCTTTGCGAATTTCAGCCATTTTTGGCTTGTCCACAAAGATCATTGTTGAATCAGGAGTTTTCATGGCTTCGGTATAACCTTCCGCCACCCAATTTTCAGCATTTTCCCTGTCAGCTGGTGTCAGGAAAACCTCGCGTTTACGTGCGCCCATGCTAAAGGCCTCAGTATGCTCACCCACAGGTTCTGTGGAAAATGCTACCTGACGGTCAGACCGTGCTTTCAACTCTTGTAGAAATTCGTTTCGAACAGCAGAGGAATAAAAGCCTGTTGGGCTGAATTTATTGAGGAAAACATCGCCCTCATTCAGGGTCAGAAGTTTCTGTTTCCAGGCGTCGGAAATCGGGCTTTCTTTTGTCAGAAGCGGGCGCGTGCCAAACTGGAAGGCAATCGGACCAACTTCCGGGTTATCCAGCCAATGTTCCCATTCTTCCAGAGCCCACACACCACCTGCCATAATAATAGGTGTGTTTTCCAAGCCAACGGAATTCATCAGGGTCCGTAACTCCACAATACGTGGGTAAGGGTCTTGTGGCTGAAGTGGATCTTCAGAATTGCTAAGACCGTTATGACCACCTGCTAGCCATGGATCTTCGTACACAACTCCGCCAAGCCAGTCTGAAAACTTGTGATAGGCACGTTTCCAGAGGGCGCGAAACGCGCGGGCAGAGGAAATAATTGGGTAATAGTGAACTTTGTAGTCAGCGGCAATCTGGGCGACGCGGTATGGCATTCCCGCACCACAAGTGATGCCGTCGATCAGGCCTTTTGCGCCTTCCAGCACACCATGCAGAATGCGCTCAGCCCCGCCCATTTCCCAAAGAACATTCATATGGATGGCACCTTGGCCACCTGCTAGATCATGAGAGATTTGGGCCTGGGTGATACCACCCTGGATCCCGTAAGCGACCAGTTCTTCGTGGCGGTCCCGACGAGTCCGACCAGAATAGGTTTGCGGGATCACATCACCATTTTCGTCATAACTGTCTGCATTTACCCCGGAAAAGGTCGCGATACCGCCAGCGGCCGCCCATGCGCCAGAACTTTGACCGGAAGAGACGGCAATGCCTTTTCCGCCTTCGATGAGGGGAAGAACTTCTTTCCCGGACATTACGATGGAGTTGAGTGATTTCACCGGATAATCCCTAATACTTTTAATTCATGCCCTGACTAAGACATATAGAGACTTAACCATAGCATCAAGATGCCTGTAATGACAGGGACGGATTTTCATCCGTCCCTGCAGATCATCAATCGTCGGAAGCTTCGCCTTCGTCAGATCCACCTTCTTCGGCCTGAACCGCCTTGATGGACAAACGAACTTTGCCGCGGTTGTCAATTTCCAGGACTTTAACGCGAACTTCGTCACCTTCATTTACAATGTCGGTTACTTTTGCAACGCGTTTCGGTGCCAGTTCAGAAATATGAACCAGGCCGTCACGGTTTCCGAAGAAATTCACGAAAGCACCAAAGTCGACAACTTTTACGACTTTACCGTTGTAGATCTGGCCAACTTCCGGATCATCCACAATGGATTTAATCCAGTTTACAGCGGCATCCGCTGCTTCTGTAGATGTGGCCGCAACTTTAACAGTACCGTCATCATCGATATCGATCTTGGCGCCAGTTGTTTCGCAAATTTCGCGAATAACTTTACCGCCAGTACCAATGATGTCGCGGATTTTGTCTTTGGCAACGGTCATCTGTGTGATGCGTGGGGCACCATCACGAACACCGTCACGGGCAGCATCAATGGCTTTTGCCATTTCACCCAGAATATGCAGACGGCCTTCAGTTGCCTGAGCAAGTGCCTGACGCATAATTTCTTCTGTGATACCTGAGATCTTAATGTCCATCTGCAGGGACGTGATACCTTCTTCAGTACCCGCCACCTTAAAGTCCATGTCACCCAGATGATCTTCATCGCCCAGAATGTCAGAAAGAACTGCAAACTGACCGTCTTCTTCCAAAATCAGACCCATCGCGATACCCGCAACTGGACGTTTCAGAGGAACACCGGCATCCATCAGGGACAGAGAGGTACCGCAAACGGTTGCCATGGAAGAGGAGCCGTTTGATTCTGTAACTTCAGAAACAACACGCAATGTGTAAGGGAACTCTTCTTTCGTTGGCAGAAGTGGGTGAACCGCACGCCATGCCAATTTACCGTGACCAACTTCGCGACGACCTGTAAAGCCCACACGACCTGCTTCACCTACAGAATATGGAGGGAAGTTGTAGTGCAGCATGAAGTTTTCGCGATATTCGCCTTCAAGCGCATCAACGATCTGCTCATCCTGACCAGTACCCAATGTTGTCACAACAAGAGCCTGTGTTTCACCGCGTGTGAACAGGGAAGAGCCGTGGCTGCGAGGCAGAGAGCCAACTTCAGCAACAATCGGACGGACAGTTTTTGTGTCACGGCCATCGATACGTGTGCCTGTTGAAATGATGTTGCCGCGAACAATCTGCTTTTCGATCTTTTTCAAGATACCAGCAGCGGCTTCAACTTCATCTTCTTCCAGTGTTGCAAGTGCGGCTTCTTTTGCAGCATTTACTTTTTCAACACGTGTCTGTTTAACCTGCTCTTTGTAGGCTTCGGACAGACCAGCTTCTGCAGCTGCTTTTACGCGTGCAGCAAGGTCAGCATCAACTTCAGCTGGCTGATAGTCCCAAGGCTCTTTTGCACAAGCCTCTGCCAGGTCGATGATGGCATCGATAACCGCCTGATACTGTTCGTGGCCATACATGACAGCGCCGAGCATTTTTTCTTCGGACAGTTCGTTTGCTTCTGATTCAATCATCAGAACCGCTTCGCCTGTACCTGCGATAACCAGATCCAGATCTGTATTTTCCATCTGTTCCATTGTTGGGTTGAGGACATATTCGCCGTCGATTACACCAACACGGGCCGCACCAACTGGGCCAAGGAATGGAATACCGGAAATTGTCAGAGCCGCGGATGCGCCGATCAGGGCGATCACGTCTGGATCATTTTCCAGATCATGTGCCAGCACTGTACAAATGATTTGTGTTTCGTTCTTGAAGCCGCTGACGAAAGATGGACGCAGTGGACGGTCAATCAAGCGGGAGACAAGAGTTTCTTTTTCGGTTGGACGTCCTTCGCGTTTGAAGAAGCCGCCTGGGATTTTACCCGCAGCATACGCCTTTTCCTGATAGTTTACTGTAAGCGGGAAGAAATCCTGTCCCGGCTTTTCTGCTTTTGCAGCAACTGCTGTACACAGGATCTGTGTACCGCCATAGGTAATCAATACAGCACCATCAGCCTGGCGCGCGATTTTCCCTGTTTCCATTACGAGCGGACGGCCGCCCCACATCACTTCCTTGCGATGTACTTCAAACATTTTTCTTCCTTCCAAGGCGCTTGGACCCTATGTCCGCACGCGTATAGACAACACCCTATGTGTTGCTGAAAATTCCAATCTCTTACTTGCCTCTGGAGCGAACTCCAGAATCACCGAACGCCGGAAGCCGTGGGGATGTCCCCGAAGCTACTCCGGCGTTGGATTTTTATGTCCCCGAAATAGGGGCAACACAGCGCTGCTTACTTACGAATACCAAGACGCTTAATTGTGTCCAGGTAGCGTTCTTCGCTGTTACCTTTCAGATAGTCCAGCAGACGGCGGCGCTTGCTCACCAGTGCCAGCAGACCACGACGAGAGTGCTTGTCTTTTTTGTGGTCTTTGAAATGTTCTGTAAGGTTGCTAATCCGTTCTGACAGGATCGCAATCTGTACTTCAGGAGAACCGGTGTCTCCCTCTTTTGTTGCAAATTCCTTGATCAGTTCCGCTTTTTTCTCAGCAGTAATCGACATCGGGTAAACTCCAATTTCTAAATATTAAAAACGCGGACAGGAAACGCGATGCCATTTTCAACTTTGCAAATGGCGAGCGGGACTTCCCCGTCCATGGCGCAGACCATTCCGTCTGCGTGATTTGAAACCGCCACGTCATTGCCGTGCCTCACGCGAATTGCCTGAGTTTCCGATATGGCCACCGCCGGGATGTCGTCCAGCGCGGTCGTCAATGGAAGCAAGTCCTCAAAATCTGCCGGACACTGCCACAGCTGCTCCAGTTTATCCAGTGAAATCGCACTTTTTTCAGAAAAAGGCCCCACTGAAAGTCGGCGCAATTGTGTTAAGTGTGCCACTGTCCCGAGGGCAATCGCAATATCCCGCGCAAGTGCCCGGATATAGGTGCCTTTTGAGCACCTCACATAGAATCGTGCATGGGTCTCATCGACCCGTTCTTCAAAGCGCAGATCATGGATTGTAACCTGCCGCTCCGGCATTTCCACTTCTTCGCCTTCACGAGCCAGTTTGTAAGCCCTTTGACCATTGATTTTGATGGCAGAATAGGCGGGAGGGATCTGTGTGATCACTCCAGTAAATTTTGGCAGGATCGCTTCAATATCTGAATCTGACGGACGATGATCAGAGGTCTCGCATATCTCTCCTTCAATATCATCCGTATTGGTCGCTTCACCAAAGCGGGCAGTGAAGCCATATTCTTTTTCATCCGCCACAAGGTAGGGAACTGTTTTTGTAGCCTCCCCCAAGGCGATGGGTAGGACACCAGTAGCGAAGGGATCCAATGTCCCTGCATGGCCCGCTTTTTGCGCTTTGGTGATTCGGCGCACAGCCCCCACAACGGCCGCGGAACTTAGGCCCGCGTCCTTGTCAATATTGAGCCAGCCGTGAATGGGAATACCGCGTCTTTTACGTCCCATGTTAATCAGCCTTCTTCTGAGGTTTCCTCAGGGTCATCTTTATGAATATCCCTGATCAGGGCATCGATGTGATCCCCATACTCAAAGGATTCGTCCTTCTTGAAGGAAAGGCGAGGGGTGAATTTCATGGTGAGCTGGCGGCCCATCTCGCTTTGGATAAAGCCGGATGTACGGTTCAGCGCCTTAATAATGATATCTTCGTTAAGGCCACCAAGCGGCAGGACATAGACGGTTGCATTCCGCATATCCGGACTTGGATTTACTTCTGTTACAGTCACTGAAGTCCCGACGAGATCAGGGTCGTGAATGTTACCTTCCGCCAATACTTCGGAGATGATATGGCGCAGCTGTTCACCAACGCGAAGTTGACGTTTGCTTGCTGTTTTGCTGGAACGTTTTTGGTTTGCCATGGGGCTATCCTTGATCACAACAGACAAACGGGAGAAGCATACGCCCCTCCCGCTTGAGAATTACGAGTATTTACCGTTTTCAGGTCAGAGTTCGCGGGCAACTTCGACCACTTCAAAGCATTCGATGAAATCACCAACCTGAATATCGTGGTAATTTTCAAAGGCCATACCACATTCCATGCCGGATTTAACATCCTTCACTTCATCCTTGAAACGTTTGAGCGTGGCAAGCGTACCTTCGTGGATTACAACATCGTCACGGAGCAGGCGAACCTTCGCACCACGTTTCACAACGCCCTCAGTGACCATACAACCACCGATCTTACCAACTTTGGTAATGTTAAAGACTTCACGGATTTCAGCGTAACCCAGGAAGTCTTCACGCAAGGTAGGCGCAAGCATACCGGACAGCATCGCTTTGATGTCGTCGATCACGTTGTAGATCACTGAGTAATACTGGATATCCACACCCTGTTGCGCAGCTTCCTCTTTCGCCTGCTTGT
The DNA here is from genome assembly GCF_015143595.1 of Sneathiella sp. P13V-1. Classification (NCBI taxonomy): domain Bacteria; kingdom Pseudomonadati; phylum Pseudomonadota; class Alphaproteobacteria; order Sneathiellales; family Sneathiellaceae; genus Sneathiella; species Sneathiella sp. P13V-1. Next base: position 667,243 of record NZ_WYEU01000001.1, on the reverse strand, counting down.
TGGCCCGTGTGTTAAACGCGATCACCATGGCATTGGAAGCGGCGGCAAGTGCGATATCAGATTCAGTAATACCGCCGACACCAGCGTAAAGAACATTTACCTTCACTTCTTCTGTTGCCAGTTTTTCAAGAGAGTTGACGATCGCTTCGGCGGAGCCGTTTACGTCAGCCTTGATCACAACAGGAAGTTCATCCGCAGTACCCTCTTTGATAGCAGAGAACATCTGTTCAATGCTGCCGCGAGCCGTTGCAGTAACTTTCTTGTCTTTCTCGACCTGCAGGCGGTATTCAGCAATTTCTTTTGCCTGTGCTTCGCTCTCGGTCACGACAAATTCATCACCGGCTGTTGGCGTGCCCTGAATACCCAGAACCTCAACAGGAACAGATGGACCGGCCTCTTCTGTTGGGCGACCATGGTGGTCAAGAAGGGCGCGAACCTTACCATAGGCAGTACCTGCAACGAAGTTATCGCCAATGCGAAGCGTGCCGCGTTTAACAAGAACCGTGGAGACCATACCACGACCTGTTTCCAGCTTGGCTTCCACAACGGAACCCTGCGCGCTGCGCTCGGGGTTTGCCCGAAGCTCAAGGATTTCAGATTGCAGAAGGATCGCTTCCTGAAGTTTATCAAGACCCGTCCCTTTCAGGGCGGAAACTTCAACGGAAAGGACATCACCACCCATGTCTTCAACGAAGATCTCATGTTGCAAAAGTTCCTGACGCACCTTGTTCGGGTCTGCGCCTGGTTTGTCGCATTTGTTGATCGCGACAATGATCGGTACTTCCGCTGCTTTTGCGTGTTTGATGGCTTCAATGGTTTGCGGCATAACGCTATCGTCAGCAGCAACCACCAGGATCACAAGATCAGTTACCTTGGCGCTGCGCATACGCATGGCTGTAAAGGCTTCGTGACCAGGTGTGTCCAGGAAGGTGATCAGATCACCAGAGGCCAGCTGAACCTGATAGGCGCCGATATGCTGAGTGATACCGCCAGCCTCACCTGCAGCAACGTCGGTTTTGCGAAGGGCATCCAGCAAGGAAGTCTTACCATGGTCAACGTGACCCATCACAGCTACCACAGGAGCACGTGGGATCAGGCTACCTTCTGGGTCCGCGTCATCGCCACCCAAACCAATTTCAACGTCAGAGGCGGCAACACGTTTAGGTGCGTGACCTAGTTCAGCTACAACGATTTCCGCAGTATCCGCGTCAATTGTCTGCTGCGCTGTTGCCATGATACCAAGTTTCATCAACTCTTTAATCACGTCAACAGAACGCTCTGTCATACGGTTCGCCAGTTCCTGAACAGAAATCACTTCAGGAATGGTTACTTCGCGATAAACTTTCTGCGGTGCTTCTTCCGGTTGCGCCATCTGCTTGCGACGGGCACGCTTAACGGAAGCGAGTGAACGTTGCTTTGGTCCGCGATCATCAAGAGCTTCACCAATGGTCAGGCGGCCTGAACGGCGGCGCTGATCACCAACGCGACTACGGCTCGGGGATGGGCGTTCTTCGCCACCACCAGCAGGTTTGCCTTTGGTTTTCTTGCGAGGAGCGGCGGCTGCGGCACGATCCGGCTCTTCCTGAGTTTGCGCAGGGCCGGGACGCTGTGTGCGGGCCGCTGGTTTTTGTTCTCTTTTGGGTTCGGCAGGTTGCGGTGCAGATTTCTGCTTTTCACGGTGTTTAATGGCTTCCGCTTCTTTTGCCGCTTCTGCTTCTTCAAGCAGACGCTTGGCTTCTTCTTCTTCCGCACGGCGACGCTCCTCAGGAGAGCGACGTTTGGTCGTCCGCTCCTGATGACGTTTTTCTTTCGCAGCCAATTTTGCAGCTTCCGCTTCTTCGGCAGCTTTGCGTGCTTCTTCCTGCGCGCGAACGGCTGCTTCTTCAGCATCTTTTTCCTGTTGCTGCTTGGCAAGCTGTAGAGCCGCCATACGGTTGGCTTTTTCATTATCCGTCAGGAGCTGATTGTCAGACGCTTTGTTCTGACCACCCTGCGCTGGTTTCGCCGCTGACTTCTTGGACACACTTAGTGTTTTCTTTGGTGCAACGGTAGAAGGAGCTGCTGTGCTGACTGCGGGTTTCATCGGTCCCGCCGGTGCGCCGCGCTTCTTACGCACTTCAACCTGAACGGTCTTGGAGCGACCGTGGCTGATATTTTGACGTACCTGTCCGCTGTCACCCGGAGCTTTTTTCATCTCCAGAGGCTTGTTCAGACTTAAGGATTTACGCCCGCCCTTGTCGTTTGTTTCAGTCATCGTTACTCCGACCCGGTTCTTTCACTTCAGCATCTAAACCTCTAAACCCACTCAGCTTTGAGGCATCGATCAAAAACTTCTCTGTATATCCCCGCCGTGGCAGGACGGCATGAACCACATTTTCCTGGCCCAGTGCCTGACTCAATTCGCTACTCTCAAATAGCTCAATCACTGGCAGGGAACCTGCGAGTGATCGCAATTTATTTCTTCCGTCCGGCGCCCCGTCCGAGGCCGCCAACAACAAACCGGCTTTACCTTTGCGCAGATTTGCTTCAACTTTGGCAAATCCCGCGATGGCATCACCGCTTCGTCTCGCCAGACCCAAAAGTCCCAGACATTGAGCCTTGAGACCTTCATCGATCCGGCTTTCCAGATCTTCCGGGACACTCACCTTTTGCCGCGCCGCCCGAGAAAACAACCCTTTTTTAAGGGCGGTTTCCAAACTACTTCGCTGGCAACTGAGCCAAATACCCCGGCCAGGTAATTTACCTTTCAAGTCGAGGGTCAACTCACCATCTGGTGAAACCACAAATCTGATCAGGTTCGTTTTTTTTGAAACCTGCCCTGTGGCTATACACCTACGTTCCGGTTCACTCAACCCTCGATCTTTGACCATTTGCTTTCCGTTAGGCGTTCTCTTCCTCGTCGGAAGCATTTTCGCCTTCATCAGAAGCGCCTTCTTCACCTTCAAACCAATGAGCGCGCGCTGCCATGATCATTTCGTTGGCAGTGTCCAGATCCATGTTGAAGTTACGGAGAATACCGTCTTCACCATTGGTCAGCTCATCCCCTGAGAGGTCGGCAAGATCATCCAGTTCCTTCACACCTGCCTCACCAAGTGCAACAAGCATTGGTGGAGTCAGGATTTCGATGGCGGCGATGTCATCAGTCACACCAAGTTCCTGACGTTTTGCTTCCATTTCAGAGTGCATGGCTGTGATGTAATCCTGAGCGCGGCGGATAATTTCTTCGGCCAACTCTTCATCGAAACCTTCGATGGTGGATACTTCACTGATATCGACGTAAGTCAGTTCCTCAACGGATGTGAAACCTTCTGATGCCAGAAGCTGCGCGATGGTTTCATCCACATCGAGGCATTCCATGAACTCTTTAGTGCGTTCAGTGAACTCGGCCTGACGACGATTAGATTCCTCTTCCTCAGTCAGAATGTCGATATCCCAACCGGAAAGTTGTGTTGCCAGACGCACATTCTGACCACGACGACCAATTGCCAGAGACAGCTGATCATCAGGGACAACAACTTCGATACGGTTTGCATCTTCATCAAGAACAACTTTGGCAACTTCTGCAGGTGCCAGTGCGTTTACGATGAAGCTTGCCTGATCAGGGGACCATTGAATGATGTCAATTTTTTCGCCCTGCAGTTCGTTTACAACGGCCTGCACGCGCGAGCCTCGCATACCAACACAGGCACCCACCGGATCGATACTTGGATCCGAAGAGGTTACTGCGATTTTAGCACGGCTTCCCGGATCGCGGGCAACAGCCTTGATCTCGATCGTGCCTTCAAAGATTTCCGGGACTTCCTGCTCAAATAGTTTTGCCATGAATTGCGGGTGGCTGCGTGAGAGGAAAATCTGCGGTCCGCGCTGTTCGCGGCGGACATCAAAGATATAGGCACGAATGCGATCGCCCTGACGGAAACTTTCACGGGCCAGCAATTCATCACGGCGAACGACGGCGTCTGCTTTGCCAAGGTCAACGGTTACGTTGCCATATTCAACACGTTTGACGATGCCATTGATGACACCGCCGACGCGATCTTTATATTCCTGATACTGGCGCTCGCGCTCAGCTTCACGAACTTTTTGGACAATAACCTGTTTTGCAGTCTGAGCGGCAATACGGCCAAGATCCAGAGGTGGTAGACGGTCCAGAAGTGTCTCACCCATTTCAGCGTCTGGTTTTTCATAACGCGCTTCTTCAAGGGTAAGCTGTGTCGCTTCATTTTCAACTTCTTCAACAACCTCACGGGCGCGCATCAGGGTAATTTCACCTGTGCCGCGGTGAATGTGGGCACGAATATCATTTTCATGTCCGTATTTTGCGCGGGCTGCTTTCTGGATAGCTTCTTCCATCGCTTCCAGAACGATGTCACGGTCAATCAGTTTTTCCCTGGCAACGGCATCTGCAATTTGCAGAAGTTCCAGTCGGTTCAAGCTTGCGGCCGATTCCATATCTTTATTCCGTCTACTTTATGACATTCAGGACTTTTTGCCACCTTGAGAGGCAGCAATCAGTTCATCTGTTAAAACCAGTTTCGCCTTACGAAGATCCGCGAAAGGCAGTTCCCATTTCTTGTCAGCGCTTTCCTGAAGAAGGATCATCCCCTCCTTCATTCCAAGAAGTTTGCCGCGGTATCTGCGCTGTCCCTCTACCGCTTCCTGTAACTCAACTTTTGCTTCAAAACCAGCCCAGCGATCAAAATCCTTCTCACGGGTGAGAGGGCGATCAATTCCGGGGGAGGACACTTCCAAATCATAGGCTTCGGCAATCGGGTCTTCCACATCCAGAAGAACAGATACTGCGCGGCTGATTTCCTCGCATCCCTCAACGGTCATGGTACCATCTTCTTTTTCGGCCATAATTTGCAATAACTGATGATCGCCACCTTTAAAGGTTACGCGAACAAGCTCATACCCAAGGTCTGCAAGGGTCGGCGTAATCATTTCTGCAATTTTAGCGGTCGGGTCCAATGGTGCCTCTTTCATGTGCATTTAAAAAGTAAATGCCCCATAAACAAAAACAGCGGACCAGAGGCCCACTGTCCTAACTAGCCAGATGTTAATCTGACGTAACAGTAACTATTTATCTATATAATAGACGATGAGGCGTTAAAGCCAAGCATTTTCTTGCAATGTGAGGGAATTACGAACCACGTGGCACGCGCCTGAATCGATAGTAAACGGACCGGCGTCCTTCCCGAACTGCTTTCGCTTCATAGCGGGTTTGTGGCCAATCATCCCCCCGGACTAGCCAATCCTGCGGCTTTTCAGCCAGCCACTCGAACTGGTCTGATCGCAGGAAGTGGTGCAGGATCCATGCACCATAGTCCGTATGGTCGGTGCCAATTCGTAAAATCGCATCGTCTTTTAAGATGCGTGCGAGTTCGGTAATATTCTTGTCGGTGACGAATCGTCTTTTATGATGGGATGTTTTGGGCCATGGATCTGCAAATAGTAGAAACGCTTTGTCCAGAGATGCATCTGCAATCTTTTCCATCAGAGGTTCAGCTGCCTCGTTATGGACACGCACATTGCGCACCCCGCTTTCCTGCAACTTCATCAACATCATGGCGACACCATTGAGAAAAGGCTCGCATCCGATGATACCAGCCTCAGGATGATGTTCCGCCTGCCACGCAAGATGCTCCCCGCCGCCAAAGCCGATTTCCAGCCAGTATTCCTGAACTTTTCCATCAAAAAGGGCTGCAAGGTCAATTTGGTCACAGTCCAGATTGACCTCAAGCTCAGGTAAAAGTTCATCAACAGCTATTTGTTGACTTTTGCGAAGGGGTTTTCCTTTTCGGCGCCCGAAAAGGATACGTTTCTGTCTTACTTCCATACCTGATGATACCTGTTTAGAAGGCAGTCTTTAGTTGATCCACTAGATCCAGCTTCTCCCAGGAGAAACCTCCGTCTTCCGTCGGAGCGCGACCGAAATGTCCATATGCTGCTGTGCGTGTGTAGATAGGTTTGTTAAGGCCTAAATGTTCACGGATGCCGCGGGGGCTCAGATCCATGGCTTCCATGAGGATGCCAGCAAGTTTTGCCTCTTCCACATTGCCCGTGCCGTAAAGATCAACATACAGGGACAAAGGCTTGGAAACGCCAATGGCGTAGGAAACCTGAATGCAGCATTTTTCTGCAAGTCCAGCCGCAACTACGTTTTTGGCAAGATAGCGGGATGCATAGGCCGCAGATCGGTCTACCTTGGTCGGATCTTTTCCGGAAAAAGCCCCGCCGCCATGTGGTGCGGCACCACCATAAGTGTCCACAATGATCTTACGACCCGTAAGGCCCGCGTCACCATCAGGACCGCCAATGACAAAATTACCTGTTGGATTTACATAGAACTCATCTTCAGGGCACATCCAGCCTTCAGGTAAAGTCTCAGTAACATATTTACGGACGGTTTCACGGATTTCATCCTGCTCTACACCTTCAATATGCTGGGTAGATACCACAACAGATGTGGCGCGAACCGGCTTTCCGTTTTCATAGGCCAATGTGACCTGGCTTTTGGAATCTGGACCAAAAATGGTCTCAGCGCCAGAATGACGGGCTTCCGCCATTGAGCGCAGGATTTTATGGGAATAATAAATCGGCGCTGGCATGAGTACGTCGGTTTCATTGACCGCATAGCCAAACATAATGCCCTGATCACCCGCACCTTCATCCTTGTTGCCGCTGGCATCAACACCTTGAGCAATATCCGCTGATTGCTCATGCAGATAGATGTCTACAGCGGCATTTTTCCAGTGAAAGCCTTCCTGTTCGTATCCAATTGCCTTAATGGCATCCCGGGCGGCTTCCTCAATCAGCTCTTTAGTGATGGATCCGGGGCCACGGACTTCACCTGCTAAAACAACCCTGTTGGTTGTTGTCAGTGTCTCACAGGCAACTCTGGCATAGGGGTCCGCATCCAGATAGAGGTCGACGATTGAATCTGAAATGCGGTCACAGACCTTATCTGGATGACCTTCAGATACGGATTCGCTGGTAAATAAATAATTGGAAATTGGCACAGTGGGCCTCAGCTTTCTTATCAGTGATTGCTGCTAACCATTTCTCAGGTTACGCAAATTGATTAATCGAACCCGCAATTTACTGTGATATGGGTTGAGGTCAAGACCGTTTTCCTATTCGGCGCCTTCGTCTTCTTGGCCGCCGATGGACTTGATCAGATCAAAAATCCGTTTCCTGACGTCAGTATCGTCTATCTTATAATAAGCACGAACCAGTTCGAGTGTTTCACGTTTGGAAAGATTGTCATGCTCGAAACCAGCGGATTCTTCAGCCATGCCCGGTGAATATCCATTTACTGGGTCTTCGGGCATTCCTTCGAAGAAGAAGGCAGGCGAAACATTCAATATCTTGCTAATCTGAAAAAGGCGGCTTGCGCCGACACGGTTTGCGCCTTTTTCATATTTCTGTACTTGCTGAAAAGTAAGACCGAGTTCGCTACCAAGTTTTTCTTGGCTAATACCACTTACCGTCCGTTGATGTTTGATGCGGCTGCCCACATAGACGTCTACTGGATGATGTGACATTTCGACGGGCCTCTAATTTCGTAGAAACAAATTGCGCTTTTGAAGCAGGATACTCGTCTATTCTAAACATCGAATAGGGGTCTGAAAACCTTTTTATTGCTTGCTTGGGTTGAGTGTTGTTGTCATACGCCTTTTGGTCAGGAGGCTGGAGAACAGAAATACCAGAAATGTCAGAGTGATCGGAATGCTTTCTCCGTACTTTGCGTAAACGGTCCGGCCTTCGATAGGGGCGGGGATTGAACTGTCCAGAAGCCCAGCATCTGTCGGGGACCGTTTTTGCAAAATTCGCCCATAACCGTCGATGATCGCTGATATTCCGTTATTGGCGCTTCGGATCATGCTCACCCCTTGTTCTATGGCACGGGTGCGACTGATGACGAAGTGCTGGTGCGGACCAGATGTATTTCCAAACCATGCATCGTTGGTGACGTTGAGAATCCAGTCAAAGGGATCCGGGGCGCTGACTTCCCAAGGGAAAGCAACTTCATAGCAAATCAGGGTTCGGGCAGGAGGCAGATTGCCATAGTTAGTGGTTTTGGCCATATCCTGTTCAGGAAACGAGAAGTCGGACATGTTATCAAGCACCGGAATAAGGGAGGCGATACCGGATTGTTTGAAAAACTCCCGAATCGGCAGATATTCCCCATAAGGCAGCAAATGACGCTTGTCATAAACGCCTTGAATTGAACCATCACTACCGAGGGCTTGAACACTGTTCCAGTATTTTCGCTCCGTCGGGTGGCGCCGAGGGGCACCTGTAATAACAGTTTTGTCAACCGGTAGACGCGGGGCCAAATAGTTTTGCAGGCGATCATCTGTCGTCATGAAAAAGGGCAAGGCTGTTTCCGGCCAGATCCAGTGGCGGTTTTGTCCGCCTTCAGACTGACTGATATCCATCAATTTCCGAAGGTGCTGGAACCGAGTATCCCCCTTCCATTTATCTTTCTGGGGATTGTTGGGTTGCACAACACGAATTTCAGTGTTTGCCATCATATCAAGTGCGGGAGCTTGTAATCGCCAGAAACCAGCCCCCACGAGCACGATGAGCAGGGCGCAATCCAGAAGGATATATCTACGGCGTTGCTGATGAGAAAGCGTGTTATCGGCAAGCAAGGCTGGCATGCTGCTGATCAAAATGGTCAGCAAAGTCAGGCCATAAATTCCAAGATAAGCTGTCCACTGAAGCATTGCCAACATTCCACCCCAGCTATAGCCCGCGAGATTCCAGGGGAAGCCGGTGAAGAGAAGCCCACGGACATATTCCAGACTTGTCCATACAGCGGTGAACAAGAGGATCCGCGCTATCCCGCTGGTGCGGGATTTGTAGATGATGTAGGTTGCAAGGCCATTGAAAATTGCGAGGCAGGCAGGAAGCAGAAGCGTTGGAACCGGTATCAGTGCCGCATGGGCATTTGCATCAATGGTAAAGGCGACCCCAATCCAATAAAGCCCCAGCACAAATTGTCCGAAACCAAACCACCAACCAATAAAGAAGGCTTGTTTTGCAGTTTTGGCACGCGCGAGCAACACCAGTAAACCACTGTAGCAGAGGGGCAGAAGAAAAATCAGGTGAACTGGCGCAAAGGTTGCCGCCAACAGCGAGCCAAGCAGAAAGGAGAGAAGCGACACTTGCCAGAAAGGGCGCTCCGTGAGCCAGTTTTGCACAGGTTTATTCCTCGTCGATCAGCAATTCCGGTCCGCGAAGAATACGGACGCGCTTCACTTTGCGCGGATCCGCGTCAATGATTTCGAAATCCAGCCCGGCATGGTGATGGATAATTTCACCACGGACAGGGATATGACCCGCGATCTGGAACACAAGGCCGCCAACGGTGTCAACTTCCTCATCTTCTTCTTCGGGAAGCAGGTCCAGTTCCAGCATTTGTTCTAGTTCCGGAATGGGCGCGCGGGCATCCGCTTCAATGGTGCCATTGCTGGAGACAATGATCAGCGGGCCTTCCTGCTCATCATGCTCATCTTCAATGTCGCCCACGATTTCTTCAACCAGATCTTCAATGGTGACGAGACCGTCAATTCCGCCATATTCATCTACCACACAGGCCATATGAATGTGTGTTGCCCGCATTTTAAGAAGAAGATCCTGAACAGACATGGAGGGAGGTACAAAAAGAAGTTCGCGTTTGAAATTCTGCCACCGATAATCTGTATCCCGATTCCAGAAGTTGATCAGGTCCTTGATGTGGAACATCCCGATTACATTATCGAGGTTTTCCTCATAGACAGGAAGGCGAGAATGGCTGGTTTCTGTAAATCGCGCAACCAACTGATCAAGATCCAGATTGGCGTCAATAGCTTCGATATCGGCGCGGGGGATCATCACATCGCGAATGCTGAGATTACCGATCGTCAGAATATTGGTGAGCATGGCGCGTTCGGCAGGGTTAATCTGCTGCTCGCGATCATCATGCTCTTCGATAAGCTCAGAAAGGGCGGTTCTGACGCTGCTGTCTGGTTCGGATGAAAGGCCAAGGGCCTGTCCAATACGCTTCATTAAACCCGTATTCTCTTCTGAATCGGAATCTGGCGTATCTGTGTTTGTTAAATTGGATCTATCGTCAGTCATGATTGGATATTGATGTTATCTTTCAACTATCACCCGATTGATATGGGTTGTCGATCCCCATTTTTGCAAGAAGCTTTATCTCCAACGCTTCCATTTCTTCTGCTTCGTCATCTTCAATATGGTCATATCCCACCAGATGAAGGATCCCGTGCAGGAGTAAATGGCTGAGGTGATCTTCGAAACTCTTGCTCTGTTCTTCGGCTTCGCGAATAAGCGTTTCCTTTGCAATAGCAATGTCTCCAAGGAAAAGAGGCTCTTGCCATGCGGCGGATTGCGCCAATGCTTCATTGCTCAAGGGGGTGTCAGGAAAGGAGAGAACGTTTGTTGGCTTGTCTTTGCCGCGAAAATCCCTGTTTAGCTCCTGAATGTGTCCATCATCTGTATAGAGAAGACTGATTTCGAGAGAAGTAGCCTCTGGAATTTCCAGCTCTACCTCTTCGTTCAGAACAGACGCAAGGGCCAGATTGAAAAGACGATCTGCAAGGTTTTTGAGATCATCTTCATCCAGTGGCCAGTTTTCAGCTTCGAAAGACTGAATGAGGTCACAGGGAAGGGGCAGGCGGTGTGTGTTCTCGCCTGATATGTCGCAGTCCGGTTTGGCAGCTTCGCCTTTAGTCACGACTTGCTTTCCTTCCTCTGCGCCTGCCAGATGTTTCTTCGGCGCCCTCAAGGTTGAGCTTTTTCTCGCGCTCATGTTCACCATAAGCGCGGACGATACGTGTCACCAAGGGATGGCGGACAACGTCTGCTTCGCCAAATTCGATAATGTCGATCCCTTTAACACCTCGGAGGATTTTCACGGCTTCCTTAAGACCAGAGGGCACGCCAAGTGGCAAGTCAATCTGCGACAAGTCACCCGTAACGGCCATGCTGGAATTTTCACCCATGCGGGTGAGCAGCATTTTCATTTGAACTGGGGTCGTGTTTTGCGCCTCATCCAGAATAATCGCTGAATTTGCAAGCGTCCGTCCGCGCATGAAGGCAAGGGCGGCCACTTCGATTTCGCCGTTCTCAAGGCGCTTCACCACCTCTTCTGCCGGCAGCATGTCATAAAGTGCATCATAGAGTGGGCGCAGATACGGGTCGATCTTGTCCCGCATATCGCCGGGCAGGAAGCCAAGTTTTTCACCTGCCTCAACCGCTGGGCGGGCAAGGATAATGCGGTCAACTTGTCCATTGATGAGCATGGAGACGGCATTCGCCACGGCCAGATATGTTTTACCGGTACCAGCCGGCCCCAGACCAAAGACAAGTTCGTTGGTCCGAAGCGCGTTGACGTAGACTTTCTGATTGGTTGATCTTGGAGTGATCCGGCGCCGTTTGGTGACGATCATGTCGTCGGTTTTGGCAACGGATGCAGTTGGACTTTCGCCTTCAACAAGGTCTTCCGCCATTCGCATGGCGGCGTCAACTTCGCCTTCGGTCACATCAAAACCTTTTTCAAGGCGTGCGTATAAATCCCGCATCACATGAGACGCCGCTTTTCGCGCGTGTGCCGGGCCGTCGATAGCCATTTTATTTCCCCGCGGGGTTACAGAAACCTCGAGTCCCTGCTCAATACGGGCCAGATGTCGATCATGTTCGCCGACCAACTGGGCGAGAAGGTGGTTGTCTTCAAATTCAACAACCGTTGTATTGCTCTTTTTGCTGTTCTGAGCTTTGGTTTTCTCTTTCGACGGGTTGGGCACTTTCTCTCCAGATGTCAGGCAGCGTCCTGTTCGCTGCCGGGTTTCAGCTTACCGCGTAAGGAGTTTGCATTGCCTTCTTCGACAATAACCTCGGCAATACGGCCGATCCGATGCGGTGGTGATTGTACATATACTGATTGCATGTAGGGACTGCGGCCGATGAGTTGACCTTCCCGTTTACCTTCCCGCTCCAGCAGGATAGGAACGGTTTTCCCCTCAAATGATTTGTTAAACGCGAGTTGTTGCTCGTTCAGCAGGGCCTGAAGGCGGGCAAGACGTTCTGATTTGACCTCTTCCGCGATCATCTGACTTTCTAACGCCGCCGCTGGGGTGCCTGGGCGCGGGCTATATTTGAAACTGTAGGCCTGCGCGTAATTCACATCACGGATCAGCTGCATGGTGTCTTCAAATTCCGCGTCGGTTTCTCCCGGGAAGCCCACGATAAAATCACCAGACAAGGCCAGATCTGGACGATAACTCCGCAATTTTTCAATGATGCGGCGATATTCATCCCCAGTATGGCGGCGGTTCATGGCCTCCAGAATACGATCGGAACCCGCCTGAACCGGCAAATGCAGGTAAGGCATCAAAATGTCCACATCCCGATGGGCCTGACAAAGATCTTCTGTCATTTCCAGTGGGTGCGATGTTGTATATCGGAGACGCTGAAGGTCCTTCAGCTCAGACAAGCGGTAAATCAGTTCCGCTAACGTCTGGCTTTCGCCTTCTGCATCAAGACCGTGATAGGCATTTACATTTTGTCCAAGCAGCGTGATTTCGCGCGTACCGCCGTCAATCATCCGCTTGGCTTCATCGATGATTTCATCGACCGTGCGGGAAAACTCCGCACCGCGTGTATAAGGCACAACGCAGAAAGCACAGAACTTATCGCATCCTTCCTGAACCGTCAGGAAAGCGCTTAAGTTCTTGTCGATGGCTTCTTTTGGCAGATGGTCGAATTTGGCATCAACCGGAAAATCTGTGTCCAGAACACCGCCGCTTTGGCGCGTGGCTTCCGCCAGCATCTGAGGGAGTTTGTGATAGGACTGCGGGCCAAATACCATATCCACATATGGGGCGCGTTTCATAATTTCCGCACCTTCAGCCTGTGCCACACATCCGGCAACCGCAATCACCATTTCTCCGTTGCCTGCTTCTTCCTTGGATTTGCGCATGTTGCGCAGGCGTCCAAGCTCTGAAAAGGTTTTCTCAGAGGCCTTCTCACGAATGTGGCATGTGTTGAGGATTGCCATATCCGCAGAGTTTGGATCGGTAGTAAGCTGGTAACCCAGCGGAGAGAGAATGTCGGCCATACGGGCAGAGTCATAGACATTCATCTGACATCCGTATGTTGAAATATAAAGCTGTTTGGTCACTCGTCCTCGCAGACCACTTAAAACTTGGGATCACAACGTGTGAGCCCTGTATTAATACCTAAAGCGGGGCTTCATATCAGATATTTATTCCAGAATGAAGCCAATGATGAAAAAAGTCAAAGAAACCCTGATATTCTCTTAAGTTGGCTCGGGTCTGGCGGTCAAAGCGCGGGATAATCCCCGTGCAATCTTCCGCTGACAATCTGCTGCCATGTCTTTACGAGAATCATACTGGTCAATTGTGACCGGCTCGTGAAATCGAAGTTCCGCTGTCACGCGGCCCGCGTTCAGGAAATTCCACACATGCCCCAGAAGCTCTTCGTCGCCAACCCAGGCCACCAATTTCATGATGCCACGGCTCATGAGGAGGTTATCCATTTTGCTGTAGGCGAGGGTAACCGGCTGAACGTTCAACGGTCCGTGTCCATCATATCCTTCGGCAAGGGCAAAATAGGCGCTTTTGAAATCCTGTAAGACAAGGCCATTAGAAGACGTTCCTTCAGGAAAAAGGAAGATACTGTCCCCCTGTTCCAGATGTTCCTGCATTCCATCTTTGTGATTTCGGACCGAAGGGCGCGTTCTTGCAATGAAGATGGTTTGCTGCAATTTCGCGAGCCAGCCAATAAGGGGGTAACCCTTCACTTCCTGCTTGGCAACAAAGCTCCCTTTCATGGCTTTGCCCACAACCGGAATATCCAGCCACGAGATGTGGTTGATCACAAAAAGGGTGGGATGAATGTCGCTGATTGTTCCCTGGATCTCCACGCGGACACGTAAAAGACGGCAAAGGCCTTTGTGGAAAAGTTGCGGCAAGCTATAGCGCTTGCTCGGTATAACACCCAGCACAACAAGTTGAGGCAGGACCAAGATTCCTGCCCACAAGAAGATGAGCAGGATAACAAAACTTGAACGAAGGGCCGTCATTTACAAAAGAAATCCATTTAACAAGAACTAGTGTTCTCTACTGTGTAACGAAGTCTGGTTTATTTTAACAACAGATTCTTCCGGGTCAGGCTTTTGGTTTATCGCTGCCCCTTTAATGGGTTTGCCGTAAAGCTCCAGGCGATGGTCGATCAGCTCGAAGCCCAATTTTTCAGCGATTACACGCTGCAACTCTTCGATTTCACTGTTCGTAAACTCGATGACCTGACCAGTTTCCACATTGATGAGGTGGTCGTGATGTTCGTCAGACACCTCTTCATAGCGCGCGCGCCCATCGCCAAAATCATGGCGTTCCAGAATACCGTTCTCTTCGAACATACGTACGGTGCGATATACGGTGGAGATGCTGATAGTGTCGTCAACTTCGGACGCCCGTTTATACACAAGTTCCACATCCGGATGATCTTTGGAATCCGATAAAACCTGTGCAATTACGCGGCGTTGACCGGTCATGCGTAGTCCTTTGTCAATGCAAAGTTGTTCCAGTTTGGAAGACATATACGCCCCTTTAATTCTCTACCCGTTGATCCTGCACCGGCGCCAGTTTACTCAATTCCGGGCGCGCTCGCCAGTGAATTAACGTTAGCTTGCAGCTGCTTTCTTGCGTTTGGTTCCAAGACCGATCTTCTTGGCAAGGTTTCTACGCTGGCTGGCGTAATTGGGGGCAACCATCGGATAGTCGGAAGGCAATCCCCAGCGCTGACGATATTCTTCTGGTGTCATGTTATAAGCCGTTTTCAGATGCCGCTTCAGCATCTTCAGCTTTTTGCCGTCTTCCAGACAAATGATGTAATCAGGTTGCACTGATTTGCGGACGGAAATGGCGGGTTGAGGTCGATCACTGACAGGTTCCGCAGTTCCAACATTGGCGAGTGTGGCATACACTTCACGGATTAGACTGGAAATTTCAGATGTCTCCATGGTGTTACGTGACAGATGTGAAGTCACGATATCTGTGGTCAAGGCCAACAGTTCCATTTTCTCAATCTTATCAGACACTTTAATCCAGTCCTCCATCAAATAACTTGGTGCCTTATAATGTATGCAAATAATATGTGCAATATTTCTGTAAGATAAAGTGATATGTCTGAAATAGATGAATTTATTTCTTCAAACTCTATTTAGTCTGTTCTTTAAATTACCTTGAAATCAATTTACAGGCAGTTTGCGAAAGATGCGCAAAGCGCCTAAATTATTTGGCTTCGCGTCTTCCTAAGAGACCTATATCTCGTTTAAGTTTTTTTCAAGCACGAGAGCATCAATTTTTTGTTCCCCCACCAGATAATAGTTGCGACGGATGCCAATTTTCTTGAACCCGGATTTCTCGTACAAGCGTCTTGCAGAGACATTATTTTCAGCGACTTCAAGGAAAAGGCGCGGGCAGTTGGAGGCGCGCAAGTGTTCAATGTCTGTACTTAAAAGGCAGTCACCAAGGGCTCGCCCTCTGCAATCTGGCAAGATGCAGATCGTTAAGATTTCCGCTTCCTCCCCGGAGTTGTTGCAAAGTGAAAAGCCGCAAGGTTGCCCGTTAAGCGAAAGGATATGGCAAAATACACCTGGTAGCGCCAAGAGTTTGCCGAATTCTTCCTCACTCCAGTTTTTATCGAAACACTGTTTGTGCAAAACCGCCATGACACTTGCGGCTGTGGCGTCTTCAAAAAAAGCAATTTCCGGATCTGTCATGGGTCAGGGCTTTATGTCGGCGGGATTAATGCCACCCGGCAATTTGGCGTCCGGCGCACGAAGGTAAAGGGGGGCTGGCGGAATAAAAGGCTCAGATGGTATTCCTTTTTCAATGGCCAGTTTTGCTACAATGCGGGCGTCCGGATTTGTCTCCAGATCAGGTATGTCCACGTCAATCCCATCAAATTGACCTGCGTCTTTCAGGATCTGGCTGCCGCCGCCCACAGCTAAAATCGGGGTATCGGGAAGTAAGGACCGCACCTGATCCAAAGGAGCGGCTTTTGCTTCTGACACAGTGGCAAGCGTTTTAGCTTGGAAAAGCTGCATATAAACTTCTTTTCGGCGCGCATCGGCCGATGCCAGAATGGTGCGGCCTCTTGCCAGATCTTCCGGGACAGAGGCCGCAAGAGCTTCAAGAGTTGTGATGCCCACACAGGGCCGGCCGGAGGCCAATGAGATCCCGCGGGCCGCGGCTAGCCCGATGCGAAGTCCGGTAAAGGTTCCGGGGCCAACGGTTGTTGCCAGCATATCAAGATCTGAAAATTGAAGGCCTGCCTCATTCATCAAAGACTTGATGAGAGGAAGAAGAGTTTCGGCATGACCTCTTTTGCGTTTCTCGAAAGAGGCGGCAAGTACAGTATTACCGTGCAGGATTGCCACGGAACAGGCATCCAGAGCGGTGTCCATAGCCAGTATCTTGATTGCCTTCTCTGTCATGTCCTTGTAGGCTCCGTTAAAAAAGTGGCTACGCCATAGCATAAAGTTTAATTCTTGTCTGGATTATTCCAATCAGGGAAATTTAAGAGGTCTTTTACGGGTATGGAGCTTGTCGAAATTACAACATCAGAATTTGATGTTGAGATTGATATTCGCTACGCGTCAGAAAATAATTTTACTGGGGTGCCTATCTATGCGCGCGGGGCCTGTTTTCTGAATGTAGAGGCGGCCGACAAACTTGAAACGGCCATAGAACTTGCCGGGGCCATCGGATATCGGTTTAAACTTTTCGATGGGTTTCGACCAACCGAAGCCGTGCAGGCTTTGTGGGACCATACACCAAATCCAACATATCTGGCACCACCAACAAGTGGCTCTCCTCACGCGCGCGGGGCCGCCATTGATTTGACACTAATTGATGGTAATGGTGAAGAATTGGAAATGGGGACGGATTTTGATGCCATGACCCCGCTTTCCCATCACGGCGTGACAGAAGTTTCCAAGGAGGCTCAGAAAAACAGAGCCATTTTGCTTGGGATCATGACCGCCGCAGGCTGGGATCATTACATGAATGAATGGTGGCACTATCAATTGTTTAAACCCCGTCGATACCCAACGCTGTCCGATGTGGCGGCTGGCACGAACATGATGGGTTAGCAGGAAGATATGAGTAAACTTATACAGAACAGTTTCGTAAAACGGGCCTTGGCCATTTGCGCTGTTGCAAGCGGCCTTATGACAGGAACGGTGGCCATGGCGGCCGATTGGGCGAATGTCCTGATGTATCACCGATTTGGTGAAGATAGATATCCAAGCACGAACATCAAACTGGAACAGTTTGAAGCGCATTTGCAGGAATTGAAAACGGGTGGATATACAGTTCTTCCGCTCGGTAAAATCGTCGACGCCCTGACCACAGGGGAAGAGCTTCCAGACAGAACTGTCGCGATCACCATCGATGACGGATATAAAAGTGTCTATACAGAAGCCTGGCCACGCCTCAAAGCCGCTGGTTTTCCTTTCACCCTGTTCGTATCGACTAATCAGCTTGGTGACGGCAATAATGACTATATGAGCTGGGCTGACCTGAAGGAAATGGTCGCTAGCGGGAATATGTATGTGGGGCACCATGGGGCAGGGCATGTTCATATGCCTGCTTTAAGTCTGGAAAAGGTACGGGCGGATCTTTTAAAAGCCAACGAAGCCTTTCAAACTAATCTGGGCTTTGTCCCAGGCATTTTCGCTTACCCTTACGGTGAATATGGTCTGGATATCAAAAACCTGATCGAGGATATGGGGTTTAAAGCGGCCTTCGGTCAGCATTCAGGGGTCAGTTACAGCTCTCTTGACCGATTTGAGCTTCCCCGTTTCACGATGAATGAAACCTACGGCAATATTGGGCGCTTACGTCTTGCGGCGAACGCATTGCCTCTTAGGGTCCGCAACGTGGTGCCGAAAGATAAAATCCTGAAACGGAACCCACCCAATTTCGGTTTTACGCTGGACGAAGAATACGACAATCTGAACCAGCTCAATTGTTATGCGTCTTCCGGCACGGTACCGATTAACAGGGTTGGGGTGAACCGCATCGAGGTTAGACTTCGTAAACCTTACCGCCCCGGACGCGGTCGTATCAACTGCACATTACCGGGACCAGATCAGCGTTTCCGCTGGTTCGGCACCCTTTTCTACATTCCAAGGAACTAAAATAAATGAAACAAATGGGACGGCTGAAAGCCAAATTGGCAGCAGGTAAAAAGGGAACTGGTTGCTGGTGTTTTACCGGATCTGCGGATATGGCTGAAATTCTGGGTGCTGCCGGATTTGACGCGATTATGATCGATCATGAACATGGCGGCGGCAATCTGGCAGATGCCATCCACCAGCACCGGGCTATTCGTTCTGTGGGCGACAGCAGCATATTGATGCGCATACCATCGAACGACCCTGTGGCCGTTAAGCGGGCGCTGGATGCGGGTATGGAAGGGATCATGTTCCCCTGCGTTAATACCGCTGCAGAAGCGAAAGCCGCAGTAGATGCCTGCCGTTATCCACCAAATGGGACGCGCGGTGCTGGATTTGGCGCGGCACGTCTTGCTACCTACGGGCGTGATACGGACGCTTATCGCGCTGAATTTGAAGATAAAATGATGATTATCTGTCAGATTGAAACAGCTGAAGCCGTTCAGAATATCGAAGAAATTGCAGCCGTTGATGGTGTGGACATGTTGTTTATCGGCCCGTATGATTTGTCTGGAAGTATTGGCAAACTGGGTGACTTTGAAGATCCGGAAGTAAAGGCGCAGTTTGAAAATGCTCGCGACCGGATCAAGGCGACTGGAAAATGGCTTGGCTGCATTGCGAGCGCTAAAGAAGGTCCAAATCAGATGTATAAAGATGGATTTGATTTCATCTTGAGCGGATCAGATGTATCGTTGATGAAAAGCGCAGCGGATCAGTTGCTGGAAAGTCTGGACGCCTGAGCAACCTGTTTCGGGGCCAGTTTGGCATTGTCAAACTGGCTCAAATCATTCACCCGCATCAGCATCCGCAGGGTTTGAACATATTCTTCACCGCGCTCTGAATAAGACAACAAAGAGGCCGCAAGTGTGTACCCATTTGGTTCCAGTCCTGCGGCACGTAGTCTGGCACGACCTTCACGGAATCCTTCATAGGCGACATGGCGGTTCAGATTCAACGCGTAAGAGGCAACTGAATTACCAAGTTTGCCAAAAGAGCGAACTTCATAGGCTTCACCTTCTGCCCGCTCATGGGGGACAATACCTTTTCCTTCTGCCCAGACGCGTTGGCCATAAAGAGCATTGCCGAGACGGGCAAAACGAGACGTACCCCAACCACTTTCTTCAATGCTTTGGGCAAGAGCCAATGACACTGGAATGATATCAACGCGCGTCAGCAGTTCTTCAAGATTTGTGATAGATCCCTTGTAGCGCTCTGCAATCTCTCCTACCCAGGCGATCTGTTCGCCGGACCAGCTTTGACCGTCAGCGCGCAGCTTCATCAGATGTTTGAGCGAATTGCGCTCCTGCCTGATTTTGTCGTTCACTTCTAGGATCAAGGGAAGTGTCACAGAGATAAACAGGTCTTTCTTCAGTTTAACCTGGTCAACATCCTGAATATCGACTGGTAGTTCAGATACAAAGACACGGGGAACGTCTGTACCGCCCCTGATTGCGCTCAAATTGAAGGAGGCATTTTCCAGACTGCCCAACATGGCAAGAACGGTAAGTTGATCTGGTTGCGCCACCTCAGGAAGGCTTGTCGGGCGCGGGGCAGGTGTTGGAATACCCCCAATGTCAAACTTGCCCTCATTAGTAACATTGCTGATAGCAGCAGAGGTGGATCCGGCAGGCAATTTTGCCGCCGCCATATAAGAGGGATGATCCCCAAATTCTGTCAGCGCATATAGTCCGATGGCCACCATTGCAACCACAGTTGCGGCCTTGCTCGACCTGAGCGCATGTTTAATTTGACGCATTTCCGTTATATTCCGCACATTTATCGTTTAACGAGTCGGTGGTCATTGTCACCAGATAATGTGTACGAATCCTCATTTACTACAATATACAGTATGTTGCCGCCGGATCCAACCTATTCTTTGATCAGCGGAGGGCGACTATGTCCTAACAAAAGGTTAATTGCAAGTTATCTTGAGAAGCTGATTTTTCTCATCAAGAGTCAAAGGCTTACAACTTTGCGCGAATTTAGATCACAAAGCTGTACTACCTGTTTTATCGAATCGTGAATTAGGTAACTGCGTCCAATTGTTGATCGGTCAGGTTGCCAGGGACTACCGTAATTGGAATGGCGAAGGTGCCTGACATTTCTCCAACAAGGCTTTTCACAAGAGGCCCTGGCCCTCCCGTATCAGGAGAGGCTGCCAAAACCAAAATACGAATATCCGGGTCTTCTTCAATCAAACCAATAAGTTCATCTTTGACATAGCCGTCACGGATAACAAATTCAGGCACCAGATTGGTGTCTTTACTAATATCATCGGCAAGACTTTGTAAAAGCTCTTCGGCGGCTTCACGCGCTTCTTCACGCATGACCTGTTCAACACCCATCCAATGTTGGAAATCAGGGGGCTCGATAACCCGAAGAAGGATAACGCCGCCCCCAACATGCCATGCTCTACGACAGGCAAAGCGGATTGCGGTACGGCATTCCGGTGTGTCATCTACGACAACCAGAAACTTGTTTCGTCTCGATGGGGCCTGGGCTTCACTACTCATGAAGTTTCCGAAAGTTGTTATCGATATCCCATTTTGCCACTGTACGGGGGTCTATTTCAAGAGAATGTTACTGATCTCACGTAGCTGCGTGCGGGCGCGCAACAGATAGAATCCCTGAACAGCAAGATGGTTCGGGAATAGTTGCCCGTCATTTTTGGCGTTTGAAATGACGTATGGGTCCAGCTCCACGACAGATCGGAAACTTATCAGCATTTTCTCCCAGGCATTGCCGAGCTCACGGTCCCGGATCAGGCCTTCAAAATCCGTGGAGAGCGCTTTTAAGATCATATAGTAGGCATAGGCCTGACCTTTGAAGCCATAGAAGAGATCATCAGCCTGAAAGTCCACATAAGCACCTGAGTGTTCCGCGATATGACTATCAATTACCGCAGTGGAAGAGCCGATATCAAGAGCAATTCGGTCCAACGTGGCGAGCAAGTTGTCGCCGCGTTTTTCAAAAACCGCGTTTCCCTCCGCCAGACGCTTGTTGTAGGCAACAAGTGATTTGCGCGCTTTCTCATACTGCTTTTCAGAGGCGGCTGTAGGTAGAAGGGAGACGGTCGGATCCCAACTCCAGACGGTACCAGAATATTGCAAAAGCCCTGCTGCATTTTGAAGATCCGTATCGGTCTGGCTGGACCCGCGGGTACGGCCGATCTGATCGGTCAGTTCAAAAGTGAAGCGGGCGAGGGCTGAGACAATGCCCTGCTGATAGTTCGGCATATTGTCGAGGAGGGTGGCGGGCATAAAGAACGGATCGTTGGCCGTCCATCGGTTGTCATTAATTTCCCGGTCAATAAGGCCTGCAACAACCTCAACGGCCCGGCTACCGTTTTTTTCAAGGTTCTGAGTGTTGGGAGCAAAATTCAGATCGTCATCAATTTTGTGGATGAGGATCATGCCAACAGCAAAATATAAAAAGAGGAAACCAACAACAGCCGCCAGAATGCGGCCGATATGTCCCCTAAACAGATTACCGATATTACCTGCAATATCACGGGTGGTGCTACCTCGACCACCTGTACCGATTTCGCTCATCTTTTCTGCCCCATATTACCATCTACCCAATTGATTTAGGTGTTTTTTGGGACGGTTACAAGTTCCGCCCCAAAACGTGGTCATTTAGGAAACCAGAAAACCAACTGTTTCCTTAACTTCGCGAATGATCGGGTTGGCAATTGCCGCAGCGCGTTCTGCACCATCTTTCAGAACCTCATCCACATATCCTGGATCTGCCATCAGGCGTTTCATTTCATCACCGATAGGACCAAACTTTTCCATGGCAAGTTCAGTAAGGGCAGGTTTGAAGACAGAAAACTGCGATCCCGCATATTCTTTTAAGACATCCTCTTTGCTCATATCCGCAAGGGCAGCGTAAATGCCAACAAGGTTGGCTGCTTCCGGGCGGTCTTCGAGGCCTTTCACTTCTTCAGGCAATGGATCGGCATCTGTCCTTGCTTTCTTTAGTTTCTTTGCCACTTCATCCTTGCCATCTGTCAAAGTGATGCGGGAATAATCGCTTGGATCGGATTTGGACATTTTTTTTGTGCCATCACGCAAGGACATCACACGGGTTGCTTCACCAAAAATAAGAGGTTCAACCATTGGGAATAGTTCGGTACCAAAATCATTATTGAACTTCTGGGCAATATCGCGTGTCAACTCCAGGTGCTGTTTTTGGTCTTCACCCACAGGCACATGTGTTGCCTTGTAGACAAGAATGTCTGCCGCCATCAGGGACGGGTATGCGTACAGGCCAAGGGAGGCATTTTCCCGATTTTTACCCGCTTTCTCCTTGAACTGGGTCATGCGATTAAGCCAGCCAATACGTGCCACACAGTTGAAGATCCAGGCAAGTTCTGCATGTGCATGAACATTGCTTTGCGCAAAAATAATGGATTTTTTCGGATCGACACCGGATGCCAGATAGGCAGCGGCAACCTCACGGATGTTTTTGCGCAACTGTTCTGGTTCTTGCCATACGGTGATGGCGTGCATATCCACCGCACAGTAAATGCATTCGTAATCATCCTGAAGACGGACGAAGTTACGGATAGCACCCAGATAGTTGCCAAGATGAAGGTTACCAGTTGGCTGAACGCCAGAGAAAATTCGAGACATAAAACGCTCCTCACGCTTTGGACACGAGCCCGGATCCCCGGTCACAACATGCAAACCGTCCGGGCGGGAGTTAAAGGGAGCCTAGCTTATGGCAAGGGGCGAAGTTATCGTCAACCGATTATTCGTGATCTTTATTCGGTGTCCGGCGTCTCAGCATGGATTTCAGGTCTGAAAGACGTGCGGCCCCAAAAATGACGGCAGTAATGCCGTAGATTCCACCACCAGCAGCGATAAGCATAGCGAGCCCCAAGATCCGGCTGGAAAGAAGATCGGCAGATAACAGAGGCTGCAAAACTGCGTTGAGGTATAAGAGCAAGGCCGTCATTGCCGCGGCTGCCAAAACCATGCCCGCGATACGCTTTAGTAAACGCCGATCAGGTCGATGCTGCCCTTTGAAAATGAGAAGGGAAAAGAGAACCACTGCGTTGACCCACGCTGCGATGGAAGTGGCAAGGGCGATCCCTACATGAGCGAGGAGATCAAGGAGGAGAAGGCTCAGTGCAATATTGATGACCATGGCGATCACGCCGATGATGACAGGCGTTGTTGTATCTTCACGGGCAAAAAAGCCGGGGGCGTAGACTTTCGTCAATACATAGGCAGGCAGTCCACTTGAAAAAGCGATCAACGCTTCGGCAGTTGTCTTCGTGGCCTGTTCGTCAAAAGCGCCATGTTCAAACAGAACCTGTACGATCGGGGTTGCTATGGCCATCAGGGCTGCTGCTGCAGGGATTGTGAACAGCATGGATAGTTCAACCGCGCGATTGAGTGTGTCATTGGCCGGTCCCTCATTGCCTGATCTGATTTGCCGGGTCAGCATGGGAAGGAGCGCAGTTCCCACAGCAATCCCGATTACCCCCAGCGGCAATTGATAAACCCGGTCCGCATAATAAAGATAAGAAATGGATCCCGTTGCCAGTAATGACGCGATAATTGTGCCCACGAGAATATTGATCTGAAGAACGCCAGCCCCAAGCAAGCCCGGTAGCATCAATTTAAAGAGGCGTTTAATTTTATCAGTGAGACGCGGGATGAGAAGCGGCGGCATCACCCCTTCGCGCTTGCAGGCCACGACAAGATAAATCACTTGCCCCAATCCGGCGAACGCCACCCCGATAGACAACATCAATCCGGCTTCGGTAAAGGGCTGATAAAGCTGTACCGAAAGGGCACTTATCAGAATGATGTTGAGCAGAATAGGCGCCGCTGACATGGCCGCGAATTTATAGAAGGCGTTCAAAACCCCGCCCAAAAGGGCCACGACAGCCATCGCGGTGAGATAGGGAAAGGTTATCCGTGTATAGGTAACCGCCAGTTCATACCGATCTCCGCCAACTTCAAAGCCCGGTGCCAGATATTGCATCAGAAACGGCATAAAGATCATGAAAAGGACGGAAAACAGAAACAGAAATCCGGTCAGGAAGGCAAGCGCATGGGAGGCAAACTCCAGTGCGGTTTTTTCATCCCCTTCTTCCAGTTGCCGGGCAAACAGGGGAACAAAAGCGGCGGAAAAAGCGCCTTCGGCCACAAGGCGACGGAACATATTGGGGATGCGAAAAGCCACAAAAAAGGCGTCAGAGACCGGACCGGCACCTAAAACTGTAGCGATCAGAATATCGCGAATAAAGCCAAGTACACGGCTTGCCATGGTGAAGCCACCCACCGTGGCAACCGATCTTAAAAGACTCAATGACCCACTTCTCCCGCTGGTACACCTATACCTTCAGCGATTTCTTTTTAAGTGCTGAACGCGCCTTTTTCTTCTGTTCCTCTGGCGTATCCAGAACTTCCATGATTTTGTCCTCAATGTTCTTTATCTTCACCTTATTGGTGATTTTAAGGCCAAACATGTCTTTTACGTAGAAAACGTCCACGACCCGCTCGCCAAAGGTGGAGATATGCGCAGAAGAAATGGTGAGTGAGAGGCCAAATAACGCACGGGTTACATTAGCCAGAAGCCCCACCCGGTCCCGGCCTCGCACTTCAATTACCGTATGAATGTTGGAGGCTTCATTATTCACCAGAACAGATGGCTGAGCGATAAACACTTTTGTCCGGTTTGGAATGTTGGACTGTTCGCGTTTATCCAGTTCTTTATGGGTTCGAATTTCACCACTGAGCGTCGCTTCGATCACTTCGCGCAATTTGGACATGCGTCCGCCCTGATCGTAAACATCCCCTTCGCTGTCCTGAATGAAGAAGGTGTCCAAGGCCATCCCATCTGTTGTTGTGTGGATTTTCGCATCCACAATGTTCGCACCAGAAAGGGACATAGCTGCGGCAATACGGGCGAAAAGACCCGGGTGGTCAGCTGTATAAACGGTGACTTCAGTAATGGATCTGAAAGGGTCGCTCTCAGCATGAATGACTAATTTATCGCCGCTTTCTTCAGCTTTTTTGATTAGTTCGGCATGCGCTTTATGAGTGTTCAGATTGTTGGATACCCAATAGGATTCATAGAATTTCTCAAGGTGTGCATCAATCTTCTCAGTTGGCCAGTCTTTTAGTTCATCCCGCAGATCTTCTTGATGGTGACGGGCTCGTGCGGCGCGCCCTTCTGAAATATGACCGCCGGTAAGAGCGCTTTCTGCAGCATGATAAAGTTCGCGCAGAAGCTGTCCTTTCCAACCGTTCCAGACGTTTGGGCCCACTGCGCGGATATCCACAACAGTCAGAATAAGAAGAAGCATCAACCGATCAGGGCTTTGTACGATTTGGGCAAAATCTTCGATGGTTTTAGGGTCTGAGAGATCACGTTTGAAGGCTGTATTGCTCATCAACAGATGATACCTTACCAACCATGCTACGGTTTCTGTTTCCGATGGGCTAAGCCCCAAGCGCGGACAGAGTTTTTCTGCAACTTCCGCCCCCAATACGGAATGATCACCACCCCGCCCTTTGGCAATATCATGTAGAAGAACCGCTACATATAGAACTGTGCGGGAGAGAACCTTAGGCAGCAGGCGATGGCTTAAGGGGTGTTCTTCTTCCAGATGACCCTCTTCGATTTGGGTCAGGATGCCAATTGCCCGAATGGTATGCTCATCCACCGTATAGACATGATACATGTCATGCTGCATTTGTGCGACTACGCGACCAAAATCTGGAATAAATTTGCCAAGCACACCCGCCTCACTTAAGCGGCGAAGAGTGGTTTCCGGGTCTTTCTTACTTGTGAGCATTTCCAGAAAAAGGCGATTGGCCTCCGGATCGTTCCGAAGGTTTTTGTTCACATCCTTCAACTGGCGGCGAATAATTCGCAAAGCGTTGGGGTGAACGTCCAGATCCTTTTTTTGCGCCAGATGGAACAGCCCCAGAAATTTAAGCGGATCTTCCTTGAAGTCATCTTCCGAGTTGATATTGAGACGCCCCGCATCAACTTGAAAACCATCCAATTTCCGTTTTAACAAACCGAACGTCGGGATAGGAATACGGCTTTTCTTTTGTTGCTGTGCTTCCAGATTTGCGCAGAAAATCCGGGTGAGATCCCCCACATCCTTCGCCACAAGGAAATAGTGTTTCATAAAGCGTTCAACACCGCGGGTGCCTGCATGGTCCTTATATCCCAAACGATGGGCGAGTTCCGCTTGCACATCAAAGGTGAGGCGCTCTTCCGGGCGGTTCGTCAGGTAATGCAAGTGGCAGCGAACGGTTCGAAGAAAGTTGGACGCTTTGGTAAAGCGACGGCGTTCTGAGTCCGTAAATACGCCCTTGGCAACCAGTTCTGAAACTTCAGTTGTCCGGTAGACAAATTTGGCAATCCAGAACAGGGTCTGGATATCACGCAGGCCCCCTTTGCCTTCTTTCATATTGGGTTCTACCACATAACGGGAATTACCAAAGCGAGAGTGCCGATCATCCCGCTCCTGTAATTTGGCGTCAATGAACGCGCGATTACTGCCTTGTGCCTCCAGAATATCATTGTGAAACTTGGAGCGCATGTTATTCGCGAGTTCCTGATCCCCCCAGAGATATCGCGCTTCCAGCAATGCCGTCTGGATGGTGATGTCTTTCTTGGCAAGACGAACGCATTCATCCGGGTTACGGGTGGAATGGCCCACTTTCAGACCCAGATCCCACAGCATATACAGGCAATATTCAATGATCTGTTCGGACCAGGAGGTTTGCTTGTAGGGAAACAGGAACAAAAGATCCACATCAGACTGTGGGGCCAATTCACCGCGTCCATAGCCACCAACAGCCATCAGGGACAGTTTTTCTTCAGGTGTTGGGTTGTTCAGTGGATAGACCATCTCAGTCGCCACGTCATAAATGGCACGAATGATCTGATCCACCAAGAACGCTTCCGCATGCATGGAGGGGCGGCCTTTATTGGTCGCAAAGAAGCGACCCTTCACGACTTCCCGTCCGCTTGCGTAAACCTCTTTCAGTTTTTTCAGCAGGGCATTTCGAAATTCGAAACTGTCGGGCTTGAATTCCTGGGACAATGTGGCCAGTTCCGCCATCAGGCTTTTTCTGTCGATGATTTCCCGGCGATTGGGTATTTTTTCCATGTACTCGCGGTCCGCTCTGTTAATCTTGCGTTCGTGTTTATTGTCCCATATGGTGCGAATATAGCACAGAAAAATGCCCTTTCCGCAAACACTTCTCACCTTATTTCAAGAGATATACTGAACCTTCCATGGAAACGACCGCTTTTATAAACGGACTACTGCTTGGTGGCGCGCTGATCATCGCCATTGGCGCGCAGAATATGTTCGTTCTGCGCCAAGGCGTGGCGAAAGATCAGGTTTTTGTGGTCTGTTTGTTAAGCTCTGTTCTGGATGCGTCCTTGATCATTGCGGGCGCATTGGGACTTGGAAGTTTGATTGATCTTTATCCTGATACGGTTGAGTATGTGACCTATGGCGGTATTGCCTTCCTGCTTGTCTTCGGCGGGCTTTCCTTTTGGCGGGCCATACAGGCAAAACCTGTCTCTACAGGGGAAGGGGAGCCGGTTACCAGCAGCGCGAAAAAAGCGGCCATGATGACTATCGCCTTTAGTCTTCTAAATCCGCATGTCTATCTGGATACGGTTGTCATGCTTGGGGGCATTGCCGGAACTTATGAATTGCAGCTTCGCTATTACTTCATAAGCGGTGCTGTGATCATGTCTTTTGTCTGGTTTTTCGCCCTGGGATATGGGGCGCTCTTTATGAGCCCTATTCTGGGTCGCCCAAGTGCCGCGCGGGTTCTCGATACTTTGGTTGGGGTCATGATGCTGGTTGTTGCGTGGCATCTGATAGCGCGCATCATCTAAAAAAGGCCCGCTTGAGCGAGCCTTTTTCAAATAAATTACTCTCAATTGATCAAGTGATCGTCTGACCCCCATCAACCGTGATGGTTTGACCGGTGAGGAATGTTCCAGCTTTTGATGCCATGAGTACAGCAACACCAGCAATTTCCTCAGGCTCCCCGATACGTTGAAGTGGTGCACGAGATGTGGCCCGTTTCAAGATTTCCGGATTTTCCCATAGCGCGCGGGCAAAATCAGTGCGGATCAGACCCGGCGCAATGGCATTTACACGGATGTTGTCTGGTCCATATTCAACGGCCAGGTTCCGTACAAGCTGCATATCAGCGGCTTTGGAAATGCTATAGGCGCCCAGTTCTTTAGATCCGCGAAGACCACCGATGGAAGAAACAATGACGATAGAGCCGTCTTTACGTTCCTGCATTTCGGGCAGCACCATGTTGCAGAGCCAGTGATTGGATTTGATGTTGGCAGACATGATTTTGTCGAACGCTTCATCTGGAATGCCAGCCGATGGACCAAAGTACGGGTTTAGCGCGGCGTTACAAACCAGCACATCAATCTGACCCAGTTGTTTGTGGGTTTCATCCACCAGATTTTGCAGGGATTCTTTGCTGTTGATGTTACATGGAATTACAACAGCACCGCCTGAGGAACCTTCTGGCAGGCTCGCGTTAATTTCATCAGCTACTTGCTGACAGACATCTTCTTTACGGCTGGAAATAGTCACTTTCGCACCTGCAAGGGCCATCTGTTGGGCAATTGCTTTACCGATACCTTTACTGGATCCGGTGATCAGGACATTTTTACCTGAAAGATCGAACATGAAATCGCTCCCCTAGTTCGTTTTTTATTAGTTGGTTATTTGGAACGAGCTGAGAGTAGCGATGTCATATGCTTTTGTCACCTGTTCTTCTAATCTTCGCCCAGCATCCCTTTCAAATCATAAAGAAGGGCATGGGCTTCACGGGGGGTGAGATCATCCACATTTATCTCTGAAATTCGAACTTCCATTTCAGATGGGGCTGCTACGGCTTCCTCTCGTGCGGTTTCTTCAACCACCGTCGCAAAGAGAGGCAGATCATCCACCAGTTTTGCCTTGGCGTTTTTCTGATCTTTCTCTTCCAGATGATGAAGAACATCTTCTGCGCGGGTGACCACGGCCTTTGGAAGACCGGCCAGTTTCGCCACCTGAATACCGTAGGATCGATCCGCGGACCCTGGCCCCACTTCATGCAGGAAAATCACATCCCCTTTCCATTCACGCACTTTCAGACTGTGGTTGGAAAGACCCCCCAATTTACCGGAGAGGGCGGTGAGTTCATGATAGTGTGTCGCAAAGAGGCCGCGGCATGAATTGATGTCATGCAAATGCTCAACGGTTGCCCACGCAATGGAAAGGCCGTCAAAAGTTGCGGTACCGCGCCCGATCTCATCCAGAATAACAAGGGCGCGCGCGCCCGCCTGATTAAGGATTGTGGCGGTTTCCACCATTTCCACCATAAAGGTAGACCTTCCGCGTGCCAGATCGTCTGCGGCGCCCACGCGACTGAAAAGTTGGTCTACAACACCGATATGGGCATGTTCCGCAGGCACGTAACTGCCAATTTGCGCTAAGATCGTGATCAATGCATTTTGACGGAGGAACGTACTTTTACCGGCCATGTTTGGACCGGTGAGCAGCCAAAGCCGGTTTTCACTATTCAAGACACAATCATTGGCGACAAAGGCCCCATCGGCGTTGGATTTAAGCGCCGCTTCGACGACTGGATGGCGGCCGCCCTTAATTTCAAATTCAAGGCTGTCATCCACAACAGGGCGAGTGTAATTCAGATCTTTTGCAAGATCAGCATGGCTTGCTGCCACATCCAGTGTGGCCATTGCTTCTGCGGCTTCCAAGATGGCGGTGCCGCGCCCAAGGATCATTTCCTGAAGTTCGGTGAAAAGCTCTTGCTCCAACGCAAGCGCGCGATCTGCCGCGCGGGAGATTTTATCTTCCAGTTCTCCAAGTTCCACCGTGCTATAGCGAATAGCATTGGCCATGGTTTGGCGATGGATGAAGTCTTCGCCCATATTGTCTGCAAAGCGGGGTGTTACCTCGATAAAATATCCCAGCACATTGTTATGTTTGATCTTCAGGGAGGGCACATTGGCCAACTCTGAATATTTGGCTTGAAGGTTTGCAATATGACGACGGCTTTCGTCACGCAAAGTCTTCATCTCATCCAGATCTGGGCGATATCCGGTTGCGATAAACCCGCCATCACGGGGAAGAAGCGGCAGATCACCTGCAAGGGCACGGGTGAGTTCGTCTACCAGCTCTGCGTGAAGGCCCAGATGCTCAGCTGCTTCATGAATGCCGCTGACATCATCGCTGATATTGGCGGTATCCAAAGTTGCGCGAAGGTTGGCGGTTTCTGACAAGCCATCCCGAATGGCGGCCATGTCACGTGGGCCACCCCGGCCTAAGGCCAAACGATTTAGCGCCCGTTCCATATCGGGACAGCGGCGCAAAATGTCGCGCAAAGCCTCGCGTCGGCGATCATCCTGATGGAAATAGTCCGTCATGTTGAGACGATGGTGAATGGCTTCGACCCCGGTTAAGGGGCTGGAAATATCCGCGCCGAGTTTACGTGCGCCAGCTCCGGTAATGGTTCGGTCAATGGTCGCAAGAAGGCTTCCTTGGCGGTCTCCACTCATGGTGCGGGTCAGTTCCAAATTGCGTCGGGTCGCGCCATCAATAGACATAACATCATCTGCCGCCTGCTGCAGGGGTGGTTTGATATGGGGGAATTTACCCTTTTGGGTGAGCTCCACATAATCGACAAGGGCACCTGCAGCGGCAAGCTCAGGTCGGCTGAACTGACCAAAAGCATCAAGGGCAGAAACCTCAAATAAAGTTTTAAGTCGTTTCTCGCCATTTTGACTGTCAAACCGCGCAGATGGCAATGGCGTTAGAACCGAATCCCACTCATCCACAAGGTTTTCCATGGCAGGATCATCCATCCAGCGATCTGGAATAATCACTTCACCAGGGTTCAGGCGGGAAAGCTGTGCCCCAAGAGAATCCTGTGTTGCGGTGCTGCACATAAACTCACCTGTGGACATATCCGCCCATGCGAGCGCGTAATTTTGTCCCCCGCGAGAGATCGCCACCAGAAAGTTGTGACTGCGTGCATCCAGAAGGCTGTCTTCTGTAATGGTACCGGGGGTGACAAGCCGGACCACATCACGGGCGACAACGGATTTACTGCCCCGTTTTTTGGCTTCCGCCGGACTTTCTGTCTGTTCTGCAACAGCAACACGAAAGCCTCGCCTGATAAGGCGCAAAAGATACCCTTCAGCGGAATGAACGGGTACGCCGCACATGGGGATGTCCTCTCCCTCGTGCTTACCGCGTTTAGTGAGGGCGATATCAAGGGCGGCAGCGGCTTTCACCGCATCGTCGAAAAACAGCTCGTAAAAATCACCCATCCGGTAAAAGAGCAGGCTATCCTGATGCTGCTCCTTAATGGCCAGAAACTGGGCCATCATTGGGGTAACCGACTTATTCTGTTGCGACTTTGTTTTGACTACTGTAGGCATGAAGGAAAACTATCATAGCCGCCAGTTTTGCCAACACCTTTTAACAGGAAAATTTAGGGCGGCGAGGCGCAAAAAAAGTAAAGACGATTTTGAGGAAACAGTGAGATGAGCGATACGCGGGATTCAAGCCATAATGAAGAAGCGCTGCGATATCATGCACAGGGTAAGCCCGGTAAGTTAGAAATTGTTGCAACCAAAGCTGTTGCGACCCAGCAGGACCTATCTCTTGCCTATTCACCCGGCGTTGCGGCCCCTTGTCTTGCGATCGCAGAAGATCCAGACACCGTTTATGATTTTACCACTAAAGGTAACCGCGTTGCGGTAATTTCCAACGGTACAGCGGTTCTAGGCCTTGGTAACCTCGGTGCACTTGGATCCAAGCCGGTGATGGAAGGGAAGGCGGTTCTGTTTAAACGCTTTGCGGATCTGGACTGTTTTGATCTGGAACTTGATACTGAAGATGTGGATGAGTTCATCAATGCCGTGAAGTTCATGGGGCCAAGTTTTGGTGGCATCAACCTGGAAGACATCAAGGCGCCGGAATGCTTCATTATTGAACAGCGCCTTCGTGAAATTATGGACATTCCTGTGTTCCATGATGATCAGCATGGTACGGCAATCATCTGTGCGGCAGGTGTGATTAATGCGCTCGACCTTACCGGCCGGAATATGAAGGATGTGAAGGTTGTTGTAAACGGTGCTGGTGCCGCGGCGATTGCCTGTCTTGAGCTTATCAAGGCAATGGGTCTGCCCCACAACAACGCGATCCTGTGTGACACAAAAGGTGTGATCTACAAAGGCCGTGAAGAGGGTATGAACCAGTGGAAATCTGCCCATGCCGTGGAAACAGAAGCCCGAACTTTGGAAGAAGCCATGGTGGGTGCGGATATCTTCCTTGGACTGTCCGTTAAGGGCGCGGTGACCAAGCAGATGGTCAAAGATATGGCGGCGAAGCCAATTATCTTTGCCATGGCGAACCCGGATCCTGAAATTCGTCCCGAAGATATCGCAGATGTGCGCGGTGATGCCATTGTGGCAACAGGTCGTTCGGATTTCCCAAATCAGGTGAACAATGTTCTGGGTTTCCCATACATCTTCCGCGGAGCGTTGGATGTTCGGGCAACAACCATCAACGAGGAAATGAAAATCGCGGCAGCTGAAGCCTTGGCAGAGCTCGCCCGTGAAGATGTGCCGGACGAAGTGGCGGCCGCCTACAAAGGAAATCGCCCGGTTTATGGTCCGGATTACATCATCCCTGTGCCGTTCGATCCACGTCTTATCAGCCACGTTCCAACAGCTGTTGCGAAAGCAGCCATGGAAACAGGCGTTGCCCGCCGTCCGATCATTGACGAGACAGCATATCGCAATGAACTCCGCGCCCGTCTTGATCCTACAGCCGGTTCCCTGCAGTTGATCATGGATGAGGTTCGCGCGAACCCACGCCGGGTTGTTTTTGCGGAAGGCGAAGAAGAAAAAGTGATCCGTGCGGCCCTTGAATTTAAGAAGGCAGGTTACGGCATTCCGGTTCTTATTGGCCGGGAAGAATTTATTCAGGAAACTGTCGAAAATATTGGTATTGAGCTTCCTGAAGGGATCGAGATTTACAATGCTCGCGAAATGGAAGATCGCGAGAAATATCACGACTTCCTCTATAGCCGCTTGCAACGCAAAGGCTACCTCTACCGTGATTGTGTGCGCCTTGCGAACCGGGATCGGAATATTTTCGGATCCTGCATGGTCGCCATGGGGGATGCGGATGCCATGGTCACCGGTGTGACCCGCCGTTTCTCTGTCTCCTTTAAGGAAGTCAGCAAGGTTGTGGATGCTAAGGAAGATCAGCAGCCTATCGGCGTTTCCATCGCCGTAGGACGTGACCGTACCGTGTTTATCGGTGACACCGCCGTCACAACGCTTCCTGATGCAAAAGATCTGGTCGCGATCACCAAACAGACCGCAGAAGTGGCCCGCCGTTTGGGCCATGAGCCACGTGTGGCCCTTCTGTCATATTCCAACTTTGGCAACCCGGCCCATGAAACGTCTGAACAGGTTCGTGAAGCTGTTCGCCTTCTGGATCAGGAAGAGCTGGATTTTGAATATGATGGTGAAATGTCCGCAGATGTGGCGCTGAACCCGGACATCATGGCGCTTTATCCTTTCTGCCGCCTATCCGGCCCAGCCAACGTTCTGATTATGCCAGGCCTTCACTCTGCCCATATCACATCTAAATTGATGCCTGTTCTGGGAGAGACGGAAGTTATCGGACCACTGATGGTGGGCCTCAGCAAACCCGTTCAAATCGTTCCTATCGGGGCGACCGTATCCGAACTGGTCAACATGGCCGCTCTTGCCGCGCACGAAGCTGGCCGGTAAGTCAGATCAATATATCCTATGAAAAGGCTGCCCTTTGGGCGGCCTTTTTTGGTTCTGTATGATTGTAGGAATTGGCTCTTTTGATGGGACCAATATTTGGCTACATCCTTTTCATACTGATATTGTTGTGGATGTAATAAATGGCGTATGCAGATCCAATTACGTTGAGAGATGAAATTGTCTCTCTGGTTCCTTTGTCCTCTGATCATGAAGCGGACTTAAAAGAGGCTTCTGAGGATGGGGAACTTTGGAAGCTTTGGTATACAACGGTGCCAAAACCTGAGGATATGGGGGCAGAAATCAGCAGACGGCTGGATCTTCAGAAGGCGGGCAGCATGTGTCCTTTTGCTATTGTTGATAATGCATCTGGCAAAGCCGTAGGCATGACCACTTACATGAATATTGATGAGGCTAATCGCCGCCTTGAAATCGGGTCCACATGGTATCGGAAATCAGTGCAGCGGGGTGGGTTTAACACCCGCTGTAAATTGATGCTGCTCACCCATGCTTTTGAGGAATTTAACTGCAACGCCGTTGAATTTTGCACCCACTTTATGAACCGTCAAAGCCGTGCGGCCATTGAACGGCTGGGCGCAAAACTGGACGGGATTTTACGTAGTCACAAGATGATGCCAGATGGCAGCCTTCGGGATACGTGCGTGTATAGCATCCTTGCTCATGAATGGCCGACGGTCAAAACCCATCTTACTTTTCAGCGGGACAAAACCCGCTGATCAGTTTTCAAACTCTTTACGGAGTTCCGTTTTCAGAACCTTACCATAGTTATTCTTTGGCAGGCTTTCCCGAATGAAATACTCCTTGGGGCGTTTGAAGCGGGCCATATGCTCAAGACAATGGGCGTCCAGTGTTTCTATGGACGGCACATCGCCATTTGGCACAACAAAGGCGATTACCTCTTCCCCCCAGTCGGCATGATGGCGTCCGATGACCGATACTTCCGCAACATCCGGATGAGTGAGAAGGACTTCCTCTATTTCACGGGGGTAGATATTAGTGCCACCCGAAATGATCAGGTCCTTGGATCTGTCTTTTAAGGTGATGAAGCCATCCTGATCTTTAGCCCCCATGTCACCGGTCCAAAGCCAGCCATCCTTTAACGTATTGTTCGTGGCTTCTTCATTTTGCCAGTATCCCAGCATCACCACATCGCCGCGAACGGTAATTTCCCCGATTTCATCAAGATCGCAAGGGGTGCCGTCTTCACGGCGAATGCAAACCTCCACATCTGTTCGCTCCACCCCGACAGAGGCAAGCCGTTCTGACCGGTTTGGATGATCACCACCGGTTGCCAGTTCATGCTGGGTGAGAACCGTGATGGTCATGGGCGCTTCACCTTGCCCATATATCTGGCAGAATTTTGGGCCAATGGCATCGAGGGCTTTTCGGATATCCGCTTCATACATAGGCCCCCCGCCATAAACGATCAGCTTGATATTGCTGGTATCCGCGCTTTTAAATTCTTCTGCACCGATCAGGCGGTGCACCATGGTGGGGGCAAAGAAGAAGCAGCAGTTTTTATGATGCGCAATCAATTCCAGCGTTTCCGCCGGCTCGAACCCGCCGCTTAACGGGGTGACCTGAATGCCGCCTTTGGCAATAAGGGGAAGGCCATAAAGACCAGAGCCATGAGTTTGCGGCGCGGCGTGAATGATGCAGTCCCCCGGCTCATGTGACGACACATCGGCAAAATAACTTAAAATAGCGCAGAGCAAATTGCGATGGCTCAGCATGGCGCCTTTTGGTTTTCCCGTTGTGCCGGAGGTATAAAACAGCCACGCCAAGTCATCAGGTGCCATATCCACCATTGGAATTGGTGCCGCGTTTTTAAGATCCGCGTAATTGGCATCCGAAATGCTCAATACCGGGGCCAGATCCTGCCCTTCGGTCAGTTCCTTTGCCAGTTCAGGCGTGGCAATAGCCAGCTTTGCCCCTGAATTTTCAAGAATGTAGGTAAATTCACTGATATGAAGTTTCGCGTTTACAGGCACTGCGGTCAGGCCCGCATGCCAAACTGCAAAAAGACTGATCCAGTATTCGGGATGGTTTTTCATAATCAGGGCGACGCGATCCCCTTTTTGCAACCCATATTGTTGCATAAGGCCAGCGCCCAGTGACGCAGCCTTATTTGCAAATTCTCTGTATGTCGCAACCGTCTCGGTCCCATGAGCCAAGGCTGGTTGACCCGCATGGCTTTGGGCGGTGCGTACCAATAGATTGGCGATATTCATAACGTCTCCCTACACCTTTTTCGGTGTTTTTTTAATTGGCGCTAGCCCGCGCCTCTTCCGGGCGCGTTTCACTGGATTTCCGCGTGAGCCACCATAATAACACCAGACCGGGAACAGCCGCTAGCGTTGTCAGGATAAAAAATGTGATCCAGCCTGTTTGTTCCGCCAGAAACCCACCGGGGGAAGAAAACCAGATCCGCGCCGTTGCCATAAAGGATGACAGAAGGGCATATTGCGTCGCGGTGTAGCTGATATTACAAAGGCTGGATAGATAGGCCACAAATGCAGCGGTTCCCATACCGCCTGCCAGATTTTCAATGCCAACGGTTGCCGCCAGAAAAACAATATCGTTGCCCGCCATGGCCTGACCCGCAAACATCAAGTTGGATCCCAGTTGAAGAAAGCCGCAAATCCATAAAGTGCGGTATAGGCCTGTCGCCGCCATCAACCAACCGCCGAGGGCCAGCCCGATAAAGGTCGCGGCGGTTCCATAGATCTTACTGACATTGGCAAGTTCAATTTTTGTGAAGCCAAGATCGTAAAAGAAGGGTGTGCTCATCACCCCGGCAAGGCTATCCCCGAATTTGTAGAGCATCACAAAAAGCAGGATGGGCACCCAGCCAGGACGCTTGAAAAACTCCGCAAGCGGGTCATAAACGGCTTCTTTCAGCCAATAACCAGCTTTTTCCAACGCGCTTGCACCCACCATGTTTTCTTGGGGCTCGGGAGCACCAGCTTTTTCTGGTTCGCGGTTAAACAGAACGGTGAGAATGCCTATAAAGATAAGACCGGCCATAATGCTATAGGTCATTTGCCAACTGACGGAGGACGCAAGGTAAAGTGCGCCCGCACCAGAGGCCAACATGCCGATACGGTAGCCAAAGACAATGGCCGCAGCCCCCGCTGCCATGGTTTTCTCGTCCGATATTTCAACGCGGTAGGCGTCAATAACGATATCCTGACTGGCAGATGAAAAGGCAACCAGAAAGGCAAACAGTGCCGTCATTTCAATGCTGATATTCGGATTGCTTGCCCCAAGTCCCAAGATGGACAGGATCAGACAGATTTGTGTGAATATCAGCCAGCCACGCCGCCGTCCGAGAAAACGGCTGAACAGCGGGATCGGCATTTTGTCCACAAGGGGCGACCAGATGAATTTAAGCGCATATGGCGTTGCCACATTGGCAAATAAACCAATGGAAGTCAGGGTAATCCCTTCCTCACGAAGCCATAGGGACAGGGTGGTCCCCGTGAGCGCCAATGGCAGGCCAGAAGAAAATCCCAAAAGCAGGATTGTGATAACGCGTCGGTCCAGATAGACCTGCAACGACTCCAGAAACTGGCGGACCATTTACCTTACTCGTGATTTGTTGAGGGCTTAATCAG
The DNA here is from genome assembly GCF_015143595.1 of Sneathiella sp. P13V-1. Taxonomy (NCBI): domain Bacteria; kingdom Pseudomonadati; phylum Pseudomonadota; class Alphaproteobacteria; order Sneathiellales; family Sneathiellaceae; genus Sneathiella; species Sneathiella sp. P13V-1. Next base: position 629,485 of record NZ_WYEU01000001.1, on the reverse strand, counting down.
TGAGCCCTGCATTCTGAAGTTGTTCTTTTGCTTTTTGAAGCTCATCCGTCGTTCGCACCAATCTCTCTGCCAGCACCCGCATCATTTCCACAGAAATTTCAGGAAACTCTGACAATGTGCTGAGGAAGTGATCCTTTGTAATGCGTAACGTTATAAGCTCACTTTCCGCCCGAATTGTGGCGGTACGTGGAATGTTGATCAGGATTGCAATTTCACCAACGACGTCATTTTTCTTCATGGTTGCAACATTGATCTGACCGGATGGTGTGTCGATTAGGACCTGTGCCTCACCGTTTATGATCACATAGGCGGCATCTCCCATTTCACCTTGCTGACAGACGATCTGTCCGGGCTGATATGTGACACGCTCGGACGTAAAAGCCAGCAACTTAACCTTGGTTGGATCCACTTTTGCGAAAAGTGGGATCTGTCGCAGGGTTTCTACCTCTTCCTTCAGGCTCACCATTCCACTCCTATTTCTTCTTCATCAGGCGCTTAAAGCCTTAAATTGTTCGTTATTGGTATGGATATGTTCGTAACTGCCGATATCCTCGACGGTGCCGCCGGCAATAACAGCAACTTTATCGAACAGATAGGCCATATCCGTTTTCTCCAATGACCAAACAACAGTACGTTCTTCAAATTCGGCCAAAACATTTTCAAGAATATGAAACTGTGTCTTATGGTCGAAAGAAGCTGTCGCCTGATTCATAATCAACATGTCAGGGCGTTTGATAATCGCACGGGCGATACACAGTTTCTGACGCTGATTTTCGTTGAGCCGCGCTCCGCCGGAACCTACAGGGAAGCTGAGGCCCACTTTCAAGATAGCGCGTTTCAAATCCATTTCCCGGACCACCTCAGACAGAAGAGTGCCGATCCGCTCTACTGCTTGCGCATAGCCGTAGGCCACTTTACCAAACAGGATATTATCCTGAATGTTTGCGGCAGCGTTGTAGGCGGCGGGATCAAAGAACTCAATGTGGCCTTTCAGGCTGTTGGGAAGGTTTTCCACAAACTTGTGCCGGGCCTCTACAATTTTTGCCTGAATATCTTCGGTAATCACACCAAGACGATGTCGGGAGGGGATTACTTTGAACGGCAGGGACATAAAGCGAAGTTTGTCTTCTTCACGTAACTGTTCCAGATGATCTTGGTCCACACGGCTCAGGATTGCCTGATAATCGGGCAGCTCGTCTGAGGAGATAAAGCTGTATAGCTGGAAAAACTCATGATCAGGCGGCAGGTCGGCGAACAGTTCCACCATCAAGGTGGCGACCTGATATCCCATTTTCACAAAAGTGTTGGTGAGGTCTGCTTCCTCGATCACCTTTTGAACGTAGGAGTTCTCTGCGAGGCGCTCCATGTCGAAGCTGCCATCAACAGGGGTTCCAAATAGCAGATTTTCACCCAAAGTGGCGTTGGTGTTGTATTTATTTTGATCGAACGCCTCCACCAGATCCTTCAAGGTTGGATCCGCTTCCAGCTTTTCAAAGAAACGAAGCCGTGCCCGCAAAATATGGTCGGCTGTATATGGATCGTGGGCCGTATCCACGGTGCTTCGAAGACCAAGTTGATAGACATCATCTCCAAGGCCGACCATTTCCAAAACATCTATGGCACGGGCATCCAATTCCTCGCGGTTGCTAACGCCTGCTCCCTCGTAGTCGATCCAGTCCTTGTCGAAATCAAACTCACTATTACCGGTAAGTGGGATTTCTATTTTTTCCTTCTCAAAAAATTCTTTATCATCTTCCATGTCATCCGTGTTCTGCAGATCGTGAAGCGGACGATGCTTCAAGCTGAACAACAGGTTTTCACCAAGGGTTGCGTTAAAGATATATCCTGTCTGGCCAACATAAGCGATGCGGCGACCCACAACAGATTCCGGTGCACTTAAAAGATCAACACTTCCCGCTTTTAACTGCCCGCGGTCAGGATCCACAAGACGAGAGAGGACACGGCTGAGCGCATCCCGGCCAGATCCCGCAGGACCGACGATGGCCAGTTTTTCGTTCATATTGAAGCGGAGGTTAAGTCCTTCCAGTTGTGCAGATCCCGTATCATCCGCCAGCACCAGATTGGAGGCGACCACTTCACCTTCTAATTTTGGAAGCGGATCAGGTTCATCCATTTGATAATCATCGGAACGAATGCCAGCTGGTTCAAACTGTTCAACAACCTGTTCGTATTTGATGCGGGCATCTTCACGGCGTTGATAATAGGCGAGGAGTTCTTTCCAAGGGGCAGCCATTTCCTTATGCGCGGAAATTGCCGCTACCAATGTACCAATTTCCAGATCGCCCGCGATGACCATGGTGCCACCGATGGCATAGAAGAAGAACGGACCCAATTGCTGAATGAAGTTATTCAGGAACTTGATGATGAATTTGAGCAAGTAAATACGATAGCGCACATAGTAGATGCGGCCCAACTGACGGGTAAACCCAGCCCGCAGATAGTTGGAAGCGTCATGGGCGTGAATATCTTGCACACCGGCAACGGTTTCTCCAATTTTATCCGAAAGAACACGAACCCTCTGTACACGTTCTTTCCCGAGCAGGTTCACTTTGCGTTGCAGTTTGGGGATAAAATACGCCTGTAGTGGGTAGAGGGCGATCGCAGCTAATGCCATATAGACATTTTGGACAAGCAGGAAGCCCATGATAACGATCAGATACCCCCCCTGAAATGCAGGGAGCGCAAAGGCTTCGCCGATAAACCCGCCCAATGGCTCCACTTCGGCGGTGATCATCGGAATGATCTCGCCTGAGCTTTTCTTTTTAAATGTCGGCAGTGGGAAGCGCAGGATGCGACTATAAAGTTCAAATCTCAAACGGCGGAGCATTCGCTCCCCTGTGATCCCCTGATAGACATTGATCATATATTTAAAGCTCTGGTTGATGATCACCAGAAGCAGAAAGGCCGCGACTGAGACAAATAGAAATTCCTGCTGATCAATGGCGAAACCCATAATTTCAACAGGGAAGATGATGTCTTTCGCCTGAATAGCCTGGTCAATGATGATTTTGGGGAGTTCAAGATAGTAATAGAGGAACGGGAATGATGCGCATGACATCAAGGTGAGGATAATCTGCTGCTTCTTACTGTGACGCAGTATGTATTTGTAAATACTGTGTTCCATGCCTTGTGCGCAGCCCCTCTGCCCCAGTGAATTTTATTAGAACCCCTTCTATTTCTTTAGTTTTCCATTTTTTTCGTGAAATTCGCAAGGGGCAATTTTGTAATCGCTTATACATGTGAAGATAAAAACGATTAAGCTGGCGGGCCGGGATCAAGATGGCGGTTGAATTTCTGGGCCTTAGCCCTTAACAAATAGCCTTGTCTATTTTCTGGGAAGGTTTGCAATTGGTGACACAATTATCATCCAAGGTCATAACGGTTATTCTTAAAGGATACCCTCGCCTTTCCGAAACTTTTATCGCTCAGGAATTGCTGGCGCTGCAAAAGCGCGGATTTAGTCTGCACTTTATTTCACTTCGCCATCCAACAGACAAAAAGACGCATCCCATACATGATGAAATTACGGCACCTGTAAATTATCTGCCGGAATATCTTCATGACGAACCCGCCCGCGTTTATTACGCGTGGAAAAAAGCACGGAAGTTCAGGGGGTATGCGAAGGCATTTGCCGTTTGGCAGCAGGATTTAAAAAGAGATACCACCCGAAACCGGGTACGCCGCTTTGGTCAGGCAATGGTGTTGGCGGCAGAACTTCCAGAAGGCACAGCCGAGATTTATGCGCATTTTCTGCATACCCCTGCCTCTGTGGCGCGTTATGCGGCGATGATCCGGGATATCCCGTGGTCCTGTTCTGCCCATGCCAAGGATATCTATACATCCCCCGATTGGGAGTTGTCCGAAAAACTGGAGGATGTTTCCTGGCTTGTCACCTGTACCGCATTTAATGTGGCCCATTTGAAGAAACTGGCCTCTAATCCGGAAAAAGTATCCCTGCTTTATCACGGACTGGATCTGGATCGTTTTCCCGTAATGGAAGGCAAAAAACATACCCGTAACGGGGATGATTTGAATGATCCTGTGAAAATCGTTTCTGTGGGAAGGGCGGTGATCAAAAAAGGCTATGATGATCTGCTCATCGCGTTGGCGAAATTACCATCTGACTTAAGTTGGCATTTCGAACATATTGGCGGCGGTCCGCTGCTGGATGAATTGAAAGCGCAAGCTGAAAAACTAGATCTCACCGACAAAATCAGTTGGCACGGCGCCCAGTCCCAGAAATTTGTTCTGGAGCATCTGCAGGCAGCGGATATTTTTACCTTGGCCAGCCGTATTGCAGAAGATGGGGATCGTGACGGGTTACCAAATGTGCTGATGGAAGCGCAAAGCCAAAAAGCCGCGGCGCTTTCCACGGCGGTATCGGCCATTCCTGAACTGATCAATAATGGTGAAACAGGATTACTGGTTTCGGAACGTGACCCTGAAGCGCTGGCGCGCGGGCTTGAAGATCTTATAACCAATCCCCAATTGCGCCAGACTCTAAGTGATGCCGGAGATCAAAAGCTGCGGTCAGAGTTTGGCGCGGATCATTGGATTGAGAAACTCGCGGCCCAGTTTGAAAAGGATCTTGCGTGAAAACAGCCTTCTACGCCCCCATGAAGTCACCGAACAACCCGACCCCTTCCGGGGATCGGCGGATGGCACGGTTGTTTATGGCGGCATTGGAGAGGGCAGGGGCGAAAGTAGAGCTCATCAGCGAGTTTCGAAGTTTCGATAAAGCCGGTGATCCGACCCAGCAAGTTCGCCTAAAGCGAGAAGGTGAGGCAGAAGCTCATCGAATAGTCGAAAATTACCGCAACCAGCCAAAAGAGGCATGGCCGGATCTTTTCTTTACCTATCATGTTTATCACAAGGCACCGGACTGGATCGGACCTTTAGTGGCGGAAGCGCTGGATATTCCCTACTATATCGCTGAGGCAAGTCATGCCCCTAAACAGGAAAATGGAAGATGGGCCAGCGGTTATAAAGCTGCGGCAAACGCCATAAAAAAGGCTACACGTGTTTTCCATATGACCAGGTTGGATGGGGCGTGTCTTGGTCAGCTTGTATCGGATCCGAAACATCTTATTCATTTCCCTCCCTTTATTGAAACCAAGCCGGATGGGCAAGGGGACGCGGCCGCTATGGTTCTGGACGCGGGCGGCCGATTAGACCGAATGAGCCTTTTGTCTGTTGGGATGCTAAGAGGCGGCGATAAGTTCAAATCCTTTGCGCAACTGTCAAAAACGTTGCCCTTGATCGGAGGGGATGATTGGCAGTTATTGATTGTTGGGGACGGTCCAAAAGAAAGTGAAATCAGGGAACTGTTTCAAGGAATGGAAAGTCGCGTCCATTTCCTCGGCCGCCGAACTGAGGCGGAACTGGTCAGTCTGTACTCATTCGCAGATCTATATGTTTGGCCTGCCGTAGGTGAAGCCTTTGGGATGGCGTTCCTTGAGGCAGCCCGAAGTGGGTTGCCTTCTATTGCGTGTCGTGTCCGCGGAGTCCCGGATGTCGTCGCGGATGGTGAAAGTGGGATATTGGTGGATCCCGATGATATAGCGGCTCTTGCTTCCGCGATTAGGCAGGCGCTGGATGATCAGGAATTGCGGGAGCAGATGTTGAAGTCTGCCATAGATTTTGTGGCGAAAGAGAGAAGTCTGCAAGCCGCCGCAGATCGCTTAAGCGATTATATGAAAGAGGATGTTAAATGATCCCCCTACTTGTCATTCGGCACGGGAAAACCGAATGGAATTTGCAGAAGAAGCTGCAAGGCCGGACCGATATTCCTTTGTCCGAGATTGGTATTTCGGAAATGAGGGCGGCGTCCCTACCTGAGCGGTTTGATGGATTTAAGTGGTATGCGAGCCCCTTGAAACGTGCACGTCAAACGGCTGAACTGTTAGGTGGGGAAGATCATGAAGTTGCGCAAGAATTGATTGAGATGAATTTTGGGGATTGGGAAGGCTTCACCATTCGGGAGCTTCGCGAAAAATACGGGGCCACCATGGCAGAAAATGAAGCCCGCGGTCGCCATATGAAGCCAAATGGTGGTGAAAGTCCGGCAGAAGTACAGGAAAGATTGATCCCTTTCTTAAAAAACCTGCAAGAACCCTCCATCGTGGTTACCCATAAAGGCGTGATCCGAGCACTTAAATCACTTGCGTATAATTGGGATATGACGGACAAAGCTCCTGTGGCGTTTGATTGGGGGACGGCCCACCTTTTTATGATTGATGAAAAGGGTCATCCGCATCCCGAACAAGTGAATATCAAACTGGAAAGCAAGGCTTAAGATGGCGGAACCGTATCGCATTCTCTTTTATGTTCAGCATCTTCTCGGGATTGGGCATTTACGCCGAACTGCCACCTTGTCCAGAAATCTTGTGCGCGCCGGGTTTGATGTTACGGTTGTCTCCGGTGGTCATCCCATTGATATTGATTTGGGCGGCGCAGATCTGGTTCAGCTTCCGGCTACCCGCGCCACAGACCTGTTTTTCAAGAAACTTGTGGATGAAGACGGACAGGAAATTGACGATGGCTGGCGCGATATGCGTGCGGGTCGTTTGCTCGACATCTATAAAGATGTTCAGCCTCACATCCTGATCACAGAGCTTTTCCCCTTTGGTCGCCGACAAATGCGGTTTGAATTACTCCCGCTTTTGGAGGCTGCGAAATCGGATCCAGATAAGCCACTGATTATCTCGTCTGTCCGTGACATTCTGGTGGCGCAGACAAAACCAGGTCGCAATGACGAAATGTTGGCGCTGGTTCGCAAATATTTTGATCATGTCATGGTTCATGGTGATCCGGACCTTATTTCCCTGGATCGGACCTTCCCTCATACCGAAGCCATTAAAGATCTGATCACATATACCGGATATGTGGTGGATCGTACCGGAGTGAAAGGCGGGGGTGACGCCCCGGGTGAAGGTGAAGTTATTGTATCCAGCGGCGGCGGTGCCGTTGGTGAAGCGCTGTTGAAAACCGCAATGCAGGCGAGAGAGTTAAGTCAGGCTTCCGACAGAACGTGGCGCATGATGGTGGGTGCCACTGTGGAGGCTCAGAAATTTGATGAGTTGCAATCCATGGCACCGGAAGGCGTGGTGGTTGAGCGCGCGCGACGCGATTTCACGACCCTTTTGATGAATTGTGATCTTTCTATCAGTCAGGGCGGCTATAATACCGTCATGGAAATCCTTCATGCGAAATGTAAAGCTGTGATCGTGCCTTACGCCGGGGGTGTGGAGACAGAACAAACCATGCGGGCGGAGCTGTTGGCGTCGCGTGGCGTCTTACATATCGCCGATGAAGATGGCCTGACACCGGAGAAGCTGGCTCAAAAGGTAGATGAAGCACTGTCAGGACCACCATCATCTGCTGAGATTGATGTGAACGGCGCAGAGAAATCAGCTGATCTCTTAAAAGAGTGGATGAGCGCGCGGTAATGGCAAGCTGGGATCAGTTGCAGGCAGAACTGGATCAATGGGAAGCCGATGGTAAGAAGGCGACCTTCTGGTGGCGTGACGATGATTTAAATGAACCGACCCCGGCTTTTGATCGATTAATTGCCTTAAGATCTCATTTTGATATCCCCCTGACTTTGGCTGTCATTCCCGATCGGGTTGACCCGCATATTGCGGATGACCTTGATGGATGTCTGCTGGTTCAACACGGGGTTACCCATCAATCCGAGGCCAAAGGCGGGGAAAAGAAATCGGAGTTTCCTGAAAGTCGGGGCGTGGAAGACGCGTTGGATCATATTGGGGTCGGGCTTTCACGTATGCAGACTTTGTTTGAAGATAAATTCCTGCCCGTTTTTGTGCCGCCGTGGAACCGTATTTCTGATGCTGTGACGGAAAGGCTTGGAGATATTGGGGTTGTTGGCCTCTCCAGCTACAAGGCGCGTAAAACGGATAAGGTATCAAGTAATCGCGTTGCGCTGATAAACACGCATGTGGATCCAATCTTTTGGCGGGGTCATCGAAGCGCTTTACCTGAAGAAGAAATCCTGGATCAAGTTTTGTCGCATCTCATTGCAAAAAGAACCGGCGCGGCTGATCCCTTTGAGCCCACGGGGATCCTATCCCATCATTTGGTACATGATGACGCCATATGGGAAATTCTGTTTAAACTGTTTTCGTTTCTAAATGGTCATTCTTCTGTAAGATGGATGACATATCCGGGTGCCATGTCCCTGATCGATGGATTGCCGGATGATATAGGTTGATGGCAAGAGTGGGGGGGCTGCCTTGAGAGTTTTTGCATATCCGGCAAAAGAAATTGTCCGGGATGTCACACGATCCGCCCTTGGAATGCTGTTTAGCCTTGTTCCCCTCTTGTTGTTCAGGCCATCATCTGTCATTGTCTATATCTTGGCAGGCTTGGCCATTATGTTCGCTGCCTATGGGGGCAGAGCACTCGTTCGAAAAAAAATGAAAGTTAAAGTTTCAGCGGACGGGATTTCGGTTGAAGGCCTGAAGGGGAAAAACATTGATTGGGAGGCGCTTGAGGCGCTGAAGCTTTCCTATTTCTCGACGCGGCGCGATGGAGAAAAGGGGTGGATGCAACTTAAGTTAAAAGGGAGGGGTACTGGATTGACCTTTGAATCCACCATATCAGATTTTGAAGATCTGGTGAGGCTTTGTGCCATCAAGGCCAAGGAGGCGGGTGTAAGCTTTGATGCAACAACCGCGAGAAACCTCAAATCCCTTGATATCAGTGTTCAAGACGCTGCGCGAACCTTTAGTGCGTATGAGGGTAACTGATGTCTAACGTGTTGCTTGTTCGTGATTTGAAAGTCGAATTCCGGGTGCCGGAGGGAACGGTTAAAGCTGTCGATGGCGTCAGTTTCCGTGTGCCTGAAGGGAAAACCGTTGCATTGGTGGGCGAGTCCGGTTCCGGTAAATCCGTGATCAGTCAGTCGATCATGTCGATCTTGCCAAGGACGGCCCATATTACCAAGGGCGAGATCCTGTTTTTTGATCCCAAAAAGCCAGGTAATTTCTACGACATTGCCAAGTTAAAACCCGACAGCCGGGAAATGCGGGAAATCCGGGGTGGCCGGATTACCATCATTTTCCAGGAACCGATGACATCTTTGTCGCCGCTTCACACAATCGGGGATCAGATTTCTGAGGCCCTTCACCTCCATCACAAGAAATCAAAAGAAGAAGGCAGAGAGCTCACTATTGATATGCTTCGCCTTGTTGGCTTCCCGGACCCTGAAGCCGCCATTGATACATATCCCTTTGAGCTTTCAGGCGGACTTCGCCAACGTGCTATGATTGCCATGGCCATGATCTGCCATCCTGCATTACTGATCGCTGATGAGCCAACAACCGCACTTGATGTGACCATTCAGGCGCAAATTCTGGATTTGATGCAGTCTTTGCAAAAGAAACTGAAGATGGCCATTTTGTTGATTACCCATGATCTGGGTGTGGTGGCCAGCATGGCTGACGAAGTGGTCGTTATGTATCACGGCAAGGTCATGGAGCAGGGGACACTGGAAGAGATTTTTGACGATCCCCGTCATCCGTACTTAAAAGCTCTCTTAAAGGCGGTGCCGCGCTTCAACATGGAAGAGGGAGAGCGCCTCACGCCGATCCGCGAAATAAAGCGCGATGAAGACAGCAATTTTCTGGCGCAGGCCAATCCGCGCGAAATTACCGGCAAAGAAGAAAAGCCAATTCTGGAAGTGAAAGATCTCACCAAGGTTTTCCCTACCCGGAAATCGGGACTTCTTGGTGGAAAATCAGCCGGAAATGTCAAAGCGGTTGATCAGGTCAGTTTCTTTATCAAGCCGGGTGAATGTTTGGGTCTCGTGGGCGAGTCTGGTTGTGGTAAAACCACCCTGTCGAAAATGATTCTGCGGGCAATCTCAGCATCTGATGGGTCCGTTACCTATAATGACCGTGGTAAAGATCTGGACGTTTTAAGTCTAGGGGATAAAGAACTTTTTGATTATCGGTCTAAAGTTCAGTTTATTTTCCAGGATCCGTTCTCGTCGTTGAACCCGCGCATGACGGTCTTTGATATCATCTCTGAGCCTCTGGTGATCCATGATATTGGCACACAGAAAGAGCGGGAAGAAACAGTGAAGGAACTGATGCGCCTGGTGGGGTTAGATATCCGCTTCCTTCGTCGTTATCCTCATTCATTCTCTGGCGGACAGCGTCAGCGTATCGGAATCGCGAGAGCCCTTGCTTTGAAGCCGGATCTTCTGATTTGCGATGAGCCTGTTTCGGCGTTGGATGTGTCCATTCAGGCGCAGATTTTGAACTTGCTTAAAGATTTGCAGAAAGAACTGGGCCTCACATATCTATTTATTTCCCATAACCTCGCTGTGGTTGACTATATCGCGGATCGGATTGCAGTTATGTGTCGTGGTCGCCTTGTGGAAACGGCACCAAAAGATGTGCTGTTTAATAATCCTGTTCATCCATACACCAAACGATTGCTCGCCGCTGTGCCGGAGCCAGATCCGGAACATAAACTGGATTTCAATCATTTGGTCTCGGAAAAAGCGTCGGACCCTGCTGCTTGGCCAGAGCCATTTACGGTGTCAGAGCATATTCATCCTGTGATGCTGGATTTGGGAGAGGGGCATTTTGTCCGAGTGCAAGAAGGCACAGAGATTTCGGAGTTGAAAAGTTGAGGGATTTTTCAGGTGAATTCAGAAAATTCTGCGTTGGCATCTGGGCGGTAGTCCTGGTGCTGAGTGCCACAATTGCTCAGGCGGAAGTACCTTCTTTGCAGGCTGATGTGAAGGCAGGTAAATTGCCGCCGATGGTTGAACGCCTTCCGGAGGCACCGCTGGTCGTAACCCCTGCGGAGGATCAGGAACTTGGAAAATATGGCGGTAGCCTGCGATCTTTGATCGGTAATCCGGCCGATGTGAAGCTTATGTTTGTGTACGGCTATGCGCGTCTGGTTGGGTATAATCGCGATTTGCAGCTTGAGGCGGATATCGCGGAAAGTTTTGACGTGAAGGAAGGTCGGATATTTACCTTCAAACTTCGCAAAGGCCATCGTTGGTCGGATGGCGCTCCCTTTACTTCGGATGACTTCCGTTATTGGTGGGAAGATGTCGCCAATAACAAAAAGCTGACCCCGGCTGGACCGCCCGCATCTCTATTGTTGGATGGAGAGCTTCCCAAAGTTTCTTTTCCGGATGCTTACACCGTTCGTTATGAGTGGTCAAAACCGAACCCCAATTTCCTGCCTCTTCTGGCGGGGGCGTCACCGCTTTTGATCTATCGTCCCGCGCATTATCTCAGTGAATTCCATATTCGCTACATTGATAAATCCAAACTGAACAAGATCCAGAAGATCAAATTGAAATCCTGGGCGTCTAAGCATAACCGGTTGGATAATCTCTATAAATTCGATAACCCGGAACTACCCACATTGCAGCCATGGCGCAACACAACATCGGCACCCGCCAACCGCTTTGTTGGGGTGAGAAATCCTTATTTCCATCGGGTGGATAGTGCCGGAAATCAACTCCCTTACATCGATCGTGTTATTCTTTCGATTTCTGAACCAAAACTGATTTCTGCCAAAGCAGCCTCCGGTGATGTGGATTTGCAGGTACGGGCACTCAAACTTCAGGACGCCACTTTCTTGAAGGAAAATGAGAAACGCTCAGCTTATCGCACCCTTCTTTGGCCAACGGTCAAGGGCTCGCATTTTGCTCTCTACCCAAATCTGAATGTGACAGACCCTGTTTGGAAAAAACTGATACGGGATGTGAGGTTCCGCCGTGCTCTATCGTTGGCGATCGACCGTGAAGAAATTAACGACGTTCTTTATTTCGGACTGGCAACCGAAGGGAATAATACAGTTCAGAAACAAAGCCCGCTGTTCAATGATGAATATCGAACCCGCTGGGCCACGCTGGATCTTGATAAAGCCAACCAGATTCTGGATGAAATGGGGCTGGATAAACGTAACGAGGATGGTATTCGCCTGCTGCCTGATGGGCAGGATCTTTCCATCATCGTCGAAACCGCGGGTGAGAGTACCGAGCAAACAGACGTTCTGGAGCTGATCCGCGATAGCTGGCGTGAAGTTGGTATCGCGCTCTTTACCAAACCATCTCAGCGCGCTGTTTTCCGAAACCGTATTTTTGCCGGTGAAACCCTTATTTCGATCTGGGGGGGGCTTGAAAACGGGGTGGCTGGACCACAATCCAATCCGTCTATTTTGGCACCTACCAGCCAGATCAGCTATCAATGGCCCAAGTGGGGTCAATATTACGAAACCAAAGGGGCTTCTGGCGAGCCTATTGATATGCCGGAAGCAAAGCGCCTGATGGAGCTGTATGGAAATTGGCTGACCGCGACAAATGACGATGACCGGACGAAAATCTGGTCTGAAATGCTGTCCATCCATGCTGAGCAGCAGTTTAACATTGGTGTGGTAAGCGGGATTTTGCAGCCTATTGTTGTCACTGAGCGGCTTAAGAATGTGCCAAAATCAGTGATTTTCAACTGGGATCCTGGGGCCCATTTTGGCATCTACCATCCCGATCTGTTTTATTTCGTTGACGGCGGCAAGGAGGAATAGAGGAAATGTTCAGCTATTTCATCCAACGAGTTCTGGTCATGATCCCTACGTTGCTGGTGATCAGTATTCTCACGTTTGTAATCATTCAATTGCCACCTGGCGATTATCTTTCCAACCAGTTGCAGGAACTGAAAGCCCAAGGGGAAAGCGCAAGCGCAGCCGCCAAAATATCTTTCTATCGAGAGCAATATTCCCTTGATAAACCCATGATCGAGCAATATGCGATCTGGATGGGCTTTTGGCCGGGACCAAATGGATTTTCCGGCCTTATTCAGGGAAATTGGGGGCATTCATTTGCCTACGATCTGCCGGTGCAAGACGTACTCGGGGACCGAATGCTGCTCACCTTTGTGGTCAATTTCTCGACTATTATCTTTATCTATCTGGTGGCCTTTCCTATCGGGGTGTATTCGGCAACCCGTCAATATTCCATAGGTGACTATGGTTTCACGCTAATAGGTTATCTTGGGCTTGCGACACCAAACTTCCTGCTTGCCATGGTGCTTCTCTACTATGCCAACTATTATTTCGGTCTTTCCATCGGCGGGTTGATGGATGAGAAGTATCTGGATCAACCGTGGAGTTTCGATAAATTCCTGTCAGTATTGGATCACATGATCATTCCCGTGATTGTGATCGGTACCAGTGGTACGGCCGCTATGATCCGGCGACTGCGAGCAAATCTTCTGGATGAATTGCAGAAGCAGTATGTGACAACTGCAAAGGCCAAAGGGGTGCCAAAGGTCAAAGCACTGGTGAAATATCCTGTGCGTATGTCCTTGAACCCGTTTATCGCTGACATCGGTAACTTGCTGCCGGATGTCATCTCAGGCTCGGTTATTGTAAGTGCGGTTTTGAGTTTGCCAACCGCTGGCCCGATGCTGCTTGAAGCCTTGCGTAGTCAGGACCAGTATCTGGCGGGATCTTTCCTCATGTTCCTGGCATTGCTGACCGTCATTGGTATGTTTATTTCGGATGTTTTGCTGGCGTTACTTGATCCACGTATTCGACTTTCTGGGGGGGCAACAAAATGAGTGATACGCTTGGTCCCGGAAATCTCGGGTCGGGTAAAACCGATAAACTGGAGCATTGGCATTCAGATGAGCCATTTGATCCCTATGCCGTAGAGCAGCTTTCTCCTGAACAGGAGAAGTTCTTCATGGCATCACAATGGAAGATGATGTGGTGGAAATTCCGCCGCCATCGTCTTGCGGTGATCAGTGGCATAGTCCTTCTGCTCTTTTATCTCGGGACATTGTTTGTTGAGTTTTTGGCCCCGTATGATCTGCATACAAGAAACACGAAGTATATTTTCGCGCCACCGCAGGAGATTCATATTTTCCACGAGGGTGAGCTTCGCATGCCATTTGTCTATGGCTATCGTCAGAAGTTAAATCTGGATACGTTCAAACGCGAATATCGGGTGGATACAAACCGGATCTACCCGCTTCGCTTCTTCTGTCGCGGTGATGATTATGAATTTTGGGGTCTGATCAAATCTGATATCCATCTGGTATGCCCGGATGATCAACGCCGTGCAACTTTCTTCTGGCTGGGAACTGACCGTCTGGGTCGGGATATCCTCTCCCGTATCATTCACGGAACGCGGATTTCCCTGACCATTGGCCTGATCGGTATCATCATCAGCTTTACGCTGGGTATTATTCTGGGGGGGATTTCCGGCTACTATGGTGGTTGGATTGACAACATTATTCAGCGGACAATCGAGCTTTTAAAATCCCTGCCGCAGTTGCCGTTGTGGTTGGCGCTTTCGGCGGCGTTGCCTGTCACCTGGTCACCCATTTGGGTGTTCTTTGGCCTTACGATTATTTTGGGATTGCTGGATTGGCCAGGCCTTGCCCGTGCTGTCCGGTCGAAATTCCTGTCCTTGCGGGAGGAGGACTTTACCACCGCGGCTCAGCTAATGGGGGCACGTCCGTCACGTATTATTGGTAAACACCTCTTACCATCCTTTGCATCGCATTTGATTGCCAGCGCGTCGCTTGCAGTTCCAAGTATGATTTTGGGTGAAACGGCGCTGTCTTTCCTTGGATTGGGATTGCGTCCACCAATTACCTCATGGGGCGTATTGCTGAATGAAACCACTAATATCAACGCGGTGGCAACAACACCTTGGTTGATGTATCCGGTGGTGCCTGTGATTATTGTGGTGCTCGCCTTTAACTTCCTGGGCGATGGCCTTCGGGATGCTGCTGACCCTTACAAATAGGGTCAGCTAACGACCATTTCCGGGGAGAGGACCACCAGATCAATAAGGCCGGTGACCCCGCCGACATGTCGTGCGGCGCGGATTTCATTTTTTGTTGTGGGATTGTAGCCCTGCTCTAACGCTTCTTCGAAAGTATGCAGGGTGACCACAGCTTCGGCCTGTTCATCTTTTGCATGCTTATCCAGCTTGGCGGCTAAGTTCACAGGCTCCCCAATAACCGTGTATTCAAGCCGGCTTTTATCACCAACCGCCCCAAACAGAATAGGGCCGGATGCTGCTGTAAATCGGATGGTTTGTGGTGGCTGTCCGGCTGATGACCTTTCCTTGGCCCAACGGGCAGACTCTGCCATCATTTCTTCCATGGCGATCAGGCAATCCGCGGCATAGTGGTCTGTTTGAACAGCGGCACCAAATGTCGCCAAAATGCCGTCCCCCAGAAATTTGTCAATCGTGCCCCCATGCTTTTGAATGATTGGCACAAGACGGGATTGATATTCCGCCAAAAGCGAAATCACTTCATTTGCTGGTTTTTCCATGGACAGGCGGGTGAACCCTTGAAGGTCACAATGAAGGATAGCAGCATTTCGGGTTTGTCCTGTGCCCGGTTCAATCCAGCTTTCAGAATGAGTGATCTTGGCAGCAATTTCCGGGGAGAAAAATCGGGAGAGATCTTCCGCCGCTGTTGCTTGGGCTACAGAATTTATTAGCAGGCGTCTTGCCCGAACAATAGCAAGGGCAAGGATCAGGGTTACCACCAGAATACTGATAACCTTATCAAATTCGGCGCCTAACAAAATTCGATGAGACATGGTGTAAATTACATAATCCGTCGTTATTACACTCATTCCGTCACCGTAATGAACCGCATATCCCAGTAAGATCATCCAACCAACAGCGGCCGATAATCCGGCAAGCAATACATAGCGAACATCAAACCGCAGGGCGCGCAAGGCAATGAAAATAAATACATAGAGGAGTGTGGGTGCCTTTAGGTAAAAGGAGGGGTCCTGTTCATACTGAATATGAAAACTCCAGATCAGGAACATCAATAGGCTCATATCCGCAAGGACAGAGATCGTCAAAAACCACGAGGGTAACCGCCAGGTGGAGGCGATGATCAAACGGATCATGGTAAAGCCAAGATAGATGCTCAATGCATATGGCACAGGCGCAAACATAGCTTCAGACGAAAAAGTTTTGGGCGACAAGGCGTATAGCGCGCAGAAGAGCAGCACAAGGCCAAGCTGTACCCATGCGATAAGGATCTCTGATTGATCCTGTTGTTTTTGAATGGCCTGCTGGACACGGGAGGGCAGTTGCCCATCAATCGGTTTCCCAAGCAGGGTGTCGCGTACTTTTTCAAACATAAGGTGAATATGGACTGGCTTTTGTTAAAAATCAGTCACATTTGCTCATATTTTCGTTAGCTTTTCTTTTGCAGCCAAAGGCTTGTCTCAAACGCACCCTCTTGCAGCGGGATATTATCCAATCCCTGTGACGAGATTTCATCAGTCATATATTTGCTGGCGTAATGGCTGGAAAACAGGATGTCATAACCGCCGCTTAAGAAACCGACAACGGCTTGTTGCTCATTATATCCGCGCCATTCCCATTCCGCAGGATAGGCATCTGGCAGGAAGATATCGTGGATATGAACAATGGTGCCTTCAGGTAGGGTGGGAAGGACGTTGGTGAACAGGTAATCCACATCTGTTCCCGGCATGGCTATATGGCTGGAATCGATGAACAGGATGTCGTTTGCTTCCAGAGCACTGAAAATATCAAGATCTGTTTCCTGCACGATGCGGTTATCTATCTTCACAGGCAGTTTTGTAATGTCAGCGCGTGGTGCCGGGTCAATAGCGGATAGCGTTGTATTGAGGCCCTCGTCCCGAATGGCGCGGTACATAAAACGGGTGGAGTGGCCTGACCCTACTTCAATAATGCGTTTGGGTTTATGGCTCCTGACCATTGTGTAGGCTGCTGCACCGTCTAATCTAGGAAACCAGTCCTGTTCCCATCTAGGCTCTGGCGGGGACTGAGTGCCAAAAGTGTCAAATTCTTCTTGGTAACCTGCAATTTGTCTTAGGCAATCAGCAAATACGCCTTCTCTTTTCTGAAAAAGGGGAAAAAGGCCTTTATAGGGTTCCTGGCTGGGAAGGGTAGGTGTGGTTTCAGCATATCTGTAGGGAATAAAGTACCCTTCTTTTTTGACATCCAGAATTGTGTTCAATCCCATTTTGAGACGCCGAATTGTCATATGCCCTGCCTTGTGATTTTCGATCTTGCGGTGTCAAATAGCCTTAGCCTGTGTTACAAGTCAAAGAAAACACACAAATCAGGTAAACGTCCATGAGTAGTTTCTTCTCCGCTGAAATTGATGGCCCCGTTTTGACGGTCACCCTCACCAAGACAAAGCAGCATAATGTGTTGAACCCGGATGAGATGGGGGAGCTTCGTGAATATCTTGAAGGCGTGGCTAAAAACGAAAACTTAAGAATTGGTATTTTGACGGGTGAAGGTAAAAGTTTCTGCGCCGGAGCAGACCTTGGGGAACTGAAGGACTACGATTTTTCTAAAAACCCGTTGGAAATGCTCACCAACCAAATCGAAAGCATGCCCTTTCCCATGATATGCCGCTTAAATGGCGGGGTTTATGGCGGGGGTACTGATCTTGCGCTTGCCTGTGATTTCCGTGTCGGCACTCCCGGGATGAAGTGTTTTATTCCGCCTGCCAAAATCGGCATTCATTATCATGCACGCGGCATGGCGCGGGCGGTTTCTATTCTGGGGATCAGCGTTGCGAAGCGTCTGTTTCTTACCATGGAAACAATGACTGGCGACCAATTGAAAGACGTTGGCTTTTTGGATTATCTGGTTGCGGAAGAAGAACTGGATGGCAAGGTGGATGAACTTGTGACCTCCATGATCGCGCTGGCACCGCTGAGCTTGTCAGGCATGAAAGCGACGTTTAATGACATCGCTGAGCAATCTTATGAGGCAGACGCAGCGAAAGCGCGGCAGATTGCCTGCATCAGCTCAGATGATTTCCTGGAAGGGCAGGCCGCGCTCAAGGAAAAGCGCAAACCTGCTTTTAAGGGTAAGTGATTTAAGTAATGCTGAAACGTGCCAGCGTTTCTGCCAGATCCGTGCCGAATTGAGGTCCGCGGCGGATAATCCCAACAGTCATTGGCAAGGCTTTCAGGTCTGGATGATTTGCATCCAGACTTGTCAGGACGGCGACAGGGATCTCGCGTGTGGACGGCATTGCGGCAAGTGCGCATGCTAGATCAATACCTGACATCCGTTGCATAACTGCAGTAGTGATCACCATATCTGGTTTTGTATCCAGAATGATTTCAAAGGCTTCAATCGGATCAAGAACGGTGGACACGCGATAACCGCAAGCCGCAAGTTCACGTTCAACAACACGGGCGGCTGTTTTCTGTGGCATGACCAACGTTACCTCGGTGTCAGTAACAACCACATCAGCCACATCAAATGTACTTTTATGAGGGAGGCTACGTATAACCGTGGCGATTTCTTCGGCCGGAACGCTGTCACCATCAAGAATGGCGCTGATACGGTCACTGAACCGCTGCAGATCGTCTAAATGATCAACCGTAATGGATTTGGCTTTGGCAAGATATTCGTCAAGACGGTGGCTCAGGGTTGTGAGACCCGGCAGATTAACAGCTTTGACTTTTAGACGAAGATTTGAAGCCTCTTGAGACATCTGGATAGCGGCATCTTCCCCTGACAGAGTACCGCTTCTGATTTGTTGCATACGCACTTCCAGATTGGCCACCACATCGCGGGCCTCATCGAGTGCTTCCATCTCGTATTGGGCTTCTATTTCTTCTTCGGACAGAATTTTCATTGTAGTATGACTTTCACGCATAAATATTGAGCGTAAAAGGGTAAACCCTGTTTGTTAATCAAATCTGAAGAAGCGGCCCGGGAGGTGATCCCGGGCTTGAATTGTTAGAGGATAAACTTGGAAAGATCCGTATTTGTCGTGAGATCTCCAAGATGTTGCTTCACATAGGCAGCATTTACAGTAATTTCTGCACCAGATGCATCGGTTGCTGAAAAACTCACCTCTTCCAGAACTTTTTCAAGAATCGTGTGAAGGCGACGCGCGCCGATATTTTCAACAGACGCATTTACCTCAGCAGAGATTTTCGCAATCTCTTCAATGGCATCTTCTGTAAAGGTCAGCTTCACACCTTCTGTTTCCATCAAAGCCACATATTGTTTCAAAAGGCTCGCTTGCGGTTCTGTCAGAATGCGTTTGAAGTCTTCTTCTGTGAGAGCGGTCAGCTCGACACGGATAGGAAGACGGCCTTGCAATTCTGGAAGCAAATCTGACGGCTTTGCCACGTGGAAGGCACCGGAGGCGATAAACAGGATATGGTCTGTTTTGATGGTGCCATATTTCGTGCTCACCAAAGTCCCTTCGATCAGAGGAAGCAGATCACGCTGAACCCCTTCGCGGCTGACATCTGCGCCTTGACGATCACTACGTGCGCAGATCTTGTCAATTTCGTCGAGGAAGACGATGGCATTGTCCTCAACTAGTTTTAACGCATCGCGGACAACTTCATCTTCATCGAGAAGTTTGTCGCTTTCTTCATCCATCAAGGCCTTGTAGCTTTCCTTGACTTTGAGCTTGCGCGGCTTGGTGCGCTGACCACCCATTTTGCCGAAGATGTCATTAAGGTTCAGCATTCCCATCTGAGCGCCCGGCATACCTGGGATTTCAAAAGTTGGCATCCCGTTGCCGCCATGATCAACCAGATCCAGTTCGATTTCTTTGTCGTTCAGATCCCCTTCACGCAGCATTTTGCGGAATTTCTGGCGGGTTTCATTGGTTGCACCCTCACCGACAAGCGCATCAAGAACACGCTCTTCCGCCGCCTGTTCTGCTTTCGCGGTTACGGATTTGCGTTTTTGTTCGCGAACCATGTTGATGGCGACCTCTGCCAGGTCTCGCACAATCTGTTCAACGTCGCGGCCCACATACCCCACTTCAGTGAATTTTGTGGCTTCGACTTTGACAAAGGGTGCTTCTGCCAGTTTGGCAAGGCGGCGGGAAATTTCGGTTTTACCAACACCGGTTGGGCCGATCATCAGAATGTTCTTTGGCAGGACTTCGTCTTTTAGCTCTTCCGGCAGCTGTTGACGGCGCCAACGGTTTCGAAGTGCAATGGCAACGGAACGTTTGGCATCTGCCTGACCGACAATATGACGATCCAGTTCATTTACGATTTCACGAGGGCTAAAATTTGCCATTCTCTAGATACTCTCTACGGTCAGATTTTCGTTGGTATATACACAGATGTCCGCGGCAATTTTCATGGCTTTACGGGCGACATGTTCCGCGTCGAGATCATCAATATCCACAAGCGCGCGTGCAGCAGACAGGGCAAAGTTACCGCCGGATCCAATAGCAATAATGCCATCTTCAGGTTCCAGCACATCGCCGTTACCTGTCAGGATCAGGGATACATCTTTGTCAACCACTGCCATCATGGCTTCAAGGCGACGCAGATATTTGTCCGTACGCCAATCTTTTGCAAGCTCTACGCAAGCTCGGGTCAGATTGCCCGGATGTTGCTCCAGCTTTGCTTCCAGTCGTTCGAAAAGCGTGAAGGCATCTGCCGTTGCACCGGCAAAGCCGACAATCACATTACCGCCAGCGCCAATTCTGCGCACCTTGCGGGCATTTCCTTTAATCACAGTTTGGCCTAGGGAGACCTGTCCATCGCCCGCGATCACGACCTTACCGTTTTTACGAACGGAAAGGATGGTCGTTCCTCGCCAGCTTTTTGGTTGTTCGGACATTTTTAATTCGTTTCCTGAACTTGAGTTTGGTTTTCAGTCTTTGTTCTCACGATGTAACCATTTTCAGAGCGGGGTCAAGTGTAGAGGCGAACTACCGCCCCTTTGAACAGGAGTGAACTTCACGTTTTTGGACATACAACGTCATGAACAGGTAATTAACCGAAGACAAGGCGTTGCGACATGAACGGAACTATGGAACAGCCACTCCCGGCGAATGATCGTGTGAATAATTTGCGGGCGACTTTTGAGATTCTGGCATATTTGCAAGTAGATGCCCGTAAAGATGGTCATCCAGAACTTGCGGATCGTCTGGAATTTGCCATGACGTATGCGGAACAGAAGCTGAAAGAATTGAAAATGCCACCTTCAACAGGCCTTTAAGCTGCATCTGATACGACCAAAAGGCGTCTTTATCTTGGATTCAGGCGCGACAACTGCTATATCCACGCTGGTAAATTAAAACTCTGCGCCCGGAAGGATAATTCATGCGTGAAGGTCGTGTTACACGGAATACCAAGGAGACCCAGATTGAAGTCTGGCTCGATCTTGATGGTACCGGACAATATGATGTAGAGACAGGTATCGGCTTTTTGGATCATATGCTTGAGAATTTCTCAAAGCATAGCCTGATTGATTTGAAAGTCCGTGCCAAAGGCGATCTGCATATCGACTTTCATCATACGACCGAAGATACGGGTATTGCTATTGGTATGGCAGTGGCAGAAGCGCTTGGTGATCTGAAAGGGATCACCCGGTATGCATCTTCCTATATTCCAATGGATGAAACTCTGTCTCGAGTATCCCTCGATATTTCCAACCGTCCTTACCTGATCTGGAAGGTTGATTTCTCGCGCGATAAACTTGGCGATATGGATACGGAACTCTTTAAGGAGTGGTTTCAGGCTTTTGCCATGGCGGCAGGCATCACACTGCATGTGGAAAACCTGTATGGTGAGAATAATCACCATATCATTGAAAGCTGCTACAAAGGCCTTGCCCGCGCCATGCGTGAGGCAACGGAAATTGATCCACGCCGGGCTGATACTGTTCCTTCCACCAAAGGTGTGTTGGGCGGCAGCCTCTAGCGTTTCGCCAAATTTATAAGAGACGAGCGGCGATCTGAGATGTGTTTCTTAGAGAGACCGTTGGAAATTAATGATGATTACAATTATCGACTATGGATCCGGCAACTTGAGATCGGCAGCCAAGGCGTTTGAACGCGCGGCCCTAGCTGTAGACTACGCCGGAGAGGTTATTGTTACCAGTGATCCCGAAGTGGCAGCCAAGGCGGACAGAATTGTTCTGCCTGGTGTTGGTGCCTATAAGGATTGCCGCCAGGGGCTTGATGCGGTCAGTGGTATGTATGATGCCATTGAAGAAGCCGTTCAGAAGCGAGGCATTCCCTTCTTTGGCATTTGCGTTGGCATGCAGTTGATGGCCACACGTGGTGTGGAGCACGGCATCACAGAAGGCTTTAACTGGATCGAAGGTGATGTGGTTAAGCTGGAGCCAGCGGATAAAACACTGAAAATTCCGCATATGGGATGGAATGAACTGGAAATTTCCAGCGATCACATTCTGCTGGATGGCATTAATCCGGGCGCACACGTGTATTTTGTTCACAGCTATCACATGCAGCCAACGAGTGCTGATAATGTGCTGGCGACAGTGGATTATGCAGGGCCGGTTACCGCTATTGTGGGCCGTGATAATATGATCGGGACGCAGTTTCACCCTGAAAAAAGTCAGGAAGCCGGTCTCAGATTGATCGGGAACTTCCTGAACTGGAAACCATAAGGGAGCTGATCATGACCTCTGGATCATCTAAAATTCAGCAACCTGTTATCGAACTGGTTACAAAGCTGGCCTCGGGGGATCTATCAGATCTATGCGATGCAGCGGATCAGGCCATTTTGGATGGAAACGGGTTTGGTTGGCTTACTCCACCTGAACGTTCAAAGCAGGAAGCTTTCTGGAAAGGTGTCATGATGATGCCCGTGCGGGAGCTGTATTGCGCGCGCCTTGAAGGCTCCATTGTGGGGACAGGGCAGTTGGTCAAACCGTTCTCCAATAATGAAGCAAGCGGGCATATCGCACAGGTCTCCACCTTCTTCATTGCGCCATATGCGCGGGGCCACGGACTGGCGCTAGGGCTTCTGGCGGTTATTGAACAATCAGCACGCAAGCAGGGCTTTACGCGCCTTGAAGTTGATGTGCGTGAAACACAAAAAGCGGCGATTTCCCTGATCGAAAACAGTGGCTTTGAACGCTGGGCCATTAAAGAGAAATATGCCTATGTTGGAGACCGTTATGTGCGCGGTTTCTACTATGTAAAAGATTTGGAAACGGTAGAAGAATTATGAACCTCTATCCTGCAATTGACCTGAAAGATGGAAACTGTGTCCGCTTGCTTCGCGGTGAAATGGACGCGGCCACTGTGTTTAATAATGATCCTGGCGATCAGGCCCGCGCTTTCAAGGATGCGGGGTTCAAAAAGATCCATCTCGTGGATTTGAATGGTGCTTTTGAGGGCCGTCCCGTGAACGCATCTGCGGTGGAAAGTATTCTGGCTGCAACAGACGTTCCGGCGCAGCTTGGCGGCGGTATTCGGGATCTTGCAACCATTGAAATGTGGCTGGAGAAGGGTATCAGCCGCGTGATCCTTGGAACGATTGCCTTGCGAGACCCACAAATCGTCAAAGATGCCTGTAAAGCGTTCCCGGGTCATATTGCCGTAGGTATTGACGCGCGCGACAGCATGGTCGCCGTTGAAGGCTGGGCAGAGACCAGCGAGACATCTGCGTTGGATCTTGCACGTAAGTTTGAGGATGCTGGGGTTGAGGCCATTATTTACACTGACATTGATCGCGATGGGGCGTTGCAAGGTGTAAATGTAGAAGCCACGGCGGAGCTTGCCCGCAACATTTCTATTCCGGTGATTGCTTCGGGTGGTGTGGCGTCGATTGAAGACATCAAGAACCTGTTGGCAGTGCAGGATAGTGGCATTGAAGGTGTGATTATTGGTCGCGCGCTTTATGATGGCCGTATTGATCCGGCAGAAGCCATGAAACTGGTGGAGGGGTAAATGCTGAAAGCAAGGGTAATCCCCTGTCTTGATGTGAAAGACGGTCGGGTTGTTAAAGGCGTCAACTTTGTTGACCTGATTGATGCAGGCGATCCGGTTGAGCAGGCCCGTATCTATGATGAACAAGGTGCGGATGAGCTTTGTTTTCTGGATATCACCGCCAGTTCCGATAACCGTGAGACCATTTATGATGTGGTCCGCCGAACAGCAGAGCAGTGCTTTATGCCGCTTACCGTTGGGGGCGGGGTGCGGACCGTGGAAGATGTTCGTAAACTTCTTCTGGCAGGTGCGGATAAGGTCTCCATTAACACCGCGGCGGTACATAATCCTGAATTTGTGCGCGAAGCGGCAGAAAAATTTGGCAGCCAGTGCATTGTTGTTGCCGTGGATGCTAAACAGGTTGCCCCCGGCAAATTTGAGATTTTCACCCATGGTGGTCGCAATCCAACAGGCATCGATGCAGTGGAGTGGGCCAAGAAAATGGCCGACTATGGCGCAGGTGAGATTTTGCTCACCTCAATGGATCGGGATGGCACGCGGGAAGGATTTAACATTCCGCTTACATCCGCGATTGCAGATGCGGTGACCATTCCTGTGATTGCCTCAGGCGGTGTTGGAAATCTGGATCACCTCGCGGAAGGGATCCGAGATGGTCATGCAACGGCCGTCCTGGCGGCGTCTATTTTCCACTTTGGTGAATACACCATACGCGAAGCAAAAGAAGCCATGCGGGATGCAGGTATCCCTGTTCGACTTTAAGGGGGCAGCATGAGTGAAACAGCAGAAATACTGGACCGGTTGTTTGAAACCATTGCAGGACGCAAATCTGCAGATCCGGACAGTTCTTACACTGCCAAACTTTACGCCAAGGGCACTTCCAAGATAGCCCAAAAGGTAGGCGAAGAGGGTGTGGAGCTGGCGCTGGCAGCAGTTCAGAATAACCGGGATGAAGTGATCAGCGAAAGCGCGGATCTTTTTTATCACATGTTTGTTCTTTGGGCCGATGCAGGGGTTGAGCCTTCAGAAATTTATGCCAAACTGGCAGAGCGGGAGGGCCTGTCCGGGCTCGTTGAGAAAGCCTCCCGCAAGACTTGAGGGGCCGTAAAGGAAAGGAAGCGCCATGGCGTATGATAAAGAAAATATCTTTGCGAAAATCCTGCGAGGAGAGATCCCGAGTAATACGGTTTATGAGGATGATCAAATCCTTGCCTTTAATGACATCGCGCCGAAAACACCTGTCCATGTACTGGTTATTCCAAAGGGCGAGTATATCGATATGGACGATTTTGCCGCGAACGCATCTGCTGCTGAAATCGCACATTTCTTTGCAAAAGCAGGTGAGATTGCGCGCGGACTTGGTCTTCATGAAGGTGGCTACCGTCTGGTGACCAACAATGGTGAAAATGCCGGTCAGATCGTTCCGCATTTCCATATCCATCTTATGGGTGGACAGCGCATCAAAGAGGGAAGCATGGCCCGTGGTATGGACGGCGCCTAAGGCAGGGCTTGCGCGCTCGTCATGATATGCACTTTCAGGGGCTCGGCGCGGCCCCTGATGGATACCTCTTCGGTTCTACTTGACCCTTCAAATTCGGCCGCTCTTGCCAATCGATCTGAAAAAATAAGCTGCGCCCCATATTCCTTGGTGAGGCCCTCAAGGCGGCTGGCGGTATTTACAGAATCCCCGATTGCTGTGATTGATGTCGCCTTGCCATATCCCATTTCGCCAATAATGACCTGACCGATATGGATCCCGATACCCAGACGTAACGGCTCCTCAAGATCGGATTTCAAAGAGTCGTTCAGTCGATCCAGTGCGTCAGACATGGCCTTTGCCGCTTTTAGGGCGTTTTCAGCCGCGACTTTGGGCTCATCTTCGAGCCCAAACAGCGCCATAACACCGTCACCAATAAACTTGTCCAGATGCCCACCGGAATTTTCGATGGCTTCTCCCATGTGGCGGAAATACTGATTGATCACAAAAACCACGTCATAGGGAAGTTTGGTTTCGGAAAATTTTGTAAAAGCCCGAAGATCAGCAAACAGAATAGCAATAGTTTTTTCACGCCCTTGCAAATAATCTGGACGTGAAAAAGCAGCCCTTGAAGTGGCTTGTTGTGGCAGTAACGGGATCACAGAGAGATTGCCAACAGCCGCTACCTGACAGGCAAGGCGTGTGTTTTCTGTGGCACCCACACGTTTTAGAACAGAAAGTTCCTGATCGCTTGGCGGGGCCAACAAATGTGCCCCTTCAATAATACGTATGCGACAAGTTGAACAGCGTCCACGGCCTCCGCACACCGCCGCATGAGGGATATCGCCAGACTGGCTTGCTTCCAAAACGGTTGTTCCAGGTGTCACCCGAACCTCTCTGCCGTCTGGATATTTGACGGTAACCAGTTGTTTAACGCGGAAATGAACACTCCAGAACAGGCGGCTAAGTCCAAGAATGATCCACGCACCAAGAATAAGAATATATCCTGTGTCTCTGACACCTTCTGCCCAAATCAGGTCGTCGTTGGTCAGTCCCAATTTGGCGAAGAAGTGCTTCAGCCATTCCTGATCCTGAGCCAGTATTTCCACATCATGGGCGGCAACGAGAAATCCGCATATGGCAAGCACGGGCAGAATAAGTGCTATCGGATACAGGAACGGATAGGCTTTCTCGTAAGAGGGCTTCAGGCGGAGCCAGAAATGAACACCTATGCATCCATGTGCCCACGCGATGAGCAATGCCCCGGTTTGTAGGAGGGATTGATAGGGGGTCGCGATCCAAAGGGCGTAAATGACATATGTGTATGTATCATTTACCCCCAACGTCTCGTGAACAATTCTGGTGCCAATGATGTGGTAGATCACCATTGGCGGGATCGCCAGTCCGAAGATAATTTGTATGGCTTCTTTTAAGGGGATGCTTCGATAAGAACGATGGGCAAGTAGTTTGGCGAAAACCAGAATTACATGGATTATCAGCGCGCCAAGCAGAAGGAGGGAGCCAAGGGGATTTCGCCATATGGCAAGGAAAACGTCTCGCCCCGCTTCAAGTGCCTCCAATGAGACCAGACCAAGGGTGTGATTGAGAAGGTGGGTCGTCAGAAACAACATGAGAACGATACCACTGTAAAGTCGCAACCGTTCTGCGCGCAGCCACTTAAGGCGTGTGTTTCCAGATTCTGTATCAGCAGTGGTCGATGTCATGAAACCTCGGAAGAAACTAATACAGGAACTCTGAAATTAATATGCTTGCCTGTCAAGAATTGCCCTGCTTTTAGAGGCGGGCTTTGATCAACTCTTTGAGATCTTTTTCAGGTCGTGCGCCAACATGGCTGATGACTTCTGCGGCCGCGATAGACGCAATCGCTCCACTTTCGGCAAGGCTGCGGCCGTTTGTGAAACCGTAAAGAAAACCCGCAGCGTACAGATCGCCCGCGCCCGTTGTATCGACAACTTCAATACTTGTATCCGCCGCAATTTCAATGGAAGTATCACCTTCAATAATGACCGAGCCTTCAGCGCTCCGGGTCACACAGGCAAGCTCCACCTGTCCGCGGACTGCGTCAATTGCCGCTGCCAAATCATCAGTCTGATAGAGTGATTTGATCTCGTCCTCGTTGGCGAAAAGGATATCCACACCGCCATTGATAAACTCTTTGAATTCATTACGGTAGCGATCGACACAGAAACTGTCGGAAAGAGTAAGGGAGACCCGCTGCCCCGCTTCATGGGAAATATCCGCAGCTTTTCTGAACGCGGCTTTACCCCCTTCTGGATCCCAAAGATACCCTTCCATATATGTCACCTGAGAGCTGGCAATTTCTTCTGGATTGATATCCTCTGGGCTGAGTTCTACGCAAGCACCCAGATACGTGTTCATTGTGCGGTGAGCATCAGGTGTCACCAGAATAAAGCTGCGGGCAGTTGCCGGGCCATCGGCTGCTTTTGTTGTTTCAAAATTCACACCCAATGCGCGGATGTCATGGGCGAAGATTGCGCCCAGCTGATCGTCTTTCACTTTACCGATGTAATTGCTGGACCCGCCAAGGGAAGCGACACCCGCAGCCGTATTACCTGCGGAACCACCGGAGATTTCAACAGCCGCGCCCATATGTCCGTAAAGTTCTTCAGCGCGCGCTTCGTCAATCAGGTTCATGGAGTTTTTGACAAGCTGTTCCCGCTCGAGAAATGCATCATCCACTTTGCTGATGACATCAACAATGGCATTACCGATGCAAGTTGTATCAAAACGGGTATGTGTCATGGGACCTCCACGAATTAAAATCTGCCGGGAGTATAGAGCCCGCGACCTTCTATGCAAGTGAACACTGTACTTTTACGCTGTAATTTGCCAACAATATGTAATGCAGGAAATGATAAAGAAAACAGCCGTTGAAGCGGTTGAGCTGTTAAAAGCGGGCGAGGTATCCCCACTTGAACTGGTTGAGTTCTCCGCAGCGCGGATCCTTGAGACAGATGACGCGGTCAATTCAATGCCGATCAGATGTTTTGATCGCGCCCGTGATCATGCAAAACGCATCATGGCGGAAGGGAAATCAGATAATCCCAATTATCTGCATGGTCTGCCTATTGCCATTAAGGATCTGACACCTGTGGAAGGGGTGCGATTTACGCTTGGCTCCCCTATTTATGCAGACCAGGTGGCAACCCATTCAGATCTGATGGTGAAGCGTTTGGAAGCCGCTGGTGCCATTGTGATGGGTAAGGCAAATACACCTGAATTTGGCGCAGGAGCCCAAACTTTTAACGAAGTTCTTGGCACAACTACAAATCCTTGGGACACAACAAAAACGCCGGGTGGATCTTCCGGTGGCTCTGCTGCTGCGCTGGCGGCCGGACAGGTTTGGCTCGCGCAAGGAAGTGACTTGGGCGGCAGTCTGCGCATTCCTGCCAGCTTTACAGGCACTGTGGGACTTAGACCCTCCCCTGGTCGTGTGGCCCATGGGCCGGCGACACTGCCTTTTGCACAAAATTCTGTGGAAGGACCCATGGGCAGAACGGTTGCCGATGTAGCGATGATGCTGGATGTGATGGTTGGGGAAGACCCCATTGATCCTATCAGCCTGCAACGACCACCCTATTCTTATCTTGATAAGGTGAAAGAGGGCGGGAAGTTTGATCACGTGGCGTATAGCCCCGATTTAGGGACGAACCCCATTGATGCCGAGGTGGCAGAAATCTGTGAAACGGCCGTTCGCTCTTTTGTGGCTCATGCCAATTCTTTGGAGCAGGATTGTTTTGATCTCTCTGAAGGGCATGACATTTTCCAGATTCAGCGGGCGGCACAATTTGCAGCTACTCATGGACCGAAACTTGAAACGGATCGTGACAAGTTAAAACCTGATGTGATTTGGAATATTGAAGCGGGGCTGAAACTAACGGCGGCAGATATTGGCTGGTCGCAAAGGGCGCAAGGGCAGTTGGTTCATCGGGTCGCAGCCTTCTTTGAAAAATATGACCTTCTGTTTACCCCGACCGTGATGGTGCCGCCGTTTAATCACGAAATCAGATCTTTGTCAGAGGTGAACGGTGTTAAATTTGATAATTACGTAGCGTGGCTTGCGCAGACCTATCTATTGACGATCACCGGATGTCCGTCCATTTCGGTTCCCTGCGGCTATACAAAATCCGGCTTGCCTGTGGGATTGCAGATCATGGCAGCACCGCATCGTGAGGATCTGGTTTTGCAAGCCGCTTGGTTGTTCGAAACAGATCATGATTTTGCTGCTATGGTTCCCGTGGATCCACGGTCATGAGGCAAAGGAAAATATTGCAACAGTGGGTATAAATGCCTAAATCAACAGCATTGATCAATTAAAGCAACTGGGGGCGTACAGTGATTTCAGCCATCAATAAAGCCATCATGCAATTTTCGGATCCTGCGTTTAGATCCGTGATCCTGAAGTCAGTGATGTTTTCTCTGCTGGCGCTGGTACTGACATTTATTGTTGTGTTGCAGCTTGCGGGCCTGATCCCTTCCTCTGACTGGGAATGGGTCAACACGATGGTTGGCTGGCTGAGCGGAGTTGGCGCTTTCTTTGTGGCGCTGTTTATTTTCCCGCTCTCCATGAGTGCTGTAATTGGCATTTTCCTTGATGACATAGCAGATGCCGTTGAAGACAAGCACTATCCAAATGATCCTAAATCCCGTGAAATCCCCTTATGGTCAAGTGTTTGGGATGCGCTTAAGTTTTTTGCGGTGATTGTCCTTTGCAATATTCTGGCTCTGCCTCTTTATTTCATTCCAGGCATTAATCTATTTGTGTATTACATCCTCAATGGTTACCTGCTCAGCCGTGAATTTTTCCAGCAAGTCGCCGTGCGCCATCATGAAATGAGTGTGGTCAGTAAACTTCGGAGAATTGGCGGAATGGAATTATTCCTGACCGGTGCTTTAATGGCTTTCGGTATGACCATTCCGATCCTGAATCTGATTGTGCCAATTATCGGCACTGCAGCCATGGTTCACCTTTATAAAAAACGGGCGGCGATGGTTTCTACGCCGACCTCAACAGAAATTGAAGCAGTCTGATGAAGTTGAAGATCATTGCGTCTATGGGATTTTTGACCCTTCTCACGGCTTGCGGTGCGACAACCCAGACGGCATCGACAGAGGCGGCGGCTGAGGTCAAACCTTTGGCTAAGACAAAAAAATCTGAACAGCCTGTAGAAACACCGGTTGTTGTGGCGAAGCTACCTGAAGAAAAGCCACAACCCGAACCTGAACCTGCTTTCGAAGTGCCGGAAATTGATATTCTGAAAGGTAAGGAAGTAGCTGAGATTGAGGCGGTTTTTGGGGAGCCGGTTCTGCGCCGAAAAGATAAACCAACCGAGATCTGGCAATATCTTTCAAGTTCATGCGCGCTTCACCTGGTATTCTACCCCGAAAACGGTAAAACAGGCCCGCTCACCGTTCAGCATATTGCGATGAATGACCGGGAATCGGTTAAAGATGTCCCGGTTCGTGCCTGCTTTGAAAGCCAGCTCAAGAAACTGGGGGCTGAAAAAGTGAAAGAGCTGACCAGCTGATTAATTTGCAAGTGTCGTTTTTGCTTTGTAGGGGCAAAGATCTTCCACAATACAGCGGTAGCATTCCGGCTTTCTTGCTTTGCAAACATATCGTCCGTGCAGGATCAACCAGTGGTGCGCGTGGCGAAGAAACTCTTTAGGGATTTTCTTCTCCAGTTTTTTCTCTACCTCTAGAGGCGTTTTTCCAAGCGCAATTCTGGTTCTGTTGCCAAGACGGAATAGATGGGTATCTACAGCGATGGTTGGCTGGCCAAATGCGATATTGAGAACAACATTGGCTGTTTTGCGGCCCACACCCGCTAGTTTTTCAAGCTCTTCCCGGGTTTGCGGAACTTCGCTGTTGTGATCGCGGATCAGGGCTTCGCAGAGTTTGATGACGTTCTTGGCCTTGGTTTTATAAAGACCAATGGATTTAATGTAATCTCGAACAGTATCTTCTCCAAGTTCCAGCATTTTCTCTGGTGTATCTGCCACGGCAAATAAAGGGCCTGTGGCTTTGTTAACCCCCACGTCCGTTGCTTGAGCAGAGAGAACAACGGCTACCAGCAGTGTGAACGGATTAACGTAATCCAGTTCGCCTTGCGGCTCCGGGTTTTGCTCTTCCATCCGGCGGAAGAATTCATGGATATCTGCCTTTTTCATAAGTTGTTATTGGCATAGCTCGGCGCATCGTGCAATCATCTTGTGACGACGTGCAAGTGGAAGGCGCAGCTTCATGGAACAAGTTGAACGACATGAGGGAGAAGAGAGAATTCATTTTTCGATCATACTTCATCCTCATCGCAGCTTGAGCCCGCGTGCCTTTCTTATTTTGATGGGCTGTATCGCCGGGGTCAGCTTTATCACCGGTATGGTATTTCTTATGATGGGAGCCTGGCCGGTTCTGGGCTTCTTTGGGCTGGATGTACTGGCCATATACATCGCCTTTAAGATGAATTTTAAATCTGGCAAACGTTATGAAATAGTGGAAATTCGCGGAAGTGATCTCACTGTAAAAGCGGTTCTTCCCAATGGGCGGAGTTCAATAACTGTTTTTCAGGCTTACTGGTCGCGTATTCTTCTGGATAATAATATTTTGTGCGTTCGATGCCGCATGGAGACACTGGAGTTTGGGCGGTTTCTGATAGAAGAGGAGAAGGCAGAGGTGAAAGAGATGATCACCCATGCCTTATACCGATATAGAAATAACGCGGTACTTCATTAACATTAGTCGCCAAGCCCCAGCACATCCATCATATCGTAATTTCCGTGAGGTTTGTCTTTTGCCCAAAGGGCAGCGCGGACAGCACCGCGAGCAAAGATAGCGCGGTCACCTGCTTTGTGGCTGATTTCAATGATTTCATTTTCAGCCGCGAACATGACAGTGTGGTCACCAACCACATTTCCGCCGCGTAAGACAGCGTATCCGATATCGCCTTTTTTGCGAGCGCCTGTAATGCCATCGCGCCCACGATCCGCAACTGAATCATGATCCACTTGGCGACCCTCCGCAGCAGCTTTACCTAAAAGGAGAGCGGTACCTGAAGGAGCGTCTACCTTATGGCGATGGTGCATTTCCAGAACTTCAATATCAAATTCATCGTCCAGAATGGCGGCAACTTTTTTGGTCAGCTGAGCTAACAGATTAACGCCAAGGCTCATATTTGCACCCTGAACGATTGTGGCGTCAGAACCTGAGGCTGTAATCTCGGTCTGTTCTTCGTTGCTGAGCCCAGTTGTTCCTATCACGTGGATTTTGCCGTATTCGGCAGCCAGTTTGGCATGCTCTACGGTTGCCATTGGAGATGTGAAATCAATGATCGCGTCTGATTTTTCAAAAAGCGCGCGAGGGTCATTGGTAATCTCAATGGTAAGTGGTTCGATACCTGCCAATAGGCCAATATCTTTGCCAAGAAAAGGAGAGCCGTCTGGTTCAGTGCCACCGCAAACTATGGTGCCCTTGGTTTTAGTAATTTCCGCAACCAGCATGCGGCCCATACGACCACCACAACCGACAATACCAATTTTCATATCTGACATGTCCACATCCTTCAAACAGCGTGCTGAATGAAGGATGTAGCATAGTTGGAGGTTTCTGGTAAGAGGACTTTAGTCCTTCAGGTCTGCCAGAAAATCTTTAACGCGGGAGAAGAAGCCTTCAGATTCAGGGTTATGGCTTCCCTTCCCTTCTTCCTCAAACTCTTTCAGGAGTTCTTTTTGACGTTTCGTGAGGTTCACGGGTGTCTCCACAATGGTGTGAATATACATATCACCGTGACCACTGGTATTCATGATCGGCATACCTTTTCCGCGAAGACGGAATTTCCGGCCGGATTGAGACCCCGCACTGATAGAGACTTTGGCGCGAGCACCATCCAGTGTCGGCACTTCAATGTCACCACCAAGTGCCGCTGTTGTCATCGGGATAGGCACCCGGCAATGCAGGTTCTGTCCATCACGTTGGAAAATCCGGTGATCAGCGATGGTGAGGAAAATATATAGATCGCCTGGAGGGCCGCCCCGCTGTCCAATTTCACCTTCGCCTGTCAGACGGATGCGATTGCCGTCATCCACACCCGCAGGAATGTTGATGGAAAGAGTTTTCTCTTTCTCAACACGTCCTTCGCCGTGGCATTTTCCGCAAGGCTTGTCGATTACGCGGCCCTGACCATGACAGGTCGGGCATGTGCGTTCGATGGTGAAGAAACCCTGTTGGGCACGAACCTTGCCGTGGCCTTGACAGGTTCCACAGTTTACAGGAGAGGAGCCGTCTGCGGCACCACTGCCATCGCAACTGTCACACTCTACGGAAGAAGGAATGCTGATTTCGGTTTCTTTTCCATGGAAGGCTTCTTCCAGAGTAATTTCCATGTTGTAGCGAAGGTCAGAGCCACGTGATTGACCGTTGCCACCACGGCGTCCGCCGCCCATGAAATCACCAAACAGATCTTCGAAGATGTCAGAAAATCCGCCGCCGCCCATGCCGCCAAAACCACCTGCACCGCCCATGCCACCATTTTCAAAGGCGGCGTGGCCATATTGGTCGTAAGCTGCACGCTTCTGATCGTCTTTCAGAATTTCGTAGGCTTCGTTGATCTCTTTGAATTTCTCTTCAGCCTCCGCATCATCCGGGTTTCTGTCCGGGTGATACTTCATCGCCATCTTGCGATAGGCTTTTTTCAAGGTGGACGCGTCCGCACCGCGATCAGCACCCAGAACTTCATAATAGTCGCGTTTTGACATTTCTTATCGCCTAACCAATGCCGCCCCGGCCTGATTTCTCAAACCGGGGCGGTATCACTTATTTTTGGTTCAGGACCGTCATTCAAACGGGCCGCCCTTAGCTGTCTTTTTTGTCGTCTTTGACTTCTTCGAAATCGGCATCGACAACATCGTCATCAGCGTTGCTTGCGCTTTCACCTTCAGCTTCCGCGCCTTCTTCAGCTTGCGACTGAGCGTATACAGCTTCACCAAGTTTCATGGATGCCTGTTGCAGGGCTTCCATCTTCGCTTTGATGGCCTCAACATCGTCACCGTCTTTAACTTCTTTCAACTCGTCAAGAGCAGCCGTAACAGGACCCTTCACATCGTCACCGATTTTATCACCAAGCTCTTCAATGGTTTTCTCGGTTGTGTGAATGAGGCTTTCAGCCTGATTCTGAGTTTCCACCTGTTCTTTGCGGACTTTATCTTCCGCTGCGTGCTGTTCAGCTTCCTTCACCATACGATCAATATCGTCATCGCTCAGGCCGCTGGAAGCCTGGATCTGGATTTTCTGCTCTTTTCCAGTTCCTTTATCCTTCGCGGAGACATTTACGATACCGTTGGCATCAATATCGAAAGTAACTTCAATTTGAGGGATGCCGCGTGGTGCGTTAGGAATTTCTGTCAGGTCGAAATTGCCAAGCAGCTTGTTATCTGCGGCCATTTCACGCTCACCTTGGAAAACCCGAATGGTCACAGCAGACTGATTGTCTTCAGCTGTAGAGAAAGTCTGGCTTTTCTTCGTCGGAATTGTTGTGTTCCGTTCGATCAGGCGTGTGAACACACCGCCCAGAGTTTCAATACCAAGTGACAATGGTGTCACGTCCAGAAGAACAACGTCTTTCACGTCACCTTGCAGAACACCAGCCTGAATGGCGGCACCCATGGCAACAACCTCGTCTGGGTTCACACCTTTATGTGGTTCACGACCGAAGAACTCGGTAACGACCTGCTGAACCTTAGGCATACGGCTCATACCACCAACCAGAATAACCTGATCAATTTCAGACTTATCAAGGCCTGCATCTTTCAGGGCTTTTTCACATGGTGGCAATGTGCGTTTAATCAGGTCCGCAACCAGATTTTCAAACTGTGCGCGAGACAGGTTCAGCTGCAAGTGTTTTGGACCAGACGCGTCTGCCGTAATAAATGGCAGGTTCACTTCTGTGGCCTGTGCAGAAGACAGTTCGATTTTCGCTTTCTCCGCAGCTTCTTTCAAACGTTGCAGCGCCATGTTGTCGTTGCGAAGGTCGATGCCGTTTTCTTTTTTGAACTCGTCAGCAAGATAATCAACCAGTTTCAGGTCAAAGTCTTCACCGCCAAGGAATGTGTCACCGTTAGTGGATTTCACTTCAAAGACGCCGCCGCCGATTTCCAGGATGGATACGTCAAATGTACCACCACCAAGGTCAAACACAGCGATGTTCTGGTCATCTTTGTCCATGCCGTAGGCCAGAGCCGCAGCAGTCGGTTCGTTGATGATACGCAGAACTTCAAGCCCGGCAATTTTACCGGCATCTTTCGTTGCCTGACGCTGTGCATCGTTAAAGTAAGCAGGAACAGTAATAACTGCCTGTGTTACGTTTTCACCAAGGTAGCTTTCAGCTGTTTCTTTCATCTTTTGTAGAATGAAAGCAGAAACCTGACTTGGGGAATATTCTTTGCCACGCGCCTCTACCCATGCGTCACCGTTGTCGGCTTTGACGATGTTGTATGGCACCATCTCTCTATCTTTTTGGGTCGCTTTGTCATCAAAACGACGACCGATAAGACGCTTAATGGCGAATAGTGTGTTTTCAGGATTTGTAACCGCTTGGCGTTTCGCGGCCTGTCCCACAAGAGTCTCACCATCTTTGGTAAAACCTACCATGGAGGGAGTTGTGCGGGCGCCTTCGGAATTTTCGATAACCTTTGAATCCTTGCCATCCATGACTGCGATACAAGAATTCGTGGTACCAAGGTCAATACCAATTACTTTAGCCATTTTATCCTCATCTATATTGGCAGATCACAATAGCCATTGAATGCACCATGGTGATCCCCAGGATTAATAATCTGTACTTTCTGTCGTCTATATAGGTGTGTTGAGTATGCAGTGCAAGGCGCGAAATGATAGTTTTTTTACATTTTCTGGCCGTTATTCACTGTTCACGGGGGATCAATAAAAAAACATCTCCGTGATATCAGCAGGCTCCCCTTTACCTTATCCTTCAGCTCTGTTATTTGGAATGGACATTCCTTTTCCCATTTGGGGTATCCATGTCAAAATCCGGTCAAACCAGCGATGCCGTAAGTGCAGCGCCATCAGAAGAAAATCGGCAGCTTCAGGGTCTTGCTGGGGCGCTTGGTGCGTTTACGCTCTGGGGTGTTTTCCCGCTATATTTCAAGATGGTGGACTATGTCCCGGTGCTGGAGATCATGGCGAACCGGATTATCTGGTCTTTGGTTCTGGTGATCCTGATCCTTGCCTTTACGGGACGATTGAAGACCTTAAAGAAAACAGCCCTCAACAAACGCAGTCTGGTGTGGTTCACCGCAACAACACTTCTGATTGGTGTCAACTGGATTACATTTGTCTGGGCTGTAACGTCGGATATGGTGCTGGAAGCCAGCCTTGGTTATTACATAAACCCGCTTGTAAATGTGATGCTGGGAATGCTGTTTTTAGGAGAACGGCTCAACAAGGCGCAAGGCTTAGCTATTGGTCTTGCTGTGGTGGCAGTCCTGCTGCTCACCATAAGATTGGGTGTGGTTCCATGGGTTTCGCTTGTGTTGGCGTTTTCTTTTGGTTTCTACGGCTTGCTTCGGAAGAAAATCCCAACGGAATCAACGGTTGGCTTGGCGATGGAAACCGGTATCCTGACACCCATCTGTCTGGTTTATGTGGGATATCTGGCCTTTACAGGAACCGGCGGTGCTGGCGGTGGGTTCTATGATACGCAAACTAATCTGCTGCTTGCAGGACTAGGGTTCGTAACAGCTATTCCGCTTATTCTTTTTTCTTTTGGGGCACAGCGATTGCGTCTGTCTACGGTTGGGTTGCTCCAGTATATAGCCCCAACCATTCAAGTGTTCCTTGCCATATATGTGTT
Organism: Sneathiella sp. P13V-1; assembly: GCF_015143595.1. Taxonomy (NCBI): domain Bacteria; kingdom Pseudomonadati; phylum Pseudomonadota; class Alphaproteobacteria; order Sneathiellales; family Sneathiellaceae; genus Sneathiella; species Sneathiella sp. P13V-1. The sequence goes on along the minus strand of NZ_WYEU01000001.1, from coordinate 592,350 downwards.
TGGAGAGACCTTCACTCAGGACCGGTTTATTGCATTTGGTCTGATCTGGGTTGGGCTGATTATATACACCTGGGATGGGATTAGGAACCGCAAGGCATAAAAAAAGCCGCCTGAAATAGGCGGCTTTTTAAGTGATCTGATCTACTTCTTAAGCGGTTTGATCAACACCCGCAGGTTTATCCTGCCCGCCTTTGGACACACCCACCAGAGATGGGCGAAGCAGACGGCCGGCGATTACATAACCGGACTGAACTTCCTGCAGAACCGTTCCTGTTTCCACATCCGGGTTTTCGATCTCAAACATGGCTTGATGGAAGTTTGGATCAAACTTTTTGCCTACAGATTCGATTTTTTCGATCTTGTGCTTTGCAAAAGTTTTCAAAATTTCTGAATCAGTCATTTCGACACCGGTCAGAATATTATTTACGGTCTCGTCAGTTCGGGCTTCTTCCGGAACCGCATCCAGTGCCCGGCGAAGATTGTCAGAGACACCCAGCATATCGCGGGCAAATTTGGACACTGCAAAATTGTGGGCGTCTTCTTTGTCTTTTTCTGCGCGGCGGCGAAGGTTTTCCATATCCGCCAAAGTGCGTAGAAGTTTGTCTTTCAGCTCCGCAATCTCAGCGGCTTGCTGCTCCTCTAAAGAAAGCTCTTCTTCAGGGGTAGCCGCTGCTTCTGCGTCTGACAGGGCATCCATGGCGCCGTTATCGATGTCTTCTTGCATGACGCCTTCCAGATTTTCCTGTTCGGTCTGAGCAGTATTTTCCATTTCCTGTTCAGGATTTTCAGAAGAATTCTGGTTGTTGTTACTCATCTTTTCATTTCCTCATATGCTGGTCACATCAGTCCAGCAAACGACCAATAATCTTTGCCGTATAATCCACCATTGGGATGATACGCGCGTAGTTAAGGCGGGTTGGGCCAATAACTCCAAGGGCACCAACTACCTGATTTCTACTATTCTGATAGGGAGAGATAATCATTGATGTGCCGGAAAGCGAGAAAAGATTGTTCTCAGCCCCAATAAAAATACGCACACCGCTCCCGCCCTCGGCCAATTCCAGCAGTTTTATACCTTCCTTGCCGGCCTCCAGAGTGTCAAAAAGCTGTTTGACCCGTTCCAGATCTTCAACGGCCTGGACGTCCTGCAGCAGGTTGGAGTAGCCTTTGACAATCAGGGTTTCTTTACCGCCCCAACTGGCGATTCCCTTCTCAACAAGACCAGCGGTCAGATCATCCAGTTCCGCTTCCTGAGATGAGATCTCTTTTCGGATTTGGCTTTTTACCTCTGAAAGCGTTTTCCCTTGAAGGCGGTGAGTGAGGTAGTTACCAGCTTCAATCAGGGCGCTGGGGCTTAACCCCAACGGAAGTTCAATGGTTCTGTTTTCTACCTGTCCATCGGCGGTGACCATAATCACCAAGGCCCGATTGCCCCCAAGGTTCACAAATTCAATTTGTTTAACCGGGCTGTCCGTCTTTGGTGCCATCACTAAAGACGCACAATTGGACAGGCCTGAGAGCATACTGCTGGCTTCCCCTAAAACTTCGTCGAAGTTTTTTCCATCTACGGCGCAGCGGGTTTTAATGTCCGCCCGCTCTGCATCCGTGAGGTTGCCAACTTCCAACAGCCCATCTACGAAAAGCTGCATTCCCATTTGTGTTGGTAAGCGCCCCGCCGATACATGAGGGGAATAGAGAAGCCCTGCATCAGTCAGATCCGCCATGATATTTCGGATGGAAGCAGGGGAGAGGCCGATATTTTCGATGCGTGACAGACTACGAGAGCCGAGCGGCTCCCCCGTTTCAAGAAAGTTCTCCACAATCGCGCGGAAAATCTCTCGGCTTCTGTCGTTTAATTCTCGAATATCCATTCTGCACCATAACCCAATGGAAGCGCTGACGATAGTACATCAAATTTAGTCATATGTAGTAAAGGGGGAGCCTTGCGTCAATCAAGGTGAGGCGCTACAAGAGACGCAGACTTACAATATCATCTGTGAACGAAGGAAACACGATGCGCCCATCTGGAAGACAGGCTGACGAGCTTAGAAATATTATTCTGGAGCCAGGCTATGCAATGAATGCTGAAGGTTCCTGCTTTATTAAAGCCGGAAACACCCATGTATTATGCACAGCCAGTATCGAGGAACGTGTGCCGCCTTTCCTTCGCAATACAGGTAAAGGCTGGGTAACCGCGGAATATGGCATGCTGCCACGTTCCACCGGTAGCCGCATGGGCCGTGAAGCGGCGCGTGGTAAGCAGCAGGGCCGTACCGTTGAAATTCAACGCCTCATTGGCCGCTCTCTTCGCGCAGTTGTTGATATGGAAGGCTTTGGTGAGCGTCAGATTACCGTTGACTGTGATGTTATTCAGGCAGATGGCGGAACACGCACAGCGTCGATCACAGGCGCTTATGTGGCGTTGTATCAGGCATTTGATAAACTTGTTGAGCAGGGCAAGATTTTGCAAGTGCCAATGAAACAGCAAGTGGCCGCGGTTTCCTGTGGTATTTACAAAGGCACGCCTGTTCTGGATCTGGATTACCCGGAAGACAGCAACGCTGAAGCCGATACAAATTTTGTTCTGTCTTCTGACGGCCGTATCATTGAAATTCAGGGAACAGCCGAAGAAGATCCGTTCACCGAAGCGCAATTTACATCCATGTTCAGCCTTGCCAAAAAAGGGGTTCAGGACCTTTGTAAATTGCAGCGCGAGGCATTGGGTATTTAAAAATGGCACGGCAGTTCGACGGAAATAAGCTGGTTGTTGCCAGCCATAACGCAGGAAAAGTCCGTGAAATCGGTGAATTGCTCGCCGAATTTAACGTGACCCCCATTTCTGCAGGTGAACTCGGACTGCCCGAACCCGTAGAAGATGGCGATACCTTTATCGCCAATGCGGAAATCAAAGCGCTGGCGGCGGCAAAAGCATCTGGTGAGATTTCCCTAAGTGATGATTCCGGCTTTGCGGTTGAGGCCTTGAATGGTGATCCGGGTATATACTCCGCGCGTTGGGCGGGACCTGGCAAAGATTTCACAGTTGCCATGCAGGCGGTGAAAGACAAGCTGGAAGAGGGGGGACATTCTATCCCGACACCAGCGTCTTTCATTTGTGCGCTGACACTTGCCTGGCCTGATGGGCATATGGAAAGTTTCGAAGGGCGCGTGAACGGACAATTTGTCTGGCCTATGCGTGGTGATAAAGGCTTTGGATATGATCCGGTTTTTGTCGCGGATGGTATGGACATAACTTTTGCCGAAATGGAGCCTGCTGAAAAGCATGCCATAAGCCACCGTGCGGACGCTTTCCGCCAGTTGATCAATGCCTGCTTTGGCGGCAAATAAGGCCCCGGATCCCGGATTCGGGATCTATTTTCATTGGCCATTTTGCCGCAAGAAATGCCCTTATTGCGATTTTAACAGTCATGTTCGTGACTCAGTGGATCAACGTGTATGGACTGATGCCTTGCTTGCTGAATTTCAGTATTTTGCAGACAGGATAGAGCCGCAAACGGTTACCAGTATATTCTTTGGGGGCGGCACCCCGTCCTTGATGTCACCTGATACTGTCAATGACTTGATTGACGGTGTGAAGGCGCGTTTTCCCATCGCTTCGGATATTGAAATCTCCTTGGAAGCCAATCCTACCTCTGCCGAGGCGGAGAATTTCAAGGGATATCATGAGGCGGGGGTCAATCGTCTGTCCATGGGGGTGCAGTCCCTGCGGGATGAGGCTCTTCGGTTTTTGGGGCGTGAACATTCTGTGAAAGAAGCGCGGCAGACCATCGACATGGCGCGGAATATCTTTCCCAACATTTCCTTTGATTTGATCTACGCATTGCCGGATCAAACCTTGCAGGAATGGGAGGCTGATTTAAAAGCGGCGCTCTCTTTAGCTGGGGATCACATCTCCCTTTACCAGTTGACGATTGAGCCCAATACAGGATTTGCAGGGGCTTACAAGCGGGGGGAGTTCAACCTTCCCAAAGATGAAATCGCTGAAGAAATGTATATGGCCACGCAAGAGATTTGCGCTAATGCCGGATTGCCATCCTATGAGATTTCAAACCATGCAAAACCGGGCGCGGAATGCCGTCATAACCTGACCTACTGGCGATATGGCGGGTATCTGGGTGTGGGTCCAGGGGCCCACGGGCGGCTTCCCACCGCTGCCAGGCGAATGGCGACCAACCAGACTAAAAAACCGGAAAGCTGGCTTCAGAAAGTTATGGAGCAGGGCCACGGAACCGAAGCTGAGTCTATCATCTCTAACCCCATGGAAATGGCGGAAGAGACGCTTCTGATGGGACTTCGGTTGAAGGAAGGGGTGTGGTTTGAAAATTTCGAACGGATTACAAGCCTTCAATTTGATCAGGTCGTCAAAGGCGAAAACCTGCGATCCTTGGTGGATGCAGGCCTTCTTGTAAAAACCGATGACTATGTTGCCGCAACTGATGAGGGGCGCTTTGTCTTAAACAGTGTTCTTGCGCATTTGCTTAGTTAATTGCAGGTGTAAAGCTGTCCGGGGCAGGTTCTAAGACTTCCAGTTCAGATTGCCCAATGGTCATCACGGCAAGGCCGCGTTGCGCTAGCCCATTTGGTAGAAGACGGAAAATTCCGTTGTAGCCAGCAAATCCATCTGGATCTTCAAGTCGCAATTTACTGAATTTATCTTCGCCCCCTTCTGATGCCAGAATACCTGTTAGGGCAAAGGCGTCATAGGCAAGGCTGCTGATAAGCGGCGGGTAATATCCATATGTGGCTTTAAAGCGTTCCAGAAATTGTCGGCTTGGCTCTGGGGACGGGGCAGCGAACCATCCACCCACCAAGGCAGGTTCCGTTGACAGATTGCGATCTGCCCAAAGGCCGGTGCCGATATATTTTACTTTAAGCGGGTCAATATCATAGTAAGACAGAAGCGGCGCCAATTCACGAAGGCGTTGTCCGCCTTCCGGGATGATAATGGCTTCAAAAGGCACATCCCCTAATGTATCCAGTTTTTTAAGGCGTTTATACTCTGCCTTTGAGACGTCATCTTCTTTGTCTTCAACCTCTTTAATGGCGAGCTGCAATTGCCTTTGGCGTTCTTCATAATTGCCAATTTCCTTGGCATACTCATGCAACTCCTCAGACCCAGGAGGCAGATCTGCGGGATATCGGTTGATATGAGTTAGAAATACACCCAGCTGTGACGCCGTCTGGCGAACACTGTCAACGGCCGTTTGCCCATAAGGGGTTGTTGGCGCAAGCACGGCAAATTTTGAAATGCCCTGCTGATAGGCAAATCCCATAACCCGCTCTATTTGTTGTTGTGGTGTCAGGCCGATCAGATATGCCCCGCTTCCTGCGGCAGTAATGTCAGTGGAGAAGGCGATTACATTTACCCGGCCGGCCGCTTCATTTCGAACAGATTTTACCGCATCAGAGAAAAGCGGCCCCAAAATCACTTCCGCCCCTTCTCGGATAGCTGCGCGGGTGGCCAGCAGTGCCCCTTCAGCTGTTCCTTTGGTGTCATAAGGTTGGAGTTTGAGTTGCTCGTTTCTTAGATCAAAAAGCGCAAGATAAGCCGCTTTCAGAAGGTCATTGCCGACCTTTTCGTATTTCCCGGTGAGAGGCAGTAAAATCGCAATGCGAGAGATTTGCTCCTTCGGAGTAAGTTCGGGGGGGCGAAGAGATAGAGAAGGCCCTTTTGGCATGGCTTCGAGGCGCGCTTGTTCTTCAGCTGCGGCTTTACGCTGTTCGGCAAGAAGACGTTCAGCTTCTGCTTTCTCTCTTGCCATGGCTTCCGCTTCCAAGGCTTTCGGGTCTGGTTCAGGCTTTTTGGTCTCGACGGGTTTTGGAGTTTCGGCTTGATTGCTACCGCCAAAATCGACAGTTTGGCAGGCGCTCAGTCCCAGCAGGCAGCACATAAATAGGGAAGTGATGAGCTTTGTCGTTTTGGATGTCTGACTATGTTTCAAACGCACGTCATATGCTCCTAAAATTGGGACATGGTATTTGTTGCAGTCTAAAAGCATGGGGCTTGGAGCGGCAAGAAATTAATGTCATTCTACCGTCAGGGAACCCTATAACTGAGGCAGGAATTTGACAGCGGATCAATTGGAAAGCAAGAGGCTGCATTTTAAGAAAGGGCAGCGGGCCGAAACAGTTGCGGCTTTCTATCTGCGCCTTAAGGGGTACCGCATTGTGGCCAGGCAGTTGAAAACCCCTCAGGGGGAGATCGATATTATTGCGAAAAAGGGGCAAACCCTGATCGCCGTTGAGGTGAAGTTTCGCCCATCCCTGGAAGAAGGCTTGTTGGCTGTAAGTCAGTTGCAGCAACAAAGAATATCGCGCGCGTTATGCAATCTTACAGCCAAAAAATCACAATATAGTCAGATGGACTTGCGGCATGATGTCATCGTCGTTCGGAATTTCAAAAGCCGTCCCATTCATGTCAAAAACGCATGGTAACAAGGTCAGGCTTTATAAGAATAACAGTTGCCGATATAGTGGCGAAAAAGAACAGTTGAGGTCATTTTCAATGAAATTCTGCGGTATTTTCATGCTGGGTATATTGGGTCTTGGTGTCTTGTCCGGATGTACCCCGGTTGGGGCTGCGCTTGGTGGGGCGGCGATTGCAGGTGTTGTGGTCGCGGAAGAGCGCTCGGTGAGTGATGCGTTTGAAGACGGGCAGATAAAAGTGAGCATCGTGGACCGGCTTTTAAAAGAAAGTCAGAGCCTGTTTGTCGATGTCTCCACCACTGTTATTGAGGGGCGTGTTCTGTTAACGGGTGAGGTGCAGAACGCAAATACGCGGCGCCTTGTTGCCGAACTTATCTGGAAAATTGACGGCGTTCGCGAGGTGATAAATGAGCTGCAAATCAGTGATAAGAACACCGTCGTCAATGCCACCGAAGACAGCTGGATATCTGCCAAACTAAAAACCAGAGTACTTCAGGACACTTCCATCAAGCATGTGAATTACTCCTTCGATACAGTGAACCGGGTTGTGTATATCTTTGGAATTGGTCAGGACAGCGATGAAATCGAACGGGTATATCTACATGCCCGGGATATCTCTGGCGTTCGGAAAATAATCAGTCACGCAATTACCAAAGATTCGCCCAAAAGAAAAAAGCAGAAAACCTAACTTCTCTTGCATAAATCCAAGTTCGAATTACATTCCAAGCGGGCGTGTGCGGATATTAATAATTTAGGAAAAAACCATGAGTTTAACCGTTGCAATCCAGATGGACCCTATCGAATCCATTGATATCAATGGCGATAGTACCTTTGTTCTGGCGCTGGAAGCGCAGGCCCGCGGGTATAAATTATACCACTACGGCCCTCAGGATCTGTCCTTCCTGGACGGTGAGGTCATTGCAACAGCACGGCCTCTTGAAGTGCGCCGCGAACATGGAAACCATTACACGTTAGGTGATGCGGAACGCATTAATCTGGCGGATACAGATGTTGTATTGATGCGTCAGGACCCTCCCTTTGACATGTCCTACATCACAGCCACCCATTTGCTGGAGCGTGTGCATCCAAAAACACTTGTCGTCAATGATCCGGTCAGCGTTCGAAATGCACCTGAAAAGATTTTTGTAACCCACTTTGATGGGGTTCTCCCACCAACCCTCATTTCCTCCAATCTGGAAGAAATGAAAGCCTTCCGGGAAGAACATAAAGACATCATTATCAAGCCGCTTTACGGCAATGGCGGCGCAGGTGTGTTCCACCTGAAACCGGGAGATGAGAACCTCACGGTGATCCATGAGCTGTTCAACGAGTTCTACCGTGAGCCAATGATCATTCAGAAATATCTGCCTGAAGTTCGCAATGGCGACAAACGGATCATTCTGGTGGATGGAAAACCCGTTGGTGCCATCAACCGCGTCCCTCAGGAGGGTGAAAGCCGTTCCAACATGCATGTGGGCGGCCAAGCCCTCAAAACGGAACTCACCCCGCGGGAGCAGGAAATCTGTGATATTATTGGCCCGTCTTTGAAAGAGCAGGGCCTGATCTTTGTCGGGATCGATGTGATTGGCGATTATATGACAGAGATTAACGTCACCTCCCCAACAGGCATTCAGGAAATCAACCGTTATGACGGTGTGAAACTGGAAGCTGAGATCTGGGACTGCATCGAAGCAAAACTCTGATTTAATCCTATTAAAATCCGGGCTGGTGTTCATAAATTAACGCCAGCCTAAATCCTGCTATCCTTTTCTCTTCTAATTGGGGGTTAAGAGGGGGGAATATGCAGTCGCGCGTCTATACGGTCGCCTTTCAGGGGATGGAGGTGAAGACCGTTTCCGTTCAGGTTCAAATGAGCAGTGGCCTGCCAGCTTTCACCATCGTTGGCCTTGCAGATAAATCGGTTGCGGAAAGCCGCGAAAGGGTGCGGGCGGCGCTTAATTCACTGGGTGTTGGCCTTCCTCCAAAACGTATTACGGTTAATCTGGCTCCGGCTGATCTTCCAAAAGAAGGGGCGCATTACGACCTTCCCATTGCCCTTGGGGTTTTGGCTGCCATGGGTGTCCTGCCCCCGGAAGAATTGGAAGGTTATCTTGTGATGGGAGAGCTGTCATTGGATGGCAGCTGCAACGCGGTTTCAGGTGTTTTGCCCTCAGCCGTCGAAGCAGTTGCGCAGGACAAAAATATGATTTGTCCCAAGGAAACCGGAAGCGAAGCCTTATGGGCAGGGGATCTAGAGGTTTTAGCCCCCGCCAATCTCTTGGAGCTGATTAATCATTTCAAAGGAACGCAGGTTCTCTCTCCGCCGACTCGAGGGCAGATAGAGGAGAGCTCAGCTTATCTTGGCCTTGAAGATATCAAAGGGCAGGAAAGTGCGAAAAGGGCGCTGGAAGTAGCAGCGGCAGGGGGGCATAACCTTCTGATGAGTGGTCCACCCGGTTCCGGAAAATCCATGTTGGCGGCAAGATTGCCGGGGATATTACCACCCCTGGATGCGGAAGAAGCGCTGGAGGTCAGTATGATCGCCAGTATCGCAGGAGAGATTAAAGAAGGGGGGCTTACCCGCGCGCGCCCTTTTCGCGATCCCCACCATTCAACATCTGTTGCCGCGCTTGTGGGCGGTGGTGTCGTGAACAAAACTATATGAAAAAAAATATTATTAAATAGAAATAACAAAAATAGAGGAAAAATAGTATTGTCATGGAATGGCAATTATTACTAGTAAAAAACTTGAGAAAGAATGTCCCGGTAGATGGAGATTAAGTGCTCTTGGGCAAATCTCTAAGCATCCTACAAAAACTACTGAATGGGTTGTAAATGCATATTTTCACCAATTAAAACCAAATTCAGGCAAACCGATTTTTTCTAACACTGCGCTAGAGAACAAGAATGGGAAACCGATTGTAAGGCCAGTTAAGCTGTCATTAGATTGGATGGCGGCCTTGGAGATTGGATCAGTTTGGACTGATGGTCAACGAGAGGACGAAAATGATTGGTCTTTAGTTGGAGATACGGAAACTCTTTTTCTTTCAAGTGATCAAACTGAAAAAATAGAATTTGAACCATATGTGTCTTCCTCTCAGTCTGGAAAGCCATCTTATTTAATTTCCGGAAAATACTATCGATTTGAAGGTGCGTTGGATGGAAAGCTGTGCCGATTTGTCCGGACAAAGGACAAAGTAGAATTCTTGGTACCAGAATTTGTTCTGTTTTGGTTTTATTACGGGTCGAGTGGGTTTTGGAACCAATCTTTGGTCAACGGGAGATTGTCTGAAGACCCTGATCAGCTATATAACAGAAATCATACTTATTATGACAAAGAACATGAAACAGCTTATGTGGGGGTCCGAAAGCAATTAACTAATTTTGATGCGATAGTTCTTGCCAAAATTATTGGCTGTGAAAAAGCCCGCCAAGGAGCGGTATCGCTCCGAAAGAAAATACAAATTAAAAGTTACTCCCCTCATCAAGATACAGATATCGGCTTTTGCTTTCCGTTCGATGGAGAGACAAAACTTAGGATGTTGGGCAAGAGAGTGAAGTGTCATGATGGCACCTGGAGATTTCTTGGTTTGCGCATTCTAAATTGCAGTGGAGCATTTCCTTTCAAAAGATTGGAGATAAGACGAGATAATCCAGGCTCTAACCGCGAAAGTTTCCCCGGAGAGGACAGAGAGAAGTCTGGTCAGCAAAGTGTCAAAGCCATAGAAATTGATGATTCTCCAGAAATAGACGTATCTATCGAAGAGGATCAGGAAGCCCAGAAGCTGTTAAACAAATTTGTTGATAGTAAAATGAATGCTGTATTCGAAGCGTATAATGACATTGTGATAGACACGAAACATGCCCAAGAAGACCATTTAACGGATTCAAAAGGGTATATTACGGCCTTACCGATTGAGGTCGAGGGCAACGCTATTGGTGAAGGTGCTTTTGGAGATTCTACGTTTCGTCCTTCTACCGCAGACGAGTTTGTTGGAACGGTAGAGCTTGGAACAGACAAGAGCCTAGCGGTTTTTTGTGATGGAGTTAAAAAATTAGAAGAATTAAATGATATTAGTCTGAAAGTTACGTTCAAGAAGCTTGGAGAGAGATACATTAAACGTAATAATCTTGATCTTAATTTTATCTGCTTAGAAAAATCTAAAAAAAACCGAAGCTTTCGTTTTACAAATCACGAACGAAGCGAAAGAAGAACCTGTGTGCTAGTTGAGTTAAAGTACCTTAATAATTTTGTTTATATACTGAAAATTCAACCAGGCGGTAATCAGTTGTTTGCAATCAATATGTTTAGTAAGAACGATTTCGGATCACTGAACAATGATCAACTTATTAATCTTCTGAAGCATATCTCTTTTGAAGCGCGCAGGAGCAATTGGTTTAAAGGATATAGGTTGACTAGTATCAGGCATTCTATGACGGATGCTGAAAGCTATAAGAAGAGATTTCTAGAAAAGGTGAAGCTTCACTTATTAAATCTACCTTACTCTGAGTAACCTGCTCAAAAACCCGGCGATGTTCTTAGAGGGTAAAGTGCCTCGACGGTAGGGGAGCAGGGAGAATTGATTAAGCTTATAGGATTGCGAATTGGCGCAGGGTTGGTATTAGCTCTTCGGTCTCTGGTCTTTTTGTATGGTCAGAATTTATGTCCGAATAGAAAATGGTTATGTCAGGTACGATGACGTATCGCGCTGGTATCGGGAATGTCCAGCTAGAATTGCCATTATATGTTGGAAGATCATCTCTTAAATACTTATATAGCTTGATAAGATAGGCTGGTAATAAGAACGTTAGCCCTGACCTGAGCCCCTAAATTTCCTCCAAATTGTGTTAGAGTCCATCTTGAGAATTGGAGATGGAAATGAAGCGTTCACGGTTTACAGAAGAACAGATCATCGGGATCTTGCGGGAGCAGGAAAGTGGCATGAAGACGGCAGATGTGTGCCGCCGTCACGGGATCAGCCAAGCGACCTTTTACAATTGGAAAGCCAAGTATGGCGGTCTGGATGTCAGCGAGGCCCGGCGTCTTAAGACGTTGGAAGAAGAGAATAATCGATTGAAGCGCCTTTTAGCGGATGCCCACCTTGACATTGCGATGCTGAAGGATGTTGCCTCAAAAAAATGGTAACGCCCGGTGTCAGGCGGGAGGCCGTCGCTTACCTTTGCGAGACGCATGAGGTGAGCGAGCGGCGGGCGTGTCAGGTGCTGGAGGCCGACAGGTCATCAATTCGCTACAAGAGCATTCGGCCATCAGATGAGTTGCTTCGGAGCCGATTACGGGATCTCTCCCGACAGCGCCGCCGGTTCGGCTATCGGCGTCTGCATATTCTGCTTGTCCGTGAAGGTTGGCATATCAACCACAAAAAGCTGAGACGGCTCTATCGGGAAGAAGGTTTGCAGGTTCGCAAACGAGGTGGCCGCAAGCGGGCAATCGGTACCCTGTACCCGGCAAAGCTGGAACGGGGGTTCTTCGTCACCTCTTTCGGCTTCGGGCAGGAATTGCCGCAAAAACAATTTCAGGCATCCACCACGGACGAAGCTATTGGCGAGGCCAAAGCCTTCACCACCGAACACAGCAAAGGCTGTCAGGCCAGCATCCGTATTACCCGGGGCCGCAAGCCCGCCGGGTTCGACGCCAAAACCAAATCGCTGTATTTCAACATGGAATTGCCAGATGTAGCCTAACGATCAAGAACAGCTCCGTCGATTTTACCGCCCCGGCGTTGCCGTGGGCGGTTTTTCGTCGCTGTTTACCTGAACAGCTTCTCAAGCGCCTCGCGTTGTTCGGCGTGCTTGGAAGGGTTCTCCCGCTTCAGCCGTTCCAGGTGCATGAGCTTCCAGCGGATGGCGGGCAGGTTTGCGGCTTCCGGCAGGCCAATCAGATCGAAATCCGGCGACGCGTCATGAAGGGTCAACAGAAAGGCGGCGATGTCGCCGGTCAATCTGTTCCGGATGTCCGCGTGCAATTGCTCGCGTGTTTCCAGCAGCTCTTCCCTGGAAACAGCTTCTTTCGTCATGCCGACAAATTCACTGTCATAAAGGGCGTCATTGAATGGTGCCGTTGGAGCCAGCAGTTCATGCATGGGACGACCGGAACTCGCCACGTAGACCATGAATACGCGGAACAAGTCGTCGGTGAGGCCTTCATTCTCATAGAGCAGCTTTACATCAAACAGATCGCGCGGGTGGTGGCGGTCAAGGGCGGCGTGAAGCTTTCCACCGTACAGGTCCTCAAAGGCGACAACGTTCATTTCCGCAAAACCGAATTGTTCCGTTACCGCGTCCGACGCCACCATTAATGCGGGCGAATAAACCGCGCCGCGTGTCACCGGGGATGTCTCGATTTTAATGTGCGCCCTCCCGTTGCTGAGCATGATGCGGGTATCGTTGTTGCCGCCGCCAGCGATGCGCTTGGCCTGAACCGCAGGATTGCGCTGGATGATACGAGCCATGATTCGCTCAAGGGTTTCGTCAATATCTTTTAGTGAGGTGTCACGGTCGTCAACCAGCATATAGGTGAGGTCGATGTCCACAGACAGGCGCGGCATATCCCGATAGAACAGATTGATGGCCGTGCCGCCCTTCAGGGCGAACACGTTCTCCGGGGCGATGTCCGGCAATACGCTCAATAGAAGCCGAACCTGCTCCACATAACGCTCATGCATCGGCCCGTTCCCTCATTTCTTTCTCCGGGATGAAATCTGCCGGTACGTAGATGCGATAGATGGGGTGGAGCTTGCCGCCTTTGATGAGCGCCCGAGGCCCGGAACCAAAATCAACCCGGTCGGCATCAAGGTGTTTGCGCCAGGCGTGCTTGTGGCGATCCGCGAAGACAAAAAACAAGCGTCGGACTTTTACGCTCCGGCAGACCGTGAGCAACGCCATTAATTGCTTGGGACGCAGGGTGGTCAGGCTTTCGAAGATTTTATCCAGCTTCTCGAAACCAGCTTCGTCGCCCAATTCGTCGAGGGCTTCGAGAATGGCCCGTTCTGGAGACGATGCCATCAAAGGCCAGCGCCAGACATTTACGCTCTGGTTGCTTTCACGGGCGTCGCGGTCGGAATCCGTGATCCCGGTCCGGTCATCGCCGAACAGGGTTCGCCGGTGCATAACTATCTTTGCGTCGCTCGGCAGGCGCTTTAGCCATGAGGGCGCATCGCCATAGAGGTGGATGCGCGGCGCGCCGCCAAGATGCAGGTAATGCGCATAACCCGCCAGATCGAGCGCGCTCAGGCCGCCCAGGTGCACCTCGTACTCCATGATTCGCTGGAGAGAAAGCAGGACGCTGTCCCACGGGACAGCCGTCGGCGCCTGTACGCTTTCCGGAAGAGGGCGGCGATAAACGCCGCGTATGATCCGTTCAAGCCATCCCCGCGCCACGTAGTCGTGGATCGACTTGGCGTCAATGCCTTGGGCCTTGAGCCAGCGGGTATCCACCAGAAAACCTGGCGGCACCTTGTCAAGAAGGGGCTTTAATCGTGGCTGTCTTTGATGGCTCATAACCATGAAAATCGCATGTTTTTAAAATATAGGCAAGGAGTGATTTGATGCTTGCTAAATTAGTTGGTTGTTAGCCATGCAAATAAGAAGATTTCAAAATAACTTGGCGTGATGAGAGTTAGAGGCCGGAAAGGTTTTGGGGAACGAGCCGGGGGCGAGGAGAACCAGCATCACGACCTAGCTGGCGAAAGCGAGATGGAGGCTGGGGGAGAGAACCAGATCCGCTCGGTGCAATTCAGACAAGGCTGGTTCCTTGGTGACGGCACCGGTTGCGGCAAAGGGCGGCAGGTAGCCGGGATCATTCTTGATAACCGTCTCAAGGGCCGTAAGCGCGCCTTGTGGGTGAGCAAGAACGACAAGCTGCTGGAAGATGTCCCCGCACTGACAGGCGCAAACCTCTCGCCGCGGCGCAATGGACTCCGCCAGCCGATGGACTTTGCTCCAGGGGGTATGTTCCGAACGTCTGATGGGGTGTGGCTGACAGTTTCTGCAGGGAGCGCCGAAACCGCGCAACGACTGTTGCGTGCCGTCGGCGGGGGCGCCCTGGCCGATGATCCGAGGTTTGCGACACTTGGCGAGATGTCGCGGCACATGGCGGTGGTCTTCGATGCGATAAATGATTTTGTCACGCAGCACACGGCTAAAGAAGTGGAGGCGGAATTCGCCCGCCATGATGCCGTTGTTTCGCGTGTGTTGAGTGTCGAGGAAATCACGACGAACGAGCAGATACGCCATCGCGGGGATATTGTATCGGTCGCAGGTGAGCAGACTCAGGTCATTGGCCCGGTCCCGCATCTGAGCGCGACGCCCGGCAAGCTTCGTTGGCTGGGACGACAGCCTGGCGCAGACAGCCAAAGCATTCTGCGTGATCTGGGTTTTGATGACGAGCGGATCACTGCCCTTTGTGAGGCAGGAGTCGTGAGGCTGGAAGGGAAGAGGGTGCCATGACATTTAGAATGAGCGCTGACCAACAGGAAATCCGCGACCAGATTCTTCGGATTTGTGCCCAGTTTGACGACAACTACTGGCTGGAACGGGATCGCAAAGGTGGTTTCCCTCATGATCTGCACAGGGCAATGGCCGATGGCGGTTGGCTTGGTATCGCTATGCCGGAAGCTGTCGGCGGCGCCGGTCTGGGGATCACCGAAGCGACTATTATGATGCAGGCAATAGCCGAGTCAGGAGCTGACGCAAGCGGAGCCTCGGCCATCCACATGAACATTTTCGGGCTCAACCCGGTGGTGAAGTTTGGGACCGATGAGCAGCGCGCGCATGCTTGGCCCTCTAATTGCTGGTGATGAAAAAGCTTGTTTCGCCGTGACCGAGCCGACCACCGGCCTGGACACCACAAAACTGAAGACAATGGCGGTACGACAGGGAGATAGATATGTCGTACACGGACAAAAAGTCTGGATTTCTACCGCGCAGGTGGCGCACAAGATGCTTCTTTTGGCCAGAACGACGCGGCTTGAGGATGTGACCAAGCCGACCGAAGGACTGAGCCTGTTCTATACGGATCTAAACCGTGACTTCATTGATGTGCGAGAGATCGAAAAGATGGGTCGAAAGGCAGTCGATTCGAACGAAGTCTTCATTGATGGGTTACCGATTCCGGCTGAGGACCTGATCGGGGAGGAGGGCAAAGGCTTTAGGCAAATTCTGCACGGGTTGAATCCCGAACGCATTCTGGTGGCCGGCGAATGTATTGGTATTGCGCGCAACGCACTGGTGCGCGCGGCGCATTATGCAAACGAACGTGTGATTTTTGACCGCCCGATCGGCCAAAACCAGGGTGTTCAGCATCCGCTGGCTCGGGCATGGGCGCGGGTGAAATCTGCCAATCTCATGGTGATGCATGCCGCCGCCCTTTACGATGCGGGAGAGCTCTGCGGCGTCGAGGCGAACGAAGCCGCACAAATTACATTTGGCGGATTCGGATATGCCAAGGAATATCTCGTGGAGCGGTTAGTGCGGGAGGCTCTGCTTTTCCGCATCGTACCGGTGACACCGCAGATGCTTTTGTCGTTCATAGCGGAAAAAGCCCTTGGGCTACCAAAGTCTTTTTGATCGGAGATAACAGGCAGGGCTACTGGGGAAAGTTGTCTTGACGAATTTTCTAACAGATGTTAGATTAGCGTCAACTACCCCAAAAGGGGAATGAGAGGAGGCGTTATGAATAAAAGGCGGTTCGGGTCCTCAAAGGGGGACCTGTCAAAACGTGCAACCGTTTACGCAAACAATTTATTCGCAGGCAAAACCGTTGTGGTGACCGGCGCAGGAGGCGGGCTGGGGCTGGCAATTGCGACCCTGTTTGCAAGGCTGGGGGCTAATCTGGCGATCAATGGACGCAACGAAGAGAAACTGGCTTCGACCGGGGAGTTCCTCGAAAGTTTCGGGGGCGGAGTTTTAGCTTCGCCTATGACCATCCGGGAGCCAGAACAAGTCGAGGATTTTGTCGCCAAGACGAACCAGGAATTTGGGGCGATTGACGTTTTGGTGAACAATGCTGGGGGTCAGTTTCCGCAAGCTGCGTTGGAGTTCAGTCCAAAGGGCTGGAATGCGGTCATAGACACCAACCTCAACGGCACTTGGTGGATGATGCAATCCGCAGCGCGCCACTGGGTTGCCAACAAGCAATCGGGCTCCATCGTCAACATCGTGGCCGATATCTGGCGCGGTATGCCCGGGATCGCGCACACCTGTGCGGCCCGGGCAGGGGTAATTTATCTGTCCAAGTCGGTTGCGGTGGAGTGGGCCCCGCATGATATCCGAGTGAACTGCGTGGCACCGGGTTGCTGCGAAAGTAACGGTTTCGGGAACTACCCTCCGGAGGGTTCTGCAACCTTTCAGGACTCCAATCCGATGCGGCACGCCGGGGACGAATGGGATGTCGCAGAAGGCGTTGTCTATATGGCGGCCAATTCAGGGAAATTCGTAACCGGTGAAGTTCTGAACATCGACGGTGGGCAGCAATTGTGGGGGGATCCGTGGCCAACTGGGCGACCGGATTACTTCCGGATTTCCTGATGAAATCCATGAACGTCAGTGGAGAGGGAAGTATTTAAATGACGACGAAGCGAAAAACGGCCTTGGGTGACGATGGTGGAGCGATACTAGAGTGTAAGGGGGTTGAACGGCGGTTTGGCGGCATCGTCGCTGTCACCGGTGTGGATCTTGTCATTCGGCAAGGGGAAATCTTTGGACTTGTCGGTCCAAATGGCAGCGGCAAGACAACACTAACGAACGCAATTACCGGATTTTACCCGCCAAACGAGGGCAAAGTCCGGCTGGCAGGAAAAGACATCACGGGCACAGCGCCTCACAAGGTTGCCAGGCTTGGGGTTGCCCGGACTTTCCAGAATCTTGCCCTGTTCAACGGGATGAGCGTTCTGGACAACATCCTGCTCGGGCGGCACATCCACATGAGTCCAGGCGTTTTGCGCACGGCGCTCTATTGGTGGGCAGCACAGCGTGAAGAGATCGAGAACCGTAAAATAGTCGAAGAGGTGATCGAGTTTCTACAACTCGAAAGCATCCGGCATGAGTTGGTTGATGGGCTTCCGATCGGGTTGAAAAAACGTGTCGAGTTGGCAAGGGCATTGGTAGCTGAGCCGCAGATGTTGATTCTTGATGAGCCGATGGCAGGCATGAATCAGGAAGAAAAGGGATACATGTCCCGCTTCATTCTGGATGCCCGGGCTGAACGTGGCGTAAGCGTTCTACTCATCGAGCACCATATGGATGTCATCACCGGAATTTGCGATCAGATGCTGGCCCTAAATTATGGCGAAATGATCGCCAGTGGCATCCCGAAAGAGGTTGTGAAGGACCCGCGGGTCATCGAGGCATATATCGGAGGGTCGCATGACTGATTTTACGAAAAACCGGTCTTCAGGCGGTGAAACGATTGGCGCACTTCTGGCGAAGAACGCGTCGCTCCACGGAAAGGATATCGCCCTTCGCGAAAAAGAGCGCGGGATATGGAAAGAAATCACCTGGGCGGAATACGCCCAAGAGGTACTAGCCTGTGCGGCTGGACTTGAAAAAATCGGCGTGAAGCCGGGCAAAGCAGTGCTTTTTCTGGGCGATAACCGTGCGCGGTTGTATGGTGGCATGCTGGCTGTTTCGTTGCTTGGTGCCTACGCAATGCCCGCTTATCCGGGCGCAACGCTCGAGGAACTGCGGCACTTTCTTGGCGAAGTCGAGATCGTCGCGGCCATCGCGGAAGATCAGGAACAGGTTGACAAGATCATTGAACTGAATGGCGCGGGTGCACAGGGCATCGACCACATCATTTATGATGAAGCGCGCGGTCTTGGCTTCTACGAGGTTGAAGGGCTGATGTCCTGGGATCATCTGATTGAAGTTGGTCAGCACGATCTTAACGAAACCCCGGGTCTGCGTGAGGAATTGCTTAGTCGTGCGAAACCTGAAGATTCGGCCATTTTTCTGCATTCCTCCGGAACGACTGGCGCACCGAAAGGGATCGTACTGAGTCAGAAGAACGTTCTTGCTGCGGCTCAGAATGGGCGTGCGGCGGGTGCATTCGACGAAAATGAGGAGATCCTTGCGTACTTGCCTATGGCTTGGGTGGGAGACTACGCCATAACCGTTGCGGCGGCACTACTTTGGCGTTTCACCGTGAATGTGCCTGAGCGTCAGGAAACAGTCGTGCGCGACATGCGCGAGATCGCTCCGACCTTCTATCTGGCGGCGCCGAGAAGCTGGGACCAGATGCTGACGACAATCCAGGTTGGTATCGAGAATTCGACCCCTTTCAAGAAATGGCTGTACCATTTTTTCATGAACCGTGCCGTCGCAGCTGAGACACGCAAACTGAATGGCAAAAGCGGTGGTGCATTGGAACCTTTGGGTCGACTTTTGGGTGAGGCAATCGTTTTCGGTCCGATCAAGGACCAGTTCGGAATGGGCCGCCTCAAGAACGCGTTCACTGGCGGTGAAGCGATCGGCGAAGACACCTTTGTTTTCTACCGAGCCCTGGGAATCAAATTGCGCCAACTCTACGGCCAAACCGAAAACAGCGCGATCAATGCTATTCAGGCTCCGGGTGAAGTGCGCCTTCATACCGTTGGCAAACCCGCGCCGGGTGTCGAGGTGATGATCGCGGAAGACGGCGAGATCCTGGTGCGTTCGGACAGTGTGTTTGAAGGGTACTTCGACAAACCAGAAGCGACCGCCGAAGCCCTTGAGGGCGGGTGGCTGCATACAGGTGATGCCGGGTATCTGGAGGAAGACGGACACTTGGTTGTTCTGGGGCGCGTCTCCGAGGTCATGCATACAGCCGGAGGCGAGCGTTATGTGCCAAACTACATCGAAAACCGGCTGAAATTCAGCCCTTACATTAAGGATGCGGCCGTAATAGGCGCCGGTCTTGACGAATTGACTGCCATGGTCTGCGTGGATTTCGAAGCAGTTGGCCACTGGGCAGAGGTGAAGGGTGTGCCCTATGTGTCTTATGCCGATCTTTCTCAGCGTGAAGAGGTTGCGACGTTGCTTCGCGAGGCTTTCCAGCGGGTCAACAAGGCCGTCATCGAACCGTTGCGCCTGCAACGCTTTGTCAGTTTGCCGAAAGAATTCGACCCGGACGATGGCGAAATCACGCGAACCCGAAAACTGCGGCGGAAGGTCGTTCAGGAACGTTATGCCGACGTGATTGCAGCGCTCTACGACGGTTCAAAAGAGGTCCATGTAAGCGCGCAGGTGACTTACGAGACCGGAGAAGTAGGGAAGGTCGAAAGAAGCCTTCCTGTCAGGGAGGTGTAAATGGAATGGATTTTTCTATCAGAACTTGCGATCAACGGAGCCTTGACGGGTCTGCTATATTCGCTATTCGCTATCGGCCTTGTGCTGATCTACAAAGCATCCTCGGTGCCCAATCTGGCGCAGGGCGGGCTGACAATGATCGGGGCCTATGTGGTCCTGGCGTTAGCACGCGACGTGGGCTTGCCGCTCTGGGCCGCCATTCCACTCGCCGCAATAGTCATGTTCGGCTTGGGGTTTGCTATTGAGCGTGTTGCTCTGCGCCGTCTCGCAGGTCGGCCGGTCGTCATGATCCTGATGTTGACACTCGGCCTTGACATTTTTCTGCGGGGTACGACGCTTGCGATCTGGGGCGGGACGTCACGTTCTATGGAGCTGGGCATCAGCTATGATCCGCTGTTCCTGGGCGAAATCTTCATCAGCCGCATCCATCTGGTCGGTGCCGGTGTTGCGCTCGCCTTGTTTGTCGCCTTCATGCTGTTCTTCCAAACCCGGACCGGGATCAAGTTGCGAGCGATCGCGGATGATTACATGGCTTCGTGGTCTGTCGGCATCTCGGTTGAACGCGGAGTTGGCTTGTCCTGGGCGCTGGCATCTGTTGTTGCCGTCGCCGCAGGCGTTATCTGGGGCGAAATTCAGGGTGTCGATCAGGCGCTGTCGCTGTTGCTTCTCAAGGGTCTGACGGTTGCCGTTCTCGGTGGTCTCGACAGTATTCTGGGCGCGGTGATCGCGGGCATCATCCTGGGCGTCGTCGAAAACGTTGGCGCTGATTTCCTCGATCCTCTTGTCGGAGGCGGAAGCCGTGAGCTTATCGTCGCTGCCGTGCTCATTCTTACGGTCATGATCCGTCCGCACGGGCTGTTTGGTCGTCACGACATCGAAAGGGTGTAAGGCATGTTTTATAGACTCTCCGGTGTACTTCACACCGACTATGTTTCGGATAGCCGTGTTTTCAAGGTGCCTGCTGACAGGAACCTGACAGCATTCATCTTCTTGATTGGTCTTGCCGCGCCATTCATCATTCCTTCGCTCTATCTGAACAGCTACATGCTTCCGTGGCTGATCTGGACGGCTGCCGCGCTTGGACTGAACCTGGTGACAGGGTGGGCCGGCCAACTGCACTTGGGTTATGCTGCGGTTATGGCCGTCGGAGCATATTCGTCGATCCACGCTGCGCGTTTCGGAGTGCCATGGGAATTTGCCTTGATCATTGGCGGGTTGACTTCATCTGTGATTGGCAGCCTGTTCGCTTTTGCCGCCTTGCGGGTCAAAGGGCTCTATCTCGCCCTCACTACTCTCGCTATGCAATTCGTGATGGACTGGGTTCTGACCCACTCTCCGGCGATTTCTGGGGGCTCACACGCGTCGCTCCAGTCACCGACATTGGCGCTGCTTGGACAAGAGATTACGTCTGACACCGGCTTTTACTATGTTGCCTTTGGATGGTGCGTGTTGGTGACGATGTTCATGCTCAACCTCAAACGCACGGGGCTTGGACGTGCCTTGGTCGCAGTGCGGGAAAAAGACTTTGCCGCCGCGATCTTGGGTGTGAACAGCTTCTACTACAAGATTCTGGCTTTCGCGACTTCGTCTTTCATCGCGGGTGTCAGCGGTGCGTTGCTTGTCGCGACTTTCTTCTTTTTAGCTGCCCCCGAACAGTTCTCGGTTGCCGTTTCGATCCAGATTCTTGCAATGGTGATCGTTGGCGGTCTTGGCAGCATAATCGGATCCTATTTTGGTGTTGCCCTTATCCTTCTTGTTCCCGGTCTGGTGAATGGTCTCGTCGTCACGCTGAGTCACTGGATTGGCGTGCAGATCGATGTTGAAACACTCGCTCACATTCCGAACGCAGTCTATGGCGCACTGATCGTCATTGTCCTTCTGATCGAACCACTCGGTTTGGGAAAACTCTACGGCAACATCAGAGACTATCTGATGGTCTGGCCCTTCGATCAATTCAAGAAATAGGGGAAAGGCCGATGCAAGAACAAGTTGAAACCCAGAATATTCTGTCCATGAACAGCGTCGAGGTGCTGTACGACAATGTGATGCTGGCGGTCAAAGGTGTTTCGGTCCAGGTCCCTACAGGCGAGATGATCGCACTCTTGGGATCGAACGGAGCGGGGAAAAGCACCACGTTGAAAGCGATTAGCGGTCTTTTGAAGGCTGAGCGCGGACGCATCAGCCGAGGTGAGATAACGTTCCAAGGAACTGAAATTACCGAAGCGCTCGCGCAAAAACGTGTCGAGATGGGCATCTGTCATGTCATCGAAGGGCGACGGGTTTTCGAACACCTGACCCCCGACGAGAACCTGACCGCCGCCGCGCCGCTCGGAATGTCCCGATCAGCGCTGAAAGCCGAAAAAGAAATGATCTACGGATATTTTCCGCGGCTTGCCGAACGCCGCAATTCGCAAGCAGGCTATCTGTCGGGGGGTGAGCAACAGATGCTTGCCATTGGGCGGGCCCTCGTGACCCAGCCGAAGCTGTTGATGCTCGATGAACCAAGTCTCGGGCTTGCTCCGTTCCTGGTCGAGGAAATCTTCGGAATCCTACAAAGGATCAATAGGGAAGAGGGCCTGTCCGTCCTGCTGGTGGAGCAGAACGCACTGGCAGCTCTGGAAATCGTTTCGCAAGGGTACCTTATCGAGAACGGCCGTGTTGTCATGCACGGCACGGCCAAGGAGCTCAAATCCAACTCCGACATTCAGGAGTTCTATCTGGGCGGCGGGGAAACCGATTTTCACAACGTCAAGCACTACAGCCGACGCAAGCGTTGGCTGAGCTAAGGTACTATTTGGAAACAGTTCAGGGAGGAACAAATGAAGAAACTTACCAAAGCTTTGGTTGTGTTATCCATGTTCGGGGGAGCAATGTTCAGCACCCAGGCTCTGGCTGAGCCATTCAAGATCGGCATTTGCTACGATCTCAGCAAAGCTTATACCTTTGCCACGCCACAAGTTGCCCAAGCGGCACAGGATCTTGCGAAACTGGTCAACATGAAGGGCGGCATAGGAGGAGAGCCGGTCGAAGTTATCGTGCGCGATCATGGGAACGAACCGCAGCGCGGGATCGAGTGCTACTCGAAGCTCAGCCGCGAGGGTGTATTCGTCTTCGATACACTGTCCACCCCGGTCTCTCTGGCTATCCTGCCGCGGGCCATGGAAGATGGGTATATCCTGATGCAGTCTCTTGTCGGCCGCGGCGATGCCGTGGACGGCACCGTCTTCGATTGGGTCTATCCGGTCGGACCGACCTATTGGGGACAGGCCGCCAACGACGTCGCGTATATCAAGCAGTTGCATGACGGCGACTTGTCGGACGTGAAGGTGGGGTTTGTTTATTTCGATTATCCTTTTGGACAGGAGCCGATCGAGATTCTCGAAACCTTGTCCGAAAAAGAGGGTTTCGAGCTTGAGCTTTACCCTGTGCCACTGCCTGGCAGCGACCAGGCTGGTGTGTGGTCCAAGGTGCGCCGGGACAACCCAGATCATGTGATTGTCTGGATGCTGGGCGGTGCTCATGTGGTTGCGTCTAAGGAAATGCAGCGTAATCGTATCCCGATGGACAAATACATTTCCGTCAACTGGCTGAACGAAGTCGATATCGCTAATATTGGCAACGAGGCCGCCAAGGGTATCAAGCGCGGTACCAATGTTGTGGGCGGTCAGAATGTCGCTCTGTATCAAGAGATCATGACCGAGCTCTACGACAAGGGCGAGGGTTCGGGCCCGGTTGAGAAGACCCAGGACGTTTTCTACAACACTGGTTTGGCCATGTATTCAATCATGTTCGAGGCCGCACGCAAGGCGGCAGAACACGAAGGCCTTCCACTTACCGCAAAGTCCTACAAAGTGGGATTGGAGTCGCTTGAGGGATACGACGCGAACGGGCTGATGGCACCCATTACGGTGACGGCCGAAGATCATGGCGGCGGTGGTAAGACGCGGATCGAGATGTGGGACGGGGAGGCTTGGGTGCCACAAACCGACTGGATCTCTGAATACACCGACGTCGTGTGGGATGTGGTAAAGGATAGTTCCTCAAAATACGAGCAGTGAAAGACTGGTAGCAGGAAGGGTGACGCTACGCGGGGCGGCAGCGGCGCTTACGAAACGGTATCATCGCCCCAAAACCTAAGCAATGGGAGAGAGAAAACATGAAACTCAAACAGCACATTAAGGCAGTGGTCCTTGCTACCGCGCTGGCAGCAAGCGCAGCTGTGGCCGCAGCGCAAGACAAGGAGCCGATCCGCTTCGGACTCTGCTTCGACCTCAGTAAATCGTATACGTTCATTTCGCCGCAGGTGGCCCAGGCCGCGCAGGATTTGGCGGTGTACACCAACGAGAATGGCGGTATCGAAGGTCATCCGGTGGAAATTATCGTTCGCGACCACGGCAACGAACCGCAGCGTGGCGTGGAATGCTACGAGCAGCTCAAGCGCGAAGGCGTTTTCCTTTTCAACATGCTCTCGACGCCTGTCACGAACGCGGTTCTGCCGCGTGCGATGAAGGACGGCAACATACTGATGCAGTCTTTCGTTGGTCGCGGTGACGCCGTGGACGGCGATGTGTTCGAATGGGTTTTCCCGGTGGGTCCGACATATTGGCAGCAGGCGGCAAATGACGTTTCCTTCATCAAGGGCCAGATGGGCGGTGACCTGAGCAAGGCGAAGATCGGGTTCATCTATCTGGATTATCCCTTTGGCCAGGAACCGATCGAGATCCTCAAAACACTTTCCGAAAAGGAAGGGTTTGAGCTGGAGCTTTATCCCGTGCCGCTTCCCGGGTCGGATCAAGCCGGTGCATGGAGCAATATCCGCCGTGACAAGCCAGACTACGTGATCAGCTGGCTTCTGGCGGGCGGTCATGTGGTCGCCTCGAAAGAAATGCGTCGCAACCGTTTCCCGATCGAACGCTATCTTTCGGTGAACTGGCTGAACGAAGTCGATATCGCCAACATCGGCGCGGAAGAGGCGAAAGGCATCCTGCGCGGGACCAACGTGGCCGGTGGCCAGGAAGTTCCGATCGTGAAGACGATGCTAGACAGCTACTATGCCAATGGCAAGGGCAGCGGACCCGAGAACCTGGTGCGCGACGTGTACTACAACACGGGCATGGCGATCTACTCGGTCGGTTTTGAAGCTGCGCGTATCGCGATTACCGAAAACGGTTGGCCGATCACACCGGAAAGCATGAAGAATGCCTATGAATCGATCGAGAACTTCGATGGAAACGGCGTCATGGCCCCGGTAACAGTGACCGACAAAGACCACGGTGGCGGTGGCAAGACTAGGGTCGAGCAGTGGAATGGCGAAACTTGGGTTCCGCTGACCGACTGGAGCGCCGACTATCTCGACGTTGTGTGGGATGTCATCAAGCACAGCTCCGCGACGTTCAAAGTCGAATAAGACTGAGGTTCCCCGCGGCAAACATGTCGCGGGGAACCTTTCCGCAGTTAGATTGTTCAAAAAAACGAAGCAGGTATTATGAGCCCCATTGACGTGAAGATCGAAGACGGAATTGCGACCGTCTGTATCAACCGGCCCGAACGCAAAAACGCGCTTTCTGTGGCGGCTACGAACGGGCTGACCGACGCCTGGGAGAAGATCGAGGCGGACGACAGTGTTCGTGTTGCAATTCTGACTTCGGCCGATTGCGGCGTATTCAGCGCCGGACTGGATCTGAAGGAAGCCACACAAATCGCACGCGACGAGGGCGTCGATATTCTGACCAAGATGCGCGACCCGTTTCACGAGACCATGCGGGCCTGCAAGAAACCGATCATCGCGGCGATGACGGGGTCGCTGATGGCGGGCGGAATGATGCTGACCTTGAATTGCGATCTGCGGGTCGGTCTCAAGGGGACCAATGTCGGTATTACCGAAGTAAAGATCGGTCGTGGATCGCCCTGGGCATCGCCAGCACTATCCATGCTGCCGCAGCCCATCCTTATGGAAATTGTTCTGACCGGCGACTGGATGCCGATCGAGCGCCTGCACGAATACGGGTTCACCAATTATATCGAAGACACCCCCGATTGCGTTCGCGCACGGGCCTTTGACCTTGCCAAACGCATTGCCAGCGCGGCGCCGCTTTCGGTGATTGCGGCCAAAGGCGGCGTTCGCGCGACCATGGACTTGGGCTGTTCGGGTGGCCTGAAAGAGGGCAAGCGCCTGCACGAGGTGGTTTACGCCAGCAACGACGCGATTGAGGGCCCCAAGGCCTTTGCTGAAAAACGAGCACCCGTCTGGACCGGGACCTGATGGAGGTTTGAATGACTGAACTTATTCGCCTGGACAGGGAAGGCCCTGTCGGAATCCTGCGTTTTCTTCAGCCGACAAAACGCAACCCTTACAGCATCGGGTTCGTCGAAGAACTGGTGGCGCTCCTAAGCGAAGCAGAACAGGACGATACGATCCGTGCCGTTGTCATGACCGGTGGCGAGCATTTCAGCAGCGGCGGCGATCTTGTCGGGTTTCAGTCTGAGATCGCGAAAGGCGCAAGGGCGACCTCGGAAATGGTGGAGTTGGTTCACGATGGCGGGCGCGCGGCCTATCTATTTCGCAAACCTTTGATTTCAGCGGTATGCGGCGTGGCTTTTGGTGCAGGTCTAAGCCTGGCCTTGTCGGCGGACATTGTCGTTGTCGCCGAAGATGCCCGGCTGTGCGAAGTATTTGCACGCGTCGGCGGCTGTCCCGACACGGGATCGAGCTGGCTGCTTCAGCAGCGGGCCGGTGCGGGCGTGGCCCGGATGCTTGTGCTCACGGGCCGTGAAATCGACGGGCGCACCGCCAGGGACCTGCGCGTTGTCGAAGAATGCGTAACGGCCAACCAGGTCGAGGGGCGGGCTCTGGAAATCGCCCGCGAGATTGCAACGCACCCGATGTTTGGCGTTCAGACCGCCAAGCGTGTGATGCGCGCCGCAGCCGAGTGCAGCTATCTCGAGGCGCTGGACATCGAGCGCGATGCCCAAAGTGTTTTGCTGTGCGCGCATGACTTTCCCGAAGCCATGAAAGCTTTCTCGGAAAAAAGAACTCCAGAATTCAAAGACCGTTAGTTCTGTTGAAATCTTATCACAAAACTCAAGGAGAACGTGGATGAAGGTGCTTGTACCTGTCAAGCGCGTGATCGACTACAACGTGAAGGTTCGTGTCAAAGCGGACGGAAGCGGTGTCGATCTCGCAAGTGTTAAAATGTCAATGAACCCATTCGACGAGATTGCGGTCGAAGAGGCGATCCATTTGAAAGAGGCCGGTAAGGCCGATGAGGTCGTTGCGGTTTCGATCGGCGTGAAACAGGCCCAGGAAACCCTGCGTACCGCCCTTGCCATGGGTGCAGACCGCGCGATTTTGGTTGTGGCCGCCGATGACGTACACCAGGACGTTGAGCCGCTGGCCGTGGCCAAGATTCTGAAAGCCATTGTCGATGAAGAGCAGCCTGCTCTGGTGCTTTGCGGCAAGCAGGCGATCGACAATGATATGAACGCCACCGGTCAGATGCTGTCGGCGCTGCTAGGCTGGTCCCAGGCGACCTTTGCCTCTGAACTGAAGGTCGACGGCGACTGCGCCAGGGTAACCCGCGAGGTAGACGGCGGGTTGCAGACCATTGCGGTGAAGATGCCCGCCATCATTACCGTGGACCTGCGCCTGAACGAGCCGCGCTATGCCTCGTTGCCCAACATCATGAAGGCCAAGAAAAAAACTCTGGATGAAAAGACCGCCGCCGACTACGGCGTCGATGTCTCTCCGCGTTTGGAAATCGTGAAGACCGAAGAACCCGCCAAACGTTCGGCCGGGATTATCGTCGAGTCGGTAGATGATCTGGTTGCGAAACTCAAAGAAGCGGGGGCTGTGTAATGGCTGTTCTTCTACTTGCCGAAGTGACCAATGGCGAATTGGCGATGGACGCCACCGCCAAGGCTGTCACCGCCTCAAGGGCCATTGGCGACGTGACTGTTCTGTGCGCCGGTGCATCCGCCGCCGCAGCCGGCGACGCGGCCGCGAAAATCGACGGTGTGGCCAGGGTTCTGGTGGCCGAAGATGCATCGCTGGGCCACCGCCTGGCTGAACCGACCGCAGCTTTGATCGTCAGCCTGGCAGAAGGGTTTGAACATATCGTTGCACCCGCCACCACCGACGCCAAAAATGTCATGCCGCGCGTTGCCGCGCTGCTGGACGTGATGGTCTTGTCGGACGTCTCTGGAGTTGTGGACGGGTCGACCTTTGAACGCCCGATCTATGCCAACAACGCCGTGCAGATAGTCAAATCCAAAGACGCCAAGAAGGTGATTACCTTCCGGACTTCGACCTTTGATGCGGCCGGCGTGGGCGGTTCCGCCCCGGTCGAAACCGTGGGCGCGGCGGACAATCCGGGTCTGTCCGAATGGGTCGAAGACAAGGTCGCCGCAAGCGACCGCCCCGAGCTGACCTCGGCCGGTATCGTGGTGTCGGGCGGCCGTGGCGTTGGTTCCGAGGAAGACTTCAAGATCATCGAAGCGCTGGCCGACAAGCTGGGCGCGGCGGTCGGCGCCTCCCGCGCTGCGGTCGATTCTGGCTATGCGCCGAACGACTGGCAAGTGGGTCAGACCGGCAAGGTCGTGGCCCCGGACCTGTACATCGCCGCCGGCATCTCGGGTGCGATCCAGCACCTGGCCGGGATGAAGGACAGCAAGATCATCGTCGCGATCAATAAAGATGAAGAAGCCCCGATCTTCCAGGTCGCCGACTTCGGACTGGTCGCTGACCTGTTCCAGGCCGTTCCGGAACTGACCGAGAAGCTGTAAGGGCACACGGCCCAACCAGCCAAAACGTATCAAGGGCCCGTCGAACCCCTGGCGGGCCTTTTTTGTACGAGCCGAAAGGGCGGCGAGTGGATTGGATAAACCCGGATGCGCACGGTCCGAAGCCTTGTGACGCCCCGTCAGAATGGCTCCGGTTCATTGTCAAGAGCAAAACACTTGTTAGATTTTTGCTCAACACAAGCTTGAATCGGTAGGAATAATTGATGTCTCTGATAAAGAACTCCCCTAGTTGGGCAGTGGATGAACACAAAATGTTCGCGGATAGTACACGCAGGCTTTTCGATGCAGAGATGGCTCCGAACATTGATAAATGGGCGAGGCAGGGCATTGTTGACCGCGACTTCTGGAAAACAGTCGGTCAGCAGGGTGTCATGGGTGGCTCGATTGCCGAAGAATATGGCGGGTTCGGTGGTGGCATCGGGTTCGACGCGATTACCGTTTACGAGCAGGGGCGCACAGGTGATATGAGTTGGGGCTATGGCATCCAGTCCATCGTAATCCATTATCTCAACGCATATGGCAGCGAAGAACAGAAGAAAAAGTGGTTGCCGAAACTGGTCAGCGGCGACCATGTCGCGACCATCGCGATGACCGAGCCGGGACCGGGTTCTGACCTCCAGAACCTCCAGAACCTCCAGACCTATGCGGAAAAGGATGGCAACCACTACAAGATCAACGGATCGAAGATCTTCATCACCAACGGGCACGCGGCGGATTTGGTTGTGATCGGGGCAAAGACCGACCGCAACGCCGGCGCCAAGGGCGTTTCGTTGATCGTTCTGGAAACCGAGGGCGCCGAGGGCTTTCGCCGGGGACGGAACCTGAAGAAACTGGGCATGAAAGGTTCGGATACGGCTGAGCTGTTCTTCGAGGAAGTGCGAGTGCCTACGTCGAACTTGCTTGGTCCGGAAGAGGGGCAGGGGTTCTACCAGCTGATGAAGCAGCTGCCTTGGGAGCGGCTGATGATCGGCATTGCCGCGCTTGGCTTTATTGACTTTGCGATCGCTGAAACTGTGAAATATATTCAGGACCGCAAGGCATTTGGAAGCCGGATCATGGACTTCCAGAATACACGCTTCAAACTGGCGGAATGCAAAACCAAGGCCGAGTTGCTACGTTCCTTCGTCAATGACGGGCTCGCACGTCTTAAAGAGGGCGAGCTTGATGCGGCCACGGCTTCGATGGCGAAATGGTGGGGCAGCCAGACGCAGAACGAGGTCATGTACGAATGCCTGCAGCTACAAGGCGGTCACGGTTTCACGATGGAATACCCCATCGCGCGTCTTTATGCTGACAGCCGGGTCCAGATGATTCATGGCGGCACCAACGAGATCATGAAGGAACTGATCGCGCGTTCGATGGACGTTTGATCCGTCCGGTGCCGGGGGAGGCTATTCTTCACCCTGTACCAGAAACTCGTCGCTGTGTTCCCCCAAGTCGCGGGGCCAGGCGATGATCATGCCGCGCCGGCGTCGCCGAGAATCGTATCGGCGAGCGTGTCGTCCAGATCGGCCCTTAGGATGGGTGATCAATCCGTTGAAAGAAGCCGGTCACGGCAAGATGGGGATCTTTCGGCAAATTTGACAGGTTGCGCACCGGCATGGCGGGTATGTCTGCCTGCTCCATCAGGGCAAGCCAGTCATCCGTGGTCCGGGTCTGCGCAATCTGCGCCACCATATCGTATACTGCGCCGATGTTGCGGCTTCGGGCGTCCGCGTCAGTGACCCAGACATACTCGATCATGTCGTCGAGCCCGACCGCCTGAAAGAACCGCGTCCATTGCATGTTGGTGTAGGGCAGAACGGTGATATAGCGATCTGCCGTCTGAATCGGACGCCTGTGCGGAACCAGCATGCGGGCATAGCTGAAATCCTGCGGAGTCTCCTCGAAGGTGGCGCTATCCATGTGTTCGGCCAGCAGGAAGGTGGCCAGCGTTTCAGACATCGGAACTTCAACATGCTGGGCCTCTCCCGTACGCTCGCGGTGGAATAGGGCGCCCATCACGGCACAGGCGGCGGTCACGCCGCCAAGCTGGCCGATCCCGTGATCAGGTTCGGGTTTTCCTGGCGTAGGGTTTCGAGATCCAAAGACAATCTGGCAAGCGTCGCAGGCTGGATGCTCGAAATCACCACATCGGCATCGATGAGCAGCTTGCGGAATTGATCGCGACCAGTTTGCGTTTTGAGGTCGAGTACGACACTGCGCTTGTTACGGTTGGCAGCCAGAAAAGCGACACTCGTCAGCTTGTTGCGCGATGGATGGACCTAGCGAAGAAGATCGCCCTCGGGGCCTTCCACCTCAATCACATCGGCCTTGGGTTTGGCGAGGATCCGACCGACAAAAAGGAACTGGCCTATGTCTATGAAGACGGGCTCAAGGCAGTTCCCTCAATGGCGGTCATTATGGGGTATCCTGGCTTCTGGCTACGCGATCCCAAGACCGGCGTAAACTGGCAGAAAGTGCTGCATGGAGAACAGTGGCTCGACATCTACAAACCGCTGCCGACACATGGCCGGATTATCGGCCGCAGCAAGATCGACTTCGTCGCCGACAAGGGCGAGGGCAAGGGAGCCATCATTTACCAAAGTCGCGATATTGTCAACGCGGATAGCGGTGAAAAACTGGCGCGCGTGGCGATGTCGGCTTTTTGTCGCGGTGATGGGGGGTTTGGCGGTGAAAACCAGGCTGGCCCCGCACCCGCCACGCTGCCTGATCGGGCGCCTGATCAGGTATGTGATATCGATACCCTGCGGCGACAGGCGCTCATTTATCGTCTCAGCGGTGATTTCAATCCGCTTCATGCTGACCCGGATGTCGCCCGTTCTGTCGGGTTCGACCGTCCGATCCTACATGGTCTCGCGACCTATGGGCTGGCGGCCCGGGCGATTCTCAAGACGTTGCTTGACTATGATTCTACCCGACTTGTCGGTCTGGACGTTCGGTTCTCGGCGCCGGTCTATCCCGGCGAAACCGTGCGGTTCGAAATCTGGGAAGAGGACGGCGAGGCCCGGTTTCGAGCGTCTATTCCGGCACGCGACGTGGTTATTCTGAACAACGGCGCGGCGCGCTTCGCCTGAGGCAGTGAAGATGGCTCAACCGCTAAAGGATATTCTAGTGCTGGATTTCAGCACCCTTCTTCCCGGTCCGACGGCGACGCACATGCTGTCTGAGGCGGGCGCCGAAGTGATCAACTTCGAGCGTCCCGGAGTCGGCGAGGACGCGCGCCAAACCGAGCCCAAGATCGACGGAGAGAGCCTCGGATTTACCGTGTTGAACTACGGCAAGCGATCGGTTGCCATCGACCTCAAATCAAGGGGCGCATTGGAACGTCTGCGCCCCTTGATCGAGAAGGCCGATGTTCTGGTAGAGCAGTTCCGTCCCGGCGTGATGGACCGGCTCGGGCTTGGTTATGGAGCTGTGCGCAAGTTCAATCCCGGTCTCATCTATTGTTCGATCACCGGCTATGGCCAGACCGGACCAAAGGCCAGCGCCGCTGGCCACGACCTCAACTACGTCGGCGATGCGGGTATCCTGTCGCTCAGTCGCGGACCGGATGACCAGCCAACGGCACCGTTCGGGCTGGTCGCCGATATCGGCGGCGGAACCTATCCGGCTATGATGAATATACTGCTGGCCCTGATTGCGCGGCAGGCAAGCGGGCAGGGGACGCATCTGGATATCGCAATGTCCGAAGGAGCGTTCGCCTTTTACCTATTGGCCCCATGCCGAAGGTGTGATCGCCGGGCAGAGCATTAAAAGCGGCGACGGCCGGCTGACGGGTGGTCTAGCCCGGTATCGGCTTTATATCGCCGTCGGCTAGTTGGAAGAAAAGTTCTGGCAGTCGTTCTGCGATGTCGTTGGTTTGCCGGTGGCGCTTCGCGATGACTGGTCCGGCCCAAATGCCTGCGCCGCGGAGGTTGCACGTCGTCTGAGGGAACACACCTCGACCCATTGGGAGCCTTTGCTGGCGGTGGCCGATTGCTGCTGTTCGGTCGTGAAAACACCCGCCGCGGCGTCGCGTGAACCGCAATTCAAAGCACGTGACGTGTTCGGGCGGACCGTAAAAATCTCCGGCCGGGGCGCACCCGCTTTGCCGCCGCCAATTGCACCGGAGTTCCGTTCTTCGGGAAGTTCGGTCGGAGTTGCAGCTTCTTTGGGCGATGTCAATACGCGTTGTGGCGTGGACTTGCCGAAGACAGAGTAAATCTTGTTGACGGGTAGGTTCGGAATCGGTATTCTAACAAACGTTAGAAAAAAGGAGAAGTCAATGGACAAGTCCGACGATGACCTAGCGGCTGAAGCTGAGCGTTATGTCATGCCATCGCGCTTTGTGGAAAGCGATAGCTTGGAAGTGCAGGGTTTCGTGACATCGGCTTTGCGCGATCTTCCTGTGGACGCAACCAATCGAGACAAGGCGATTCGCTTGTTCGAAGCGGTACGCGACGATATTCGCTATGATCCTTATTGTTTCGCGCTGGATGAGGACTCTTACCGTGCCAGCCGTATCGCTGGGGCGGAAGCGGCGTTTTGCGTTCCCAAGGCAATTCTGCTGGCGGCTTGTCTGCGTTCTGTGGGTATCCCCGCCGCGCTGGGGTTCGCGGATGTGCGCAACCACCTGAATACACCCAAGTTGCAGGAATTGATGGGAACCGATCTCTTTATCTACCACGGCTATGTTCAACTGTGGTTGGGGAATGAGGCTTACAAAGTAACACCTGCATTCAACATGGAACTGTGTAAAAGATTCGGGGTTAAACCCCTGGTCTTCGACGGCTATCACGACGCGCTCTTTCACGAGTTTGACGAACAGAATCACCGGCACATGGAATATGTGAACGACCGGGGTCTCTATTTCGATGCACCGATGGAGGAATT
The DNA here is from genome assembly GCF_015143595.1 of Sneathiella sp. P13V-1. Taxonomy (NCBI): domain Bacteria; kingdom Pseudomonadati; phylum Pseudomonadota; class Alphaproteobacteria; order Sneathiellales; family Sneathiellaceae; genus Sneathiella; species Sneathiella sp. P13V-1. Next base: position 558,930 of record NZ_WYEU01000001.1, on the reverse strand, counting down.
CCTGGCGGCGTTCAAGGAAACCTATCCGAAGCTGGAGGAATTCAACCGCGTCCGGATTTTCAAAGATGCGAGCGGGTACGATGACGGTTTCGCAAAGGAGAATGCCTCTTGAGGTATCTGGAAGACTTCTCGCCGGGCCAAGTCTATCGCTTTCGTAGCGCTTCGATGAGCGCGGATTCGATAAAGGCGTTTGCCGAGGAATGGGATCCGCAGCGGCTGCACACCGACGAAGACTATGCAACCGCCATACATGGCAGCCTGATCGCCTCGGGCTTTCAGACGATGCTGGAGGTGTTTAGGCCAGTCATGACCGAGATGATGGTGGGTGTCGCCAATATCGGTGGCATGGGCTTTGAAAATTTGCGCTGGCTACGGCCTGTGCGCCCGAACGAACCCCTTGATGTCGAACTGACTGTCAACGCGGTCACGCCGTCAAAAAGCAAGCCCGACAGAGGTGTTTTGCACTATACGCTCAGCGCCAAAAACCCCGAGGGCGAAATCGTGTTTTTGACCGACACCCCCGTGATGATCCAGCGAAAACAAAATGACACAGACTGATATCCTTTCCAGCGAACAAGAAGACCTTCGTCTGTTGCGAGAAAGCGCGCGCACGTTGTTTGAACGGGCGGGCGGAAGTGAAAGAGCCAGAAAACTCCGTGATGCCGGGGGCGGTTTCGATGCGGAGTTGGTCCGGGAACTGGCCGAGGCAGGTGTTTTCGGCGTGGCGGTGCCCGAAGATCAAGGCGGGCTTGGTATGGGCCTGGCCGCCGGGGGTGTTATCGCCGAGGAAGTCGGCCGCGTGATTGCACCGGAACCGGTCGTGTTGACGATCGGTCTGAGTCTTGGCCTTCTGCGCCGCCTTTGTCCGGATCATCCGAAGATGGCACAGCTCATCGGCGGTGAAATTTCCCTTGCGGTTGCCTGGCAGGAACGCGTCCCGGGCGGGGCGCCTGCCGATGTGACCTGCCGATACGCAGAGGGGCGGCTGACCGGAAGCAAGGCTTGGGTCGTCGGTGTGACCGGATCGCAAGGGTTCCTTGTCGTGGCCGAACAAGATGATGGCCCGGTTCTGGTTCTGGCCGAGGCAGACGCGGACGGCCTTGTTATCGACAAGCGGACGCAGGCCGACGGCAGCTCCCTGGGCGAGCTTTCTTTTTCGGGAACGCCGGCTGCGGAATTGGCCAGCGGCGGTGCGGTTTCCGCTGCACTGGCTGAGGCTGTCGCCGATGCAACGGCGCTTGCCGCGGCCGAGCTTGTCGGCCTGAGCGAGCGCGCCTTCGAGATCACGCTCAACTACATCAAGACGCGTGAGCAGTTCGACAAGCCGATCGGGTCTTTCCAGGTCATCCAGCACCGTGCCGTGGACCTCAACGTGATGTGCGAGGTGGCGCAGGCCGGAGTGCGCGAGGTGCTCGCGCATATGGACAGCGAAACCGATCCGAAGGTTCGGAACCCGATTGCCAGCCGCGCCAAGGCGCGCGCCGTCACGGCCGCCAAAAAAATCACCCGCGACGCCATCCAGTTGCATGGCGCGGTCGGGTACGCGGATGAGTTCGATATCGGGCTCTACCTGAATCGGGCATTGGTGCTGTCGGCTTGGTTGGGCGACGATGCCTATCACAGGCGGATTTGGTTCGATGCACGTGAAGCAGAGGGGGCAGCACAATGACCGACTGGAACGCAATGAGCGATGCGGACTTCCGCAAAGAAGTGCGCCAGTTCTTCGAGGCGGAATATCCCGAGGAGCTACGTCACCTGCCGCACCGCCCGAAGTTCGCCGAGATCGAACATTGGCACCGCAAGCTTCACGCCAAGGGCTGGGTCGCGCCAGCTTGGCCCGCTGAATTCGGTGGAATGGGGCTGAACGCTGCTAAGCTGCTGATCTTTTACGAAGAGCAGCAGCGTTGGGGAGTCAATCGCGGCCGCGACATGGGCGTGCAGATGGTCGGGCCGCTGATCATCAAATTCGGCACCCAGGAACAAAAAGATTACTGGCTGCCGCGTATCCTGAGTTGCGAAGATATCTGGTGCCAGGGATACTCGGAACCCGGCGCCGGGTCCGATCTGGCAAACCTGCGCACACGCGCAGAGATTGACGGCGTCGACTTTGTCATAAACGGACAGAAGATCTGGACCACGATGGCGCATGACGCCACGCATATTTTCATGCTGGTGCGCACCGATCCGGATGCACCCAAGAAACAACAGGGCATCAGTTTCCTGCTTGCTCCGATGGATCAGCCCGGAGTCGACGTGCGCACGATCACTACCCTGTCGGGTGATACAGAGTTTTGCGAAGTCTTCTTTGACGATGCCCGGACGCCCCGCGAGAACCTTGTCGGCGAGTTGAACAAGGGCTGGACGATGGCCAAGGCGCTCTTGAGCTTTGAACGCATTTTCATCGGTTCGCCGAGCCTGGCCCAGAACGCTCTGGGACAGCTGGAAAGCTTTGCCCGTGGCCGTGGAGCGTTTGACGATCCGGTGTTCCGCGATCATTTTGCCCAGGCCGCGCTGGATGTTGAAGACCACGCGGCGCTCTACGCCCGATTTGCCGACCAGCTGAAGCGAGGCGAAACGCTGGGCGCGGATGTCTCGATGCTCAAGATCTGGGTGACCGAATGCTTTCAGCGTATTACCGAACTGATGATCGAAGCGGCCGGCCCCGATGGCGGCGCCATCGGGCCGCTTCAGGTCGGCAACGTAAGTGTCGATGTTCTGGCGAGTTTCTACAAGGCCCGACCTACCACGATCTACGGTGGATCGAACGAAATCCAGAGAAACATCCTTTCCAAGGCCGTCCTGGGACTGCCTGGCTGATTCAACAACCCACGGAGGAAATAGAACTATGTCGAATCGTTATGCAAAATATGACAAACTGAAATTTGACTACCCGGCGGATCGCGTGCTGCGCATCACGTTCGACCGGCCCGAGACCTTCAACTCAGTCGATGCCGAAACCCACACCCAGATGACGGACATGTGGATCGATATCGACCGCGACCCCAACATCAACTCGGTCATCGTGACGGGTGAGGGCAAAGCGTTTTCCGCCGGTGGTGATTTCAGCCTGATCGAAAACATGATCGGCAATTCGCATGAGATTATGAAGACGTGGAAAGAAGCCAAGGATCTCGTCTACAATATCATCAACTGCAACAAGCCGATCATTTCCGCGATCAACGGCCCTGCTGCCGGCGCGGGCCTTGTGGTTGCCATCCTTGCCGACATCTCGATCGCTGGAAAACGGGCCAAGATTGTCGATGGTCATCCGCGCCTGGGTGTTGCCGCTGGCGATGTCGCGGCAATCATCTGGCCGCTGCTGACCTCGATGGCCAAGGCGAAATACTATCTGATGACCTGCAAGCCAGTGTCGGGCGAAGAGGCCGAGCGCATTGGTCTGGTGTCAATGTGCGTCGAAGATGACGAGCTGCAGCAGATCGCTTTGGACACGGCCATCGAACTGGCCAACGGCTCTCAAAGCGCGATCCGCTGGACCAAGTATTCGCTGAACAACTGGCTGCGCCAGGCCGGCCCGATCTTCGATGCGTCGACTGCGCTGGAGATGCTTGGCTTCATGAGCGAGGACGTCAAGGAAGGTGTTCTGTCACACCGGGAGAAGCGCGCGCCAAACTTCCGCAATGACTGCCCGCTCTAACACCTGATTGGACGAGGAGGCATGGAAATGTCTGAAGATATCTACCAAGAAGTAGCTCAAGCCTATGCCGCTGCGGCCGAAAAGGCCCCTGGCCTGAAATCGCGATTCACGGCTGCCGGATTCGATCCGGCAGCCGTCAAATCGGTGGCGGACCTCTCGCGTCTTCCAGTGATGAAGAAGGAAGAGCTTCTGAAGATTCAGCGCGAAAACCCGCCTTTTGGTGGGTTTATCGCCTCGGATCTGAAGGATATTGGACGGATCTATGTGTCCCCCGGCCCGATTTTCGAACCGGCCCTTTCGGGCGGTGGCGGTCACGGCCTGGACCTGCTGTTCAAGGCGGCAGGCGTGGGGCCCGGAGATATCATCCTGAACACCTGGATGTATCATCTGGTGCCGGCTGGCCTGCTGTTCGACGAAGCGGCACAGACCGCGGGCGCCACGGTGATCCCCGGCGGCGTCGGCAATACCGAACTTCAGGCACAGATCATAGTCGAAACCGGCGTGACTTCGATCTGTGCTTCGACTGCGTTTTTCCTGACGCTGGCGGAAAAGGTGATCGAAACCTATGGCCAGGACGCATGGAAGGTGAAAACCGCGTTCCTCGGCGGTGAGATGGGCGACTGGATGGCCAAGCGCCGCCGGATCGAGGAAGACTATGGCGTGTCAACCTGGGCTGCCTATGCTACCGCCGATCTGGGCCTGGTCGCCTATGAGGATGGCGGCGAAGGCTATATCGTTCATCCCGACCGCGTGGTGCAGATCTGCGATCCGGTCAGTGGCGAACAGGTCGCTCACGGGGAACCGGGTGAGGTTGTAGTGACCGCGCGCGATGCCACCTGGCCGATGATCCGGTTCGGTACCGGCGACAGCGCCCTTGCGCTGAAAAGCAATGCGGATGGCTCTGTCAGCCGGATTTCAGCATTGCAGGGCCGGGTCGGGGCAGCGGTCAAAGTGCGCGAGATTTTCGTTTATCCGCGCGTGGTTGAAGAAGTTGTCATCGGTACGCCGGGCGCAAAGGCCGCGCAGGCCGTGGTAACACGCGAGAATGGGCGCGATATAATTCGCCTTTCGATTGTGCTGGAAGACGGTGCCGACGCTTCTGCTGCGGAAGCATCCGCCGCCGAAACCTTCAAACTGCATGCACGAATTCGTGCTGATGAGGTGAACATTGTTTCGGAACTACCCGAGAATACAGAACTGATCGTCAACCAAAAAGACGGCTGAGCACTGGAACTGTGGGCTTTGCCTGAATCCGACCTGTTAGCCGACACCGGCACGCGGGTTTTCGTGGACCCAAGACTTTCACCTTGGTGGAGGTCTTGGGGATCCCGGCCGCGTGTGCCCGTGCGGTGTCGCGGAAAGCGGCACAGGTCAAACGTGGTCGAAATCGACTGTCAGTTTTTTTGGTTTTCGGACGGGTTTGGCAGGTCAGGACAAAATTCTCCTTCAACTCCCAGGGCTCCAAAGCGTAGTTCAGCGTCATCTCTGCCTCGCCTTCGATTTCCTGATCAGGTGTCATCACAAAGCTGCGGGCGGTGCCATCAAGGATCGCCGTGACCTGAACTCCCTCTCCAGTGGCAGCTTCTCCGCATCCAGCCGGCCCGAGAGTGGCGGGGAATCGGTGCCTTCGCGCGTCAAGGTCGATCTCACCCATGTTTCTGGCCTTAGAAGGATCGCGGCATGCCGAGGATATGTTCTCCGACATAGGACAGGATCAGGTTGGTCGAGATCGGGGCCACCTGATACAGTCGGGCCTCGCGGAACTTGCGCTCGACATCGTATTCCCGTGCGAAACCAAAGCCGCCATGGGTCTGGATGCAGGCATTGGCCGCTTCCCAGCTGGCCTCCGAGGCCAGCAGCTTGGCCATATTCGCCTGCGCTCCGCAATCCAGCCCGGCATCGAAGCGCCTGCAGGCTTCAAAGCGCATCAGATTGGCGGCCTCGATGTTCACATAGGACCTGGCGATAGGGAATTGCACGCCTTGGTTCTGGCCGATAGGACGGTCAAAGACCACGCGGTCACCGGCATAGGCGCGGGCCTTGTCAACGAACCAGTATCCATCACCCATACATTCCGCCGCAATCAGGGTCCGTTCGGCGTTCAGCCCGTCAAGAATATGGTAAAACCCGCGCCCCTCGGTGCCGATCAGGTTCTCGGCGGGGATTTCCAGGTTGTCGAAAAACACTTCATTGGTTTCGTGGCCGGGCATATTGGCGATTGGGCGAACTTCCATCCCGTTGCCGATTGCCTCTTTCAAATCGACCATAAAGATCGACAGGCCCTGCGACTTTTTCTTGACCTCGTTCAGCGGCGTGGTGCGTGCCAGCAGGATCATCAGGTCAGAATGCTGGATACGGCTGATCCAGACCTTCTGGCCATTGATCTCATACCGGTCACCCTTCTTGACCGCGGTGGTCTTCAGTTTGGTGGTGTCGGTCCCGGTTGTCGGTTCGGTCACGGCCATGGATTGCAGGCGCAACGCGCCGCTGGCAATACCGGGCAGGTATTTCTGCTTTTGCTCATCCGAACCATGTCGCAGAAGCGTGCCCATGTTATACATCTGCCCGTGGCAATGGCCCGCGTTTCCGCCGCAGCGGTTCACCTCCTCCATGATGATCGAGGCTTCCGTCAACCCCAGACCCGAGCCACCGTATTCCTCTGGGATCATCGCGGCAAGCCAGCCCTCGCGGGTCAGCGCATCGACGAATTCCTCGGGGTAGGTTTCGTTTTCGCCGAACTTGCGATGATATTCTGGCGGAAACTGCGCGCAAAGTGCGCGCAAGGCGTCGCGCAGATCGGTATGAGTGTCTGGGGCTGACGTCTGCATCGGTTACTTCGCTCCCGGACCCGACGTTTCAAGAATTTCCTGCTCGGCACGCTGCCAAAGCTCATAGGAAATCGGGTTTTCGCTCTCTTCGAGGATATGACCGACCAGACCGATGGCGCGTGCCATAACGCCAAAACCCCGCACGATCTTCCAGGGGAAGCCAAATTCACAGCAGATTGCTCCGATCGCCCCGGTGGCGTTAATCGGCAGCATCTTACCCGATTTTTCTTCGGCAACGGCCTGAATTTTCTGGATCAACTCGATGTATTCACCGGACTTGCCGTTCTCGGCAGCGATCTGGAACAGGCGCGGGGTGCGCGGATCGACCGGTTTGTGCACCGGATGTCCGAGCCCCGGCACGATCATCTTGCGGGCGCGGAATTTTTCCACCGTCTCGACGGCCAGCGCATCTAGATCGACACCGGTGCCCAACTTGTCCTGTGGCAGTGCCTCGTAAAGCATTTTCGAGGCACCTTCCATAGAACCGACAAAGACGGTGCCCAGCCCACACAAGCCAGCCGCCACAGCTGCCTGAAGCGATTCCGGCGCCCCCATATAGGTCATCCGCGCCGCCAGGGCCGAAGGCGTGATGCCATGTTCGACCAGGGTAATGACGATGGCGTTGAACAACCGGCTTTCCTCGGGTGTGGCCTTGCGCCCCGTCAACTGCAGAAACGCCAGATCGCCAAGGTTCATGTGGCCCAGGATCTCGTTGGGCAGATCGAGCCCACGCACGCAGATCTTGTCAGAGGTGCTCCAGGCAATGTCGGAGCTGATTTTTTCTTTGCGTTTTCCCATCAGACCGGATCCCACGAAAAGACATCCGCCGAAACTTCGAGCGGCGTGAACTGCGGTTTGAGCGCGGGAATGGCGCGCTCGGCGATTTCATCGGCGGTCCAACCATCTCCGGAATGGACCGACCTTACCGGGCGCGGCTGGTTGAACAGGAAGATCTCGTTCTTGCGAACCGCAAAGATCTGTCCGGACACGTCGGCCGCGCGGTCGCTCATCAGGAAACAGGCCATTGGAGCGACTTTGGCCGGTGTCATTTCCTTGATCTTTTCGACCCGTGCCACCTGTTCCGAGGTGTCTGTCTTGATAGACGAGATCATCCGGCTCCAGGCGAAGGGCGCGATGCAGTTTGACCGCACGTTCCAGCGTTTCAGGTCGAGCGCGACCGATTTCGAGAAGGCCGCGATGCCCAGCTTTGCCGCCGAATAATTCGCCTGCGCCAGATTGCCGATCAGCCCCGAGGTCGAGGTCATGTGCACCAGAGCACCGCCCTCTTGTTCGCGGAAATAATCGGCCGCCGCGCGGCTGGTGTTGAAGGCGCCGTAGAGATGGACCTTCACAACCGCGTCGAAATCCTCGTAGGTCATTTTGTGGAAGAACCCGTCGCGCAGGATGCCCGCGTTGTTCACCACCGCGTCGATTCGGCCGAATTCGCTGACTCCGGCTTCGATCATCGCGCGCGCGGCGTCCGGATCGGTGACGTTGCCGCCATCGGCGATCGCATCGCCGCCCTCCGCCTTGATCTCTTCGACGACTTTCTGCGCCGCAGTTTCTGTCTGACCGGTGCCTTTCAGGGATGCGCCCAGATCATTGACCACCACGGCGGCGCCTTCTGTAGCTGCCATCAAGGCGATATCACGCCCGATCCCACCGCCGGCCCCGGTGACCAGAACCACCTTTCCGTCAAGTGCTTTTGTCATCTTCTTGCTCCCTCAGCGTGACTTGCGGTATTTGTCCAACCCGCCGGTGTGCATGACCCGGCCTATGAGCGGCACACCGATGATCTCTTCTGCTTTGACCGCCGCTGCGATCAGCTTGTCCAGATCAATGCCGGTTTCGATGCCGAGCTCGTGACACAGGAACACTGCATCCTCGGTGCAGACATTTCCTGCGGCGCGCGCGTGGCCGTGGCCCGCGAAAGGACAGCCGCCAAGACCGGCGACGGAGCTTTCGAACATGTCCACGCCCATCGACAGGGCCGCATAAACGTTGGCGATCCCCAGCCCACGCGTATCATGGATGTGCATACCGATGCGCGCCTCGGGCGCCATTTCGCGCAGCGCGCCGATCATCCGTTTGACCGCCTCGGGGTTTCCCCATCCCATGGTGTCGGCGACCACGAGGATCGGCACGGGGATGTTCTCTTCTTCGCACAGCTGAAGGATAAAGCGGAAATCGTCCAAGATGCGCTCTTGCGGGATGGGGCCTTCGAAGTTGCAGCCAAAGGCCGTCATCACATAGGCCGCGTCGACGGTATATCCTTCTTCCTTGTAAAGACGGACCCAGTCGCGTTGTTTTTCCCGCATCTCCGCCGAGGAACAATTGTTGTTCGACTGGGCAAACGCCTCGGATGGATAGAACAGCAGGCGCGGGTCGATATCGACCTCATGCGCGGTCAGGGCCTTGCGAAACCCTTTGTCGTTCAGCCAAAGCGAGGTGTAATTCACCCCCGGCTTGCGTTTGATACGCTGGAACAGTTCACCTGTATCTGCCATCTGCGGCACGTATTTCGGGCTGACGAAACTTCCGACCTGAATGCGCTTCAGACCGGTTTCGCTGAGCATGTCGATCAGTTCGATCCGCTCTTCAACCGGATAGATTTTTTTTTCGATCTGAAAACCCTCGCGCGGGCCTTCTTCACGAAATTCTACGAATTTGGGAAAGTCGTTCATTTCATCACTCCTCGGATGGCAGAATCTCGGCGATGACCTGGCCGCGATCGACCATGTCCCCATTCGAGACGGATATATTGCTGGCGATCCCGGCCGCGGCCGCCCGGATCGAGATTTCGAGTTTCATCGATTCCATGACCGCAACCACGTCGCCTTCGGCGACAGTCTGGCCTTCGGAAACCTTGATTTCGACAATCATACCCGTCAGTGGAGAGGTCACGGCGCGATCCTCCGCGGCATCGCCGCCGGCAAAGGCAAGGGGCGCGGCGGGCCGAAAGACCAGGCGGCCTTCGGGCGTGTCCAGTTCGATCACGCCCGCGTGCAGGCGCGCGTCGATCAGATGGACGGTGTCGCCTTCGCCGACACGCCAACGGCCCGGGGTCAGTTCACGTGCCGACAGTGTCAGCGCCTCGCCTTTCTCCGAATGGACGGTGTACTTGGTGCCCGGTTTGACAGGGCCGATGCGCAGTTCTTCGGATACCTCGTCAGAATCGGTGAGCGTCACGCTTTGCCCTGCTTCCATGGCATCACCCCCCAAGCCAAGCCGCCAGCCGGTAAAGGCATCACGGTTGGTCCAGGGATTGGCGTTTGTGTCACCGCGCGACTGGGTCACGAAGAGAATGGCAGCGGTCGCTTTCCACAGATCGGTGCGGGTCAGGCCGGGTGCCCGTGTCAGCTCATCCAGCCTGCCGTCGATCCAGCGGGTATGCACCTGCATCCGTTCGAATTCATGGTTTCGCGCCAGCGCCGTGAGAAAGGCGCGATTGGTTTCGACACCTTCGACAGCGACATGATCAAGCGCCGTGGCCAGACGTGCCAATGCGGTTTCCCGGTCGGGCGCGTGCACGATCAGCTTGGCGATCATCGGATCGTAATAGGGCGTGACGGCATCGCCTTCCTCGACGCCGCTGTCGATACGCGTGCCCGACGGCAGGCTGAGTGTAGAGAGCGTACCCGTCGACGGGGCGAATTGCATACCCGGGTCCTCGGCGTAAAGCCGCGCTTCGACCGCGTGTCCATTGATCTTGAGGTCATCCTGTACCAGCCCAAGGCCCGCGCCTTCGGCAATCCGCAGGTGAAGCGCGACAAGGTCCAGCCCGGTTATCGCTTCGGTGACGGGATGTTCCACCTGAATGCGCGGGTTCACCTCAAGGAAGAAATACTCGTCTCCCGCGACCAGAAACTCGACCGTGCCCAGCCCGCGATAGTCCAGCGTTTCACCGAGGCGCACCGCGTCGCGCGCGATGTCGTCCAGAAGCGTGCGCGGCAGACCCCAGGCTGGGGCTTCCTCGATGACCTTCTGGTGGCGGCGCTGAAGCGTGCAATCGCGTTCGAACAGGTGCACCACATGGCCCTTGCCGTCACCTGCGATCTGCACTTCAACATGGCGCGCCTCGGGGAGGAATCGCTCCAACAGAAGCCCTTCGGAACCGAAGGTGGATTTTGCTTCGCGCAGCGCGCCTTCGATGTCCTCGACCAGCGTGTTTTCGTCGGTGACCAGCCGTTGTCCGCGCCCGCCTCCGCCGCCGACAGCCTTGAGCAGGACCGGCAGGCCCATTTGGCGCACCTCGTCGGCGATTTGCTGGGGATCTGACCGCGCGCCTTCTGCGCCCGAAATCACCGGGACGCTGGCCGCCACGGCGGCTTCTTTGGCGCTGGCCTTGTCGCCGAAACGTTCAAGCGTCGCCGGCGTCGGCCCCATGAAGATCATGCCGGCGGCTTCGACCGCACGAGCAAAATCGGGGTTTTCGGCCAGAAAGCCGTAACCGGGATGGATCGCATCCGCGCCCACCGATTGCGCGGCGGCAATGACCGCGTCAATTTTCAGATAGCTCTCGGATGCAGGTCCGGCGCCGATACAGACCGATTTGCCGATCTCGCGGACATGCAGGGCATTGGTGTCGGCCTGCGAATGCACGCCGACAGGGGTGATACCGCTGGCCCGCGCGGTGCGCGCGATCCGGCAGGCAATTTCGCCGCGGTTGGCGATCAGAAGCGTTTTGATTTTCACGGTTCGCTCCTCACATCCTGAACACGCCGAAGTTGGTATCGGCCTTGGGTCTGCGCGATGTCACATCCAGCATCAGCGCCATGACGTCACGGGTCTCACAGGGCTCGATCACGCTGTCGATCCAAAGGTTTGAAGCAAAATTATAGGCCCCCTGAAAATCCTCGTATTCCTTGCGGATCGGTGCCTTGAAGGCTTCCTCCTCCTCGGGGGTCCAGCTTTTGCCTTCGCGTTCGTTGATCTGCGCGCGCACCTGTGCCAGCACGCTGGCAGCCTGTTCCGGCCCCATGATCGCCGACCGTCCCGTCGGCCAGGCGAACATTGCGTCCGGCTGGAACGGTCTGCCCAGCATCGCCAGGTATCCGGCCCCGTAAGAGCCACCGGTGATAATGGTGAATTTCGGCACCCGGGCCGAAGACATGGCCGTGATCATCTTAGCACCGGCCTTGGCAATGCCCATCTGCTCGACCTCGCGGCCCACCATGAAGCCGTTCACATCGGCCAGAAACAGCAGCGGAATATCGCGCTGGACACAGAGATTGATGAAATGCGTCGCCTTCAACGCGGCCTCAACGAACAGCACGCCGGTATTGGCGAGAATACCGATCTCATGCCCGTGGATGCGGCCCCAGCCGGTCATGATGGTGTCACCATAGAGCGGCTTGAATTCATGAAAGTCGCTGTCGTCCACCAGCCGCGCAACAATTTCACGGTTGTCGGTCGGCACCTTGGGGTCGCGGCTGATGAGTCCATAAATCTCTTCGACTGGGTAGGCAGGCGCACGGGGCGCTTCGGGTGTCTTGCGGGGTTGGGGTTTTTCGCCCAGATGGCTGACAATTTCGCGCGTGATGGCTAAAGCGTGGGCGTCATCTTCGGCCAAATGGTCGGTCACACCGGAAACGGACGAATGCATCTTGCCGCCGCCCAATGTCTCGGCATCCACTTTTTCGCCGGTCGCGGCAAAGGTCAGCTCTGGTCCGCCCAGGTACATGAAGCCCTGGCCGCGTACGATGACCACCTCGTCGCAAAGCGCGGGGATATAGGCACCACCCGCAGTGCAGGGCCCCATAACCACGGCGATTTGCGGCACACCATCGCCGGACATGCCAACCTGTTGGTGAAAGATGGACCCGAACTGGCCTTCGTCGGGAAAGATGTTTTCCTGATCCGGCAGGAAGGCACCGCCGGAGTCCACGAGCGTGATGACGGGCAGACGGTTCTTCCATGCGATCTTCTGGGCGCGCACATGCTTGCGGGAAGTCATGCCGAAATAAGTGCCGCCCTTTACGGTGGCATCATTGGCGATGATCATGCACTGACGGCCTTCGATCACACCGATGCCGGTGATGATGCCCGCGCCCGGTGGCACGCCGTCATATTTGTTCAACCCGGCCAGCTCGCCGAGTTCCAGAAAGGGCGTACCCGGGTCGATCAGCCGTTCGATCCGTTCGCGCGGCAGGATTTTGCCTTTGTCCACATGACGTTTGCGCGCCATTTCGGGGCCGCCGACGCGCTGTGTGAGCCGGAGGGCATGTAGTTCATCGACCTTTTCGCGGTAAGACACGTCGTTGGCGCGGAAGTCGTCCGATCCGCTGTCGAGAAGGGATTTCATTTTTGTCATGGCAGGTCCGGGTATTTCCTGAGAACAAAGGCGACCTTTGCGGCGCCAGGTTTTTCGAAAGTGTCGGCCGCAACCAGGTGAACGTCGGCCTTGAAGACCAAGGAGTCGCGCAGCCGCTGCTCGATTTTCTTCTTGAGGGTGACGTCATCGGCCGGGTTGCGATTGGGGCCGCGTTCGACAATCACCGTCAGCGCACCCTGCGTGGTGTGGCCCTCGAAATCGGCCACGATGCGCATGACGCCGTTGGTGTCCGGTACCATTTCGGTAATGATGCTGTTGATGGCCGACGGGAAGACATTGGCCCCGCGCACGATCAGCATGTCGTCGGTGCGGCCGGTGCAGCGAATCTTTGGTCCGGTGCGGCCGCAGGAGCATTCGGTATCGATCACTTCGATATAATCGCCTGACCGGAACCGCACGAGCGGGCTCGCCTGGCGGCCGAGCGCGGTATAGACCATCTCGCCTTCTGCGCCTTTTTCCCAGGGAATGATCCTTCCACTCTCTGGTTCGAGCAGCTCAGTCAGGACATAATCCATGTTGACCATGTGCATACCCGACTGGGCGTCGCATTCGGCCCAATAGGTCACGCCCAGATCGGTGCCGCCCAGCATTTCGGTGCATTTCGCACCCCAGGCCTCTTCGATCTTTGCCCGAATTGCGGGAATGCCGCCGCCGGGTTCGCCGCCGACGATCACACGCTCAATACCCAGTTCGCTGGCCTTGCATCCCAGCACCTCGGGAGCCTTTTCGGCCAGGTGCAGCACAAAGTTCGGGGCGCCGACCACGCAACGTGGGCGGGTGTCAGCGCAGGCGCGCAGCAGCCGTTCCGCACCGCCATCGGCGCCCACCGGCACATCAATCGTGCCCATGTACTGCAATCCCTGCATCACGGGGATGCCACCGACAAAGCCCTTGGCGAGCGAAAACGCGTGCAGCACCATGTCGCCCGGCCGCACGCCATTGGCAAAGAAACAGCGCGCCGTCATCTCGTGCCACATTTCGGCGTCGGATTCGGTCAGGGCCACATATGAGGGGCTGCCGGTCGTGCCCGACGAGGCCTGCATCTGGATGATCTCGTACATGGGCGCGGCGCGGTGTTTGCCGAACGGCGGTTCGGCGGCCAGGCTTTCGCGGATCTCGGTCTTGTAGGTATAGGGCAGTTTCTGCAGGTCTTCGAAGGTGCGGATATCGTCGAAATCCACACCGGCTTTCGCGAACTTCTCCTGATAGAAAGTCGAGTTTGCCTTGAGATAGGCCATCTGATCGCGCAGCCGCTCTTCCTGAATGCGGCGCACCTCGTCGAGCGGCGTGCCCTCGATCGCGTGCCAGAAGCGATCATTTACCTTGTCGGCGGCATCTTCCCGCCGGAAGCGCATTCCAAATTGCATGTCGTTCTCCGTTCCAAGCCGTGGCGATCAATAGGATCGCGGCAGACCCATGATCTTTTCGCCGATGAAGCTGAGGCACAGCTCGCGGTTCACGGGCGCCGTGCGCAACAAGCGCACCAGCGGGTACATCTCGTATAGTCCCGTATCCTCGGTGAAGCCCGATCCGCCATGCGCCTGCAGTGCGGCGTCCACCGCTTCGATCCCGGCTTCGGCGGCGGCGTATTTCGCCATGTTCGACGACGCCCCCGCGGGCAGCTTGTTGTCAAACTCCCATGCCGCGCGCCGGGTCATCAGACTGGCCATTTCGACTGCCGTATGAGCCTTGGCCATCGGATGCTGCACACCTTGGTGCGCGCCAATGGGTTGGCCGAACACATTGCGTTCGGAGGCATAGGCCACGCCCTTGTTCAGGGCGAACCGGCCGATGCCGCAGCACAGAGCGGCCAGGATGATGCGTTCGGGGTTGAGGCTGTCGAACAGGATCGAGAATCCTTCATCAACTTCGCCGACCACATCCTCGGGGCCCAGATCGACCTCGTCAAAGAACAGCGTCCACTGTTCCTCGGGCAGGGGGATCGAGATCTTCACCCGCTGCTTGTCGACGCCTTTTTTCTTCAGATCCACGGCGAACAGGGTAAAGCCGTCGGTCTTGCGGCTGACCTCGGTATGCGGTTTGGTCCGCGCCACCACGAGGCAGTAGTCGGCCACTTCGGCCCCGGTGATGAAGGTCTTTTCGCCCGACAGGCTGAACCGGTTGCCTCGACGCTTGGCCAGCGTAGTGGCCTTCATCGTGTTCGACCCTGCGCCGGGTTCCGTGATCGCAAAACAAAACTGAATTTCGCCGCGGCAGGCAGCCGGCAGCAGTTCTTTCTTGTGGAAATCGCTCCCGTGGGTGGCGATATGGGCCAGAGACATGGTCGGCCCGACCACCATCATCAAAAGCGGAATGCCGTGATTGGCAGTGCCCTCCATGAACAGGGCCATTTCGGTCATGCCAAGACCCGCGCCGCCGTATTCTTCGGGCACCATGATGCCGAGGAAGCCGTCATCGGCGATTTGGCGGAACATTGCGTGCGGGAACTCATGCCTGCGCGCGTGATCCAGCCAATACGCATTGTCGTATTTCTGCGCCAACTGACCGCCGTATTCGTAAATCTGGCGCTGTTCGTCGTTTAAAGTGAATTCCATGTTTCGTCCTCAGGCCTTGAATTCGGGGGTGCGCCGGTTCTCGAATGCGTCGAGTCCTTCGGTCACGTCATCGTTGGGCAGTGCACGCACCGCGGCATCGCGCTCAAGCCGCATCTGCTGGTCGATACAAAGGTCCGCGCCTTCGCGCGCCAACCGCTTCATCTCGGCGATGCCGGGACGTGAACGGGTGGCGATTTTCTCGCAGTATTCCAGCGCGGACTTGTGCAGGTCCACATCCGGCACAACGTAGTTGACCAATCCGGCCTCTTTGGCCTCGTCCGACCTGAGCCAGCGGGCCGAGAACATCAGGTCGAGCGCCCTGCGCTGCCCCATCAACCGTGTTAGCCGCTGCGAGCCACCCCAACCGGGAATCAGCCCGAATTGCGCGTGCTGATCGCCAAACTGGGCGCTTTCGGCCGCGAAACACACATCGCATGCCAGCATAAGTTCGATCCCGCCGGCCAGACACAACCCCTGCACTGCCACCACGATAGGGAGGGAGGAGGTTTCGAGCGCTCGCAGGTTGTTCATGCCAAAGGCGATGAAATGGTCCAGCGCGGCGGGATTGTTCAATTTACCTTTCACTTCCACCAGATCGGCGCCGGTGCAAAAGTTCTTGCCTTGCGCCCGGATGAGGATCACCCGGATATCCGGGTTCGCCTCGAATTCCGACCGCGCAGCAGAAATGCGCTCATGCACGTCAAGTGAAAGGCAATTGAATTTCTCGGGGCGGGCCAGTTCGATGATGCCGGTGTTGCCCTCGGAAGTGGCGAGGATGGGGTCGCTCATTTCGAGGCTCCCTTCGCTTTCTTGTCATACTGCAGCGCCATGCGACCGACCTTCTCGCGGGCGATCACCAGCTTCTGGATCTGCGCGGTGCCGTCACCGATCTGCAGGCCGAGCACATCGTTGTAGCGCTGGTGGTGGGGCAGGTCGGTGGTGTAGCCGTAATGTCCGTGCAGGATCAGGCACTGGTGCAGGATCTCGCAGGCGGTTTTGGGCAGGTACCATTTGCACATGGCGGCCTGAGAGGTGTGGGGCAGGCCACGGTCGCGCAGGTCCAGCGTGTAATAGCAAAGCTGGCGCATCATGGTCAGTTGGGTCTCGGCCTCGGCCAAGGGAAAGCTGACACCCTGATACTGCACGATCGGGGCCCCGAATGCCTCGCGTTCCTGAACGTAGGCCCAGGTTTCATCCACCGACGCTTGCGCGGCCCCCAGGCACTCCAGCCCGATCAGTGCGCGGGAATAGTCGAAGCCCACCATGATCGTGCCAAAGGCACGGTCCTGTTCCGACATCATATTTTCGGCCGGCACGAAAACATCGTCAAAGAACACCGACCCGCGCCCGACAGGCTTGGTGCCGATGTCGTCAAAATGGGTGCGCTTGATGCCTTCCTGGTTCAGGTCGACGAAAAAGGCGCTGACCCCGCGTGAGCCGCCGTTAGGATCGCCAGTGCGCGCGAAAACCACGGCAGCATCGGCCTGGGACGCAAAGCTCATCGAGGTTTTCTCGCCGTTCAACCGCCATCCGTTCCCAGATTTCTCCGCCTTTAGAATCAGATTGGCCGCATCTGACCCGCCACGCGGCTCGGTCAGACCCAGACCAATGACAGCTTCACCCGAAACAACTTTGGGAACCCATTCCGATGCGATCTCTTTGGACGCGTGCTTGGCCACCATGCCGCCCATGAGAGAGCCCAGAAGCTGCACGTAACTTGCGTTGAAATCGGCATAGGCGATCTCTTCGACGATCAGCCCCGACGTGACAGAGCTTTCGCCCAGCCCACCGAATTCTTCAGGCAGATCGGCCCCGATCAGGCCCAGTGCGCCCATCTCTTTGATCAGGGCGCGATCAAAGGTGTGGCCGCTTGCGCGCTCTTGATAAGTGGGCGCAAGTTTCTCAGTTGCGAAGCGCTTCGCGGTTTCGCGAAACGCCTTTTGATCTTCTGTAGGCTGGAATTGCATCGGTGCTCCTCCTTATGGCCGAAATTTATCTTTCCAAAAATCTAACAGATGTTAGAATATAGATCAAGAGTAATTTTGAGGAGGAGGATCAAAATGGAAAATAGACCATCGGGGAGCTTTGAAACCATGCTTTCCCCTATTCGTGTAGGCCAGCATGCATTGCGAAATCGTGTCATCATGGGGTCGATGCACACGCGATTGGAAACCGAGCCTGACGGCTTAGCCAAACAGATCGCATTTTACGCCGAGCGTGCGCGGGGGGAAGCGGCTATTCTGGTCACTGGCGGGTTTTCGCCCAATGCCGAGGGTATATTCGATCCAGAAGGTCCGCGAATCGATGACCCCGAAGAAGCGCTTAGCCTGCGCCCGATCTGCGAGGCGGTGCAAGCCGAAGGTAGCCTGATTTGCGCGCAACTTCTTCACGCCGGGCGCTATGCAAAGATCGAAGGGTGTGTGGCCCCGTCGCCGATCCGCGCCCCGATCAACCGTTTCATCCCGCGTGAAATGACCGAAGCCGACATTCTCCGTACCATTGAGGATTTTGCCGTGGCCTCTGCGAATGCGCAGGCCGCAGGCTTCGATGGCGTCGAGATCATGGGGTCCGAGGGATACCTCATCAATGAATTCACCGTTACTCACACCAACAAGCGCGACGACGACTGGGGCGGAAGCGCTGAGAACCGTCATCGATTCCCGGTCGAGATCGTGCGTGCAGTACGTGAACGCTGTGGTCCCGACTTCCTGGTCATCTATCGGATTTCGGCGGCCGATCTGGTCGAGGGCGGCGCGCCCGCCGATGAAATTGCCGCACTGGCGCGCAAGATCGAGGCAGCAGGTGCGGATATTCTGAACACCGGCATCGGCTGGCACGAGGCCCGCGTGCCGACGATTGCCTATCCGGTGCCGCGTGGTGCCTGGCGCAAGGCGGCAGCCAACGTCAAAGCGGCGGTATCGATCCCAGTGGTCGCTTCGAACCGGATCAACACACCCCAGCTTGCCGAAGACATACTTGCCTCTGGCGATGCGGACATGATCTCGATGGCGCGACCGTTTCTGGCCGATCCGCATTTCGTGAAAAAGGCGCGAGAGGGCCGCGCGGACGAGATCAACACCTGCATCGCCTGCAACCAGGCCTGCCTAGATTTCATCTTTTCGGACCGGCCGGTCGGATGTCTGGTCAATCCAAGGGCCGGGCGTGAAACGGAATTCCGGGACACGCCAGCCGACACGCCAAAGAAAGTGGCCGTCGTTGGCGGTGGTGCCGCGGGCATGGCCACAGCCGCTGAGGCGGCGCGGCTGGGCCACGATGTCACGCTGTTCGAGGCGCAGGACAAGCTGGGTGGTCAACTGAACCTGGCGCGCGCGGCACCGGGCAAGGACGAGTTCGACGAAACTCTGCGGTATTATGCCGGTCAGATGCAGAAACACGGGGTCTCGCTGCGTCTGGGACATCGGGCAGAGGCGAGCGATCTTGACGAATATGACCATGTTGTTATCGCCACCGGGGTCACGCCGCGCATTCCCGACCTGCCGGGTATCGACCATCCCAGCGTCGCGACCTATGCCGAAATTCTGTCCGGTGACCGCGAGGCGGGCGACCGTGTCGTGGTGATGGGGGCGGGGGGCATCGGTCATGATGTGGCCGAGTTCCTGGTGACCGAACCCGCCGAGACCGCCAATTCCGACGTCTTTTGCGAAACCTGGGGTGTGGACCCCGAATTTGTCCCCTCGGGTGCCCTGGCGGGCGACCCTCTGGCACCGAAGCCGTCGCGCCGCAAGGTCGTCATGCTGCAGCGCAAGACCGCTAAACCGGGGGCGGGGCTTGGTGTTTCGACAGGGTGGATCCTGCGCAACGCGCTGCGCAAACATGGGGTCGAGGCAATGGGCGGCGTGACCTATGAATATATCGACGATGCGGGGCTGCATATCGTCGCGGACGGAATGCCAAAGGTCATCGCAGCCGATACAATTGTGCTGTGCACCGGTCAGGAACCGGAACGGGCCCTGGCCCAAGAGCTTGCCGCGCGCAGCGTCCCGGTTACGATGGTCGGCGGGGCAAAGGAGGCCGCCGAACTGGATGCGCTGCGCGCCATTGATGAGGGTGTGCGCCTGGCGCAGGATCTCTGAACCGAAGCTCGGGCAAGGGGGAAACTATGCTGACCGACGTCATCCGCGCGGGGCGCGCTGATCTGTATTCGATCTTTCGAACCCGCGCACATGACTGCGCCCGCGCCCTCGCCATCGAGGACGGCAGCAGGAAACTGACCTATGCAGAACTGCTGGAGCGGGTCGATCGTTTGGCTACCGTCTTTCTGGCCAGGGGCGTTGCACCGGGCGACAGGATTGCGATCCTGTCGCACAACCGCTCTGAATACCTGGAGGTCGAACTGGCCGCAGCGGGAATCGGCGCGATCGTCGCCTGTCTGAACTGGCGGCTTGCCCCCGAGGAACTGCGGCATTGCATAGATCTGGTCGCGCCGGTTCTCGCGGTTGTCGAACCGGATCTTTCAGAAGCTTACCGGGCCGTCGCGGCAACGCCCTGTCTGACCATCGGGCCGGATCTGGACACGGCCATTGCCGGGGCCGGGCCGGACCCGCGCACCGGAAACATGGTTGACGACCCCGAAGCCGGTCTGACGATCCTTTATACCTCGGGGACCACGGGCCTGCCCAAGGGGGCGCTTATCAGCCACCGCGCGCATATCGCCCGATCCATGGTTTTTGCGGCGCAGCTGGCGCTGGATCCCGGCGACGGGTTCATCGCCTGGGCGCCGATGTTCCACATGGCCTCCACCGATCATGCGCTGGCGACGATCCTGCGGGGCGGGACCGTGGTGATGGTGGACGGGTTGAGGCCTGCCGTCATCAACGAGGCGCTGTCACGCCACAGGATCGGCTGGTTCGTGATGATGCCCGGGGCGCTGGAAGCTTTTATTGCCGAACGACGCGCCAACCCTTTGCCGGTAAAAGGCATCAAGGTTTGCGGGGCAATGGCCGATCTGGTGCCGCCGCATCAGATCGCGGACCTGACCGGTCTTCTGGACACGCCTTACCTGAATTCCTTCGGGGCAACCGAAACCGGCCTGCCGCCGGGAACCGCCGATCTGATCGCGCCGGGTGTGACCCCGGACCGGCTTTCCAAACGCATCAGCGCCTTTTGCGAGGTGCGGCTGGTCGATCCCGACGACCGCGAAGTCCCGGAAGGAACGCCTGGCGAAATGGCGCTTCGGGGTCAGACGCTGTTTTCAGGGTACTGGAACGACGACGACACCAACGCCCGCGATTTTCGCAACGGGTTTTTCCACATGGGCGACTTGTTCCGGCGCAATGCGGACGGCACTGTCGACTTTGTGGATCGGGCGAAATACCTGATCAAGACCGGTGGCGAGAACGTCTATCCGGCGGAAATCGAACGTGTGCTTCTATCTCATCCCGGTGTGGTCGATGCCGCGGTAGTGCGGGCATTCGACGTGAAATGGGGGGAAAGCCCGGTGGCCTTTGTCGCCTGCAGCAAGGACGGGCCGGATGCCGAGGCGCTGATGAATTTGTGCCGCGAAAACCTCGCTGGCTACAAACGGCCGCGCGAGTTTCTATTCATCGCGTTCGAGGATTTTCCCAGATCGACCAGCGGAAAGGTCCAGCGGCATATCCTCGAAGCCCGGCTCGCAGATTAATTTTCGCTCTGACCCGATCGTCACCCCGCCACGCCCGTTCGCCCCACTAGCGATATAAGCGTTCCTGTCATCGTTGCGATGAGCTTCTCATCCCCGCCCTTTGGAGTAGCCCCCTGAAAGAGGTCCACCAACTGGGATAGATTGACCCGCGATTGATGTGCTGCCCTCTGTCGGACCACACGGCTGCGTGTATTCCGGGGGTTTGAGCTCAGGAGGATTCTTCGATCCCTGAGCCATTCATCAGCGCGATCGGTGGTTTGTTCCAGGTTGCCCTGTGGGAGCAGCAGGTAACCCGGCGCTTCGCACGGACGGGCATGGAATGCCGGCAAGTGCCGGTTGGGGCTGCTGCGGGCCTTCAAGGGAAAGTCGGCGACTATCCGATGTGCGGGACAGAGCGCGCATTCGCCAAGCGAACTCAAACGTCCCGTTCTGTACTGCGGCCCGACAAAACGATATCAAGTGATCAGCGGTCAGCCGATTGCACCTGTGTAACTGTCTTCTTCGACCCTCCTGTCTGCATGATCTGGGACAGGTAAGAATTGCGCCGTCTGATGAAGTCACGCAGAAGAGTCGGGTAGTCTTCACTGACGGCACTCTTCACAGAAACCCGATGCTCCAGTTCATGTCGCCAGGCCCTTACCCGGGCAAGCCCTTTGAAGACGCCAAACTCTCCGATGGCGTCAAAAACGTCGAAATAGCGGAAGACCGGGCCGAATACGACATCGACGAGGCTGAACCGGTGGCCATCGAACCTTGGTCCCTCCCCAAGTTCCGCGTCCAGCCGAAAGAACTTTGCGCGGAGCGCCGCGACTTTTGCTTCCAACGCTTTATCGTCCGGCGCCGAGTAGAACCCGGCAATGTCGTTCAAGACAGCAGATCCAAATTCAATCCAGGCACGGTGGCGGGCGCGATCGAGAGCGTCGTGCGGATGAAGCGCGTGGGGTTGTGTATCCTCAAGATATTCGAGGATAACCGCAGATTCGAAAATCTGCGTCCCGTCCACGACAGGCGTCTTGCCCAGCGGAGATATGGCAAGAAACCAGTCGGGCTTGTTCGAAAGATCGATGTGAGTTCTCTCGAACGTGACACCTTTCTCAGTGAGCGATATCGCCGCGCGCTGCACATATGGGCAGAGCGCATGGCTAATGAGGTGGAGACTCATGTTGTCTCTCCCTCCATCTGCACGTTGCCGGGCAAGGAGGGGCTGAGGGCGAAACGGCCGTCGCCCAGAAGCCCTTGCACGACGGCAAGCAGCGTCAGATATGCCGGGTATTCCCACCCGCCGTTCTCGTATCCGAACATCCAGCCGTTTCCGGAGTGAGCCCAGGTCGCTCCGGCCAGGATGGGCACGGTCGCCGACGCGACCCACAGAGCCTGTACGCCGAGGACCAAAAGGGCACCGGCAATCGCCTCGACTGCAAAGATCATATAGGCAAACCAGCCGGGCAGCCCGATCGAAACGAAGAACTGCGCCGTTCCGGGAAGTGTGAAAATGAAGAGCTTGAGAAACAGGCTGTGCGCCAGGAACATGATCCCGAGTGCTATACGGAGCAGGAATATCCCAAATTCTGTGAGGTGCGATTGTGACATGATATGATCCCATATATAGATGCATTTACATGTACATGATAGGTGCTGGATATGAACGAGATTGACCATGCTACTGAGGCCGCCTGGACAACCCGCATGACTAAAAGCCGCGTTTTGCTTGAGGTTGTCGAATCGTCTCTGAAATCGGCAGGATACCCGCCACTTGCATGGTATGACGCGCTTCTCGAACTCGAGAAGGCAGGCCCGGACGGACTCCGTCCATTCGAACTCAAAGACCGGATTTTGTTACCCCAATACAGTACATCGCGGTTGCTGGATCGCATGGTGAAAGCAGGGCTGGTGGACCGACAGGACTGCTCGGAAGATGGGCGAGGTCAAAACATTTCTATCTCTGAAAAGGGTAAATCTGTCAGGAGGGCGATGTGGCCGATCTATGAACGGGTTCTGTCGGAAAGGATCGGCGCAAAGCTGAAACCCAAAGACGCCGCTCAATTGGCCACGCTACTCTCAAGGCTCTGAAGCCTCGGTCGACTGACGCGAAACCCGTCTGTGACTTTTCACGCTAAGTGGCCCTGATTTTTTCACGTTAATTGGCCGACAGCCGCCTATGTCGGTGTGTGAAGGGTGTTTCGAGCTGTTTCGACGTCCTTTCGCATCCAACAGCCTTCCGCGTGATCGTTGATCAATCCCATGGCCTGCATGAATGCATATACGTTGGTCGGTCCCACGAATTTGAAGCCAAGCTTTCGTAGGTCTTTGGACAGGGTCTCGGACGCTGGTGATTTGGACCGCATTTGTGGCAGTGCGTCGTCCTTGGCAGGTTCATATAGCCAGATGAATGCGGCGAAGGAGCCTTCATCTTGGACGACCTCGCAAGTACGGCGAGCGTTGTTGATCACGGCTTCGATCTTGCCTCGATGGCGAACAATTCCTTCATCGGCAAGTAGGCGCTGAATGTCGTTGTCGTCAAAGTTCGCAACGTTCCGAAAGTCGAACCCGGCGAAGGCTGCACGAAAGTTCTCGCGCTTGGCCAGAATGGTGCGCCAGCTCAGCCCTGATTGGAAACTCTCAAGGCACATTTTCTCAAACAACATTCTGTCGTCAACAACGGGCCAACCCCATTCCCGGTCATGGTAGTATGGAAAGTCCGGCGTGACGGCAGCCCATCGGTACCGTGGGCGTCCATCTGTTCCAATTACGGTTGCAGCATCAGGCCGCTACCGCATAAACTTGAACAGAAACCGAACCAGATCCGCCGTTACGATACAGTCTCAGCTCTCCGAAAAACCCTGACGACGGACAATCGGCGACCGCACTGCTGAAGGCCAACATTACCGCTTGGCAGGTCTGAACCTGCTGGCGGCAATCTGGATACCGCGCGCGCTTACGGGAAACGGTTGACCGAGGTCGCGAGCCGCTGGAACAGCTGATCCAGCTGTCTGAATAATCGGCCCGGCCGCCGGGATCGGATGTGCCGCGGTCGGGTTGCGCTCAGTCCGCGACCCCCGCCCGCCCGATCAGCGCCATGAGCGTTCCGGTCATCGTTGCGACGAGCTTTTCATCCTGGCCCGTCACAGCATAGGCACGCGCCTCGCAAATGGTCAGCGTCCTGCCTGATTTTACCACGTTAGCGACGAAACGAAACCGTTCGCCATCCGCGGGGTTGAGCAGGTTGATCTTGAATTCGACTGTCAAAACGGCCGCTTCTGCGGGCATCAGCGAAAAGGCCGCGTATCCGCAGGCGCTGTCCAGCGCGGTCGACACGATTCCGGCATGCAAAAACCCATTTTGCTGGGTCAGGGCATCCTCATGTGCCATCTCCAGAACAATGCGGCCGGCGATAGCTCGGCAATGCTGGTCCCCAACGTGTTCATCACCTTCTGGCGATCGAAACTGTTGCGCACGCGTGCGTCATAGTCGGGGTTTTTCGGTTTGAATTGCGTCATGGCGGGTCTTCCTCTTCGATTTCATTCGTCAATGACCAATCTTAGGCGGTCTTTGAGGCGCGTATCTTGTAGAGAAAGGTCAAAATGACGCGGAACGGACTGAGCGCGCAACGCGCCGGGCAGTTTGCCGGCGAAGATCTGGCAATCGACGGACATTTGGGGTTGATTGCAATATCCGGCGTCCAGCGCCAGATCGCCCAGCGGCAGGCTCTGTGACGCGAGCTGCCCAAGAGCCTGGCGAAAGCGCCGCGAGGCGACAAGCCGCCGCCGCGACACGCCGGTATCCGCCCGCACCTTTCGACGTTCGGTCCGGTCGCTGTAAGCTCCGGGTGGTGCGGCAAAGCGTAGGTCTCTCGCAAGGCCGTCAAGCACTGCGATGAGCGCAGACAGGTCATCGTCACCGGTCTGAAAACGGGCCAGTCCTGAGGCCAACGTGTCCAACACTTCGGATTCGGGTAAGTGCTTCGGTCGTGACGGCAGCCTCAGCCCGGCCACGACTCCATGGAATGGCCTTGGGCGGGGAGCGAAACCCGAGCGCGGTGGCGCCAGCGATATACGCGCCCCCGCCGCTGTCGTCGCGCGTTTCCGAAAGGGTAGGGAGGTCGGTTACGAACCGCCCGCGTCCACCACCGCTCAGCACACCGGTATCGCGGAACACGAACAGATGGTCGATCTGTTTGGCCGCTTCCTCAGGCGGCGCCATTTCGAGATAAAGCGGCGCCGCCATCAGGTTACTTGTCGAAAGCTTTCCGGTTCTCGATGACGAAATCGGCAAATCGGCGCGCCGGGCGTCCCATCACATCGCTGACCGTGGTCTCGATGCCGGCAAGGTAGCCCTTGGGCGCGATGGACGCCAATTCGACCATGGCCCCGGCGACCTCGTCCTGCATTCCGCCAGCCACCATGCCCGCCTTGGCATTTTCGGCCGACAGGGGTGCGCAGGTGACAGTGCGCTCGGTCACCCCGGACAGGAGGGCCGCGATATCTTCTCCGGTAAGAGCTTCGGGCCCGGTCAGACCAAGAGCCTTCCCTTCGTAACCCGGAGCGGTCAGCGCCTCGGCGGCGACATCCGCGATGTCGCGGGCGTCGATCCAGGCCACGGGGCCGCCCAGATCGTCATAGTACACGGCGTCCTTTGCAATGTTGCCGGCCTGCCACAGCAGGTTCTGCATGAAATAGGTTGGCTGGACAAAAGTCCAGTCAAGGCCGCTTTGCTTTAGCAGCTCCTGGGTTTCGGAATGCCACTTTCCAAAGGTCAGCCCCGCCTTGGGCGAGGCGCCAAGCCCCGTGGCCACAACGATATGGCGCACGCCCGCAGCCTTGGCCGCCTCGATCACGTTCGCCTTCCACTGGCGCATGTTCAGATGTGCAGGCGTGACCAGGTATATCTTTTTTGCCCCGTCACAGGCCCGCGCCAGCGCGGCAGGGTCCGTGAAATCCGCTGCGACCGCTTCGCATCCTTTGGCCTTTAGCGCGTCTAACTTGGATGGGTCGCTGGTGACAGCGCGCACGGACGCGCCTTTTGCCAGAAGCGTATCGACGAGGGGCGCGCCAGTCGTGCCCGTGGCTCCGAAAACAGTAATCATGACTTATCCTTTTGCAGGTCTGCGATGGGCTGAATTGTTTCCGGGTTGCTGATAGACGACAGATCGCCCGGATCTTCACCGAGAAAGGCGGCGCGCACGACACGGCGCATGGTTTTCATGCTGCGGGTCTTGGGCAGCGCCTCGACAAAGTGGATCTCGCGCGGGCGGAATGGTTTCGAGACGATCTCTCCGACCCGATCCTTGAGCCGGTTCACGAGCTCCTCGTCCGGCGACACATTTGGCGCCGCCACGCAGACGCAGATAACGGCCACGCCCTTGATGTCATCAGGTGCCGCGATGGCAGCGGCGTCGACCACCTCTCCGGATTCGGTCAGGGCGGCCTCGACCTCGGGCGGGCCGATGCGTTTACCGGCGATGTTCAGCGTGTCGTCAGACCGGCCCAGGATATACCAAGTCCCGTCTGGATCGCAGCGCACCCAGTCGCCGTGCCGCCAGAGGCCGGGGAAGGTGGACCAATAGGTTTCAAGGTAGCGATCGCGGTCCCCCCAGATGGCCGGGGTCAAACCCAGAGGCGGCTGAGTCACGACCAGTTCGCCCACTTCGCCCGGTGTGGCTTCGCCGCTGTCCTGACGCAGCACTTTGGCCCCGACACCCAGGGCCTGAGCCGAAAATCCTCCGGGCTTGATCTCGTGCAGCACAGTCGAGGTCAGGATCGCGCCAAAAAGCTCGGTCCCGCCCGAGATGTTCAGCGGCACGGCACGGCGGCGGCAGATATGATCGAGCTGCCAGAGCCAGGCGTCGTCGGTCCAGGGTTCACCGGTCGAGGCGACAATGCGCAGGGGCGACAAGTTGTAACCCGACAAAGGTTCAGTATCCTGCGTCATGAACTGCCGCACCAAAGTCGGGGCCAGGCCAAGATGCGTGACCTCCATCTCGGACGCAAGACGCAACAGCCTGAAGGGATCGCCGGGTATTGATGGTGCACCCTCGGCCAGCACCAGAGTCGAACCGGACAAGAGCACCGACAAAAGGGTGAGCGGCCCCATGACCCATCCCATGTCGGTCATCCAAAGATGCCGGTCGTCCCGTTTCATGTCGAGACAAAGCAGGAAATCGGCCTTGGCCTTGGCCTGCGCCCCCAAATGGGTATGCACGACACCTTTAGGCCGCCCGGTGGTGCCCGAAGTATAGGCGATCAAAAAGTTGTCTGCGGCCTTGACCGGAACGGCGGAAAACTCCGGACTGGCGCGGTCGACAGTTTCGGTCCAGTCCAAATCGCGGGCCGGATCGGCCGCCGCGCCGCCGAACCGTCGCAGGCTGATCACGGTATGAACCGATGGCACGTCGGTCAAAGCCTGGGCAAGGCTCGCCTCCATCCAGACCGGCTTACCTCGTCGGGATGTGGCATCCGCTGTCAGCACCGCAACCGCAGCGGCATCGTTCAGACGCGATACGATGGCATGGGGCGCAAAGGCGGAAAACAGCGGCACCGCAACCGCGCCCAGCCGGGCAATACCCAGAAGCGCGGCCTCGATTTCGGGGATCATCGGCATATAGATGCCCACTGCCTGACCGGGCTTTACACCGCGCGCGGCAAGGGCTGAGGCGACGCGGGAGGCTTCGGCGGCAAGTTCGGAATAGGTCCAGTGGCGGCGGCTTCCGTCTTCACCGACCCAGTCGATTGCGACCTTGTCGCCCAGGCCATCGGTAATTCGGGCGTCAAGACAGGTTTCCGTCAGATTCAAAGTACCCCCGACGGCCCACCTGACAGATTCGGACCCTTCGGAGATATCTCGCAACCGGGTGTAGGGCCGCGCGAACCGTATCCCGGCATGGTCGATGACCCGGCGCCAGAACCAGTCCGGCTCTTCATTCGAGCGGCGGACGAGCTCCTCGTAACTGTCAAGACCGCAGTCTTTCAGAAATGCGGTCAGCGTGCTTGTCCGCCGGATGTCAGAGTCTGGCTGAAACATTTGTAAACTTTCTGCAATGAAAAAGGGCCGCACTTAAGGTGCGGCCAGTCGGGTAGGCAACTCTTGGCACGGATTGGCAGCAGCGCCTTGTGTCCGGCGCTGCTGTCAGCGTTTTAACCGTGCATGGACAAGCCGCCCGAAACCGAAATCACCTGACCGGTGATGAATCCCGCGTCGTCGGACGACAGAAAACAGATGATGCCAGGGTAATCTTTCGGCTGCGCTAGGCGCTTCATTGGGATCGCCCGCTTGAGACCCTCGGCGATCTTTTGACCGGCTTCGCCCTCGGCAACCTGAGCGAACAGCGGGGTGTCGGTCGGTCCGGGGGCGACCGCGTTCAATTGAATATTTTTGCGTGCCAGTTCGCGCGCCACGGTCTTGGTGAACGAGATGATGCCACCCTTGCAGGCCGAATACACAGCCTCGCCGGATGATCCGACGCGGCCGGCGTCGGACGCGATGTTGACCACGCGGCCGCCGCCGTTTTTGACCATGCCCGGAAGCACCGCGTGATGCATGTTAAGCGGTCCATAAAGATTGATGTCGATGACCTTCTTCCAAAGATCGGCATCGGTGTCGAGGAACGGTTTGATCACGTCCCAGCCGGCGTTGTTCACCAGTACATCGATCGGTCCGCCGGATTCGAACTCGGCAACGGCCTTGTCGACCTGGGCACGATCGGTAATATCCACCTGAAATGCCGTCGCTTTTCCGCCGGCCTCGGTGATTATTTTGGTAGTTTCATCCGCCCCGGCCTTGTTCAGATCAAAAACGGCGACTTCGGCACCTTCTGCGCCGAACATTTCGCAAACCGCTCGGCCAATGCCGCTCCCACCGCCGGTCACAATGACCCGTTTTCCACTCAACCCTCGCATGTGGAGGTCCTCCTCTTCCGTTGCACCTTGTAAAGAGTTTGATTCTATGCTCTCTTTGATGAATTCTAACAGTTATTAGATTTTTTTGCAATGGACAAACTCATCTCGGACAAGTATCGATAATGAATGGCACTACGGATTGAAGATACCAGGATAGTGAATGACAATCTGAGCAAGTCTGAGAGGACCCGCGAAGTCATACTCGCTGCGGCCGCGCGACTTTTTCGGTATGAAGGCTATCACGCAACGACGATGCGCGACATTGCGCAGGAAGCTGGCATTGAGGCCGGCAGCATTTATTACCATTTTCAATCCAAGGACCAGATTCTGAACGAAGTCCTCGAACTTGGTGTGCGTCAGCTTTATGAGATGGTCAGTGAAATCGTTCGGTCGGCAACAACAAGTTCGGAGGATTTTCGCAAGACCTTCGAATTGCTGATTGAAACACACCTTACCTATCTGTTGACCGACAGCGACTTCACGTCGGCCAATATTCGGAACTATCCGATGTTGTCGGAAGAAACACGCGCCCCGCATCGCGAATTGCGTGCTTCATATGCAGGGGCCTGGGGCAGATTCCTAAATGACGCCAAGCGCGCCGGTCACCTTCGAAATGACATATCCACAACAGTCATTCGCCAGTTCATCCTGAGCGCCATGAACTGGACTGTGGAATGGTATAATATCGACAAGTATCCGGTGCGCATCCTCGCGGAACGAATGAGTAAGCTGATACTTGACGGAATGTGTCTGCATTGTAGGGCGGATACCGAAGGTTTGAAGCTGTGCCCCGCCACTCCCTTCAAAATCCCGGAACCCGACGGCAAGGCGGCTAAGACCCGTGCAGAAATCCTAAAGGCCGCAGCGCGCGTTCTGAGGGACAATGGCTACAAGGCGACGACTCTGAGAAAGATTGCGGAAGATGCCGACATGAAAGCGGGTAGCGTCTATTACCATTTCAACTCCAAGGAAACGATCGTTGACGAAGTTCTAAACGCCGGACTAAGGGACTTGCTATCAGGTGTCGAAACCGCCGTTCGGAAATTCGATGCCCCGTACGACCATCACGTCAGGATAGCGACTGCAATCTGGGCGCACCTGGATTTCCTCTTCAAGGCAAGCGAGTTCACCTCGGCGAATATCAGAAGCTATGGAATGCTCCCCAATCATTTCAAGGAGAGGCACAGGGGTATTCGCCATGAATATGGAAAACTCTGGGATCGGATACTCCGTGAAGCTCAGGACGACGGCGCTATAAGGTCGGATATCAAGATCGTCCCCTTGCGCCAAGTGATGTTGGGCGCCTTAAACTGGACGGTGGAATGGTTCGACCCGAACAAGGCAGGAGTGGAAGGATATCTATCACTGCTTGAATTCTCCAGCATGCTAATCAATCTGTTACTAGAAGGAATTTGTAACCGGGAGGCGGCCCCGTCCACGGGACAAGGCACGCCCTGAACGCGGTTGGCTTTGTCAGACCAGAAGGAAGTGATACAGTCCTTCGGCAATTGCCTTCTGCCGTTCCACCTGCCAGCTCAGCACGCTAACGCTCGCCATCCGATTGCCCTTGCGCGTGACATTAGCCCGCGCAAAAAGCGGGCCTTTTGTACCGGGTCTGAGGTAATCGACGGTCAGGTTGATCGGCTTGGCCGGAACGTCGGCGAAATCGGGCTGTACCGCGATGGCGGCAGTGGCCTCCATAAAACTCGCGATTATGCCGCCATGGTAGTACTCCATGATCGGGTTACCGATATGGCGGTCATCAAAGGTCATTTCCGCCTCAGCATGGAGACTGTCTAGACTTCTGACCTCAAAGTTGAGAAATCGGAAGAACGGCACCCGGGATACATTGGCATTGACAGTTTGCACGTCCATCACGAGGTTTTTCCTTTTGTCATTGCGTCAAACAGGCTGGTTTCGCCGCGCGTCAATGCAAACGAGGCGGTTCCCCTAGCTATTTCAGCATCCTCATGGCCCGCGAACCAGACGCTGCCGGAATTGAAGGCGATGTGGCGGGTCTTGCGAAAACAATGCGTTTGAACGATGACATCCGCGCGCGAACGGGCCGGGCGCAGGTAATCAACTCTGAGGTCAAGAGTGGCCATGGTACTGACGCCTTCGATGGCAACAAAGTTCGCCAGTCCAAAGACACTGTCCAGAAGTGCCGTCAGGATACCACCGTGGAGCAGCGATTGTTCCGCATCGACGCAAAAGTCCGGATTGAACGGCATCCGAACCCGGACACCTTCCGTCGAGACCTCTTCGATCTCAAGCGCCATATGCGTTATCAGACCCTTGCCGCGCGCATTCCACATCTGCGCGATTTGCTCCATCTTCTTTTGGGTGATGTCTGACATGCGATCTTTCCTTTAACGCCCCGTGAAATTGGGTTTTCGTTTTTCGACGAACGCAGCAACCGCCTCGTGGTGGTCTTCGGTCTGATGCATGAGCGCCTGATAGGCCGCCGCGGAATTCAGGAAATCCGGCAGGTCCATCCGTTCGGCATTGCGCATCAGACGCTTGGCGACCCGCACCGCGCGCGGCGGTTTCGCGGCGATGACAGCGGCCCGTTCACGGGCCCGTTCCATCAATTTTTCATGAGGCACAAGTTCAAGCACCATACCAAGCTCCAGCGCTTCCTTGGCCTCGACCATGCGCCCCGAGAAGGTCAGATCGGCGGCCTTCTGGTGGCCCAGACGACGCAACAGGAACCAGCTGCCCGCATCGCCCGGAATGATTCCGAGATTCAGAAACACCTCGCCGAACCTTGCTTTTTCTGACGCGATGCGCATGTCGCACATCATGGTCAGGTCGCACCCCGCGCCCACCGCCGGGCCGTTGACTGCGGCGATCGTCGGAATATCCATGTTGTAGAGCGCAAGCGGCAGCCGCTGCACCCCATCAACATAGCTCTGCGCCGCCGCCAGCGGCTCCTTGCGGAACACGCTGTCGGGATCGTTCATCTCCTTGATGTCCCCGCCTGCACAAAAGGCCGGGTCGGCCCCGGTCAGGATCATCACGCTGACCTGAGGATCGGCCTGCACCTTGGCGAAGGTCTCCAGAAGGGCAGCGATCATGTCGTTGCCGGTGACCGGGTTGCGCCGCTCGGGGTCGTTCAGCGTAACCGTAGCGATCCTGTCGGAAATCTCCAGAAGGACGGGCTGTTTATTCATTCTTGCCATCTCCCCGTTCGCGTTTCTCGAACATCGCGGGGTTGATCATGTCCCGCGCGTCATGACCCATATGCAAGGTCTCACCGCCGTCTACATAAATGTCTTCTCCGGTGATGAAACCGCCAAGTTTCGAGGCCAGGAAAATGATCGTGCCTGCGATGTCCTCGGCCGCCCCCATCCGGTTTAGCACCGAGCGGTTCAGCTTTTTCCACTGTTCCGGCGGAATCGGATAGCGGCCAAGCGCATCGGTCTTGATCGTGCCCGGCGCGACACAGTTCAGCCGGATGCCGTACTCGCCCCATTCGGCGGCCAGCGTTTTCATCATGCCCGTCACACCGGCGCGGGCGGCGACGGTGTGTGTAAAGCCGGTAAGCGCGGTGCGCGCAGAGATGGCGGTGACAAACACAACCGATCCACCATTGTCGTACATGAAGTGATCCGCCGCTGCCCGGGTCATCTGCCAAGATCCGATCAGGTTGTTGCGGATCACGGCTTCGAAGCCCTTGTTGGTGATATCGCGGGCGGCCGCGATATACTGGCCGCCGGCATTGTTCACCAAAACATCCAACTGCCCATAGTGGTCCTTGATCCGCCCCATCGCAGCTTCGATACTGTCTTCGTCGCGGGTGTCTCCGGGCACGACAAAGGCCTCGCCCCCCGCCGCCCGGATCATTTCGGCGGTCTCTTCCAGCGGCTCTTCGCGGCGCGCGAACAGCGCAAGCCTTGCCCCGCAAGCGGCCATTTCGATCGCCGTCGCCCGGCCCATTCCAGATCCGGACCCCGTGACCAGGGCAACTTGACCCGCCATGAGATCCGACGCGTAACGCCTTGATTTCGCTTCGTTCATGTTCCGCCCCTAGTTCTTCAGCAATTCGCCAGAGATGATGAGTTTGCGAACCTCCTGGGTGCCTGCGCCGACCTCAAGCACGCGACCGGTCCGGTATAGCCGGTTCACTTCTGTATCACGCATGTAACCCGAGCCGCCGTGAATCTGGACAGCTTTGTCCAGCACGAAGGATGTCGCCTCAGCGGCCTTGTAGATCGCCGCAGCGGTGAGCTTGTGTATTTCGCCGCGCCCGCCTTCGCCCTCTTCGAGGCCTTCACACATGGCAGCGGTGCGCAAGGACAGGCTCCGCGCGGCCTCGATCTGCGTATACATGTCGGCCAGCATCGCCTGAACCATCTGAAAACTGGCGATCGGTTTGCCGAATTGCTGGCGTGTCTTGGCGTAATCGATGGAAATATCCAGCGCCCGCTGCGCAATGCCCAGAGCGTTGAAACAGACGATGGCACGTTCCAGATCAAGTCCGGACATGGTAACGGCAACCCCGCCATCCAGCTTGCCGACCATGTTTCTGGCCGGAACACGGCAATCTTCGAATACCAGTTCGCCCGTCGGCGAGCCGCGGAATCCCATCTTGTTCAGCTTCTGCGCCACCTTGAAACCGGGCGTGTCGGTTTCCACGATAAAGGCGGAAATGCCCTTGGCCCCTTTTTCGGGCGATGTCTTGGCATAGACCAGCACCAGATCGGCAATCGGCCCATTGGTGATGTAGATCTTGGCGCCGTTCAGGATGTAGTCGTCGCCATCCTTTTTGGCCGTGGTCCGCATCGAGCCAAGCGCATCAGACCCCGCGCCGGGTTCGGTCAGACCCAGGGCACCCACCAGCGTGCCGTCGCACAGACCTGGCAGGTATTTTCGGCGCAACTCGTCATTGGCGTTGCGGTAGATATTGTTGACGCACAAATTGTCATGGGCCACATGGGTCAGTCCGATGGCCGCCGAGGCGCGCGACATTTCCTCGGTGATGATACAGGCCGAGGTAAAATCCAGCCCCGCGCCGCCAAATTCCGGCGGCACGTTCAGGCCGAGATATCCCATCTCGCCCAGCTTGGGGAAAACCGAAGGCGGCAGGTCATCTGTATCGTCCATTTCCGCATTCAGATGGTGGAATTCGGACATGAAGAACTTGCCGGCCTGATCGGCCAGGGCCTGCTGTTCGTCCGTCATGAAATGTGTTGGCAGAGCGGTGTCGTTGCGCAGTTGCTTGTTCATGGTCTCGTCCCCCTCAGGCGCGCAAAAGTTCTTCGGCAATGATGATTTTGCGGACTTCGCTTGTACCCGCGCCGATTTCCAGCAGCTTGTTGGCGCGGAACAGCCGGTTAATCTCGGTGTCCTGCATGTAGCCAGAGCCACCATGAATATGGCAGGCTTCGGTCACCGCCTTGTTGAATGCCTCGCCTGCGTAAAGACAGGCCGCCGCGGTCAGTTTGTGGATTTCACCGCGGCCCCCGGCCCCTTTCGGCAGGCCGGTACAGGCGGCCAAGGCTCGATAACTGAAGGCACGCGCGGTTTCGACCTCGGTGTAGATCTCGGCCAGTTTCGACTGCATCATCTGGAAACTAGCAATCGGCTTGCCGAATTGTTCGCGAATCTTGGCGTATTCCAGACCCAGTTCCAGCGCACGTTCGGCCATGCCAACGCAGACTGAGGCAACCATAGCACGCTCCAGATCCAGCCCGCTCATTACCACCGAAACGCCGGTGTTTTCCTGTCCAACCATGGCGGATGCGGGTACGCGGCAATCCTCAAACACCAGTTCTCCGGTTGGCGAGCCGCGGAAGCCCATCTTGTCAAGCTTTTGCGCCACCTTGAAACCAGGATTGTCCGTCTCGATGATAAAAGCAGAAATGCCCTTGGCGCCCTTCGACTTGTCGGTTTTGGCATAAAGCAGGATCACATCGGCGATCGGCCCGTTGGTGATGTAGATCTTCCAGCCGTTGATGACGTATTCGTCGCCGTCGCGGCGCGCAGTGGTCGCCATGGACCCAAGCGCATCGGATCCCGCACCCGGTTCGGTTAGGCCCAGAGCACCAACCAAGTCGCCGGAGCAAAGGCCCGGCACATATTTCTTCACCTGCTCTTCGGATCCGTTGCGCAGCAGGTTGTTCAGGCACAGGTTGTCATGCGCCCCGTGCGAGAGGCCCACAGCCGGATTCCACTTCGAAATCACCTCGGACACCAGCGCCTGGGTGAACTCGTTCTGTCCCGATCCACCTAGCTCCTCCGGCGCGGTAATCCCCAGCAAGCCTAGTTCGCCCATCTGCTTGAACAGATCATCGGGCCACCATTCCTCGTCATCCATGCGCGCCTGCAGTGGGTGCAGCACCTCGCGCGATACCCGATCCACGTGATCGACAATCTGGCGTTGCTGATCGGTCAAAGAATAGTTCGCCCTGATGGCTTCCAGATCAGCCGCGATAGTCTCACTTTGAGTCGCCATATCAACCTCCCAAAAAATTTCGTCTGCGGTATTGACCAAAATCAAACATATGTTAGAAAATAAATCAAGCCAAGTTCTTAAAGACCTAAGGTTTGAAAGCATGGTGCCCAGATCACACAGGGGGAGCTTCGAATATGACTGAGAGCGTTGTTCAATCGCAGGCGTGTGGCAATGAAGTGCGTATCGCGATTCGGCGTCCTGATAATCGAAATGCCCTCAACCGCGAGGTCGCAGACGGGGTCATGGCCGCCATGCGAGCTGCCGAGAGTGACAGCGATTGTCGTGTGATCGTTCTGACCGGCGAGGGCGAGCGCGCCTTCTGTGCCGGGGGTGACATCAAGGCGGGTGCGGATGGCGGCCCGTTTGTTCAGGATCCCTCGGACCCGGATCATTTTGCCGGAAGGTTATTCGAAACGATACAGGCGTGCCGAAAGCCAACGATCGCGCGTATAAACGGCGTCGCGATGGGGGCGGGGGTGGGCATCATCTGTGCCTGCGACCTTGCGGTAATGGCGGATCATGCGCGCATCGGAACGCCGGAAGTGAAGGTGGGTCTGTTTCCCATGACGATCGTGCCACCTATGATGCGTGTTTTGCCCCGGCGGAGGCTGATGGAGATGTTCATCACCGGCGTTCCTCTGACGGCCGAGGAAGCCCTGCAATTCAATCTGGTCAACTATGTGACCGATGCCGCGGGGTTGGACGAGAAGGTTGCAGAACTGGTTGCCCAGATTGCTGCGCAGTCGCCAAGCGCGATCCGGCTGGGAAAATACGCCTGTCACGCGATGGAGGACATGACCTATCCGCAGCAAATGCGGTTTGCAGAAACACTTTTGCCGCGAGTAGCGCAGACCGAAGACGCGCGCGAAGGCTTTGATGCCTTCATTTCGAAACGCAAACCTGAATGGACAGGCCGCTAATCAAGCGGGGAGGAGAGACATATGTCGGAACGAAAACTGCGCATCGGATGCGCATCGGGCTTCTGGGGTGATACACCGGAAGCGATCGGTCAACTGGTCTCAAAGGGCGAGATCGACTATCTGGTTTTTGACTATCTGGCGGAGGTGACTATGTCGCTGATGGCGCGGGCGCGCGCCAAAACGCCCGAGTCGGGCTATGCGCCGGACTTCGTAAAGGCGCTTGTTCCGTGGCTGCCTGCAATCAAGCGTCAGGGCATCAAGGTCGTTGCCAATGCCGGGGGCGTGAACCCGCGTGGCTGCCGTGATGCGCTTGCCAAAGCCGCCGCCGAGGCCGGGATTGATCTCTCGGTCGGTGTCGTGCTGGGCGATGACCTGTTGCCTAGGGCCGATGAAATTCGCAAAAGCGGTCAGACGGAAATGTTCTCGGGTGTAGAATTTCCAGACGATATCTGGAGCATGAATGCCTATCTGGGTGCTCGCCCGATCTCGGCGGCGCTGGATGCCGGGGCCGACATCGTGATCACCGGGCGCTGCGCCGACAGCGCGGTCGCGCTTGGTCCCCTGATGCATGAATACGGCTGGGGCGATGACGACTGGGACAAGCTCAGCCAGGGATCGCTGGCCGGCCACTTGATCGAATGCGGCCCCCAGGGAACGGGCGGCAACTTCACCGACTGGCAGGACGTGCCAGGTTGGGACAACATGGGGATGCCCGTCGTCGAGGTGTCCGAAGACGGCAGTTTCATTATGACCAAGACGCCTGACACAGGCGGGTTGGTCGTGCCCGGGTCAGTCGGAGAGCAGATGCTTTATGAAATCGGGGACCCGCGCGCTTACCTGTTGCCCGACGTGATCTGCGACTGGTCCGGGGTCACCCTGGAACAGGTCGGACCTGATCAGGTGCTGGTCAAGGGCGGCAGGGGGCTAGGGCGCACCGACAGCTACAAGGTGTCGGCGACCCATGCCGATGGCTGGCGCGCTGTCTCCACACTGACACTGGCCGCGATTGATGCACCTGCGAAGGCCGAGCGCGTGGCCGAGGCGATCCTGACCCGCTGCCACCGGATTTTCCGCGACCGGAACATGGGCGATTTCCGGCAGGTCAGCGTCGAGGTGCTGGGGGCCGAGGCGGCCTATGGCGCAAATGCGCGCGCCCGGACCCGCGAGGTGGTGCTCAAGATCGGCGCGGTCCATGACGATCGCGCCGCGCTGAACATCTTTGCCGGAGAAATCGCACCGATGGCGATTTCGACCGCGCAGGGTCTAACCGGGTTCTTCGCCGGACGGCCAAAGGTGCAGCCGGTGGTCCGTCTGTTCTCCTTCCTGCAGAGCAAGGCCGAGACCCCCGTCGCAGTCGAGGTCGACGGCAAGGAAGTGCCCGTCACCGTGGCCACCACGCCAGTCCACCTTGATCCGCCTGCTGCGCCGCCCGCAGATAGCCGCGAGCCCGGTCCGGACGCGGTCAAGGTGCGCCTCGTCGATCTGGCCTGGGGCCGCTCGGGCGACAAGGGGGATATCGCCAATATCGGCATCCTTGCGCGCAAGCCAGACTACCTGCCATATATCCGCTCAGCTCTCAGCGAAGAGGTGGTGAAAGACTATTTCTCCCATGTCTGCGAAGGCAAGGTCGAGCGATTCGACCTTGCCGGAAGCCATTCGCTTAACTTCCTGCTGCACGAATCGCTTGGCGGTGGCGGCATCGCCTCGGTCCGCATCGACCCGCAGGGCAAAGGGTTCGCGCAAATGCTGCTTGATATCGAAATTCCCGTGCCGTCCGATCTGGCCGCACGTGACGGGCTGAATGCCGCGAACCCGAACTAAGAGGACGACACCATGACCATTTCGAAACTCCTGGTCGCCAATCGGGGTGAGATCGCGGCGCGCGTGTTGCGCACCGCCAAGGCCCGAGGCCTTGCGACGGCTGTGCTGCGCCATACGTCGGAGCAGAAGGGGCCCGCCCACCTGATTGCCGACGAGATCGTGACCATCGATGGCCCGACGCCCGTGGCCGCCTATCTGGATATCCCTCAGATCGTCGAGGCTGCAAAAAAGATCGGCGCGGATGCGGTGCATCCCGGCTATGGCTTTCTGTCAGAGAATGCCGGTTTTGTCGCGGCGCTGGAAAAAGCCGGAGTGACCTTTGTCGGCCCGACGTCCGAGGTCATCGACCTGATGCGTGACAAGGTCCGAGCGCGCGCCTTTGTCGAGGAACGCGGATTTCCCGTCGCACCCTCGGCGATCGAGGATGACGATCCGGCGAGCTTTGTCGAACGCGCCCGCGCTTTGGGCTACGGGATCTTCCGGCTGTAACTGCTTGCGGGACGGCGCACCGATTTAGGGGGTGCCGTCCCGCGTCAAGGTCTTTCCATCTGGCGGTTTCGCAATGCGAAGTTCGCCGCCGCGGTCCGGTGCCCGGACAGGTCAGGACGACGTCTGCCGCGCCTCCTGAATCGAAACGACGTCAGAGGCTGCCACCTCGGGCCGGTCGGCTTCGACCATCTTCAGCGGCTCGACGGACATCAATCCGGCCAGACAGTCACGCGCGAGTTTCTGGTATTCCGCCGTCCCGCGTGTCTTCCACGCGACTTCCTTCTCGCTGACGCCGCGGATCACCTTGGCTGGCGATCCGACCACCATCGAACGCGGCGGAATCACGGTTTCGCCCCGCACAAACGCCTGCGCGCCGACAATCGATTCCGCCCCACTGTGCAACCGTGTAGGATCGCGCCATGGCCAATGTGGCCGTCGGTTTCCACCACGGCGTCGCGGCCGGGAAAGGAATGGATGATGCAATTGTCCTGAACATTGGCACCATCCCCGATCACGATCCTGCCGAAATCGCCCCGCATGCTTGCCCCGGGTCCGATGTAGCACCCATGCCCCAGGATGACATTTCCGATCAGAACGGCCTGGGGGTGGACATATGTATCCTCAGGCACAACGGGTATAAACCCTTTGAATTCATAACAGTACGCCATTCTCGCTTCCTTTCGCAGTCTGCATGTCGCTGGTTTAAGAAAACAGTCACCAAACGTTCATGGACAGTCATGCTGGCAACCGAAGGTCCGAAATGCGCTGCCTTCCATTACCCACATTCAAATAAAAGAACATATGTTAGCCGACATTTCCCAGATAACCTTTATTTCGTTGCCAATGTAGCCGCTCCCCGTTATCGAAGGAAAGAATTTTCCCCGATCGGCGATGCGACAGCCTCGATTTGACGATTTGATCAAGCTCAGATGCCCAATGGGAGTTTTTGTCGTCATCCGAACGCACTTCTCCCATCTTGTTCCCTGTGCCGTCGATGATCCCGGCCTACGTCGGGACGGGTCTTCGTCGCAGATCATCAATCAGTCCCAGAATTTTTTGGAACAGGCTCCGTGGTACGGCCACCTCGGCTAATTGGAACGTGACGTATCGGCCATGGCTGACCACTTTCGCACCGATCTTCACCAATTTTTCCCGAATCGTAGTCAGCGACCAGTGTTCCACTTCCTTCGGCAAGGCCAACGTTCGCATGAAGTTCGCCAGATTGTAAGCCAGAGCGTGAAGGTGGAGCCGAACCTCGTAATTGCGGAACTTGCGGCACGACAACCGGGTCCACTTAATGGCGTTCTTGCCTTCCTTGATGTACTGCTCCGCCGTGCCACGGTGATTGTAAAATGCCACCAAGCGACACAATGCTAAACATTGGCGGCAAGTGGGCGGCGACAAGTAGCTTTGCCATGCGCCGCTAAGAGCTATTCTTTCTTTAGGATGGCTTCGATAATGCTGGCGCTGTTGGGGAGCCTCGCCGGAATTTTCAGTCCGGGCAAAAAGTCCTCGGCCAGTTGGCTAAAAAAAGCATCAAAATCGAATTCATTTGAAAAACTGCGATTGCCCGCCTGCCTTTCGGCCAAGATTGCGCCCTCTACCGCGTCAATCATGGCGCGGCCTTCTTTGAGTGCGGCAAGCTTCATTTGAAGCCCGGCCCCGTCATGTGTGACGTAGGGGGCGATAGGGAGTTGCCGAAAGCGGGTGAGCATGGTTTCCGGCAAAAAGTTCTCAATGACGTTGCACATAAGAGCAACAAATACGGCGGCCTCGTTATAGGCGATAGCGTCTTGCAGTTTGGCCTTTGTCCAGCGGTCAAGGGCGGGCAAGCCGGAAAGGCTGGGCAAATCTAAAACCTCCCGCGCAAGCTCCATTGTGGCGGGATGGTCAAAAGGGTTGGGGAGCGTGGTGTCGTTGGCCGTCATGGGACAAGGATACCGAGAAGGGAAAGCCGCGTCTATTGCGCGGCTTTCTGTTTTAGGGGGTCGGAATAAGGCCAAGTTCCCGGTAGCGGATTTCGCGGACGGTAAACGCCACGTCTCGCTAATAGAGGTATCTATCTTCCCGGAACCGGGCCTTTTTGATTTCCCGGTCGGCGGCTTCCAAGGCAAGGCGGTAGGCTTTGAAGCTTCCATATTTTTGCGTCAATTCTTCCGCCTTGTTGAAAGGGTTGTTGTTCAATCCAGCCGCCTCCTAGGTGCCTTCTGTCCGGCGCGTGGTCGCGGCCTTGTGTGGGGCAATATCCAAGCGATAGCGGCTTATAACCTCGCTCAAGGTGTAGCGGCCCGCTGTTTTGACCACGTTCTTAAACTCGTCCTTGCGTATGGCGGCCTCGGTTTGCTGCGCCCATAGTTTCGCGTCGGTCTTGCGGGAAAAGGTTTTTTGTTGGGCTGGAAAGCCCTTAATGCGAACGCGGGCACGCCAACATGTGCCGCCCGGTCGTTCTCGTTTCTCAATGTAGGCCATGAGCGCGGCTTTCGGTAAAAAGGGGTCAATTGGCCCCGTGGGGTCAATATGGGGTCACTAGAATACGAAAAACCCGGAGACGTAGCAACAATTTCGAACAACTGAAACCGTTGAAAATGGCAGGAAATGGCGATATTCTTTGTTCAAGGTTGTTCAGAATTATAAAAGAGCGTAAAGCTCATAACCTGAAGGTCGCAGGTTCAAATCCTGCCCCCCGCAACCAATAAAATCAAGGGCTTAGCAGAAATGCTAAGCCCTTCGTTTATGCCAATGGTACAGTTTTGGTACACTAAATCTCAAAAATAAATTTCAGGCTACAATAGCTCTCAACAATGTTGGCTACAATTTGCTGTACCAAATTGTACCATTTTGCATTTTCCGTAGCTTAACGAGATAAGCCCCGACCACGATCCATATTTAAATACCGCTCAGGCTCCATGTTTTTGTGCAGGATGCGCATGATTGTCAGTCTCTTTGATGTCGATTCATAGAAGATGACATGACTTCCAACCGGGTGTGAGCGTAAGCCCTTACGTAAATTGTCTCGCTCTTTCCCTATATCGGGCATGTCATTCAATTCAGAGAACTTATTCCTTATACCAGAAAGATATTTTGCCTTCTGTTTTCTTCCCCATTCTTTCTGGGTGTAATCGCCTATCTTTTTAAGGTCACGTTCCGCGGAAGCCGTAATCCGGATTTTTCTATTAGAGTTCGGCAAAAAACCGATCCAAAACTTCGGATGTCTCTAGGTCAACAAAATCTCCATTTTTAAGATCGTTGTCCGCTTCCTTAAGAGCTATCTTGAGTTTCTGGAGTTTGAGGGTTTCAATTTCCTCATGTTTTTTCAAAAGACGCAGCGCTTCACGAACGACTTCGCTCGCATTGTTATAATCGCCTGAATCTGCGCGATCGCGAACAAATTGTTCTAAATTCGGTGTTAGGCTGAAATTCATCTCTGACCCTCCTTAACTACATTTAAGTATGGTAATAAACGACAAAATGTCAATCTTTGTTATCAGATATTGCTATTACTCTATTGCGTGTTCCACGCGATATCCTTGTTCTTCCAGCTTTACCGAACACCTCCGGCTTTCCCAAGGTCGCCGTCCGGCCATGCCCGCACAAACGTGTTTGGCCAGATGCCCCTTTGATTGAAGGGCGGCTTCTTGGAGCCGTCTGTTTATCGGTCTCACTCCCTTCTCTTGCTCGCGGCTCTTTGGTCGCTCGCCGCTGGGCAGAAGGTATAGCGCGGGGGTTTGCCCTGCGGGTAATTCAAGAGAAGGACTAAAGACGATGAACACCTACCATGCGACCCCTTACGATATTTCCGCCACAGGGTTTTATTTTCAGACTTTGGAAGAGTACCAGAAGAAAGCAGGCGAACACCGAAACGAATACGGTGATCCGGTTGAGGAATATGAAATCCAGTATATCGACGGCGACGGAGACGATTGCGACTTGTTTCATGCCTTGTCGGTTAATCAGGCAAACTTGAACATCTGGTTTGATGACTTTGAAGGCGCGTTCACGGATGAGGAGTTGGTGAAGGTGCTCTACCTATCTGGTGAGTTTGGCTTGAGCATGAAGGAAATCTTGGAGCGTGATCTGGATGACGTTTATCTGTTTGAAGGTTCGCTCAAGGACTATGCGGAGCAGTATCTTGAAGGTAGCGGAATTCTGGATGCTGTAGAAAAGGCAGGCCTTAATCCATTCTATATCGACACGGACGCCTATGCCCGCGATATGGAAATCAACGGCGGGTTTACCACCTTTGAACATGACGGGAATCAGTTTGTGATCGAGTATCATGGATAGACAAGAAATCAGCCCTGCGATTGCAGGGCTGATGATGATTTGTTTCAGGCTTTCAGGATGTAATAGCCCGCCCCCCTTATGAGGCGCGCCCAGCCG
Source organism: Sneathiella sp. P13V-1 (assembly GCF_015143595.1). Lineage (NCBI taxonomy): Bacteria > Pseudomonadati > Pseudomonadota > Alphaproteobacteria > Sneathiellales > Sneathiellaceae > Sneathiella > Sneathiella sp. P13V-1. The sequence goes on along the minus strand of NZ_WYEU01000001.1, from coordinate 515,958 downwards.
CCCGCTGGGGCATGGGGCGCAAGGATTGTGACTGCCAAGCCGTCAGCGTCGGCTCGCGCGTGTCTCCCTCAATCGCCTGACCCGCCGCGCCAATATGGGGCGGGAAATTTCCAATGCGGAGATACAAGACTGCCTGGGCCATGTGCTGACCACCCTTCGCGCTATCGAAGAAGCCGCGACCAAGAAGTGAGGCAGGGCGGTGATCGGCAAACCCATCTATGGAAATGGCTTCAGGGGATGCCTGTCATATCTGACCAGGGGGCGACAAAGGAAGAATCCGGAGCGGGTAGAATGGAGCTCGACGCGCAATCTCGGCAGGCTCGACGCGCAGGGTGACGCGAAAGAGATCGGGCGGATCATGCGGGCAACGGCCAACCTGTCATCACGAACCAAGAAACCGGTTTTGCATCTACCAGTATCCTGGACGAAAGAGGACGCCCCGAATCTGGACCGGGAGAAGATGGAGCGCATTGCCGACCGGCTGCTAAAGGAACTCGGGCTGGAGAATCACCAAGCGGCCATCTATGCCCACAACGACACGGGCCATAAGCACATCCATATTCTGGTCAACCGCATTGACCCTGAAACGGGCCGGGCATGGTCTACGTCTCGGGACTGGCAGCGGATCAACAAGGTGCTGGCGGACGAGGAACGGGAGCTCGGTCTCGATCTTGTGGATCATTGGGGCGTGGACTTTGAGCGCGACCTGGAGCGCGTGAAGGAACGGATTGAGCGTGACGATCTGGATATCGAAGGGCCGAAACCTTCGGAGGGAGAGCTCCAACAAGCCCTGAAGGAAAATCGTGTTCCGGATATCCCGTTCGAGAAGTCTCAGCTCAAAGACCTTCGAGACCTGATCGGCGTTGATTTTTCCGAAGCCGCCAGTTGGAAAGACCTTGAAGATCGGCTGGGCGCGAAAGGATACACCCTTATGCCCAAAGGGCAGGGCGCAATCATCACTGATGGCAGGCAGGTTGCCAAACTCTCCCAGATGGGACGTGGCGTTCGCCTGAGTGCCTTGGAAGAGGGATTCGGCAAGTCCTATCGGGAATGGACGCAATGTAGAGCTCTGGGTTTAAGTCATATGCAAGGAACGTCGCCACGGATTGAGGATCGAGAAGTTACAGGAAGATTTTACATTTGGGATGACATTGGAGAAGGGGTAAACTGTCCTCTAAGGGAGCCACTGTAGTGGGTATCCAAGCTCTTTGGTAACCAGACTTGGTGAAACACGTGAGCGTGACAGTATATCTTTATATCTGGCGGGCCAATCTTCCAGAATGTTATAAACAAGTTGGAGCCCTAAAGAACGAGCCTTTACTCTCATCATCTCAACCTGCTTAGCATTATCAAGGTCTTCTGGTTTTGAGTAGGTCTTCCATACAAGATCTCTAAATTTTTTGACCTTAACCTCATGCTGTAAAAGAATTTTCAATAGTTCACGCGCAAACTCAAAAAATTCAAATGCATTCACGCAGGTGCCATCACTAAGTGTTACACGGCCATCAGAAAAGCTGTTGGTAAACTTGATCGCGAAGCTGAGATGTTCTTTTTCAGCCAATACAGTGTTTGCGGCAGCCAAATTTCCCTTACAGAAACTGCAAAGCCGGAAATCAAGCGGTTCTGGGATTATGCGGTTTCGAAAGTCAAATCGATGAGGGGCTACTGGAGCGGAACAGAATGGGCACTGATCATGAAGTAGAACCTTATGTTTTTGGCAAGCTACAATAAATACAAGGCGCCAGGTTCGCCGGTAATAGGGTATAGCGTCATCGCGCAGACATAATGGGCAATACTGTAAGCCGTAACGCTTGCGGGTTCTATGGTAGACGCCAAGTGAGAGAATATTTCTTGTATAGGATTTAGGTGCGTGAGATTTGAACGCTAAATTTTCAAAGCTCTTAAGGCGTGTTTGATCAAGGATCCTGAATGAGCGGCCCGATTGCGCTGATAGAGTTTGAAGCTTTTCGTCAGATACCGAATTATCAAGGTCTCTAGTCCAGATATCTGTAGACTTTAGGGTAAGCGTTGTGAATGTCTGGATTTTTTGCCCGTGAGCGGAAGCACATCGAATGAGCCAGGATGAGGTTAATTCATCTGGTAGGGGGTTTAAATGTATCGGCCATGTTTTAGAAAGTCTCACGAGGTCGTTCTCGATAGAGCTGTCTCCTAGAAGAAGGACTCAATCGGTCCACTTTTCGGAAGATGTCTAAAGTTAGCTTCGGTGCGTCCTCTTCAATTGCAATGAGTGTTGCTTCGCGAACGAGTTCAATGATTTCTCCAATCACCTGTTCAGATCTTTCGAACAGATGCATGTAGAGCGTCTTGTGATCAACCAGCCTTGTTGGTTCCGCAAGAGGAAGGCGACTTTCAAGAGTGTAGAGCAGGCGAAGGTAATCCTTATTTAAAGTCCAATGATTTAGCTTGAAAGGCATAAACCTGCTCCGAATCTGTTTGTCGGCAGAGAGGGCATTTAACGCATCGTTAGTACCAGCGGCCACTATGGAAATCTGAAGTGTATTGCTTAAATATTTAAGAACATTGCGAAATTGTTGTTGTTTTAAAGCTGTGCCGGCAAGCATATTGTGAACCTCATCAATGATGAGAACCTTGACACCGATCTGGCGAAGGACTGTTTCAACTTGATGGGCTTTTTTCTCAATCCTGTCATTGTATCGAAAAGGTACGCAAAGAAGATCAAGTATCGTTGTGTAGAAGGCTTGGATACTGGCTTCCGGCGGAGCCTCTATTTTGAAGACTGGACATAGGATGTGATCCCCTTCAGGGTTTTCATCGATCGGATGTTCTTTACAGAACTGATTTAGGATTGCCGTTTTACCATTATTGCTTTCCCCAAATATTAATAGGTTCTGCATTCTGGTCCTTGCCGGAGAGGTAAGTAACTTCTCCATTTGATTGAGAGCCTTTGCTGCAGTGGGATAATTAATCCAATGATCCTGTTGCACCCATAGAGTGCGTTGATCTTTCCCAGCAAGAAACACCTGTTGTGTTTTTTGAGTCATGTGATCTAAGGGCACGCGTTAATCCTCATCGGTAAAGGCGGTGATTTCAGAGGGATCTATTTGTGAGCGCCAGTCATCAACTTCTTCACAAACTTGTTTTTTTTGTGCTGGGGTTGGGTCGTGATGCCCAGGCTTTCTCATAAAGGGTTTGGCAAGTTTTTTCTGTTTTTGGGTTTTCTGAGCTTCATTTGCCAGCTCCTGCAGTTCTCTGTGGCCCTCAATGATTTGTTGTGTATCTATTCGATTGAGGTTTTGTCGACTAAGATAGTTGGAAACAGCTTTGAACTCCCAAAGAGACATTGGGGGAAAGCGAGTGTCTTTACACAGAATCTCTGAATATTCTTCAGTAATTGGATTTTTGAAGTATAGCTTCGAAATGTCCCATGGATCTCTTCTGAATATAAACTTTTCTGAGGCTTTAGAATTTTCAGATTTCCGGTATTTGATGAAGGGTTCCAGCGTGTCACTGTAGTAGGTTAGAGTATCCAGACTAACACCGTCTTTTTGTATGGTTCGTTCAAACATGGGCATGAAGTCCAGTCTAAATTTGTGTTGATCAACAATCAGCGGTGGCGTCCCTGTAAGCCCGCTGTCGTTATATGGGTGCAAAGCATCTTTGTATTTAAGTAAGGGGCAGTAACCAAAATCTAAACCAGTATGCTCTTTAGTGTGGTAAATTTTTGAGAAAAAAATCGTACAGTGCTTTTGTACTTGAGAAATCGTGTAAGTTGCATTTTTCGCCGGGTCGTAGTCACCCTTGCTTGTTACATTGGAACGTGTTGTCCCTTTCATTGAATTAAGTTGGGTTGATAAAGTACCCATTAGTCTTTCGATATGAGCGCCAAACTCTGGTTTGGCGACAGGACGAAATTGAAGGTTCATATTATACTGCTCGCAGGCATTTTTTAGGGTATTTCCCCTAAATTCTCTGGCATTGTCGCAATGAATGGTTTCCAGTAATCCATATACAGGCCAGTCAGCCTCAATACCCATAGACTTCAACCATTCATCTTTAGGTTGGACTGCATGATAAATGCATTGGGCTACTGAGCCGGCGCTTGGAGGATCAAAACTGATAAAAAAACCGGCAACCATTCTGGAGTAAACGTCAATTGCCAAGGTTATCCAAGGTCTTCCAATTACTTCTCCAAACTCTTCATCCACACAGACAATATTCATCAGCGTATGATCAATTTGGATGACTGAGAGCGGACGGATCGCTTCTTGATATCCTTCAGGCGACGGGGCGTAGAAAACACGTTTGGCTTTCTTGCCAAATCTTGCACTTCTGATTTGTTGGTCTGGTAGTTGTCTAATTCGGTTTAAGAGTGTGTTTTTATGGGGAGGCTTAAGATTCAGTTCGTCACATTTAACCTTTAGATAATTATATGAAGACTCGATAGTGGGTCGTTCAGGTGTCAGGTAGTGATTATCTATAATGTCCTGCATTAACTCTTCGACTTGAAGATCGATACGGGATTTTCCTTTGTCGCTTCGTGTGACGTCTAACAGCGCTGATTTACTTCTTCCAGATTTGTATTTTTTGATCCACCGATAGAGTGTTGTGTAGCTTACATTTAATTCTTGAGCTCTGGATTTTACTTTTTCGAATCCGTTTCCTTTTTGGCGGTTATCTAATAGGTCTTTGATAGCATTAAATCGGAAATCAATTATTTCCTGCTCTTTTTCAGTTAAGCTCGTAATATCCTTAAGCCTAAAAGTATTTTCTGGAAACTGGAGTGGTTCTAGATCGTGGATTTTATATCTAACTAGGTCTTTGATCGGATCAAACTTAACTAGTACAACATTGTGTTCCACGAAACTCATTACGCGACCCAACACCCCATCACATCGATAGTAATTACCTACAGATACTTCAAAGCTTAATGGTTGTACCATAGCGATCAGATTCCTTCCGGATGTGTTGAGATTATCGTGTCTTTTGACAATGGTTTATTCAGGTCCGTAATTAGGATGTTGCGTGCAACGAGCTGCCAGATAACAAATATGAGCTCTTGAAGTTGAATGCCTTCGATGCCGTGTTTTGAAACGAAAGTGTCTAAAGAGGTTGCCAAGCCGTTGTTAAAAACTTCAAACACTACTTTCCAATATTCCGGGAGAGGGTACCTGAGGTGTTTTTGAAGAATTTTCACGTTTTCAAGGTAAGGGGTTCTGATTTGCCGCTCTGTTAAAATTTTGAACCGGTACTGGTTTGACTTGCTATGGCGAATGGCCGCGCGGAACTTTTCTTTTAAGTCAGAGCAATTCTTGTGAAGGTCATCGACATATTTGATCTCATAAATCCAGGTCTCTTCTTCATTGCTATCTGATACTTCATAACTGACCAAAAAGTCGGGGGTATAGTGGCGTATTGCCTGCTCTGAGTTGACATATCTGATCTTAATTGGCTGAGAGATAATGTTTGTTACCTGTGTGTTGAACTCCATCAGTTCGATAAAGTCTCTCTCAAGAGTAGACTCAAATTGAATAGAGCCAAATCTTGAAGTTCCCACGTACCCTGTAAGGCTACGATAGCTTTTTTGTATCCGCCTAACTGTCACCAATATCGCCTTTTTCTATATAATTATATCTTATTTTGACCATACTATCATTTAAAATTATTCCTGTCAGGTGGGCGCAAAGCCAATCCAGGGGAGGTGTCGCTGGCTCATCTTGGGGTTCTCTTTTTGGATGAGTTGCCGGAATTTGGAAGACAGGTTCTGGAGGCCTTGCGGCAACCTGTAGAAATTGGCCGGGCGGTGATTGCTCGCGCGAATGCACATGTGTCATATCCTGCACGGTTTCAAATGGTCGCCGCCATGAACCCGTGCCGATGTGGGCATTTGGATGATGCGGAACTTGCCTGTGCAAAAGCCCCTAAATGCGCGTTGGAATATCGGAACAAAATATCTGGCCCTATGCTGGATCGTATGGATATCTTTGTGGAAGTGCCCGCGGTCTCCGCTATGGATTTAACTTTACCGCCGCCAAGCGAGACCAGTGAAATGGTGGCGGAGCGAGTCGCACGTGCCCGTGCCATTCAGCGGGCACGATATGGAAAGCTGAACCTTCTCAACCCAATTCGTACCAATGCAGAAGCCGAAGGGAGAGTGCTTGAGCAGGTTGCTGTGTTGGATGAGAGTGGGCGTGCCTTGATGCAGGATGCCATCGGTAAGCTGAAACTTTCCGCAAGGGGGTATCATCGGGTGTTGAAGGTAGCGCGCACACTTGCAGATCTGGAAGGGAAGGAACAGCTTGGTCGTGCTCATATAGCTGAAGCATTGGGGTATCGTGCAGCACTACACGGCCTTAGGTCATCTGCCGCAGCTTGAATTATTTTACGTCCAGTTTTTCAATGTTTCGTCTGGCGGTCTCTCCGGCCGGGCTATTGGGGGTGAGCTCCAGCACCTTTAGCCAGTCTTTTCTGGCCTCATCCGGGCGCCCCAAAAGGCGGTGGAGAATGCCGCGCTCCACCAAGCCATCCACATCATCAGGAAGCAAGGAGAGAGCCAAGTCCACATCTTCAAAGGCCCGCTCATTATTGCCAAGATGCCGCCAGGCAACCGCACGGAAAACCATGGCATCAATACGGGTCGGATCAATGCGCAGGGCAAGATCCAGATCGTTGAAGGCGTCCTGATAATTTTCTGCGGCGGCCAGAATACGGCTGCGATCCACCAGCAGATCCACGTCATTTGAATTGAGTTCCAACGCGGCGGTCACCACACCGTAGGCGCGGGAATAATCCTTGGCAAGAAGCCATGTATTGGCGGCTTGCGAGAGGACGGCGAGGACAAGATGAGAGCCCGCTTCGCGCATTTCCTGTGCCAGTTTTTCAAGGCGCGGGGCTGCCAGATGGTATTTTTTCATGCCGACGAGGGCAAGTGCGGCGCAATGGCGGGCCGGAAATCCGCCTCCTTGATCGCGCCAGCTCAGAGCACTTTCAAAAGCTAGCTCCGGATCTTTCTTTGTCAGCTTGATACAGGCGTCATACTCGTCTTTCTCGTTACGTACTGCTGCTGTCGCGGCAGTGGTTTGAAGGCTTAGAAACGAGGTCAGAAGCAGAAAACTCACAAAGGGTTTGATCATCAGTGTTATTTCAAGCTGTAAATTGATTTCCAATTTGAATTTATAGGGGCTGGTACGCAGGAGTGCCAGCATCTTATTTTACCTTAATTGGTCCAGAAACCGCTCCTGTTTCGACACAAATCGGTCTAAATTGAATTTTAGGTATGAGGTTACACGTTCCAAAGGATGAGGGAATCTTATGAAATCAGCAGTTTTCGGTCTGGCAATGGGATTGGGTTTTGTTGCGCCTCTGGCAGTATATGCCGATGAGGTGCAGGACTATCCATTGGTGGAAGATGAAGTTGTTATGAACCTGCAAACTGAAGGGTGGGTGACAACAGAAGATGCCCGGGTTGGGGTGCAATTTACTGTTGTGCAGCAGAAAGAAACTGCCTCTGAAATCCGGCAGGAAATTCTGGATAAGCTGAAGAAATTCTCTCCCGATGCCAAGTGGCATGTGACATCCACAAATCAATCTAAAGACCAAACCGGTCTCAATCGCTGGTATGTTGCGGCGGAAGCGCGTCTCCATGAAAAATATGTTGCAGGTCTTCGCGATAAAGCCGAAGAAGTGAGCCGCCCCGGTTTTAAAGCGACCATCAATTATGTGAACTTTGCTCCTTCTTTGGAAGCGATGCAGGGGCTGATGGGCGAACTTCGCGGTAAGATCTATAAAATGGCCGCTGAAGAAGCAAAACGCTTGAATACTGCTTTTGAAGGCGCCAAATATCGTGTGCGTATGGTGGATTTTGTGGGCGAAGGTATGCCTAGCCCGCGCTTGATGGCACGTCCTGCGATGGAGCCAAAAATGGCGATGGCGGAAATGGACGCGCGCGGGGTCGCTGGGCAAAGCAGCGGCGGTGCCCAGATGCCGGTCTCCAGAAAGGCGATGCTGTCTGCCACGGTTGTGTTGGGCCAGATGCCCGCGGAAGAGAATTAGGATTTATGACGGATAAGAAGACGGTTCTTTGTTTTGGTCTTGGGTTTACGGCGAGGGAACTTGCCCGGCAAAATCCAAACTGGAATTTCATCGGAACCAAACGAGATGTCACGGCGGCAGGGGAGACCTTGCCGCCTAATGTCACTTTGAAGCCTTTTGAAGGCGAAGCCTTTCCCATCTGGTGGGACGAGGTGGCGGATACCATCACTCATGTCCTTTTATCCATTCCGCCGTCAGGGGAAGGGGATCCGGTATTTCTGACGATGTCAGAAGCGCTGGTCACCCTGAATAGCCTTGAGTGGGTCGGGTATCTCTCGACTACTGGTGTCTACGGCAATCTGAACGGCGGTGAAGCAACCGAAGAAACCCCCCGCAATGCAAGCGGTCCACGCGGACAGCGTCGGGTAGATGCAGAAATGGCGTGGGAAGATCTACACGCTCGCAATGGATTGCCGCTTCATATCTTCCGTTTACCGGGCATCTATGGTCCTGGCCGAAATCAGCTTGTTTCCCTGCAAAAAGGGAAAGCTCACAGAATTGTGAAAAAAGATCATGTTTTCTCACGAATTCATGTTGAGGACATCGCGGCCATTCTATCAGCGTCCATGAAACAGCCTAATCCCGGACGTATTTATAATATTGCGGATGACAATCCGGCACCGCCGCAGGATGTGGTTGCTTACGCCGCAGAATTGCTGGGGATTGAGGCGCCGCCGCTTCAGGATTTTGAAACGGCTAACCTAAGCCCAATGGCGCGTAGCTTCTATAATGACAATAAGACAGTCAGTAATAAACGCATCAAGGATGAACTTGGGATTTCTTTAAGGTTTCCAACCTATAAAGAGGGATTGAAAGCCTTGTCAGAGGCGCTTTGAGCGTTTATGTAACATAAATGAAATTCTAACAATTGGTCGAGTTTGCACATGCCCCGCGCAAAGTGTTTTGATAAAGAAGATGCCTTACAGAAAGCCATGAAAGCCTTTTGGGCCCGTGGATATGAAGCAACTTCCATTCAGGATCTAGTGGATTGCATGGGTATCAACCGGGGCAGCCTGTATGATACTTTCGGTGATAAGCATCAGCTTTTTATCTCTGCTCTTGATCAATACACACAGCGCTCCCTGTCCCGGGGAAATGCCCTGAAGCAGGATGGAAACACTGTCGAAATCCTGACCGACTACCTTTACGCCTTCATGTATCGCACGCTGGAAGATCCTGAAAAGCGTGGGTGTTTTATCACCAACACAACGGTGGAACGCGGCTCCTACGATCCGGAATGTGCAAAGCTGATTCGGGAATATTACGGTAAAATCGAAGAAGATCTCACTGCGCTGATTGCCAAAGGTCAGCAAAATGGCGAAATCGAAAACCAGAGAGAGGCAGCAGAGCTTGCGACCTTCTTTGTTGGTGTGATGCAGGGTATCCGGGTTATGGGTAAATTGCGCCCGGAAGAAACCACCCTTCGGCCCATGGTAGAAGTGGCACTGGCTTCCTTAAAAGGTTAAGCTGATTTATCTGAAAATTTAGAGTGAGTGAAAATGCCGATTAGTCCAGAAATTTGGGGGCCTGTCGTTTATGCGGCCGTGTTTATTTCACTCATTCTTTTCCCCTGGACGGTCGGACGCATTCGGCTGATTTTTGCGGTGCTTGGTTTTGGGGGGCTGGCCGCTATTGTCGCGCTGGATATCTTGGTTGGTATGGAAAAAGGAGAGCTTGCGCTCGCCAAGGACCTTGCCCTTCTTGATATCTTGAAGGGCGTCTTCTTCTTCCTGAGCAGTTTTCTGGTGGAACGGGTTTTTAGAATCTGGCTGATCCGCCGGGAGCAAAATAAGCCACCAGAAAGTTATGGCGATAAAATTGTCCGTGAAAGGTTCGAGCGGGAGATGCGCGGCGTCAAAACATATGATGAAACCGCGCCCAAGAAATAACTAGCCTTCGATCACGGCTTTCAAAAGTTCTATCGCTTCCTCAGAATCCCACTCTGCAGGACCCACAAGCCGTCCTACTTCGCGGCCCTCCCGGTCGATGATCAATGTGGCAGGAAGGCCAAAAACACCAAGTTTGCGGCCAGATTTAACGGTTTTATCGTTGAAAGCAGCCAGGTTTTCAAGTTTAAGTGCTTTCAGGAATTTTTTTGTTTTTTCAACACCTTGAAGGTCCTGCCCAACGGCAAGAACGGTAAAGTCATCTGATCCTAGTTCCGCTTGTAAGTTATCCAGACTTGGCATTTCTTCGCGGCAGGGGGCGCACCATGTGGCCCAGAAATTGACCAGGAGCACTTTGCCTTTAAATTCTGAAATCTGGCGCGTGTTGCCATCCCCATCTTTGAAGCTGATGTCCGCAATTTCTTCCCGTTCTTTCTTCAAGGTGACATTTTTCATCTCACCGTTGAGATATTGGTCAAGATTTTGGGAGAAAGCAGTTGAAGTCGAGAGCCCAAGCCCTGTAAATGTAAGCACAGCAAGAAGGGTTGCGATCGGTAATTTTTTAAACATCATCGTGACTTGGTCCAACAGTTACTTAAAGAGAGCCCACAGACATGAGCGCAAATGAGCTTTGGGGTGGCAGATTTGCCAAAGGCCCCGCCGAAATTATGGAACGTATTAACGCCTCCATCGATTTCGATCGACGGCTCTATAAGCAGGATATCGCCGGATCCATGGCCCATTCAACTATGTTGAGGGAACAGGGGATCATTTCAAGTGAAGATTGCCAGAAAATACAGGAAGGATTACAGACAATTCTTCGTGAGATCGAGGCTGGCAATTTCAAAACCGATCCGGCCCTTGAAGATATTCACATGCATGTGGAAGCACGCTTGCGTGAATTGATCGGCGATCCGGCAGGTCGTTTGCATACCGCACGATCTCGTAACGACCAAGTGGCAACGGACATGCGCCTTTGGGTGCGGGATACGATGGACCATCTTGATGGTGAATTGAAAGACCTGCAAAAAGCGCTTTTGTTTCAGGCGGACACTGAAGCCGACACAGTTATGCCAGGCTTTACTCACCTTCAGGCCGCGCAACCGGTGACTTTCGGTCACCATATGCTGGCTTACCTTGAAATGTTTGCGCGGGACCGAAGCCGCCTTGCCGATGCACGGGCGCGTCTGAATGAATGTCCATTGGGGTCAGCGGCCCTTGCCGGTACATCGTTCCCAATTGATCGGGAAATGACAGCAAAGGCGCTGGGGTTTGATCGTCCAACTGCAAACTCATTGGATGGAACTGCAGATCGCGATTTTGCGTTGGAGTTTTTGAGTTTTGCCTCAATCTGTTCCATGCATCTGTCGCGTCTAGCAGAAGAAATTGTCATTTGGTCCAGTGCGCAGTTTAAATTTGTGGAATGTTCCGACAGTTTCTCAACCGGATCTTCCATCATGCCGCAGAAGAAAAACCCGGATGCGGCGGAATTGATCCGTGGTAAAGCGGGCCGTAGTGCCGGTGCTTTCCAGACCCTGCTCATGATGATGAAGGGGCTGCCGATGACGTATGGCAAGGACATGCAGGAAGATAAAGAACCTGTGTTTGATGCCGCCGATAACCTGCAGCTTTGCCTTGCGGCGATGACAGGCATGATCCGCGATATCAAAGTAAATGGTGAGATCATGAAAGCGGCCTCTGGCGCAGGTTTCACAACTGCGACAGATCTTGCGGACTGGCTGGTTCGTAAATTGAACATGCCGTTCCGTAATGCCCATCATGTGACGGGCACACTTGTGAAAATGGCAGAAGATAATAACTGTGGTCTTGAAGATTTGACGCTTGCACAGATGCAATCTGTTGAAGCTGAAATCACTGATGAGATTTTTGATGTACTGGGTGTGGATAATTCTGTTGCCAGCCGCGTAAGTTATGGCGGAACAGCACCTAGTCAAGTGCGGGCGCAGGTGGCCCGTTGGCAGACAATTCTGGACGGAGAAGGATGATGCGGAAAGTTGTAACCTTACTTGTTGTTTCTGGTCTTATGTTGGGCGGTCTTGCTGCGTGCGGCAAGAAGGGCAGTCCCACATATAAGAAGCAAGCAAGCGGTTACACCCTCCCTGTCGTCACTGAATAACGGACCTGAATAATGGATCATTTTAATTACCAGAACGGCGAACTGTACGCCGAAAATCTTCCTCTTGCTGAAATTGCGAAAGAGGTGGGAACGCCCTTTTATTGTTATTCCACGGCGACGTTGGAACGTCATTTCAATGTCTTTTCAAAGGCGTTTGACGGGGCAAATGCACTGGTTTGCTATGCGGTAAAAGCCAACTCCAATCTGGCTGTTATCAAAACCCTTGCCAAATTGGGTGCGGGCGCAGATGTAGTTTCTGAAGGGGAACTACGCCGGGCGCTGGAAGCTGGTATTCCTGCGAACAAAATCGTGTTCTCTGGTGTTGGTAAAAAACCACATGAAATGGAACTGGCACTGAACGCAGGGATTTTGCAGTTCAACGTAGAGTCCGAACCAGAAGTGAGAGTTCTATCCGAAGTCGCAACGCGCCTTGGAAAAGTTGCGCCGATTGCCTTTCGGGTGAACCCGGACGTGGATGCCAAAACTCACGCGAAAATCTCAACCGGTAAGGCTGAAAACAAGTTCGGTGTGCCGTGGCAGGATGTGTCGCGCATTTATGGGGAAGCAGCAACGCTGCCTGGCATTAAAATCCAGGGCGTTGATGTCCATATCGGATCGCAGCTCACGGATCTGGATCCGTTCAATAATGCCTTTATGCGGGTCCGTGAACTCGTGGACCAACTACGCAAAGAAGGTCATGAAATTACGCAAGTTGATCTGGGCGGCGGTCTTGGTATTCCCTATGATGGCACGATCCCACCTGCGCCAGAAAACTATGGTCAGGTTGCCTTGCAGGCTATGGGGAACCTTGGCGTACAGTTGATCTTTGAGCCGGGTCGCCTAATTGTAGGTAATGCGGGTGTTCTGGTATCTGAGGTGATTTACGTCAAACAGGGGGCTGAACGAAAGTTTGTCATTCTGGACGCTGCCATGAATGACCTTATTCGCCCTGCCATGTATGACGGCTACCATCATATCGACACAATCCGTCAGCCTAATGAGGCGGATGGCACGGAAATGGTGGATGTTGTTGGGCCTGTTTGTGAAACCGGTGATACTTTCGCTAAAGGGCGTGAATTGCCCCCTGTGTCTGCTGGCGATCTGGTTGCCTTTAGAAGTGCGGGTGCTTATGGGGCCGTGATGGCGTCGACATACAATACCCGGCCACTGGTGCCAGAGGTTTTGGTGAACGGTGATGACTTTGCCGTGATCCGTGAACGTCCGGCATTGGAGGAATTGCTAAAACAGGATAAGCTGCCAGAGTGGCTGTAAGGTAGGGCATCTGCTTTTCAGCTATGGAAGCTGGAGGGCAGATGAACGACGAAGTGCAGATGTCAGACTGGAAAGTGGGGTTGCGCCTGAAATGGGCGCAAGCCGTTCTTCTTGTCGAAAATATCTGGAAAGCCAGCACTTATCTTTTTGTTTTTATTTGCCTTTACGTTGCCGTCAGCTTTACTGGATTTTGGCAGGCCATCCCCGATTTACTGCATTTTTCGTTATTTGTTGCCGGGGCGATTATTTTCTACATCCTTCTTTGGAAGGCGGTTCGAAATATCCATTTTCCACACCATGATGATGTTCTGGAGGCGCTGGAGCGGCGCAGCCACATCAAGCATAACCCCTTAAAAGATCTGGAGCAGCCAACGGCGGTTTCTTTTGTAGAGAGCGACAAGGCCGTTTCTTTGTGGCGCCTTCATATGGCGCAGCAGGCTAAACGGCTAAGGCAGCTTAAATATATTCTCCCGCGCTTATGGCTCTCAGAGGGCGACCCTCATGCCCTTCGGGCGATGGCTCTCTTTACTGTCGTTGCATCGGCTATTTTCGCAAGTGGCGACTATAAAGGCCGTCTCGCCTCTTCCTTTGATATCGCGATCCATTTTGAAAAGCAGGTCATTCAACTGGATATCTGGGCCACCCCACCTGAATATACAGCGTTAGCGCCCAAATTGCTGTTCAAGGGAGAGGTAACCGAGGCGGGACCAGTGACGGATTTTAGACTTCCTGAAGGAAGCAGTTTGGTTGCCAGTTTGTCGGGGGCGGATGAGGTGCCTTTGCTAAAAGGGGAGCAAACGGAGAAGGAACTTACCCAAATTGCCCCGGGTAATTACCAGATCAGTTGGGATAATATTCCCGCGGGTCGCTGGCAGATGGTGGTTGCTGGGGATGTGATTTCTGATTTTACCATCACCCCTATTCCTGATTTGCCACCGGTTGCAAATCTTCTGGCGACGCCTTTAGTTACCAGTAGAAATGCCCTTCAGATATTAGGTCGGGCGGAAGATGATTACGGCGTAAACGGGTTAAAAGCGCGTTTCTACCGTGACGGAAACGAAAGAGAGTTACTGATTGATTTGCCTTATCCCGAGGGGCAAAAGCAAAGCGAGAGCCAGAGCTATATTGACCTGACGGCGGACATCTGGGCAGGCCTACCCGTTCGACTGCATTTGGAAGCCGTGGATGAGCAGGGCCAAGTAGGCAGATCACGCACCATTGAAATGATATTGCCTGAACGCCAGTTTTCTCATCCGGTTGCCCGCGTACTTGTCGGGGAGCGCAAGAAACTGGTACTGGACCCTATTCATAATCGCCTTCCCGTTATCGCCACATTGGAGGCCATCACGTCGCTGCCAGAGGCAATGGACAATGATTGGGGGGTGGTTTTAGCCATTTCTGTGGCCCGCGCCTCTTTAATCACGGATCTTATGTCAGAGAAAATTGAGCCTGTGGCCGGATTACTGTGGCAAGCGGCACTGAAGCTGGAAAATGGTAATCTGAATATCGCAGAGCAACGCATGAGAGATGCCGAAAAAGCTTTGATGGAGGCGCTTAACAATGGCGCAGATGCTGATGAGATCTCCCGTCGGGTTCAGGAATTGAAAGAAGCGATGAATGATTTTCTGGCGGAAATGGCGGCCCGCGCTATGAGCCCGGAAGATTTTCAAAACCTTCCTATGTCTGGCACCCCCAACGCTTTTGCGCAGGATGATTTGAACAGGATGTTGTCGCAGGTTGATGATCTGGCAAAAACCGGGGCGACGGATGAGGCACGTAATCTTCTAAATCAGCTTCAAAATATCCTTGAAAACCTTCAGGCCGCAGGAGAGGCTGCGCAAAATGGTCAAATGCAGGCAGGCCAAAAAATGTTGAAGGAGCTTGGGGATATCGTCTCAGAGCAGCAGAAGCTTCTGGATCAAACTTTTTCCCTGTCTGAAAAAGAGATGCGTAAAGCAGATGAGGCTGCCCGCAATCCTGACAGCCTGCCCTTCGCCACCAGACCGGGGGATTATAAAGGTCTGCAAGAGCAGCAGAAGGTGCTGCGTCAGCAGCTTGGAGATTTAATGGGAGACCTTGGCCTTAACGGACCTATTCCGGCCCCACTTGGCCGCGCAGAACGTGCCATGAAACGGGCGTTAGAAGCGCTTTCCCGACAGCAATCGAATGAAGCGCAGGATTGGCAACAAAATGCACTGCAACAACTGCAGCAAAGCGCATCCAGTCTTGCACAGCAAATGATGCAGGGACAAGGAAGTGGAAAGTTAAGAGGCGCTTTTGGTCAAGATGGCAATCAGGATCCACTGGGGCGTTCAGATGGTCCAATGGGTAGCCCGCCAGACAGCGCAGGCAAGAACCAAATTCCAGGGGCAAGTAGTGTCTCCCGCGCCCGCGCCATCTTAAATGAATTACAAAGGCGACTTAACGAACCCGGTCGGAGCCCTCTTGAAAAAGACTACTTGAAGCGATTGCTGGAGCGTTTCAATTGAGACTGGCAACGGGCCTCACCTTCCCATATGTTTAAGGTTAGAAACCGCCTTAAGCAGGACCAAGAATGACCCAAGATCACCCTTTTTCTGAATATGTCCGCATTCTTGGCAAAGGGCCAAATATGTGGCGTGACCTCACTTTTGACGAAGCTAAAAGTGCCATGGGAATGATCCTGCGAGATGAGGTTGAACCGCTGCAGCTAGGGGCATTTCTTCTGCTTCTTCGCCGAAAAGGAGAGACAGGCGAGGAACTTGCAGGCATGGCAGCGGCTGCCAAAGAGACATTTGAGTTGCCAGCAGAAATACCCCATGTGGATTTTGATTGGCCTTCATACGCAGATCGCCACCGCCAGCAACCTTGGTTTATCCTGTCAGCAATCCTTTTGGCAGATCAGGGATATCGCGTTTTGATGCATGGTATCGAAGGGTACAGCGATGGTTTTGCGCCCACGAGACCCGGGCTTGATCTGTTCGGTATCCCGCAAGCAAGTTCCTTGAAGGAAGCTACGAGCCTTCTTCAAGATAACCCGCTCACCTATGTTGGGCTGGAGACTTTCTGTGCTCCCCTTCAACAGCTGTTTGATTTAAGACCGTTGCTTGGGGTGCGCACTGCCGTCAATACATTTGGTCGGGATCTTAACCCTTTAAATGCCCGCTGTCAGATGCAGGGGGTATTCCACCCACCCTATAAAGCGTTGCATTTGGGGGCTGCGGAGTATTTGTCGCAGGAGAATGCGTTGATTTTCAAAGGCGGGGGCGGTGAAGTCATGCGGAATCCCATGAAGCCATCCCGCATGGATGCGATCTTATCGGGTGACGTCTCTGAAATCGTCTGGCCGAAGCTTACGGATATCAACGATTATAAATGGCGGGAAGAGGATCTTGATCCTGAAAACCTGAGACGATTGTGGAGCGGCGAGCTGGTGCTTGAGGTTCCCACGCTTGCCGTGATCGGAACACTGGCGGCGGCGCTTAAAATGAAGCAGCCAGAGAAATCACCGGACGAATTGGACAACATCGCCCGGGAGATATGGGAAGCCCGGGATAAGGGACGTTTTAACTAACGTCCCGATGGAAATGAAATTCTTTGTCGTTTGAAGCATCTGGCTGAAAACTGTATCCAGCCATGTCGAAGGCTTTGATGTCTTCTGGATTTTCGATGCGGTTCTGGCTGATATAACGGGCCATCATGCCGCGGGCGCGTTTGGCGCTAAAGCCAATGACTTTTGCAACGCCGCTTTTCACCTCTTTAAAGACGGGAGTGATGACTGGATAGTTTAATGCCTTGGGTTTGACCGCTTTGAAATACTCGTTTGAGGCACAGTTGATGATCATTTTTGAAGAATGAGAGGAAAGTTCATCATTCAGCCCATCGGCCAACCGCTCCCCCCAGAAGTCATAGAGATTTTCACCGCGAGTATTGGCCATGCGGGTTCCCATTTCCAAACGGTATGGCTGGATCAGGTCCAGCGGCCGTGCAATGCCATAGAGGCCGGAAAGAATACGCACATGATCCTGTGCAAAAGCAAGATCCGCTTCCGACAATGTCGTGATGTCGAGGCCTGTATAGGTGTCGCCTGCAAAGGCAAAGCCGGCCTGCTTGGCATTTTCAGGATTAAACGGAAATTCCATGGCCTGAAAGCGTTTATAGTTTAAGTCACTGAGGTCATCACTGATCTTCATCAGTCGCTTCAGGTCCGCCGGGTTTTGCTTCTTTGCCGTTTTCAACAGTTCCTGAGTGTCTTTCTGAAATTTAAGTTCAGTATAGGTTTCAGGCGCGTAGGTACGGTCAAAATCGAGTTTTTTTGCAGGAGAAAGCAATACCAGCATAGAATTATTCCAATTATTAATTAGTCGCTTTTGTTATGTGGCAATTCACAGCTATTCGTCAATAGGGCGCATGGACCAAAGGTCGGTCGAAAGACCCCGATCAGGAAGAGTTGTTGGATATGTGAGATGTTTGTGATGATACACCCAGACCGAATTTCGATGATAAAGCGGGATAACGTAATGCCCTGCCAAAAGAAGCCGGTCCAGTACACGGGTAGCGGTTTGTAGCTCCTCTTTCGTAATCGAGGCTTTGATCTTCTGGATCATTTCATCAACGGCTGCTGATCGGATTCCAGGATAATTACGGCTTCCTGAAAGATCAGCAGCAGCACTGCCCCAGTAAAAGGCCTGTTCGTTTCCGGGAGACAGGCTTTGGCCCCATCTCGCGATCATCATATCAAAATCAAATTGGTTGATGCGCTGTTGATATCCAGCACTATCCATCATTCGGATTTTCGCCTGAATGCCGATTTTTCGAAGGGTATCGATGAAACCTGCCAGTATTTTCTGGTATTGACGATCGACCAGCAGAATTTCAAATTCAAATGCTTTTTTGTTGCGATCTATCAACATCCCATCAGGGCCAATTTTCCAACCCGCTTCACGAAGGATTTTCTTCGCAGCCCGAAGGGAGTTTCGTCTGTCCAGATTGGTTGCAAATGCTTGCTGATCTAGAAGTTCGTAATCGTCGGATTTTATGCCGAGGATTTTTAAGGTCTCTTGTTCTGTTGTAGACAGAGGGTTTAAGGCGGAAAGGGGAGTATGTTCAAAAAAGCTGCCGGTCCTTTGGTATAAACCGTGAAGAAGATTTTTGTTAATCCACTCAAAATCAAACAACCTCGCTAGCGCTTTTCGGATATTTTTGTCGTCAAAAGGCGCGCGCCGTGTGTTGAAAACGAGGGCTTCCATATATGGGGGGAGCCGCCTCGATAGTGCCACTGAACGGTAGGTGGTGTCTTTTTTGCGAGCGTTCCATTTTGCAGGATCACCTTCTGTATAGAGATCCACTTCATTGGCTTTGAACGCTTGAAAGGCAACTTCCTTGTCGCGGAAATACTTGTAGGTCACCTGATCAAAATTGTGGCGTCCCTTCATGGAGCGCAGCTCATCCCCCCAAAAGGGGCGAATGCGTTCATATGTTATTTGATTGCCGGCCTCGGCAGTTTTTATGCGATAGGGACCGCTGCCAACCGGGTGTGAAAGATGTGTCTCTGCGAAGGGTTGCTGGCTATAGAATTTGGCTGATAGCACGGGCATTAGCCCAAGTATAAGGGGTAACTCCCGACCACTGGCTTCCCGGAAGGTAAAGATAAGGTCTCTATCGTTTGGGGCTTCCAGAGTTAAGACTTCACGGTAATATTGCCTGTGATTGGGTCGGCCTTTGTCTCTTAAGGTTTCGAAACTGAACCTTACATCTGTAGCGGTGACAGGGGTGCCGTCAGAAAACCGGGCTTTGTCATGAAGGCGCAAATGCAGTCGCCGCCTGTCGCTGCTGATGTCAACAATGGAAGCAAGACCGGAATACAAACTGAAGGGTTCATCTGCACTTCGGTTAAGAAGAGACTGGTATATCAGGCCCAAACCTTTTGCCGGATTCCCCCGCACAATAAACGGGTTCAAGCTGTCGAAACTTCCAACTGACGCAAGGCGTAAATGTCCCCCTTGAGTGGCGGCAGGGTCGGCATATGAAAAATGGGAAAAGCCCGCTTGATACTTCGGACTTCCATGCATGGCAATTCCCTCTTCAGATGCTGCTGTGCCATGTCTAACAAGAAGGGTGAGCGCAAATGCGATGATGGCCCGCTTTATCATGTTTTCCCACCATTTAGGGTTACTAAATGCTGTTGCAGTTTATCCACATGGGCAGGCATGTGCTCTTTGGAGGTTCCGGCGAAACCAATGATCAGACCGTTACGACTTTTCGGCCCGTGATAAAACCGGGATAACGCCCGCAAGAGCAATCCATCTTCCTTGCATTTGGCCTCAACATCCAAATCTCTGATATTGTCCTTTAGAAAAGCGACCAGATGCATGCCAGACTCTTGCGGTTTCACATCAAGAAAATCACCACATTTATCTTGGAGCAGTTTCAAAAGGCATTGTTGACGTTCGTCATAAAGTAACCGCATCCGGCGAATATGGCTAGACAGATGCCCTTCACGAATAAATTCGGCAAGGGCAGGTTCCACTGTGGCAGGTGAATGCCCATCCATATCCCGCCTTAAAGACAGGAACATATCCACAAGGTCGGGCGGGACAACCATGTATCCGATTCGGAGTCCACTAAACATCACCTTGCTCATGGAACCCACATAAATAACCCGTTGATCCGTATCCAGCCCCTGCAAAGAGGAAAGGGGACGACCCGTATAGCGATATTCACTGTCATAATCGTCTTCCAACAGGAAGCTGTCCGTTTGTTTTGCCCAATTCAGAAGATCCAACCTTCTGGGCAAAGACATGGTAGGTCCAAGGGGATACTGATGGGACGGGGCGATACAGGCAAGGCGCGCTTCTGGTGCCAGTTTTTCAGCTGCCTCCAAAGAAAATCCTTCGTCATCAACGGGAACAGGTATAGGCGTTGCGCCAGCGCCAATAATGGTGTTGCGAACCCCAGGAAATCCGGGATCTTCCATTAGAATGGGATCTCCCGGATTTGCAAAGGCCCGAACAACCAGATGAATGGCCTGCTGGGATCCACTTAAGACAATGATCTGCTCGGGATCGGATTTTACGGCGCGGGTTTGGGCAAGATAGTCACTCAAAGCTTCTCGCAAATCTCGGGAGCCACCTATAGGATTTCCAGTTAGCAATTCCCTTTTGGGACGCCGCCAGTGCTTTGCTAACAATCGTGACCAATCCACAAAAGGAAACTGTTCCAGTTCCGGGGTGCCCGGTGAAAAGGGGCCGCCGTGATAAACTTGTGACGCTTTTTTCTGATGCAATGCCGCTGCATGACTTGAAAGTGGAAAATGGCGATCAATTTTTTGTGGATTTTCTTTCTTGGCAGATTTCGTCAGAATTTCATCGGGGATCTGATCTGAAATGAAAGTTCCCGATCCGGTCCGGCTTGTCAAATATCCTTCCGCCATGAGCTGATCAAATGCAGCGAGAATAGTGTTTCTGGAAACGTTCAGGTCTTTTGCCAGCAGCCGTGTAGAGGGCAGCCGTGTTCCTGCCTTTAAGGTGCCATCCAGGATGGCTTCCCTTAGTTGTAGGAATAATTGACGATGTAGTGGATCTTTACTTTTTAAATCCAAAGAGATAGCGGAAAGCAGTATTTGTTTCATGTCAAATTGGCCCTGTGAATTCCGGTAATTTAGAATTACTTTGGGACTGATTACAATAAAGTTATCTGAAATCTATTGTTTTCGAGTTTTCGTATACCTAATAGATTGATAGGGCGTAATTCAGGCCAGAAAGGGATGAGAATGGGTAACGGATCACAAATCGCTTACTTTGGGGCAGGCTGCTTCTGGGGTGTCGAGGCCGCATATCGTAATGTTGAAGGGGTTATTGAAACGGCTGTCGGCTACCAGGGTGGACATAAAATAAGCCCAACTTACGAAGAGGTTTGTAGCGGCACAACACAACATGCTGAAGTTGTCGCCGTTCGTTTTGATCCAGCAAAAGTCTCTTATGAGCAGCTTTTGAACGTTTTTTGGCAGAGCCATAACCCCACAACGCTGAATAGGCAGGGCCCGGATATCGGCACACAATATCGGTCTGTGATATTCTATTGCGACGACGCGCAAAAAGAAGCGGCTGAAAGATCAAAACAAGCGCTCACGGATGCAAAAGCCTTTCGGGATCCCATTGTAACGATTATCGAGCAGGCACCGGATTTTTATCCGGCGGAAGATTATCATCAGCAATATCTGGAAAAACGCGGCCTGGCGACCTGCCGCATCTAATGGCGCTTTAGGCAATCCGTTCTCTGAAGCCTTGCAATCCAAGCACAGTTGCGGTGAGGGCGCGGGTATCCTGATAGGCCTGTGTCGCCTGTTGATGCTCAAGTTCGGCATCGCTTCTGAAAATCTCATGGGCAGACAGTTCAGGTAACTGACCTTGTGCGACCTGTTGCGCAAGGAAAGGAGTTGAGTGCTGCCCAACTTCATAAGTTTGAAGTGCAAATCTCTCTTCCGGGCGCTGATATGCCTGTAGGGAGCGGATATGCCCTGTAACGGACCTTGCCGAGTGCTGGTCGGGATCGACTTGAACAGGTTGCCGCCTGGATCCAATTGCTGAATTGTCAGTAGAGTCCACCTTACGGGACAGACGCTCCTCATTAATGAGGGCTTTCTGTTCCGCGTATGCCAACAGGTCAGCTTGGCGAAGGGCCGCCGCATGATGTTGGGATAGAGGTATTATGCCGGACCGAGCGGGCTCCATTAGTTGCTCATCACCATCGTTGTTAATTCGACAAAGACTTACGGAGTATTGACGCGGCTAATCGTAAACCAGACTCCAGATTCTCTGGAGGAAAGACTTTCAAACGAATATTTTGTGACCAATTTAGTTAACAAAACATTAAATCATAATACAATGATGTTCTTAAGTCTGTTGATCATATATGTCAGTAGGTGGTGAGGATTACAAGCCCCTAACCCTCACCTCCGGATCACTTTTTCTTGTTATCCAATTCATCAATGCGTGATTGCATCTGCGCGAGCTGCTCTTGCAACTGTTTCATCATTGATGTTGTTTCATCACTTGCCGCAGGGGCAGGTTTTTCTTCTGCTACAGGTTCCGGCTGTTCTTGTGCCACGCCAAATCCTTGCGGTGAGAACATTTTCATGGCCTGGCTGAACATGGCCATGTTTTGGCGTCCCATTTCTTCAAACTGACGATAAAGTGGGTTATCCGTCAGATTGTCAGGCATGGCTTCGCGCATTTTTTCCTGATTGCTGGTGAATGACCGCATGGACATATCCAGATAATCTGGAACTACCGTTTGCAAGCTGTCACCATAGTAGCGGATCAACTGGCGAAGAAAATTGATAGGCAGCAGATTCTGTCCCTTGGCTTCTTCCTCAAAGATAATTTGAGTGAGGACAGAACGCGTAATGTCTTCATTTGTTTTTGCATCATAAACAACAAAATCAGTTCCCTCTTTCACCATGCTGCTGAGGTGATCCAAGGTTACATATGAAGATGTTGCAGTATTATACAGTCGGCGATTGGCATATTTTTTAATGACAATTGCGTCTGCTTCTTGATTGGTTTTATCGGACAAGTTTTATCCACCCCCCTTGAAGAATGCTGCGTTGCAGTCGGTTATTGTGCAATGCCGTCATCCATTTGGCAATCATAATTCGCTTTGGCTGGTCTAGGGGGCTTTAGGGCGTTATATTATCCCCATGGTAAAGAAGACAAACATTGATGAGGCGGCGGCGGCCTTTTTGGACCTTTGGCAGCGGCAGGTCACCCTTTCCTCTCAGCGGCCGGAAGATAGTGTGAAGGCGTTGTTCAACAAGGCTGAAGGAATTTCTGATTACCTGAAAGGTCAAGTGGATAAAGAAAGTCCAGAAGATGTCTGAAAAGACGAGCCAGTCCGTAGCTGAAATTCCTCCTGTCAGAATAGGGCCGCGTCCTATGGGGCTTCATTTGGGATTGGGGTCTCTTACTGTTACGTCTTCTGTTGCAGCACTACCTCTTGCGCAAATAGGGAATTTCCCTTGGCTTCCCGAACTTGAGGAAGAAGCGGACGCGCTGTCAGCGAAGTTACAACAATTTACATTGCCAGAATTGATGCTCGCCGTGGGGAAAATGGGGCAGTCCAGACTTTCGGGAATGCTGACAGGTATTCAGAAATATCATCGGCACCCTTATCGCCGGAAAATATCGGATCACAAAATTATCTGGAAGCAGCAGGGATGCTGCCTGCAGGAATTTGCGGATAAAAAACTGTCGCTGGGTGCTCCCCTTGTTTTTTTAGTGCCGTCACTAGTGAACAGGTCCTACATTCTGGATTTGAAGGAAAACAGAAGTTTCGCGGCTTTTTTACAATCCAAAGGGTTTCGGGCTGTTTTACTCGATTGGGGAGTGCCGGAAGGGGATGTGGCGTCCTTTTCTTTGGCCGATTATTTCAATAATATTCTTTTTCCGGCTTTTGAGTTTCTAAAATCAGCCTATCCCGAATCGCCGAAACACCTACTTGGATATTGTATGGGTGGGACCATGTCTGTTGCCGTGGCAGAAAGGTATCAATCGGACCTCACCTCTTTTATGGCGGTGGCGGCCCCCTGGGATTTCCATGCGGGGCTGGGTGAGGTCGGCAAAACCATGTTCTCTGCGACCCAACAATGGCAACAGGTAATCGCCACTTTTGGAAATCTGCCGGTAGATATATTGCAGACCTTTTTCACGGCGCTTGATCCCAATTTATGCATGAAGAAATTCAACATGTTCAATCAAATGGATATGTCGAGTGAGCGAGCAGAGGATTTTGTGGCCCTTGAAGATTGGCTCAATGATGGGGTGCCCCTTGCCGGAAAGGTAGCAATGGAATGCCTTGGAAGCTGGTATGGTGATAATGCGCCGCACAAAGGGGAGTGGATTTTAGGTGATAATCCGGTATGTCCTCAAAATATCACAATTCCCTCAATGATTGCTGTGCCGAAATCGGATAAGATCGTTCCGCCTCAATCAGCACTTTCACTTGCTGAACAGCTAGAAAATGCAACGATTGTGACACCCCCTTCCGGTCATGTGGGGATGATGGCAGGGGCGCGGGCGTGCAGTGGGTTATGGTCAAATGTCACAGAGTGGATCGAAAGTTATTAAACTTTTTGCCGCAGATGCGATAAAATATGTTGCATATGCGAAAATATAAGGTTATTTCGAATTTAGCAGCTAATTATGCTGAAAATTACGCAATGACCAAGGAAATTGAACTTTAATTAGTTTGCAAACAAAAGAGGTCAACTATGGAAGTAGTAATTACAGGGGCGGCACGCACACCGGTAGGATCATTTAACGGATCCTTGTCAAGTTTGCCTGCGCACAAACTCGGCGAAGCTGCAATTCGCGAAGCCTTGAAGCGGTCTTCCGTTGATGGTGCGGATGTCTCCGAAGTTATTATGGGCCAGATTCTTGCCGCTGGTGAGGGGCAAAACCCCGCCCGCCAAGCAGCTATGGCAGCAGAACTTCCAGTAGAAGTGCCTGCTTGGGGCGTGAACCAACTTTGCGGCTCCGGCCTTCGCGCCGTTGCCCTCGGTTTTCAGGCAGTTTTGAACGGCGACAGCGATATTGTTGTTGCGGGTGGTCAGGAAAGCATGAGCCAGGCACCACATTGTGCCCACCTTCGTGACGGTCAGAAAATGGGCGACATGAAATTTGTCGACACTATGATCAACGATGGCCTGATGGATGCTTTCTATGGTTACCACATGGGTAATACAGCTGAAAATGTTGCGGCCAAATGGCAGATCACACGGGAACAGCAGGATAAATTCGCAGCGGCCTCACAGGCAAAAGCGGCAGCGGCACAATCTGCGGGTCGTTTTAAAGATGAAATCGTTCCTGTGACTATCAAAACCCGTAAAGGTGAAGTGGTAGTTTCCGAAGACGAATATATCCGCGGTGAAACAACAGAAGAAAAACTTTCCGGCCTTCGGACAGCTTTCCAAAAAGAAAACGGTACGGTAACTGCTGGTAACGCGTCCGGCATTAATGATGGTGCTGCTGCGGTTGTCATGATGAGCCGCGAAGAAGCTGACAAACGTGGTGTTAAGCCACTTGCGAAAATCGTCTCCTGGGCGCAGGTGGGTGTTGATCCATCCATCATGGGGTCTGGCCCAATTCCCGCCAGCCGCAAAGCGATTGAAAAAGCCGGCTGGGCGATCGACGATGTTGAACTTGTAGAAGCCAATGAAGCCTTTGCTGCACAAGCCTGTGCCGTGAATAAGGATCTTGGCTGGGATACAGATAAAGTTAATGTCAATGGCGGTGCCATTGCCATTGGACACCCGATCGGCGCGTCCGGTGCACGTATTCTTGTGACGCTTCTCCATGAAATGGAAAAACGTGATGTGAAGAAGGGTCTGGCGACCCTGTGTATTGGTGGCGGTATGGGTATCGCGATGTGTGTAGAGAGAGAATGATCCACTAAAATCAGGGAATTTGGGACATGAGCAGAGTAGCAATCGTAACAGGTGGTACACGAGGAATTGGTGAAGCAATTTCCGTCATGCTGAAGGAAAAAGGCTATAAAGTTGCCGCTAACTACGGTGGAAATGATGAAGCCGCGAAGGAATTTACCGACAGAACCGGTATTCCTGCCTACAAATGGGATGTCTCTGATTTCGACGCATGTGCTGAAGGCGTGGCGAAAGTTGAAGCAGATCTTGGGCCAGTTGATGTTGTTGTTAATAATGCAGGCATCACACGGGACGGAACGATCCACCGTATGGACCATGACAAATGGCAGCAGGTGATCGATACCAACCTTGGTTCCTGCTTCAACATGTGCCGTGCAACTATCGAAGGAATGCGCGAGCGTAATTTTGGTCGGATCGTCAATATCGGATCCATCAATGGTCAAGCCGGTCAATATGGTCAGGTGAACTACGCCGCTGCTAAATCCGGTATCCATGGCTTTACAAAAGCTTTGGCGCAGGAAGGTGCAGCGAAGAACGTAACCGTGAACGCGATTGCACCTGGCTATATCGATACAGATATGGTGGCCGCGGTTCCCGCACCGGTTCTTGAAAAAATCGTTGCTAAAATCCCGGTTGGCCGTCTGGGTAAAGCCAGTGAAATTGCCCGCGGTGTTTGCTTCCTCGTCGCGGATGACGCCGGTTTCGTAACAGGATCAACGCTGTCCATTAACGGTGGTCAGCACATGTATTAAGTCGGCTCCCTGTCAAACCGACTTAGAGAAGGCACGTGTTTCCTCCCTTGGACGCGTGCCTTCTCACTTTTTGGGGCTATCTGATCCCAGTTTTCTTTGATATGGATGTTTCTCGTATCTGATTGAGGAACTTCTCCGATGGCTCAACCTTCCCGAAAATTTGCGACCCTTCTTGGATTGTTTGCTATTCTTCTTTGGGCTGTACTGGCACTATTTACTGTTTATACCGGGGATATTCCGCCTTTTCAGTTGACGGCTATGAGTTTTGCAATTGCGTTTAGCGCGGCCCTGCTCAAATGGATTTTCGCACGCCAAAATCCGCTACAGTTTTTGAAATTGCCGCCCGCCCTTTGGGTGTTGGGAGTAGGGGGTCTGTTTGGCTATCATTTCTTCTATTTTCTGGCCTTGAAATCAGCTCCACCCGCCGAAGCTGGTTTGATCGCTTACCTATGGCCGCTCTTGATCGTTTTGTTTTCAGCTTTGCTGCCGGGGGAGCGCCTTTTTTGGTTCCATATTGCGGGCGCGATTATCAGTCTTTTGGGGGCTGGCCTTCTTATTACCAAAGGGGAAAGCCTCAACCTTAATCCTGAATATACAGATGGATATTTGGCGGCATTAACCTGCGCGTTTATCTGGTCCAGTTATTCGGTTTTGAGCCGGAAGTTTTCAGACGTCTCAACTGATGTCATCGGGACATTCTGTGGGGTGACCGCTATCCTGTCGTTTGTTTGCCATCTCGCATTGGAGGAAACCGTTATTCCCGGTGACCTTATTACATGGTTCGCTGTTTTGGGATTGGGGCTTGGACCGGTTGGGGCGGCCTTTTTCTTATGGGACTTTGGGGTAAAGCACGGCGATATTCAGGGGCTTGGTGTTTTGTCTTACCTGTCGCCGCTTCTGTCTACGTTGATCCTGATTGCCCTCACGCCAACGGTCATGAGCGTGTCTTTGGTGGCGGGGTGTTTGTTGATCACAGTCGGGGCGGCGATCGGGTCGCTTAATACATTAAAAGAAATGATAGGCGGGCGACCTACATCACCCGCCGAGTAAATTACCACTTACCGGTATTTTCCATGCTCGCCCATGGTTCTTGCGGGGCAAGGGCATCACCTTTTTGCAAAAGCTCTACGGAGATGTTATCAGGTGAGCGGACGAATGCCATGCGGCCGTCCCGAGGCGGGCGATTGATGGTGACGCCATTATCCATCATATGCTGGCAAAGGGCGTAAATATCATCCACCTCATAAGCCAGATGACCGAAGTTGCGGCCTTCATCATAATCTTCTGGATCCCAGTTATAGGTAAGCTCAACCTGGGCTTCTTCCTGTCCTTCCGGAGCCAGAAAAACGAGTGTGAAGCGTCCGGCTTCAACTTCTTTGCGTTTAATCTCTTTGAGGCCCAGCTTGTTGCAATAAAAATCGAGGCTATCGTCCAGGTCTTTTACCCGGACCATTGTATGCAGGTATCGCATGTTATTTTCCCTGTGATATCTAACTCTTAAAAACTGTCTTTGCGCGCCCGAATTTCTGCAAATACCGCAACAGTATCGGCGTCATTCATATGAAGGGTTTCCCGGATATCAGCGCTGTCTGGGCGCAGAAATGGGTTGGTCGCTTTTTCAAGGCCGATAGTGGACGGCACTGTTGGTTTGCCGTTGGCGCGTAAATCCTGAATTTCATCGAAACGTTTTCGAAGTTCTGGATTTTGCGGCTCAATCGTCATGGCGAAATGCGCGTTTGCTTCTGTATATTCGTGGGCACAATACACCCCTGTTGTATCTGGAAGGGCGATAAATTTCCCAAGGCTGTCCCACATCTGGGCAGGTGTCCCTTCGAACAGGCGACCACAGCCAAGGGCAAACAAGGTATCTCCGCAGAAAAGAGCATCGGAGTCTTTAAACCAATAGGCGATGTGACCAGTTGTATGACCCGGCACCTCAAAAATATCGGCTGACTGGGAGCCAAATTCAAAGTTATCCCCATCTTTCAAGCGGATATCGATGCCGGGGATGCGTTCTGCATCACAGTCAGCACCGACAATGGTGCAGCCTGTTTTCTCTTTCAATTCCAGATTGGCACCCGTATGGTCCATGTGATGGTGGGTGTTCAGGATATGGGTAAGTTTCCATCCCAGTTCGTCCAGCTTTTCAAGAACCGGCTCGCTAACGGCAGGATCAACAATTGCGACGTTATTGCTATCCGGGTCTTTAATCAGATAGAGATAATTATCATGTAAGACAGGGATCTGATGAATTTCCAGTTTGCTCATGACCTTCGGGCTTCTGTTTTCTGATTGTTGTCATTAATTAAGAGTATAACACCATGATGCGCCCCGATGTCATAGATTTGCGAAAATTCTATCACACTCGTCTTGGTGTGACAGTCAGAAAAGCGCTGGTTCGTAAAATCCGCACAATTTGGCCGGATATTTCAAATTTCCGCTTGCTAGGTCTCGGATATGCAACACCGTATCTTTATCCCTTTCGAAATGAAACGGAACGCACATTTGCATTAATGCCTGCGCAGCAGGGTGTTATTCATTGGCCTCATGAAGGGCCGGGGCTTGTGGGTTTGTGTGACGAAACACGTCTTCCTTTGCAGGACAATTCAGTTGATCGGATTATTCTGGTGCATGGTTTAGAAAACACCCGTGAAGCCGATGTTATTTTGCAGGAAATCTGGAGGGTTCTGACCTCCAGCGGGAAATTGCTGGTTGTCGTGCCGGGACGTCGTGGGCTCTGGGCGAGACTTGAAAAGACACCATTTGGGCATGGTCATCCTTTTTCTGACAAGCAGCTGCGCCGGG
The DNA here is from genome assembly GCF_015143595.1 of Sneathiella sp. P13V-1. Classification (NCBI taxonomy): domain Bacteria; kingdom Pseudomonadati; phylum Pseudomonadota; class Alphaproteobacteria; order Sneathiellales; family Sneathiellaceae; genus Sneathiella; species Sneathiella sp. P13V-1. The sequence continues at coordinate 486,615 of NZ_WYEU01000001.1, read as the reverse complement.
CGCTTCGCGACAATATGTTCACTTTTTCAGATGTTCAGGGGGCTCTTTATTTTCCGCCCAGCAACATGCGGATCATTCTGCGGATGGCTAGTTTTTTGGAAAAAATTGGCGAGAAATGGTGGTCGCAATTTAGTGGCGTGCGCATTATCGAAGCTGAAAAACAGGTCTTTGCAATACCGCAAGAGCCATTAAAGAAGAAAAAGGTGCGCCCCGTGATCGCCCCTGCGGCCCGCCCTATAGGGGCGATCCAGCAATCGGGTGCCATCAAGCGCGAGAAATCAGTTTAGCGAGATAGCAAAAAGACACCTTGGGCGGCAAACAGATTGGCTCGGCTGCTCTCCAGCGGGTAATTCAGAATTTTACCCTTCGCGCCCAAAATGACGGATTGGTCAATAGTAATCCCCAACTCTTCACACAAGACGGTGAAATCCCGAAGCGTACAGAAGTGGATATTTGGCGTTTCATACCATGCGTAATCCAGATCACTGGTCATGGGCATACGCCCTTTAAACGCCAGATAAGCACGGCACTGCCAGTAGGCAAAATTTGGAAAGGACACAACAGCCTTCTTCCCAACCCGAAGTAGTTGATCAATAACCTCTTTCGGGCGGTGCGTTGCCTGCAATGTTTGGCTTAAGAGCGCATAGTCGAAACTTTTATCTGGGTAATCGACGAGATCCGCGTCCGCATCCCCTTGGATAACCGACAGGCCTTTGGATACACAGATATTCACGCCCTCCTGACTAAGTTCAATACCGCGACCATCCACATTTTTGGTGGCAACCAGATAATCAAGAAGCGTCCCTTCGGCGCATCCCACATCCAGAACGCGGCTGCCCGGTTCTACCATTTCGGCGATCAGCCTGAAATCGACACGAATATCCTGAGGGCGAAAATTTTGAGCTACTTCAGTCATTAGGCAAGCCCTCTGCTGCGGGCAGTTGATTCCATAAAGCCGCCAATTGTGTCGAGCATTTCAGGTGTATCCAGCAAAAAGGCATCATGGCCTTTGTCGGTTTCAATTTCAACGAAACTGACATTCGCCGCAGCTGCGTTGAGGGCTTTGACAATCTCGCGGCTTTCCGAGGTGGGGAAAAGCCAGTCGCTTGAGAAAGATACAAGACAAAAGCGAGTGGTTGTATCCTTAAACGCGGCCGCCAATGACCCCCCATGATCACGGGCCAGATCGAAATAATCCATGGCGCGGGTGATATAGAGGTATGAGTTCGCATCGAAACGATCCACGAAATTCATTCCCTGATACCGAAGATAACTTTCCACCTGAAAATCAGCATCAAACCCATAGGCCAGACTGTCACGATCTTGCAGATTGCGGCCAAATTTCCGGTGCAAGGCTGATTCGGACAAATAGGTCACATGGGCCGCCATTCGGGCCACTGCAAGGCCGGAGCGCGGGTTTTTATCCTGTTCCAAATATTTACCGCCGCACCAGTCCGGATCGGCCATCACTGCCTGACGACCAACTTCGTGAAAAGCGATGTTTTGAGCTGAATGTTTGGCTGCGGTTGCCAGCGGGATTACACTGAAGCACCGCTCCGGATAAGCGCTGGCCCATTGTAGGGTTTGCATGCCACCCATGGATCCCCCGACAACAGAAAACCAGTCAGGGATTTCCAGATAATCCTGCAGCAGGGCCTGAACCCTGACCATATCACCAATGGTGATGATCGGGAAATTGAGGCCATAAGGTTTGCCTGTATCAGGGTCTATTTCCTTCGGTCCTGTTGTTCCCATGCATCCCCCGAGAACGTTGGAGCAGACGATGAAATACTTGTCCGTATCCAGAATGCGGCCCGGTCCAATCAGGACACTCCACCAGCCTTCCTTGCCGGTTACCGGATGATGGCTTGCGGCAAATTGATCGCCTGTGAGAGCATGGCAGATCAGAATGGCATTGGATTTGTTGTCGTTGAGTGTCCCATATGTGTTGTAAGCCACCGTGATGTCGCTCAACATGGCTCCGCAATCCAGTGGCATGGGTTCTTCACGACCCAGTATCACAGTATGATGATTGGATTTTGGAGGGATTATGGACACGGTTTCGACTCTTTTGTTCTAGGGAGTTGAGAAAAATCTTTGTATTAACTGTCTTTGCTGATAGCTAGGGCCGAGGCATATTATCTGTCAATGATTTCTTTTCTTTTAAAGGGCGTAAATACCCCTTAAAAGAGACTTTTTAGCATGATTGCACCCATTTCAGGATTGAGCCGTGAGCAAAACAAATAAAAAACTGGAAGAATTGCGCGCTGAGGTAGATCGTCTGGATGACGAACTGCTGAAGGTTCTGGAAAAACGTATTGCCATTGTAAAAGATATCGCAGCGGCAAAGGAAGATGATGGGACCGCCATTGCGTTCCGTCCGGGTCGTGAGGCTGCCGTCATTCGTCGTCGTTTGGCTGCCCATTCAAGTGATCTGCCGGACGCGGTAGTTGCGCGCATCTGGCGGGAGATTATCTCAGCCGTATGCCGGATGCAAAAGCCGATGTCTGTTTCCATCACGGCACCAGAAAAATCTGTGGGTTATTGGGATCTGGCGCGCAACCATTTTGGGTCAGCGACCCCCATGACACTGCACAAATCCCCAACGGTTGTTCTACGCGAAGTATCCGCCGACCCAACTGTGCTGGGCGTGATGCCCTGGAAAAATATTGAACGGGATACCTGGTGGGAACATTTGGCGCAAGGAGGGGAAGACGTCCCCAAAATTCTGGCGGCGTTACCATTTACCCAAAATGGGACCGGCCGTTTCGAAGACTTGAACGCCTTGGTTATTGGGCAGGCATCGCCAGAGCCTTCAGGTGAAGACGTTACTCTCTTTGTTGTGGTTACAGAAGGGGAAGTGAGTCGGGCCCGACTTAATGAATATATGGAAAAGGCAGGCTTGCCCGGGCATTGTCTGGATAGCCGGTCACCCGCTGTTGAAGAAGGCGACTCGCTCCATCTGTTTGAGGTTCCTGATTTCTTGCATAACGACGACACCCGTCTTAAAGCATTTAATGAAATACTGGGTGATAATCTCATCAAAACCGTAATTCTTGGCGCCTACGCGGTTGCCATCGATAGTTAAAATCTCTGTAAAAGCGTTGTTAAGTTCATGACTGCACTTATTCCTACACCAAAATCCGGTATTCTGGAAATTACCCCATATGTTGGCGGTAAATCCAAAGCAGGCGATAACAAGAAAGTTGCCAAACTATCTTCAAACGAGACACCACTTGGCGCAAGCCCAAAAGCGCAAGACGCGCTGAACGGTTTGGGCGCTGAACTTCAGCTTTATCCTGATGGTGGGTTCTCTGCCCTTATTGAGGCCATTGCGGACGTTCATGATCTACCAGCCACAAATCTGATTTGTGGTAATGGGTCTGACGAGATCCTTTCCCTGATCGCCAACGCATATGCAGGCCCCGGGGATGAGGTTCTCTATTCCCAGCATGGATTTCTGGTCTACGAACTGGCGGCCCTTGCCAATGGCGCAACCCCTGTTCAAGCCCCTGAGAAGGATCTGACAACAGATGTGGATGCATTGCTTGCCGCGGTTACAGACAAAACCAAAATTCTGTTCCTGGCAAACCCGAACAACCCAACAGGGACGTATATTTCCACCGATGAAGTAAAGCGTTTGCACGCGGGTCTTCCAGGAAATGTTCTGCTGGTTCTGGATGCAGCTTACGCGGAATATGTCGCGCGTGAAGATTACGAAGCGGGTGTCGAACTGGTGCGTGAGAATGATAACGTGATCATGACACGCACATTCTCAAAGATTTATGGTCTTGCTGCTTTGCGCCTTGGCTGGGCCTATGGTCCGGATGCTGTGATTGACGTTCTGCACCGTATTCGGGGGCCGTTCAATGTGAACGCGGCGGCACAGATTGCTGGTATCGCGGCAGTGAAAGATCAGGCGTTTATTGATGAGGCACGCGCCCATAATGCCAAATGGATGCCAATTCTTTTACAGTCCTTGCGCGGTATGGGTCTGAAAGTTCCGGAAAGCGTTGGAAACTTCCTACTGATGGATTTTGCCGAAACGGGTAAAGACGCGGTGGAAGCCGATAAGTTTCTGATGGAGCGTGGTCTGATCTTGCGTAATGTGGCGTCATATGGTCTTCCAACATGCCTACGTATGTCAATTGGAACCGATGAAGACAACCGCAACGTCATTGACGCTTTGAGAGAATTTCTGGAGTAGTAACAATGTCTGACACCGCCCAGTTCAAGAAACTTGCCCTGATCGGTATTGGCCTGATCGGATCATCCATTGCACGGGGGGTCCGCCAAAAAGGACTGGCAGAGGAAATCGTCTGTTCCGCCCGTACCCACGATACCCGCCGTGTCGCCATGGAACTTGGGGTTGTGGATCACGCCTATGAGCATTCAGCGGATGCGGTCAAGGGTGCAGATCTGGTTATTTTCTGCACACCTGTTGGTACTTACGGCAAAATTGCTGAAGAAATTGCCCCGCATCTTGAAAAGGGTGCATTGATCAGTGATGTGGGCTCTGTGAAAAAGACAGTTGTGGATTCCATCGAACCTCATATTCCGGAAGGTGTTGATTTCGTGGCCGCCCACCCGGTTGCAGGTACAGAAAAATCAGGTCCGGCGGCAGGTTTTGCCGAACTGTTCCAAAGCCGTTGGTGTATCCTGACACCCTCTGCCAAATCCCGTGATGAAGCGGTGGAAAAGCTCTCTGATTTTTGGGCAGCCCTCGGCAGTAATGTCGAGACAATGGACCCTAAACACCACGATCTGGTGTTGGCGATTACCTCTCATGTACCGCACTTGATCGCCTACAACATTGTGGGAACGGCGGATGATCTGGAAGAGGTGACACAATCCGAGGTGATTAAATACTCTGCCGGTGGTTTCCGTGACTTTACCCGTATCGCAGCTTCCGACCCTACTATGTGGCGGGACGTGTTCCTGCACAACAAGGATGCGGTTCTGGAAATGCTGGGGCGCTTTACAGAAGATCTGTCTGCCTTGCAACGGGCGATCCGTTGGGATGATGGGGATACGCTATTTCAGATGTTCTCCCGCACCCGGGCGATCCGCCGTCAGATCATTGATGCGGGTCAGGAAACGGCCGAAACAGACTTTGGCCGTGCTCCCAAAGGCGAAGGTGAATAGCCTTATAGTAAAGGCTCCAGTTCAAACAGCTTTAGCGGACCCAATGTGGCCCAGCCATCCTGAAATGTCATGGGAAGGGAGAGGTAATCTTCTCCCTTTTCGTCCTTTTTATTCATCATTCCCAAAATCATCGCCATAAATTCCGGCGGCGTGCCGCCGGCCTTCAAAACGCCGGAGCGATCCAGCAGCGCTGCATATCCCCAAATCTCCGGTGTCAGAGTTCCCAAAAGGCGTTGTTTTTCGTCCAGTGTCAGAGTGCCATTTGCTTTCAGGCGACCATCTTTCCAGTTAAGCTCCGCCGATTTGATGTCAAGCGCATCCCCGGTTTGGCTCCATTTGGACAGATTTCTTTCATCCAGGAAATTCTGTGGCTGACCCGGCCATTCAAGAAGGAGGGCGGCGTTTGAAATCTCTCGTCCAAGGGCATTCTCTCCGCCCATATCTGGCAGAAGTATGTCGTTGATACGCAAGGCAGCCTCGGTTGATCTGATCGCCTTTTCGCTGGCTGGGCTATCTTTATGTTCCGGCTGTTTTTCAACGACCTCGGTTTGACGCATATGAAGTTGGGCCCGTTTGATGGTGATCTGGGCCGCTTCATCTTTGCCAATCACTGTGATGTCATTGGTATCAAGGGCAAGGGCTTTCAGTTCTGCCGCTTTTTCCATGGTAATGCTGCCAAGAACAGTTTTTGGAAGGAAGGTAGCAAGGCCCTCGCCTTCCTGTACTTTCAGTTCCGTTTTCCCTTCTGTCCCGAAGATGACATGTTTCAGGTTCCACGGCTGTGCAATTGCCCAGACGCTGTCTGCGGAAAATGCGTAACTGCCACCGCGAGCGGGCTCAGTACCTTCAATTTTCACGTCCGAGATGGTGAGGCGCACCCGATACGGAAAACCATCCGTTGCCATATTGGAATACTCAACTTTAAGGCCATCCTGCTTCATCGCGGCGATGGACTTCTTCGTCTCGGTGAGGGCCGCCTCTGACACCTGATACCACCAGAAGACATATCCGCCGAGGGCAAGGATAATGGCAAAGATGGCAATACGGAATTTCGTCATAGGTTCTATATCCTCATAGGCGCTTGAGATTTCGGGGGTCACTCTATATGTTTAGCGGCAATCCTGTCATCGCATATTTGCAAAGGCTTCCCCTTTATGGCCCCGCAATCCCAGTCTCTTAGTCAGGACCTGTATATCAGGGCCATGCCGTTCATTTTTGTGTTTCTCTGGAGTACCGGATTTATCGGCGCCAAGCTGGGTCTTCCTTATGTGGAGCCGATGACCTTCCTCGCCATTCGGTTTGTGGTCTGCATGATTTTGATGCTGCCTGTGGTGATATTTACAAAAACACTATGGCCGAACAGAGGCATCGACTGGTTCCATATCGGCATGGCGGGTCTTTTGATGCATGGGGGATATCTGGGCTTTGTCTTCTGGTCCATTGGCGAAGGCGTGCCCGCAGGGACATCCGCGCTGATCGCAGGGGTGCAGCCTTTGATCGTTGCGGCCCTTGCCGGTATTTTCCTCTCGGAAAAAGTATCCATCCGTCAGTGGTCGGGTCTTTTGCTGGGCCTCGCCGGTGTGTTTCTTGTGGTGCTGGATAAACTGGATATTGGTGAAGGCACCGTTTTCGGCATGGCTCTCAGCTTCTTTGCCCTTCTCAGTATCGCTTTTGGCACCCTCTATCAGAAGAAGTTTTGTTCCACCATGGATCTCAAAAGTGGCAACTTCATCCAGTTCATTGTGGCCTCCATCTATTTCACAGGCTTTGCTTTCCTGTTTGAAACCCGTGAAATTATTTGGCACATGGACCTGATCATTGCCCTTGCGTGGCTTATTCTAGTGTTGTCATTGGGCGCGGTGACTTTACTTTATATTCTGCTGAGGAAAGGCGCTGCGGCATCGGTTTCCAGCCTGTTTTTCCTTGTACCGCCCTCCACCGCCATCGTGGCCTATTTCCTGTTTGGTGAAACGCTCACCGGAAATTCCATGATCGGGATGGGGGTGACCATTGTGGGCGTGGCGCTGGTGAACCTGAATTTTGGAAAGGCCAAACATGCGTAAATATGATCTGGTTCTGGAACCTGACCTGCCACCGGTGGATCATCCCCTACCGGATTTTGTGCCCAACGAAGATCTCTGGATTTTCGGGTATGGATCGTTGATGTGGCGTCCGGGCTTTGATCATAAAGGTATCCATGACGCGCGCCTTTACGGATATCACCGCGCTTTTTGTGTCTCGTCCGTTGTGCATCGGGGGACCCATGAGAACCCAGGGCTGGTCCTTGGCCTTGATCGGGGGGGCTCCTGCCGTGGGAAAGCGATCCGCTGTCCGTCTGACATTCGCGAACCTGTCGTGGATTATCTCTATCGCAGGGAAATGGTGACGCGGGTGTATGTGCCGAAGATGGTGCGCTTAAAACTTGGGGGGAGCGGGGAGTGGGTTGATGCGCTCACCTTTGTGGCGGATCCGTCCCATGAACAATATTGCGGCCGCCCTTCCGTAGAAGAAGCGGCCCGCATCATAGCTCGCGCCTCAGGGCGCGGCGGTCCCAACAGGGATTATCTGGTTAGCACGGTCGAACATCTTGATGAATTTGGCATCAGTGATGGTCCGCTCCACGCTATCCTGAAACTGGTTGATAAGCTTCAGGACTAAATAGTCTTAGATGTCGCGAGAGACGTTGTGGATGTCACCGCGGCTTAGACCGATGTCAGCAAGTTCACGATCATCAAGTGCGTAAAGGGCAGCTTCTGTTTTGCGAACGCGGTATGCGTGAACAATGCTGTCGAAGACTTTACCGAATACACCGTGGTGTGCTGCGTGTGTTGCTGATTTTGAAACTAAAGTAGCCATGATTTCCTCCATACTTAACTTGTGGAGGGTATGTAGTCCTATTTCACAGCAATGACATGCATAATTACTCGTCCTCAGATATGCAGTTTCTGCATAGCTGTATTAGGAGTTTCTTAATTTCCTCTGCATAGTTTCCGGGTATCTGTAAATTTTACTGAGGTAGAGTCGCTAGTTGACAATATCCTTAGGGATCTTTGGAGTAATCAGGATTCTATCTCCTTGTAATTGTACACCGAAAAACTGATCGCTTCCGGTATTGGTAAAAGATCTTTTGACACCATCAAATTTTGTTATGTTTAATTGAAATTTATTAAAATCAGAAGGTAGTTTCAGGACTTTATCTTGTGTCCACGAAAGTTGACCTGATTGAGTTGCAAAGGTATCCGTTTCGGAAACGACTCTATAAATTTTACCTTTTAAAGAGCAATTTACATAACCCGGCCCCTGATGATTCCACTTATTAATTCTATCGAGATGTGCAAAAAATGAAACTCCATCCTCTGTGGATTGATTCATATCTACCCCCTCACATCTGCCAGACTCCCCTTGCCCTTGAATTTTGGTGAAAGCCTGGTTTAGATCCCATTTCCAGCCTTTATCTGGCTTTGCAATTTTATAGATACGTCTATTTGACGCTTTAAATTGACCAAGATTCCGTGTAAATTCTCGTTCTATTCTCGTTTTATATTTTCTATCTCCATTCAAAGTGAAACTCGCTAGAATTTTCGGTAGAGAGAAAACAGTTATTTCTCTTTCAATATTGTCTTTGCCACCAAAAATTCTCTTCCACCATGAGCTTGAAGGAGGACTCAAAGTCAATTTTAAAGAATGCATTTTTATTTGAGTTTGATCGACAGGCAACTCAGATGCCGGAATTTTGAATTGTGCCTCTAAAGGACCTGTAAGAGTTCGTTGTGCTTTGCCGTTTGCTAAGTTAAGGATGGGGTCAGCTTCGTCCAAATTCACCCCTCTTATTCTAATAATTAGCTCTTTTCCTGTTTGTGGAGGCATAATGCGAGGATAATACCTTAAAACATGAGCTCTCATCTGAGTTGGTATACTTGCTAGAATTTGATTTGCAGAGTCTGTAATTTGTTGAGCTAATTCTATATTACTGCCAATGCTATTATTCGCATCGATAACAAGTTTTTGAGCTCTTGAAAAGTTATCCTGACTTGCTTTATCTAACTCTGAAAAAGCTGTATCTAAAAGTTCATTGTTTACTTCTTTCCAGGTTTTTAGGGCCTCTTTTGCTTCTAAGCCAGCGCTTGCCAACAAATACTCTCCATCGGAGCGGGCTGTTTCAATGAGTAAATCTAATTTCTTAAAAAGTTCATCCAACACCATGCTTGCAGCTGCCGCTGATGGAATTTCTTGTGCGACAGCTTTTTTTGATTGTTGGGGTATAATAGTAACCGACGCAAAAACTACTAAAACGGCAAAAAATCTTTTCATTTCAGCCTCCTTTTAGGTCGTATTTTATTATTTTAAATATTACTAAAGATTGAGGCTCCGGGCAAGTATTAGTATATTATTATGTAAAGTTACTGGCAGCCGTGATAAATTATTCTAAGGCTGCTGTTAAACTTCTTCCTAACCAGGGTTCTTATGGTCTTCTGTCACGCATAAGCTGTGGTCGCTTAACGTTTCCAGAACCAGACAATCAGATGCTTTCCCGCCTTTGCAGTGATCCAGCATTCGGCTGAGTTCTTTTTCCAACGCTTGCAAGCGTTCGATGCGGGCGCGGACATCGGCGAGTTGTTTGGCAGCGATTTCATCGGCGGTATCGCAGGCGTGATCTGGGCTGTCAGAGATGCTGATCAGCTCCCGCACGGCATCAAGAGGAAAGCCAAGGTCGCGGGCATGGCGGATAAAGGAAAGCCTGTGAATATCATGATCGGTGTAGAGCCGCTGATTGCCTTCTGAGCGGATGGGCGCGGGCAGCAGGCCGATTTGTTCGTAGTACCGGATGGTTTGTACTTTGCAGCCCGCAGATTTCGCCACCTGACCGATGGTATGCTCATATTTCATGATTTTTCTCTTGAACCTATAGTTACTGTAGATATTACATAAGATACTCCTAGATATTATTAAAGTGCGCTGGAGTAGATAAATGGCGGGAAGCTGCTGTCAGAACGAGCCAAAATTTGACGGTGCCTCAGGTGGGTTTCGCCGGGCCTTGTGGATCGTTATTGCCATAAACGCCATCATGTTTGCCGTTGAAATGGCTGCGGGTGCCCTTGCCGGATCGCAAGCCTTACAGGCAGACGCCCTCGATTTTCTGGGGGACACCTTAACTTACGGAATAAGCCTTGCTGTTATTGGGATGTCTGTGAAGGCAAGATCCTTGGCGGCCTTGTTTAAAGGCGGCTCCCTTGCCTTGATGGGGCTTTGGGTCTTCAGCTCCACGGCCTATCAGGTGCTGGTCCTTGGGGTGCCAAATGCGCCGCTTATGGGCGGTATCGGCTTTCTTGCGCTCGCCGCCAATATGGCAAGTGTCTTGATCCTTGTCCGATATAAAGACGGGGATGCAAATGTGCGCTCCGTCTGGCTGTGCAGCCGAAACGATGCCATCGGTAATGTGGCGGTCATGTTGGCCGCAGGTGGTGTTGCAATCACCGGAACCGCGTGGCCTGACTTAATCGTCGCCGGAATTATGGCGGGGCTTTTCCTCTGGTCCGCCGTGCAGATCCTTACCCAAGCCGCACAGGAATACCGGCACGTAGAGGCGTAACGCCTCTACCCTGATTTGCTCCTTCAAAATCTCTTCAGGTGTTCTTGCCCTCACCTGAAAGCAGGGCTCTTCCATCCTTTTGGAAATGATTATGCGCGCCGATCTGCCGGCGTACTGCTCTATTCTTCTCATATAATCACGCGCCGATAACGCTTATTTGATTTTAACGTTACCGATACGTAAACCTATTTATAAACGTGAAAGTTCAAGAAAACCGCCATATTTCACCGTAATTTGGTGTATTTTTGAGAATATTTCAAAAAAAAATCAATTTCCCTATTGATTGACTGGCACTTCGTTCCTAACTGACATTTACCGATCTGTTAATGTTGTGCTGATTTTAAACAGGGCCGTGACGCCCGTTTGTTGTTTCGGTTGAATTTCTGACCTTTCTGGTGAGCGTTCTATCTGGGGCAACAGCAAAACAGCAGAGAGTTACACCAGACCCCCTCAACTTTGGTCTGTTTTATAAATTGGAGATTTTGAAAATGAACAAACTGTCTAAACGTTCTTTGATTGCAGCAATTGGTCTGACTATGGCTGCAGCGACTGTGACCCTCAGCTCCCCATCTTACGCGGTTGTTGATAACGCAACTTCTGCCGTGAATACAGATGAGCAGTTCCTGGCGATGCAGGGTTATGATCCGGTTGCTTACTTCAAATCCGGTGGCCCGCAAAAAGGCATGAAGAAGTTTTCTGTTCAGCACACTGGCGGTAACTACTACTTCGCCAGCGCGGAAAACATGAAAGCGTTTATCGCGAACCCAGAAAAATACCTGCCGCAATATGGTGGCTTCTGCGCAATGGGTACAGCCCTTGGTAAAAAACTCGATGGTGATCCAAATGTATGGAAAATCGTTGATGGAAAACTGTACCTCAACGTGAACAAAGACGTTTCTGTAGCCTGGAACCGTAACCTTAATGAAAACATCCAGACAGCTGACGACTACTGGCCAGAACTTAAGCACCAGACACCAGCTTCTCTGAACGCCAACTAATCTTTTGATTGCTTTACGTGGCCCGGGCGACCACCCGGGCCACCGACAACCCGGTTTCCAAGAAACGAAAGGATTAAGACAATGAGCATGAAGAAGACGATGATTATTTCAGCCGCCCTTGCTACAGTTGCCGCGGGTCTTGCCGTGACTGACTCAGCAGAAGCTCGGGCCAAAAAAGAGAAGTGCTATGGTATTTCTCTCGCAGGACATAACGATTGTTCCGCAGGCCCAGGCACCTCCTGTGCAGGGACTTCCAAGAAAGACTATCAGACAAACGCCTGGAAACTAGTTCCACAGGGTACCTGCACAACGATTGAATCCCCCACTTCGCCAACTGGCTTCGGTCAGCTTGCAGCCTTTAAAGAAGTGAAGAAATAACCATGTACGGCAAGCCCATTGATATCGGTGATCTGACTCTCAACCCCACGATCCGGTCGGGGCTGCCATTTGGTGTTGGGGTTGGCCTGAAGCGTGAACACCTTCCCGGGCTTCGGGACAACCCCAATCAAATTCAATTTGTGGAAGTTCACGCCGAGAACTTTATGGATGGTGGCCCGCAGTTGGAATTGTTAAAAGACATTTCAAAAATCTGGCCTGTGTCCATTCATGGCGTTGCGCTTTCCTTGGGCGGGGAAGACCCTCTCGATAAGGATCATCTCAGACGTTTGAAACATCTGATTGATACCATTCAACCCGGCAGCTTTTCAGAACATATCGCCTGGTCAAGCCATAACGGGGTTTATTACAACGATCTGTTTCCCATCCCTTATAATCGGCGCCGTTTGTATCATCTTGCGGATCGCATTGATCGGGTTCAGCAGATTCTTGGAACACGCATGTTGGTGGAAAATCCATCCAGTTATGTGCGCTTTCAATCAGATACCATGTTTGAGGCTGACTTTATCGCCGAGCTGGTGGATGAGACCTCCTGCGGTCTACTTCTGGATGTAAACAACCTTTATGTTTCTGCCCAAAATCATGGGTGGGATACGAAAGACTGGTTGTCTCGCATCCCCGTTGAAGCGGTGGGCGAAATTCATTTGGCCGGACATGAGGCATCCGAAGACGACAACGGTAATTCGTATCTTGTGGATACTCACGGTTCTGAGGTTGTGGAGCCTGTCTGGACACTTTATTGCGAGCTTCTGTCGAAAATCGGACCATGCCCAACATTGATTGAGCGGGATAACAACGTGCCGCCCTTAGGTGATCTGCTCAATGAGGTGAGCGCTGCTCAGCTTCTCATTGATGCAGCGAAAGAGCGGTTCCAATGATAGAAGCCTTTGCCAATGCAGTCACGGATTTGGGTGCGAACACTCCTGACGATGTCGTCAACACTGGGGGCAGGTTTAACACCTATAGAAGTAACTACTTTTCGAGTCTGATCGCCGTCCTGACTGAGCAATTTCCCGTGACGGCAGAACTTGTTGGGCCCGAGTTTTTTGACGCTTTAGTGCAGGAATATGCAACTCAAATCCCACCAACCTCCCCAGTGATGGGGATATATGGGGAGCGGTTTGCCGAGTTCCTTGAAGGGTTCGAGCCTGTTCAGCAAGTTCCCTATCTTGCAGATGTCGCGAGGCTGGAATGGGCACGTGCGACCGCGAAAACGGTCATCGCATTACTGCCCCACCAGATTTCTTCGGAAGATGAAATTCTGCAGGCAATTAACTTTCCAGCTGTGATTTCAAAAGGGGCGACCTTGCTGCACTCCCCTTATCCAGTGGGAACCATCTGGGCAAATCACCAGCAAGAGACCCCCGCACCAATCGCGGATTGGAAAGCGGAAACCGTTGCCGTTTGGCAGGGGGAGGATGACATTCAACAGGTAATTGTTCCTGAGGACGAACTGGAATGTTTCGCGGAAATTCTAGAAGGCGCGCCTTTCGTAAATTACTTGCAACAAATTGAAGATGAAGAACAAGTCGCCGTGAAGATCGGCGCTTTTATCAACTACCTGAACCTGGGTTTCCTGACACTTTGAGACCCGGCAAGAGGAGAATTAAAATGAGCGCTTCCAGCTTTATTCATAATGCCACCACAGGCATCATCGCTTTGATGTCTAAAATTCCAGACAGTCTGGTCAATTTGTCACTGCGTCTTGGACTTGCCGGTATTTTCTGGGTGTCCGCACGTACGAAAGTCACTGACTTTTTGACCATTACCGACAACACCTATTTCCTTTTCGAAGAGGAGTATCAACTTCCCTTCTTCTCCGTGGACTTTTTGGTTCCACTGGCAACCTATGCAGAACATATTCTCCCATTAATGCTTCTGTTCGGGTTTGCCACGCGCTTTGCGGCACTTGGTCTTTTCTTTATGACACTGGTCATTCAGATCTTCGTCTATCCAGATGCTTTCCTCTCAACCCACCTTGGATGGATGGCGCTCTCCCTTGCCATTATCTCCAAAGGACCAGGAAGCCTGTCTCTGGATCACTTGATCGCTCAGAAACAATCGGGGCAACAAGCTAAAGATCAGCCACAAGGCGCTTCTTTGAAGGCTTAAACGTCTTGTAAGAATATGCTTGGGTAGGGGCGTAATGCCCCTACCCGCATTTAGAAAATCCGCAGGACGAACAGGTGTCACACCCTTCGCTTCGGATGAGGGAGAGCTCTCCGCATTCGGGGCATTGGCGTTGCAATCCGGTCTTTTGTGGGGCGCCGCCGACAGGCATGACCTGATGGGCAGAATTTTGCTTATCCGGTGATTGTTTTTCCGGCAGAAAGCCGATCTGGATCAGGTGGGTTTCAATCACATCTCCAATGGCTGCCAGCAAAGACGGGACATATTTCCCTTGTACCCACGCACCGCCGCGCGGATCAAACACCGCTTTTAATTCTTCCACAACAAAACTCACATCTCCGCCCCGGCGGAATACAGCCGAAATCATGCGGGTGAGGGCCACTGTCCAGGCGAAATGTTCCACGTTCTTGGAGTTGATAAAAATCTCAAACGGGCGGCGGCGACCATCCTGAATAATATCGTTCAGGGTGATATACATGGCGTGATTGCTTTCGGGCCATTTCAGCTTGTAAGTCTGTCCCGGAATGGTGCCAGGGCGATCAAGTGGCCTTGTCATATATACGACGCCGCCAGCCTCAAAGCTGTCTTTGGGGCGAGGGGTTGGCTCATCCAAGGGTAGGGACGCCTGTTCGTCGGTCTTCTGACCGCTTTGGCTCGCTTCTAACACGGCGCCGGTCACATCATTGGGGCGGTAGGTTGTACAGCCCTTACAGCCCTGATCATAGGCCTGCATGTAGATATCTTTAAACTGATCAAAGCTGATATCTTCAGGGCAGTTAATGGTTTTGGAAATAGAGCTGTCGATATAATCCTGTACCACCGCCTGCATCTTCACATGATCTTCAGGGGTGAGGATTTGCGCATCTACAAAATAGTCGGGTAGGAGCGCATCTTCACCGTTCAGGCGACGGAACAGGCGAAGGGCATAATCGCTCACTTCTTCCGATTTGCGGGTGCCGTCCGGCATCAGAACATTGCGGGTGTAGGAAAAACTGAAAACCGGCTCCAACCCGCTGGAGATATTATCGGCGAGCAGGGAAATGGTTCCCGTTGGTGCAACGGAGGTGACAAGCGCGTTTCGGATCCCGTTTTTCTTGATGGCGCCCTGAATTTCAGGCTCCAGCGTTTTAACGGTCTCTCCGCTTAAATAAGCCTCTTCATCATAAAGGGGAAAGGCCCCTTTTTCCTTCGCCAAATCGGTGGAAGCGAGGTAAGCGGATCTCCGTAGGGTGGACAGCCACTGTCGGGTGAGGGAAATGGCTTCATCCGACCCATAGCGTACGCCGCACATAATCAATGCATCCGCAAGGCCTGTAATCCCAAGGCCTATCCTGCGTTTGGCTTTTGCCTCATGACGTTGTTCCTCCAGCGGGAAATTGGACACATCCACCACATTATCCATCATGCGAATGGCGGTGCGAACGGTTTCATCCAGTGCTTCCAGATCAAGGGCGGCATCTGAACTAAACGGATCCTTGACGAAACGGGTAAGGTTCACCGAACCCAACAAACACGCTCCATATGCAGGCAGGGGTTGTTCACCGCACGGGTTGGTGGCGGTGATATCTTCGCAGTAATAGAGGTTGTTCCGTTTGTTGATCCGGTCGATAAAGATCACGCCCGGCTCAGCATATGAATAGGTGGAACGCATGATCTCGTCCCAAAGTTCACGAGCGCGAAGGGTTTTGAAATGAGTGCCTTCAAATACCAGATCCCAAGACCCATCCGATTTAACCGCCTCCATAAAGTCATCGGTGACGAGAACTGACAAGTTAAACATGCGCAGCCGTCCGGGGTCTTGTTTGGCGCGGATGAAATCCAGAATATCCGGATGATCACACCGAAGCGTTGCCATCATGGCGCCGCGGCGGGACCCTGCGCTCATGATTGTGCGGCACATGCTGTCCCACACATCCATAAAACTAAGCGGGCCAGAGGCGTCTGATCCCATGCTTTTGACAGGGGCACCTTTGGGGCGGATGGTGGAGAAATTATATCCGATGCCGCCGCCCTGCTGCATGGTGACGGCAGCTTCTTTCAGATTGTCGAAAATTCCTGCCATGTCATCGGGGATGTTGCCCATGACGAAGCAGTTAAACAGGGTCACGTTGCGTTTGGTTCCGGCACCCGCAACTATACGGCCCGCGGGCAGGAATTTATAATCCTCAAGGGCTTTATAGAAAATTTCCTGCCACTTATCCGGATCGTCTTCAGGTTCCGCCAAGGCATGGGCGATCCTTGCCCACGTATCTTCAATACTTCGTTCCGTCTCCTGCCCATCAGCGGAGCGAAAACGGTACTTCATATCCCAGATTTGTTGCGAAATAGGTGCAATAGACGCCATAGGAACCCTGTTCGTGATTAGAAACAGTTAGGATCGCATTATATACCAGATAAAGGTAATTCACAAATGCTGCCCCACGACATATGGCGTTTTTATGAGCTAATTAAAGTCCTTTGTGCGACCTTCTTCGACCAACCGCTGGCTGTTTTCATCAATGGTGGTTTGCAATTTACCCATGAAATCTCTGCGTTTCAGGCCAGGCTCAATGGGCGGCAGAAATTCAATGACGAGTGTGCCTTTACGGCAAAGGAATTGTTTGCGCGGCCAGTAAAGTCCTGTGTTAAGCGCGACAGGTGTCACCGGTATATCCAATTTCCCATACAATGCCGCGATTCCCGGCTGGAAAGCCGGATAGTCATCCATAGCACTGCGGGTACCTTCGGGGAAAATGACAATCTGGCGATCCATTTCAAGAGCAGCCTGTCCTTGTTCGATCATGGAACGAAGGGCCGCCGCATGCCCTTTACGGTCAACTGCAATCATTTTTGTTTTCATGCAATACCAGCCGTAAACAGGGATCATCAGCAGTTCTTTTTTCAAGATCATGGCCGGATCACGTGTCAGCCAGTGAAACACCATCGTCTCGAATGCTGATTGATGTTTACAGGCGATCAGCGCTTTGTGTTTTGGCAGATATTCTTTTCCGCGAATTTCAACCTTCAGGCCACAGATGAAGCGCATCATGAGAATAATGCCGCCGGTCCAGATATGTTGTCCCCAGACTATCACCATTCTTGGCAGAATGAGGCCGGGAAGGAACAGAATATTCATGATAACGGACCAGATCCAGAACAGGGTAAAAAACAGGGCGGATCTAATAGCGGTCAATTGCTGTCTCCTGACATGACGGCGCTCTCTGTTCGGGCGCGGATGAGGCTGAACAGGAACTTGTTAAATTCGGCCGCCAATATGTACATGCTTTTCGGATTTTGCCACCAATTTTCTAGATCAAGTGATTTATCCTGTGCGGGAACGGGCAAAAGTGTTGCGTCTGGCAACATGCGGCGGATCTCTACAAGGGATCTTGGCATATGGTAGGCGCTGGTTACGACAAGCAGCGATTTATACCCTCGTTCTGCCGCCCAGAGGGAAATCTCATCTGCATTTCCAACCGTATCCAGTGCCTGTTTGCCAATATCAATACAGCATTCCATGATCTTCTCATTAACGTCCAATGCCTGTCGCAGGGTTTCTTTGCTGATAACCCGGTTGACGCCGGATATGAGTAATCGCTCTCCCGCCCCTTCCGTCAGGAGTTGATAAGCGACATTCAGGCGCGCGGTTGTGCCTGTCAGCACTACGATGGCATCTGCTTTGCGGGTGACATCGTTAGGCTGCGTGCGTACCTGATGGATGAAAAGCACGTATCCGCCAAACCAAGCGAGGATCACGATCATCAGGAAATTGAGCCAGAGCTGCTGCAGAAACCTCATCATGTATACCGCCCTTGATCTATGAAATCGGCCGCTTCTGCAAGGTTAGCGGCGACGGAAACTGGCATCAGATTTTGATCCAACCCTTCTTTTTGAGTTTTCACACCTTTTCCTGTTTGGACAAGAATACGATGAACCCCTGCTTTTGCTGCCGCCTGCAGATCTCTTTTAGCATCCCCGATCATGACCGCCTTTTCTGGAAGGGTACGGAAACGGTCCAAGGCCTGATAAATCATCCCGGCACCAGGTTTTCGGTTTTCACTTGCTTCCCACGGCGCGTCTGGGGCCACGTAAATATGGTCAATGTCCCCACCTGCAGATCGAATGGCCTGAAGCAGTTTGCTGTGGATCTGATCCAGCATTTCATCTGAGATAATACCGCGTCCAATACAGGATTGATTTGTAACGATCGCCAGATGATGCCCTGCAGATTTTAGTCGGGCAACGGCCTCGGCTGCACCGGGGATCATAATCAATTCACCCGGATTTTTCACAAAGTCCGGACGGTCTTCATTTAGAACACCATCTCTGTCCAGCAAGATAAGCACTACATCATCCGTTTTAAGGAACTCAATACAATCCAGCGTACTGTAAATGTTGTTAAAATTGCAACCAGAAGCGGCAGCATGGCAAGTGCTATCCACCCCTCCAAAATCATCGTTGGGGGCTGTATTAAGCCAGCTTCCAAACGTCCAGCAAGATAGGTGAATAGTTGCATGGTGATTATGGCGATTATCAGACCGGGAATTGCACCATAAAGGGCAAGGCGGGCGAAATAATCCTGAAATTGACGGGCAATATAGCTGTCTTTGGCTCCGATCAAATGTAGGACTTCGATAATATCATGATGCATCACCATACCGGTTCGGGCGGCAAAAATAATAATTACAACGGTCACCATGCTGATCAGGAACATTATGGCTGCTGCTAGGAACTGAACGGATCTTGCAAGCAGCAACATTTTATCCAGCCATGGCCGATGGGTGTTCAAATGTGCACCCGGCACGGCTTGTTCCAGTTGATTGGCTGTTGCCAGAAGGTCAAGCGCGCTGTTCTCGGCAACAGTGACTTCTATAAGGCGGGGAAGAGGTAAGCGTTCAATGACATCAGCGCGCCCAAGAAACGGCTCCAGCAACTTGGCCGCTTCCCCAGAACTAATGGCTCTCACTTCGTCCAATCCAGGTACAGTTTTTAGGAAAGAGACCGCCTTTTGGGATTTTTTATCCATATCCGAGTCTTTGTCATAGGCGATTTCTACGGTCAGATTACCGCTGATCGCACCCGACCAGCTGGAAATGGCAGAATTGATGGAAAACAATCCAATAAGAGAAAGCGACGCCAAAAAGACCATGGCTGCAACTACGACAGGCAGGTATTTACTGGAAGCGTCTTTCTCCAATTGTAGTTCGGAGGGTTTGGCAAGGAAGCTGAATTTCATCTCAACCCCTCAAAACGGGCAAGGTAGGCCGAAGGTGTTGTTGAATGCAGGGTGCTGTCTTCGAGATACATGACAGGGTGGGCAAAACGCCGGATCATTTCAATGTCGTGGGTTGCGATGACTACAGTGGTCCCAAGTTTGTTGAGTTCCTGAAATAAATACATCAGGCGCAGACCCATTTCCGGATCCATACTGCCTGTGGGCTCGTCCGCAATGAGAAGTTGCGGGCGATTGATTATGGCCCGAGCAATGGCAACACGCTGTTTTTCACCGCCCGATAAAGTTGGTGGTTTGGCGTTCATCTGATTCCCAAGGTCAACCCAGTTTAAAAGCTCATGCACGTTCTTTCGAACGAGTTCCTCATCCGCCTCAGCGATTCGAAGGGGCAGGGCTACATTTTCAAAGGCGGTTAGGTGATCGATCAGGCGAAATTCCTGAAAAACCACACCAATTTTCCGCCTAAAGTCAGGCAGGTCTTCGCGTTTTAACTGGCTCACTTCCTGACCAAATAGGGTCAGAAGACCGCGGCTTGGCCGGTGAGAGAGGGCAAGAAGTTTAAGGAGAGAGCTTTTCCCGGCACCTGTAGGGCCGGTCAAAAAGTGAAAAGATCCGGGGCTTAGATGTAAATTGATATCCCGCAGAACTTCTGGTCCCATTCCGTAACGCATACCAACATTTTCGAACCTGACCAAAAAATCCTCCCCTTAAATTTTGAACCCACAATAATCTAAAGTGGATTTATTGCCTAGTCTTGTGCATGTTTGTCTGAAAGCCTATAAAAATAGAATTCTTAAACTCTAGGACTGATAGCTTCCGACCTATGATATTAACTTGTTCCTCCTGTTCAACGCGTTATTCGATTAATGCGGCTTCCATCGGCCCGGAAGGACGGATGGTGAAATGCGCCAAGTGTGGTCACAAATGGCGGGAGTTTCCGCCTGAAGATGCGCCAATTACTCTGGATGAACCTGTTGTAGACGACGCACCAGCGCCGGAACCTAGGGAAGAGGTTGCCCCCGCGCCAGAAGCAGGGATGAGTATCGAGGAGATGACACGGGCGACGAAACCGCGCCCGCGCCCCAAGCCTGAGCCAAAGAAGCGTAGCTGGCTTGGATGGTTGATCTTCCTGATAATTCTGGGCGGTCTTGGGGCTGGCGCCTATTATGGACGTAATTTTGTTGTTCAGATCATGCCTGGCACAGCGTCCCTTTATCATTCGTTGAAACTGGATGTAAAAACAGCCAATACGTTGGGTCTGGAAATTCGAAATGTCCAGAATACATCAGTTGAAGAAAATGGTGTTATCCGCCTGACAGTGACGGGTGAAATCGTCAACATCACCAGTGAAGAGCGCCCAATCCCGCGCATTGCAATCCAGTTGGTCGATTCGGAGGGACTGCATGTCTATAGCTGGCAGGCTAAACCAAAAGCTGAGAAGGTTGGCCCTTGGGAGAAAGTTGAATTTTCTTCAAGCATGAACCAGCCGCCGGCTGAAGCCAAACATATTAAAGCGAATTTGATTGCACCAAGAAAAGCGGTCACAGACGATAAACAATAGGATCGGGATTTTCCCGTTTGGAGACACAAATGGCCGATAAAAAGCCAAATATTGAAGTACTTTTTTCCAGCGCTGATATTGAGCGACGCAATAAAGAACTGGCTGAGCAGATTGCCTCTGACATGGGTGAAGATCTTCTGGTGATTGCGGTTCTGAAAGGCAGTTTTGTTTTTGCCGCGGATCTGATCCGCGAATTACACCACGCAGGCGTTCGTCCGCAAATCGATTTTATGGCGCTGTCTTCCTACGGCGACAAACAGATCAGCAGCGGTACCGTTGTGATCACCCGTGATATTGTGGATACCGTCAAAGGCCGACGTGTTCTGCTGATTGATGATATTCTGGAATCGGGCCGGACAATGGCTTTTGCCCAGCAGGAGCTTCTGGATCGAGGCGCTGAAATGGTGCGTACATGTCTGATGCTTGATAAAAAAGGCAAACGCATTGTAGATTTCGAAGCAGATTTCGTCGGTTTCGACTGTCCTGACAAATTTGTCATTGGCTATGGCCTGGATTATGCGCACTATTATCGTGAATTGCCGTATATCGGACATATCACTGACGCCTAAGACCGGAGGGGGGATTGGCTAAGATATTGGTAGCAGAAGACGAGGCTTCTTTAAGGGAGTTTGTCCAACGTGCCTTGAGTTATCACGGGCACGACGTTGTCGCTGTCCGTGATGGCGCAGAAGGCTTGCACGCGCTACTGGAAGCGGATCCACCTTTTGACCTATTGCTGACAGATATTGTGATGCCGGTAATGGATGGCATTGCCTTGTCTTTAAAGGTCGCAAAAGAATTTCCGGATTTGAAAGTACTCCTGATGACAGGATATGCCGCAGAGCGGCAACGCGCTCACAATCTGGAAGAGCTGATTTTTGATGTACTCGCAAAACCTTTCACGTTGGATGAGATCTGCGAGCGGGTGGAAGAGGCGTTAAAAGCGTCTTCCCTATCAGCAAAAACAACCACAGCTGACAAAGGGCTGACAAATTAACTAGCTAGCTTATTATATTGTTGAATTTAAGAAAATTCTTTGCTAGCCCTAGTTAATGAACCGCGCAATTCCCAGCGCCAAAAACAAACAAAATAAGAAGGGATCAATCAATGTCTATTAATGGCAAGGCCTATATTGCCGGTGCGTTTGAGCATCCGACACGTAAAGCCTTGGATAAATCGGTCGCACAGTTGCACGCGGAATGTGCGTTGGGCGCCCTAAAAGATGCGGGCCTCACTAAAGATGACGTGGACGGCTATTTCTGTGCGGGTGATGCGCCGGGCTTGGGGCCCATCAACCTTGCAGACTATATGGGGTTGAAACTGCGCCATGTGGATAGCACGGAAACAGGTGGATCATCCTACCTTGTTCATGTGGCTCATGCTGCGGAAGCCATTGCTCTTGGAAAATGTAGCGTCGCGCTTATTACGCTTGCAGGTCGTCCAAAAGCGGAAGGCATGGCAACAGGCACCAAGCCACGTGTCTATGGTGACAGCCCGGACGTTCCGTTTGAGCTGCCTTTTGCGCCTGTGATCACAAACATGTATGGCATGTGTGCCATGCGTCATATGTATGAGTTTGGCACAACAAGCGAACAGCTGGCCTGGATTAAAGTGGCGGCGTCACATCACGCGCAGCACAATCCAAATGCTGTGTTGCAGGATGTGGTGACCGTTGAAGATGTAGTGAACTCCCCGCTCATTTCCGATCCGCTGCACCGCCTTGATTGCTGCGTTATCAGTGACGGCGGCGGGGCATTGGTTGTTGTCTCCCCTGAAATCGCTAAAACGCTCAATCGTCCTTTAGTGAAAATTAAAGGCGCAGGCGAGTCTCCAAAGGGTCAAATGGGGGGGCGTGTTGATCTGACATATAGTGGTGCGGCTGTCTCCGGTCCAAACGCTTTCGCAGAAGCAGGTGTGAAACCATCCGATATTAAGTACGCCTCCATCTATGACAGCTTCACAATCACCGTATTGATGCAGCTTGAAGACCTTGGTTTCTGTGAAAAGGGTGAGGGCGGCAAGTTTGTCTCCGATGGGAACCTGATTTCCGGTGTCGGTAAGTTGCCTTTTAATACAGACGGCGGCGGACTTTGCAACAACCACCCTGCTAACCGCGGTGGCATGACCAAGGTTATCGAAGCGGTGCGTCAGCTTCGCGGCGAAGCTCATCCAGCTGTTCAGGTGCCAAACTGTGATCTGGTTCTCGCTCATGGTACGGGTGGATCACTCGGAACACGTCACGGCAGTGCAACTCTCATTCTGGAAAGGGAATAAAATGACACAGGAACAAAGAAGCATTCCCGCCCCTGAAGTGTATCCGGGAACGGAAGAATATTGGAACGGTGCCCGCGAAGGTAAATTGCTGGTGCGTTACTGTAATTCTTGCGGAAATCCGCACCATTATCCGCGTCCGATCTGTCCGCACTGCGGCAGTGACGATACCTACTTCAAGGAAGCAGAGGGCGGCGGCGCAATTTACTCCTTTAGTGTGATGTGGCGGGCGCCTGTCCCATATGCAATTGCTTATGTCACGCTTGATGGAACTGATATTTCCATGATGACCAATATTGTGGATTGTGATCTTTCCAAACTTGAAATTGGGCAGAAGGTGAAATTGAAATTCTCGGAAACGGAAGGGGATGGCCCTCCGGTTCCGACATTCACACCGGCATAATGAACAGGGTGTAGATGGAATTTTTGGAAGGGCGGTGAATCTTTTATCACCGCCCTTTTTGCTTACTTAACGGAATGCTTTATTTAACGTGCGAAATATTCTTTCGAGATTCATGCCGCGGGTTTGGTTGGAAATCCGACAGAAATACTTTATTCCGTAATAATTATCTGACGGAAATTGCTCTTTGGGTTATTTTATTACTCAAAATTCACCTAAATTCGAGTTTGCCTAACAACAGGCTTGCCTAATCGGACGCGACTTCATAGGCTTGGGCAAATCAGATCTTCATATTTTCTTAACAATGATCTGATCAGTCCGCCCGAGGGAAGGCGGACAGTGTTGTTTTTATATTATGGCATCAGCGGACAGGGAGGTGCCGAATGGAATACTTTCTTCAGCAGTTGATCAATGGGATCACGCTGGGTTCGATTTATGGCCTGATCGCCATCGGTTACACGATGGTTTATGGCATTATCGGAATGATTAACTTTGCGCATGGCGACGTCTTTATGGTCGGCGCGTTTATTTCTTTGATTGTAATTACAGCTCTCGGGATTGCGGTTTCGTCTGGTGTTGGTGTTATTATCCTCGCCCTGATCCTAGTGTTGGTATGCGCAATGGTGATTTCCTCCGTTTACGGTTGGACACTTGAACGACTGGCTTACAAGCCCCTTCGCGGATCCTTCCGCCTTGCTCCACTGATTACTGCTATTGGTGTTTCCATTGTTCTTCAGAACTACATCCAGATCGCACAAGGCGCACGCGTGAAACCGCTGCAGCCAATTGTGTCTGGTGGTTACACGATTATGAAGCGGGTTGATGAAAATGGCGAATTCCTTGTCCAGATATCAAATATCCAAATCGCGATTATTGCGGTAACTGTGGTGTTGATGACTGTCTTCTCTTTGATCATTGCCAAGACATCTCTGGGCCGTGCGCAGCGCGCCTGTGAGCAGGACCAGAAAATGGCATCCTTGCTGGGTATCAATGTGGACCGCACGATCTCCACGACCTTCGTGATGGGCGCGGCACTGGCGGCAGTGGCTGGTTTGATGTTCCTGCTTTACTATGGTGTGATTGACTTCTTCATAGGCTTTATTGCGGGTGTGAAAGCCTTTACAGCTGCGGTTCTTGGCGGTATCGGTTCCCTGCCAGGGGCGATGCTGGGTGGCCTTGTGATTGGCTTGATTGAAACCTTCTGGTCTGCGTATTTCTCGGTGGAATATAAAGACGTTGCGGCCTTTGCCATGCTGGCCGTTGTGTTGATCTTCTTGCCGCAGGGTCTCCTCGGTAAACCAGAGGTCGAAAAAGTATAATGAGCGGATCTGCAACACAGACAGGCGGCGCTGGAGGTTTAAACCCGGCGCACCTGTTGAAAGATCTTGTCGTGACGGCCTTCTTGGCGGCAGCAATCTTTGGTACGACCCTCGGGTTTCAGACAGTAACTGCTTCTGGTGGCCTTTCAATTGAGACAGATGCTATGCTGGGGCTTGGCGCTGTGGCGTTGGTCGTTGTTGTTCGGTTGATCCTCTGGGTTACCATTTGGCGTAAACCTGTGAACGAGCGTCAGCCGCTTATTTCTGACGGCCTGAAGGCTTCAGTTACGACAAGTTTGGCTCCGGTTGGGAAATTCTTCCTACCAACAATGCTATTACTAGCGCTGGTTTGGCCGTTTTTGCCAACAACCGATCGTTACCTCCTGGATCTCAGTATTCTGATCCTCACGTATGTGATGCTTGGTTGGGGCCTTAATATTGTGGTGGGACTTGCGGGGCTTCTCGATCTTGGTTACGTGGCCTTCTACGCGGTGGGCGCTTATTCCTATGCGCTGCTCGCACACTATTTTGGACTGTCTTTCTGGCTATGTCTGCCGCTTGCCGGTATTCTGGCCGCTTTCTGGGGGATCATTCTTGGTTTCCCTGTGTTGCGCCTTCGCGGTGACTATCTGGCCATTGTGACATTGGCCTTTGGTGAAATTATTCGTGTGGTTCTTCTGAACTGGTACGAATTTACCGGTGGCCCAGATGGCCTTTCAGGCATTCCGCGGCCAACTTTCTTTGGACTTGAGTTCAAGCGTTTCGGTGAGGGAACTTTTGCTGACTTTTTCGGACTGGAGTTTTCCTCCATGCACCGGATTATTTTCCTCTACTTCCTGATCCTGATTTTGGCTCTTGTGACAAATGTGGTGACGAACCGCTTGCGCCGTTTGCCCATTGGCCGCGCGTGGGAAGCGCTTCGTGAAGATGAAATTGCCTGTCGTTCACTTGGGTTGAATACCACATTGGTGAAACTGTCTGCTTTCTCTATCGGAGCAATGTTCGCAGGTTTTGCCGGATCCTTCTTCGCAACTCGTCAGGGCTTTATCTCACCGGAGAGTTTCACCTTTATCGAATCGGCTCTCATTCTGGCCATTGTTGTTTTGGGTGGTATGGGATCGCAGATCGGTGTTGTTATCGCCTCTATCTTCCTGATCGGCGGCTTTGAAGTGTTCCGTGAAGCTGAACAGTTCCGTATGTTGATCTTTGGTCTTGCGATGGTTGTCATCATGGTATGGCGTCCACGTGGTCTGATTTCTTCCCGTGATCCGTCCGTCTTCTTGAAGAAGAAGAAAGGTGTCTCGGCAGATATGGTCGCACAAGGAGAGGGGCACTGATATGAGCACGATTGATGCGAACACGCTCCTTTCTGTGGAGCATTTGACAATGCGCTTTGGCGGCTTGCTTGCGGTCAATGATCTGTCATTCAATGTGAAGCGTGGTGATATTACGGCGCTCATCGGACCAAATGGTGCTGGTAAAACAACTGTGTTTAACTGCATCACAGGTTTCTACAAGCCAACAGAAGGCATGATCACCACATATCATGAAGATGGTGAGAAGTATCTGTTGGAGCGTATGGATGACTTCAAGATCCCAAAGGTGGCAAAAGTGGCCAGAACCTTCCAGAATATCCGTCTGTTCGGCGGTATGACGGTTCTGGAAAACCTGATGGTGGGACAGCATAACCCACTGATGAAGGCTTCTAAATTCACCTTTGGCGGTATTTTTGGCGTTTCTGGATACAGAAAAGCTGAAAAAGAGGCAATTGATCTTGCCAAATACTGGATGGAGAAAACGGGTCTAACTGATCGCGCTGATGATGCGGCAGCAGACCTTCCATATGGTGAGCAACGCAAGCTTGAGATCGCTCGTGCTATGTGTACGAAGCCAAATCTTCTTTGCCTTGATGAGCCGGCAGCAGGCCTGAACCCGAAAGAATCCGATGAGCTGAATAAACTATTGCTGGATATTCGTTCAGAGGAGGGAACAGGCATTCTTCTCATTGAGCATGACATGAATGTGGTGATGGAAATCTCCGACCATGTTGTTGTGCTGGACTATGGTGAGAAAATTGCTGACGGCACACCGGATGAGGTGAAAAGTGATCCAAAAGTGATTGCCGCTTATCTTGGTGTGGATGATGACGAAGTTGATGAAGTTGAGCATGAGATCGAACAAACCGGCACATCTGAAGGAGGGGAGGCATAATCATGGCTAAAGAACCACTTCTACAGATCAAGAATGTCGAAACATTCTACGGTAAAATTCAGGCTCTTCGCGGTGTCAGCCTTGACGTTCATGAAGGTGAAATTGTCACTTTGATCGGTGCCAACGGCGCCGGGAAATCGACGTTGATGATGACAATCTGTGGCAACCCGCGGGCGGCCACTGGGCAGATCATCTATGATGGTGTTGATATTACCAAGATGCCGACGCATGAGATTATGCGCCGTCAAATTGCTCAGTCTCCGGAAGGACGCCGTATTTTCCCGCGTATGACCGTGTATGAAAACCTGATCATGGGAGCCGCGGTGACGGACCAGTCCCATATTGAAGAGGATTTTGAAAAGGTTTTCACCCTGTTCCCGCGTTTGAAAGAACGTCGGGATCAGCGAGGCGGTACGTTGTCAGGCGGAGAGCAGCAGATGCTGGCCATTGGACGGGCCTTGATGGCACGACCAAAACTCCTGTTGCTGGATGAACCATCATTGGGTCTGGCGCCACTTGTGGTGAAACAGATTTTTGATGCCATTAAGGAGCTGAACAAGACCGAAGGTCTGACCATCTTCCTGGTGGAGCAAAACGCCTATCACGCCTTGAAACTTGCAGATAAGGGACATGTGGTTGTGAACGGCGCCATTACCATGAGCGGGACTGGCAAAGAGCTTCTGGCAAAAGAAGAAGTTCGTGCAGCCTATCTTGAAGGAGGAGCGCACTAATGGGCATTCTTTGGGAAAACAGCTTTGGCGTCTTTTTTGCGCTGACCGTATGTATCGCTGGTGGTGCTGCCTTTATGTCCGGTCGCTCACTGGCGGCCAAGTGGCGCTCACCGATCCAACCGGTGCTTTATATGCTGCTTTTAGGTCTTGCAGATCGCTTCTTCCACTTTGCTCTGTTTGAAGGCACATTGTTGTCACTTCAGTACTATATTGTGGATACTTTGGTGCTGATTGGCATCTCACTCATTGGCTATCGTCTGACCCGTGTTCGTCAGATGGTTACCCAATATCCATGGCTGTATGCACCTGCGGGTCCGTTCGCCTGGAAAGAGAAGTAGAATTAAGCTTGGGCGGCAGGGGGTGTCGCCCGGTTTATGTGAAATTACTCTTTACAATTGGGCAGTTATTGCCGAACATCGACGTAAGGGTAACTTAAATATTCAACTAACTAGGGAGTCATATTCATGAAAAAATTCCTTTTGGCAGCGACTATGCTAACTGCTGGCACAATGATGACAGCAACAAGCGCATGGGCTGATATCCAGATTGCTACTGCTGGTCCAATGACTGGTCAGTACGCAAGCTTTGGTCAGCAAATGAAAGCTGGTGCTGAGCAGGCTGTAGCCGACATTAACGCCGCTGGCGGTATCAACGGTGAGAAACTGGTTCTAACCGTAGGTGACGATGCTTGTGATCCAAAACAGGCCGTTGCGGTTGCCAACCAGATGGTATCCAAAGGCGTTGTCTTTATGGCAGGCCACTTCTGCTCAGGTTCTTCTATTCCAGCATCTAAAGTTTACGAAGAAGAAGGTATCATTCAGATCTCTCCTGCTTCTACAAACCCAAAACTGACTGACGAAGGTGGACCAAATGTTTACCGCGTTTGTGGTCGTGACGACCAGCAAGGTCAGGTAGCTGGTGCCCTTCTTGCTAAAGAATTTAAAGGCAAGAACATCGCAATCCTGCACGACAAAACAGCCTACGGTAAGGGTCTTGCTGACCAGACTAAAGGTGCGATGGAAAGCATGGGCGGTACAGCTAAAATGTACGAAGCCTACACAGCTGGTGAAAAAGACTACACAGCGCTTGTTTCCAAAATGAAACAGGAAAATATCGACGTTGCTTACGTTGGTGGTTACCACACAGAAGCTGGTCTGATCGTGCGTCAGATGCGCGACCAGGGTATGAAAACTCAGTTGGTTTCCGGTGACGCGCTGGTAACAGACGAATATTGGTCAATCACTGGTGCGGCTGGTGAAGGCACTCTGATGACATTCTCACCAGATCCACGTAAGAACCCAGGTGCAGCTGGTCTTGTTGAAAAATTCCGTGCGAAGAACATCGAGCCAGAAGGGTACGTTTTGTACACTTACGCAGCTGTTCAAGCATGGGCACAGGCTGCAAAAACAGCTGGTACAGCTGAGCCAGGTAAAGTGATGGGCGCGCTGAACTCCGGCAAGTTCAGCACTGTTCTTGGTAACCTGTCCTTCGATAACAAAGGCGACGTGAAGCTGCCTGGTTACGTTTGGTACGAATGGAAAAATGGCAAGTACGACTACCGCTAAGTCGTATTCTATTTTTTGAATAAGAGCCCTGCAGGGAAACCTGCAGGGCTTTTTTGTTGCGTTGATTGGGCTCCACTTTCCCGATACTCTTCAAAGGCCTCACATAAAAAGAACAAAGGAGGGAGAGATGGCGACGCTTGAACTATTGGGATCACCCGGGTCACCTTACACGCGTAAAATGTTAAGTGTGCTGCGATATAGGCGCGTTCCCTATGTGGTTCACTGGACCATGGGAACAAAGAAAAAGGAAGGATATCCTGACGCGAGGGTGCCGTTGCTTCCGACTTTCTATTTTCAGGACGACAACGGTGAGATGGAGGCCGTTGTAGACTCGACGCCTATCATCAGGCGTTTAGAGGATGAATATGAAGGGCGGAGTATTATTCCAGCGGACCCTAGGCTATCCTTTTTGAATGACCTGTTAGAAGATTTTGCGGATGAATGGCTGACCAAGATCATGTTCCATTTCAGATGGGCGCACAAACGGGATGCGGAAAATGCGGCACCGCTACTGGTTCACTGGTCTCACCCAACAATGGAACCAGCGAAAGCACAAGAAGCGGCCGCTGCTTTCGCTGATCGGCAGATTAATCGTTTGTATGTGGTGGGGTCGAATGACACCACACGCCAAACAATTGAAGAGAGCTATCTTCGTCTTTTGGATGTTTTGGAAAGCCTGTTACAGAAGTCGCAGTTTCTATTTGGCGACCGTCCATCGTCTGCTGATTTCGCCCTGCAGGGACAATTGACGCAAATCGGGATTATTGAACCAACACCCGCCGAGCTTATGGCTACCCGTAGTCCCCGCCTTCGGGCCTGGATAGATCGGATGGACGATCTGTCGGGCCTGGATTGCCGTGAAGAGGGGTGGTCTTCTTTTGAGGATGTCTCTGCTCACCTGGCTCCGCTTTTAAAAGAGATCGGACATGTATATGGACCGTTCCTTTTGGCAAATGCCGCCGCGGTAATGGGGGCGGAGACGTCATTTAAGACAATCATTGATGGCAAGCCGTGGGAGCAACCAACCTTTCCGTATCAAGCGAAATGCTTAAAGGAATTGCGAGACTGTTATTCGAGGCTTGATGATACTGCGAAAGAGAGCTTGCAGACGGTATTGCAGAGTGCCAATCTTCTGGGTAACGGCAATATGCTTGGGTAGGTAACTCTCGTGAAGCCACAAAAGGAAAATGAAGTCTGGGTTGTTTATGATGGGGATTGCCCCGTCTGCAGACTGGTCTCTTATTCCTTGCGCATTCGAAAAGAGGTTGGGAAATTAAATGTTCTCAATGCTCGAGAAGGCGCGGGTCATCCCTTGTATGAAGAGATACTCGCCAGAGGCTTGGATCTTGATGAAGGGATGGTCCTGGTTTACGGGGGGATGTTCTACCATGGAGCTGACGCCCTTAATATGATGGCCATTCTTGGCGGCAATGTAGGGTGGTTTAACCGTTTCAATGCCATCATGTTCCGATCCCCCACCATGGCAAGGGTTTGCTATCCCGTTTTGCGGGCAGGTCGGAATTTTCTCTTATGGATAAATGGTGTTCAGAAAATCCACTCAGGGCAGTGAGCTGTAAGTCATGACTGAGAAAGAGATATGGTGCCCCTGGCCTGACTCGAACAGGCACGTCCTAAGGACAATGGATTTTGAATCCATCGCGTCTACCAATTCCGCCACAGGGGCAATCTGTGGAAGTGAACGCACTATAGCGTCCAAATTTGATGGGTCAATACAGATAACGACGATATTGAAAAAATCGTTGGATTGAGTTCATTAATCCAAGGCAGTCAGGATCGTGTAGCCTGAACCACGCACGGATTTGATCATCTGCGGTTGATTGCCGTCATATTCCAGTTTTTGGCGTAAGCGACGCACCAAGGCGTCAATATTGCGGCTGTTTTCCCGGAGTTCTTTATTAAAGATTTTAAGGCTTAGGTCTTCGCGATTGATCGGCTGACCCGGGTTTTCAAGAAGAACCCTAAGCAGTTGAAATTCGGCCATGGTCAGCGGCACGTCTGATCCGTCCGGGGCTGCCAACTTGTGATGCGGCAGATCCAGTTCCCATCCAGAAAATGTGATGCAGGATTTTCCATCTGTGATTTCTGCAGACTTTCCTGCAGGGCGCCCGCTACGGCGAAGAACGCTTTTAATTCGGGCAAGAAGTTCGCGGCGGTTATATGGTTTGGCGACATAATCATCCGCCCCCATTTCGAGGCCAATAATCAGGTCAACACTTTCGCCCTTACCCGTCAGAATAATGACACCCACGTCTGAGCGTTCTTTCAAGTACCGTGTAAGGCTAAGGCCATCTTCACCTGGCATCATCAGATCCAGGATGACGAGGTCAAAATCCTCTTCATTGAACTTGTGCCGCATCTCTTCTGCATTGGCGGCTTCGCTAACAATATAGTTTTCCATTTCGAGCGTTTCGCGTAAAACATCGCGCAGTTCAGGCTCGTCATCTACTATTAGAATGTTGCTGTTCATATTGACGGTAAGTCCATACTGACCGGTTGTCGCTCACAATTCATAAGTGTACCTTTCTTATCATGTGATAAAAAAGTTACAAAATCAATAAAATCCGACACTCTGGATTAAACTTTAATCAGACCAATGATTTATACCAGTCTTAAATCTGTTTCAATTTCAAAACTCTTGCGATAAGAATTTGCATGGCCTTATGTAGGTTCCGATGCCAAAAAATTAAACAGTTTTCTAGAAGGGTGCTTTGAATATGCTGCGAAAATTATATGATTATACGATGAGCTTCGCAGCCCGCCCCAACGCAAGTTATTTCCTTGCAGGGGTTTCCTTTATAGAAAGTTCTGTTTTTCCTATTCCGCCGGACGTGATGTTGATCCCGATGGTGTTGGCGGATCGGGCCAAGGCGTGGCGTCATGCGCTGGTTTGTAGCATCTTCTCAGTGCTCGGGGGGCTGCTTGGGTATGTGATCGGGTACTACTTCTTCACCCTCATCGGGGATAGCATCATCAGTTTCTATGGCTATCAGGACAAATTCGCGAATTTTCAGGCCTCCTATGAAGAATGGGGGGCATGGATTGTCGCCTTCTTTGGATTGACCCCTTTCCCTTATAAAGTGATTACAATCGCAAGTGGTGTTGTTCAGCTGAACTTGGCCGCGTTTATTTCAGCCTCTGTTTTATCACGCAGCGCGCGTTTCTTCCTGGTAGCTGGACTTCTTTATTGGTTCGGTGAACCCATTAGAGAGTTTATTGAGAAATATCTCGGAATTTTGACATTTTTGTTCTTCATTCTGTTGTTTGGTGGCTTCGTACTGATTAAGTATGTGATCTAGACCGATAGAGGGGCGCAGATGGACGTATTGTATAGGAACGCACTTTGGATTGCTTTGGCGATGTCCGTTGTCACCATTGGTATGGTCTTTATCGCCCAGTATGGTTTTGACCTGTATCCTTGTGTTCTTTGTATTTATCAGCGTTGGCCTTATGCGGCGATTATTGCCCTTGTGGTGCTTTGGTTTTTCTTGCGACAAATGGTCTCTGAGGTGATTGTTCGCTTGCTGGTCGCCGCGTCATTTGCGACAACTGCAGGGATCGCGGCTTACCATGTAGGTGTGGAGCAAGGCTGGTGGGAAGGTACAGCGGAATGCGCTGCTGACACATCTGCCGGCTTGTCGCTTGATCAATTGCGCGAGCAGCTGATGACGGCCCCCATTGTGAAGTGTAATGAAATTGCCTGGGAGCTGTTTGGTATTTCCATGGCGGGGTATAACTTTATTTTTGCCGCCGCCATGACCATATTTATGCTGTTGTCTGTTAGGTATCTTGTCAGAGAAGCAAAATAATGACTGATCAAGAAGTTGGTATTGGACCAAAAGTAACTGGTGAAGGCCGCAACCCCGGTGACCTATCCCCCAAAGAGCTGATCGAGCGGATTATTCGCGTGGATCATGCTGGTGAATTTGGGGCCGTGAGGATTTATGAAGGGCAATATGCCGTTCTCAAAGATCATGAAGATGCTCCGACGATCCAGCATATGAAAGAACAGGAAGAAGTTCACCGGGAGAGGTTTGAAAAGCTGATCGCGGAACGTCGGGTTCGTCCAACACTATTATCTCCGATCTGGCATGTGGCGGGTTATGCGTTGGGCGCGGGAACGGCCCTTCTCGGCCGGGAGGCGGCAATGGCATGTACCGAGGCCGTCGAAGAGGTCATCGACGAGCATTATCTGCATCAGCTTGAGCAATTGGGTGAGGACGAGCCGGAGCTTCGTGAGATTATTGAGCAGTTCCGTGCGGAAGAGATCGAGCATCGGGATATTGCGCGGGAGCATGGTGCAAAAGAAGCGCCTGGATATGAGGCGCTTACAACTGCCGTTAAAGCCGGATCCAAACTGGCAATCTGGCTTTCTTCACGAATTTAATTGAAATAGACCTTAAGGGAAATCACAGCGGGTTACAGAAATAACCGCGAAGCTCTGATTCCCTTGTTGGACGGTGAAGCGGAACTCATCTGATCCGAAAACCAGACTTTTGCTGATCGGCAACACGCCTTCAACTTTTTCCGTTTTCCCACCAATTTTTGTGAACGTAATCGCCACAGGCTTGGAGGGGTCATACCAGGCTTCCGGTTTGCCATCTGCGTTCAGTGTCGATGCGCCAAGACCGCTGACCGTTACACTGCCATCAGCCAAACTGATGGAGTTGCCAGGTTGCTGATAAATGGGTGTGTTGACGATGAAGCGCTTAGTGGTCGGCTTCAAAGAACAGTTTTCAGTATTCTGCGCCAAGGTGATCAAGTTCTTGATACGAACAGGGTCCAGACCTTCTTCCAAACGTGTGCGCGCCAAGTTTAGAATTTCAAGTGGCTCGCCTGTTGGGATCTCTTTTTCGTATTTGTCCCGCCAAGCGCGTGCCTCTGCCAGCGCCGCGCTTTGTTTGTCCATGGCGGCACGGGTTTTCTCTGTTAAATTATCATTTTCCTTTAACAGTACACGGCGTTGTTCATCGGCGAGCGCGACTTTGCGGTCAGCCTCTGACTGGCCTTCAAAATAGCCATATGCGCCCGCTGCCCCCAAAAGGAGGAGGTAGAAGACAAATTTGAAGAATTTGCTGCGCCGTTCTTTTGCTTTTCTTTTCTCAGAAAGGCCTAATCCGTAACTCATGGTCGATCACATAATCCGGTAGTCGATGGGATACCCCTGTATTACCCCGCCCAATTATCAAAGGCAAGATATGTTCCTAAAATGTACCCGTTAGTCGACCAGCTCCGTGTCCCAATAAAGAAAATCCCGCCAACTTTCATGCAAGTAATTTGGTGGGAACAGACGCCCCATTTCATTGAGGTTGTGAAGGGTGGGGATGAAGGGCTTTATCCTTGGGAACATGGCGGCCTGATGGGTAAGCCTTCCCCCTTTTTTCATATTACAGGGGGCGCATGCAGTGGTGATGTTTTCCCAGGAGGTCGCCCCGCCCAGACGCCTTGGAAGCACGTGATCAAAGGTAAGATCTTCTTTTGATCCACAATATTGGCATTGAAATCCGTCACGCAGGAATAAGTTGAACCGTGTGAAGGCAGGTTGCTGATTGCGTTTCACAAATCGTTTCAGACAAATGACACTCGGTAGTTTCATTTCGAAACTTGGTGAATGGACCACCCGATCATATTCTGAAATGATTTCGACGCGGCCAAGGAATACAGATTTTAGCGCATCCTGCCATGACCACAGCGACAATGGGAAGTAGCTGAGAGGACGATAGTCGGCGTTAAGGACAAGCGCCGGAAATTTCTCTGTCGATGCCAACACGTGATAAAGACCCTTCAATCAGATAATCTTTATAAGGTAAGTGTGGCCCGAAGAGAGTGAAAAATCAAATCCTAATACAGTATTTTGTGTTAAACTTTTGTGATCCTACTGTATATGGGCTTTTAGGCAGGTGTTTGAATTTGTTTCGGGTTCTTTGGAGGCTTTACCACATCTACATAGTAACGCCATAAAACACGGGCTGCCAGGGTACGGTGCGGGCTGAGATGGGCGCATATTTCGTCCATCTCGTCAATTGTTGGTCGCGTTTCCAACGATTTTAAATGCTGTAAGGCAATTTGCAGGGCGACATCGCCTGCAGGCCAGATATCTGGACGTTGCAGGCAACTGATCAAATAAATTTCAGCCGTCCAGCGACCAATACCTTTCACTTGTGTCAGATGCTCAGCAGCTTCCTGATCAGAAAGTTCAGGGAGGCGGTCAAGATCAAGGCGGCCATCAGAGATATCACCAGCCAAGGCAAGGCAGTATCGCGCTTTAGGTCGGCTTAGGCCCAGTTCCCTTAAATGATCTTCGTTGCGCTTTAGAAATTCCGTTGGGGTAAAAGGATTAATGTCATCCTGAATGCGTCCCCAGATGGCAGCTGCACTGGCTAAAGACACTTGTTGTTCAATGATGATCCGGGTCAGTGCTTCGAACCCCATATCCCGTTTTCGCGAAGGCAGCGGTGTGATCATACCCAAGGCCCGCGCAAAATCTTCATCCACTTCACGGAGGTGATTTAAACCTTCTCTGAGAAGCGGATCTTCCATGTTATTGGCGTGGAGTGGAGTCGGTTGCCGCAGTTCTCAAAGACATTGTGCAGTTCATGGCTTTGCCCGCGCGGGCGATAGGGGCCAATTCATTTTCATCAGGATGAGTTTTGTCCTGAATGTCTGGGGCAAGGCCGGTGCCGTTGAAAGAGGCACCGCCGCCTACAGTGAAGCGACCGGTTGTCAGACGAATGCCACCACCATTATCCAGATCATACAATGTCTGCATGGTGCCTTTGCCGTAACTTGTCTCGCCAATCAGGCGCGCGCGGTGTGTGTGCTTCAAGGCACCTGCAACAATTTCAGAAGCAGACGCAGAGCCTTTATTGATCATAACCATGATGGGTAAGCCATTGATGCTATCACCAGAGTGGGCTTCTTCTTCAGTAAAGCTTTTACCACGGTTGATGGCAGAAAAAATATTTCCCTCTTCCAGGAACTCATCAGCAACCTGTACAGCTGATGTTACTGTTCCGCCCGGGTTGCTGCGAACGTCCAGAATAACGCCACACATGCGGGAGCCCAGTTTCTCTTCGAAATGCTCAAGTGCTTCACGGACATTGGCCCCTGTGTTCTTATTGAAGGTCTCAATCTTGATATACCCGACGTCACCGTCAATTCGGTATTCTACCGGAACAATATTGATGGCGCGGCGCTCAACTGAGAGATCAAACGATTTTAGCGTTCCCGGGCGTTTAATGGTCAAAACGGCACGCGTGCCAACAGGACCCCGTAAGACGGTAACAGCCTCTGGTAATGTGAAACCTTTAAGAGACTTGCCATCAATATGGCTAATAACGTCATCGGGTAAGATACCAGCCTCTTCTGCAGCGGAGCCGCGAAGCGGTGTAATAACGGTGAGTTCTTCGTTCCGAAGTTCAATGCGGAAGCCAAACCCTTTAAAGCGTCCATCCAGACTGTCCTGATAACGCTCATAGGATTCAGGCGGCATATAGGCGGAATAAGGATCCAGTGATTTCAGCACGCTATTGAGGGCCAGCGTCACAGGAACTTCTTCTTTGCCTTTCGCGTCTTTCAACGCGGCAATGGCCGTATCTGTGATGACTTGGGTATCTACTTCATCCACATAACGTGTTTCGATCCGAAGCAAGACCTCTGAAAATAGCTCGCGCGCGTCTTCCGCTTCCTCTTTATCACCATAAGTGTCCGTGTATGCATTTTCGAACTGCTCAAGTGCGCCGACAATATGCCGCTCCTTCGCGAAGGGCAGTGTACAGGCGGTCAACATCAATATGGCGTTGGCCAATATGAGATACTTGCGCAGCATAGGCACCGGGTCCAAGGTTAATAATTTCTTAACGTAATATATTAGTGCCATAGATTTACTATTGAAAACAAATGCAAATTTCGGATTTTTTGTTCTTTTTTCGCCTTAATATGGTTAATAGTGTGACTTATGAAATATGTAACGCGATTTGCACCAAGTCCAAGCGGTTTTTTACACGCCGGTCACGCCTATTCTGCATCTATGGCATATAAATATGCGATGGAGAGCGGCGGGCGATTCATCTTACGCATGGAAGATATTGACCAGACCCGTTGTACACCGGAGTTTGAAGACGCCATTTATGAAGATCTTTCCTGGATCGGTTTGAAGTGGGAAGAGCCAGTTCGGCGTCAGAGCGATCACTTTGAAGATTATGCTGCTGTTCTTGAAAAACTCTATGACCGAGGGTTGGTTTATCCTTGCTTTTGCACCCGAAAGGAAATCGCCGCGGAAGTGGCGCAATCGGCAAACGCACCACACGGACCAGATGGGCCGCTTTATCCGGGAACTTGCCGTCACTTAACAGATGATGAGCGCGCAGAAAGGTTCGAGAGGGGGGATGCATATGCGCTCCGTCTTAATATGGAAGCGGCTTTAAAAGAAAAAGGGGATCAACCTTTATATTTTGAAGAGTTGGATAAGGGTGTCATTGAAGCGGATCCTGCGAAGTTCGGGGATGTGGTTCTTGCCCGCAAAGAAACCCCAACCAGTTATCATCTGGCCGTTGTCTATGATGATGCGCTGCAAGGGGTGAGCCTTGTGGTGCGCGGACAGGATCTGTTCGAGGCAACTCACTTGCATCGTTTGTTACAGTTTTTGCTTGAATTTCCGACCCCTCAATACAAACATCATGGCTTGGTATCCGATCTGAAAGGGCGCCGACTGGCAAAAAGAGATAAAGCAGCCACCCTTCGTCATATGCGTGAAGAAGGGTATAGCGTCGATGATGTCAGGAAGTTGATCGGTTTCAGTTAAACCTTGGAGGAATTAAATGGAGTTGATTACGGTTACGCCAATTTATGTGGCGCTCACGGCTTTATGGATGATCGTGCTGGCCGTTCGTGTCGCCAACGGTCGCGGGAAGCACAAAGTGTCGCTAGGGGATGGCGGCAACGAAGATATGTCCATCCGGATGCGCGGATTTGGCAATCTGGTGGAATACGCCCCGGCGGTTTTATTGCTTCTTTTGATGTTGGAGCTTAAAGGTGTCGAAGCGCAATATCTGCATGCCTATGGCGCCGTGTTCATGATCTGTCGTGTGGTTCACCCATTTGCTTTGTTTGGCCAGGTGAAACCAACGAAGTTCCAAAAACTGGGGCGCATGCTGTCCGTTATCGGGACGTTGTTGCTGATGTTAATTGGCGCGCTTGCCTTGCTGGCCTGGTAATAAAAAAAAGCCCCGCTTTGAAGCGGGGCTTTTTACTTTAGGCGGCCTCTTCATAGGAGAGGATGATGTCCACCATGTCTGACATAATGCCCGTCATGTCGAAATCTTTCGGTGTGTAAACCGCAGCGATGCCTTTCGCCTTCAGCTTTTCAGCATCCTCTGGCGGAATAATACCGCCAACCACGACCGGAATGTCACCAAGGCCCGCAGCGTTTAGTTTTTCAACCACATCTGTTGCAAGTGACAGGTGAGATCCTGACAGAATAGACAGTCCAACCAAGTGAACTGATTCTTCCAATGCGGCATTGACGATCTGATCCGGGGTCAGGCGAATGCCTTCATAGACCACTTCCATGCCGCTATCACGGGCAGCAACGGCAATTTGTTCAGCGCCATTGGAGTGGCCATCAAGACCCGGTTTGCCAACAAGAATTTTGAGAGGGCGGCCTAGCTTGTTAGCCGCTTTGCCAACTTTTGCGCGTACCGCGTCGATGGCGTCGCCATTTGTGCTGGAAATGGCACCGCTCACCCCAGTTGGGGCGCGGTATTCACCATAGATGTTGCGAAGGGCTTCCGACCATTCGCCTGTGGTGACGCCAGCTTTTGCGGCGGCAATGGATGGCTCCATGATGTTGTCGCCATTTTCCGCAGCCGCCTTCAAATCGGCAATGGCTTTGGCAACAGCGTCTTCATCACGGGATGCCCGCCACGCTTTAAGGCGCTCAATCTGTTCCTGTTCAGCCGCCGCATCCACAGTCATGATGCCACCATCCCCTTCTTGGGTGAGCGGTGACGGGGTGCTTTCGGTGAATTTATTCACGCCGATGACAGTGGTATCGCCTGAAATCACGGACTGAACGCGACCAGTATTGGACTGAACCAGAGCTTCTTTTAAATACCCTGATTCAACAGCTGCGACAGCGCCGCCCATTTTTTCAATACGGGACAATTCTTCGCGTGCCGCGGTTTTCAGCTCTTCCACCTTACGGTCAATTTCAACAGAGCCTTCAAAGATATCCGCATATTCAAGAAGATCCGTTTCAAAGGCGACAATCTGCTGCAGGCGCAGTGACCACTGCTGATCCCATGGGCGCGGCAAACCAAGTGCTTCGTTCCACGCTGGGAGCTGTACCGCGCGGGCGCGCGCGTTTTTGGACAACACAACCGCCAGCATTTCAAGCAGGATACGATAGACGTTATTCTCTGGCTGTTGTTCGGTAAGACCGAGAGAGTTCACCTGCACGCCATAGCGGAAGCGGCGGAATTTTTCGTTCTCTACGCCATAGCGTTCTTTAAGGATCTCGTCCCATAGGTCCACAAATGCGCGCATTTTGCACATCTCAGTGATGAAACGAATGCCTGCATTTACAAAGAAACTGATACGTCCGGTGGCTTCCGGGAAGTCTTCTGGACTGATTTGTCCTGATTCTTTTACAGCATCCAGAACGGCAATCGCTGTTGCAAGTGCGAAGGAAAGCTCCTGAACGGGGGTCGCGCCGGCTTCTTGCAGGTGATAGGAACACACATTTGTTGGATTCCACTTCGGCACTTCTTGATACGTGAAGCTCACCACGTCTGTGATTAGCTTCATACTAGGTGCAGGAGGGAAAATATAGGTGCCGCGAGACAGGTATTCCTTGATGATATCGTTCTGAACAGTGCCTTGTAAGGTCTTCCGATCGGCACCCTGTTCTTCCGCAACTGCGATATAGAGGGCTAACAACCACGCTGAAGTGGCGTTAATTGTCATGGAAGTGTTCATTTTTTCGAGGGGAATCTCATCGAAAAGGGTCCGCATATCACCGATGTGACAGATAGGAACACCCACCTTGCCGACCTCACCACGTGCG
Source organism: Sneathiella sp. P13V-1 (assembly GCF_015143595.1). Classification (NCBI taxonomy): domain Bacteria; kingdom Pseudomonadati; phylum Pseudomonadota; class Alphaproteobacteria; order Sneathiellales; family Sneathiellaceae; genus Sneathiella; species Sneathiella sp. P13V-1. The sequence continues at coordinate 446,003 of NZ_WYEU01000001.1, read as the reverse complement.
AGCACGTGATCCGAATCATATCCGGTTTGCGTAGGCAAATCAAAGGCTACAGACAATCCTGTTTGCCCTTTTCCAAGATTCGTTTTATAAAGTTCATTAGATGCCTTGGCAGATGAATGACCTGAATAGGTTCTAAACAGCCAGGGGCGATCTTTCTTTGCTGCAGTCGCGTTTTTCGGACTTTCCGTTGCGTTCTTGCTCATAATAATCTTTCGTCTTTCTGCCGCAAAACGGTTACTTGTTTCTCGTTGTTGTTGAGATAAGTAATATCATAACTTTGTTTTGCAGTGCAAAAAAAACTTGCACCGTTGATTTCAGAAGGTAATGTTTCATCATTATTACCGCTGGATAAATTTCTGGCGACAAAAAATGACGCGCATTGGCCCTGCACTCCGACAATAATTTATAACAGGGCTGATGCAAAACCGGAGCAGAAGGACTGAGTAACGATGTCGAAACCTGAAGCAGTTGAGCAAAACTCCCCTAGCACTGAAAACAGTGCGCCTTTGAAAGACCTGTATGAAGTTGGTGAAATTCCACCAGTAGGTCACGTCCCATCCAAGATGTATGCGTGGGCCATTCGCCGCGAGCGCGAAGGTGAGCCAGAAAAAGCCATGCAGATGGAAGTGGTGGACACACCTCAGCTTGATTCCCATGACGTGCTGGTCCTCGTGATGGCAGCTGGTGTGAACTATAACGGTGTTTGGGCCTCCCTGGGTCAGCCAGTATCGGTATTTGACGTTCATAACGAGCCATATCACATCGCAGGTTCTGACGCGTCCGGTATCGTTTACGCAGTTGGCAGCAAAGTGAAGCGTGTGAAAGTTGGTGACGAAGTTATCATTCACTGTAACCAGGACGATGGTGACGATGAGGAATGTAACGGTGGCGATCCAATGTTCTCCAAATCCCAGCGTATCTGGGGTTATGAGACGCCTGACGGATCTTTCTCTCAGTTCTGCCGCGTGCAGGACCGTCAATTGATGCCACGTCCTAAGCACCTGACTTGGGAAGAAAGCGCCTGTTACACACTGACACTTGCAACAGCTTACCGCATGTTGTTCGGTCACCGTCCACATATCCTGCGTCCAGGTCACAATGTTCTGGTTTGGGGTGCATCTGGTGGTCTGGGTTCCATGGCCATTCAGCTTTGTGCCGCAGCCGGTGCCCATGCCATTGGTGTGATTTCAGATGAATCCAAGCGTGACTTTGTTATGTCCCTTGGCGCCAAAGGTGTGATCAACCGTAATGATTTTGACTGCTGGGGTCAGCTTCCAACAGTGAACGGCGAGGGTTTTGCTGAGTATATGAAGAAAACTCGCGAATTTGGTAAAGCCATTTGGGATATCACAGGTAAAGGCAACGACGTTGACTTCGTCTTCGAACATCCAGGCGAATCTACATTCCCTGTGTCCTGTAACGTTGTAAAACGTGGTGGTATGGTCGTGTTCTGTGCGGGTACAACTGGCTTTAACCTCACAATGGATGCCCGTTTTGTTTGGATGCGTCAGAAGCGTATTCAGGGTAGCCACTTTGCGAACCTGAAACAGGCGTCACAGGCGAACCAGTTGGTGATTGAACGTCGTATTGATCCGTGTATGTCAGAAGTCTTCTCTTGGGAAGATATTCCACGTGCCCACACTAAAATGCTGAACAACCAACACAAACCAGGTAATATGGCTGTGCTGGTTTCCGCAAAAGTGCCGGGTCTTCGTACACTTGAAGATGCAATTGAAGCAGGAAACTCCTAATAGGGGTTTCCACACTTTGCGTTGATCGGTCAACGACAACAATAATGAGCAATAGTAATCATGACAGATTCTAATTCTTCCCTGATTCTGTCCGGGCTGGATTCGCTTTGCGAATCCGCTTTGGGTTCAGCGGAAACTTTGAAACAGCAGGCTATACAAGCCGTTGCTTCTTTCACACGTGGTGACGATGGTCGGGTGAGCGCGAAGCTGGTTGAGCAAAACCAGTATGCGACCCACGGCCTTGCATGGCTTGTGACCTATGTGGAAACCTTAAAAGAAACCCTCGTCTGGACACGTTCTCTGAAAGAAGAAGGCAAGCTGGGAGAGCTGGAGCAACTTACGCTACAGGCCGGTTTCTCAGGTTATCTTTCACAGATGGCGGGTGGTATCCCAATGACCTTGGGCGAAATTATTCGCGCACAGGATTTGGGTGTCTCTGACGACGATGTGGACGCTTTCCAGACAGCGGATGTTAAGAAGCTGATCAATGAGGGTTATACAACACCTGTTCGGATGCGCATGGCCGAACTTCTGGCCGAAGGCATGGATACAGGTTTCTTCGGCGATCCTTGCCTTGATGAAACCTACGCCATGATCCGCGACCAGTTCCGTCGTTTCAGTGACGAAGAAGTGGGCCCGTATGCCCATGAATGGCACCTGAAAGATGAATTGATCCCGATGCCAGTTGTGAAGCATATGTCTGAGCTTGGCGTCTTTGGTCTGACCATTCCCGAAGAATATGACGGATTGGGCCTTGGCAAGATGTCCATGTGCGTGGTGTCTGAAGAGTTGTCCCGTGGTTATATCGGTGTGGGTTCCCTTGGAACACGTTCTGAGATTGCAGCTGAACTTATTCTGGCTGGTGGATCGGACGCGCAGAAGAAGAAATGGCTGCCGAAAATTGCGTCAGGTGAGATCTTGCCGACAGCGGTTTTCACAGAGCCTAACACCGGATCTGACCTTGCCTCCCTTCGCACACGTGCGGTGAAAGACGGTGACGTTTACAAAATCACGGGCAACAAAACATGGATTACCCATGCGGCACGTGCCGATGTGATGACATTGCTGGCTCGCACGAACCCGGATGAGCCAGGTTATAAAGGTCTGTCCATGTTCCTTGCTGAAAAGCAGCACATGACAGAGGACGAAGATTTCCCAACCGAAGGTATGACTGGCGGTGAAATTGAAGTTCTGGGTTACCGCGGTATGAAGGAATATGAACTTGGCTTCGATAACTTCGAAGTGAAGGCAGAAAACCTTTTGGGTGAAGAAGAAGGCAATGGCTTTAAACAGCTGATGCAGACTTTTGAAAGTGCCCGTATTCAAACTGCGGCTCGTGCCATTGGTGTTGCGCAGAACGCCATGGAACTTGGCATTCGCTACGCGCTGGATCGTGTACAGTTTGCCCGTCCTATCATTGAATTCCCACGTGTCTCCGGCAAGCTGGCCTGGATGGCTGTTGAGATCATGATGGCTCGTCAGCTGACTTATGCATCTGCCCGTGCCAAGGATGAAGGTCGCCGCTGTGACCTGGAAGCTGGTATGGCAAAACTGCTAGGTGCGCGTGTAGCATGGAATGCTGCGGATAACGCCTTGCAAATCCACGGCGGTAATGGTTTTGCACTTGAGTATCCGATCAGTCGGGTCTTGTGCGATGCTCGTATCCTCAATATTTTCGAGGGTGCAGGCGAAATTCAGGCGCAGGTTATTGCCCGTCGTCTGCTGGAAGGGGCAAATTAAGCCTTTTCCAATCCAACAAAAGACAAAAGGCGTCGCAGGAAACTGCGGCGCTTTTTTCTTGCCTTGCGATGATCCATCTGCCGTCCTATCGTCTGACAAAAGGCAGGGAAAAATGAAGCAAGTTCCATACTGGTGGGAAGCCGCCCCAAGAGATCTAAGCCCGGATAATCAGCCGCTTGAAACCAACACGGATGTGGTTGTGATCGGCGGGGGATATACAGGATTATCCACCGCGCTTGTGCTGGCCCGTGCCGGTGTGAAAGTCACTTTGTTCGAGGCGGGATGTTTAGGCGAAGGGGCCAGTTCGAGAAATGGCGGTATGGTGGGGCCCAGCTTTCATAAACTTGGTATTGCAGGTTTGAAGTCTGTGTATGGGCAAGAGAAAACCAGCGAGATTTTAAAAGAAAGCCTTGGGTTTGTTGACTTTCTGGAAGATTTTATTCGCACCGAAAATATAGACGCAGATTTTCAGCGTGTTGGCCGTTTTCGTGGGGCGTTAAAGCCTGCTCATTATGATCAAATGGCCCGGCAATTGGAGGAATTAGCCCGCGAAACCGGTCTGAAAGGACATATGGTAAGCGCCAAAGATCAGGCAGAAGAAACGGGGTCGAATAAATTCTGTGGTGGATTGGTTTATTCTCAAGATGGCGGTTTGCATCCCGGCAAATATTATGACGGTTTCCTTGAGGTTGTGAAACATGCAGGCGTTCATCTTCACGCCTTTACGCCGGTTGAAGCCATTGAAAAAACACCGGGCGGGTATAAAGTCCAAACGATCAAAGGCATTGTTACCGCACAAAATGTCGCTATTTGTACAAATGGGTATACCGGGAAAGCGTTTCCTGAATGGCGACGCCGACTGCTGCCTATTCGAAGTGCGATGATTGCGACTGATGAAATCTCCTCAGAGATGATGGATCGACTAATGCCGAAACGGCGGATGTATGGAGATAGTCGCCGGTTGGTTGCCTATTATCGTCCATCCCCTGATGGAAAGAGGATCTTGTTTGGCGGACGCGCGGCCAGTTTGAAAGACCGTCCAGAAGCTAATAAAAATCTCCTGCGCGCTTGTATGGAGGAAATTTATCCTGAATTGAAATCCGTTGGAACCAGCCATGTCTGGTCTGGTCGAGTGGCTTACACTTTTGATCACACACCACATATTGGACAGCAAAACGGGTTTTTCTATGCCATGGGATATTGCGGATCTGGCGTGGCGCGATCTACCTATTTTGGGCAGCGGCTTGGATATAAGATTCTTGGGGATACTGAAAAAGGCAGAACCGCTTTTGACGATATGCCCATGCCAACCAAGGTGCTTTATTCAGGGAACCCGTGGTTTATGCCCGCGGTGATCATGTGGCACCGATTTGCCGATCGCTTAGGAATATAGTTCAATCGGATTTTCACGCGGTGTCAAATTGCCGTTTAAGTGAAAGCCCAAAACCGCTGTGATGGTGGCCCCAAGCATAACCATTAACCAACTGACATATAGCCAAACCAGAAAAAGCGGCAAGATGGCCAACGCCCCGTAAATCAACTCATACCCCGGAAAAAGAAGCAGGTAATAGCCAAATATCTGCTTGCCTAAAACAAAAAGGGACGCGGCGATCCCGGCACCAATACCAGCATGTGTCCAATATACCTTTTGTGCAGGCACAAGTTTGTAGAGGCTGAAAAGGATCACAAAACTTAAAAGGAAGGGCAGAACAAAATTGAAATAGGGGGCAATCCCTTCAAAGGAAATGCCACTTGCTTCTTCGGTTAGGGAAGACAGCCACGTCACCAATGTCAGGCTTGAAGACAAGGCAATGGGACCAATGACAATGAAAAAATGATAGGCAAACAAACGCACAAAAATATTTCGCGTTGAGTTTACCCGCCAGATTTCACGAAAACTATCCTCAATCCCCAAAAACAAGAGAACCGCTGTAACCGCGAGCCCTGCCAAACCAACAAAAGTGAGTTGTTTGGCGTTCAAGACCAGATCCTGCAACATGTCATACACATTGGCGATTGTGCCCGGCAGGAAGTTGTCGAACAGGAAAAACAGGATGTCTTCCTGCAAGGTGTAAAACGCATCTACATAGGTCAAAAGGGAGATGGCTAGGATAAACAGCGGCACAATGGCCAGCAATGTCTGGTAACTCAAAGCAGTCGCCATACGCGGACAGTTTCGCCGCGCAAAATGACGCAGAATATCCAGCAGGATGTCCTTAATAATATTGCCCATGCCGCCCCTTTTGATTTCTTCTTTAGCAGAACAATTCAACTGGCGCAGCTTAACGGTACTTAAAGGTCAAAGACAAGAGCGATAGATTCTAATTCTCTTCGCTTGCACTTAACTTTCCAAGTTTACGCGGATTAAGGATCTCAATTTTTCCTCTGGAGGTTTTGACCAGATTATCTTGAACGAGTGCGGCCATTTGCCGAGCCACAAATTCCCGGGACGATCCCAAATCATCTGCGATTTTCTGCTGGGTAACCTCAACCACATGTTCTGGAGAGGCGCTTCGAAGCAGATATCCGGCAAGCTTTTGTTTGACGGTTTGTGCGTGCTGGATTTCCAGCTGGGTCATCAATCCAAACACAGTTGAAGAGAGCGCTTTAATAGTTGTGTCCTGAATAACCGCTTCACTTCGGAAGAGATCCCGGAAGATGTTTCCCGGAAGAACACCAATTTCGGTGTCTTCATCGGCGATAACCCAAGCGGGGTAGAGAAATTCATTGAACAGACTGTTGATGGCAAGGATGCAGGTCTCCCCCGGTCCAATATTGTAAAGCGTAGCTTCACGTCCCTGTTCGCTTAAGGTGTAGACACGTAAGCGGCCTTTTTGGACGATATACGCCCCGGATACGGTGTCGCCTTTATCCAAAATTGCCTGACCGGCTTTAACTTTTTTTGTGATCAGGCGGGAGTGGTAAAGCTCTCGCCCACTTTCTGAAAGTTCGTTCTCTAATGTCATTTGCGCCCCTTTTAAAAGGTTGCTGGCCAGACTAAAGGGCAGATCCGGCCAGCGCCACCACCTTGTTAGTATTTAAGTCCCATTTCATCTGCGACCCGCTTGGTCTCCGCCAGATGATGTTCAAATCCGGGCAGGACTTTCAGAACGATGCCTTTAAATTCTGCACTCTTAATGGCGGGTAGCAAAGTTGTGTTGATCGCGTCAATAACCGCAGTGTGGTAAGCGATTTCGTAAAGCACATAGGCTTTATCAAATTCGGCACCTTCCAGTTTATCCAGCTTTGCAAGCGCCGCCGCCTGATTTTCCCAGGATTTATCGTCCGCTGGCGGGGTTCCGAGCATACCTGATTTATAGGCAATATCCCGGCCCATTTGCTGAACCGCTGAATGGTCTTTTACAACCATGGTGGCCAGCATTCGAACTTTGGAATTTGTGCTTTTCTTTAAGCCGAGCCGCCCTGTCGCGATATCCGCCATATTCGCCTGATCGAAAATCGCAAAAATGGTCTCATCATCCAGCCCACCTGCTTGCGACACTGTAGGTGCAAGAGTAACAAAGGGGAGGAAGCAGAGGAGGGTGAGTGCGTAGAGTTTTTTCATCTTTCTAATCCTTAAAACATCGGGATGCCTTAGGAATAGCGAGATGGAAGGCTCACTTATGTATCTTGAGATACATTGGAAAAAATAAGTGAGCGCTTCTGCTAGAGAGATTTATTTATCCGGAAATTTGGTAGAGGCAAGTTCACCGCCAAGTCCCCAGTTTTCTTTAGGCACATCAGTGATAATGACGCTGACGCTTTCAGGGGAGCACCCCGTAAGGCGCGCCATGCTATCGGTCATTTCTCTAACCAGTTTTTGCTTTGTTTCCGCATCGCGGCCCGCAAACATTTCAATTCTAACGACTGGCATTTTACAACTTTCTCTATTGCGTGTTTTGGCGTTGGTCCGTCGACATGCATCGCCGGGCATATTCACAGAGGATGCCAGAGATTACCATAGAGGTGAACATCATTGCTCCAATAACAATATCGCTTTCTGGTAAATCGAAGACAAAGAATAATCCGCATTGAAGAGCACCGACGAACGCGCCAAGTGTGAAGCCAGGAAAATTATGAAGTAACAATTCGAAGATCAAATACGTAACGATACGCATAATACCTTCACCTATGTGCCCCACTTCCGACCCTCCTTCGCTTGTTATTTCCTCTTTATGTATTAATCGAGTAAGGTTTTTCAACAATAGGTCGGAATCTATAGAGGGGCTGTCGGTTTAAATTCGATTTTCCTAAACGACGTTTATCTCTTTGACGGCTTTGCCGGTGAGCATGCGCTCGAAGTTAAAGACATTAAGATCCAGTGTGGAATATTTTCCATCCAGAACCAATTCACTGATGGCGCGGCCAACAGCAGGGGCCTGTTGCAATCCGTGACCCGAAAAGCCATTGGCGAAGACAAAGTTGGTAACCTCTGGGTGAGGGCCAAGAACGACATTTTGATCCAACAAATTATAGGCATAGTGACCTGCCCAGGCATTTTCCATTTTGATGGCTTCAAATGCGGGCACGCGATTTGCCAGAACGGGCCAGATATGTTCTTCAAACCAGCCATAATCCACTTCAAAGTCGGTGCAGTCAGGGTCATTGTCAGCTTCAGGAGAGCAACCTGAAATGAACTGATGACCTTCGGGGCGGAAATACACGCCACTTGGGTCAACTGTCAGCGGGCAATCGGGGATTTCAGTTCGGCAGGAGAAGGAATAAACATATCTTTTGCGGGACCGGACATCCAGATCAATGCCTGCCCATTTGGCAACTTCATCTGCACGTGCGCCGGCGGCGTTAATAAAAGTACCCGCTTTAACGGTCCCGCTTTCCGAGAGGTTAATAGCTGTAACTTTAATTCCGTCCATTTCGAGGGAAAGCGCTTCTTCTTTTAAGAAAGTGGCCCCTTGTTGAATGGCTTTTTTGCGAAACGCCTGGTTCAGTCCATAAGCGTCAAGCCACCCTTCGCCGGAAAGACCAAGTGATCCGCCAGCCAGATCCCCAACATTCATCCAGGGAAACGCGCGGCTTAAGTCATCGGGATCCATTAGGGCTACATCCACATTTTCGCGGCGCTGAATGGTATTGTTATTATAGAGGATCGGGATGTTCTGATTGGACGCGAGGAAGAGATATCCACCTTCATTGTAAGATACATCCACCTTTGTGCCATCCGTTGACAGATGTTCTGTGATGTTTCTCAGGAACTCGGTCCCAAATTGTGAAATGCGGATATTTTCAGGTGTTGAAAACTGATGGCGAATGCCACCTGCTGACCGGGCGGTGGAGCCATATTGATAACTGCTGTCTTTCTCAACGACTGCGACCTTCAAATCAGAGGCTGCATTCTTGGTCAAAAAGTAAGCTATGGATGCGCCAACAACGCCGCCGCCAATAATGATTATGTCGAATGTCATTTCACAAAATTACCACTTAGAAACAGGCTCCCGCTGTTTGCCGGGAGGGAAAACTGTGTTATTTGAATGGGCATGTTTAATTATCTCATTATTGCCGCAATGGCAGCAACTTTTCTTGTTGTTTTAATCGGTGTCCTCTCCATGGGTAAGGGAGGGGAGTTTAACCGCAAGCACAGCAACAAGTTAATGCGTCTTAGAATTATCATGCAGGCGATTACTGTTGCGCTCATCCTGATCGCACTTTGGTTCGGTTTGGAATAGAAAAGCATGGTAAAACTGACGAAAATCTACACCCGTGGTGGTGACAAGGGGCAGACGTCTCTTGGGAATGGCGCGCGTGTAGCGAAAGACGATGCGCGGGTTGAGGCTTATGGCGATGTGGATGAGCTGAACGCCATTGTTGGTGTTGCCCGCCTTCATACATCCGAATTGCCAGATGCGGATGCTATGTTAAGCCGTATTCAGAACGATCTTTTTGATCTCGGGGCTGATCTTTGTACACCGGAGGAAGAGAATCCCAAATATCCACCTCTGCGGATTGTGCAGGATCAGGTGAACCGGTTGGAGGCAGAAATTGATTCGCTAAATAGTGAACTCTCCACCCTCAATTCCTTTATTCTGCCGGGTGGTTCTGCCGCTTCTGCCCATTTGCATCATGCTAGGACAGTTTGCCGCAGAGCAGAGCGGCGCATGGTTTCCTTGTCTGAAATCGAAAATATAAATTCAATTTCAATAAGTTACATAAATCGTCTTTCGGATTTTCTGTTTGTTATCGGGCGATATCTTAATGGCAAAGGGACAAAAGACGTCCTTTGGGTGCCCGGCGCAAACAGATAGCCTTTTCGTCCCCGAAATCTTTCTATAAAAGAAGCGCAGGGGCATAAATAAATGGCTGTGCCATGGTGTTTGACAGAATGTCATTTGCTAATTATTGTGCACTGCCGAAAAAGAAAGTGAAACACCCCCCCTTACGGATGTAGGATTAATGAGTTTCCTGCACGACCGGAGGGACATTTGGCTTGGGAGAAAACCGATCCATGAAAATCCTCGTCGCTGTTAAGCGTGTCGTAGACTACAACGTGAAGATCCGTGTTAAATCGGACAACACTGGTGTCGAACTCGCTAACGTAAAAATGTCAATGAACCCATTCGACGAAATTGCCGTCGAAGAAGCTCTTCGTCTTAAAGAAGCTGGTAAAGCAACGGAAGTTGTTGTTGCCTCTGTTGGCCCGCAGGCCGCACAGGAAACAATCCGTACAGCTCTCGCCATGGGCGCCGATCGCGGTATCCTGGTAAAAACTGATGACGAAGTCGAGCCACTGGGCGTTGCTAAAGTTCTGAAAGCTGTTGCTGCTGAAGAAGCTCCGGACCTGATCATTGTTGGTAAGCAGGCTATTGATGACGATAGCAACCAGACAGGTCAGATGCTCTCCGCTCTTCTGGGTTGGGCACAGGGTACATTCGCCTCCGAGGTTGACCTTGGCGAAGGTTCTGTGAAGGTAACTCGTGAAATCGACGGTGGTCTACAGACAGTTGACCTGAAGATGCCAGCAGTTGTGACAACTGATCTGCGTCTGAATGAGCCACGTTACGCGTCTCTTCCAAACATCATGAAAGCCAAGAAAAAGCCGATTGATGAAAAAGATATCGCTGATCTGGGTCTGGATGTGGCACCGCGCCTTACAACTCTGAAAGTTGAAGAGCCTGCACAGCGTCAAGCCGGTGTTATGGTTGGAAGTGTAGAAGAGCTTGTTGCCAAGCTCAAAGACGAAGCGGGAGTTATCTAATGACTGTTCTTGTATATGCTGATCATGACAATGCGGCTCTTGGTGCGGCCACATTGAACGCGGTAACCGCTGCTTCTCAGCTTGGTGGTGACGTCCATGTACTGGTTGCAGGCTCCGGCTGTGCCGCTGTTGCTGACGAAGCTGCAAAAGTTGCTGGTGTTGCCAAAGTCATTCTGGTTGACGATGCGCTTTATGCAAATTCTCTGGCTGAAAATGTTTCTGCGTTGATCGTGGACATGGCTGGATCTTATGACGCACTGGTTGCACCTGCGACAACATCAGGCAAAAACATCATGCCACGTGTTGCAGCCGTTCTTGACGTTGCGCAACTTTCTGAAATTACCGGTATTGTGTCTGCTGACACATTTGTGCGTCCGATCTACGCAGGTAACGCCATGGCAACTGTTCAGACTAAAGATGCCAAGAAAGTTATCACAGTTCGCTCCACAGCTTTCGCAGCGGCTGCTGCAGAAGGTGGTTCTGCCGCTGTTGAAAACGCATCTGCTGCAGCAGACGCCGGTCTATCTTCCTTCGTTGGTGAAGAATTGTCTGTTTCCGAACGTCCAGAACTGACAGCCGCACGTGTTGTTATCTCTGGTGGTCGTGGCATGCAGTCCGGCGACAATTTCCCACTGATCGAGGCAGTTGCCGATAAGCTGGGTGCCGCAGTTGGCGCCAGCCGTGCAGCTGTTGACGCTGGTTTCGTTCCAAACGATTATCAGGTAGGTCAGACAGGTAAAGTGGTTGCACCAGAGCTTTACATCGCAGTTGGTATTTCCGGCGCGATCCAGCACTTGGCTGGTATGAAAGACAGTAAAGTGATCGTTGCGATCAACAAAGACGAAGAAGCACCTATTTTCCAGGTCGCTGATTACGGTCTTGTTGCAGACCTGTTCAAAGCACTACCTGAACTGGAAGCTGCACTTTAATGACTTGTGTTTGCGATGATTCCAACGCTATGATCTTGCGTTATTCTGGACTACAGGACGGTACGCGATGATTAATAAGGTAGGTGTAATTGGTGCTGGCCAGATGGGCAATGGTATTGCCCATGTAATGGCGGTTGCTGGTCTTGATGTGTATCTTAGAGATATCTCTGAGGAACAGCTTTCAAAAGCATTGAAAGTTATTGAAGGCAATATGCAACGCCAGGTCGGCAGGGGTAAACTTGCTGAAGGGGATATGGTTGCAGCCCTATCCCGCATCACAACTGTCATGGACGATGACTATCTTCCGGAAGTCGACCTTGTTATCGAGGCTGCGACCGAGAATGAGGAAACAAAGAAAGCCATTTTGGCGCCTTTGGGTCCGCAGTTGAAGCCCGAAGCTATCATCGCAACAAACACATCTTCCATTTCCGTGACCCGGCTTGCGTCGGTCACGGATCGTCCTGATCAGTTCATGGGAATGCACTTCATGAACCCGGTTCCGATGATGAAGCTGGTTGAGCTGATCCGTGGTATTGCCACAAGTGAAGAAACCTTCCAGAAAGTTCAGGATTTGACACTTCGTCTGGGTAAATCCCCAACACCTGCGGAAGATTTCCCGGCCTTTATCGTGAACCGTATCCTGCTTCCGATGATTAACGAAGCCATCTACACCCTATATGAAGGTGTGGGGACTGTGCAGGCTATTGATTCCGGTATGCGCCTTGGTGCAAACCATCCAATGGGACCACTGCAATTGGCTGATTTTATCGGTTTGGATGTTTGTCTTTCCATCATGCAGGTTCTGTATGAAGGTCTGGCAGATACAAAATACCGTCCATGTCCACTGCTTGTGAAGTATGTGGAAGCGGGTTGGTATGGTCGCAAAACCGGACGTGGTTTCTATGACTACACAACAGATGAGCCAACGCCAACGCGTTAAGGCGAAACGAATTCAAAAAAAGCCCCGCAATTTTGCGGGGCTTTTTTTATGCTTTTGAAGGTCTGTTCCAGATCGCGGTTATTAAAATGCCGGGGGTCAGGACAAGAAGGCTTAGCCAACCTAATAAGCCAAATTCCTCCCCCAATAAGAACAGTCCAAGTAACGCTGCGACGCCGGGTACTGCAGACATAAAGGCGGCAACAGTTGGGGCGCCAATATGACGAACAGCAAACGCAACAAGCAACATCCCAACAAGTGTGGCTATAAGTCCTTGATAGGTGCCTTGCAGTGCTATGTCCGCAATAGTCGCTTGATCCAGACCCGAAGGCGCGAAGAAATACCAAACCGGCACCACAAGGATCCCGTTCACGACAGAGGAGCAGAACACGATCTGCATGTTAGTGAGGCTCCAAAGCCGGGTGAGGATCATATAAAAGGTGAAAAACAGGCCTGCGATAACGAACAGAATATCGCCAAGCCATGCATCAGGTGTGGCCGTATTTTCTGCTCCCAGCAAGGTCATTCCAGCACCGACAATAATCAGTGTTGCGCCCAGATACTGCATTTTATGGGGAATGTCCCGAAACCAAATCCAACCGAAGAACAAGGTTAGCGCAGGAATAACCCCGTTCATAAACACACCACCATGGGCGGCGGGCGCATGTTTGAAAGCCAGAAAAACGACTAGAATGTAGACAATGCCGAGGGATTGAGAAGTTACCAGAATTTGCTTGAGAGTAAGCCCTCGCCAGGCTTTGAAATAAATGGCGACGGGCAGGACCAGCAAACCTGAAATTCCAAACCGAAGAAAAGTGCTGTCATAGATAGTCAGCGGTGAGGTTGCCCCGGAACGTGTCGCAACGATCCATCCCGACCAAATAAAGACGATGGAAAATGCGGCAAGATAACCAAGCAATTTTTTGGGGCGGTGAATTTCCGTCATTAGGTACTCGACAACTCAGCAAAGCCGGTGTGGGAAATTAGGAACTGGAATGAAAAACCCGGACCGTAAAGGGCCCGGGTTTTTGCGATTAATTTATCAATTTAGAGTCTTAAGCAACTTCAAACAGGGTCGCAGCACCCATGCCGCCACCGATACACATTGTCACAACAACATATTTGGCGCCGCGGCGTTTACCTTCGATCAGGGCGTGACCTGTCATGCGGGCACCGGACATGCCGTATGGGTGACCAATGGAGATCGCACCGCCATCAACGTTCAGCAGGTCATTTGGAATGCCCAGTTTGTCGCGGCAATATAGAACCTGAACAGCAAAGGCTTCGTTCAGTTCCCAAAGACCGATGTCGTCCATAGTCAGTCCATTGCGCTTCAGCAGTTTTGGAATGGCGAATACTGGACCGATACCCATTTCATCTGGCTCACAACCGGCGATCACTGTACCGCGGTAAATGCCGAGTGGGTCGATGTTGCGCTGTTCAGCAAGTTTCGCGTCCATCACTACGCTGGCAGAAGCACCATCAGAAAGCTGGCTAGCGTTACCAGCAGTGATAAAGCAATCTTCACCCAGAACCGGTTTCAGTTTTGCCAGATCATCAATGGAGGTACCTGGACGGTTGCCTTCATCCTTTGTCAGGGTAACTTCTTCTTCCAGAGTTTCACCAGTTTCCTTGTTCACAAGGATTTTGGTTGTTGTCATTGGAACGATTTCAGCGTCCAGGCGGCCTTCAGCTTGAGCTGCGGCAGTACGCGTCTGGCTCTGTACGGAATATTCATCCTGCTGCTCACGTGTAATGCCGTAGCGTGTGGCAACAGTTTCCGCTGTTTTCAGCATTGGGTCGTAAATGGCTGGTTTGTTCTCAAGCAGCCATTCGTTCTGGAAGCGGAACGTGTTCATATTTTCGTTCTGAACAAGGCTGATGCTTTCCAGACCGCCGGCAACCATTACAGGAACCTTGTCAACAATGACGCGTTGTGCCGCCATGGAAATTGTTTGCAGACCTGAGGAGCAGAAACGGTTCACAGTTGCCGCAGATGTTGTCACAGGAAGACCTGCCCGAAGGACTGCCTGACGGGCGATATTACCGCCTGCTGCGCCTTCTGGATTTGCGACACCCATCAGAACGTCTTCTACTTCGGCACCTTCGATGCCAGCGCGTTCTACAGCGTGTTTAATGACATGGCCGCCCAAATCGGCGCCATGTGTATTGTTAAAAGCACCGCGATAGGCTTTGCCGATCGGGGTTCTGGCGGTGGAAACGATTACGGCGTCAGCCATTTTTTATCTCCTGTTTCTTTTTGGTTTTTTTTATTCGGGGTCAGCTACACTGATGACAGGCAGAGTAATGTGCTGGTGCAACATTGAAAAGCAGGAAATTGGACTAACTGTTCAAATATCACTGAAAATAGAGATTATTTGCCGCTTTTCTTCGCCGCAACGCGAAGCGCTTCAGCGGCGGCTCGCTCAAAGTTAATCTCACCCGTGACGATTTTTACGGCAAGCTCTTCAAACTCTGGAATATCGTCGCGTTCAAGAATCTGCGTTAAATGTTCAATCGCTGCTGTCTTCAACAGCTTTCTGGGGCGGTCTTTACCTTTTTCCTCATTCCCTTGAAGGGCGGCGATGGTTTCAATCTGGGATGTCAGATCGTCAAGACCAACACCTTCCAACGCGATGGTCTTCATCACAGGTACTTTGCGACCCATGGATCCAGTGGTTCTGGCTTCCAGTTGTCGGGCGGTGCGTTCCGCAAGGGGGTTGTCGGCCTTGTTGACGACCAGAATATCGGCGATTTCCAGTATGCCCGCCTTGATGGCTTGAACGTCATCACCAAGACCCGGGGCGCAAACGACGATCTTCACGTCGGCAATATCAGCCACTTCAACTTCTGACTGACCCGCGCCAACGGTTTCAAGGACGATATAGTCCATGCCGTAGGCATCCATGACATCAATAACATGAGAGGCAGACCGGCTGAGTCCCCCTAAATGCCCGCGGGAGGCGAGGGAGCGGACAAATACGCCATCATCATCAGAATGTTCGCTCATGCGGATGCGGTCCCCAAGTACGGCACCGCCGCTTAAGGGACTGGACGGGTCAACCGCAATGACGCCAACCGTTTTTCCGCGCTCCCGCAAAGATTTGACAATCGCACCAACAAGCGTTGATTTTCCCGCGCCCGGGGCGCCGGTAAAACCAACAACTATTGCACGGCCCAGATCAGGCGCGATCTGCTGTAGCAGCGCACCTGTTTCTGGGCTGTTATTCTCTGCCAGGGTAATTGCACGAGCGAGCGCCGCACGGTTTCCAGCACGCAATCCAATTACCAAATCATCAAGGGAAGTACGCAAGGTTACACGATCTCCAGCACGCCTTCCGGCGGGCGACCGATTTTAACCTTGCCGTTGCTGATGACAATGGGGCGTTCAATCAGTTTTGGGAACTTGACCATGGCATCGATCAGCTCTTCTTCTGAAAGGCTCTCATCTCCCAGATTATTGTCCTTATATTCCGCTTCGCCTTTGCGCATTAACTCGCGCGGGCTCATTCCGAGGGCAGTCAGAATTTCTTTGAGCTGTTCTTTGCTTGGAGGGGTTTTTAGATATTCCACGATTTCAGGTGTGTGACCGTTTTCTTCCAACAGGGCCAGTGTCTGGCGGGATTTACTGCAGCGGGGATTGTGGAAAATTGTGAGTGACATTTGAACCTCCGGTCTTTGTTATTTATCCGGTACCCTTAAAATCTAATTCGCACAAGTGTGATAACTGTAACTTGCTTAAAATCTGATCCCGGAATATGTAATGCCCCATGACTTACCAGACAACAGAAAATAACGTTTCGTTGAAGAAGCGGGAAACTCCCATGCACGGTTCTATCACATTTGTCCCTATGCTGGGTTTCTTCACCCTTCTGGCAAAAGAAATTCAGCGCTTTTTGAAGGTGCCTCTTCAGACGGTGTTTGCGCCCATGATGACAACGTTGCTGTTTCTGGCCATCTTCACATTGGCTTTCGGCGGGGAGCGCGGGCACGAAAGTGGTGTGCCATTTTCTACTTTCCTGGCGCCGGGCCTCATTATGATGTCCGTCATTCAGAACGCCTTTGCCAATACATCTTCTTCGATTGTCATCTCAAAGGTACAGGGCAATATCGTTGATCTGTTGATGCCGCCCCTTACATCGCTTGAGCTCACATTAGCGATCTCATTGGCGGGGCTTGCGCGCGGTCTTGTTGTTGCTGTTGCCGTTGCAACCTGCATGTATTTCTTTGTGGACCTCTCCGTTCATAACTGGTTTGCCGTTCTTTACTTCCTCGTGGCGGCCGGTTTGATGTTGTCGTTGCTTGGAATGATCGGCGGGATTATCTCTGATAAATTTGATCATATGGCTGCGGTGACAAACTTTGTGATCATGCCTTTGTCTTTCCTCTCCGGCACTTTTTACTCTGTCGAGCGTTTGTCCGGTATCTGGTATGAGCTTAGCCATTTGAATCCGTTTTTCTATATGATTGACGGCTTCCGTTATGGTTTCCTTGGTACCTCCGATAGTGAAATTTTGAAAGGCGCCCTAGTCGTCGGTTTGCTTGATCTGTTTCTGTTTGCTGTCGTGTGGTTTATGCTGGGCCGTGGATTTAAACTAAAAGCGTAGAAAACAGACGTTTTTCGCTCAAAATATAAAGACTCTGATTGACAGGAAACTAACTCCTGTCGATACTTCCGCGCTTTCTTAGATCGTTCCAGTATTTTGGGGCGGTTTTTCTTTTTTAGGCCATGCTTAGTTGGCCATTTAATTGGAGAAGGCAAAATGATACCGGCTTTGTTATCGAACTATGCTCCTGCAGATCTCTCTTTCGAGAAGGGGGAAGGCGTATACCTGTTCGGGAACGATGGCCGACGATATCTCGACTTTTTTGCCGGCATCGCAGTGACCTCTTTGGGGCACGCCCATCCTGACATTGTGAAAGCAGTTTCTGATCAGGCTGGCAAACTAATGCATATTTCCAATCTGTACAGAATCCCAGGCCAGGAAGAGCTGGCGCAAAAGTTGGTGGATAACACTTTTGCGGATGCTGTTTATTTCTGTAACTCTGGCGCTGAGGCAAATGAATGTGGCCTGAAAATGATCCGCAAATATTTTGCGGAAAATGGTCAGCCTGAAAAGTTCCGTGTCATCGGTTTTGAGAATGCGTTCCACGGTCGGACGCTTGCAACCATTGCGGCGGCAGGACAGGAAAAACTTCTGGAAGGCTTTGGGCCGCCAATGGAAGGTTTCAGTCAGGTTCCAGTTGGTGATATCGAGCTTGTGAAAGCAGAAATTACAGATGAGACAGCAGGTATTATCATTGAGCCTGTTTTGGGTGAAGGTGGAATTCAGGTAGTTGCACCTGAATTCCTGCGTGAATTGCGTAAATTGTGTGATGAGCGTGGCCTGCTTCTGATGTTTGATGAAATCCAGACAGGCATGGGCCGGACGGGTAAGCTGTTCGCCTATGAACATAGCGGGATTACGCCTGACATTATGACATCCGCCAAAGCGCTTGGTAATGGTTTCCCTGTGGGCGCCTGCCTTGCCGTTGAAAAAGTGGCGAAATGCATGAGCGTTGGCAGCCACGGATCCACTTATGGCGGTAATCCGCTTGCCATGGCCGTTGCTAGAACGGTTGTGGATACAATGACGGAAGAAGGCTTTATGGAAGGCGTTGCCCGTAAAGGTGCACGTCTTCAGCAGTCCTTGAAAGGGGTTGTCGACCGCTATCCATCTGTCATTGAGGAACTTCGTGGTGTGGGTCTTCACATCGGCCTTAAATGTAAGGTGGAAAACGGGGCGTTGATTAATGCCTTGCAAAAACATGGCGTTCTGACCGCAAAGGGCGGCGACAATGTTGTGCGTCTTCTGCCACCACTGATTATCGAAGAAGAGCATATCGTAGAATTTATTTCTGCGCTGGAAGCTGCGTGTGAGGAGTTGGCGTAATGGTAAAGCATTTTCTCGATCTGCATGAGATAGACGCTGCAGACCTTCGCAAGATGATTGATGATGGGATAAAGGTCAAAAAGGCCCGTGCGGGTAAACCCAAAGGTACCAAAGACGATGATAAGTCGTTGGAAGGCTATACGCTTGCGGCGATTTTTGAAAAACCATCCACACGAACACGCGTGTCTTTTGACATGGCGATGCGTCAATTGGGCGGCGATGCCATGGTTCTTAACAGTGGTGACCTGCAGTTAGGCCGCGGAGAAACGGTTGAGGATACGGCAAAAGTCCTGTCCCGATTTGTTGATGCGATCATGATCCGCACCGACGCGCATTCCAAACTGACGGAGCTTGCGAAACACGCAACAATTCCCGTGATAAACGGTCTGACAAATGACAGCCATCCGTGCCAGTTGATGGCGGATGTCATGACATTTGAAGAGCATAAAGGGTCCATCAAAAACAAGATCATCGCCTGGAGCGGTGATGGCAATAACATGGTCACTTCCTGGATCCATGCGGCTGCAAAATTTGATTTTGAGTTCCGTATTGCTTGTCCTGAGGAACTGAACCCCGATCAGCGCGCGCTGGATTGGGCCCGTGAAGTGGGTGCAAATGTTCATGTGACCCGAAGCGCAGAGGAAGCCGCTGTAGGCGCAGACTGCCTTGTGACAGATACCTGGGTTTCCATGGGTGATGATGCAGGAGATCGTCATAACTTGCTGGCCCCTTTCCAGATCGATGAAAAATTGATGGAAAAAGCCGCAAGCGACGCCATATTCATGCATTGTTTACCGGCGCATCGTGAAGAAGAAGCGACTGCAGCCGTCATGGACGGACCTCAATCTGTTATTTTCGATGAAGCGGAAAATCGCCTTCACGCCCAGAAAGCCGTTTTACGCTGGTGCCTGAACGCCGCTTCATAATTGAAAGAGTAAAAAGTTATGGGTGAAAATTCCGAAATTGCCCCGGTCGCAGACAATCTGATCCAACCATTTCAGATGGCGGAAGCCGGGGTGCGTGGTCGTGTTGTTCGTTTAGGAAGTGCGTTAGACAGTATCCTGAAGCGTCACGATTATCCTGACACAGTGGCACATATGCTGGGTGAGGGCCTGGTTTTGGCGGCAGTGCTGGGCGGTGCGTTGAAATTTGACGGAATTTTCACCGTTCAAACCAAAAGTGATGGTCCTATTGGAATGATCGCTGCGGACTTGACGACCCCGGGTTCTTTACGTGGTTATGCCGCCTTTAACGAGGATATGTTGAGGCAGGCCGAAAAGGCGGGCAGCGATAAATCCATCAAGAAATATCTGGGCGGCGGATATGCCGCTTTTACTATCGATAGCGCCGACACAGGCCAACGCTATCAGGGTATTGTGGATCTGGAAGGGGATAGCCTTCAATCCTGCATGGAAAACTACTTTGCGCGATCAGAGCAGTTGGAGACCCGCCTTCATGTTGCCGTTGAAAAGAAAAACGGCAAGTGGCGTGCGGGCGGCCTAATGATCCAGCGGCTTCCTGAAGAAAGTCTGGCGGAATTGAAGCAGGAACAAGCGAATGAAGGGTGGCGTAATGCCGAAGCGCTTGCCGCCACGGTGAAACCCGAAGAACTGACCCACCCGCATTTGCGGGCTTCTGAATTATTGTACCGCCTTTTCCATGAAGATGGGGTGTGGCTTTACGATGTATCTGAATTGCAGGATAAATGTAGCTGCAGTGCTGAACGGGTGATGAAAACGCTTGTCTCTTTCTCCCGCGAAAATCTGGAAGAAATGGCAGAAGACGGTGAAATTGGTGTGGATTGTCAGTTCTGTAGCACTCACTATGCGTATACTGTTGACGATGTAGAGGCTGCCCGCGAATAGCTTCATAAAGTTGCCACGATTTTAAAGGAAGGTGGCGGCAATGTGATGAGGGGGAAGGACACCAGATGCTAAGAAGTATTGCGTTTCGTATTGGATTATTGGCTTTATTGGGTGCCGTGCTTTCCGCTTGTGCTGCCACCCCGGAACGTCAGGTTCTCCCTGAGCTGAACTTCAATCATGTCTCTCAAATTATTCTGGATGTCAGTGAGGTGCGGGTGGTGAACGAATATCGCTCCCCGCTTAAAGCGCCAAATGTTGAGCATGAAATGCCGGTTAAAATTGATCAGGCCGTTCGAAAATGGGCGGAGCAGCGCCTGCGCGCCAATGGCAACCAAAACGCGTTTGCCGTCCTCACCATCAAAGATGCCAGCGTTGTTGAAAAACAGCTGGAAAAGAAAACGGGCCTGACTGGCTTCTTCACCAATGACCAGTCAGAGCGATATGAGTTTAGAGTGATGGCGGAACTTCGAATTGAAGAAGTAAACGGCAACAAGGCTATCGCAACTGCAGAAGTGTCACGGATTAAGACGGTTGCCGAAGATATTACGCTGAATGATCGGGATATGATGTATTTTCAGCAGGTTGAACAGCTGATGAGTGACTTCAATGTTGAGATGGTCGCCAGCATCAATAAATTCATGCAGCCGTTTTTAAACGGCAGGCTTACGCACTAAGAGTTGGCTCAAAGCAGATCCTGAAGAAGCGATCACCAAGTTCCTCGGGTGTGCCACTGCTTGTTGCCCGCCATTCCAGCGTCCAGTTCAACATGCCAATGAGCGCATAGCGAAGGGTTGTTTGGTCGGTGTCTTTACGGATCAATCCCTGATCCACACCTGCCTTGATCAGTTCCGCCCAGAAATCATCATATTGTTCGCGGCTGGCTTTCAGCTTTTTCTTAATCGGCGCGGGGACATGGTTGTAGCATCTGATATTGGCGGATGTGTAATCCCCCTTTTCAAGCAAAGCGGTCAAATGGCCGACCATTGAGGCCTTGATTTTCTGAATGGGAGTTGCCCCATCGGGGAGCGCCTCCACCGCCTCCTGTACACGTTCGGCCACATGCAAAAGACCCTGACTCAATACTTCTTCTGCAAGTTCTTCCTTCGATGAGAAGTGATAATAAAGACTTCCCGCCTTCATGCCCGTCGCGGCAGCAATATCGCGAAAGGAAGTTGAACCGTAGCCTTTGTCCCGAAACAGACGGGCGGCTTTATCCATGATCATTTTACGCGTGCGCTGTTGTATTGCTGTGCGGTTTGATGTTTCAGGTTTTTCAATATCGATCATGGACGCCCAAAAGAAATTTATAATGCAAATATAATCTCTTTCTACGAAATGACGTAAAAACTGACAAATGGTTTCGATGCAAATTCCAATACTTGTAATTTTTCGTTTATGGGTTATATGAATAATTCAAACGATTGACCTAATTTTGAAAATGACAACAAAACTCTCTACTACAGCGCTTAATTTGATAGATGTAGCCGGCCCTCTTTTTGCCAGTAAATCATTTGAGGCTGTCTCAACACGGGAAATTGCGGACAAGGCAAACGCCAATCTGTCGGCGATTTCCTATCATTTTGGAAATAAAGACGGATTGTATAAGGCGGTCTTCCAAAAGATCGTTGATGATCTGGCTTTCGTTCGCGGGAGCCTTAAAATATTTATCGATGAGAACTGTGAAAAAGCGACGGAAGATCCCGGCCACCTCCGTTTAACTGTCAAAAATATTGTCAGTTTCTTTATCAGTGCGATTACAGATGAAAATAATCCAAAGTGGCGGATGCGTCTGGTCATGAGGGAAGTACAAGAAAAGGGTCCCTGTTTTGACTTGGTCCTCAATCAGCATATCAACATTGTCCACGATCTGATTGGACGTCTAGTAAGGGTCGCCATTGGACCTCATGCATCCGAAGCAGAAGTGGGGCTGAAGACCCACAGTCTGGTGGGGCTGTGTCTGCAATTTGGACTAAATGAAGCTTTTGTATGTCAACGCTTTGGCTGGGAAAAATTTGGTCCGGATGAAGTCGAAGTTTTAATTGAAGAAACCGTCAAAAGCGCATGGGCGCTATTGGGCATTCCTGCAGTAGAAGGTGACGTAAATGAGTAGACCTCTCACATTGTTATTCAAGGTGATCCTCCCAATTGCGCTGATCGCCGGTGGTGTTTCTACATTTGTTCATTTCAAGAACACCAAACCTGTAGAAAAACCAAAGCCGGTTGCGGAACGGGTGTGGAATGTATCCGCAATAGAGGTCAATCCAGGCGCTATTTCGCCAAAGATCTCCGTATTTGGATCCCTTCTTGCCGCGAGAGAGGTGGAGCTACGTTCATTGGTTGCGGGTGAAGTGATAAAGGTCGGGGAGAGTTTCAGGGACGGTGGCTTTATCAAAAGTGGGGAGTTACTTGTAGAGATTGATCCCTTTTCTTATGAAGCAGCCTTAGATGAAAAACGCAGTTCCTTGTTGGAAGCAAAGGCTCGCTTGGAAGAGTTGGAAGCAACAAATGCGTCTGATCGTATCCTTCTTGATCGGGATCTTGAGATTCTGGAGTTGGAAGAAAGAAATCTAGCGCGATCCGAAAAACTCCGGAAAAAAGGAAATATCTCCGATAAATCTTTGGATGCAGCGCAGACAAGTTTGAGCCGACAAAAGCAGCAGGTGGCGCAGAGACGGTCGCAACTCAATGTCATGGATGCAAAAATCGGGCAGCAAAAAGCGACCATTCAGCGCATGGAAGTGTCCGTTCGCGTGGCAATGCGGGATCTGGAAAATACGCGGCTGGTTGCCCCGTTTGATGGGTATGTTTCGGAGGTTTCCGCAGAACTTGGCAAACGGCTGGATGCCCGGGACAAAGTTGCACAGTTTTTGGAAGCTGATCAGTTGGAAGCGCGTTTTCATCTCTCAAACAGGCAATATGGTGTTATTCTGAAAAGCAATTCCGGTATCGTCGGGCGGCCCATCACAGCCATCTGGAAAGCAGGTGACAAGGCTACCGAATTTAAGGGGCGTGTGGATCGGGTTGGATCAACCATTACCGCTAATACAGGTGGTATCGAAGTTTTTGCGGTGCTGGATAAAGCGCCAGAAATTGCTTTGGTTCGAAGTGGTGCCTTCGTTGAAATTCTCTTGAACGGTGAAACATATGATCAAGCCGTGTCCGTCCCCGATTTTGCTGTTTTTGATAATATGGTGGTTTATGTCGCAAAAGAAGGGGTGCTTGAGAAAAGAGATGTTCAGGTGCTTTTCGATAATGGCGATACCGTTGTCATTACAGGGAATCTGAAAAAAGGTGATAAGCTCGTCACCACGCGTTTTGCTGAAATCGGGCCGGGCATGCGGGTGGAGATACGCTAATGGACCTCAATCGTATCGTTTCCATATTTGTTCAGCACCGAAACGCCCATAATCTTTTGATGATTATGATGTTGGTAGTGGGGGCATTCTCGCTTCTTCGTCTTAACACTCAGTTTTTCCCGGACTTTGGAACGGAAGTGGTTTCTGTCAACATCGTGTGGCCTGGTGCCAGTGCGGAGGATGTGGACAAGAACATCACCACAGCCTTGTTACCAGAAGTTCGTTTTCTGAACGGTGTGAAAAATGTTCAGTCCTTTTCTGTGGAAGGCAGTAGCACAGTAATTGTCGAGTTCGAAGCGGGCACGAATATGCAGGAAGCCCTTTCGGATGTGGAGCAGGGCGTTACGCAAATCACAACTTTCCCCGAGACGATCGAAACACCCATCACTAAACGGATCGTCCTTTATGATCCTATCGCCCGGATTTCAGTATCAGGCCCTTATTCTGAAACAGCTTTGAAGGCTATCGCCAAGACAATCCGGGACGATCTTTTGGACCTTGGTATCGACAAAATCACCTTGACCGGTGCGCGGGATGAGGAGATTTGGGTAGAGGTTCCGGACCAAGCACTTAGAAGACTGGATCTAACACTTGGCGATATCTCCACCGTCATCAGAAACAATTCGAAGGATGTGCCGCTCGGCACCATTGGTGGCGGGTTCGAACGTCAGCTGCGAACATTGGAGCAGAAAACAGATGCGAAAGCACTGGGTAGTCTTGAAATAAAGTCATTACCCAGCGGTGAGAAGATTTATCTTCGGGATATTGCAAATGTAGAAGACGCCTTTAAAGAAAAAGGGGTCACCGGGGAAATCGAAGGTGAACAAGCCATCGAGATCTTTATCCAAAGATCGCAAAGCACTGACGCGCTGGAAGCCAACAAAATCGTCGCCGAATATCTGGAAACAGAAAAGAAGCGGTGGCCAGCAGCCCTGAAAATAAAACTGTTTGATGTTCAGGCCGGCCTTATTGAAGACCGTATCCGCCTTCTTCTCGAAAATGGACTTGGCGGATTGGCGCTGGTGTTGATCGTCCTGTTTGTGTTCCTCAATATCCGTGTGGCCTTTTGGGTTGCGGCGGGTATCCCGGTGGCGATCATGGCCACTGCGGGTGTCATGTTATTTACCGGACAATCCATTAACATGATCAGTCTTTTCGCCATTATCATGAGCCTTGGCATTATCGTGGATGATGCCATTGTGGTGGGGGAGCATAGCAGTCACCTGAAATCAAAAGGTCTTCGCCCATTGGAGGCGGCTGAAAAGGGTGCCCTTAGGATGTTGGCACCAGTTCTTGCATCCAGTTTGACCACAATTGCTGCTTTCCTGCCGATTTTCATGATTGGCGATATCATCGGCCAGATTATCGGCGCGATTCCGGCTGTGGTTGTTGCGGTCCTGATCGCGTCTTTGGTGGAATGTTTCCTAGTCTTGCCGGGGCATATGCGTTTCGCCCTGCGTCAAAAAGGGGAGGATAGCAGAGCCCGAAAATGGTTCGATGGCAAATTTGAGTATTTTCAGACCCATCTGTTCAAACGCATTGTAACAGGCGCAGTCCATTGGCGTTACGCGACATTTGCAGCAGCTATTTCTGTTTTGATCTTGGCCGTTGGTATGTTGATCGGGGGGCGGATTGCCTTTAACTTCTTCCCAACACCAGAAGCGGATGTAATTTATGCGAACGTGGTTTTCTCGCCGGGTGTTAAACGCGAAACGACAGAGCAGATGGTTGACGAGATGGAGCGGGCGCTTCTGAAGGTAGAAGATGAACTGTCTAATGGCAAAGGCGGGTTGGTCGTCACCAGCCTTGGGAAAATTGGCACTAGTATCGGGGATCAATTTAGTTCTGTGGCAGGGGATCACCGCGCTGGAATTCAAGTGGAACTGGTATCCGCCGATCAGCGTGATGTGCGCACCAAAGATTTCTTAATAGCGTGGCAAAATGAAATCAGACCCCTTCCGGGACTGGAGAGACTTGCCATGCGGGAGAGGGTCGGTGGCCCTCCGGGGCGAGAGCTCGATATTCGCCTGAAAGGGGATGACATCGAAAACCTGAAACAGGCTGCCGATGAAGTAAAGGTTCTCCTCGCGTCCTTTAATGGTGTGGGCAGTATTGATGATGACTTACCAACAGGTAAGCAGGAATTGATCCTGAATCTAACGTCGCGCGGGAAAGCGCTCGGTTTTACAACAGAAGATATTTCCTCGCAGGTGCGGGCCGCGTTTGAAGGTGTGATTGCTCGCAAATTTGCCCGTGAAGATGAGGAAGTTACCATCAGGGTACAGTATCCGCGGGAAAGTATTTCAAGTGGTGCTTTGCAAAACTTTTATCTGAGAAGCCGTAATGGTGATGAAGTGGCGCTTACTGAGGTGGTTGATATCACTTTGCAGCAAGGTTACGCTCGTATCAAACGCGAAGATGGGGTGCGAGAAGTAGGCGTTACCGCTGACATCAATGAAGATGTGACTTCAGCCAATGATGTGATTGCGGGTCTTGAAAACTCTAGCCTTCCTGAAATTGCAGCGAAATATGGCCTCAAATATCGTTTTGCAGGGAAAGCGGAAGAACAGGCGGATACGCTGGCTGACATGCAACTGGGTGCCATGATTGGTATGACCGCGATCTATCTGATTCTGGCGTGGGTGTTTGCTTCCTATTCGCGGCCTATTGTGGTGATGTCCATTATCCCATTTGGGTTGGTCGGGGCGATTTTCGGTCACTATATTCTGGGATATGATTTGACCATCTTGTCACTGATCGCTTTGCTTGGCCTGTCAGGTATTCTTGTCAACAATTCCATCATTCTGGTGAGTATCGTAAACGAACGCCTGGCCAACGGGGAGCAGTATATGAACGCTGTGGTGGACGGGACTTGTGATCGTTTACGGGCAGTTTTACTGACGTCTTTAACAACAATCGGGGGCTTGAGCCCACTATTGTTTGAAACCAGCCTTCAAGCACAATTCCTGATCCCGATGGCAATCACCTTGGTCTTCGGCCTTATGGTTGCCACGTTCCTGGTGTTATTCCTTGTTCCTGCTCTTTTGATGATTCAGGAGGATTTCAGAAGAATATTCTCAGGCGTAAGAAGACTGGTTGCCGGATAACCCGGCTTTTCCTTTGCAGTAGGTCAGAAACCCAGATATACAGGCCACTCTAGTGGCTTTAGTTTAGGTACAACAGAATGATCAAGGCAATTGGTTGGAGTGCGCTAGGGATCACCATATTGGTTGGCGGTTTCTATTTTGAATATAAGAGTCTTGATCCGTGTGAATGGATGACACAGGAGTTGACCCGCTCAGCTGGTTTGTCTGGCGTGAGTGGTCTTGGGACAACAGCAGCTCATCTTATGGGAAAGCAGGAGTGCTTTCAAAATTGGATGGATCTGCGCGTCAAAGGTGCTGAAGCCAAATAAAAAAGCCGACGCGTTAGGCGCCGGCTTTTTTTTAAGAGATCTTTTCAAGTTACTCGTAGTAACCGATCATCAGGAATACATCGCCCACGACTTTAAGATAAGTGCGTTTTTGGGCAATCTTCTTTGTTTCAGGGTGTGGCCATTTGTAATCAACCCAACCTGATCCGGAAGCGTTTGCAACGTCATACATTTCTTTCAGGATCAGCTTTCCATCAGTGTCTTTCAGCTTCATCAGGTTTTTTCCAACGAGCTTCGGATTTACTGCATGGAATTCGTTAGTGTTATCCTTCATGGAATAGGCAGCGATATAAAACTCGCCTTGGTAAAAATCACTACCTTTGACGGCGAAATCTTTAAACGCTTGTTCTTTACCTACTTTTTCGAAATGTGCGACAGCCGCATCAATCATGCTGACTACCTTAGTTTTTTTATCTTCAGCGAAAGCAGATCCAGAGAAAAGGAAGACGGCAACAAACAGTCCGGTGAAAATGCGGGAGATCATGTGAATATCCTGTACTTGATAAAAATTGAATACTGGACGCTCACATATCATTTAAAACATTAACATAATGCTAATGTTTTAAATGATTGCTTCTAACTTTACTATTTTCTGATGGCAGCCACACCAAGATCAGCAAGCATTTGCGCGAAGGCCCCATAGGTTTTGGCCCGCTCTGAGCTGGCATTGCCATCAAGGCCACGTTTGTAAACGCCTTGAACAATGGCGGCCAGACGGAAGAATGAGAAAGCGATATAGAAAGGCCAGTTTTCAATCCCGTCACGACCGGTTCGTTTGCAATAGGCTTCGATATAAGCTTGCTCAGAGGGAATGCCTGTTGCGTCAAAGTCTGTGTTCACCAACCCACCTGATGCCGGATGCATGAAATGGTAAGTCATGCAGTTATAGGAAAGATCTGCAAGCGGATGCCCCAAAGTGCAGAGTTCCCAATCCAACACCGCCACAACACGAGGCTCTGTTGGGTGGATGATCATATTTTCCAGACGATAGTCGCCATGGCAGATCGTGCTGGTTTGATCATCGGGCATATTTGCGGGAAGCCAGCTGATCAACTCTTCCATACTGTCCACATGATGAGTTTCTGATGCACGATACTGCTTTGTCCAACGGCCAATCTGGCGTTCGAAATAGTTACCTTGCTTGCCAAAATCTTCAAGACCTTGCGCCTTAATGTCCACATTGTGCATCTTGGCCAGAGTATCATTCATAGCATCGTAGATGGCGGCGCGTTCCTTTGGATCCATACCGGGAAGTTCCGGCTGGCGGAAGATGCGGCCTTCAACTTTCTCCATAATGTAGAAAGGTGTGCCAATAACGTCAGAATCTTCGCAAAGGCAGTAAGTGCGGGCAACAGGGACATCTGTATCCTGCAAGGCACTCATGATGCGATATTCCCGCTCTACCGCGTGGGCAGAAGGAAGCAAAACCCCGGGAGGTTTTTTGCGCATGACATAGTCACGCTCAGGCGTTTTCAATAAGAAGGTCGGATTGGATTGCCCACCTTCAAACTGCTGAACGGTGAGAGGGCCTTTATAACCCTCTACATTCTCCTCCATATAGGATGTCAGATTATCTTCGTTAAACTTATGCGCATCGCGCACTTCGGTGATATCTGCGTTATCTCCCATGAGCTTGCCTCTTTATTGTTTTTGTTTTTAGGTTTCTGAGGTCACTTTAACATAAGTTCCACTTGCTCCCACCCTTTAATGGCAAGGGGTTTTGCGCGTGCACCCATGTCTTTTGCATGTTGGCTTGAGGCGGTACCATCCATAACACGGCCCATGATCCCCTGCAAAATGGCAGAGAGGCGGAACATGTTATAAGCCATATAGAAATCCCAGTTTGGAATGGAAGAGCGGCCTGTTTTCTCACAATACATGGCCACATATTCTTCCTCGGTTGGGATGCCCAAGGATTTCAAATCCAGACCTTTCAAGCCACGGAATAATTCCGGCTCCAATCGCCAGGTCATGCAATGGTAGGAGAAATCCGCGAGCGGATGACCTAAAGTGGAAAGCTCCCAGTCCAAAATGGCAATGACTTCCTTGCTATTGCGATCAAGGATCGTGTTATCAAGGCGATAATCGCCATGAACAACCGATGTCTCATCCCCCTCCGGAATGTTATTAGGAAGCCATTCCATAAGTTTATTCATGGCGTCGATATTCTCGGTTTCAGATGCTTTATACTGCTTGGACCAGCGGCTGATTTGCCGCGCTAGATAATCGGTAGGCTTTCCGAAATCTTCAAGGCCAACGGCTTTGTAATCCACGGAATGCAATTTCGCCATGGCATCGTTCATGGACGCAAAAGCCGTACTACGTTGATCATTGGTGAAATGCGGCAGGGCTGGATCCCATTCCACGTCCCCGTCAACAAAATCCATTACGTAGAAAATGGTGCCAAGCACATCTTCATCTTCGCAAAGACAAAAGGTTTCCGGCACAGGCACGCCTGTTCCCTTGAGTGCCGAAATAACTTTGTATTCGCGGTCCACCGCATGGGCTGACGGCAATAGTTTGCCCGGTGGTTTCTTGCGAAGCACATATCGTTTGTTGGGTGTGATGAGGAAGTAGCTCGGGTTCGATTGGCCCCCCTTGAACTGCTGGATTTCCAGCGGCCCTTCAAACCCGGCGGCATTTTCCTTCAAATAGGCTTCAAGTTTAGCAACATCAAGTTTGTGACGTTCCTGCACCTCCATTGTCCCAGAAAACTGGGATGACTGATCCGCCATTTGTCGTTCCTTTATTATTATTTTTCACGTTCAATCGCCCGCCAGCCAATGTCTTTCCTGCAAAAGCCTTCGGGCCAGTCAATTTTTGCAATGGCATCATAGGCCTTCTTTTGCGCTTTTGTCACGGTTTCCCCGAAGGTTGTGACACCAAGCACACGGCCACCCGTTGCGTAATACCGATCATTTTCTTTCTTTGTGCCGGCATGAAGAACAATCACATCCTCCATTGCGTTGGCATCATCCAGGCCTTTGATCTCGGTATTCTTCTCGTAAGATCCTGGATATCCATTTGCGGCCAAGACAACAACCATTGCCGCATCATTTTTCCATTTCAGGGAAACATCTGAAAGGGTTCCGTCTGCCGTTGCCTGCAGCGCGGGCAGAATATCGCTGTCTAACCGTGCCATGAGGACCTGACATTCTGGATCACCAAAGCGCACATTATATTCAATCAGCTTCGGTCCCTGATCTGTAATCATCAGGCCTGCATAAAGGACACCTGTGTAGGGGCATCCACGGTCCTGCATGGCAGCAACGGTTGGTTTGATAATCTCTTCGATGGATCGTTCAATCATCGCATCGGTCATAACTGGTGCAGGGGAATAGGCGCCCATACCACCCGTATTGGGGCCGGTGTCCCCATCGCCAACTGCCTTGTGATCCTGTGCGGTGGCAAGGGGCAGGATATTGATGCCATCTGTTAGAACAAAGAAGCTGGCTTCTTCACCTGTCAGAAATTCTTCGATAACAATCTCGGCACCCGCACCACCAAACATGCCGCCTAAGATATCGTCAACAGTGGCATTTGCCTCTTCCAGGTTTTGGGCAATGATCACACCTTTACCGGCGGCTAGTCCGTCAGCTTTGATAACGATCGGCATATTTTGTGTGGCTAGATATTCTTTGGCGGCGGTGGCATCGGAAAAACGCTCATAAGCTGCGGTTGGAATATTGTATTCACGGCAGAGGTCTTTCATAAAACCTTTGGACCCTTCCAAAGCTGCCGCGCCTTTTCGTGGACCAAATGCAGGAAGTCCGGCCCGGCTCAAGTCATCAACAAGCCCGTCCACCAACGGGGCTTCCGGTCCGACGACAACAAACCCAATATTGTGACTTTGGCAGAAATCCAGAACAGTGTCTGAATGTGAAACGTCTAGAGGTACGCAAGCGGCCATATCCGATATGCCGCCATTACCCGGCGCACAGTAGAGATTTTCAACAGATTGAGAACGGGAAAGCGCCCAGCAAAGCGCATGTTCGCGGCCACCTGAGCCAATGACGAGTACATTCATAACAGTCGATCTATATTAACAGTTTTGTGTTCAACACGAAGCGTGTAGAGTTTGTAACATACAGTGCGAACGATACAAAAGAAACTTGCAGAGGCAACGTGTCACAATCTTCCATTCCCGGCATGTCAAACATCCACGAATTTACCGTAACGGAACTGAGTACTGCCCTGAAAAGGACGGTGGAGGATCAGTATGGCCACGTTCGGGTGCGCGCTGAAATCTCCGGATTGAAGCAAGCGGCTTCTGGGCATGTTTATCTGGCATTGAAAGATGAAAAATCGGTGCTGGATGGGGTGATGTGGCGTGGGAGTGCCCAAAAACTTTCTTTCCGTCCTGAAGATGGCTTGGAAGTGGTTTGCACGGGCAAGCTTACTACCTATCCCGGCCGCTCGAAATATCAGATTGTCATCGATAGTATGGAACCTGCCGGTGTCGGTGCGTTGATGGCCTTACTGGAGGAGCGTAAACGCAAACTTGCTGCCGAAGGCTTGTTCGCGCAGGAGCGCAAAAAACCACTGCCTTATTTGCCGAAGGTTATCGGTGTCGTGACATCGCCGACAGGCGCTGTGATTCGGGACATCTTGCACCGGTTACGCGATCGTTTTCCAACCCATGTGTTGCTCTGGCCTGTTCTCGTGCAGGGGGAGACGGCCGCAGAACAAGTGGCAGCGGCGATCGAAGGTTTCAACAAGATTGATGGTGGCGATGAGTTAGTCCCAAGACCTGATCTTTTGATCGTCGCCCGGGGCGGCGGTAGTCTGGAAGATCTGTGGTCCTTTAACGAGGAAGTGGTGGTACGCGCCGCGGCTGCAAGTGAAATACCGCTTATTTCTGCTGTGGGCCATGAGACGGATACAACACTGATTGATTATGTGTCGGATCGTCGTGCGCCAACACCAACGGCTGCGGCTGAAATGGCCGTACCTGTCCGATCTGAATTGTTGGCTTATGTTGACGATATGGACCGGCGTATTCGCCGCGGCCTTTCCCGTTCAATTACGGAAAAGAAAGAACGTCTGGTTGGGTTATCCAGAGGATTGCGTGATCCGAAATCCCTGATCGAAGAGAAGATCCAGCATTTGGACCATCTGGATAGCCGACTTAAAAGCGCTATGGGGTCTATGGTGAACTTGAAAACCCAACGCTTCCAGGGAACAGCGGCACGACTTCGCCCTGAAATTTTGACACGGGGCATGGCACGGGATCAGGAAAAGCTCAACAATTTTGAAGGACGCATGTCTCGTGCGATCACCATCCGAAGAGAACGGGCGGGTGATCGGTTGGCGGCAAGTGGCAGAATGCTTGAAAGCCTATCTTTTAAACGTGTTCTGGCCCGTGGTTATGCCATCGTCAAAGATGAGAACGGGCAAGTCATTTCCTCTGTAGAGCAAATGAAAGACGGTGCCTCTGGTATTGCCGAAGTGAAGGATGGCAGCCGATCCATCACATTTGGGGAGGGGGACGCCAAACCCAAACGAGTGGCTCCTAAACCTAAAAAACCAGAGAACACACCACCAGAGCAGGGGAGCCTTCTGTGATCCGTTTTGTTGTCTCAATTTTGGCAATGTTGTTGATCAGTGGATCCGCCATCGCCAAAGAGGATCGTTATTCCCTAAGCGGAACAATGTCCCAAGGCGGGTTGGTTTTTGGGAAGGCAGTGGCTGGCTCCAAAGTTTTCTTTGAAGGTGCGGAAATCAGGGTGTCTGAAGCAGGTGAGTTTCTGTTTGGTTTTGGGCGCGACTTTAAATCCACTGCGACCTTAAAGATCGTTTTTCCAGATGGGGAAGCCGTTCAACGTGAGTTAAAAGTTGCGCCGCGCAAATATCGTATTGAGCGGGTGGATGGCCTGCCAAAAGCAAAGGTCACACCCAGCGAGGAATTTTTAAAACGCATTCGTCAGGAGAATGCTGAAATCGCCCGTATCCGTGCCATTGATACACCTGAAAAATGGTTTCAATCAGGATGGAACTGGCCAGCCTTTGGCCGTATTAGCGGGGTTTACGGTAGCCAGCGCGTTTTGAACGGTATTCCTAAACGTCCTCATTTCGGGATCGATGTGGCGGCTCCAACGGGAACTGAAGTGTGGGCGTCAACCGATGGAATGGTACGTATGGCAGAAAAAGACCTGTTCTATACAGGCGGTACCATTATGATTGATCACGGATATGGTTTAGTGTCTGTCTATTCACACTTATCGAAGCTGGATGTGAAATCAGGGGACTTTGTCAAACAAGGCCAGAAGATTGGGGAAATCGGCTCCACCGGGCGATCTAGCGGGCCCCATTTGGATTGGCGTCTCAACTGGTTCAAGGAAAGGCTGGATCCGGGGCTATTGATGGGACCCATGCCGAAGAAATGATCAGCTTCTTGGGGTGAAGTCACCCAATAGATCCATCAAGGTGTCGTGAAGGGCAAGCCCACTTGAAATCACGGTATCATGTACTGGATCAGCTTTGTTATAGGTAAGTGGTTGGCCCTTGGTGGTTGTCGAAATACCGCCAGCTTCGTTCAAAATCAGTTCCGCCGCAGCCACATCCCAATCTGACTTTGCCGATAGCGACAATGAGGCGTCATAGTCCTGACTTGCGACGGTCACCATACGATAGGCGATGGAATTGAGGTGACTGAATTTGGCAAGGGGCGCATCTTCTAACCAGTTGTGCCACTCAAACGCTTTGCGGCTTGCCAGCAGATGTGCGCCTTCTAGATCGGCCCGTGGGCTACATTCAAGTTTTTCACCGTTAAGATACGCGCCTTGCCCCAATGAGGCTTCAAAAAACTCTTCTGTCACCGGGTTAAACACAGTAGCAGCAACCGGTCGTCCCGCATCAATCAAGGCGGCGCACACGGTAAACTCCGGCTTGCCCGCAATAAAGGAACGGGTCCCATCAATGGGATCCACAACCCAAACGCGGTCCTTCCTAAGACGCTCCGGATTATCGGCTGTTTCCTCTGATAACCAGCCATAATCTGGGTGAAGGTCGAGTAGTCTTTCTTTCAAGAAGGTGTCAATGGCAAGATCGGCCTCGCTTACAGGGTCGCCGGGCTTTTTCTCCCAGCTTTTCAAATCCCCATGAAAATATTTCAGGGCGATATCACCTGCTTCGCGAACCGCATCGTTCAGCGATTGTTGTTCTTCTTGAAATTTATGTGTCACGTGCCCGCTACCATCATCCCGTCAATGCGAATGGTTGGGGCATTTGTACCATAAACAAATTCCAGATCATTGGCTGGGGTCAAATTGAGGAACATATCTTTGAGGTTACCTGCAACGGTGAGCTCTGACACTGGATGGGTAATTTCACCGTCCTCAATCCAAAAACCGGAAGCACCGCGACTATAATCGCCAGTAACACCGTTAACACCAAAACCAATAAGGCTGGTGATAAAGAGGCCCGATTTAATATCCTTGATCAGCTCTTCAACAGATTGATCGCCGGCTTCCATATACAGGTTTGTCATGCCGGAGCCAGGAGGAGAGGAAGTCCCACGTGTCGCGCGGCCGTTAGTTTCTAATCCCAATTGGCGGGCAGCAGCGCTGTTAAGTACCCAATTTTGCAACACACCATCTTCGACAAAGTTAATGCGCGAATTGGCGACGCCCTCACCATCAAAGGGTTTTGACGCAAGACCACGAATACGATGGGGATCATCCACCACATTAATACCCTTTGGCAGGATCTGTTCACCCATGCTGTCTTTTAGGAAACTGGTGCCGCGGGCAACAGAGGCACCGCTAATGGCGCCCGATAAATGCCCTA
Source organism: Sneathiella sp. P13V-1 (assembly GCF_015143595.1). Lineage (NCBI taxonomy): Bacteria > Pseudomonadati > Pseudomonadota > Alphaproteobacteria > Sneathiellales > Sneathiellaceae > Sneathiella > Sneathiella sp. P13V-1. The sequence goes on along the minus strand of NZ_WYEU01000001.1, from coordinate 411,061 downwards.
ACAATCCACCTGAAATACGGTTGCTATAGACAACAGGGACGCTGGCACTTGGCATTTTTTGTGGGTTCAGCGCTTGAATAGCCCTTTCCCCGGCACGTTTGCCAACGGTAGCTGGATCACGCATATCTTCAAAGAAACGCACACTGTCATAATCATAATCGCGCTCCATTCCTGTGCCGGTTCCTGCGATTACAGAAATGCCAACGGAATGGGAAGAGCTGGAGTAGGATCCGCGAAACCCACCAGATGTGGCAAGGGCAATAGAAGTATGACCAAAGCCGGAGCTTGCCCCTTCGGAATTTGTCACACCTTCTACCGCCAATGCAGCCTCTTCAGCTTGTTTCGCGGTTTCGATCAGCTCTTCCGCTGTGCGGGTGCTTTCGTCATAGAGTTCCAGTTCAGGATAGTCTTTCGCCAGCAGGTCTGGATTTGCCTGACCGCAATATTCGTCTTCTGGCATGTTTTTCGCCATACTGATGGCGCGTTCTACCAGTTCGTCCAGCAATTCAGGTTTTGTGTCATTGGAGGAGACAAACGCCTGCTGTTTTCCAATCATCACCCGAAGGCCAAGGTCATGGGCTTCTGATCTTTCAATCTCTTCAACTTCGCCAAGACGGAAGGAAACACTGGTTGACGTGCCCTGAATGCGGACAGCATCCACGGCGTCGGCCCCTGCCTTTTTTGCCTTAGCAATAATGTCGTCTAGAATATTGAGAGAGTGCAGTTCGTTTTTCTTGGCTTCTGACATATTTTCCTGACCACTGGCTTAATCACTGCCCTTAAAGTAGGGGCTGCGTGGTTAAATTAAAATCAGAAAATGCCAAAAAGTCCGTTAAAGGCATCAAATAGAAGTTTCAGACCAACGGCGAAGAGCATCAGATACGCGAAACGATAGAAAAGCTCCTCCGGGACCAGCTTGTGAAGTCTTACACCCAACCAGATACCAATAGGGGCTAAGGGTAACAGAAGAAGCGAAGTGCCTAAATTCTCAGACGAAAACTGTCCAAGGTAGGTGTAGGGGATCAGTTTTACATAATTTACCACAAAGAAGAACCAGACGCTGGTTCCCACAAACAATGTCTTATTGATTTTCTGTGGCAGCATATAAAATTGAAGTGGTGGCCCGCCTGCATGAGCAACAAAGCTGGTGAAGCCGGAAATGCTGCCCCAGAAACTGCCCTTTATAAAACTGCGGCCTGCCACCTGTTGTTTGATAGCGGGTTTCAGCCAATGGTTCAGGGTGAAGAGAACCGCAACGGATCCTACCAACAGGCGCACAATATCGTCGTTTAGATACTTAAACAGCAAGGCACCTATGAATATGCCCGTTACCGCGCCTGGCAACATGCACCAAAGGTTCTTCCAGTCGGCCCCGCGGCGATACGCAATCAGACCAAAGATATCCATCAAACAAAGAATAGGCAGGATAATCGCCGCCGCCTGAACCGGTGGGATAACCAATGTAACCAATGGGACCCCCAACATGCCAAGGGTTCCAGCAAACCCGCCCTTGGAAATGCCAATGATGAGCATGGCCGGAATGGCAGCGACATAGAATATGGGATCGTCAATAAAAGTCACAGATTACTTCCAGATCGCTTTGCCGCTGCCCGGCAGATCAAGGCGGGACCACATATCATCCACTTTCTTGATAACCTCTTCATCCATCTGGATTTTCTCACCCCATTCCCGGTGTGTCTCCGGCGGCATTTTGTTGGTGGCGTCCAGCGCCAGTTTGCCGCCAAGTCCGCTTTCAGGAGACGCAAAGTCTAGATAGTCGATCGGTGTGCCTTCGATGGTGGTGATGTCGCGCACCGGATCCATGCGGGTGGAGATGGCCCACATCACATCCTTCCAATCCCGGGCATCAATGTCGTCATCCACAATAATCAGGAATTTCGTGTACATGAATTGGCGAAGGAAGGACCACGCCCCCATCATCACGCGCTTTGCATGACCTGGGTAGGCTTTCTTCATGGAGATCACAGCGATCCGGTAACTACACCCTTCCGGTGGTAGCCAGAAATCAACAATTTCGGGGAATTGCTGCTGAAGGAGCGGAATGAACAACTCGTTCATTGCTTCCCCCAATACACTAGGTTCATCAGGGGGGCGTCCTGTGAAGGTGGACAGGTAAATTGGGTTTTTGCGGCGTGTAATGGCAGTGATATTGAACACTGGGAAGGATTCAACGGAATTATAATACCCGGTATGATCACCGTATGGACCTTCGTCACCATATTCATCCAGTGACACATAACCTTCCAGAATAATCTCGGCGGTAGCGGGTACTTTCAGCGGAACGGTTTTACAATCCACCAGTTCCACTTTTTGACCGCGTAAAAGGCCTGCAAACTGATATTCAGATAAGGTGTCCGGAATTGGAGTTACCGCCGCCAAAATGGTGCCGGGATCTGCGCCAATGACCACTGCCGCAGGAAGCGGTTCAGGTTTTTTATCTTTCCAACGCTGATAATGCTGCGCGCCGCCGCGATGTTTCAGCCACCGCATCAAGGTCTTGTTGCGACCCAGTTTCTGCATTCGGTAGATGCCAAGATTGAAATTATCCGTTTTATCGTCACTTGGCCCCTTGGTCACCACCAGCGGCCAGGTGATCAGCGGGGCAGGTTCTCCCGGCCAGCAGGTCTGAATGGGCAGATCATCCAGATTAACATCATCCCCTGTAAGGACCACTTCCTGACAGGGAGCTGAGCGAACGGATTTTGGACGCATGGTCATGGCGGTTTTCAAGACCGGTAGCATGCCCATGGCCTCTTTGAAATTGGCTGGTGGTTCAGGTTGGCGCAAGAAGGCGAGCGTTTCACCAACTTCCCGCAATTCTTCAGGCTTTCTGTTCATCCCCATGGCAACACGATCTACTGTCCCGAACAGATTGACAAGCATTGGCATTTTGGCCGGTGTGCCATCTTCCGTGATCGGGTTTTCAAACAGAACCGCAGGACCCCCTTCTGCTAGAAGGCGGGTTTGGATTTCTGTCATCTCCAGGTTGGTGGAAACGGGCTCTGAGACGCGCACCAATTTGTCTTCACGTTCCAGCTGTTCCAGAAAATCTCGTAGTGATGAATAGGCCATAAATTTCAGTCCTAACCCGTGATATTGAAATTGCCAGCGACAATGGCGAAGAAGACAATGGCACCAAATGATTTATTGGATTTAAACAAGGCGAGACATTTGTCCCCGTCATGAATATCCAAAGATTTCACCTGCCACAATAGATGTACCGCCGCCCCGGCCATGCCCACATAGAAAAGCGGTGACATATTCATCCAGAAACCGCTTAAAACTATAAAGAACAAGGTGAAGGAATAGAAGGTGATCATCCAACTAACGGTCTGTTCACCGAATTTAAGGGCGGTGGATTTGACCCCGATCAGAATATCATCCTCTTTATCCTGATGGGCATAGATGGTGTCGTAACCAAGTGTCCAGAGGATACCTGCCAGATATAAGGAGGCAGCCGCAGGTGTAATGCTCTCTGTGGTCACCGCCCACCCGAGAAGCGCCCCGTAATTAAAGGCGAGCCCCAGAAAAAACTGCGGCCAATAGGTAAAGCGTTTAGCGAAGGGGTAAATCGCCACTAAAATCAAACTACAGGCACCCACAATGATAGCGAAATTATTAAACTGCAGCAGAACCAGCAGACCAATAAGGCATTGGGCGCCAAGCCAGATAAAAGCCTGAAGCACGCTTACCTGTCCGCTTGGAATGGGGCGCTTTCGGGTTCGCTCCACAGATCCATCAAAATCTCGATCTGCGATATCGTTGAGCGTACATCCCGCCCCGCGCATTACAAATGCACCAATGGCAAACAGAAGAAGATATAAGAAGTTTGGCAGCTGTTCTGGACCAGCCGTCATGGCAAGCGCCCACCAACAGGGAAACAGTAAAAGCCAGGTGCCAATAGGGCGATCTATACGGGACAGTTTGAAATAGGGCTGCACACCCTCCGGGGCGTATTTGTCCACCCAGTTCTGGCGGCTGGCATCCGCTATGATCTTATCTTCTTTGGTTTTCACCGTCTTACTCATTCACCTGTCCTGAAAAGGGCCGTTACATGGACTTACCTGAATGATGGGATGACATCAACGTTCCTTTAGCGCTATACCCGGAAATAACGGGCAATTATCTGCAAGTGGGCCGATGTGATGCTGAAAAAACAAAACACCCCTCGTCTTTATGTTGAAAGTGACCTTTCTAAAGATCAGGGTATTCCCCTTGGGAAAGAGCAAAGCCATTACGTAGTGACGGTGATGAGGCGCGGGGAAGGGGATGAGCTTATCCTGTTTAACGGCCGTGATGGAGAGTGGCGGGGTGTTATTCAGCAAGCGCGCAAAAACCAGTGTCTGGTTCATGTTGTTGAACAATTGAGAGAACAGACATCTTCTTCCAATATAGAAATCGCCTTTGCGCCGTTGAAGAAAATCCAGAACGGGATTGTCGTTCAGAAAATGACGGAACTGGGTGTTTCGGCGCTACGGCCTGTGCAAACCAATCGAACCAATGCAGACCGGCTTCGTGAAGATAAAATGCTACTTCAGGTGATTGAAGCCGCTGAACAATGTGAGCGTCTGGATATACCGGAGGTTTACGCTACATCGAAACTTGGCACATTTTTGAAATATGTTGAGGCGGAAGGACGCACCCTTATCTACTGTGCGGAAAGGTCTGATGACCTTAATCCGGTTCAGGCATTAAGCGGTATAGAGAAATCAGAGAAAGTTACCGTATTGATCGGCCCAGAAGGCGGATTTGCAGATGAAGAGCTTGAGCAATTTGAAGCCGTCAGTAAATCCTGCACCTTAAAGCTCGGGCCGCGCATTTTGCGGGCGGAAACAGCGGCAATCTCCGCGGTTACTCTTGTGCAATCGGTCTTAGGGGACTGGTGACAGTAATGTGACCGCTGCCGCGCATAAGTCTATTTTCTGGATTTTGACTTGATGCACTTTGATTGTTCCATTAAGTCAGATATCAATGAACGGGTGAGTGGGCGCTTTACCCTGAATGAAGAGTTAGAGGAAACCGGATGTCAGGACCAGCACAAGGCAAGGCAACTGAAATTGCCAGCAAAGCCCAACTCATCGAGTTTATGGAAAGCGGCTGTAAGCCAAAAACCGATTGGCGCATCGGTACCGAGCATGAAAAATTCGGCTTTAATCTGGAAACATTGGAACCCCTGCCTTACGAAGGGCCAAGCGGCATCAAAGCCATGCTGGAAGGGTTGCAGCGTTTCGGTTGGGAGCCGCAAATGGAAGGCGACAACGTCATTGCGCTGACCATGAGAGGATATTCTGTGAGCTTGGAGCCGGGCGGTCAGCTGGAACTTTCTGGTGAGGCGCTTGAAAATCTTCACCAAACCTGCAGTGAAGTTCACACCCATTTGGCACAAGTTCGCGAAGTCGGTGATGAAATCGGTGTGGGCTTCTTAGGCCTCGGATTTAGTCCGAAATGGACCCGCGAAGAAACACCTATTATGCCAAAAGGCCGTTACGGCATCATGCGCGAATATATGCCAAAGCGCGGTCAGCATGGTCTGGATATGATGTTCCGCTCCTGCACGGTGCAGGTTAATCTGGATTTCGGATCCGAAGCGGACATGATCAAGAAATTCCGCACAAGTCTGGCATTGCAGCCAATTGCAACAGCCTTATTTGCAAACTCCCCATTTACTGAGGGTAAGCCAAATGGCCATTTGAGCCATCGCAGCTATATCTGGACAGATACAGATCCGGATCGCACAGGTATGTTGCCTTTTGTCTTTGAAGACGGATTCAGTTTTGAACAATATGTGGATTATGCGTTGGATGTACCGATGTATTTTGTCTACCGGGACGGCAGATATATTGACGCATCAGGCCAATCTTTCCGTGACTTTATGGAAGGTCGCCTTCCCGCCTTGCCGGGCGAGCGTCCAAATTTGGTGGATTGGGATAACCATCTGACCACATTGTTCCCTGAAGTCCGGATGAAGCGTTTTCTGGAAATGCGCGGGGCAGATGGTGGTCCTTGGCGCCGCCTTTGTGCATTGCCTGCGCTTTGGGTTGGTCTGCTTTATGATGATGCGGCGCTGGATGCCGCGTGGGATCTGGTGAAAAACTGGACAGCAGAAGAGCGCCAAAAACTTCGCGAAGATGTGGTGACCACAGCGCTTCAAACCGAAGTTCCCGGCGGGCGTACAATTCAGGATCTATCCAAAGAGGTTCTGGAAATAGCAAGTGCGGGCCTTAAAGCCAGAAAACGTCTGGATAGCTTCGGTGAAGACGAAGTTCACTTCCTGAACGCTCTTAAGAACACTGTCGAATCCGGTAAAACACCAGCAGATGAATTGCTGGAATGCTATCACGGTAAGTGGAACGGAAATATCGATCCGATTTTCAAAGAATACGCTTACTAAGTTTTCTCAGACTATTAATCGACGCGTTAATTTGAGCTTCGGGCAGGTTTCCTTCCCGGAGCTTTTTTAGTTCCCTCGCGATTTCAATGAACGCAGGGTTTTTGATTTGCTTGTAGCGCCGCCCTGTTTCTTCAAGCAGCATAGAAGCAATTAAATGACGCTCCTGGGGGAGATCCTCAAACAGCCCCACATAGTGATGAAACGGTATTTGGGGAGGCACTTTTGTAGTGCTTGGTTGTGCGGGATTGGACAGCTCTGACATATAGGCTGCCAACAGTTTCAGGATTTTTACGTTGGGCTCCGGTCCGCCAAATTCAGTAACGATGACATGGCGAGAGAAATCATCGAGAGTTCGAAAATGCGGTCCTGTGCCAAAATTGTTTTTAAATCGTGAGATCCGAAGGCTAGGGATCAATTTGGGATTAAATTTATGGTCGTCACCCCCTTCGTACCAAAAGTCACTGGTGAGGTCGATGGTGCCGGGCTCATCAGATAGACCGGGGATAAAAAACTGATCGTTTTTATGACCGGCAGGATGGCAACTTGCGCAGGTGAGCCCCATTCGCACCGCTTTTTCCCCAAGAAGCGATGGGGAATGAAACAGAAGCCGCCCCAGCAAGGCGTCTTTTTCAAGCATTGGGGAAAAGGTCCATTCTTCTGGGCTTTCTAACGTACTGATCTTGCTGCCCGGCGGCATCCAGTCTTCTTCTGCGGCATATATATGACCTGCCATTGGCATAAGAACTGTCAATAAGATGCCGCAGAGAATTTTTTTCATTTAGGAGGCCGTACCACCAACAGTGAGGCCTTCCAATAGCATGGTTGGCTGTCCCACACCCACAGGAACGCTTTGCCCCGCTTTGCCGCAAGTGCCGATGCCGCTATCAAGGGCCATGTCGTTACCAACAGCTTTCACTTTCTTCAAAGCTTCGCTGCCAGTACCGATCAGAGTTGCACCCTTAACAGGGGCGGTGAGCTTGCCATCTTCGATCATGTAGGCTTCAGTGCAGGAGAACACAAACTTGCCGGATGTGATATCTACCTGTCCGCCACCAAAGTTGATGGCGTAGAGACCTTTTTTGACGGATCCCAGAATTTCATCAGGGTCTCTGTCTCCGCCAAGCATATAGGTGTTGGTCATACGCGGCATTGGAAGATGGGAATAGCTTTCGCGGCGCCCGTTGCCGGTCGGATCCACACCCATCAGACGTGCATTTTGGCGATCCTGCATATATCCAACCAAGATGCCGTCCTCGATCAGAGTGGTGCAGGAACTTGCAGTCCCTTCATCATCTACGGTCAGTGATCCACGGCGATCAGGAATTGTTCCATCATCGACAACAGTGACGCCGGGCGCGGCAACACGCTCCCCGATCAGATCAGAGAAAACAGATGTTTTTTTGCGGTTAAAATCACCCTCAAGACCATGGCCAACAGCTTCGTGAAGGATGATGCCAGGCCAACCGGGGCCCACAATCACTTCCATTTCACCAGCTGGGGCATCAACAGAATCAAGATTAACAACAGCCTGTCTCAAGGCTTCATCCACAGCTGACTTCCATGTGTCTTCTTGAAGATAGAAGTCATAGCCTGTTCGGCCGCCCGTGCCATGGCTTCCGCTTTCACGGCGGCCATCTTTTTCAACAACCACGGATACGTTGAGGCGGACGAGGGGGCGAATGTCGCAGGAACGCTCCGCGCCGCTTCTGATAATCTCGACCACTTGCCAGGATCCGGCAAGGGAGGCGGATACCTGAACAACGCGGCTGTCTTTCGCGCGGGCGTAAGCATCAATCTCAGCAAGTGTCTTTACTTTGGTCTCAAACGGGATGTCCGAGATGGGATTTTCATCACTGTAGAGGCTCCGGTTCACGCCAGCTGGTGGTAAGGCGATAGATCCGCTTTTACCGCTTGTTACCGCGCGCACTGTATCTGCCGCGTTTTCAACTGCTCTGTCAGATAATTCGGATGCGTGCGCAAAACCGGTTGCTTCCCCGCATACAGCCCTCAGACCAAATCCTTGAGTGGTATCAAAACTGGCACTTTTCAGGCGACCGTCGTCAAAAGAGAAAGCTTCTGACTGGCGATATTCAAGGAAGAGTTCACCGTCATCGGCCCCTTTCAAGGCGTCAGAGACCTGTCTCTCGACCGTTGAACGATCCATTTCGCTATTTTCAAAAAAAAGGCTGTTGGCGATATTTGCGTCCGTCACGTGTTACTCCCACTCCGGTCGGGTTATTTCTGAATTTATACAAATATGTGCATTCCGGACCTTGATGTCGAGACATCAGTCCCAATATTTGATTCAGAAACTTGTGAATCCCGGCCAAATAGTGCGACAAAGTGTCACATGAATGTAACGTGTCGCGGCAATTCTACACATCCAAAAAGTATAAATTACAACCATCTAAATATATCTAACTCATTGTAATTGTTTGGTATATTGATCTTCCTGTCACATATCTGAATTTCTGCCCATTATTATTAAGGATATAATTCCATTGTTGGGCTTGTCCTTTTGGGTTGGCATGATGTAATTTCCCGCTCAAAATTGATCCAAATCATTTTTGATTAGCTTCGTAAGACTGGCTAGAAAACAACGATGTAAGGTAAATCGCAAAACGTGTGTGCTGCGATTTTCCAAAACGTAAAAGCTATTAGAGACGGGAACACATGATGGCTAAGGTTAAGGGTATCATCACCTTCATTGCTGCGTATGCAATGATGGTGTTCACCACAGGGACTGCCTCAGCGGCAGGTCAGGGACAACCAGTCCCTTGGCAATTTGGTTTTCAGGAGGCTTTCTCTCCTGTTGCGCACAAAATGCACGACTTCCACAATCTGCTTTTGTGGATCATTACAATCATTTCGCTGTTTGTTCTGGCGCTGATGATTTACGTGGCAATTCGTTTTAATCGTAAAGCGAACCCAACCCCTTCCAAGACTTCCCATAATACACTGATTGAAATCATCTGGACCGTTGTTCCGGTTTTGATTCTGATTGTGATTGCTATTCCATCTTTCAGCCTCCTGTATTTCGGTGACCGCGTTGAAAAAGCGGACATGACACTGAAAGCCATCGGGTATCAGTGGTACTGGGGCTACGAATATGTAGATGAAGACGGTTTGGCATTTGATGCAGTGATGCTTGAAGAAGATGAACTGAAAGAAGGTCAGCCTCGTCTGCTCGCCACTGACAATACAATCGTTCTGCCAGTGAACCAGAACATCCGTCTGCTGGTAACCGCTGAAGACGTTCTGCACTCATGGGCAATCCCTGCTTTTGGTGTGAAAATGGATGCGGTACCAGGTCGTGTAAACGAAACTTGGATGCGTATTGAAAAAGAAGGCATGTATTACGGTCAGTGTTCTGAACTTTGCGGTGCACGTCACGGCTTTATGCCGATCGCCATTAAAGCGGTCAGCATGGAAGAATACAAAGCCTGGCTTGTGAAGGCGAAAGAACAGTTCGCGTCCAATGGCCACACAAACATCAAGGTTGCTGCGGCAACTCCCGTAACTCAGTAAATCGGCTAGAGAGAGGCAAGAAAAATGGCTAACAGTGCAGCAGCCGCTCACGACGATCATACTCCAACTGGCTGGAAGCGTTGGGTATATTCGACAAACCATAAAGACATCGGAACCATGTATCTGATTTTCTCCGTTCTTGCGGGGATTGTCGGCGGTGCCATGTCCGTCTTTATCCGGGCCGAATTGCAGATGCCTGGAGATCAGTTCCTTGATGGGAACTTCCACTTCTTTAACGTTGTTGTGACAGGTCACGGCCTGATCATGGTGTTCTTCATGGTGATGCCAGCCGTTATCGGTGGCTTCGGTAACTGGATCGTCCCGTTGATGATCGGGGCGCCGGATATGGCCTTCCCACGAATGAACAACATTTCATTCTGGCTTTTGCCACCTGCTCTTGGTCTTCTGCTGATCTCCATCTTTGTGGAAGGTCCTGCAGGCGCCGACGGTGTTGGTGGTGGTTGGACCATCTATCCACCGCTTTCCTCTACTGTAGGTCAGCCGGGTATGGCCGTTGATTTTGCGATCCTCAGCCTGCACATCGCGGGTGCATCTTCTATCCTGGGTGCGATCAACTTCATCACAACGATTTTCAACATGCGTGCCCCTGGCATGACAATGCACAAGATGCCACTGTTTGTGTGGTCCGTTCTTGTAACAGCGTTCCTGCTGCTTCTGTCTCTGCCTGTACTGGCTGGCGCGATTACAATGCTTCTGACAGACCGTAACTTCGGTACGAGCTTCTTCGTTCCAGAAGGCGGCGGCGACCCACTTCTGTTCCAGCACCTGTTCTGGTTCTTCGGTCACCCTGAAGTGTACATCATGATCCTGCCAGGCTTTGGTATCATCAGTCAGATCGTTTCCACGTTCAGCCGTAAACCTGTTTTTGGTTACCTCGGAATGGCATATGCGATGGTTGCCATCGGTGGTGTTGGCTTCATCGTGTGGGCTCACCACATGTTTACAGTGGGTATGGATGTTGATACACGTGCATACTTCCTGGGTGCGACACTGGTTATTGCGGTTCCAACTGGCGTGAAGATCTTCTCTTGGATCGCCACAATGTGGGGCGGTTCTATCGAATTTAAGGCTCCGATGATCTGGGCACTTGGCTTTATCTTCCTGTTTACCGTTGGTGGTGTGACAGGTGTGGTACTTGCGAACGGTGGTCTGGATGTGATCCTGCATGACACATATTATGTTGTGGCTCACTTCCATTACGTTCTCAGCCTTGGTGCCGTGTTTGCGATCTTTGCCGGCTTCTACTACTGGTTCGGCAAGATGACTGGTTACACTTACTCCGAAGGTCTTGCGAAGCTTCACTTCTTCGTTACCTTTATCGGTGTGAACCTGATCTTCTTCCCAATGCACTTCTTGGGACTTGCAGGTATGCCACGTCGTATTCCAGATTACCCAGATGCATTTGCAGGATTTAACGCCATTTCTTCTTATGGCTCCTACATTTCTGCGTTTGGTGTTCTGATCTTCCTGTTTACTGTTCTGCATGCCTTCATGCGCGGTGAGCGGGCAGCCGACAACCCATGGGGCGAAGGTGCAACCACACTTGAGTGGACATTGTCTTCACCTCCTCCGTTCCACCAGTTCAATGAACTGCCAGTAGTTAAGTAAGAAACGGAGCTTCTTGTGTCTGACACAAGCATTGCATCAGAAAACACAGCCCGCGCCGATTATGGATCGGCACGGGCGAGTGACTATTTCGCCCTGTTAAAGCCGCGGGTGATGTCACTTGTTGTTTTCACAGGTCTTGTTGGTATGGCAGTTGCCCCAGGTGACTTGCATCCGGTCCTCGCGTTCACTGCGCTTCTCTGTATCGCAGTAGGTGCAGGTGCCTCCGGTGCGATTAACATGTGGTATGATGCTGATATCGATCAGATCATGGAGCGTACAAAGAACCGTCCGGTTCCATCTGGTAAAGTAACAGCAGGTGAAGCGCTGGCGGTTGGGGTCTCCCTTTCTGTCGCGTCTGTCATTTTGATGGGACTTGCCGTCAATCTGGTGGCTGCAACATTGCTTGCGATTACCATCGGGTTCTACATTTTCATTTACACCATGTGGCTGAAACGCCGGACACCACAGAATATTGTGATTGGTGGTGCCGCAGGTGCTTTCCCTCCCATGATTGGTTGGGCGGCTGTGACCGGAAATGTCAGTGTTGAATCTTTGGTCTTGTTCGCGATTATCTTCTTCTGGACTCCGCCGCATTTCTGGGCGTTGTCGCTATGGCGCGACATTGACTACGCAAATGCGGGTGTCCCGATGTTGCCTGTTGTAGCTGGCCGCGAAGCCACACGCCGTCAGGTGGTCATTTACAGTGTTCTTCTGTTCCCAATTGCAGTGATGCCTTATTTCCTTGGCTACGCTGGCATTGTTTACGGGTTAGGATCAGCTGTTCTAGGTGGTGTGTTCCTGTTTGGTGCTGTGAAGGTTTGGCTGAAGAAAGATGAGAAAAGCGCAAAGCAGCTTTTCGCCTTCTCTTTGCTGTATCTCTTCCTCATTTTTGCGCTTCTCCTCGGGGAAGCCATTGTAAAAGGTCTAGTATGATGTCCCTTGATGAAGAGAAGCAGAAACGTCGTAATCGCAATCTGGTTGTCGGAGGTATTCTGGCAGCCCTGGTGATTTTGTTTTATCTGATCACACTTGCGAAACTGACCGGAGGTGTTTCTTGAGCGCATCCCAGAAAAAATCGGCACGCCTTGCCGGTATCCTCGCCTTGATGGCAGTGGGTATGGTGGGCCTGTCTTTTGCGGCCGTCCCGCTTTACGATCTGTTTTGCCGTGTCACAGGATATGGCGGAACAACGCAACGGGCTGACGCAGAATCTGATGTTATTCTGGATAAAATGATCACCATCGATTTTGATGCCAATACGGCTAAGGATATGCCGTGGAACTTCAAACCGGTGGAACGCAAAGTTAAACTTCGTATCGGTGAAACGGGTATTGCCTTTTATGAAGCCATGAATCCAACCGATAAAACGGTAACAGGAACGGCTTCATTTAACGTTACACCGCAAAAAGTGGGTCAGTATTTCACAAAGATCGAGTGCTTCTGTTTTACAGAACAGACACTGAAACCTGGTGAAAGAGTTGATATGCCGGTGACATTTTATGTGGACCCGGAAATTGCAAGTGATCCAAACACGCTTGAAGTTGAAACAATTACGCTTTCCTACACATTCTTCGTGACCGAACCGGAAGAAGATGAAAAAGAAAGCAACTCCGCCTCGGTGGAAACAAAAGTATCGGCGGAAGATAAATCCGCTTCATTAAACTGACCAAAGGGAAGGTCACTTATTTTAACACCCGATAACTCGGGGAGGATTGCAGGAGTTAGAAATGGCAGATTCTCACGCTAAACAGCATGATTATCACTTGGTTGATCCAAGCCCATGGCCGGCGCTGGCCTCTTTGTCCGCATTTATTACTGCCATTGGTGCCGTAATGTGGATGCATGAAAAAGGTGTCGCCGTTTTTGTCATCGGCATGTTGATGCTCTTATACACAGCATATGTCTGGTGGCGTGATGTGGTGAAAGAAGGCGAACATCAGGGTCACCACACACCGGTTGTTCAGCTTGGTCTGCGTTATGGCATGATCATGTTCATCGCTTCCGAAGTGATGTTCTTTGTAGCCTGGTTCTGGGCGTATTTTAACGCAGCCTTCTTCCCAACAGAAGCAATTGGTGCTGTTTGGCCACCGGAAGGTATTCAGACTTTTGACCCTTGGCACTTGCCACTGATCAACACTTTGATCCTGTTGACTTCCGGTACAACGGTAACATGGGCCCACCACGCACTTCAGCACGGTGACCGCAAGGGTTTGATCCAGGGACTGACACTTACTGTTGTTCTGGGCGCGATCTTTACCTGTGTTCAGGCTTATGAATATTCACACGCTGCCTTTGCCTTCCAGGATGGCATTTACGCCTCCACTTTCTACATGGCAACAGGCTTCCACGGTGCACATGTTCTGATTGGAACAATCTTCCTGCTGGTATGCTTGATCCGCGCTGCACGTGGTCACTTTAAATCTGATCACCACTTCGGCTTCGAAGCTGCCGCTTGGTACTGGCACTTTGTTGACGTTGTGTGGCTGTTCCTGTTCGTCGCCATTTACTGGTGGGGTTCGGCTTAAGCCTGACACTTTATATGAGCGACGAGCAGCGGAATAAGGTTTCCCCGTATGTGGCGGGCATCACCTGCAAATGCCCGTCCTGTGGAAAAGGGAAGCTGTTTCGCTCATACATAGATGTCGAGCCCGTGTGTAAAACATGCGGGTTTGATCTGAAATCCATAGACAGCGGGGATGGCCCCGCTGTTTTTGTTATTTTGATTGTCGGACTTATTGTTGTTGCATTGGCCTTTTGGATGGAATTTACGTTTCACCCACCATACTGGCTGCAACTGACCATTTGGCTCCCTACGATCCTAATCCTCTCATTGGGGCTGCTTCGGCCTTTAAAATCCTTGATGATTGCACTACAGTACTACCACAAAGCATCATCGGATATTGAACTTCAGTAATGATCAAAAAATTCTCCCCAGGCGTCTGGCCAACCGTCATGACGGTTCCGGCCATCCTCATCCTTCTGTCTTTAAGTTTTTGGCAGTTGAACCGTTATTTCTGGAAAGTGGATCTACTTCAGAATGTGGCCGATCAGATGGCGCAGGAAGCAGAAGCCTTCCCATCTGGCGACATTGATCTGGATACATGGGTTTACCGCCGCGTCGCCATCACCGGTGAATTTGATCATTCCAAGGAAATTCATCTCTTTGCGCACACAGTAAAAGGGCTAAAGGGTTTTCAGATCATCACGCCATTTACTTTGGTGGATAGCGGCGATGTAATTCTTGTGAACCGAGGATGGGTGCCTGAACGCTTGAAAGATGCAGAGCACCGAGCTGAAGGGAATATGACGGGTGAGGTAACAGTAAGTGGGGTCATCCGCGCACCTTGGACAAAATCATACGATTTCCTGCCAGGCAGCAACGCCGAGACCAACGTGTGGCTTTACGGTGAACTTGACCAAATGGCTAAACATCTAAAACTGGAAGTGAAGCCGGTGTTTGTTGAGCTTGATGATCTCGAAATTCCCGGTGGTTGGCCCAAAGGGGGACAGACCCGTGTGACGGTTCCCAATAACCATGTTGAATATAGTCTGACATGGCTGGGCCTGGCATTGGCGATGGCGGTGATATATGGCCTTTATGGTATGCGCCGCGCTCGCAAAGGGGATGCGCGTGACTGACATTTCAGCTTATGAGCAACTGAGGTCACATTTTAATAAGATGTCCGCTCTCGGTGGGGCAAGTGCGATTTTAAGTTGGGATAACGCCGTTGTTATGCCTGATGGCGGCGCAGAATCTCGTGCAGATACCATGGCCGTCCTAGGTGTGATCAGTCACGAGATGATGACCGATCCTAAAGTGAAAGATCTACTGGATCAGGCTGAGTCAAATTCCGCAACGCTGTCTGCGTCTGATCAAGCAAACCTTCGGGAAATGAAACGAGGCTGGCAACATGCCAATGCCCTTCCCGTGGATCTCGTCGAAGCCTTCTCACGGGCCACTTCTGAATGTGAGATGATCTGGAGGGAAGCACGCCTTAACGATGACTTTGAAGCCCTGCAACCGAGTTTGACAAAGGTTGTGGATCTGGTTCGCGAAATCGCTGAAGTGAAATCGGACGTGTTGGGACTTGCACCCTATGATGCCTTGTTGGATGAGTATGAGCCCGATTGTAGAAGCAGTCAGATTGATCCGCTTTTTGATGACCTTGCGGATTTCCTCCCTTCCTTCCTCGAAGAGGTTCTGGAATATCAGAAAGAGCACGGAAATTTTAAACGGCCAGAAGGTCCGTTCGATCTGGAAATTCAAAAAACGCTCGGTATTGAGTTGATGAAGGATCTGGGCTTTAACTTCGATCGGGGACGTCTAGATACAAGCCATCATCCATTTACCGGCGGCATTCCGGACGATGTGCGATTGACCACCAGATATGAAGAGGACGATTTTACCCAGAGCCTGATGGGGACATTGCATGAAACCGGTCATGCGTTGTACGAACAAAATCTTCCCAAGGAGTGGCGTGGGCAACCGGCGGGAGATGCACGAGGAATGGCGCTGCATGAAAGTCAATCTCTGCTGGTTGAAATGCAGCTCTCCCGTGGGGAGGCGTTTCTTCGCTATCTCCAGCCCAAATTGAAGTCTGCGTTTAGCGCTATTGGTGAGGAGTGGGAATTTGAAAACCTCAAAAACCTTTATCACCATGTGGAGAAGGGGTTTATCCGTGTGGATGCCGATGAGGTGACCTATCCCCTTCACGTGATTCTTCGCTACCGACTTGAAAAAGCAATGTTGTCTGGTGACTTGCAGGTAAAAGATCTTCCTTCCGCATGGAATGAAGGAATGGAAGAGTTGCTCGGTGTGCGCCCTGAAAATGATCGACTTGGATGTCTTCAGGATATCCATTGGCCCGGCGGTGCTATTGGCTATTTCCCAACTTATACTTTAGGGGCCTTGGCAGCTGCGCAGATATATCAGGCGGCAGACACTCATATTTCGGGACTGGATAACAACGTAGCGGCTGGAGAATTTAAGCCTCTCGTCCAATGGCTTTCTGAAAATATCCACCAAAAAGGCAGTTTGAAATCCGCTGATGAAATTCTTCTGGAAGCAACCGGTTCTGCTCTGGGTGTGGATGCTTTCAAACAGCATCTGAAAAGCCGCTATCTTCCTCGATAAAAGGCCTGTCTTTTAACAAACAGTCGGTATAGAAAGGTGAGGTCTGTCGCGTAGGACGGACGAGTTGATCTATTTCAGATACTGGAGATACCAAGGTGCAGTATATCAGTACCCGTGGTGACGCGCCCACATTGAATTTCGAAGAAGTGGTTCTTACTGGCTTGGCTCGCGATGGCGGTCTTTACGTGCCAAAGACGTGGCCACAGATGTCTCCAGAGGATATTCGCGGACTTGCCGGCAAAAGTTACGCAGAAGTCGCTTGCCAGGTGCTGCTTCCCTTTGTTGAAGACAGCATTTCAGAAAGCGACTTTCGGGAGATGACGGAAAAGGCCTACGGCTCTTTCTCCCACAAAGCCGTTGTGCCGCTTTCACAGCTTTCTGAAAACGATTTCCTGATGGAACTCTATCACGGTCCAACTCTCGCCTTTAAAGATGTAGCGCTGCAGTTGCTTGGCCTTCTATATGATCACCTGTTGGGGCGTCAGGGCAAGAAAGTCACAATTGTTGGCGCGACCTCAGGTGATACTGGTTCCGCTGCGATTGAGGCGACACGTGGCCGCGATGCGGTTGATATCTTTATCATGCATCCTAAAGGGCGTGTGTCGGACGTTCAACGCCGTCAGATGACAACTGTTTTGGATGCGAACGTTCATAACATTGCCATTGAGGGGGATTTTGACGATTGTCAGGCTCTTGTGAAGGCCATGTTCAATGATCATGATTTTCGCGATGAATATGGTGTGTCTGCGGTAAACTCCATCAACTGGGCCCGTGTGATGGCGCAGATTGTATATTACTTTACAACTGCGGTGTCCCTTGGCGCGCCGGACCGGAAAGTTGCTTTTTCTGTCCCAAGCGGCAATTTTGGCGATATCTACGCCGGGTATTGTGCGCAGAAAATGGGGCTACCCATTGAACAATTGATCGTCGCAACGAACCGTAACGATATTTTATCCCGCTTCTTTAACACCGGTGAGTACCGTAAAGAAGGAGTAAACCCAACCATCAGCCCAAGCATGGATATTCAGGTATCCAGCAATTTTGAACGTCTGCTTTTTGACCTTTGTGCGCAAGATGGCGAAAAAGTGAAGTCCTTGATGAAGGACCTGGATGAGAAGGATGGCTTTGCTGTTGATATGAAGCAGTTGAATCAGATTATCTTCTCCGCAGGGGCCTGTAACGAAGAGGAAACACTGGCAACAATCAAGGAAACGCTTGAGAAAAGTGCAAAACTTGTAGACCCGCATACAGCGGTTGGCTTGAAGGTAGCTGCGGATTGTAAGAAGTCAAAAGAGGTGCCGATGGTGACCCTGTCGACTGCTCATCCTGCAAAATTTCCTGCTGCCGTGGAAAAGGCCACTGGAATTTATCCGGACTTGCCCCCACATATGGCAGGCCTTTTTGATCGGGAAGAAAAACTTGATGTTCTACCCAATGACATTCAGGCTGTTCAGTCCTATATCAGGGAAAGATCCCGCATTAAATAAGTTGAAGTGAAAGTTGTTATATGACGCAGTCCGTCACTACCCTAGAAAATGGCCTTTGTGTAATCACTGACCCTATGCCGCACCTTGAAACAGCGGCTGTTGGCGTGTGGGTGAACACAGGTGCCCGCCATGAAACCGTTGCAGAGAATGGAATCTCCCATGTGTTGGAACATATGGCATTTAAGGGTACGGAGAAGCGCAGTGCAAAGGAAATTGCGGAAACGATCGAAGCTGTTGGCGGACATCTGAACGCTTATACCAGTCGCGATCAAACCGCTTACTATGCACGGGTTTTGCAAGAAGATACCCCGCTTGCAGTGGATATCCTCTCGGATATTTTGCAAAACTCAACTTTTGATGAAACCGAACTTACCCGTGAAAAAGAGGTGATCGTTCAGGAAATTGGTCAGACCAATGATACGCCAGACGATATTATCTTTGATCACTTGCAGGAAACCGCATTTCCAAAGCAATCCCTAGGACGTTCTATCCTTGGTACGGCGGAACGTGTGCGCGGCTTTAGCCGGGAAATGATCTCAGGCTACATGACTGAACGTTACAGTGCGCCTCGAATGGTTCTAAGTGCGTCTGGTGGGGTTGAGCATGAGCGAATGGTCGATCTGGCCTCCAAAATGTTTGACCATCTGCCAACGAACAGCAAGTCTGATATGGAACCTGCCAGCTATGTCGGGGGCGATTACAGGGAAGAGCGGGATCTGGAGCAGGTGCATTTTGCGTTGACAGTTCCGGGCTTCGCGTACTCCCACGATGATTTTTACGCATTGCAGATTTTGTCGGCGCTGCTGGGCGGAGGCATGTCTTCTCGGTTGTTTCAGGAAGTTCGTGAAAATCGCGGGCTTTGTTATTCGATCTTCTCTTTCTCATCGTCATTTATGGATTCAGGTCTGTTTACCGTCTATGCAGGAACAGGCGAAAACCAGATCAAGGATCTGTCCTCTGTGATTGTGGATGAGCTTCACAAAGCTACTGAAAATATCACAGAAGAAGAGCTGTCTCGTGCACGGGCGCAGCAAAAAGCCGGACTTTTGATGGGGCAGGAAAGCCCTGCAGCACGGTGTGAAGTTCATGCGCGTCAGATGCTGATATATGACCGCGTGATCCCCGCTGCAGAAATTGCACAGGAAATTGATAGTGTCACCCTGGATCAGGTAACGAGCCTTGCCAAAAGTCTTTTTATTGGTGCAACACCAACAATTGCTGCCCTTGGCCCTTTAAAAAATCTTGAAACCTACGATCGATTTGCGGCAAGATTTCAATAAGAAAAACCTGATTAAATAACGTCAGGTGAAAACAAGAGGCCTGGCTTGTTAAAAAATCTTTTGGGTATTCGCCGATTTTCAACGATCAAGACAGATCGTTTATATATACGTGCGCCAGAAAATGAAGACTGGGAAAAATGGGCAGCTGTCCGAGAAGGAAGCCGACAGCACCTTGTCCCATGGGAGCCGCTATGGCAAAAAGACACCCTGACCCAGCGCAGCTTTAGGGATCGCGTTCGGCGCTATGCCCATGATGCGCGTGCGGACGCAGGATACGCTTTTTTTCTGTTCAGGCGTAGCGATGACAAATTAATCGGCAGTATCACCGTTGGGAATGTCCGCCGCGGTGTTGCCCAGACTGGCACCATGGGATACTGGACAGGTCTTCCCTATATCCGTCAGGGATATATGTATGAAGCGATAACTGAGTTATTGCCGGTTCTGTTTAAGGAATATGGTCTTCGCCGGATCGAAGCGGCGTGTCTTCCTGAAAATGTCCCAAGTGCATCATTGCTGGTAAAGGCTGGATTCTCTCGGGAAGGGTATGCCCGTCAATATCTTTGTATCAACGGGATCTGGCAGGACCATCTGCTATTTGCAATTTTAAAAGACGATCCAATTGGAAACGTCACAGAAGATTAAGGTCTTTTAAGCGTGCCCGGCATCCATAGACAATAATCCCGGATCAAAACCAAGTTTATCAATGGCTGCCTGCCATTTGCCGCCTATCTGCTCACTGAAGACAAGCTCAGGGTCTGCATCCACCACAAGCCAGCCATTGCTTTGAATTTCAGCTTCCAATTGACCAGGCCCCCAACCCGCATAGCCAAGGGCAATAAAGCTGCTATCAGGTCCTTCTCCTGTTGCCATCCTCTCCAACATATCCAGTGTTGCGGTTAAGGCGATACCCTCACCAATGACAGTGGAGTTTTCCTGAATAGTATCTGTGGAATGGAGAATAAACCCCCGTTCTGCGTCTACAGGTCCGCCGAAATGCACTCGTGTTTTATCGAGACTGTTGTCATGTTGTATCTCAAGCTGTTCCAGTAAAGATCCGAAAGTGAAAGCCTCAATATTTTTGTTGAGGACAATCCCCATGGCACCTTCTTCATTGTGGGTGCAGAGAAGAATGATGGTCTTCTTGAAGCGTGGATCACTCATGGTTGGCATGGCGATCAGGATACGCCCTTCTAAATACTCACCGCCAGATGTGGTCTCAACAGTCATATCTATTTCCGTCCTCTGCCCGGGATCACTAAAACATAAACAGATTGTGAGGTGCTACTTTTAAAATCGATACTATATTGAATATCAGCTCCTTTATATTTTATCTGGTGTTTCTGGGGAAAAAATGAAGCGATTTGTCAAAAATGTTGTAGCACCGGTGGTTGTTGCCGCTGGACTAAGTAGTTTGGGTGCAGCCATCTCCTATGCCAGCGATGCCTGGCAAAGTGAGGATATGGCGCGTGCCCGGCTGGTATCTGCACAGACGGCGACAAATGGTGATCAGTCAGTGATCTTAGGATTTCAAATAGAGCTTAAGGAAGGCTGGAAAACCTATTGGCGAACACCGGGAGATTCTGGTTTGCCGCCTGTCTTCAACTGGTCAGGATCCCAGAATTTCAAATCAGCACAAGTGAAATGGCCACGTCCGGAAGGATTTGACAGTTTTGGTCTTTCTACCTGGGGATATTCAAAGGAAATCTTGCTGCCAATTCAAATCGACATTGAGGATCCGAGCAAGCCACTCACTGCAAAACTGCAAGTCTCTTATGGCGTATGCGAGGCAGTATGCGTGCCGATCCAGCAGCAATTTACGGTTCATCTGGAAGCAAAGAAAGCCGTACCGACAATTCACTCTGAACGCATTACCCATTTTGAAAAACGGGTTCCAAAATCTGTTTTGGACACCAGTTATATCAATGCCCTGAATATCACAGCTATAAGCGAAGATATGATCGAGATAGAGGTGCGTGGTCAACCCGTGTTCCAGAATCCCGAGATCATTCTGGAAGGGGAAAATGGCGACTATTTTGAACTTCGTAAAATGTCGATTTCAGAGGAAGGTCAGCGCGTGGTTTTTGGCATTGGCGTTGATGCCGTCAATCGAGACCTGCCCCTAAAAGGGCGGCAACTAACAGTAACGTTACTGGATGAGAATCTAGCCATTGAAGACAGCAAAATTGTTGAGTGATCGCGCGCACGGTGCGCTTCAGTTTTTGTGGCAAGTTCGGATCAGTATGTTATCTTGTGAATTAGAATAAATCCAAAAATGGAATGGGGAATTTCAAAATGACAATTAGCGTAGGTGATAAACTGCCATCAGTTGACCTGATGGAGATGACTGAAAGCGGTCCATCCAAAGTCTCTGCTGACGATCTTTTCGCCGGTAAAAAAGTGGCGTTGTTCGCTGTGCCTGGTGCTTTTACACCAACATGTTCCGCGAAACACTTGCCAGGATTTGTGGCAAATCTGGATGCCCTGAAAGCAAAAGGTGTTGATGCTGTTTACTGCCTGTCTGTAAACGATCCGTTTGTGATGGGTGCATGGGGTAAAGCGCAAGAAGCCGGTGAAGTACGTATGCTTGCAGATCCGGATGCCGCTTTGACAAAAGCGATGGGTGTTGAGTTCGATGCTTCAGGCGCAGGCCTTGGTGTCCGCTCTCGTCGTTATTCAATGGTTGTGGATAATGGCTCTGTTACTCAGCTTAATTTGGAAGAAACAGGCGGATTTGAAGTATCTGATGCGGAAACACTTCTAGGCCAGATCTAATCAGCAACTGAATTTCTCGAAAAAGGGGGCCGCAGCCCCCTTTTTTATCGGTATTCATCCATTCCCTTGTTGGCAAGCTCATCTGCTTTTTCGTTACCGTTAATTCCGGCATGCCCCTTCACCCACTTCCATTCAATGTCATGTGATCTGATCGCGTCATCCAGAGCCATCCAAAGGTCCTGATTCTTCACTGGCTTCTTCGCAGCGGTTTTCCAGTTGTTTCTTTTCCAGCCGTGCATCCATTTGGTAATGCCGTCCATAACGTATTTACTGTCCGTATGCAGGAGAACCTCGCTGGATCGTTTCAGGCAATTGAGCGCTTCAATTGCTGCAGTGAGTTCCATCCGGTTGTTTGTCGTTTCGGGTTCTCCGCCGCAGATTTCCTTGGATTTGCCGTTAAATTCCAGTATGGCCCCCCAGCCGCCAGGCCCGGGGTTTCCAGAACAAGCGCCGTCTGTATAAATGATTACTCTGTTGTCTGAAGACATTATGTGATGCATCCCGTGTTTGATTTCAGCTTCTATATCACAGCCAATGGATTAAGGGGAAATTATGGAAAATTAACTGAATGTTAGGCAGCGTCCCGCAGGATAGAAACTAATTTAGTTCAATTTTATGTTTCTCTCGGGAGCTCGGTCAGGTCCATGGCAAAGAAAATGTTTTCTGCAGAAATTCAGCAGCTTCAGCAACATAACGGTGAAAGCGCGGCTCCTGCCGGCGGAGGAATTAGTACAGAGCAGTATGAAGAGTTGATGGGTGCGATCAGTGGTCTTCGGGAAGAGGTTGCGGCTGGCTTCTCAGAAACCAAAGCCCCTGTTATTGATGAAACTGTGCTGGAAGGTTTTAAAAAGGAAGTTCTGGAAGCCACAGAACTTAAGCATGAACTTGAAGAGCTATCACGCGTGATTATGGACACACGCCGGGAAATCTCCTCCATTAAATCCCAAAATAGCGGTCCGCAAATTCATGCAATGACTGATCAACTTGATGCGGTTGTCGCAGATACTGAAGGGGCAACAAACGCGATTTTGGAATCTCTTGAAATTATCGAAGACAAAAATGAAAGCCTTGAGCTAAATGCTACTGATCCGGATGAGCTGGAAATTACCGAATCAATCAGTCAGGCTGTCATGAAGATTTACGAGGCGTGTAACTTCCAGGATATTACGGGCCAGCGAATTTCGAAGGTTGTGGGTACCCTGAAATTTGTAGAAGATCGCATTGAAAAAATGATCGACATCTTGGGCGGTGAAGAACATCTTGCTGAACTGGGTGGAGTTGAATTCCAGGAGCAAATGGATGGCGATGTTGCCCTAAGCGGTCCGCAGGCTGGTGGTCAGGAAATCAGTCAGGACGAAATTGACGCCCTGTTTGATTAATCAATGCCATAATCAGCCGTGCTTTTAACGGCGCGGTGGAAGCGGATTTTTTTCAAGTATTCTTCTGGGTTCTTGGGTTTCACTAATGCCCCTTCAACTTGATTAATCCAGTCATATAACCTTGTTAGATAAAACCGAATGGCTGCCCCCTGACAGAGGAGGGGGAGGGCCTTCTGTTCGGCTGAACTTAATGGACGGACGTTGTTATAGGCCTTTAACAGCTTCTTGGCCTTGGTCACGTTAAAACTGCCATCGCTTTCAAAGCACCAGGCATTCATACATACAGCGATGTCGTAGGCGAGATAATCATTACACGCGAAGTAGTAATCAATTACGCCGCTCACTTTTTCCCGCAAAAAGAAGATATTATCGGGGAAAAGATCTGCATGGATAACTCCTGACGGTAAATCCTTTGGCCAGTTTGCCTCAAGATGATCAAGTTCCGCCGTGACTTCCTGACGCTCACTTTCCCGGATCATGCCTTTTCTATCATCTTGTAGGGCGCTTTCAAATAGAGGGCGCCAGGCATCTATAGACAGGCTGTTTTTTCGCTGGATATCAAAGTCGGCCGCCGCCATATGCAGGTTTGCAAGGCTATCCCCCAGCAATGCACAATGGTCGGGGGAAGGGCGCCCAATCGATCGCCCGTCAAGAAATTCAATAATTGCGCCTGGTCGGCCTGCAACCTCATTGAGCGTTTTTCCCGATTTATCTGCTAGCGGTCGCGGAGAGACATATCCCTTTTTCGCAAGATGTTCCATTAAGCCTAAGAAAAAGGGTAAATCGTCTACATTTACGCGTTTTTCGTACAAGGTCAGAATGTAAAATCCGCTTGTGGTATGAAGAAGAAAGTTGGAATTTTCAACGCCTTCGGCAATTCCCTTGCACGATAACAGTTCACCCAGATCATAATTATGAAGTAATTGATCCAGCTCTTCGTCAGAAACGTGGGTATAGACAGCCATAAATCTATCCTTATGATTCCAAAACCCGGGGAAGTTTAAACGTCACATGTTCTTCGCTGTTGGTGATTTCTTCGACGGTAATATCAAATCTCTTTCGGAAGGCATCGACGACTTCCTCAACAAGCTCTTCAGGCGCTGAAGCCCCTGCAGTGATGCCGATTGTCTGGCACTTTTCCAACTTTTTCCAAGGGATGTCGCTTGCACGTTGAACCATTTCAGAGATCGCACATCCCGCCTTATTGGCAACTTCTACCAGGCGCATGGAATTTGAAGAGTTCGGGGCGCCGATAACAAGAACCCCATCGCAGTGTTTGGCAAGTTCTTTGACAGCGGCCTGCCTGTTCGTTGTCGCGTAACAGATATCTTCCTTCTTGGGGGAAGAGATATGAGGAAATCTTTTCTTCAAGACGTCAACGATGTCTTTTGTCTCGTCCACTGAAAGGGTTGTCTGGGTGAGATAGGCGAGGCCCGCTTCCGGTTTTGCAGGATTATAATTCCGGGCGTCTTCAACGGTTTCCACCAGTTGAATGCGACCATCCGGTAACTGACCCATTGTACCAATGACTTCCGGGTGTCCCTTATGTCCGATCAGGATAATTTCCATATCATCCTTGTCATGACGTTCGGCTTCGCGGTGTACTTTACTTACCAGAGGGCAGGTGGCATCTATATAGAACATTTCCCGCTCTTCCGCTTCTGCAGGCACCGATTTTGCGACGCCATGTGCAGAGAAGATTACAGGAACATTTTCAGGCACATCCGACAGTTCATCGACAAAAACGGCGCCCTTTTTCTCCAGGTTTTCGACCACATAGCGGTTATGGACAATTTCATGCCTGACGTAAACTGGCGCCCCATATTTTGTCAGCGCCTTTTCAACGATCTGAATTGCCCGATCCACGCCGGCGCAGAAGCCACGTGGCGCCGCAAGAAGCAGTTTTTTGGACAGTTGTGCCATTCTGAACCTTTACTCCCAAGAGAAGTCTTTGAAATGAGCAGGCTTTCCTTGCGCTCAACTCAAGAGCATCATAAGTTTGGCGAATAAGTACATCAATTATCAGCAAAAGACCAGCACAGCAAACATCTGGCGAGAAGTAGATACGGTGGGAGACCAGAGGCGTATGAAAATACTAAACAAAGGCAAATTACTTGTTGCGTTAGGCGGGCTCGGTTTGCTTTCGGGATGTAGTGGTGGTTTCGACACTGATTTATTTTCTGGTGACTTCTTTTCCACTGAGCAAAGGGTGATTACCTGCCCAAATGTGACTACACTTCCCAATGCAGATGAAATTACAATTTTCAGGCAAGGGCCTGGTCGGGATCTTGTGGATGTTGAGTATGAAGGGGTCATCGCACCTGTAAGCGGTGAATGTGAGTATGAGGATGACTTCGCCTGGGTTGAGGTGGACCTGATTTTACGCATTGGCGCGATCAAAGGGCCTGCTGCAACATCTCAGACGCAGGAGTATAATTTTTTCGTGGCTGTAGCGGACAAAGACAATCGTATTCTGAACAAACGCGTGTTTAATAGCCCCGTTGAGGTTCCAGAAGGACGTCGGCGCGGTGCTGTACAAGAAGAATTACGTCAACGCTTCCCAATCAGAAGCGGAACACGGGGAAGCGATTATAATATCATAATCGGTTTTCAATTGAGCGAGGAACAACTCGCCTACAATCAGAAAAAAGTGAGATAAAAAAACCGCCCCTCCGGGCGGTTTTCTTGTTAGATCGCTTTTCTGGCTTCATTGAGAAATTCTAGAACATTTTTCTCAAGATCATGGGTGAGTTGCTGAAGAGAATTGGCTTCTTCCAAAACCGTCTTACTCGTCTTGTTCGTGGTCTCAGCTGAACTTCTGACCTCGCCGATATGCTCACTAACCGATTGTGTGTTACTTGCAGCGCTAACAACGCTTTCAGAGATCTCACGTGTTGCGGAGCCTTGTTCTTCAATGGCAGTTGCGATTGTCTCAACTGCCATATTGATATTACCGATGGAGGTATTGATAACATCCATTGTTTGAACGGCATCTCCAGAAGCAGTCTGAATATCCAGAATTTGCTGACTGATCTCTTCCGTGGCTCTGGCAGTTTGCGTGGCCAGGTTTTTTACTTCATTGGCAACAACCGCAAAACCTTTACCAGCTTCCCCTGCGCGGGCGGCTTCGATGGTCGCATTCAAGGCTAGCAGGTTGGTCTGGCTGGCAATGTCTTCAATCAGTTTAACCACCTCACCAATTGAATTAACAGCTTCTGCAAGGCCCTGAATTTTTGTATTGCCCTCTTCAACTGTTTCGCGTGCCATACCGGTGCTATCCAATGAAGAATTCACCTGCCGGCTAATTTCACTAATGGAGGCGGAAAGCTCCTCTGCTGCACTCGCCACTGTTTGCACACTGCCGGTTGCACTGTTGGCGGCCGTTGATACGCGTTCTACCTGAGTGTTTGTTGAACCGGCATTGTTGGAAAGCGTGTCGGCTGTATCTTGCAGCTCAGTAGATGTTTCAGAGATCTTGTTGGAAAGTTCCCAGATGCCGTTTTCAAATTTTTGAATAACACCATCAAATCGGGTGAGTCGCTCTTCAAAGGATTCGGTGCAGGCGTTGATTGCATCAGCGGTACGTTTGTAAGAACCTTGCATATCCAATGAAATAATCCGGCGATAGTATTTTTGCTGCGATACATGCTCCATAGACGCCTCCGCTTCGCGCATAAACGCATCGGTTCTGTCCACAAGTTCATTAATCGCCCACTGCATATCTTCTAGCTCCCCGCCAGGGGTGATATGGCGAATACGATTTTCAAAATTACCTTTACAGATATCCAGACAAATCTCTGTGGTGCGCTTTATTTCATCGTCAAGACTGGACGTAATGCGCGCTGGCCCATCGCCCGCCAATTCACTGGCACGCGCTTCCAAGAAAGAGCGCATGTTGTCACGTTCCTGTTCAGCTTTTCTACCTTTTCGCCAGAAGACAGTTGCCGCCGCCGCCGGAATAACAAACGCAACAAGGGTAACAATAGCCTGTAGCATTGTACTATCTGACAGAAGATTAGACAGAAAAAGAACAATTGCGGTTGCAACAGAAGCAACGATAAAAATGATCGCCATTTTAAAGTGAGAAGATCCACTTGTCATAGTTGCCTCCTTTTGAATCAACAAAGTCATATAGGGCTGCAGTCGAGGCTTCCAAGCCTTCCCTTGGCGATGACGCAGAATTTTCAATATCTGCTAAAGAGGCATATACAGGTATAATCACGTTTTTAATCAGTTCTTTATCTACGGCGCGTCTGTTGGAGTGATATCCAACCACGTTACCTTGTGGGTCTTTGGACGGGGTGACATGGGCTAACACCCAATAATGATCTCCGTTTTTAGATTGGTTGATGACGTAGGCGAATACTTCTTCGCCAGCTTCAAGGCGGTCCCACAAGAACTTGAAGATCGCTCTCGGCATGTCAGGGTGGCGGATCAGATTGTGCTGAACACCCAGTATTTCTTCTTCGGTATATCCGGAGATGTTGAGGAAGGTTTTATTTGCATATGTCAGCTTGCCAGTCAGGTCTGTTTTGCTAACGATAATTTCTTTTTCACCCAAGGTACGTTCCTGTCCCGTGAGCTCGGTGCTGGGTCTCATTAAATTTCACCACATCGACTAGATTTACGGAGGCCCTATAATTCATGAAATTGGTTAACGCTTGGTAAGCATTAATACTACTATTTTAAAGCTATCGTCTTAACTGTCATTTTGGATGTGAAGCCGTTTGACAGAATGAACTTCTACACTATTATAAGGGCCACATTCAGATGATCCCTGCGGGAGAGATGGTCAAGCCCATCGCCGAAGGAGCAACCGCCCCGGAAACTCTCAGGCACCCGGACCGCAGGAGGATGGAACTCTGGAAAGAAGACAGCTATTTAGCGTGTCTCACCGAAGGGGGTAGGCCCACTGCCAAGGCAGGGTTAAATCTCTCAGGTCCATAAGACAGAGGGGGTCGTTCCGCAAATTTGCGGATGTAAACGATTCTGTTTTATGGAGTGAGAAACATATGGGCGATAATCAGCAAGCATTACGTACCGCTCTTTATGATTTGCATGTGGAACTAGGTGGTAAAATGGTTCCATTTGCAGGTTATGACATGCCTGTGCAGTATCCTGACGGCATTATGAAAGAACATCTGCACACGCGGGATGCCGCTGGTCTGTTTGACGTTTCCCATATGGGGCAGGTTGTCATTAAAGGTGATGACCCAGCTAAATCCATTGAAAAACTCTTGCCTGGTGATATTCAGGGGCTGGAAGCGGGGCAAATGCGCTACAGTTTCCTGACAAATGTTCGGGGCGGCATTATGGACGACCTTATTGTTACTCGCCGCGAAAATGACCTGTTTGTTGTGGTGAACGCCGCTTGTAAGGAACAGGATATCGAAATTTTCAAAACGGGCCTTGCGGGCGAAGCAACAGTTGAAGTTCTGGAAGACCGCTCTCTCGTGGCTCTGCAGGGGCCAAAAGCAGCTGATGTTTTGGCGCGCTTTAACGACGCAGTCACCACAATGCCTTTTATGACATATCGGGAACTCGATATTGCAGGCGTCGCCTGCTTTGTGACACGCTCCGGCTATACAGGCGAGGATGGCTATGAGATTTCCATGCCTTCATCTGAGGCGGAAATGATTTGCCGTAAATTGTTGGCAGAAGATGAGGTTGCCCCTATTGGTCTGGGTGCAAGAGATTCCCTAAGACTGGAAGCCGGGCTTTGCCTTTATGGTCACGATCTCACGCAGGAAACAACGCCGGTTATGGGAACCCTTCTTTGGGCCATTGCAAAACGTCGCCGGGAAGAAGCCAATTTCCCAGGCGCTGATGTGATCCTTAAACAGATCGCAGAAAAACCTGCCATGAAACGCGTTGGCATTTTGCCGGAAGGCCGTGCACCTGCACGTGAGCATACGGAAATTGCCGATATGGACGGTAACATTGTTGGCGAAATCACGTCTGGTGGTTTTGGGCCCACAATGCAGGCGCCTGTTGCCATGGGTTACGTTCCGTTGGAACTTTCTGCCGTTGGGACAGACATTCAATTGATGGTTCGCGGTAAAGCGCGACCCGCAAAAGTGGCGAAGATGCCATTTGTTGAACAACGTTATTATCGCGGTGAATAACGCGGCTCCTCTCAAATTACAGGAATGAGACTATGACAAAGAAATACACTGAAGATCACGAGTGGGTCAGCATTGATGGCGAAACAGCTACTGTTGGCATCAGTAACTATGCGCAGGAACAACTGGGCGATGTCGTATTTGTTGAAGTGCCTGAAGTTGGCGCGGAAATGAGTAAAGGCGATGAGCTGGCCGTTGTTGAAAGTGTAAAGGCCGCCTCTGAAGTTTACGCTCCGATCACTGGTGAAGTGGTTGAGGTGAACGAAGGCCTTGAAGATAACCCGTCTCAGGTTAATGAGGACGCTGAAGGCGATGGCTGGTTTGCGAAACTGAAAGTCAGTGACGCAAGTGAAGCTGATGGTCTGATGGATGAAGCTGCGTATCAGGAATATGTAAAAGGTCTTGCCTAATGAGATATATGCCCCATACCGCTGAGCAGCGGCGGGAGATGCTGGAAAAAGTTGGTGTTGGATCAGTAGACGATCTGTTCGCCGATATTCCGGCCAGTGCACGTGTGGAAGGTTTACTTGATCTGCCGACGCATAAAACTGAACTGGAAGTTGATCGTCGCATGCACGCCTACGGACGGAAAAACCTGTCTCCGGCCGGTATACCTTTTTTCATTGGCGGTGGTGCCTATCGCCACCATGTTCCGACAGTTGTTGATCATCTGATCCAGCGGTCAGAGTTTTTGACAGCCTATACACCTTACCAGCCGGAAATCAGTCAGGGCACATTGCAGGCCCTGTTTGAGTTTCAGACACAGGTTGCCATGATCACTGGTATGGATGTGGCCAACGCGTCCATGTATGACGGGGCAACTGCCTGTGCGGAAGCGGTTTTGATGGCATGTCGTGCCACACGCCGTAAAAAAGCTATTCTGTCAGGTAACCTTCACCCCCACTATAGGCAGGTCACTGACACAACACTTCAGTTCACTGAGTTTTCCGCTGAATCATTACCTGTTGCGACAGATGGTGGTGAAGATCTGACCAGCGGGCTTTCCAAAGAGATTGCTTGTGTTGTTGTACAAAACCCTGACTTCTTTGGCCGCCTTCAGGACTTAAGCGATCTTGCAGACGCCTGTCATGAAGTTGGTGCGCTTCTGGTTGTGGTTGTTACCGAGGTTGTCTCGTTGGGAGCCGTTAAATCACCAGGTGCAATGGGCGCCGATATTGTTGTCGGTGAAGGTCAGTCAATTGGTGTGCCACTGTCATATGGCGGGCCATATGTTGGGCTGTTCGCGACACGCCAGAAATATGTGCGCCAGATGCCTGGTCGCCTGTGCGGTGAAACAGTGGATCAGGAAGGAAACCGAGGTTTCGTTCTGACATTGTCCACGCGTGAACAGCATATTCGCCGTGAAAAAGCGACAAGTAATATCTGTACAAATGCAGGTCTTTGCTCACTCGCTTTTAGCATTCACATGAGCTTGCTTGGTGAAACCGGATTTACAAAACTGGCGCAGGTTAATCATGCGCTGGCTGCGGATACGGCTGACAAACTTACCGCTCTTAGAGGCGTGGAGCTTGTGAATGACAGTTTCTTCAATGAATTTACTCTGCGTTTGCCTGTAGACGCAGAAGAGGTTGTTGGAAAACTGGCTGAGCAAGAGATTTTGGGCGGTGTTCCTGTCTCTCGTCTGATGCCGGATGTGGAAGGAGCGAAGCACCTTCTGCTGGTGGCTGTCACTGAAACGTCTACTGATGAGGAAATTGATCAGTTTGTTTCTGCGCTGAAGGAGATTGTCGATGCTTAATAATGTAGGACGACCAACACGCCCCGAAGCGTCAGATACAGAATCAGATCTGGTTGAAACCTTCACAGGGAACAAAGCACTTAATCTGGAAACACCTTTGATCTTTGATCAAGGGGAACCTGGACGTATCGGTGTCGATCTGCCTGAACCCAAAGCGGTAAAAAGTCGCCTTGGTGGTCTGGATCGTGAAGGTGCTATTGGTCTGCCAGATTTGTCTGAACCTCAGGTGCTACGCCATTATGTGCGTCTTAGCCGTCAGAACTATTCTATTGATGCCGGTTTCTATCCTCTTGGTTCCTGTACCATGAAGCATAACCCGCGCATTAATGAGAAATCTGCGCGAATTATGGGGCTGGGTGATATTCACCCTTTGCAGCCAACAGAAACAGTTCAGGGCGCGCTGGAGCTTATCCATGATCTTGGTGAGTGGCTGAAGACCATCACTGGCATGCCAGCGGTTGCCATGTCGCCCGCAGCGGGTGCCCACGGTGAGCTATGCGGTGTGATGGCTATTCGTGCGGCCCATGATGCAAAAGGAGAGGCCCGTACACGCATTCTGGTTCCAGAATCAGCGCACGGTACAAACCCGGCAACTGCGGCTCTGTGTGGTTATAAAGTGGATCCAGTTCAAGCCCGTCCTGATGGACGCATGGATATGGAAGCCTTTAAAGCAAAACTCGGCCCGGATGTGGCTGGCGTTATGCTGACAAATCCAAATACTTGCGGACTGTTTGAAACAGACGTGAAGGAAATCGCCGATCTTATTCATGGTGTCGGGGGTTATTTCTACTGTGACGGAGCAAACCTGAACGCCATTCTTGGCCGTACACGTGTTGGAGATCTTGGTGTAGATGCGATGCATATCAATCTGCATAAAACCTTCTCCACACCGCATGGCGGGGGTGGTCCGGGTTCTGGTCCAGTTGTTCTGTCTGATGCACTTGCGGCCTATGCTCCCGTTCCTTACGTAGTGAAAGAGGGAGATGAATATCGCCTTCAGGAAAACGTAGAAGGGGACGCAGAAGCAAGCTTTGGCCGCATGAAAGGCTTCCACGGGCAGATGGGTATGTTTATCCGTGCCCTCGCTTACATGCTAAGCCACGGATCAGACGGCCTTAAACAGATTGCAGAGGATGCAGTTTTGAACGCCAACTATGTGCGTGTTGGTCTCAACGATATTCTCAATTCCCCATTTGACGGGATCTGCATGCATGAAGCGTTGTTTGACGATAGCAGTTTGAAAGATACTGGAGTAACTACCCTTGATATCGCCAAGGCGATGATCGATGAAGGCTATCATCCAATGACTATGTATTTCCCACTTGTGGTTCATGGCGCCATGCTGATTGAGCCAACAGAAAGTGAGAGCAAAGAAACCCTGGATATGTTTATCGGAAGCATGCGTCACCTGGTGACAAAAGCGCAGACCGGGAACGATCCAGACTTCTTCACCCAGGCACCGCGTTTCGCACCTCGGCGGCGCCTGGATGAAACCAGTGCAGCCCGTAAGCCCGTGCTGCGCTGGACCCCCTCCGACGCCGACTAGGCGTTGGAGCTCCCAAACTAACCCCTGTCGAAAGGCAGGGGTTTTTTTTAGTTCACTAGAAGTACAGAAAATGCAGGGCTGTGAATAGGCCAAAAAAAACCCCGCCATAGGCGAGGTTCTTTTTAGTATCAGGCTATCGCTTAGTTTAACTGAGAGCCGAGATCTTTAATAGACTGGTCGATCAAGGCACCGCCTTCTTTGGCCTTGATGTTTTCCTTCATGAGCTTCTCTGCTGCGGCAACAGCCACATCAACAGCAAGGCTCTGGACTTCAGCCAGGGCTTTCTCTTCTGCCTGACGGATTTTGGCTTCAGCCATTTCCTGACGGCGTTTCAGAGTAGCTTCCAGCTCGGCTTCGCTCTCCTTACGGAGGATTTCAGCATCTTCCTTGGCTTTTGCAACAATTTCCTCGGCAGTTGCCATGGCGTCACGTTGGCGACGCTGGTAATCAGCAAACATAGCCTGGGCGTCTTCACGCAGTTTCTGAGCTTCATCAAGTTCGTTCTTGATGCGCTCTGCGCGATCATCCAGCTGTTTGGCGATAATGCCTGGAACCTTCACATAAAGCAGGATCCCGATGAAAATAGCAAAAGCAACGGCTACCCAAAAAGTAGGATCAGATAACATGATCAAACCCTCCCTTTCGCACTTGCTTCGATCGCAGCATCGACATCGCCGTCTGCCAGATCAATGGAAACAAGTTTGGAGACGGTTGCCTTAGCAGCTTCACCTGCGATCTGACGCACGTTTGACAGTGCCTCATCCTTGGCTGCCGCAATGGACTTCTCCGCTTCGGCAGATTTGGAAGCAAGTTTGGCTTCAAGATCGACACGGCTGGCTTCCTGCTCTTTGGACAAGGTTGCCTTCAATTCGGTAACCATGCCGTGGGCTTTTGCCCGAGCTTCTTCCAGCGCAGCTTCGTACTCCGCCTTTGCCTTATCGGATTCTTCACTCAAGCGCTTGGCTTCGTCCAAATCCCGGGCAATGCGGTCCTGACGACTTTCCAGTACCTCTGCGATGCGTGGCACAGCTACTTTCGCCATCGCCACATAAAGGACGATGAAGCTAATAGCCAGCCACACAAGCTGTGGTGGGAAGTCTGCAAAATTTAACTGCGGCATACCCGTTCCTAAATACCTAGAGTTTAAGGGACTTCAACGTAACTGTTGAAGTTCTTAGGCAAACAGGATCAAGAACGCAATAACCAGCGCGAACAGCGCAACAGCTTCTGTCAGGGCGAATGCCAGCAGAACGTTACCGAATACTTTCGGAGCTGCAGCAGGGTTGCGCAGAGAACCAGAGATGTAAGATCCGAAGATGTTACCGAGACCAAGACCAACACCAGCCAGAGCGATAGTCGCGAGACCGGCACCAATCATTTTAGCGGCTTCTACTTCCATGATAATCTTCCTTCTTTCAACAAGAACAATCTATTTGTTTAGACAATATCAAAAACTTAGTGATGCAAATGAACGGCATCATTCAGGTACAGACAGGACAGGATTGCGAAAACGTAAGCCTGCAGGAATGCCACAAGGAATTCCAGACCAGTCAGTGCCGAAATAAAGGCGAGAGGCAACCAGCCACCCCACCAGCTGAGTGCAATTACAAATGCACCAAAAACCTTCATCAACGTGTGACCGGCCAGCATGTTCGCAAACAGACGAACAGAAAGACTGATTGGACGCACGAAGTATGAGATAACTTCGATCGGGATCAGGATCACCAAAAGGACAGCAGGAACGCCGCTTGGGACGAAGAATGACAGGAATTTGAAACCGTGGCGGAAAATACCAACCAGAGTAACGGTAACAAATACCAATGCTGCCAAACCGAAAGTTACGATGATGTGGCTTGTGACTGTAAAGCTGTAAGGGATCATGCCGATCAGGTTACAGAACAGTACAAACATGAAAATGGAGAAGATGAATGGAAAATACTTGCGGCCTTCGGAGCCGACATTTTCCTTCAGCATATTGGCGATGAACTCGTAACTGAGTTCTGCGAGTGATTGCATACGGCCTGGGACCATTGCCCGTCCGCGCATGCTCCATGTCAGGAACAGGGTGATTGCTGCAACAGCAATAATCATGAACAGGGAGGAGTTGGTGAAGGATACATCCACTCCACCGGCATTCAATTCAACGAGCCGTTTAATTTCGAACTGCGCTAAGGGGCTTTGACCTTCTGCCACGATACTATTCCCGCCTTAATATGTTCCACACTAAAAGGGCCGAGATTGCACTCTGCCCCTTAATCTTCAAAATCCTCTGGGTTCATTGCCCGGGCGACTTTGTAGACGTTATAGACGCCAACTACCATACCCAGCACGACAAACACCAGCAATAAAATCGGCTGAGTGCCCAACCATTGGTCCAACCACCAGCCAAGACCGCCACAAACAAGAAAGGCCGCTAAAATCTCGACTGAAAGTCGCCAAGCCCGTCCTATTGCGCCGGTTCGCTCCACTTTCAGGCGTCCGTCCCAGGTTCCACTTTCGTGTTGCTGGCGTGCCTTTTCAAGCCGAGCTCTAAATTCTTCTTTCTCCTTTGGGGTCGGTTCAGTCATTTTTTTTCATTTTCACGAAAAATTAATGACATATCGGTTCCCCTACTGAAAGCGCGGGAAACATACGGTCTGGCTATCAGGCTGTCAAGGTCCAAACATGCCCTGTTCGTAAGGTTTGGAATATTGTGGCAAACTGGCATGAAATAACCGATCCCGAAGCGCTTAGGCGACCTCATTTGTCATTAATTGTGCCCTTGTCAGATCAACAGACACCAATTGAGAAATTCCGCGTTCCGCCATGGTGACACCGAATAGGCGATCCATTCGTGCCATGGTGATAGGATGGTGGGTAACTACAAGGAATCGGGTCGCCGAATCCTTTGAAATGGTATCCAGAAGATTACAGAGCCGTTCCACATTCACATCGTCCAGCGGGGCGTCCACCTCATCCAGTACACAGATTGGAGCAGGATTGGTCAAAAATACAGCAAAAAGCAAGGCTACAGCAGTTAGGGCCTGTTCCCCGCCCGACAACAAGGACATCAGCTGTAGTCGTTTGCCTGGCGGGCTAGCCATAATCTCAAGACCGGCTGCCAGCGGGTCTTCTGATTCGGTTAGTTTTAAATGGGCGTAACCACCGCCGAACACTTCCTTGAATAGCGTCTGAAAATGTTCATCCACTTTTTTGAAGGCGACAAGCAGTCGTTCGCGGCCTTCCTTATTGAGGCTGGCAATTCCCTGCCGTAAGCGAGCAATGGCTTCTTCAAGGTCCTGACGCTCATTCAGGAGTGTCTCCAGTTGCTCATTAACTTCTTCGGCTTCAATCTCAGCCCGAAGGTTCACGGGCCCCATGCCGTCGCGTTCTTTCTTTAAACGCTCGACTTTCCGCTCACTTACATCAATAGGCGGAAGTTCTTCTTCCTGATTGATCTGGCAGGCGGGTCGAATATCTTTTGGGGCGCAATCCAGTTTCTCTGCAATTTGTTGTGCCAGAGATTGAATGTCGCTTTCGCAATGTTCCTTGTCCGCCTCATAACGCACGCGCTCCTCGCGGCAGCGACCAAGCGCATGTTCAGCTTCCCTTAGCGCACTTTCGCATTGGTTTTTTACAGCTTCGGCCTCTTCCACATGCTCGCGTGCTTGTGCGCGCGCGCCTTCTGCGCGGGCCAGTTCATCCATGATCTGACCACGTTTCTGGGCGAGTTCTTGCGGTTTGTTCTCTAGCGCTTCCAGATCCTGTTCGGTGCTGGAGAATCGAATTTCCAATTGTGAGAAATGATCAGCCATGCTGGCCACACGTCGACGCCAGCTTTCTTTTTCCGACGCGATTGATTTTAAGCGGTCTTCCTTAATTGCCATTTCTCGGATTTTACTGTCCAAACGGCTTCTCATCCCGCCTATTTCATCACGAGATTCGCGCAGTGTGCTTTTCATGCGCTCAATTTCAGCTTGTGATTCGCTCAAATCCGGAAGCGATGTTCTGTCTTCACGTGCGGTCTTAAGGCTGCCAGCGCTGTCAGTGATCTCAACTTCCTGTTCTTTTTGGGTTTCCTGAAGGCTTTCAAGACGAGATGTTTTTGCATTAAGGGCGCGTTGTTGCTCGGCAACCTTCGACTGTAATTGGTTCCGTTGCTTTTCCAGATCACGGCGTGCGCCGCGGGCTTCCTGCTCCTGCTGTTTAAGGAGTTGCAGATTTTCCTCTGCTCCTTCAAGCTCAGTTGCCATGGCAGAGGTGGCGCGTGATTTCTCTTCCAACTCCGCTTGCAGTTCCTGCAGTCTGTTTTTCTGCTCAAGCCGAATGGTCGCTGCCGTTTTGGCGCTCGCTTTTTGGGAATATCCATCCCAGCGCCACAGGTCACCTTCCTTGGTGACGATACGATATCCGGGCAACAAATTTGAGGCCTCGTTCGCAGCTTCCTCGACAGTTCCTGCCACAAGAATATGCTTCAGGCGAAGGTGAAGCTCATCCGATCCCTTTACATATTGATCAAGAGTTGGAAGCGATGATCCGGATGCAGAGATCTTGCAATCATCACGTATCTGCCAGAAGGACGGCGCCCCGTTATCGGTCGGGGCATCCAGGTCATCGCCAAGGGCCGCGCCGAGCGCCTTTTCATACCCGCTTTTTACTTTCAGATTATCCGCAACAGGGCGCCAGTTGCCATCGCGGCCCTGATCAATCATGCGCTCTAGAGTTTTAATCTCGGTCTCAGTTGCTGTTAGATCTTTTTCCTGCTGGCGAAGTTTGTCGCGAAGGGAGCGCTCAATACGATCTGCTTCCTGACGTTTCTCTTCCGCGCTCTCAATCTGGACACTAAGATCGTCCAGTTTTGCAATCAGGCCTTTGAGTTCATCGGAGGCGTTGTCAGTGGTTTCCATATTGGCGAGCTGATTTTGCAGAATCAGAATTTCTTTATCAGTTTCTTTTTTCCGGTTCTGAAGACGTTCCTGATTTTGCTCCAGATTGCGTATCTGTTGCTCCAAGGCGTTTTGACGCGCACGTTCTTCTGCGAGGCTTTCTGTTTTATGATCCAGTGCCTGCTGGGTTTCGCGCACCAGTTGTTGTTTTTCAGAAATCAAGGCATTGCTTTTTTCGATTTCCGGCTTTGTAGTTGCCGTAAGTGCCACAATTTCTTTTTCTTCTTTTTCCAGACGCACAAGCGCTTCTTCAGCTTCTTGTTCCAGCGTTTTTTCACGTTCCATATCGCTCTGGATCTGGTTTTTTCGGTCCTCAAGCTGTTTCTTGGTCTTCTGAATACGCTCTTCTTCGCTGGTGATTTGTTCTTTCTCTAACGTCAGGCGTTGCAACTTGGCTGTTGTCGCCGCTTCGGCTTCGCGAAGAGGGGAAAGGGCTTCGCCGGCTTTAAGCGATGCATTTTGCGCAAGGGCCACATGCTTCGTCAGCTCTGCCACAGCACTGCTGGCCTCTTTATATTTTTCTTTGGCTTCTGTCAGCGCAGCTTCGGCAATCTCCTGTCGTTTCAGATAAAGAAGCGCCTCCGCCGTGCGGATATGTCCAGAAATATTGCGATAGCGTGTGGCCTGTCGTGCCTGACGTTTTAAACTACCCAGTTGTACTTCAAGTTGTCCCGTGACGTCATCGACCCGTTCCAGATTTCCTTCTGCGGCACGAAGGCGAAGTTCCGCCTCATGACGGCGGGAATGAAGCCCTGAAATACCTGCGGCTTCTTCTAGCAAGTGACGGCGATCCTTTGGCTTGGCGTTGATCAACGACCCCACACGGCCTTGACTAACGATGGCTGTTGAGTTTGCGCCCGTTGCCATATCGGCAAATAACAACTGCACGTCACGGGCGCGCGTGACTTTGCCGTTAATGCGATAGTCAGAGCCTGTATCGCGCCGGATACGTCTGGTAACGTCCAGTTCTTCATTCTCGTTATAGCTTGGCGGTGCAGTTCGGTCTTTGTTATCAAGGCCAAGTGTAACTTCAGCTGCGTTTTTCGCAGGGCGGCTGGTGGTGCCCGCGAAGATGACATCATCCATGGCACCGCCACGCATATTCTTGGCGGAGGTTTCCCCCATCACCCAACGCAGGGCCTCGACCAGATTGGACTTACCACATCCATTGGGCCCGACGATGCCGGTGAGGCCGTCTTTAATCAAAAGTTCTGTTGGTTCAACAAAAGATTTGAAGCCTGACAGACGTAATTGAGAAAATTTCACGGCCCCTCCATCATGGTTTTATGCGATCAGTTCTTTCAGATCAGAAGAGAACTCGTCGTAATTTGACCAGTTACCTTCATAAAGATCGCCATTGATAAAGAGAGTAGGGGTGCCGCGCACGTTATACTCGTTCGCCCCAACCATTCGGTCCGTCAAGATCGCTTCGCCCAGCTTCTGATCTTTCAAGGCTTCTTCGAAGCGGGCGCGAGAAATGCCAACTTTGCGGCCGATTGCAATCAGCTTTTCAGTTGTTTCATTTGGATTGCCAGCCCAGTCATCCTGTTCAGCAAACAACATCTTCAGGACAGGAAAGAAAAGTTTCTCACCTGCTGTATGGGCGAGGACAGAGGCCTGAAATGCGTAACGGTCCAACGGGAAGTCCCGGTAAATCAGTTTGGCTTTGCCAGTTTTAATGAAGTCTTCCTCGAGCTTTGGAAACGTATTGTTGTGGAAGTTTGCACAGTGACCGCATGTCAATGACGCATATTCCACGATTGTGATAGGTGCGTTTTCGTCGCCGAGCACCATGTCATCCTCTGTGATATCCATAACGCCAGCCTGCGCTTTTGACGCGAACATGCTGCCTGCAACACCAATTGCGGCTGGTGCAATCAAAGAGGAAGACACAAAATGTCGACGTGAAATCGCCAATTCACTACCTTTCATACTAGATGTTGTGTCATTATATCTTTTCATTTCTGATTCCTCAAACTTTTCTGATGTATCGCTGATTTCTAAGTAACTATATGTTATTAAAAGTTTATTTCGATCTTGGTTGCTGGTTTCGGGCTTTGAGCAGCCCTCCCAAATGGGCTAATCGATCGCGTAGATCTTGATCCTGAACGGAGCTCACGACCTCCAAAATTTCCGCCTTTTGCGCTTTTGATGGTTGCGGAATTGGCTGTTTTTCAGGCTTTTGGGGTAATTTTACCGGTGCCTGAATGATTTGCAGACGTCCAACGGCTCTATACCCGAAGAAGCTATTGATTCGCTCAATGATCAAAGGTTCGAATTGGGTGAACTCAGGGGCAAAGCCAGGCGCCACTCTCACCCGCAAAGATGCATCCCGGTTTTGATGCCGGCTGAAGTTCATTTTTTCCGGGCTGGAAGCGCGTGCCAAAGTGGGGCCGACAATGCTCTCCCATTTGGACAGGATGTCGGCTTGCGCAAAGCCACGCTTGACCAAAGTCGCCCGCGCCGACTTGCCAATAAACTGGTTTATAGCTCTTGGTCCGGCCTGTTTGCCAAACTTGCGCACCTGAATTGAACCTCTCTGTTTGCTTTCCCCGATCAATACCATATAGATGGGACATCTTGCTGGAAGTTTTATTGGATCACGAAAAAATGAGCAACTTTGCCGATGCAATGCTGAACTGGTTTGATCAGAATGCCCG
This sequence comes from Sneathiella sp. P13V-1, assembly GCF_015143595.1. Classification (NCBI taxonomy): domain Bacteria; kingdom Pseudomonadati; phylum Pseudomonadota; class Alphaproteobacteria; order Sneathiellales; family Sneathiellaceae; genus Sneathiella; species Sneathiella sp. P13V-1. The sequence goes on along the minus strand of NZ_WYEU01000001.1, from coordinate 370,428 downwards.
TGACCTCCCCTGGCGCATTGCGGGGCAAGCACATCCTGAACCCTATCATGTCTGGCTTAGCGAAATTATGCTGCAGCAAACGACAGTGGTGACAGTAAAACCCTATTTCGAGAAATTTATAAAACTATGGCCATCGGTTGAGGCGATGGCTGCTGCCCCCTTGGATGATATATTAACTCATTGGGCGGGATTGGGCTATTATGCCCGCGCCCGCAACTTGCATAAATGTGCCGTCGAAGTATGTCACAAATGGGGCGGAAAATTCCCTGAAACAGAAGAAGAACTTCTTTCCCTTCCAGGGGTTGGTCCCTATACCGCGGCAGCCATTGCCGCCATAGCCTTTGAGCAACCTGCTGTTGTTGTAGACGGCAACATCGAACGAATTGTGAGCCGAGTTTTCAGGATTGAAGAGCAACTTCCCAAAGCGCGTTCTGAAATCCGGGCTTTTGCAGAAACTTTGACACCGAACACAAGGCCCGGAGATTATGCGCAAAGTTTGATGGATTTGGGGTCTGGTATTTGTAAGCCTAAGAAGCCTTTATGTGGTGAATGCCCTGTATCCAGTATGTGTAAGGCTTTTGAGGTTGGGGATATGGAAGCCTTTCCAAAGAAAGCCCCGAAAAAGGTCAAGCCAACAAAATATGCACCTGTCCTTTGGATCGAAAACAACCAAGGGAAAGTCCTGATCCAAAAGCGCGAGGAGAAGGGGCTTTTAGGGGGGATGATGGAGTTTCCATCCGCTGAGTGGCGGGAGCAAAGTGTAACAACCGATGAGATGAAAACACTTGGCACTCGGTTGATTGAAGAGTTGGGGCTTGGCAGATTCAAACATCAAGTTGCCGCGCATGCCCCAATTAAACACACATTTACCCACTTCCATTTATTCCTGCACCCATTTCAGGTGACGCTTATTGAAGACAACAGTCCGCGACTAAACTGGGGACAATGGGTGGATCATAGAGAGTTGGATAGTTATGCCCTGCCCACATTAATGACCAAAGTCGCAGGCAGGGTCTTGGAAGAACAAAAGAGTTTGTCTCTATAGTTTAGAGGCCCGGAGCAACGAATTCTGCGCGGCTAACGGAACCGTCTTTATCTTTATCCAGCAGCTCGAACCTCCGCACACCCTCAGCGGCGAACTCGTCAGCGTTCAATATCTTGTCTTTATTCGTATCTGTTTGGCTGAAATCTTCTGGAACGGGGACTTTATAATCAGGATTGGTAGAGGCACCTTTCAACTGGTTCGCTTCTACATACTCATCATAGGTAACTTGACCATCCCCGTTTATGTCCAAAGTGGTGAAATACCGCTGACGGAAATTGGCGGCTTCGCTTTTGCTGATGGCGTTACTGGCGTCCCGGTCGATGCCGATAAACTGTGCACTGTTAAAACTTTGTGCGCTGGCCGTTTGTAATAATAGGCAATAGAAGACGGCCAGCGAAGTGGTGAGAAGTGCTTTTTTCATGTTATCCCCTGTTATTTTGAAGGGGATAACCCCTTCTAGTTCATTTCAGATCGTACCTGCTGACGCAGGACGTCGATGGATACGGGCTGACCTTCCACTTCGAAATGCCAGAAAGTCCAGCCATTACATGTACTGGCGCCTTGAAGTTGCGCACCGACTTTATGAATTGAACCACTTAAGTCAGCAGCCACCAGACTACCATCGGCGCGTACTTTAGCTTTGTATTTTTTACGACGATCGAACAATGTCTGTCCAGCAGAGAGAAGTCCACGTTCCACAACAGAGCCAAATGGGACCCGAGGTTCCTGACGTTTGCCTTTAGTGTATTCCAGATCGTCTTTGTCCATGCGCTGAACGCGAGAGATGCGTTTTTCTGCGACGTCGATGTATTTCTGCTCGCGCTCCAACCCGATATAACGGCGACCAAGTTTCTTCGCCACAGCACCGGTTGTACCGGATCCAAAAAACGGGTCGAGGATAATGTCACCCGGCTTACTCGCAGCCATCAGAACACGATAGAGCAGGGCTTCGGGTTTTTGGGTTGTGTGAGCCTTTTCGCCGTCGATCTTGAGGCGTTCTCCGCCACTACAAATTGGCAGGTGCCAATCGGAGCGCATCTGAACGTCATCATTCATGACTTTCATGGCGTCATAGTTGAAGGTGATACCTTTGGCGTCTTTGTCCTTTGAACACCAGATCAATGTTTCATGGGCATTTGTGAAACGAGTGCCACGGAAATTTGGCATTGGGTTGGTTTTCCGCCAAATCACATCATTGAGCATCCAATACCCAAGATCTTGCAGCGTTGCTCCTACACGGAAGATATTGTGGTAGGAGCCGATAACCCACAAAGTTCCATTGTCCTTCAGAACCCGCTTAGCCGCCTTCAGCCAGTCATTTGTAAATTGGTCATAGGCCTGAAAACTATCGAATTGGTCCCAGTGATCATCGACAGCATCCACCAGGCTGTTGTCAGGGCGATGCAGTTCACCCGCCAGCTGCATATTGTAGGGAGGATCCGCAAAAATCATGTCTACGGACTTCTCTGGAAGACTGTTCATCAGTTCGATGCAGTCACCTTTTAAAATTTGATTCAGGGGCAGTTTGCTCATGTATTTCACCGTGAAGAATTTGCCTTCATTTGTGGTTAATACTGATTCGACCGATTCGCTCCGTCAATATTTTTTTGTTGAATCAGTGCTTTAGTGGCTACAGTTCATTTTTAACTTTACATGAATCAAGAATTTTGCGAATGGGGGCAAAACTTCGCCTATGTTGTGGTGTTACGCCAAATAGACTCAATCCCTTGCGGTGTTCGGCTGTTCCGTATCCGGAATTTTTCTCCCATCCGTAGTGTGGATAGAGCTTTGATAAGGTTAACATTTCCCGGTCGCGTGTCACTTTTGCAACAATAGAAGCGGCTGCAATGGACAAAGAAAGGCTGTCTCCTTTCACAATTGTTCGTGTCGGAAGGCCAAAATCCGGATCTTTATTGCCATCAACCAATATATTGGAAGGGGGGGTGCCGAGTTCTTTCACGGCCCGACGCATGGCAACAAAAGTGGCTTGTAGGATATTCAACTCATCAATTTCGGTGACCTCCGCCCGGCCAATCCCGACGATAGACGTCTCCAGTATCTGATCAAACAGGATCTCGCGTTTCTTTTTGGAGAGCTTTTTGGAGTCGCGAATGCCCATTGGGATGTTATCCGGATCGAGAATGACAGCGGCTGATATGACAGGACCCGCAAAAGGCCCACGTCCCACTTCATCCACCCCGGCAACAATGCCGCCCATTTCCTGCTCCAAAGATAAATCCGGTTCACTCAAAATATCTCTCCTTCAATGGAGATATCTTATCGTGCTGATATCGTCAGGAAAATAGATGTAGATATAAAAATCCCCTCAACCGGGGGGACGGTTGAGGGGAAAGACAGGCAAATTGGCAGAGGGGGGAGCCAATACACATGCCTGCCTCCAATTATGAAAGATGTTCAAATAGTTTGAATGCAATCAATCATGATTGTGCGCAAACCCATAAACTATCTTCCCATCGTATAAAACTGGTCATTTGGTCGCATGGAGGTCAGGTTTGCCATGCGGTTGCTGAGACCAAAAAATGCTGTGATGGCACCGATATCCCAAATGTCTTCTTCGTCAAAGCCATGAGACTTCAAGTTTTCGTAATCAGCGTCTCCAATGGAGCCAGCATCGTTTGAAACTTTCAGGGCAAAATCAATCATCGCCTTCTGGCGCGGTGTGATGTCCGCCTTGTTGTGATTTGTCGCGAGTTGATCGGCAAGAAGTGGCTGTTTTGAGTAAATTCGCAACAGTGCCCCATGGGCAACGACACAATAAAGGCAATTATTGTCTGATGACGTTGCGACAATAATCATTTCTTTTTCGGCTTTGGTCAGCTTGCTGTCTTCACGAAGCATGATGGCATCATGGTAATTGAAGAAAGCTCGAAGCTCGTCCGGACGATGGGCAAGGGCCAAAAATACATTCGGAATAAATCCAGCCTTTTCCTGAACGCCGAGTATAAGGTCCCTCATATCTTCTGGGAGTTCCATCACATCTGGAACCGGATATCTGCTAATTGGTTGTTCTGACATTTTGCTTCCCCCCAATGTTACGCGTTTACATTCACAACGACGCGGCCGCGAACTTTTCCTTCCAGGATTTTCTCGGCCGTTGGAATGGCTTCTGAAAGCGGAACTTCTGTTGTCATCAGATCAATGTTAGAGGTGTCCAGATCCTCTGCAAGACGACGCCAAGCCTCCAAACGCGTTTCCTTTGGACAATATACGCTGTCGATGCCGTTTAGGATCACACCACGTAAGATAAAAGGTGCAACCGTTGCCGGGAAGTCCATGCCTTGTGCAAGGCCACATGCTGTGACGACACCGCCGTATTTTGTTGTGGCGCAGACATTTGCAAGGGTGTGGCTGCCAACTGTGTCTACAGCACCCGCCCAACGCTCTTTACCCATCGGGCGGCCTTTTTCAGAAAGCTCATTACGATCAATAATATCAGAAGCGCCTAGTTTTTTGAGGTAGTCCGCTTCTTCTGGACGACCTGTGGAGGCGACAACGGTGTAGCCAAGTTTGGACAGGATGGAAATGGCAACACTGCCAACACCGCCGGCGGCACCAGTGACCAGGATCTCACCTTTATCAGGTGTCACGCCTTGGCGCTCCAACGCCATCACGCAGAGCATTGCTGTGTATCCAGCTGTTCCGATTGCCATCGCCTGTTTGGAGGAGAATTTTTCGGGCATCGGGACGAGCCAGTCACCGTTCAGGCGGATCTTTTCTGCAAGGCCACCCGGATGAACTTCGCCCACACCCCAACCGTTCAGGATCACTTTATCACCCGCTTTGTAATCTGGATGGGTGCTTGTCTCTACGGTGCCGGCAACATCAATGCCCGGTGTCATTGGGAATTTGCGAACCACAGGGGACTTACCCGTAATCGCAAGACCTTCTTTAAAGTTGATGGTGGAATAGTCGACCTTAACGGTTACATCACCTTCTGGCAGTTGATCTTCACTGATGTCGGTGAGCTCTGCTTTATAGTTATTGTCATCATTTGTAATTACGATGGCTTTCATTTCTACTCTCCCTTTTTGGGGTGGTGGGGGTATGGGTCCGATGACAGGCACCGGAAAAAACTTTTGGCAAATAAATCTACAGGGGCTGTGGAGCGGACGAGTTTCGATCTTAAAATCGCGCCTTCCCATCCTATCCAGAAGGTTGCGGCCATTTCAGCCGTATCCAGCCGGTTATCCATACTGCCTTCAATGACAGCCTCATCGAGGCAGGCTTTAACACGGCACTGCCAATCCTGAAAAATCTCTTCCAAAGGCTCCCTAAACGTATCGCTTAAAGAAGCCAGCTCCTGTCCCAGATTTCCAACGAGGCATCCACGTTTGAAATCAAAACGCTCAAGTCCGGATTTCGCGTCATTAATAAAATCCTGCAGCCGATCCAATGCGGGCTTTTCTTTATTTAAAAGAAACCGGTCCAACCGATTGGCAAAATACTGTTTGTAATTTGCGACCATCGCCAGACCGAAATCGTCTTTGCTATCAAAGTAATGGTAGAAGGAACCTTTAGGAATTCCAGCTTCTTTCAGGATTTGATCAATGCCAGTACTGGCAAAACCTTTTTCGGTTAGTACCGCTGTGCCATGTCTTATCAGGCGCTGTTTTGTATCCCATTCGCCTTCATGAACTTTCGGGGGTCTTCCGCGACCTCTTTTGATCGGTTGCTTATCTGTCATGTCTATTTATAGACCGATCGTCTATTAAATGGCAATGAAAGAAAGTACCCCATGCCAAAAAGATGTTTAAGAAAAGAGAGGAAGTTGACTAATCGGCGCGCCCGGTGCCTTGAATTGGCTGCAGTCCAAATCGTACTTTCGGGCTGAAAATCCAAGTTTTTTGGACAGTTTTGTGAAACGTTGATGCATAATTTCTGCATAAGCGCCTTGTCCTTTCATACGTTCTTTGAACCTCGGATCATTTTCCCTGCCTCCGCGTAGGCTTCGAATTTGCGCCATGACTTTTGAGGCTCTGTCAGGAAAGTGTGCTTGCAGCCAGTTTTGAAAAAGCTCTGAGACTTCAAAGGGGAGGCGAATTGGCAGGAATATAGCTTGGGTCGCCCCAGCGGTTTTTGCCGTCTCCATTATGCGTTCCATTTCCATGTCGTTTATAGCGGGAATGACGGGAGCGAGTTGAAGAACGACGGGGATGCCCTTGTCCGTTAGCTTCTTAATGGCATCAATACGTTTGGCAGGGCTACTGGCGCGGGGTTCCATCCGTCTGGAAAGATGCGGGTCAAGGCTTGTTACCGAAATGCCAACAGCCGTTAATCTGCGTTCCGCAAGCGGGGCCAGAATATCAATATCTCTGGTCACCAAAGCTGATTTGGTTGTGACGGTAAACGGGTGCGCACAATTTCCTAACATCTCTAGTATGCTTCTGGTGATCTTACGTTCTTTTTCTATGGGCTGATAGGGGTCGGTATTTGTTCCAAAGGCAATTGGCCGGCATTTGTAGTTTTTCTCAGAAATCTCAGCTTGTAGCAAAGCCGCTGCAGTTGGCTTTGCGAATAATTTGGTTTCGAAATCAACACCGGAGGACAAATTCAAATAGCCATGACTTGGTCGTGCAAAACAATAAATGCATCCATGTTCACATCCACGGTAGGGGTTTACGGATCGATCAAACGGGACGTCCGGAGATTGATTGCGTGTGAGAACTGATTTTGGTGTTTCGATTGTAACCGAAGTTCTAAGAGGAGGTAGTTCTTCCCGATAGTCGCGCCACCCATCATCAGATATTTCTGAGGATGTCTTTTCGAATCGCCCCGCTGGGTTTATTCCTGCGCCTCTTCCACGATATCGGGGATCTTCATGCCTATTTAAGGAGTGTTCTGCCATGCAAAAGCATAGCAGAAAAAATGGAACAAAAGAAGAACAATTGTTGACTAGTTGTTTTTAGACAGAAGTGATAAACGCTGTAAGCTCGCGGATTCCAGAAAATCAAAAGCGGTGTCATCAATTGTTTTGAACGAGAAGGCGACCTGATTTTTACCTAAGACAACGCGAGTAACTGTTACCTCACAATTAACAGGGACGCGGTGAGTGTCTGAATAACAAAGTTCAGTAACACGCATAACTTCACCAACAGGGGGGCGGCCTTTAAAGTCAGGGATGCGAAATCCCCCAAGGCTCCAGTCGAAGGTTTCAAACTCTTTGTCACCAATTTTCAAGGACAGCCGCGGCATATCATAGCGTCTGTCTTTTCTGTTATGAGGTCGGTGAGCCCCAACTGTGAAGAAATTTGCCATCTTTGTTGTGAATGTCCCCTATTAGAAAAATAAGTATTCACGACAATTGTTTAAAAAATGGTATTCAAAATTAGCTTTTACTGCGTTTTTGATGTTCCTGAAGGCGACCAAACAATTCTACAAAGTTGCACGGCATGTAACGGTAGTCCAGTTGATGGACAAGAATGTCATCCCAACCGTCTTTTACAGCACCGGTGGAGCCGGGAAGAGCAAATAAATAGGTGCCGCCCGCAACGCCGCCGGTTGCACGCGATTGAATGGTGGAGGTGCCAATTTTCTGATAACTGAGCATTCGGAATAATTCACCGAAGCCGGAGATTTCTTTCTCATAAAGTTCAGAGAATGCCTCTGGTGTGACATCACGGCCGGTGACCCCCGTGCCTCCTGTAGAAATCACCACGTCCACCTCGTCAGACGCAATCCAGTTTTTAAGCACAGCCTGAATATCGCTAACTTCATCTTTGACGATTATACGGTCGGCAAGAATATGCCCCGCTTTCTCTAGGCGCTCAACCAGTGTGTTGCCGGAGCGATCTTCCTCAAGTCCGCGGGTGTCAGATACGGTCAAAACCGCTATTCTGACAGGAATAAAAGGGCGGCTTTCGTCAATTCCTGGCATGATCTGCAACCTTTCTGCTTTTGTTATCTAGTGCGTGATATGTGGGCCAGCGGCCTTCCGCTATTTCGTCAAGTGCTGGCAAATCCTGACCTAAACGATGGCGATACACCCAGAAGTTTGTCAAAACACGTTTGATGAAGCTTCTTGTCTCACGGCTTTGCATGGCTTCAATGAAAAAGAGTGGGTCATGGCTTCCTTTAGCGCGTTTCTTCCACTTTATCAGGTTGCCCGGACCGCCATTATACGCGATTGTAAGGTAGAACAGGTTCGGCCCCACATCTTTGAGCTCCATCAAATACTGCAAATACTTCTGCCCAAGTTGCAGATTATATTCCGGGTCGAACAATTTCCGGTTTTTCCGGTTTCTAAGGCTCTTGTCACCGGAAAGGTAAGCGGCCGTGCTGGGCATCAATTGCATCAAGCCTTTGGCGCCAACAGAACTTTGGGCGCGGCTATAAAAACCTGATTCCTGACGCATAAATGCGAAAATCAGTGCTTGATCCACTTTAAAACCTTTTTCAGGCTTCCACGCTGGCACAGGGTAAAGGGCCGCATCCCATGTGGTATCTTTATATTCCCATAGATAGAGACCCATCCGCATGGCGACGGAAGGGGCACCGATCTTATGAGACAAAGAGACGAGCATTGGGGCCAGTTTCGCTTTCGCGCTTGGGAAGGCAGATCTTAGCTCCCGTTCAGCAAGGTGGAACTGTCCTGCTTCGCTGAGGGCCATCGCCCTTCTGGCGGCGGGAAGTTTGCTCAGCATTTTAAGGTCTTTGTCGTTAAGTTCCGGTAACGCCCAATCAAATGGTTTTTGGACCCCCAACTGACGCAAGGCGAGCAATCCATAAAAAGTCCTGGGGTAAGCGGCCGCTTTCTTCAAATACTTGACCGCTTCGCCCGCTTTCCCAATCCGGAAGAGACTTCTGGAGGCCCACCAAGCGGAGCGGCTGGCTGTCCATCCAGAGATCTTCTTGGTTTTTGACAAAGCCGCAAAGTATTTGCTCGCTTTTTCAAAGTTACCCATGCGCCAAGAGGCGAGACCTGCGGTCCAATTGGCATGTGGCGCGTAATATGCGCTTTTCTTCAACGCCGCATCTGCATATTCCATGGCTTCTTTGTCTTTGCCATACAGGAAGAAACTTAAGGCAATTTTCTCTTCAAGTTGGGCCTCTTCCACATCGTCCAGAAGTTTACGGGTTTTTTCCTTATTCAGATAATCAGATGCATTTGTTGGCTGACCTCTGAACAAGTAACGCCGTACAACCCTTTTGGCATGATCCACTTCGTTGGCAATCTGACCAGACCTTTTGCGCTTGCTTTTGTAGGGCCTTGAATAAAAGAAAGGTTGTCCCGGACCAGTACCTCCCAAATACCCTCCTGATTTTGGTCTTGGTGTGGGCTTCCAGTCAGACCGGTGACGGGAAACCGCTAGGCGATATAGCTTTTCTGCATCCGGATGATCCGCATAGGCTTTCATCCACAAATGAAGTTCAGGATATGTGGATCTGTAAGCCGTTGGGTGCATATAGCGCTGATACCGCACATGCCCCATCAAAAGCTGGCTATCCAGTTTTTTGATCAACTTGTCTGCTTGGCGCCACTTGGTTTGTTCCTGCAGATCAAAAATGCGTTGATAAAGGCCCGCATCTTTTTCTGATAAGATTTGGGGAAGTTCCTGTGTGTCGGCGAGCGCAATATTAGATACGCTAACAGCAACAAGCGTCACAATGACCAAAAGAGAAAGCGTAAGGCATTTTGTTAAATTTTGGCGCATTGAACCGAACCAGGAGACCATACTGATAATAAACTCTGATGACATGTAATTACTGTGTGCCTGAGGCCAAGTGACTTTTCAGATCCAATAGATCGCGCCACGCCAGTTTTTTAGACGCAGGATGATCCATTAGAAATGCGGGGTGAAAGATGGGAAGGGCTGGAATAGACTTATCGCCAACTTCTACACTTTCCCAATTTCCGCGAAGTTTGTTGATGCCCACTCTGTCTTTTTCAAGAAGAATGGCGGCAGCCTCACCGCAAAGAAGCAGCATTTCCGGTGCGGCTAATTCGATGTGCCTTTTCAAGAAGGGTAGGCACAACATCCGATCTTCTTTCGCAGGGGCTTGTCCCCCCGGCGGGCGCCACGGCAAGCAAGCAGCGGCATAAAATCCATCTTCTTCAATCCCGATGGCTTTCAGCATCCGCGACAGCATTTGACCATTGGCAGCCGCAAAGGGGATGCCTTGGCGATCTTCCTCTGCCCCCGGTGGACGGTCGATCACCATTAACCGCGCTCCGGCATTGCCTTTTGCAAATACCGTGTTCATCGCCATTTTTTGCAAGGCTGATCCATTGAAAGAAGCAATTGCAGAATTAAGCTCTTCCAGCGTAGAGGCTTCAGCCGCCAGTTTTTCAGCCCGTGCAATTTCTTCGGAAATGTTGAGGCTCGGCGCTTTTGCTTTCGGCGCTGGCGTGGCAATCGCAGCAGAAGCTCTAATTGTAGGAGCGGATGGTTTTTGTGCAGGGGCCGCCTTTGGCTGTGCAGACAACGCGTATTGATCCACCGGAGTGTCACCAATAACCTCATCCACACCTGCCTCTATATAGAAGTGTAAGGTTTCTAAAATTTCTTCCCTGCTTTGCATGGGCGCATCATAACAGGCAGCGGGTAGAAATTAGAAGGACCAATTATAGGAATAACATCGGCTTGTTCTTAGACCATTTTCCTAGGGTAAATATGGGGCTAGGTGGGGGAGTATGTGTACAAACAAACTGCTAATAAAATCATCTAAGGGCAGAAAACTGCCATTCAGATTGTAAATTCGGGATTGACGCACCGCAAAAAAAATATAGTGTCGTGGAAAAAAAGCAGAAGTCGGGCGCGATTTTTCTCAAAGCATTTGTGGATATAATTTCGTATCGGGCTACTGTAGTAACGATAAATAGCTAGAAGAGGCTTGTTATGGAACGCGAATCTATGGAATTTGACGTCGTTGTTGTAGGCGGGGGACCCTCCGGACTATCTGCGGCTATCAAACTACGCCAGCTGAGCATGGAAGCTGGATTGGATTTAAGCGTCTGCGTTCTTGAAAAAGGATCCGAAGTAGGTGCCCACATTCTTTCCGGTAACGTGTTTGAAACGCACGCGCTGGATGAACTTATCCCCGATTGGAAAGAAAAGGGCGCGCCGCTCAACACACCTGTGAAATCAGAGAAGTTCTATTTTATGACGGAACATAGCGAAATGCGGTTCCCGAACTTCCTTCTGCCGGGGCAGCTTCATAACCATGGCAACTATATCATCAGCCTTGGTAACCTGTGCCGCTGGCTTGCTGAACAGGCTGAAGAACTGGGTGTCGAAGTGTATCCAGGTTTTGCTGCGGCTGAAGTTCTTTATCATGAAGATGGCAGTGTTAAAGGTGTCGCAACCGGTGATATGGGTATTGGTCGTGATGGTCAGCCAAAACCAACACATGAGCCAGGCATGGAACTTCACGCGAAATACACTTTGTTCGCGGAAGGTGTTCGCGGTTCACTAACAAAAACGCTGTTTGAAAAATTTGATCTGCGTAAAGATTGTGACCCACAATCTTTCGGTATCGGTATCAAAGAAATTTGGGATCTGGATCCCTCCAAGCATCATGAAGGTCAGATCTTCCACACATTTGGCTGGCCGCTTGATACAAGCACCTATGGTGGTTCCTTCGTTTATCACCTCGAAAATAACCAAGCCTATGTGGGCTTCGTCGTGGCGCTGGATTACACAAATCCATACCTGTCTCCATATGATGAATTCCAGAAGTTCAAATCCCATCCAATGATGCGGGAAATGCTGGAAGGTGGTAAGCGCGTCGCTTACGGTGCCCGCGCCATCAACGAAGGCGGTTTCCAGTCCATTCCTGAATTGGTGTTCCCGGGCGGTGCCGTTATTGGTTGTTCCGCTGGTTTCCTGAACGTGCCGAAAATTAAAGGCACGCATACCGCAATGAAAAGCGGCATGATGGCAGCAGAAGCCGCCTTTAATGCCTTGAAAGAAAACCATGAAGCCCCTGTTAAGGTTCTGTCCGAATATCCAGAACTTTATGAAAACAGCTGGGTTTACAAAGAACTGCATACCGTTCGTAACAGTAAGCCAGCCTTCCGCTGGGGTCTGCTCGCGGGTACACTCTACACAGGTCTTTCCCTGAAACTGTTCCGTGGTAAAGAGCCTTGGACATTTGAAGTGCATGACGATCACACGCAGCTTAAGAAAGCAAGCGAGTGCAAGCCGATCGAATATCCAAAATATGACGGCGTGGTTTCTTTCGATAAGCCATCTTCCGTGTTCCTGTCTGCAACGAACCATGAAGAAGATCAGCCGGTTCACCTGACATTGAAAGATGACAGTGTGCCTGTTTCTGTGAACTACAAAGACTATGCCGGTCCAGAACAGCGTTTCTGCCCTGCGGGTGTTTATGAGTTCCTGACAGATGATGATGGTTCAAACCCACGTCTGCAGATCAACGCGCAGAACTGTGTGCATTGTAAGACATGTGACATTAAGGATCCGACCCAGAACATTAACTGGGTTGTCCCTGAAGGGGCCGGCGGTCCGAATTATCCAAACATGTAACTTTGATTTGATCACGAGGGGCCTAAAAAACCCCTCGTTCTTATTTAAAAAGCAATTATCTTTGTTCTCATTGGATGCGGAATACTTTACTGTTTCCAATATCTAACAGAATGAGATCCGAGGTTGTGTGCATGAATACCAGATTGTTAAGCAGACTAAAACGTAGCGCCGCAGGCGGGGTTTTGTTGCTATCACTGGTCGGGTGTTCAACCGTTGGGGCAGGAAATGATGTTGTCCCCGGCACTTTCCTGGATGAAGGCGGCACATCCCAAGCTGTCGAAGGTACACTGTCCGGACACTATCTTGCGGGCCGTCAGGCCCTTCGCGCCCGTGATACCGAAGCCGCGTGGGAATATTTCAGCAAAGCCTATCAAAATGACCCGGAAGATGAACTCCTTCTGGGAAGCGCGTTTCAGGCAGCTTTGGCAGATGGGCAGATAGAAGAGGCGATTTCCCTTGCCCGTTTGGTGGAGGCGCGAAATCTGGTGGGGGTTTCCACCGCGCGCCTCGTCTTGGCTATTGAGAATATCCGCACCGGCGCTTTTGAAGAGGCCGCGGGCCGGGTTGCAAAAATCCAGCCGGATCGGTTTAACATCCTTTTAAAACCTGTTCTGCAGGCCTGGATTTTGGTGGCGCAAGGCAATTTGCTGGAAGCCAACAAGGCGCTGGATGAGCTGGATAAATATAACGGTTTTAAGCTGTTAAAACCTTATCATCTGGCGCTGCTTGCCCATGCCTCCGGTCAGGATGACGTGGCGCGGGAAGCCTATGATGCGGCGCTCAAAGGACCCTCAGGTCGCGCCGTGCGCCTTGTGCAATCTTATGGCATTTTCCTGCTGGAACAGGGGCAGCGGGACGCGGCCTTAAAACTGTTTACGGATTATCGCACACGCTATCCCATGAGCCCAACCATCCAGAAGATCATTACGACACTGGAAGCGGGCGGATCATTGGAGCCTTTGATCGGTAACCCTGCGGAAGGAGCCGCAGAAGCGCTTTACAGTTCCGCCAGCATCATTTCGCAGCAACAGATCAATGATGTTGCCGTCACTCTGGCAAATTTTGCCCTTCGTCTTCGTCCGGACCTTACACCTGCCCGTATTTTACTGGCGGAAGTGGCGGAAGATCGTCTGCAATATGCCCGTGCACGTGAGTATTACAGTGCGATCCCTAAAAACTCTCCTTATGCGCTTAATGCCCGCATTCGGGTGGCATGGCTCACCTATCGTCTTGGAGAAGAAGATCAGGCCATTCAAAATCTGGAACAGCTGATCGCAGAAAATCCGGGGAATATTGAGCCTTTGATTGTGCTGGCGGATTTAAGCCGGGACCGCAAAGACTGGGACCGGGCCGCGCGAAATTATGGTTTTGCCATTGATAATATCGGCTCTGCCAAGTCGCGACTTTGGTCCCTCTATTATGCGCGGGGCATCGCCTATGAGCGCAAAGGCACTTGGGATAAGGCAGAAGCAGACCTTAAAAAAGCGATGGAGCTTCGCCCGGATAACCCGCAGATCCTGAACTATCTTGGATATTCGTGGGTAGATCGCGGTGAAAATCTGGAGGAAGCGAAAAGCCTTCTTATCAAGGCCGTCGCCCTCCGCCCGCAAGATGGTTATATCGTCGACAGTCTCGGCTGGCTCTATTATCGCCTTGCCGATTTTGAAAATGCCGTGATCCAGCTTGAAAAAGCCGTGGCGTTGCAGCCAGAAGATCCCACCATCAATGATCATCTGGGCGATGCCTACTGGAAAGTCGGACGCAAATCCGAGGCCCGCTATCAGTGGCAGCGTGCGCTCTGGTTGGAGCCTGAAGAAGATCTGGTGCCGGGCATTCAGAAGAAGCTGGATGAAGGTATGCCAGACGGTGGCAGTGACAAATGATCACCGAGCTGGCCCGACCCAAGGTCAATCTCTCCTTAAAAGTGGTGGGGCGCCGATCTGATGGGTATCACCTGCTGGACAGTCTCGTCGTTTTTCCAGAAGGCGGGGATGTCCTCTCCTTTGAAAAAGCGGATGATCTGACCCTTGAGGTGACGGGCGAAGGCCTTAGTGAGATTGGCCCGGCGGAGGAAAATCTGGTCTACCGCGTCGCCGAGTTTTTGAAAACTCAATACACCATCACGACAGGCGCACACATCCGACTTGAGAAAAACCTGCCGGTCGCCTCTGGCATCGGGGGGGGATCTGCGGATGCGGCGGCGACCCTTCGGGGGGTCAACCGTTTATGGGGTCTGAACCTGTCCGTCTCTCAATTGGAAGGCATCGGGATAAAGTTCGGGGCTGATATTCCGGTCTGTATTGACAGCAAAACGCGATATATGCGTGGGATCGGGGAAGAGCTTTCTGATCCAGTATCTCTTCCTGATTTCCATATGTTGCTGGTCAATCCCCGAAAGTCTGTCTCAACACCTGAGATTTTTAAAGCCCTCGCCTACCCAATAGGGCAAGAGGAAGCGCGCCCAAAAGAAGTGGGTGCCGCCGAGAGTTTGGATGATTTGGTGATGTCTTTGGAAGCGCTCACCAATGACCTTCAAGCGCCAGCGGTGTCACTCATTCCTGAAATTGCTGATGTTCTGGATTTTCTGGATCAATCAGAGACATGTCTCTTCCATCGGATGAGCGGAAGCGGGGCTACTTGTTTTGGCCAGTTTGATACGAAAAACGCAGGGCAGAAGGTGCTTGAGGAAGTTACCAAAGCGCATCCTGACTGGTGGGCCGAGCTGATGCCTGTGACGGCGAGGGAGTAGGCGCATTGGGGCGGGGGCTGTTTATAGGAGTGCTTTTCCTGCTGCTCGCCGCATGCAGCGGGCCTGATTATGGCAATCCCGATCTTGTCCCCCGAAAAGCGACCTTTGCCGCCCCGAAATACTCAGACGCGGAAGGTGTTTGGCGTCGCGCCCGCCTTGCCATTCCCGTTCGCGGTACAACGGGGTCCCTGATCACCACAAATGATCCCAATCTCAAATTCTATAATCTCTCAGGTACCAATCCGGGGGTTAGGTGGCCGGTGGTAATGATTTATGGCGGGTGTCAGGCCTTCCCGTCTGAAGCTACGATCAAAGGGCTTGCCGAGCAGGGTTTTGTCGTCCTGCAACTGGACAGCCGTCATCGTCTGACCCGACCTTTGAAATGTGACCCCAACAAGCTGCTTCACGGTCGCGCAGCCGAGGATATGCGGGATCGGCAAGCGACCCTGAATTACGCCTTAAAGGCGCTGGAAGGTCGTAGCTGGGCGGATCAGAATAATATCTTCATCATCGGCATGGCGGAGGCGGCCCCCGCAGTGGCGTATCTTTATGGCGCGCGGGTGAAGGGGCGCGTTCTTGCGGAATGGGATTGCGGAGGTGGTCAGGCGATCTCTGGGCTTCGGGATGCGGACAAGCTCGCCTCTTTTGCGGTGACCTCGGCCTATGTGCCCGCCCTTGAAGGGGGATGCAGCCGATATTTTGACCAAAATCCGCAAAGCCGAAAGCTCACACTGCCCATGCTCTACCCCCGGGATATTCTGGCGGAACCTATTGTTTTTACTCAAATGCTGCAGTTTTTTGATCAGCAAATGTTCCGATAAATCGGACTTTTAAATTTTTTTGAAATTTCCTCTTGAGCTTCCCCGCCTATTTCGATAGAAAAAGGCTCCTCGTTGGGGTGTAGCCAAGCGGTAAGGCAGCGGTTTTTGGTATCGCCATGCGCAGGTTCGAATCCTGCCACCCCAGCCATTTTTCCAGAATTGATTATCCAGTACTACAAGGTCTTTCGGTAGCTCAGTTTTTGAAACCTACAAAGCGAACACTAGGGTGATTTCGAGCTATAATCCGGAGATGGTCTTTAGTAATGATTGTGCGCCCGCGGTTATGAGGCCAAGAACAATTGCGCCTAAAAAAATTCTATGACGCATTGCCGTGTCTTTGTTCTCACTGAGAATATTCACAGGGAACGCCCATTTTAAATAGGAAAACAGGGCTCTATAGACCAAAAGAGATAAACCCAAACTGTATATAAAAAACGCAATATTGAAAGAATGGAACTTGCTGCCTGTAGAGAACCATTTTTCAGAGTAGATGGTTATCCAATATAGGGCATAAGGTAGCCCCAGAAACCATAAACCCGCATCGTAAGCAAACTTTTCATGTACAAAGGAAAACCATTTTTTCTTTTGAAAAAATCGTTCCTCCATAATCTTTTGTGCTGCTCGGAAAAAGCTCAGATCACTAGCCTTTATTAGAGCCATGCTAGCGTTAGGGGTTGGGCTAGAGACTAAAGGGTTTGGATCAAATAGTGGAGGTTTGTCAAAATCAATCCAAGCTGAAAACAGGTTAGAAGGATCTCCACCATTTGCATTTCTTTTGTAGGCATTGGCATTTGTAAAATACACCCTCTGGATTGGATGAGGAAGATCGTTTGCATCAAAGACATCCGCAGACTCACCATAAGTGGTCTGTCCATCATAACCAATGACAGAGACGTTACTTTAAATGCATCTTCTAGAAGATGTTTTTTGTGTTCATCAAAGGCAGCTTCAGTTGTATCGTCGGGCTTAACAAGCTCCCTTATTATTTTCATTCCTGTTTCTCTGTTAAGTGTTTCCAATTCTTTGCAAGCTTTTTTTAATTCTGGCAGAGAAAGGCTGCACCCTCTAATTGGTGTCTTTTGCTCATACCATTGTGTTTCCGTGCCCAAGTTATTTCTGGCTGGTTCTTCGTGCATCTCACTAAATGGCCTTTTACTTCGTCAAAAAGATAGAATCGAATTACAATTTAATCTACCTAAGGAATTGTAACAAGATGTCTGTTTTTCACACTGCTATCTTTAGACACAAAGCGTGCTTTACGAACTGCCATTAGACCCCTGTTTAGTTATTGCTTATTTGATGATGGTGGGTGCATACTTTTTTCCCCGACGGAAAAACCTCTCACGCGCGTTACATTGTAAATGTGAGGTGTTGTTATGCAGGATGAGACGACATTTATTGCGTTGAACCGGTTTGGGCTGGGGGCGCAGTTTGGGGAAGGGGCGGTGATTGGCCGGGAAGGGTGTGCCTGGCTGGAAGCGCAGATCACCCCTGCCGCAGCGAAAGCGCCGATGCTGGATAAATTCCTGCCGTCAGATGAGATCATGAAGGCCGTGTTCAAGACACGCTTTATCAAAGATCAGGATGAGAAGAAAAGCCTTCGAAAGACATACCGGCAAAATCTGCGCCGTGAATTGGCGGCGCGCCTTCAATATGGGATAGAGACAAACACACCCTTTGCAGAACGGCTCGTCTATTTCTGGTCTAATCATTTCACCATCTCAGGGCAGCGGCCGCTGGTTGGTCTGGCCACAGCCGCCTATGAGCGCGAAGCCATCCGGCCCCATGTGTTCGGCCGTTTTGAAGATCTGCTTCTGTCTGCCACCCGGCATGTGGGGATGCTCATTTATCTGGATAACGCCATTTCCGTGGGGCCGAACTCCCGTGCGGGTAAACGGCGCGGACGTAGCCTGAATGAAAATCTGGCGCGGGAGATTTTAGAGCTTCACACCCTGGGGGTGCGCGGTGGTTATAACCAACAAGACGTCACCGAATTTGCCAAAGCCCTGACAGGCTGGAGCCATGGGGCATTGGGCGGTAAGCGAAAAATCGAAAGTGGCAGCTATCACGGCGGGTTTGAGTTCTACCCAAACCTTCACGAGCCGGGCGCGAAGACCATCCTTGGCAAAAGATATGGCGAGGAAGGGGAGCAGGAGGTTGTGCGGATCTTGAAAGATCTGGCGCGGCACCCCTCTACCGCGCGGTTTATCGCGACAAAGCTCTGTCGTCATTTCATTGCAGATAACCCACCGGCGCGGGCCGTGGACAAGCTTGTGAAAGTTTATATGAAAACTGACGGAGATCTTCCGTCCCTTTATCGGGCGCTGGTATCCATGGAGGAGGCCTGGCAGCCCGGTTTTCCAAAAATGAAAACACCCTATGAGCTTCTTTTGTCCATTTACCGTCTTACCGGCACCTACCCACGTAAAGATAAGCAAGTTACCAAGGGGCTCGTTACATTGGGGCATGTGCCCTTTAACGCCGATAGCCCCCAAGGCTGGGCAGATACGGAAAAGCACTGGCTAACGCCCGAGGCGTTAATGCGGCGAATTGAGTGGGGGCAAAGTTTGAGCCGTAATATGAAGATTGAGCATAACCCTGCCCGTTATTTCAAAGAAGCGGTGGGGGATCAGGCCTCTGACGAGGCGATGAAAATGGTGGCGGGGGCCGAAACCGCATCGGATGGGATGGCGCTTTTATTTGCCTCCGCCGAGTTTCAAAGGAGATAGGGCATGATTAATCGTCGGAATTTGATGAAATCAACCATGGCTATGACGGCTGCGGCAACCATGCCTGTCTCCCTTTGTCTTGCCGCTGCGAATATGGAAGAGCGATTTGTGGTGATTGTTTTGCGCGGTGGCATGGATGGCCTTCATGCGCTGGTCCCGTATGCGGATAGAAATTACCGGAATTTGCGTCCCAAGCTTTGGAAATCTTTTGAGGCTCCAAGAAAGCTAATTCGTCTTAATGACGCGTTTGCCCTGCATGGAAAGCTCAAACGATTGTCGGAATTATATAAGGTAGGACAGCTTGCGCTTTTCCCCGCCACCTCTACCCCCTATCGGGAGCGGTCGCATTTTGACGGGCAAAATGTGTTGGAGATCGGCGGGCGAAGTCCGTTTGAGCTGAAAGATGGCTGGCTTAACCGGGCCATATCTGAATTGCCAAAGGATGATGATGATCGTTTAGGGCTTACCATTGGATCGAACCTTCCCTTGATCCTGCAGGGGGAGGCGCGAATTCAAACATATGGCAAAAGCCCGTTTCGGGAGACCGGGGAAGATTTCCTGAACCGGCTGGATTATGCCTATAGCGACTTTCCGGCATTTCAGAAATCCCTGCAAACAGCCATGATGTCGCCGCAGCCGGATAGCAATGTGATGGGCGGGAAAACAAGGAAAGACAGTCTGGCAGATGCAGCAAAGTCAGCGGCGGCGCTTCTTATAAAAGAAAAAGGGCCCAGGGTCGCTGTTTTGGAAATGGGCGGCTGGGATACTCATTTTGGACAGGTTGGGCGACTGGATCGGCAATTTGAGGCGCTGGATGACGGGATCGTTGCCTTGATGGATGGGCTTGGAGCGAGTTGGAAGCGAACCGCCGTACTTGTGGTGTCAGAATTTGGCCGAACCGCTGCAGAGAATGGAACTGGCGGTACGGATCACGGAACAGGCGGCCTTGCCATTTTATTGGGCGGTGCGGTGCGCGGTGGTAAGATTATGGGTAAATGGCCGGGCCTTGCAAAAGGTGATCTGTATCAGGGTCGGGATGTGTTTCCAGAAAATAATCTGGACAATGTCATTGCCGTAATTTTAAAGGAACATTTGGGCCTTAGCGATAAAACAGTGCGCCAAAAGGTACTTCCAAAGCGAGAGTTGGTACCTTATGGGAATCTCTTTATCTGATTAATTGCATATCCATATGTGATTCGCACTTGCAACATAAATAATATGAAACCGATTTCGTATTAACCTTAAATATTAGAAATTAACCATTTTCGTTAATCATAATAGCTGTAATTTTGTCGATATCCGGCAAAAAATACCTTGTTTTAAGCTGCTTTGGTAAAGTTGTGTTGACTCGAAACATCCCCTGCAAGTATCAATTGGTTAATAAAGTATTAACAGATCCGCGCAGCATGAATATGTTGTATAGAGTTGTTTATGTTACGCGTACCTGAACAGGGTGCGATGCTTTTCTCAAACGTATTTTGAGAATTTTCATATTGCCGGGCAAGACGAGTAGGAGATCTTAAATGAAAAAGCTAAAAGCACTTGTTGCTGCTGCTGCTATTTCCGTAGTTGCTTTTGCAGCTGCTCCAGCATCCGCAATGGGCGTCAACCTTCTTCAGAACGGTGGTTTTGAAGATATGACAGGTATCGACCCACTGGGTAACCCAGATTGGGGTGTATATCAGAACATTCCTGGTTGGGAATCTTTCACAGGTACTGGTATCGAAATTCAACGCGGTAACATCGGTGGTTCCACTGCATTTGAAGGCCTCAACAAAGTTGAGCTGGACAGTGACCCGAACCGCGGTGGTGATGGCCAGGCAACAACAACAAACTCTGACATGCAGCAGAGCGTTCAGTTGACTGCAGGTCAGTATAAATTCTCATTCATGTACCGTGGTCGTACAAATAACTCCGGTACCAATGGTATCGACTTTGTTCTGACAAACACAACTGTTGGCCCAGACTTCGTAACTGGTATTGCGAGCGACGGTTGGACATTGATCGAACGGACTTTCACACTTGCAGCTGACGCATCTGTTGATGTGATCTTTGAAGCAACTGGTACAGCTGACCGTCTCGGTGGTTACATCGATGATGTTCGCTTGACAGCAGTTCCTCTGCCACCAGCAGTAATGCTGTTCGGCGCAGCGCTTGCTGGTCTTGGTTTCCTCGGACGTCGTCGTCGTAAATCTGCATAAGACTTCGGGAAACATACACAATTTGAAAGGCGCTCTTCGGGGCGCCTTTTTTGTTGTCCATTAGTTTTGAGCGGTGATTCGGATGTGTGTAATAAAAAAATTACATATACTGACTAAAGTGTAACCAAATAATTACTTATGAAACTTAAATATTCACCAAAGTAATCAACCTGAGACAGTGAAATATTACTATTATACTACATTTAATTTCGTTGATGAATTTATTGTAAAATTTTAATTTACTTGAATTTTTAAGGCCCCGCGGCAATACTGTATTCAGTTGATCGGGCGCGCATCCGATCAGGCAGGATATCCCCCCGATATCCGCTAGTACCAAGTACCCGAGTATGGAAGTAGTATAGAAGTACCCTTTGCGTATTGTAGTACCAAGTACCCTAGTACCCCTCTGGTAGATGGGAAACCAAATACCAGCTGATAATATGATCCCGGCACTGACCCCTCGTGCCGGGACATTTTTTTTATAAGGGGTATTTTTCCCGCAGTTTGCGGCACAGCCTGTGAAGGTAGACATCCTTCACCTGACTTTCCTCTAAATGGGCAACCGTATTTTCCAGATATTCCCGACTTGTGCCCAAATGCCCTTCGCCATGAGATAACCTGCGCACAACTTCATCTTCTTCCAGATGCTGTATGTAACGGGAATGGTCTTTATTGACCACAAAAGTCATACCCGTCACTTTGTGGCCGCCCTCAAGATAAAGGGTAATCCATTTGGGTTGATAGGCACCTGACATCATTTCCCTACGCCAGAGGATTGTAGTTTCGCTATCGACTTGATCTGGCCTGACGAAGAAGGCATGACCGTTACAGGAGCCGGAGGTGTCCAAAGCAAGCATCAGGCTTGGTTTTTCAGGGCTACCCCGTCCCATAGTGAGGTGCAGGCAGAAGCGCCGCCGATATCCATAGAGTCGTGCAGGGGTGTCTTCGGTATAAAGGAAAGCCGGATTCCAGAGGAGGGAGCCATATCCAAAGACCCAGAGACCTTGGTCATCGTCATTAGGCCGTGCGTCCAGAAAATTTCGCCTGTTGGCTTCGCGCTCTTCGCGGCTTAATGCTTCAAAGGGGCCTAGTTTGCGGGCCTCTTTGATCAGCATTTCGACACGTTCTTCGGTCAGGTCTTCGCGTTTTAACATAGTACCCGCGTGAGAATGGGCAGATGATTTGAAACCATCTGCCGCAATTTATCAAAGGCCAAGAATGAGTTTGGCCATAATGTTCCGCTGAATTTCGTTGGAACCGCCATAAATGGATACTTTACGTGCATTAAAGTATCGCGGAGCGGATCCATTTGCATAGTCAGGGCCAACGCCTTCGTCATTGGCACCAGGACGCAACGGGATAAATGGCATGGCATAGCTGCCAACAGCTTCCATAGCGAGTTCCACAACTTCCTGATAGAGATCAGTTCCGCGGCATTTCATCAACGATGATTCAGGGCCCATATTCTGTCCGGATGTCAGTTTGCTGAGGATACGAAGTTCGGTCATTTCCAGTGCTTCGATCGCAACTTCCAGCTTGGCAAGTTTGCTGCGGAATTCAGTGTTTTCAATAACCGGCACGCCGCCTTCTACTTCGTTGCTGGCAATGGCGCGAATTTTCTTGGCACCGCGCTTCAGGCGACCGGCATAGGCGTTGCCGCGTTCAAATTCCAGAAGATACTTGGCGTATGTCCAGCCTTTGTTGACCTCACCCACCAGATTTTCTTTAGGTACTTTTACATCCTGGAAAAATACCTGGTTTACTTCCTGAAAGCCTTCAATCGGCTGATCAACCGTGTAAATTGGATCGACAGTGATACCTTCGGATTTCATGTCGATCAAAAGGAAGGAAATGCCTTCCTGACGCTTGCCTTCGTTGGATGTACGTACGAGACAGAAAATCCAGTCCGCATATTGTGCAAGGGTTGTCCAGATTTTTGATCCATTGACGAGGAAGTGGTCACCCTTGTCTTCAGCTTTACACGCAAGTGATGCCAAATCAGATCCAGAGCCTGGCTCAGAATACCCCTGACACCACCAGTCTTCACTCGCGAGCATTTTAGGCAAGAAGCGTTGCTTTTGTTCTTCACTGCCAAATTTCATCAGAACAGGGGCACACATCTTAATGCCGAATGGCATAATGCCAGGTGCGTTGTGGTTCGCCATCTCAGTTTCAAAAATATATTTCTGAGTGGTTGTCCATCCGGGTCCGCCATATTCAACGGGCCAATCCGGTGCAGCCCAACCTTTTGCATGGAGAGCCTTTTGCCATCTTTCATGATCTTCTTTAGGCAGATAACTGTTTCTGGTTTCTGCCATTTTTTGTTTTAAATCATCTGTCAGATTTTCATTAATAAACTCGATGACTTCCTCGCGGAAGGCGTTATCGTCTTTTGTGAATGAAAGGTCCATGAATGCCCTCTTATTTTTATTTCTTTTATTCTATCTAGCGCGGCCCTGATGTTATCTGTAGCATAAAATGCCAGTTGGCGCATAAACTAAAAAAAACATACAACCTGAGCGGCGGAGTACCAATGAAAAAAACAGTCAAACAGATGGTGGCGGACGCAAATTCCCGAATTGAAACTCTTTCTGTGGAGGAGGCGCAAGCGTTATTGGGAGACGAGAGCGTAACTTTCGTGGATATTCGCGATGTAAGGGAATTAGAGCGGGAGGGCGTTGTCCCCGGCGCTGTTCACGCCCCGCGCGGTATGTTGGAATTTTGGGTTGACCCGGAGAGCCCATATCATAAAGATGTGTTCGCAAGCGGAAACAAGTTTGTTTTTTTCTGCGCCGCTGGTTGGCGATCAGCGCTTGCAACAGATACAGTAAAATCAATGGGCCTTGAAAATGTGGCTCACATTGACGGTGGCTTTTCCGCTTGGAGAGAAGCCGGAGCTCCCATAGAGGAGAAATCATCCCGAAAGTAATTTCGAGGATGGAGTGGGAAAGAGGGGCCTTAACCGGCCCCTCTTTTTATTGTTTGCCGAGGAACCCGCCGAGACCTTTTTTGAGGGTATCTTTGATATCGCCACCACCGAGCTGCTCTTTCAGCTTTTCTTTGCTGACATTTTCAAGATTTTCCTTCAAGGCTTTAGGATCCGCAACATTTCCGATAGTGCCGGCCAGATCAGGCGCGAACTTTGGATCTTCCCAGCTGCCTGTGATCAAAATCGGGATCATGAGGCCGCCAGCATCTTTGCCGCCTTGCCCTTCGGTGGAAGCCGTGACTTTTGGCTCCACCCGGTAATCTACCGTTTTAGGTGGCATATTGGCTGTGCCTTTACCAGTAACCCGAATAAATGGATTAAGCAGTTTCAGGTCGCTATTTTCAACAAGACCATTGGTAATTGTGTAGGAGCCGCTAAATTCCGCAAAGTCAGTTTTCTGCGCCCCACCGCTATCTGTGAAGGCACTTGTGACATTCCGGGCCATGGCAGCCAGATTAATGCCGTTAATGGCCCCATCATTGAACAGGAAGGAGCCCTTGCCGTTAAGTTTCTCGACCATGTCTTTCTGGGACTGACCTGATGTTGTGATTGCGAAATCAAATCGACCAGTGCCTTCAAGCTTATCAAAATCTGCGGCATCAGTTAGGAAAGGAAGTAGTTGAAGCCCTTCAAGATTGAAGCTTTCAGAAAGTTTTGCAACAGATGAACTGGCATCCAAAACCACTTCGCCTGTTCCCTTCCCTTCATACAAAGCAAGCTCACCTAGTCTCAGGTTGAGTACACCGTTTTTTAGATTTGCAAATACTTGACTTGAATCTATCTTAACTTTCTGAACAAGGATTTTCTGGACTTTGAGTTTGAGGTCCGCATTGACAGCTTTGAGGCCAGACAGGTCGATAGGCGTGCTATCCCATTTTTCGTCGCTATTTATAGGTTTTTCAGCACTTTCAGCAGGTTTAGAAGCCTCGCCTGTTCCTTCAGGTAGGTATGGATTTACATCCAGTGCAGGGATGTCGAGAATGCCGGTTAGCATTGGAACCGCACCACCGGTATCTGCGGAAAAACTTCCCGTGCCGGTGATCTGATCAAAGGCCATCTTAGCGTCTGAGAAGCTGTACGTAGTCCCCTTTACGGCAACATTTCCTTCAATGGAAACAGGGCCAAAAGTGCCCTCCCGAGCTTCCATGGGAGAGCCAACCCATGCGGTCAGATCTTTAAGTGACGGGATCGCCAGATTAACTTTCCCGCCAACTGCAAGCGGATCCAGCTTTGCAACCTCACCGTTGAAATCCAGTGTAACCTTTGTGGAGGAAACATTTGCGGCAACTGAAGTTGACTTGTTTTCCAAAAGGGCGCGCAAAGCTCCAACTTCTGTGTTGAGAGTAATTGTCTCACCTTGCCAATCCGCAGACCCTTCTGTTTTAAAAGGTTGATCAAGGCCGCGAAGGTCCAATGTTAAATTGGCGTTTGTCACTTCATGGGTCACATTGTTCTGTGCATCGATATAGCTGATTGCACCATCAACGATACGAACATCACCAAGGTTCAAATCCGAAATCCCTAGTCCTGAGCCTCCATCAGAAGAAGTCGCATCACTTTCTTTAGGAGCTTCTTCTTTTGCTGCCGTTTCAAATTCCCAGTTTTTCTTCCCGTTTTTGTCAACTTCCAGACTAATCACAGGTTTAGTCAGGATAAATTTGTCGACGGATACATTGCCGCTCAAGAGCGGCATCAGGTTTAGCG
The DNA here is from genome assembly GCF_015143595.1 of Sneathiella sp. P13V-1. NCBI lineage: Bacteria > Pseudomonadati > Pseudomonadota > Alphaproteobacteria > Sneathiellales > Sneathiellaceae > Sneathiella > Sneathiella sp. P13V-1. The sequence continues at coordinate 344,683 of NZ_WYEU01000001.1, read as the reverse complement.
CAACGGTTAAGTCATCGATACTGGCCATATTTGGCTTGGAGCTTTGCGGAGAGTTCGACAAAGACACTTTTGAGGCAGTAAGGCCCAAGGTTGGGAAAAAGCTGACACCTAACTCACCATCAATGGACAACGTTCGTCCTGTGGCGTCGCCAACAGCAAGAATGAGTTCTTCTTTCAGTCTTTCAGCGGGTATGAGAAACGGCAGGGCGATAACGGCTGCGATGACTAATCCAACAAGTATCAAAACCGCGTAAAGCGCTTTTTTCATGGGTTCTCTCTTCCTGATTGCGAAAGACGATAAACTGTCGACGGCATTCCCTGTCAGTTCGGGAATTTTTTATATATGGAATACTTGGTACTGGAACATCTACAGAAAGGCTGATTTTCAACTACATATCGAGCGTTAGCTGATGCTATTAGCCTACTCCCCGAACCTCACAGGTGCAACTTTGTTCTCAGTAATTTTGAACTGTGTTTTCATGTCAGAAAAAAACAGCCTTGAGAGGCTAACGTTATAAATATATTCTCTAAAACAAAAATCTAATTTGAATATTCCAAATCAAGGGAGGAATACATGTATAAACTCGTTACTGCGGCAGTTGCCGCTGCTATGACGCTTGCGGCAGGAATAGTCTCTGCTGAGCCTGTGAAAATTAAGTTTTCTCATGTTGTTGCGGAAAACACACCTAAAGGTCAGATGGCGCTTCGCTTTAAGGAACTGGTCGAGAGCAAACTTGCAGGGAAGTATGTTGTCGAAGTTTACCCAAACTCTCAGCTTTTTGGTGATGGTAAAGTTCTTGAAGCCATGCTGCTTGGTGATGTTCAGATTGCTGCGCCGTCACTTTCCAAATTCAATAAGTATACGAAAAAACTACAGGTTTTTGATCTACCGTTCCTGTTTAAAGACATGACAGCTGTAGAAAAATTCCAAAGCGGACCAAAGGGACAGGAGCTTCTGGCATCCATGGAAAGCAAAGGCCTGCTGGGCCTTGGATATCTGCATAATGGTCTGAAGCAACTTTCTGCAAATAGTGAACTTCGCAATCCAACAGATGCAAACGGATTGAAATTCCGCATTCAAGCGTCTGATGTTTTGGCTGCTCAGTTTGAAGCTATAGGTGCTTTGCCACTTAAAAAGCCGTTTTCTGAAGTGTTCTTGCTTTTGCAGACAAAAGGTATTGATGGTCAGGAAAACACTTGGTCCAACATTTTTTCCAAGAAGTTCTTTGAAGTACAGAAACATATCACAGCCTCAAACCACGGGTTGATTGATTACCTTGTGGTGACATCCGCTGAGTTCTGGAACAGTGTTCCGGACGCTGATCGCGCTGTCTTAAATGCGGCGATGAAGGATGCGATTGCGCATGGTAACATGATTGCCGCGGAGAAAGTCTCCAGTGACCGGAAAAGAATTGAAGATTCCGGTATCTCCACAATTCTTGAGCTGAGCGATGCTGAGCGCGCCAAATGGGTCGATGCGATGAAACCTGTTTGGGCGAAATTTGCAGATCAAATTGGTCAGGATCTTATCGACGCAGCGGTTGCTTCCAATAACTAATCTTCTGCGGTTCTTTTAAATCGCGGAGACCCACTTTGCGTAACATTTTTGATAAAGCGGAGGAGGGGTTAATTTCCCTCCTTCTCGTCAGTATGACATTTCTGGTGTTTCTGGAAGTGGTCATGCGATTTGGTTTCAATGCCGGATTTTTGTGGATACAGGAACTAACCCTTCTAGTGTCGGGCTGGTTTGTCTTGCTGGGTGCGTCTTATGGTGTGCGCGTTGGTGCCCATATCGGTGTTGATGTATTTGTTAAAAAATTTCCTCCCAACACACGCCGGTTGATTTCTATCGCCGCCGTTTTGATGTGCATGTTCTATTGCGCCCTTTTATTTATCGGGTCATGGGAATATCTGGCGAAGATTTATAAAATCAATCTTGAGCTGGAAGACATGGAGTTCCCAAAGTGGGTGGCTCATTCGATTCTGGTGATTGGTTTTGGGCTGCTGTTTATACGCTTTGGTGAGCTGCTTTGGAAAATGATCATCGGCAAAGAGGATGGCTTCCATCTTGCGGATGAAGCGAAAGAGGCGCTGGAAGAAATTGGCATCAAGAATGAAGAGGAGGCAGGCAAATGACGGCTGCGGTTCTCTTCATCTTATTATTCCTATGTATGTTTATGGGAATGCCGATCGCAATTGCGCTTGGTTTTTCAAGCGTTGTCACGATTTACTTCCTCTCCGGTGACAGTATCGCGTCGATGGGTTTGAAATTCATCGATAACCTCACGGAACATTACACCCTTCTTGCGATCCCGTTTTTTGTTCTCTCCAGTGCATTTCTGTCAACGGGTGGTGTGGCAAGACGTTTGATCCGTTTTGCCAATGCGGGTGTTGGGCATATTCAGGGCGGCCTTGCCATGGCTTCTGTTCTCGCGTGCATGTTATTTGCGGCGGTGTCAGGCTCCTCTCCAGCAACAGTGGCGGCAATCGGCTCTATTGTGATCGCAGGAATGGTCCGCACAGGGTATCCTGAAAGTTTTGCTGCGGGTGTTATCTCCAATGCAGGGACTTTGGGTATCTTGATCCCACCGTCCATTGTGATGCTGGTTTATGCAGCTGCAACAGAAGTATCAGCTGCGCGCATGTTTATGGCGGGCTTCATCCCGGGCATCATGATGGGATTGTTGCTGATGATCGCCATCTACATCTATGCCAAAGTGAAAGGATTACCTGCACAGCCCAGGGCAACGGCGAGAGAGTTTTTCTCCTCTGCTTTTAGTGCGTCGGGCGGGATATTACTTATCTTCATTATTCTTGGCGCAATTTATGGCGGTGTGGCTAGTCCCACGGAGGCTGCGGCGGTGTCAGCGTTTTATGCCTTCGCAATCGCTGTTGTAGGCTACCGGGACATGGGGCCTTTGAAAGGAATTCCCTGGCGCAAAGACGGGGAGAGCATCGGCGCGGCGATTGTCCGAAATACAGGGCAATCACTTGTTGCCTTGCCGGTAAGTTTCTTTTCGAAAGATGTTCAGAAGGTTGTTTTAGATGGCGCAAAGGTGAGCTTTGTTCTGCTGTTTATCATCGCAAACGCAATGCTGTTCGCCCATGTACTGACCACTGAACGGATCCCGCATATCATTGCTGAGGTTATTACAGGTATGGGGTTGCCCGCTTGGGGTTTCCTGATCGTCATGAACTTGTTATTGCTCGCGGCGGGTAACTTTATGGAACCGTCAGCGATCCTGTTGATCATGGCTCCCATCCTGTTCCCCATTGCGTTGCAGTATGGAATTGATCCAATTCACCTTGGCATCATCATGGTGGTCAATATGGAAATCGGTATGATCACCCCGCCGGTGGGGCTTAATCTGTTTGTGACCGCCGGGATTACGGGGCGAAGTATTTTGTGGGTTGTGAAGGCAGCATTGCCTTGGCTCGGTTTGCTTTTATTCTTCCTGATACTGGTCACCTATATCCCGGAAATTTCTCTGTTCTTACCTGAGTTTCTGGATGGTTTGAAAAAGGGATAAAGGTGCCATAGTTTAAACATGATCCGGCCTATCATGGTTGGATATCAACCGGGCTGGATCATGTTTCGACTTTTAATGTCTTCCTTATTGTCTTTGTCTGTTCTAATAGGATTTTGCCGCCAGGTGATTGCCGAAGAAGTGGACTTGCATCTGGTTCTGGCAGTGGATGTGTCTTCCAGTATTGATTACAGGGAGTTTGATCAGCAGATGCGGGGATATGTTTCTGCTTTTCGTGATCCCGCAATTCTGGAAGCCATTAAAAGCGGCAAAAACGGCAGGATTGCGGTTGCTATGCTGCAGTGGGCAAATCCCGAACAAGCGGAACCTGTCACTAATTGGATAGTGCTTCAAAGTGCGAAGGATCTTGGGGCATTTGCGGACCGATTGGAATATGTGCCGCGGAGATTTCCGGCAGGTGGTACTGCTATTGCAGATGCGATCGTTGCCTCATTGGCGATGTTTAACAGTGCACCCGGCACGGCGCTTAGACGGGTTATTGATGTTTCTGGTGACGGCAAGCAAAGCCATGGTGCAGATCTAGCTGCCGCAAAGCAATTGGCATTGAAACGGGGTGTTACCATCAACGGGGTGACGATCCTGAACGAAGTGCCCGAACTTGATTTTTACTACATGAAAAATGTCATTGTCGGCGCAGGCTCTTTTGTAGAATCTGCACCGGATTTCAAAGCCTTCCCAAAAGCAATTTTACGTAAATTGGTTAGGGAAATTCGCGGCAACTGGTATGGCAGTTAGCGATTGAGGTATTTGTTCTGGGCTTCCTGATCCGGACGATCCAGACTGAACACGTTATTGACGTAAGTGTAGTCTTTATAGCCAAGGCGCGCCAAAAGCTGGTATTTCTCCATATTCACCATACCATCATCGATAACCGCATCATCAATGTGGATGCCAACGACCTCGCCAATGATCATGCTGTTGATGTGATCCGGATTATTGGTTGGCAACTCGATAATTTGTTGGAGTTTGCATTCCAGATTAGCTGGGCTTTCTTTGACGCGCGGGACCTTAATCATTTTCGAAGGCGCCGACGTTAGCCCACCTAATTCAAACTCGTTCACCTTGCGCGCGACCATTTCAGATGTCGCATTCATGGCATCCCGAAGTTCATATGATACCAGATTGACCACAAATTCTTCGGTTTCACGAATATTGGACAGTGTATCTTTTGATCCGCCTTCAGGATGTGGGCCATTAACCCCAAGAACCACCTGAGGGGGATTATCCGCGATCGCATTAAAAAAACTGAACGGTGCGAGGTTAAGATCACCGTCTTTATCCATACTACTGACCCAGCCTATAGGGCGCGGTGAGACGAGGGCTTTAAATGGATTGTGTTTGAGTCCGTGCGGGCCAGAAGCTTCATAGAACATGTTTTCAGTATTCCTGTATGGCGTTTTGAACGAGTATTCCAAATATAATTTGCCCGATCAATGGTACAAGGCGCAATTTTTAAGTTTATCTCCGAATGCCGATATGCTATTTCGCAAAGCATGAACGAGAACTGGATCATAATTCGACGACGACGACAGGTTGCGCTGCCCTGCGCAAACCGTTGATCCTGCCCGTTTCCCTTCATTGATAACTGACATTGAAGCCTGAACGGGCGCCTGTATTTCTTCCTGTTCGGATTATTGTCATGTTTAAAATTCTCTCTGAAAAACCGCAAGATGCGGCAACAATCGAAATTCTGCTTGATGAGTGTTTCGGCAAAGATCGTTTCACAAAAACTGTATACACAGTGCGGAAAAACCTGTTTCCAATCTGGGAGCTGAGCCTTGTTGCACGATCAGACGAGGGTGAGTTGCTGGCGTCGATCCGTTATTGGCCACTTCTTGTTGGAAATATGCATGATGCTATTTTATTGGGCCCCATTGCTGTCCAGCCCTCTCATCAGGGAGAAGGAATAGGTGTTGCGCTCATTCGGTACAGCATGGAGCAAGCCAAAAAACTTGGTCATAAGCGGGTTATCCTAGTCGGAGATCCTGAATATTATGAACGGTTCGGTTTCGTTTCCGCCGCAGATTTGGGGCTTGAGCTTCCTGGTCCTGTTGAAAGGCGGCGTTTTCTTATCGCTCCATTGGAAGAAGGTGCATTGGACGGTGTTAGCGGGATGGTTTCAGGAAATCCGGCAGCTGAGATGATGCGCGGTTAGCGACTTTCCCGATACCAGATGGTCATGAGGAGGCCCACCAGAATAAGCAGGACAAACCAGGCAGGGAACAGGGTGTCACGAGTGTAGCCTGAGATTTCGAAAGCATTATTTTGGCGAAGTCCCCACCAGCCGCGCCCGGTATAATTTGTAGCGGACGACATGTAACGAAGGGAGGGAAGGGCTTCTTCACTTGCCCAAATCATGCCGCCTCCAGTGACTTCACTGATCGGGAAAATAAGTTCGTCCGTCGTTCTTATCTTGCGGTTCTCTTTTGGGGAGAGGTTTCCAATAGCTACCATGGTTCTGAGACCACCGGAATTAAGCTGATAAAGGCCAATGCCTTTCACAGGTGCAGAAGCACTGGCTTTTCCCTCTTTATAGGATGAAAAGGGCGCGGTCTCCCTTGTTCCGTCTGGATAATCCACAGTTACAGATCGCGCCGTATCTTCCATGGATTGGCGTTCAATCTTTAACGCACCGCCTACCCGTGTGACGGTAAGTTTCTCCTCTTCCAGATCCGGCTCTTTCATCAACCAGTGAGCAATCCGACGAAACAACTCAGATTGCGGTCCACCGCCTTCGAACCCGTGCCCCCAAAGCCAGGCATGATCCGAGGCAAGCTGAGCAACCCTCCCTTTACCAAATCGGTTCAAAATGAGAAGAGGTTTTTCGTCAGCTCCTGTCATGAGGACAGTGCCATTTCTGTTCCGTACATCGATCAGCCTGAACCAGGGTCCCCAGTTATCTTGACTGTTTTTGGAGGACGTCAACCTGCCAGTTACCGGATGTCGTTTCCCCGGGTCACTTAATTTTGGGGTATATCGAGCCTCTAAAATGGCACCGGTTGGGGCGCCAGGTAGGATATTGGCAAGTGGTGTCCTGTAAAGGCTCAACGGTGTTGCAAATGAAGGCCCCGCGGCCTCTAAGAGGGCGCCTCCATCAGCAACATAATTGACGATGTTATCTAAATATCGATCTGTCAGAACGCCCCGTTTTCTGTAACGATCAAAAACAATCAGATCAAAGTCAGAGAGCTTTCTTTCAAACAATTCCACGATTGGAAACGGAATGAGGGACAATTCATTTAGAGGGGTTGCATCTTGTTTCTCTGGTGGGCGCAAAATTGTGAAATGGACCAAATCAACGGAGGGGTCTGATTTCAGAATATTGCGCCAGCCGCGCTCTCCCATATGCGGCTCCCCCGAGACCAGTAGAACTTTCAGGCGATCCCGGACGGCATTGATTTGGGCGACGGCTAAATTATTCAGCTTCGAAATTTCGTTTTCTTTTTCTACCGCACGTAAGACGATATGGTTAGCTCCTGCATGGGGCAACTTGATATCAACTTCGCTCACCTCACCATTTCTGACAGCCATTTGTCGGACGATTTCACCATCCACTTCAATGCTGACAACGGTTGCGCGTGCCTCTGACGGATTAGGGTAATCTGTTACCTTGAAACGCAACGTTATTGGTTTACCAACCAGAGCAAATGTGGGTGGGGCAATCAGTTCCAGAACCCGATCAGTTTGGTTTCTGGTTCCGGTCAAGGCCGTGTGAATCGGTCCGGTATTATCAAAAATGTCGGATGTGGTCTTTGGGATATCGTGAATTTGACCATCGGTAACGAGAAATGTTGCTGCAACGCGGCCCCGGTCCACTGATTTCAAAGTTTCCTTCAGGTTTTCAAAAAGGGCTGTTCCAATATCTTCGGCGCCGCTACCCGCTTTGGGGTTTTGCACATAGCTTGTAATAATCTCAAGATTTTCAAATTCGCTTAATCTGTTGTGGATCTCTTGATGAGTTTTAGAAACATCGTCTTCTCTCCCTCCAATTTTTTGACTATCAGTTTTGTCAACAATGACAATTGCGACATCCTGAAGAGGATCGCGTTTTTCCTGTGTCATGACTGGTTTAAGAAGGTAGATACTTAAGAGCCCAAATGCCAAAATCCGCATGAGTGAGCCGCCAATACGCAGCCACCAAGCAGCCGCACAAAGAAGAGCGGCAACACCCATGAGCAACCCGATCCACACAATTGGTATGAGCGGGGCAAGTTCAAGTGATGTTATTGTCCCGTAATTCATCATTGGCCTAATCGTTCCAGAATAGCAGGTATATGAACCTGGTCCGACTTGTAACTACCTGTCAGGGTATACATCACCAGATTAATTCCAAATCGTCGGGCAAGCTCTCTTTGACGCGGCCCTCCCGGGGAGACGGCAATTGTAGGCCGCCCGCTCTCATCAATGGCCCAGGCGGCTGCCCAATCGTTGCTGCCAATGATGATCGGTGATACACCGTCATTCCCCAGAATATCCTCGGTATCCGCGAGCCAGACTTCTCCGTCAAAATATCGGCCAGGAAAGGCCTGCATAAGATAGAAAGCACGAGTTAGGACATGATCCACTGGCACAGGTCGCAGCCTTGGAACATCGAGCTTTGCCATGATTTCTTGAAGGCGCCGATTTTCTGGACTGTTTGACAGGCTGCCGCCGAAAACACTTTTCTTAATCTGATTGCGTGTGTCGACAACAAGCGTTCCACCGTTCGCCATATAGGCTCTGATTTTCTCGATCGCCTTATCATCAGGAATAGGGAAATCAGCTGTCATGGGCCAATAGACAAAAGGGTAGAAAAGCAGCTCATTCTCCGACAAGTTTACGGGCATTGGTTCTGCAATTTCGACGGAAGTTCGCTTGTTAATCAGCAGACTGATGCCGTTCATTCCAGCGCGCGTAATGCGGTCGACTTCAGGATCTCCAGTGACGATATAGCCCAATCTGGTTTTCAGCGTCGCGGCAAGAATACGTTCCTCAGTTTCTTCCGCCAACGCCTCAGGCGCACCTATAAAAAAGGACAAGATGGACAGACCAATGAGAAGCGTTAGTGCCTCTGTTGGCTTTTTGCCAAATCGAGCAATGCTCGGTCCTTGCAAATAAAGGAGACCGATAAGGTCAACGAGCAGTAGAAGAAAAATGGCGCTGATCAGGTAGGGCTTCAGATCCAGTTCCTGCTCTGTAACAAGAGGTAGTATAGGAGCCTTCAAGCTGGAAAAATCAGTGATCTTATAGGAGAGGTTTGCACTACCCACATTCAAAGCGGTTCTTTGTGTGGTGTCACCATAATACCCCGCAGGATGTGCAGCGCTGACTTCAGGGAATGCACCGGGTGCCAATGCGACGGGTGATATGTCATAGGCCCCTAGAACGGCGCGCCCAAGCCCGTCCAAGATCATAAGCGGGGGAAGCGTGGCCTCTGCGGATCTGAACTCAGACGGATTGTTTGCCTGAAAGCCAATTTCACGTAACATTTCAACAAAAAGGCCGCTTAATACCAGATTTGACCATGCCGTTGAGGCCGTAGTATGAAATAGAATATTCTGACCGCCTCCCATTTTGGCAGCGGTTACCAAAGGTGTGCCATCGTTCAATTGTGCCCAGATTTTACCTGTAAGGTCAGAGGAGGGAACCGCTAATACCTGCTTTCGAACTTCTACATTTTTCGGAATGCTCAGGTTGCGAAACGGGCTGTCTTCTGGCATGGGGCCAAGCGCAGCGGGCTTGCTCCAGGAAATGCTGCCATCCAGATTGCGATTGCCGGTTCTGAGGCGAACAGGTGTGAAATCAGTACCTGACGCCGCCAGTAAAGGGCCAGAAAAGCGTATTAAAAGGCCGCCGCGCTCGATCCAAGTTGTAAGTTTTTGCCGAGTGATGAGGGGCAATTGGCCTGTGTCCGGCAAGATAATAATCTGGACTTTTTCCGCGATTAGTTCGTCAATTGGGGCGTTTTGGATCGTGAAGAAGGGGTGTAGTGCTTTCCTTAAGTAATGCAACTCATCCAGTAAGGCATGAGACGTTTTCTGCCTTGATTGATCAACAATTCCAATCTCTGGTCTCTGCCAGCGATTATCCAGTAAGTAGATCGACGCGGCACTGTTCCCGCCCACAATTTCCAGACGTTCTATCGTATTGATAAGCGAGACCGGTAGATCAATCGCTACCTCCATTGCATCCTTGCCTGCTTCAAACAGGTAGTCTCTTACAAATAGTGCCTTTCCGTTGCTGTCTTTGCCGCTCACCCGGCCAATGGCAAGTTTACTTCCCTGCGCGCGGGATACAGGGATAACAAAGCGGCTGCCTTGATGGGTTGGGGGGGCAATGATGTGTGGGCCATCCGGTAGGTCAGATTGATAAACGGTGACAGGACCCAGTTCTTCTAAAAACCTGAGAAGAGCCAAATGGGATTTTTCATCGCTTTTGCTGATAAAGCCAGAGCTGACGTAAGCAAACTCTGGTGTGGTCAGGTTTTTTAAGGCGGCCAATTGTTCAGGCTTGAAATCCGGCGAAAGCGGGATGGAAAGTGGCGTCAATTCCCCAAGACGTGATTTTGCCACGTCAGGTGTCAGGAGATCGACCGTGTTCTTGGTCTTATCATCCAGTGTTGCCAAAGGCAGGAATGCAATAAGTCTTTCATTCTTCTCCGCCTGCTCGATCAGCTGTAAAATGCGAATCTCCGCATCGCGCCAACTGGGTGCAAGCTGCCAATTATTATCTATCAACAGTACGAGAGGGCCTGAGCGCGCCTGATCCGCTTCAGCGTGAAGGCGAGGTCCGGCAAGCGTAACAATAATAAGGGCAGCAAGCGACATTCGGATCAGGAGCAACCACCAGGGAATTGATTTGGCTGTTTGCTCAGTGTTTGGGAGTGAGAGTAAGAGGCGCATCGCGGGGAAGACAATTTCTCTTGGCCGCGGTGGAATGATTTTCAAAAACCAGTAAAGAAGTGGCAGGAAAATGAACAGGCTTAAAACCCATGGGAAGGCAAATGTCAGGCTGGAAAGTGAGGAAAACATCATCGCCCTCCGACCTGGTGCATGAGCTCTGCAAGTATATCTACTGCCGGTTCAGACGTATCTGCAAATAGATAGGTCCAACCAATTTTTTGCGCCAGTTTCTGTATGTTCTTGCAGTGTGATTTGAATCTACTCTGATAGGCCTCTCGCACCTCAGAGACTTTCTCAATCGTCACGGTGTCTTCATCTTGATAGTGAGAGAATTTTATACGCCCTTCAAAAGGAAGTGTGATTTCAGCAGGGTCAGCAAGATGAAGGAAAATTCCTCTTCTGCCGATGGAAGAAAATTCTTCGACCAAATCTTCCAAATGTTCCTCGTTCATCAGGAAGTCGCTGACCATCAGAACATGACCCGTTGTTCGCTTCGTTGCGTTTTTGTTTAAGGCATAGCTGGATTTGCGCCTTTCCACCAGAGCTCGGGCAAAATGGTCCAAATGAAGCTGACCATGGGACAGAGAGAGCTCCCCACTGATTAAAGTGTAATCCTCTTCACCTCGGTCTAGAAGAATGGCAAGTGAGAGAATAAGAAGAAGACCATACTCTTCTTTGCTCCTGATTTCACGGTCGGAGCGATAAGACATACCCCGGCTGCGATCCAACCAAAAATACATCGCATCACTTGTCTGTTGCTCGCTTTGGCGGATGTGAGGCGATTGGCGTTTTGCAGATTGTCGCCAGTCGATTTGCTGGGCTTCTTCACCAGCTTCATAAGGCCTGAATTGCCAAAAATCCTGTCCTTCACCAGATCTGCGGCGGCCATGAGGTCCATTAATTATCATCCGGGATAGTTTCTCAGCCGAAAGCGTCAACGCAGGGAGACCGGCGACAAGCTCGTCAGCGGCAGCCCTGCTTTCATTCACCTTTCGATAATGATCCTGAATGGATTTCATACTTACCTTATGGATTCCAGCAGATTTTGAATAATGCCGTCCAGCGAGATTTCCTCAGCTCTGGCGTGATAGCTGATGGACATGCGGTGGCCCAAAATGGACGGCGCCAGATAGATAACATCTTCAATTGACGGACTGAAACGTCCTTGAAGAAGGGCCCGCGCTCTGGCCGCGAGGATCATAGCCTGACTGGCGCGAGGGCCGGGTCCCCAAATTACGTAATCGCGAACCAATGGATTGTCACTGCTTCCCGGTCTTGCCGAGTGCACAATTTTCAAAATGGCTTCAATAACCTGATCACTTACAGGAATGTCTCTGACCAGAGTTTGCGCTTCTATAAGATCATTTGAACTAAGGGCCTGACTTAAAGGGGTTTCCTGGTTACCCGTGGTTTCCAAAAGGATCTGCTTTTCTGTCTCGATGGACGGGTAGTCGATATCAATCCGCATCAAAAAACGGTCAAGTTGGGCTTCAGGTAGAGGGTAGGTCCCTTCCTGTTCTATCGGGTTCTGCGTAGCAAGCACATGAAAGGGTGTCGGCAGGTCATATTGATGCCCCGCGATTGTGACATGCTTTTCCTGCATTGCCTGCAACAGTGCCGACTGGGTGCGGGGGCTGGCCCGGTTAATCTCATCCGCCATTAATAGCTGACTGAATACAGGGCCTTTAACGAACCTGAAATGCTGGCGTCCGGTGCTATCTTTATCCAGAATTTCAGAGCCCAAAATATCAGCGGGCATAAGGTCCGGGGTGAATTGAACCCGTTTTTCGTCTAAACCCATTGCCGTTCCAAGGGTGCGGGCGAGCCTCGTTTTAGCGAGCCCGGGAACACCTACTAGAAGCGCATGCCCACCTGCCAGAAGGGTGATAATAGTTTTCTGAATAACATCTTCCTGACCAAATACCTGGCCGCGGATTTCTTCCTGCAATTTGTCGAGTTTTTCACTCAACGCTTCGATTTGCTCTAGTGTTTTTTGTTCCGGATTGCTGAGATTTTCCATGATGCAGGTAAGTTCCTTTTGAAAATCGACCGTTGTTTAGTAAATATAGTAACAGAATTAAGGTAGGATAAGGCCAAAATATGACAAGTTCTGCATCTACGGACGGTCTAAACGCCATCATCGCGCAGATCAAAGATAAAAAGCATCCGCCCGTCCATCTATGGAACCCGGAATTTTGCGGTGATCTGGATATGAAAATCGCCCGAGATGGAACCTGGTATTATCTGGGGTCACCGATCGGGAGAAAACCGCTTGTTAAGCTGTTTTCTAGCGTTATTCGCTATGATGATGACGGGAAATACTATCTGGTGACACCGGTTGAGAAAATCGGAATTACGGTTGAGGATGCCCCTTTTGTCGCGGTTGAAATGTTTGTAGAGGGAAGCAGTCAGGATCAGGTGATCAGCTTTCGCACACATGTTGAAGATTTCGTGATTGTCGATAAAGAACACCCGATCAGACTAACAATTGATGCATCCAGCAAGGAGCCCGCGCCGTATGTGTTAGTAAGAGCAAATCTGGAAGCGCTGATCATCCGATCAGTATTTTATGATCTGATTGGTTTGGGTGTTGAAAAAGAAGTAGACGGCGTCCGGCATTTCGGTGTTTGGAGTAGCGGTGAGTTTTTTGATTTTGGGGTAATGGATGAACTTTTTGAAGCATAATCAGATGGATTTCAGGAATACCATCGAACCGGTTCTTGACCCTTTTCCTGAAGCCCATCTTTCTTTGGCTGAAATTGATGCTTCTTATCGGGGGGATCATGATCTGAACCCGGCGAGTTTTCCGGGAGAAGTTACCACCTTCAAACCTGCTGCTGTTCTAGTGCCTATTGTCATGCGGCAAGAAGAACCTTCTGTCATCTTGACCAGAAGGGCGAGTCACTTAAAGAAACATGCGGGGCAGATCAGTTTTCCGGGAGGACGTGCAGAGGATGCTGATGACAGCATTGTCCATACGGCCCTACGGGAGAGCCAAGAAGAAATCGGCCTTAATCCAAATCTGGTCGATGTGGTTGGAACGTTGAGTACCTATGTCACCGTTACGCAATATTCTGTTGTTCCCATTGTTGGATTGGTCGAGCCTGATTTTGATTTAACTCCCGAAGAGGGAGAAGTTTCTGAGATTTTCGAAGTACCGCTTGGCTTCCTGCTCGATAAGAGTAATCATCAGAAACATAGCGGCTTTCATAACGGCATTGAGCGTTTCTGGTACGCAATGCCTTACAATGACTATTACATCTGGGGGGCAACCGCCGGCATGATTAAGGATCTTTCGGAAAGGGTGCATTCATTATGATCCGTACTTTTCTTGTTCACGTAATCCCGTTACTTCTGCCGTTTCTCGTCTATGCGGTGTATTTGTATTATGTGAATAAGGCGGGTGGGGAGAAAACCTGGGCCGGAAAAACCGTGGCTGTATTGGCGATGATCGGTTTAATTCTGATGAGCCTCAGTTTTGTTGCGCTTTGGGCATTTACTGAACAGACGCCAGATGGCGACTATGTACCCACAAGATATAAAGATGGCAAGTTGATTGAATCCGAGATTATACCTAAACCTTCTGATTGAGGCGGTTGTGTCTGATACGTTCAAAAGCCAAAACCTGTCACTTGGGCAACCGGAATGGCTGGATTATCCAGAAAGCAAAAAGCTGTTTTCTGCGATTAGTCTAGCTGGCGGGAGCGGGAGGTTTGTTGGCGGATGTGTCAGGGATGCCTTCTTTGACAAAGTCAGCGACGATCTTGATATTTGCACTGACCTAGAGCCGCATCAGACCATGAAAGTGCTTGAAGAGGCGGGCTTTCGCGTTATCCCCACAGGTATAGATCACGGCACTGTCACGGCGCTAATGAATGACCGAAAGTTTGAGGTGACCACTTTGCGCCATGATGTGGAGACACATGGTCGTCATGCGACAGTTGCCTACACCACTTCCTTCGAAGAAGACGCTGCGCGCCGAGACTTTACGTTTAATGCCCTGTCTGTAGACGAAAATGGGAAGCTATTCGATTATTTCGATGGCTTGTCAGATTTACGGGAGGGGCGGGTGCGCTTTATCGGAAATGCTTCTGAGCGGATTGAAGAAGACCGTCTTCGTGTCCTCCGGTTTTTCAGGTTTTATGCGCGCTATGGCGAAGGGGATGTCGATGAAGACGCTTTTCTGGCATGCGCCAAAGCGAAAGATAAACTTGGATCTTTATCCATTGAAAGGGTGACCCGGGAAATTAAGTTGCTCTTTTCAACACTCGCACCTATGGATGCGGTAAGGGTGATGGATCTGACCGGGGTACAGAATGCGATATTGCCGGGTGCCTCGTCGCTTGAAAAGCTAAAGGCGATCAGTGAGGTGACATCTGATCCCATTGTGCGATTGGTTGCGTATTTTGAGAGGGATTTAGGCTGGGCGAAAAACCTTTCCAATCATCTTCGCCTCCCGCTATCAGAGCATAATAGGGTAATCGGCGGATGCACTCCCGTTGTATTTGGGCAAACAGATGATAAAGAACTGAAGTCTTTAATATACACCTTTGGTCCCGCAATTATCGAAGATCAGTGTGTTCTCGCCATTTTGGAGGATGGAAATCACTCTCTTCTCAATTCCCGGGTGGAGTTGGTGAGGACCTGGGAGGTGCCCGAGTTGCCTGTAAAAGGCAGGGATATTCTGCTGGCCGGAGTGCGCGCTGGACCACTTGTTGGTAAGATTCTAAAGGAACTGGAGAAAAGTTGGATAGAGAGTGAATTTAAACTTTCTAAGGAAGCGCTTCTTTCGCAGTTGCCCACGCATATCGACTGAGCAGCTCGACCATTTCACGAAAAAGACAAATTCTATCCTTAAGTTTGGATAAATAAACAAGGTCTATTGGAGACAGATCCATGAAAAAACGCATTTTGACACCAGTTATTGTTGCCTCAATGACGGCCATGCTTGCTATGCCTGTTCAGGCGCAGGATGATAAAGGCGCTGGTGATCTTGCGGTCGAAGGAATTTCCAAACTCATGGATGCGCTTCGCTTGTTTGTTGACAATATCCCGCAGTATGAAACCCCGGAAATCCTTGAAAATGGTGACATCATCATTCGTAAAAAGAAAAAGATGGATGATGAAGATAAGGACGGAAAAACAGAAGAAACATCGACTTAAGATAATTCAAATTGCTGATCGTCTTCCGGATATAAATACCTGTATTGTATCTGCTACCCCTATGTCGTGAACAATTGCGGAGTTTGATCATGACACGAGATGAAATGTTGCAGGCCATTAAAAACCGGATTGCAAAATATGACGATGTTTTTGTGTATGGGGTTTTAACCACTGGGATATTTTGTAAGCCGTCCTGCAAATCCCGCCCTGCAAAGGATGAAAATATGGTGTTCTTTGAAACACCAGCCTTTGCTGCAAGTAATGGTTTTCGCCCTTGCAGGAAATGTTCTCCTCATTTGGGAGGGGGAAGTGATGCGGAGATTTTGGTCAAATCTGTCATTGGGCGCATGAGTGAGGCTTTGAACGATAATGATGGATGCAAGGTTCCCCTGAAAGCATTTGCCGAGGCAGAAGGATGTAGCCCTGATCATTTAAGCCGAATGTTTAAAAAAACATTGGGGATTAGTGGCGCTGATTATTACGAGCTATTGCGGCAAAAAGCCTTCAAACAAGCGTTAAAGTCAGGGCAGTCTATCAGTGAAGCGGCCTATGAGACAGGTTTTGGGTCCTTAAGCCGTGTTTACGAGAAATCATCGGATAATTTGGGAATGTCGCCAGCTTCATATGCAAAAGGCGGCAAAGGGGCAGAGATCGCTTATGTGATTGTTGATTGCCATCTCGGCCGAATGTTGGCGGCTGGCACCCATCATGGAATCTGTGCTATCTATTTCGGGGACGATGATGATGCGTTGGTGGAAGAGCTTAAAGGCGAGTTTCCAAAGGCGGAGATCGGAAAAGAAATCGGTGATCTGTCACAATGGGTAGCCAATATTCTGGATTATCTCCAGAGGGATATGACAGTGCCACGTCACATTCCACTGGATATGTATGGCACCGCATTTCAACGGAAAGTCTGGCAGGAACTTTTGAAAATTGCACCTGGGGAGACCCGCACCTATATGGATATCGCGCGAGATCTTGGAAATGAGAAAGCCTCCCGCGCGGTGGGGCGGGCCTGCGCGACGAACCCGGTTTCCTTAATCGTCCCATGCCACCGTGTGGTAGGAACAGATGGTAAGTTACATGGGTACCGCTGGGGTCTTCCGCGTAAAGAACAGCTTCGCCAGATGGAACATAAGTATGCTTAAGCCTATTTGTTGATTACTTTAGACAGCAGGCTGCGAAGTTGATCCCGCTCTTCCATGTTAAGATTTGTCAGCATTTCTTCTTCTGTCTCCAGATGAGAGACTACAATATGGTCGATCACTTCAAATCCAGACTTTGTAAGAGCAATTTTCTGACCGCGCCGGTCGCTGGGATCGGTGAGGCGTTCAATAAAGCCTCGTTTCTCTAACCGGTCCAATCTGTTGGTCATGGCCGAAGTGGACAGCATCATTTCTTTGGCCAGTTCAGACGGGGACAGGGTTTTGCCCCCTTCTTGACGGCGTAACGTCATCAGCACGTCAAATTGCGGGAAATCCAGTTTGTATTCTGCGATGTTATCCAGGACGCCTTTCTTAAGAACATCTCCGGCATGCCATACATCACCGCAAACCGCCATTGGGCTTGGGTCCAGGTCTGGTCTAACAGCGCGCCACTGGGCAACAATGCGGTCAGTTGGGCAATCAATGCTCATACCTTCCGTCGGGCAGGACATGCCTTTTTGTGACACAGGTCGCATTTTTTCATTTTCCATATTGATCTCTACCAACCAAAAATATATATGCTTCGATATCGAATAGTTCGACGTCAAAATATATTATATCAAAATATGAGGCGTCAAAATTCTTTATGTCTAACTAACTGATCTTATACTGAGTAAAGGCGCGAGACAATGACAAGAAGCACACAGTTTGATGTTGATCCCATTTTTGTAAGCCGTTGGTCCCCACGGGCTTTTGATCCTGTATCCATCCCTGAAGAAGATGTAAATCGTATGTTGGAAGCAGCCCGCTGGGCGCCATCCGCATATAATATTCAGCCATGGCGTTTTGTTTATGCGCTGCGTGATGATGAAAACTGGGAAGAGTTTGTATCTTTACTGAATCCGTTCAATGCGGGATGGGCGAAGGATGCCTCCGCACTGTTTTTCCTTGTATCCGATACAATTATGCCCGGAGACGGTGATCGTCCTGATATGCCGGCGACAACAAATAGCCTGGATGCTGGCGGTGCTTGGGTTCAACTTGCGCTTCAGGCAACACAGATGGGATATCATGCACATGCAATGGCTGGTATCGAGTATGATCAGATCCGCGAAAAACTGGAAATCCCGGAGCGTTTCAAAATTGAAGCTGGTATTGCAGTGGGAACACGCATTGCCGATCATGCTTTAGACGCAGAACAAAAAGCAGCTGAGGTTCCATCCCCTCGTAAAGCTGTTGAAGAGATTGCCTATAGAGGCAGTTTTCAACATGCGTGATTTGCTTAAAAATCCGGTCGCCCTTTTATTGGCGACCGGAGCCCTCATTGGTTTCAACTTTCCTTTGGGCAAAATCTCAGCAGAAGCGGGTGTCCCCCCAATGGTTTGGGCGCTCGTCTTGTCCGCAGGTGTATGCTTGACATTATTGCCCCTTCTTTTACTTGGCGGTAAGTTCAGTTTCCCAAAAGGTAAAGCCATCCGATACGTTGTGATCTCAGCGGTCATCTCGTTTGTAATCCCTAACATTCTTCTTTTTACGGTGATCCCCCATGTGGGGTCGGGTTTTAGTGGTTTGATGTTTGCACTCTCCCCCGTCTTTACTTTGACCATCTCATTGATGGCGAGGTTGAAGGGGCCAAGTTTTTTGGGGGTTGTCGGGATTGTGCTTGGGCTTATTGGAGCAACCATTGTCAGTTTTTCCAGAAGCCAGCATGCGGATGTCAGTTCCTATTTCTGGATCTTGGCGGCGCTTGCAGTTCCTCTTTCTCTCGCTTTTGGAAATGTATATCGAACAATAGATTGGCCTGAAGGCGAAAGCCCCGATGCACTTGCTTTTTGGAGCCATGCTGTGGCTGTAATTATCTACCTAATATTGCTCGGGTATCAGCAGAACCTGGAGATGACATGGTCTGTTTTTAATGTACCAGAAGCTTTGCTGTTTCAGCTTGTTTTTGCAGGAATGACATTTCCGCTGTTCTTCAGGTTACAAAAAGCAGCAGGTCCTGTCCTGTTAAGCCAGATTGGATATGTGGCGGCAGCGGTTGGGTTGCTGGCAGCGACGTTGTTCCTTGGCGAAATTTACAGCCCGCTTACATGGGTTGGTGCTGCTGTAATCACAGTTGGTATTTGTGTGACGATTGCTGCAGAAATCAGAAAACCAAAGAGGGTGGCTTTAGCTGTTTAAGGTTATCCTTCAGCGTCTTCCTTTCGGGCAGCAATTCTGCGAGCTTTAAACTCTTCCTGTTTTTTTTGAATTTCGGTGCGGCGTTTTTCATAAGCTGCCCGCGCCTTCGCCATACGACGTTGGGTGTCTTTGTTTCTTTCTTCTTGCCAGATTTTCATGACCTTCTTGCGATAAGGCACATAGTATTTTTTTGTTTGTGAATGATAATGGGCGATGGCCACATTCCAGGATCGACTGTCATCGCGATGCTTTTTAAGAAGGCTTCCGGCATAACGTGCATTCTCAATAGGGGTAAAGGCCTCTTCCAGTGAAGAAAAGGCATTAGGGTGCCAATAAAGATTTACCTGCATGCAACCCACGTCGATGTTTTTAACACCTTTGTCTTTCAACTTCCTAACTTCTTCGATAGCTGCTGCTTTGGTGGGAAGATATCTTCCTCTTCCTTCGGAATAGACGGTCCAAGGCCAGGCAATTTTTTCCCGGCGCTCTTTATGCCAGCGACCTGTTTCAGTAAGGGAGATGGCATTTAGTAGTCTTTTGGGAAGCCTGAGTTCCGTTTCGACCTTTTCAGTTGCTAACCTACAGGTTTCCAAGTGTTTTTTGCCGCCGCCAGGAAATGAGGCAGCCGCCACCGCAGTACTCATCATAAGTGCTGAGGTGAAAATCACGAGGGTTAAAAATTTGCGCATTCTGCAGCTCCTTTCATCTGCAGAATTTAAATGCAAAGGCTGTGCCGATTTTGGGCGAAGTTATTCTGCCGCTTGTTTCAGGGATTGTGTAGAGATCAAGCAGGCTTTCAATTCTGTCATGATTTGACGGATGCTGGATTGCAATGACGTGAAGTTGCTGTTTTTCTCAAGCCTGCCCGGAAGCATATAGAGATTTCGGTTTAATTCGATTTGAAGCGTGTAGGTTCCCCGCGCCGGCAGGCTATAGGTTTGGGTGATGTAACCACCTGCGTAAGGCTCGTCATAAGATACGGTCAGGCCGTGTTCTCTGAATTTCTGAGCCACAAAATCAAGAATGTGCACCGGGCAACTGGTCTTGAAGCGTGAGCCCAAAACGATATCGGCAAGATAGAAGCGTTGTCCCTTGTCTCCTAAATGTCCTGGCATTGAATGGCAGTCTATCAAGAGCAAAGGGTCAAAGAGGATCTGACCGTGATATAGTAATTTTTTCAATGCCTTATGGTAGGGGTGGTAGCACTGTTCCAGTCTTTGAACAGCCTCTTTGGAGGGAACTTTACCGCTATAAATATTTAAGTCTTCATTGATCCGGCTTGGAATGACGCCTAGGCCAGCATGAACACGGGCGCTTTGATGACCTTGCGATAAAGGAAGGGAACCTTCAAACATACCCGTATCCAACTCGTTCGCAGCCCGGTTCACGTCACAATATGCCCTTGGAAAATGCGCTGCTAATAACGGTGCGCCCAATTCACTGACATGCTCAAATAGCTCATCCACACAAAAATCTTCGGAGCGTCTCAGGTCAACGGGATCCAGGATTGTTTGTGTAAGAAAGGAATCGGAGTAGATCTGTCCACTGTGAGGCGAGGAAAAAACGGCTGGAAAATCCCAATAACCTGGTTCAACAAGGTTAATTTGTTCCTCGTTATGTTGATTGGGATCATTAAATCCTATTTTTTCGTCACTATTGTTCACGCTTGATCACAGTTTTTCGTTAGAGGCTTGGTCCCTGTCATTATGCAATGGTATAGTTTGTATCATGGATTTCAACAAAAAGACCGAAATAGGCAAAGAGTAGATGGCGCGTATATTACTGACCGAAGATGATAACTCCATGAGGCATTTTCTGGCGAGAAGTCTGGAAATGGCGGGTCATGAAGTTCTTGCCTTCGGGGATGGAGAAGATGCGCTTCCAGCTTTAGATGCAAGTCCTTTTGATATTCTCATCACTGATGTTGTGATGCCACGCTTGGGCGGTTTTGAACTTGCTAAGCGGGCGCAAAAAATCCTACCGGGATTGCCAGTTATCTACATTACCGGATTCGCTGCGGTCGCAACTGAAGCGGACGTGAATATTGGCGAGATTACACAGCTATTGTCCAAACCATTTCACCTGAATTCTTTGGTTGATGCTGTTGATAGGGCGCTTTTAGCACGTGAAGCGTCCTGATCTTTATAATTTAAACGTCTTCGCAAAAAGGGTCTTGCATTGAGCTTTGGCGAGGCTTATAAGACCCGAACTTCAAATGCAGTTGCATGAGGGTGTATAGCTCAGTTGGTTAGAGCGTTGCCTTGACATGGCAGAGGTCACAAGTTCGAATCTTGTTACACCCACCATTCCCCTAAAATTGTGATCAACATAACAAAACGCTTAAATGATACTTGTAAAGTTTAACGTTAAACTAAATATTTGGTTTATCGTTAAACTAAATGTTGTAGTGTTTTCCTGAGGGAGTGATCAAAATGGAAAAGCGAAACTCTAATCTGGTATCAAGACGCGGCTTGTTGAAGAAAGGTTTTCTGGTGTCTGGTGGTGTTGCAGTTGTAGCTGCGGGTGGTTTGGTATGGCGAGGTTTGGAAGAGGATATTTTTTCACCCTTTGATGGGCCTGCCTACGAGCCATGGAGCACATGGAAAACGGACCCAATGGAAGGTCCTCTTGCTTTGGTTCAGATGGCCATTCTTGCGGCCAGTCCCCACAATACTCAGCCTTGGCGGTTTAAAGTCACCGATAACCGGATTGAGATTTATGCGGATCGGGCAAGACACCTTGGAGATTTCGACCCTTATCGGCGAGAGATGCAAATCGGTTTTGGGTGTGCCATAGAAAACATTGTTCAGTCCGCCCCGGCGCATGGCTTAGACGCTAAGTTGGCGATTAAGCAAGGGACATTGGATTTAGGTATAAAATCTAATGGATCAGAACTGATCGCCGTGATTGATCTGGTGGCCGCAGGCAAACAGGTGTCGGATTTGTTTAAGGCCATTCCGCACAGGCATACGGATAGATCCCCTTATGATCGCAGCAAAGCTGTCCCTCAGAAAATTCTTCAGAAAATGACGGAAATGGCTGAAGGTTCGGGGGTTGACTTAAAATTATTTGAGGAAGGTGAAAGCCGGACAAAATTCGACCAAATCATGATGGCGGCGACCAATGCGATTGTGTCTGATATGAGCATGGTACAGGCTAGTCACGATTGGATCAGGACAACTGATGCAGCCATTCAAAAGCACAAAGATGGACCAACGCTGGATGGTGCCGGCTTGCCAGCCATGATTAAGTATGCGGCAAAGATTTTTCCTGATCCAAGCGCTAAAACTGGCCATGAAATGTGGCGTGATGCGACTGAGAGTTCTCATCTTGCGACGGCACCTGTTACGGGGTTTCTGTCAGTAATAGACCGTTATGATAAATCAGATAACGTTATCGCCGGACAGGTTTGGCAACGATTGCACTTGCTCGCTACAACATATGGGCTTTCCATGCACCCCATGAACCAACCCGTAGAAATGATTGATCGGGAGAAACAACTGGGCAAAGCCCCGACTTTTGATCGACAGATCTCAGAACTTTTAGGTAGTCGGGATTGGCAACCCACATTTGCTTTCAGAATGGGATATCGGGATGGCTCGGCACCTATAAGCCCGCGTAAACCTGTTCGGGAAGTGTTGATCTGAGTACCTTAAGGGAATACCCTTATTTAAAAACGAGGATCCTCAAAGTTACATGAAATCGTCCGACATCCCGTCAGCCTTTGCTGTCTTCACTGAAATTGGCATCATTAGCCAGCTTTCCAGTAGCCTACTGGAAAAACAATTGCCTGACGGGTTGAAGATTTCCCAATTTGGTGTGCTCAGTCATCTTGTCCGTCTGGGCGGGGAGTGGAGTCCCGTTCGGTTGGCAAATGCCTTCCAGGTGACCAAAGGGGCGATGACCAATACGATCAAACGCCTTGAAGCCCGAGGATTGATCGATGTAATTCCGGATCCTGAAGATGGACGGGGTAAGCTGGTTCGGCTCAATAAGGAAGGGGAGGAAATGTACCAGCAGTGTATTTTTCGGCTGATGCCAGAGATTGAAAAGCTCATGAGCCAATTTTCAAGTGAGTTTTTACAAGGGATACTGCCTCCGTTACAGGAACTGAGGCAGTATTTGGATGAAAACAGGTAATCCTTTACGGTTTTAGGACAACACGCCCTTTTACTTTGCCATCCCGCAGATCTTCCAAGGCATTATTCGCTTCTTCAAGAGGTCTTGTTTCATAAGGGATAGGGGCAATTTTGCCCAACCTTACCAACTCCATGAGTTCATGCATCTCATCCAATGTGCCCACATAAGATCCGGTAATGGTGCGCATGGTAAGAGGGAGTACAGGGAGCGGAACGGGAGCTGCGCCGCCAAACAGACCCACGCAGACGTAAGTGCCTCCTTTCCGAAGGCCGTTCATGCCAAATTGAGCGGAGGCTGGTGCCCCCACAAAATCGATGGCACCCGCGGCACCACCGCCAGTGATTTCCATCAGTTTTTCAAGGGCTGTTGGATCGCTGTTATCAATGGTGTCGAAAACCCCTGCTTGCCGCGCAACAGCACGTTTTGTGTCATCAATATCGGCAACAATGATTTTGGCCTTCAGTACGGATGATGCAAAATGCACTGCGGATAAGCCAACACCACCAGCACCTATAATGACCACATGATCATCTTCCGTGAGATGAGAGAGTTTTTTAAGGGCACTATAGGCGGTGAGACCCGAACAGGCGTAGGTACAGGCAAGCTCAGTAGGAACGCCATCATATGGGATCAGGTATTTCGGATGTGGGGCAATGACCATGTCCGCATATCCGCCGTTGTAACGTGTTCCCAAGGTGAGTGGGTTATTGCAATAAAGTTCATCCCCCGCCTGGCAGACAGGACATTTTCCACAGCCAATCCAGGGGAATACGATCCTTTTATCTCCGATTTCGACTCCTTCTACATCAGGACCAACCGCAATGACCTCCCCAACAATTTCATGGCCCATGGTGAAGGGAAGGGACATGCCACGATCCGCCAAATCCAGTTTCATCCCGTTTCCGAGATCAAAATATCCCTCCCACAGATGCAGGTCGCTATGACAGACACCACAGGCATCAATTTTTATGAGGATTTCAGTTCCTTGTGGCTCTGGTGCTGGATAATCGCGTGCTTCCAGTGGTGCGCCAAACTCGACGACTTGCTGGCAATGCAAATGCATGGTGGATCCCCCTTATTCAACCTTGATCGGTTTGTTTATTCTGTTTTTCTAACCTTAGCAGTGAAGTTGGCATTTTGGGAACAAAAATTCACATATGCGTAGAAGGTACATAATTTCGCACATTGAAATTGTAGAAAGAGGCCGTTAAACTAAAGAAAAATGGGAAATAAAAGAGAAGAGTTAGAAAATGACCTATCTGATGAGCGACCTTGACGTTATTGATCGTATTTTCGAACATGTGGACAACAAGACCACCGATTTGGGGAATGTTACCTGGAAAGAACCGGTTGAAAATTACATCAGTGAGGAACGTTTCCAGCAGGAATTGGAAGTCTTGCGGCGCACTCCGGTTGCTTTCTGCCCTTCCGCGGCATTGCCAGAAGCGGGATCCTATATCGCCCGTAAAGCGGCAGGGCGACCAATTATTGTTGTGAGAGGCGATGATGGTGTCGTCCGCGCCTTTAAGAATGCCTGCCGACATCGCGGAATGTCCGTTACAACCGAAGGTGAAGGTTGTTCCCGTGCGTTTGTATGCCCGTATCACGCTTGGACATATGGCTTGGATGGTAAGCTGAAACACATTCCTGGCAGTGAAGGGTTTCCGGGGGTCGAAAAAGGGGATCACGGTCTTGTTGAAGTCACCGCAGTTGAAAAAGGCGGGCTTGTGTTTGTAACTCAGGATGATCCTATTTCGGATGGTGCATTGGAAGCTATGCCGGAAATGCTGTCCCCAGAGCAGGAATATTTTGGCAGCATCGAATTTGTCGACAAGTCCAACTGGAAACTGATCGCGGAGACTTCAATGGAGGGGTATCACATTAAATCCCTGCATAATAAATCCTTCTATCCTTATGGCATGGACAATGTGAATGTTGTGGAGACCTTCGGTCCAAACTTCCGGATTACATTTCCGTTCAGGCGCATTGAAAAATTGCGTGATATTCCGAAGGAAGAGCGTCGCATAAGCGGAATGGTTACCTATGTAAATCAACTGTTTCCAAATACGCATCTATCGCAGCTATCCAATCATACTGTCATGGTCGTTTTGGAACCCATTTCACCAAGTGAGACCCACTGGTATTTTTACAGAATGACAAATAAGCCAGGCGAAGGCCCGAAAAAGAGCCTCGAAGAAATCAAAAAAGATGTGGATTTTGTGAAAGATGTTGGATTGGTTGAAGATCGGGATGCGGCCATTGCAATTCAGGAATCACTTGCGACAGAGGCCAATACACATTTCACATTTGGCCAGAATGAAAGTGGTATAATCCATTTCCACAAATATCTGGATGACGCCATCTCTAAACTTTGATCACTTGCTTTTTAATTGGGGGGAGCCAATTAGCATGTAATTGAGCAGGGCGCGTTCACATCGAGGGGGAAATGATGACAACAAGTGATTATTACACCGAGTTTTCTACGGACGCGCCCATAGAGGAGGTATTTAAGTGCCTCACAACTGGGTATGGCAATTGGTGGACAGAACCCAGTCATTCTTTTCAAGCTGTGGGAGATCAGTCCAAGTTCGCTTTTGGGGGAGAAAGCTATTGGGTGTTCGAAGCAGAAGAGCTTTCCCCTGAACATGTCAGGTTGAAATGTACTGAAGCGCATCTTCTGTTATTGGACCATCCTGACGAAATCGATCGGGACTGGTTGGGATCACATCTGGATTGGAAAATGCAAAGCAAACCTTCCGGAACGTTGGTGAAATTCAATCATGAAGGATTAAACGATCAGCTTGTTTGTTATGATGTTTGCTCTCGCAGCTGGGATCATTTCCTTGTCGATAGCTTGAAATCTTTCCTAGATACAGGTGTGGGAAAACCGCATCAGGTGGAAAGCTAGAGGGCAACAAAATTACAATGGGTGGGATTTTCCCCCTTTACAATCTGAAAATGTCTTACTAGCATCCTGCCCATGACTAGAACTTACGCAATCAAACCTGTGGCACTCGTGGCCGTCATTATTAAGGAAATAATGGCGGAGTTTTAGTCGTATCTGAATAAAGCATCCGCCCGTTACCGGGGTGGATTGCATGTGTGTTCTTCCCCGTACCGGACAAAACCTTATGGAGAAGAACAATGAATACCCAATATCCTGAACCATCGTTACATTTCTTTTGCGGCAAAATGGCTGCAGGGAAATCTACGCTTGCACGTAAGCTTGCGGATGATGTGGATGCGGTACTCATTAGTGAAGATCAGTGGCTCGCGCGGCTCTTCCCTGAAACAATCCATACTTTTGAAGATTACCTGACCTGTTCTTCCCGGCTAAAACGGATCCTGTCCGAGCATGTCAAAGATCTGCTGAGATCCGGTGTGACAGTTGTCATGGATTTTCCGGGTAATACCAAATCCCAACGTGCGTGGTTCAAAACCCTCGCCCGGGAAGCTGGTGTACCCCATGTTTTGCATTTTCTGGATCGTTCCAATGCGGAATGTCTGGTGCAGCTTAAAAAGCGGAACAAAGAGCGCCCGTTTGGATCAAAACTCACCTCACCTGAAGAGTTTATGAGTGTGACCAGCTACTTTGAAGCCCCTTCCATGGAAGAAGGCTTCACATTGCAACAGCATTAAGGGTTTTGCTTGGTTGGGGGAACTATGTCAGGGCGCGTCATTGTACCCGCAGTGCGACGTTGCAATGGCATGGCAACCCCTTCCGGAGCAAATAAATGAATTTCTTGCGCCTTCAAAAGATCGCGGATCTTTTTATTTACTTCGTAACGAACGCTGAAATAGGTCCGCCCCGGGATCCAGGCCCTGAAGCCAATGACTAATCCGCCGTATGTGAAATCATGCAGTCCCACCTGAGGGGCTGGTTCTTTTGTAATTTCTGAGTGGTCATCGAGAATGCCCTGAATAGCAGGAATAAGTTTGTCGATGTCTGCATCTTCCGGGACCGCAAAATCCAGTTCTAGAATACGCGTGTCATGCGAGTTCACGATAACTTGGCCGACAATTTCCTTGTTGGGAATGGCGATCTGTTCTCCATCCTCACCCGTGAGAAATGTCATGCCCAAGGTAACTTTATCGACAATCCCATGAACACCCAGCACCGTGATCACATTGCCAACAACGAAAGGGCGGGTCAGAATAATGGCGATACCGGCGCCGAAGTTGGACATGGGTCCCTGTAGGGCCAGTGTCGCGCCCAAAGAGACAGCACCTGCCAAGGCAATAAGCGGGGCGATGCTTATACCAAAATTGCCAAGGGTGATAATCACCAGCATGACAATCAAGATGAGTTTGGAAGTGCTGCCTATGAATTGGGAAAGAGTCGGATCAATATTTTTGGAAATGGCGAGTTTGGCCACCCGGTTGCCAATCCAGTTCGCCACAAGAAAACCAAAGGCGAAAAAGACAAGTGCACCCAATATCTGAAAGCCGTATTTGACGGCAAATTCCATCGCTAAATCCAGAAGTTTTGCAACAGTATCCAGATTGCTTTCAAGATTTTCCATTTCGATCCGACCCCCTCAATTACTTTTTAGTCGAACAGCTTCTTGATACCACCTGCCGCATCTTCCACGGCTTTGGTTGCACCGCCGCCACTTGTTGGCAGATTTTTAGTCACACCTTCAACAGCACCCGTTACTCCTGACAGGCCTTCTTTCAAACTGTCGAGTGTTTTGCCGATACCCAAACCGGAAACAACACCAAGGGCACCTTCCGTAATGGAATCTGCGATCTGCGCGGCAACTTCAGCGGGGTCAGCACCTCCGCTGTCTTTGCCAATATCTTTCAGGTTAATGTCAGGAAGATTACCTTCGATCTTCTGGTTCATTGTAATCGGTGCACTGACGGTGACCTTGCCGCCTGTAATGGATAGACGATCAATAATGAGTTTTGGTCCCTCTTCACCGTCGGAACTGGAGCTGCTGCTATCTTTTGATTCCCCGCCCTGCGCTTTGATGAAATCGTCGATATTCTTTTTAAGAACATCCAGATTGTTCCCATTTTCATTCACCTCATAGGTGATTTGAGGGGAGGAAACGATGATTTCCTCGATATGGATGAGTTCTTCGCTGGAACCAGCAACATTAACTTTCAAGGAAATGCCGCCAAGATCAAAGGCACTTGGCTCCTTAAATCCTGAGGGGTTGCCCACAGTCAGGCCTCGAAGGCCGCCGCTGCCGGATGTCGGATCCAAGTCAACTTCAGCAAGTTTAACGTCGCTTTTCGTAACTTCGGAACCGTATTTTTCAACAGCAGCGATAATGATTTTGTCCAGATTGAAGTAAAATACCCCAACAATGACTGCCAGAATGATGGCAACTAGCGCGATGGCGCCCCCAATGACCTTACCCATAATTGTCCCTTTTATATTGGATCAGCTGATATACGGATATAACGATGTTTTCGTGAGGCTTGCAAATATTTAATAGTCGAGTAGTCTCCCTTTCAAACGGTCGTTAGGTGCGAAATTGAATGATAGCTTCGAAGGGTTTTTCGAGTTACCATGAAAATTAGTTAGCTAGCGTCTTAAATTAAGAAAGGAAGAATAATGGGACCGCTAAAAGGGGTTAAAATCGTCGAAATGGGGGGCATTGGCCCGGGACCAATGTGTGCAATGCTTCTCGCTGATATGGGGGCCGATGTTATCCGTGTAGATCGCCTTGTCGATCCAGGGCTAGGGGTCAATAAAGGTGAAAAATACGATCTGATGATGCGGGGGCGTCGCTCTATCGCTGTGGACACAAAAACAGAAGAAGGGCGTGAGCTTATCCTTGAGCTTATCGAAGGGGCGGATGGCCTTATTGAGGGATTTCGCCCTGGCGTGATGGAGCGTTTAGGACTGGGTCCTGACGTGGCATTGGAACGAAACCCGAAACTCGCATATGGCCGTATGACGGGTTGGGGGCAGGATGGTCCGATGGCGCATGCTGCTGGGCATGACCTTAACTATATTGCCTTGTCCGGGGCGCTTCACGCAATTGGCCCGGCAAATGGTGCGCCTGTTCCACCACTAAATCTTGTCGGTGATTTTGGCGGCGGTGCCTTGTATCTGGCGATGGGTATGTTGGCTGCTATTCTGGAAGCACGTGCTTCCGGTAAAGGGCAGGTTGTTGACGTTTCCATGGTGGAAGGAGCGGCAAGCCTTATCACTATGTTCTACGGTCTTTCTGCGTCCGGCTTCTGGTCAGATAAACGCGGACAGAACCTGCTTGATGGGGGTGCTCATTTCTATGGCGTCTATGAGACCAGCGACGGTGAATATGTGACCATCGGTTCTATCGAGGCCAAATTCTACAAGCTCTTGCTGGAGAAAATGGGACTTGAGAACGAAGAGTTGCCGCATCAGATGGATGCGACCAAATGGGCAGAACTGAAAGACAAGTTTGCCGATATCTTTAAAACCAAAACCCGTGCTGAGTGGTGTGAGATCATGGAAGGCACAGATATCTGTTTTGCGCCGGTTCTTTCCATGGAAGAAGCCATGGAGCATCCGCATAACGTTGCGCGCGGCAGTTTTGTAGAGGTAGGTGGGGTGAAACAGCCTGGGCCTGCACCGAAATTCTCTCGAACTCCTTCTGAAATTCAGCGTCCACCTTTAAAGAAAGGTGAGCATACAGAAGAAGCGCTCACTGACTGGGGGGTTGCAAGTGACCGCATAAGCGGTTTGAAAGAGCAAGGCATCATTAAATAAGATAAAAATCGACTAAAAGGCCGGTAATTCCGGCCTTTTTTATTGCCTTGCCGTCACAGGGGAGACTTGACGCCGCTTTCAATTTGCAGGAACCTAATCAGGATAACAGGGAGCGGCTAAATGACTGGGAAACAAAACGGATTGGAAACGCTTGAGGGGGAAACTCTCAAAGATGACAGTCCGCTGATTTTGGGAGCTGCAGAGCAGGCAACGGCTTCACACAAGACACGTGTATTTTACGTCCTGCTTCTCATCGCCGTCTCTCTGGTGACAATTCTCTGGCTCGCCGCGGTTGGTTTCTATGTGGATCAGAATGTAGGCCTCAGCAATATCCTGCAATTGCTCCCCCATGAACTTGGGGCTTTGTTTGCCGGGGCCTTCACGCCGATTGCTTTTCTCTGGTTACTTGTGTCCTATGCGCGCCGCAGCAACGAAGCTTACTACAAAGGTGCCGCGCTGGATCAGTTGATGCGGGAGCTTGGGTATCCAAGCCCGGAAGCGGAGGCACGTGTGGCAAGCCTCACCCGCACCCTTGAAGAGCATGCCAGCGCAGTTCAGGTTCGAACAGAAGAAGCGGCAAGGAGAATCGAAATTGCGACGGCTGCTTTGAGCCAGCAGCAAGACGTAGCGGAAAATCTGATGGATGAATTATCTTCTCAGAACAGTGCGTTGAGGGACGAGTTGCAAAGCCGGATTGCCGAGCTGGCTGACCTGTTGGCCAAAGCCGAAGGCCAGAGAGAAACTCTTGATAATCTCGCTTTGACGCAAACCGAACAGTTTGAGAAGTCCTTGGATTTGGCGGCTGAGAAGTCCGAGAAAATTCAAAGCGCGATCACGCAGCAGGTTGAACAGCTTCAAGCGTCCATCACCGACAGTGAAACAGCCAGCCAAAATCTTGTCCAGGAACTTGAAAAATCAGGTCAGGCAATTGAAGGAATGGCGAAACGCTCCGAAGAGAGGGTGCAGCTCAGCAATAAATCCATGCTTGCCAGCCTGAATGAAATGGAAGAGGCGCGAGACAAGACCTTGAGCGAGCTTGAGATCGGTGGTGAGAAATTTCGCTCCCGTGCGGATCAGTTGGAGAAACAATCCCGGGATATTATTTTCCAGATTGAGAAAGCCACTGAAACTCTGCGTCAGGGCGGAGAGGATTCAAAGCGTACAGGTGATGAGGTCATCGGCCGCCTTTCCGGACTGCGCGACGGCTTATATTCTGCCCGAGAGGCGGTTGAGACCATTCTTACCGAATTGGAAAGCAAACAGGATCGCGTTCGGCAACAGGCAGTGGATGCGTCTAATGACTCCATGAACGCGATTGCGCAACTGGAAGCGGAAGCCTCTCGTCTTTCTACGTTGGGGCAGGAGCTGAGTGAAAGTCTTGGCACATCCAGCCAGAAAATCTCCGATGAGGCTGCGATGATGGAAAGTAGCCTGCATCAGGCCGAGGACAAAATCAAAGCTGTAGAAAATTTACTGGATGAAGCGCAGAAGTTGATCGCGGCATCTGGTGATAAGGCACTGCGTGATTCCAGAAGTTTGGGCGAGCAATTTGCAGGCCATGCGAACCGCCTCGATCAAAGCGCGGAACTGGCCTATGGCCGGGCGCAGGAAATGCAAGCCGCGTTACGTAAGCAATTAAACGCGCTGGAGCAGGCGTCCAACCATGTGAATAGTTTGACCGAAGAAATTGCCGTTAAGCTCGGTGAAAATGTTGATAATCTCTCTCAGGCAAGTCTGGAGACCAGTAATCAAATCACCCAGTTGGGGACAGGTTTTCAAAGGCAGGCGGATATTATTACCTCCACTACCAACAAGGTTGCGGGTGAAATCAGGGAAGCCGGAGAAGAAATTCGCCGGGAGAGCGAAAGCATCGAACTATACGGTGAAAAAGCCGCTAAAAACATCAAGACTGCCGCAGAAGATCTGGAAAAACAAAACCAGCAACTTGGAAATACCGCGGATGTTTCAACTGCGAAACTGAAAGCGGCGGCCGAAGATGCGGTGCGCCAACATCAGGATCTGATGGCAAGCGCAGAGCGTGCAACATTGCAGGCCCGCCAATCGGGAGAAGCGGCAAGCTCGCAAAGTGCAGAGCTTGCGCGCATGGCGGAAAAAGCATCAGGTGAGCTGCGGGCCATGGGGGATCAGGCACGGGAACATCTTGATAGTCTTGCGAAAGCGGCAAACACCGCAAATGAGCAAGCCTCCAGCCTTTCAGAGACGACAGCTGGAAATGTAGAGCGTTTGGCCACCGCTAGTGATTTGGCGAATGCGCAATTTGAAAAACTGGCAGAGCTTTCCGAAAAAGCAAAACAGAGCAGTGTAGATATGGAGCAGGTGATCGGCAAGGAAACGGCTGCCTTAACTGAGATTGCGAGGCAATTGGCGGATCGTGCGGACTATATTCGGACTTCTTTGGAAGATCGTACGCGCCTTCTGCATAAATCCGCCGGGCAGGCCAATATTGTGGGTGAAGGGTTTCGCCGTAAGACGGTTGAACTTGCCAAGGCAAGCGAGTTGATGCTGTCAGGTTTGCAACAGGCGGATCAGGCCTTGATGCGGCACCGCAAGGAAATTGATCAGACCCGAAAGCGATTTGAATTGGATATGACGCGGGTCACCGAGCAAGTGGGAGATGCAGGCCGTCAGGCAACGGAAATGGGAAGCGAAGCGGCAACCATTTTCGAAGAACGCGCGTCGGACCTGCTGAAATTCACAGGTCGCGCCCGTGAAGAAACAGAAGGGCTACTGGATCAGTTTGAACAACAACGCCAACGTATCGAGGTTACAGCTAAGCAGGTTGAAAACTCGTTGCAGGAAACGTCCAGCATGCTGAGTGAAGAAAGCAGGAACCTGCGGGAGGCGTCCACCAGTGCGTCAGAGGAAGCACTGGTGACGTCCCTTAAATTCCAGCAACAAGCGGATCGTCTTAAAACAGCCTCAGAAGTTGTCCGTCGTCAGCTGGAATATATCGAGAGTGATCGCCGGGAAAAAACAGGAGATGCGATGCGAAAGGCGTCTGCCCTCATCATGGACAGTATGCATTCCATGTCGATTGATATTGCCCGCTCCATTGATAATACGCTGCCGGATGAGCTTTGGAACCGGTACCGTAAGGGTGAAAAAAGTATTTTCACAAGACGCTTGATCAAAAACAGAGACGAAGAGCGGATACAACACCTATACAAGGAACAGGGTGATTTCAGGCGATATGTAGATCAATATCGTGCAGCGTTTGAACAGCTGTTGCAGGAAGCAGAAAATTCTGAATTTTCCGATCTGCTCGCGGAGACATATGCCAGCTCAGATCTGGGGAAAGTCTATTTTATGCTCAATGACGCGTTGGGATCCGTGCACTGAACCAGAGAATAAAAAACAAAGTTACAAATAAGAATAATAAGTAGGAGTGTCGTCAGATGGCCGATCTGAAGGGAAAAATCCGTTCTGTAAAAGATATCGAGGAAATCGAAAAAACGCCATTATCGGAGCGGTTTGATGAAGTTAGCACATACGATATTCTAGTGAATGCTGCGAAAGCCAATCCTGACAAAGTTGCTGTCCGGTTCTTGCCGACCTGTGAGGTGAGCGAAGCAGCGGTTGATATTACGTACCAGGAACTTTTGGACAAAGTAACGCAAACGGCCAACATGTTTCGTGCTCATGGGCTTAAAGAAGACGAAGCGGTTACCTACCTTCTTCCTAATGTGCCGGAAGCGCAGTATGCCATATGGGGCGGACAGACGGCAGGGATCGTAAGCGCCGTCAATACACTGCTTCGGGCAGAGCAGATTGTCGAAATTTTGCGGGCGACCGGATCCAAGATGCTGGTCGCCTTGGGACCGATGGCAGGTTCCGATATCTGGGAGAAAACCGCCGAAGTGATCGAACAGATGCCAGAACTTGAGCTTGTGTTTCAGGTTGGGGGAAGTGCAGATCCAGGCAACAAGATTTTGTCGTTTGAAGAAGAATTGGCAAAGCACCCGTCAGATAAACTCAACTTCGATCGACAGTTTGATCAGGATGATGTCTGCGCCTACTTCCATACAGGTGGCACTACGGGATCGCCAAAAGTGGCACAACATTCTTTCCGCGGTGAAGTCTATGAAGCATGGGCAACCCAATATACCGCGGGATATGACAGCGACAGTGTTGTTCTTGTTGGACTTCCTCTGTTCCACGTAAACGCGGTGCTGGTAAGTTCCTTGGCTGGCTTTAAGGCGGGGGCAACGGTCTTGTTTGCCGGTGTTGCAGGCTTCAGAACACCGCAATTGATCCCTAATTTCTGGAAAATTGTGGATACCCATAAGGTGACCCATTTCTCAGCAGTGCCTACAATTTATTCGGCTCTTCTGAATGTCCCGCTAAATGGGGTGGATGTATCGTCTTTGAAGTTTGGTATCTGCGGAGCGGCACCCATGCCTCAGGAGGTCATTCGTAAGTTTGAAAGCGTGACGGGAATTTCCATTCTGGAAGGGTATGGTCTCACCGAAGGGACGTCTGTCTCTCTTTGTAATCCGGCAAATGGACCGCGCCCTGTGGGATCCATCGGTATTCGTTATCCCTATCAGCAGGTCGCTGTAAAACGGGTGGATGAAGACGGGGCGTATTACGGGGACTGTGATATCGGAGAAGCAGGGCATATCTGTATCAAAGGGCCTAACGCCATTCGCGGTTATATTCAGGAACAGTTTAATGAAAAACTGTTTGTTGGGGATGGGTGGCTGGACACGGGTGATTTGGGCTATATCGATAAGGACGGATATTTCTGGCTGTCAGGCCGTGCAAAAGATCTGATTATTCGGGGAGGTCATAATATTGAACCCAGCATGATTGAGGAATGCCTGCATCAGCATCCGTCTGTTCAATTGGCCGCTGCGGTTGGGCGGCCTGACGCCTATGCAGGTGAAATTCCGGTTGCTTATGTAGAACTGATCCCAGGCTCGAATACTTCCGCGGACGAGATCAGAAAATTTGCAGAAGAGAACATTTTTGAACGCCCCGCTTTGCCGGCCGAGGTCATTCTTATTGATGAAATGCCGGTAACGGCGGTTGGTAAGATCTTTAAACCTTCATTGCGGTACGACATTATAGCGCGAACTTTTCAGCCCTTGTTAAATGATCTTAACCTGCAGGGCGTGACTTTTAATGTCACAGTGGGCGCGGAAGGCAGTCATGGCATTGTGGCAACTGTTGAGGTGATCGTTCAATCCAATGTTAATAAAACCGAGATAGAACAGGCTGTTCTGGATATACTCGGGACTTATCCAGTTAAGTATCGGCTGAGTTTTGACGACTGAGCCAGAGTTTCCTTACATTCGGCAACCAATTTTATTGGAGGGGTCTATGTCCGAAGAGAAATCTACTGACGTTGTCCAAGAGGTTCTGGACAATAACAACAACAAGATGGTTCAGATCGTCTACTTGCTTTATTTAGCCAGCTTGGTTCTGGGTATCACTGGTTTGATCGGTGTTATTATCGCTTACATGAATAAAGGCGATGCGCCTGAGTGGGCACAAACGCACTATCGTTTCCAAATTCGCACCTTCTGGATCGGTATTCTGATCTCAATTATTGGTGCTTTTACCATCGCCTTTGGCATTGGTTTCCTGATTATGATCGCTTTCCTGGTCTGGTTTATTGTCCGTTGTATCAAGGGGTTGAAATACTACGGAAACCAGCAAGCTGTTCCTGATCCTGCTACATGGATCTGGTAGAGGTAAGATTAAAAAAAGGGCTGCCAAATTCGGCAGCCCTTTTTTTTCGTTAAGGCTTACGCTTTGACTTTTTCTTCAGGTAACCCAACAGCAGATTTTTTACCATTTTCATCAGAGTCATCCCGAACTGAGAGGACTTCAGCTAACGATGAGCGAGGCAGGCTACCCTGCAAATCTCCATCCTCATCTACCACAGGCAGCGGATACTGGGATTCAAGGGTCTCAGGAATAATTTGTTCCAGGACTGAGTCTGGAGAAAGTGGGTCACACTCTTCAAACAGTGCTTCGCCAACTGGGGAACTGCCGTTGAGTTTCGCCGCTTTTTCCAGTTTTTCCTGCAGGAGGACCCCCTGATATCCATCCTTGGTGACATAGTATCCGTAGTTACCAGAAAGTTTTTTCATTTGGTCAAGTGCATCATCGATGGTGCCCTCAGTGATCCGATGAGCCGGTGGGCGCATGACCGTTTCAACGGTGAGCGCGCGGGCGCGGTTCACGTCTTTTACAAAGGCTTCCACATAATCTGTGGCAGGTTCAAGCAGGATATCTTCTGGTGCGCCTTCCTGAACCAGTTCGCCGTCTTTCAAAATGGCGATCCGATCCCCAAGGCGCAAAGCTTCGTCCAGATCATGAGTGATGAAAATAATGGTTTTATGAAGCGTTTCCTGCAATTCGATAAGCTGGTCCTGCATTTCGCTTCTGATCAGTGGATCAAGAGCTGAGAAGGCTTCGTCCATTAACAAAATATCCGCATCCGTGCAAAGGGCGCGGGCGAGGCCGACACGCTGTTGCTGGCCGCCAGACAACTGTGATGGATATTGATTTTCGTATCCTGCAAGACCTACTGTCTCAAGCCATTTTTGAGCTTTTGCCATGCGTGTCTTTTTGTCTACCTTCTGGACCGTAAGGCCATAGGCGACATTTTCGATAACCGTTCGATGAGGCATCAGGCCAAAGCGTTGAAACACCATGGACATACGATGTTTGCGAAACTCTTCCAGTTCTTTCTGGTTAAGTTCCATAATGTCCTGACCTTCAACGATGATTTTACCAACAGTGGGGTCAATCAAACGGTTGAAGTGTCGGATCAGGGTCGATTTTCCAGACCCGGACAGGCCCATGATCACATAGATCTGGCCCTTCTGGATCTCAAGATTGATCTCTTTTAGACCAACCGTGTGGCCGGTCTTTACCAGAATATCATCTTTGGTTTCTCCTGCTTCAATCAAAGGAATGATGTCTTTTGGGTTTTTACCAAAAACCTTGTAGAGATTTTCTACGCGCAGAAGCGGTTCCAAATTACTTGCAATATTCATTAGTGGGAACCTTCCAAATGTTTCTGTGTTCGTTTGCCGTAGGCCTGAGAGACACGATCAAACACGATAGCCAGCGCGACAATGGCCAAACCATTAAGTAAGCCCAATGTGAAATACTGGTTGGTAATAGATTTCAAAACCGGTTGTCCAAGACCTTTTACGCCGATCATGGAGGCCACAACAACCATCGCCAAAGACATCATGATGGTCTGGTTGATACCTGCCATAATGGTTGGAATGGCAAGTGGGATCTGAACACCGAACAGGCGCTGCATCGGATTTGCGCCGTAAGCTGTCGCCGCTTCCAATACTTCCTTATCGACAAGGCGAATGCCCAAATTTGTCAGGCGGATAACTGGCGGGATCGCGTAGATTACCACCGCAATAACCCCGGGGACTTTACCGATACCGAGAAGCATCACAACCGGGATCAAATAAACAAAAGCCGGCATTGTTTGCATAATGTCCAATATCGGAGTCACGACCGCCTGAACACGATCGGAGCGAGACATCATAATGCCAACAGGGATTCCAAGTGCAATTGAGAGAACTGTGCAAACAAAGATGATGCTGAGCGTCCGCATCGTATCTTCCCACATGCCGAAATAGCCGATGAGCAGGAAGGATATCAGAACACCCAGACTGAGCTTCCAGGAGCGCGTTGCGGCGTAAACGATGCCAATTATGACAGCGAGAACAACAACCCATGGAGAATTCAGAAGTAATTTCTCAAACCACACAAGGAAGTAGAGAAGGGGATCGAAAATGCTTTCAATGATATCTCCGTAAGCACGAGAGAAATCCTTGTAGGCTCCATCCAGTGTTTTTCGAATGTATAGGAGACTTTCGCGATCCAATTGGGGAAATTCGATCAGCAAGTTTTTGTCTGACATAAGTCAACTCCAGACTTGGTCAATAAATATAAAAACCCCGACCGATTATTCGGTCGGGGTGATGTGAAACGATTACAAAGATGCCAGTGCTTTTTTGATTTTTGTGGCGGCATCAGGTGTGACCCATGCAGACCACTTATCTTCGTTGTTTTTCATGAACTGAATTGCAGCTGTTTCACCATCTGCCTGATTGTCTTCCATCCATGCCAGGAAGCCGTTCATTTCGGCGTTCTTGAAGGCACGTTTTGTCAGATACTCATAGGCAGCAGGTGCTTTTGATGCAAATGCTTCTGTCGTAATGGTGTGTACCGGTGAAGGTGGGTACATTGTTGGTTTTGGATCAATACAGTCGGCATTCGTCGTGCAACTACGGAAATGTTCCAGATCTATGCCAGATCCAAAGTCCACTTTTACCATTTTGTACTTACCAAGTACCGCAGTTGGCGCCCAGTAATACCCAAACCAAGCCTGCTCACGCTCGTACGCTTTTGCAATAGAGCCGGAAAGGCCAGCCCCTGAGCCTGGATCAATGATGTCGAAACCAGCTTTATCAAGACCAAGTGCTTTGTTTAGGTTTACACCGGAAATCTGGCAGTTCCAACCGGCCGGGCAGCCGTAGAAGGCAGCTTTGTCAGGATCTTCAGGATGTTTGAACATTTTGGCGTTTTTGATAATACCGGCAATTGTTGCCATGGAAGGGTCTTTTTTTACAAGATATTCAGGAACCCAGAAACCTTCTTCACCGCCATCGGATAGTGATTTGCCTGCGATGCGCAGACGTTTTTCAGCCACCCCTTTGTCAATGGCGGCTTTCATGGAGTTGCTCCAGAGCTCAGGTGCGATATCAGGTTCACCTTTTTCTGTCATGGAGGTGCCGGTCGGCATTGTATCGCCTGGTACGAGCTCAGCTTCGCAACCATATCCATTTGCAAGGATAAACTGATCCACATGCGCGATCAGGGTTGCGGAATTCCAGTTCATATCTGCAATAGTGACACTACCGCAGCTTTCACCTGCTTGGGCTGTGCCAGCCATACCTGCCATTACAAGGGCGGCACCCAACAGTTTCTTCATGATGATCTCCCAGTCTTTGCGACTAATATTTTCTGTTGTGTCAAATTTCAAAAAATTTTCTTAGTTACTGAAAAAAATGACAAATTAAAAATATAATAGGTGGGTGTAAGTGTCAAATTTGAGTAATTTAAGTCAACATGAAGAAAAAATTGATGTAAAGGAAAAGTATTGATGTATCAATAGTTATAAAATTTATTTAGATATAATTATAGTTGGAGAAAATTTAATTCACTTTTTTTGATGATTTTGTTTATTTGAATTTTACTTGAGGTCAATTGTATTTTTACTTCATTTAAATATTAGTGACACATAAAAAAAGGCGGTAAAAATCACCGCCTTCATAAATTTGGAGTCTCTTTTGGGGAAAACTCAGGATCTAAGGAAAGATAGAAGCTCTTTTCGCGTAATATCAGAATCCCTGAAACAGCCTTTCATTGAGCTGGTGATCATCGTAACG
This sequence comes from Sneathiella sp. P13V-1, assembly GCF_015143595.1. Taxonomy (NCBI): domain Bacteria; kingdom Pseudomonadati; phylum Pseudomonadota; class Alphaproteobacteria; order Sneathiellales; family Sneathiellaceae; genus Sneathiella; species Sneathiella sp. P13V-1. The sequence goes on along the minus strand of NZ_WYEU01000001.1, from coordinate 305,461 downwards.
CCGTCTTTATGAACGCCGCGTGTGGTCATGCACTGGTGCGCACTCTCAATGATTACGGCCACCCCTTTTGGACGAAGAACCTCGTCAATTGTTTCCGCAATTTGTTCGGTCAGCTTTTCCTGAATTTGCAGGCGCTTTGAAAAAGCATCGACGACGCGAGCCAGTTTGGAGATACCAACAACACGGTTGTCGGGCATATAGGCGACATGAGCCTCTCCGATGATGGGGACCATGTGATGCTCACAGTAGCTTTCCATCCGGATACCTTTGAGGATAATCATCTCATCATATCCTTCAACCTCCTCAAAGGTTCGCTCAAGGAACTCCGCGGGCTCTTCGGTGTAACCCTTGAAGAACTCCAGATAGGATCTGGCGACGCGATCCGGTGTTCCAAGCAGGCCTTCGCGGGTAGGATCATCTCCGGCCCATCTGATCAGGGTGCGAATAGCATCCTCGGCTTCTTCCTTGGTGGGTTTGGCTGTGTTTGCCTGTTGTTGATCGGCTATCTTATCCATCAAAAAATATCCTAATCCAAATTAGTTCATCCGCGACTGTTCGTACGGACTATCAAGCGAGAAGGCGGGAATTTCTACGGTGATCCAATCGCCATCCTCTTTTTCCATATCGTATGTGCCAAGCATAATTCCAGAGGGGGTTGCAAGAGGTGTCCCGCTCGCATACTCGTAACTCTCCCCGGGGGCCAGAGTGGGTTGCTCCCCAACAACACCGGCGCCCCGAACCACTTCGGTATGTCCGAGGGCATCGGTAATGTGCCAGCAGCGCTGACGCAGCGTGACGGCCACATCCCCGTGATTTTCGAGGCGAATCCTATAGGACCAAATAAACAGATTGTTGTCTGGCTGCGAACGATCTGTCTGATATTCTGGAATGACCAATATCTCTATGTTATGGGTGATTTTTCTGTAGGCATTATCCCACGTCATGTCTGCAGCCCTTTGCCCAACTTGTATCCTTGCTGTCTCCATACGTTATCTAAGACATAAACTTATACGCAAGGAAAGCCAAGTTGGACTTCAACAAAAAAGGCCGGATATTATCCTTCCAGGGCTTGAAGAAGGTCTTCAACAAGATCATCAGCTGTTTCCAGGCCAACAGAGAGACGAACCAAGTTGCTGTTAATCCCAAGTTCGGCCTTCAGTTCTTCTGAAACACTGGAATGTGTTGTTGTCGTTGGATGGGTGATCAGGCTCTTGCTGTCGCCCAGATTATTGCTGATATCGATCAGTTGAAGCCTGTTGAGGAAGGCAAAAGTTTCCTCCTGATCGCCGTTAATTTCAAAGCTGACCAGCGTGCTTCCCCGTTTCATTTGCTGACGGGCGAGGGCAGCTTGAGGGTGATCATCACGGCCGGGATAGATAACACGTGCAACTTTGGCATTCTCGGCAAGAGCGTCTGCTACGCGGCTTGCATTATCCGTTTGCTTCTCCACTCTCAGTTCCAGTGTTTCCAACCCTTTTAGAAGGTTCCAGGCATTGAACGGGCTGAGTGAAGGGCCTGTGTGTTTATGATACGGGGCCACTACTTCTTCAATAAATTCTTCGTCGGAAAGAACAATGCCACCAAGGCAACGTCCCTGGCCGTCTATGTGTTTCGTTGCGGAATAGATGACAACATCCGCGCCAAGCTCCAGCGGTTTTTGATAAATAGTTGTCGCAAACACATTATCAACGATGACTTTCGCCCCCACCTTGTGGGCGAGATCCGCAACAGCCGCGATGTCCACAATTTCCAGCGTTGGATTGGAAGGTGTTTCCAGAAAAACAGCCGATGTTGGTTGCTGTAGCGCTTTTTGCCACTGGTCAATATCCGTCCCGTCTATCAGTGTTACTTTGACACCAAAGCGGGGGAGGATCTGTTCAATGATATAAAGGCAGGATCCAAACAAGGCCTTCGGGGCGACAACATGATCTCCTGCTTTTACATGGCTCATGATCGCCAGGTTTACGGCTGCCATTCCGCTGGAGGTTGCGCGCGCCGCTTCTGCACCTTCCAGAAGGCACATTCTTTCTTCGAAGACCGACGTTGTTGGATTTGCATAGCGTGAATAGATGAAGCCGTCATTTTCCCCTCTAAATCTTCCAGCTGCTTCTTCAGCGCTGTCATAGACAAAGCCGGAGTTGAGAAAAATGGCTTCCGATGTTTCTTTGAACTGCGATCTTTCCAGACCGCCGCGGATGGCTTTGGTTGCCAGTCCCTTGTTTTTAAGATCCTTCGTCATAATGTCCTCGAGGCATAAAAAAACCCCGACCACCAGTCAGGGTTCTCGCGAGCCCCGACCTTTTAGCGTTTCATTTATCGTGGCCGCAAGCCGGTCGGCACAAATCACCACGTTTCTGGAATATATAAGGGTTTTATGGCCTGTCAAGAGATGTAGGCGTGGGCTTGAACTAAACTGCGTAAAAAAGAAGGGCTTGAAGGGCGAGATAGATCGCTATGGCGATCAGACATAAATTCAACGTTCGGTCAGCCGCCCGGCCCATTTCCTTTAATTTCTTGGCAAAGAGAATACGCCCGATGAAAAGTGCGACAAAGGCCAGCAACATAAGTTTGAGAAGCATGGATTTACTTTCCGGGGGTTAAGAAGCATTGCTATTGGGTGTTTCTTCAGGCGCGTAAAGTTGGAACTGATCTTTCCCTTTTGTCTTGGCCAGATACATTTGCTCATCGGCAATGTCGACCAGCTCCTGCCAGTCAGATGCCTTGGTAGCTGTTAGTTCCGCAATGCCGATACTGGCAGTGACCTGGTTTTTATCTGGACGTTTGCCAAAGCCATTATTGCGCATTCTACGGATTGCCATACTGGCGCCTTCCCCATCTGTATATGGCAGGATCATTAGAAATTCTTCACCGCCCCACCGGATCAAAACATCAGAATCGCGAAGGTTTTTGCGTATGTTGTTGGCGGCATTTTGAAGAACCCGGTCACCGGCTTCGTGTCCATATCTGTCGTTAATGGATTTAAAATTATCCAGATCCAGAAAAACCACTGACAGTTTGGAGTTTTGGCGCGATGAAATCCTGAACTGAACATCAAGGATTTCTTCGCCGCTGTTCCGACTGTAGCAGTTGGTCAGGCTGTCAACAGAGGCCTGCTCCACAAGAGAGAGCATGTAGCTCATTTGGCTAACTGCAGAGAAGGTGCAAATACCAACAATCGTCCCAAGAGATAGGAGCATTCCAAGACCGGGTTGCGGGTCGGGTTGGGGATTGGCTACCGCGATAAAGATGAGTTCCGATGTCAGGAAGATAACGCTGATCAGAAAACTTTCCTTTATGGTGAGCGGAAACACCGCAATTGTCGCACAGATCAGGAAAGGGAAAATTGCATATCCTGCTGTCGCTAGCCCTTGAATGGAGAAGAGAAATTCGGGCAATACCAGCGGCTGATATAATGCCTGAAAAATTACTGATGTGGCAAAGAACACAAAAAGGGAGCGGTAGGCGCTGTTAAGGCTGTCGGCTTTGCGAATGGCGAACAGGAGAGCGAGATATAAAAAGGCGGCTGTCGCACGATAGATGAGCAAACTTCTTGTTACTTCCGCATCAAAATGTGTGATATCGAAAATAAAACCGGCCACATAGAAAAAAGCCCCGAGCAAGCACATAAAGCGAATGCGGCTCAGGATAACCAGGGCACGCCTGCGCGTCAGCAAAGGGGAGTGATCAGTTGCCGATATCAACCCACCAATGCGATCAGCGGTCAGATTAAATCCGCTTACACCTGTCAGCCCTCCAATCCAGGAGTTGAGAATACTCAAAAGCCCAGCCCCGCTTATCTACTTTCGTCCACAAATCACTCAACTTGATTTATTAGTTTAACCAATAATTAACCATGGACGAAAAACAAATCTGCCATAGATGAAAATTTTTTATTTCATCTATGGCAATCAGGTTGCGGTGCTAGCGCTTACGTTTGGTAAAGGCACCCAGCATTTCTGCCGGTTCTGGTCCTTCGAAGGATTTGGCAAACATATCAATTCCAAACTGAACCGATTTTGACATGTTTTCCTCTTCCCAGAAGTTACATAGGATTTTTTGCAGGCGAATGGCTTCCCGGCCACCCGCCATAATTTCATCAAGCGCAATTCCAACGGCCTCATCCAGCTTTCCAGACTCTGCCAGTCGTTGGACAAAGCCTGCATCTGCGGCTTCTTTGCCATTCAACGCACGTCCCGTGATGACAAGATCCCGTGCGAGGCCACTGCCCAGTAATCGGGGGAGAACGGCTGCTTCGATGACGGATGGAATGCCGACACGAACCTCCGGCATGGAAAATTCAGCGCTTTCTTCCGCGATGATCAGATCACAAACCGCGGCAATTTCCATTCCTGCGCCCAAGCAGAACCCATTAACGCGGGCAATAACCGGAACTGGCAGGTCACGGAGGGCGGTGCATAAAGTATGGATGCGCGTAATGAAAACGCGTGCTGTCTCTGGGTTCAGTTCAGCCATCTCGTAGATATTTGCACCACCGACAAAGGCACGATCACCAGTCCCGGTCAGGACAACAGCACGAATTTCCTGATCACTTACGAGCTTTTTAACCTCGTCTTCAAGTTCCTCAAGAATTTGAGAGCTCAAGGTGTTGAGCTTCTTTGGATTGTTGATTGCAATGGTGCAATAGTTACCATTTCCACGGCTTGACCGTGTGACCGTCACAAATTCTGCCATTTTTATCCCTTTTTTTTCGTTGTCCGGCATTATATGTAGATGAGACGTGCATTTGCGCATCATGAAGTGCAGTTTAACTTCTGCGGCTAAGGTTGAGAAGAAATGTTTATACAAACCAAACCAGGGCACAATGCCAATTATCAGGAATTCTTCCCCGGACAGGCTGTTCTGGGTAAAGGTCAGCGGCATATTTCTGCTGATGAAGCGGCTGAGATTTCTCCGCTCGCTTGTGCAATTTATGGGGTGGAGGGTGTCCAGACCGTCACTCTGCTGGCAGAGAGTATTTTGGTTGAGAAGCCTGAGGATACAGACTGGAGTGAACTAAATACCTCCATCTTTTCTGCCATCATGGCGCATTTTAATTCTGGTAAACCGGTTATTGCCGAAAGTGAACAAGGTGTGGATATGGACGAAGAAATAGTGGCGCAAGCCAAAGACTTGCTTGCTACGCGCATTATTCCTGCGGTGACACAATCCGGTGGTGATGTTGAGTTTCACAGCTACAAGGACGGCAACCTGTATTTGAAAATGCAGGGATCCGCTTTCGGGATGCTGACCGGTATTACGAATATGCTGAAACACTATATTCCAGAAATTAAGGCGGTGGTTGATCATCGCGAAGCCTTGCCGCGTCCCGGTCTGGATACGGAAGAAGGTAAAGCCATTCGCGGCCTGCTTCAGGACCGCATTAACCCGTCAATCGCTGCCCATGGCGGTCACATCACTCTTGTGGATTTGCAGGACGATAAAGCATATGTGCGCCTGGAGGGTGGATGTCAGGGATGTGGCATGGCCGATGTCACCTTGAAGCAAGGTGTTGCCAAAGAGATCATGGAATTGGTGCCGCGCATTACTGAAGTGCTGGATGTGACAGACCACGCAGGCGGAACAAATCCTTACTACCAGCCGTCCTGATCAGGCACCTACTTCCATTTCATTAGGCCGGGATGCTTCGGCCTGATGCAGACGGCAGACGTCTACTTCTTCTTTGCGCCCTTTGACGCGGTGAACTCCGACACTTTGGTATGGGAAATGCTCTCCTGCTTGATCTGCTGTTGTCGTGGAAATCAGCGCTAGCACGTCCGGCTGTGGATCGATTTGAATGCTTTTCCCCAGTTGCTCAATCCGTTGAGCGATATTCACCGTGTCGCCAACAACGGTGTAATTCAACCTGCCAGATGATCCGATATTCCCAACAACAAGATCACCAGTGTGAATGCCAATTCGCATTTTCACAGGCGCACGCCCTTCTTGTCGGCGTTTTTCGTTGTCACGTTCAATTGTTTCAGTAATGGCAAGGGCCGCGCGGCATGCGCGGGCAGCATGATCTTCCTGATATTCTGGTGCACCCCAAAAAGCCATAACGGCGTCCCCAATAAATTTATCAACGGTGCCGCCTTCTTTTTCAATGCAGGCCGTAACCAATTCAAAATGCTGGTTCAGCAGGCTGGCAACATCTTCGGAGGACATGTTTTCTGCAAAAGGGGTAAATTCACAGATATCTGTAAACATAACCGTGACAGAGCGTGTCTCTGAATGGGCCTCGCCTGTCTCCATCAACTTCCTGACAAGGCTTTTCGGCACATAGTTTTCAAACCAGCTGAGTCCCCGGAGCATGGTGTTGTAGGCTTCGCTTGCTTCATGAAGTTCTTTCAGGTGACTTGGGGGCAGGGTGCCAACCTCATTGAAGTTCAGTTTGGAGATTTTCTGCGAGGCTTCTGAAATTGTGTGGACTGACCCTGCGATGCGACGACCGATAAGGATCGCGATTATGCAGCTGACAATGAGAATGCCAAGACCAGCAAACCCCGCCCAGGCCAGTCGTTTCAGAGCACCCGCCACATCTTCAAATTTCACTTTGTAGCCAACAATAAGGGGCTTGTCCGTATAGCCTTCGACAGAGGTGTAAATGAATTGATAGGTTTCATCGTTGAGTTCGATGAAATGGCCTTGCATGGCCCCTTTGGGCTTCACCCATTTAAAGTCTTTTCGCTCTGCGCTCCAAATCGCTGACAGCACCGGGTCAGGAATTTCAGAAAGTTTTGGAGCGACGCCCTTATAGGTCAGTTTATCTGAATGAACCTGAAAACCGTCATAGGTTAGAATATGTTCTTTACCATAAAGAATAAACCGGCCGTCATTTCTGGACAGCCCGTCAAGCTGGACCGCGCGTCTGACTTCACTTACAGGAATACCTCCTATAACCAGGCCGATAAATTTCTCATTCCGGATAATCGGTTGGCGAAAAGCCATGAGGGTTTCGTGGACTTCAGGTGAATAGATAAGGGGACCCCAATGGCCGACTCCCGTCATCAAGACTTCCTTCAAGCTGTCTTGGCCTTCCGGCTCCACCGGAGGATTATATTCAATCTTCTTGTCATAACGAGTTGCAACGCGGCTGCTGAAATCCGGATAAACAACAGAGATACCGACATTTTCGTTCATGCCGCTTAAAGAGGTTAAGAGCGCCTGGTTAATGCTTTTGGGGTCATTAATATCGACTTCTTCGCGATAAATCAGTTCGGACAGGAACTGAACCTGTCTTTCAACCGGGTTGAGCAAGTTCCTTAAGTTCTGTTCAACAGAAGCCAGTTCAGATGTTGCCTTTTCTTCAAGAAGATCCCTTGTATTTGCAAGTCCGGAATAGAGGCTGATCGTGAGGACCGAGAGAACGGCGCATGTTACCAATGTTCCAAAGCTCATGGTCAGGACCATTGCAATGGAGAATTGCCGCATTGGTTTGTTGGAATCTAAGTTGAGAATGGCGCCACCTCAAAAACTTTTTGCACACACTATTGTAATGTATAGGAATTTTCTACAATTCAACGACATTTATGTGTCCACTGTCATATTTATTTTCCAAGATCGTTAGACTTTCCATGATGACCGAGTTATGACGGATGTCATGAATAGCTTGGTCATCTTTGAACTCATACTTGTCATGAGTGCAATTGCTGCACTTGTTTTGATGCGTCGTACCTATTTCCCAATGAACCTTTTCTGGGCATTTGGAGTGTCAACAATTGCGTTGGCGGCTCTGCTCGGGGCGGCCGTTTATGGGGGAATGTCTGACTTCAAACCTTATCACAAGCAGTTATCTGCATTTGCGGGCTCCATCGGTATTATATCTTTCGCTATCGCCGCTGTTGGCGGTGTATTTGCGCGACAATTCCATCAGGCGGGCTGGTGGATCGTGTTAATCGGTTTGTTGTCTCTCACGGGAGTGACTTTGTTTGACCGTTGGCAATTAAGCGAAGAAATTCGATACGGTGTTGTTGGCTTGTTGGCCTTGGCGGCACTGTACCGGCTGTTTGTAAAACCTAATAGTGGGATATTCATTTTTGCGGGTGTGGTTTTTCTGGTTGCCGCCGGGCTTGGAAGTGCAATTGTTGCCGCGCAATTTTCGGTCCCTGAACTTAACGTTTACCACAGCTTTCTTAGTGCATCGGTCCTCTCTTTTGGAATATTCGCTTCTAAAGAGTAAAAACTGTTTTTCTTCCTTGCGTTAGCCGTTTGTTCATCATAAACACGGTAAAAACTCCCATAACTATAATAATCCGAGTGTATTTGAGCAGACCGGCTATTTGCTGGTCTGGAACTATTTGTGTTTTGAAGAGACGAAGAAATGACAGATACAGCGACAGCTAACGCCACTAAGAAGGAATTGTTTGTGGTGTTCGGCGGCCGGGTTACTGATACACGTGGTCGTGATTTTGTAGATCCGGGTAATATGGATGTGCGCGGTTTTTTTGAATCGCACGATGCGGCTATGGGTGCCTGGCGTGCAGCCAGTCAAAGCAAGGTTGATGACGCATTTACCAAATATGTCATCGTTCGCCTTTGGTAATTTGACTTCCGGATCATGAAAAGGCGCAAAAAGTTGTTTTGCGCTTTTCAGTGATCGCAGTACTCTTTGGCCTCTCAATAATAATTAAGGTGGTCAAAGTGAGAAACTTCTCCAATCCCGGGCGCTCGGTAACTTATGGAATGAACGGTGCGGTTGCGACATCAAGCTCGCACGCTTCCCAGGTTGCTCTATCAATCCTGAAATCAGGCGGTAACGCCATGGACGCAGCTATTGCAGCCTGCGCGGTTCAGTGTGTTGTGGACCCCATGCAAACAGGTATTGGCGGCGATTGTTTCGCGATTGTCTCCCCCTCTGGTGATGACAAACTTTTTGGCCTCAATGGCTCCGGTAAGGCACCTAATGCTCTTACAGCAGATAAACTGTTGGATGATGGTATTGACGAGATTTCGCTGACCAGCCCTCATGCGGTAACGGTGCCGGGAGCCATCGACGCTTGGACGCGTCTTCATGAACAATTTGCTTCTATGGATTTTGCGGATCTGTTAGCCCCTGCCATTGATTGCGCGGAAAACGGATTTGTGGTGACGCAGCGCACCTCTGTGGATTGGCTCCTTGCGAAAGATAAACTTCTTGAAAATGAACAGGCGGCGAAGCTGTTCCTGAAAGATGGAGAAACTCCGGGGGCGGGAACTGTCTGGAAAAACCCAGCTTTGGCAGAAACTTTGAAGCGTATTGCCAAGGAAGGGCGCAGTGCCTTCTATGAAGGAGAGCTTGCCGAGAAGATGGTGGCGACCCTCAACGCGGCAGGTGCCCTCCACGAAGCCAGTGATTTTGGTGCGGCTTCTGCAGATGTAGTTGACCTCATACAGACCGAATTCGGCGGGCATGATGTGCATCAGATCCCACCAAGCGGCCAGGGTATCACAGCTTTGCTGATGATGAATATCCTTAAAGGGTATGACATGGATGGGCTGGATCCGGTCGGTGCAAAACGCTTCCACCTTCAGGCAGAGGCTGCGCGTCTTGCTTATCTTGCACGGGATAAATATGTGGCTGACCCGGCGAAAGCGGATGTGCCGGTTGAGATGCTGCTCTCTGATGAGTTCGCGGCTCACCTTCGGACTTTTATCGAAGTTGGTAAAGCCGGTGACGCTGGCGGCGCAGGTGCGTTGGATAAGCATAAAGATACGGTTTATCTGTCAGTTGTTGATAAGGATGGCATGGCAGTCTCCTTTATTAACTCCCTATTCCATCCATTTGGATCAGGCATTGCCGATGCAGAGGCAGGTGTGATCTTCCAGAACCGCGGCGCTGGATTTGTCGTGGACAAAGATCATCCAAACTGTGTGGCACCGGGTAAACGTCCACTGCATACCATTATCCCAGGTATGGTTACCAAAGGCGGTAAAATGACCCATTGTTACGGTGTGATGGGCGGCGCGTATCAACCTGTCGGTCATGCGCATGTTCTGTCCAATATCTTTGATTTTGGTATGGATGTTCAGGAAGCCATCGAAGCACCGCGGGCCTTCTACAACGCGGGTGTTCTTGAAATGGAAGAAACCATTTCTGATGGCGTGAAGCAGGAACTTGCAGATATGGGGTATGAAATCACTGCCCCTGAAATGCCTCATGGCGGTGCGCAGATGATTTACGTTAATCAGGAAACAGGTGTTCTGGAAGCTGGTACAGAATCCCGTAAAGACGGGCACGCGCTCGCATACTGATGAAAAAACCTTCAAAGAAAAAGCCGGAAGAGTTCTTCCGGCTTTTTTTCGTTTTACATACGTTCTGGTACTGCGATCCCAAGCATATCCAGAACCGCTTCAATTTGACGGAGCGTAATCTCGCAAAGTTTCAGGCGGGATGCGCGGATGGCTTCATCACTTTCACCGAGAACCTGACAATCATGATAGAAGCTGTTGAATTCCTGCGTGAGCGCATAAACATGATCACAAAGAATGTTCGGCGCACTTTTGTCGGCTGCTGCAAAGACCGCTTCGGAGAGCTGTGACAAGGCGAGCATCAGGTTGCGTTCGGCTTCGTGAGTGACCACAATATCACCAGATGCAATTCCCTGATCTGTGGCTTTGCGCAACATGGATTTAATCCGGACCGCCGCATACATCTGGTAAGGACCGGTTTTACCTTCAAACTTGGTGAAACGTTCCAGATCGAAAACATAGTTGGACATGCGTTGGTTGGAAAGATCCGCATATTTAATGGCGGCAATGCCAACCTTGGTGGCAATATCTTCAAGCTCTTCACTTGAGAATTTGTCTTTCAAGCCCGCTTCTTCAACGACTTTACGGGCTTCGCCAATGGCATCTTCGATCATGCTGCGAAGACGTACCACTCCGCCATCACGGGTTTTAAGTGGCTTGCCGTCTTTGCCGTTCACGGTGCCAAATCCGACATGCTCCAAGGTGGCGTCAGCATCTAGGCTGTCACCTACGCGGGCGGCGCGAAAGACCTGTTCAAAATGCAATCCTTGGCGGGCATCTACCACATAGAGAATGCTGTCCGGGTCATGTTCCAGCTGCCGCATTTCGATGGTGGCGAGGTCCGTGGTGCCGTACATCACCGCGCCATCTGATTTTTGTAGGATCAATGGCGGCATCTCTTTTTTGTCATCTTCCCTTGCGATGCGTACTACAATGGCACCATCAGATTCTTCTGACAGATTGTTGGAGGCGAACCGCTCCAGCATAGACGGAATATGATCGTTTGTGTCGGCTTCACCTTTCCATTCAGTGAAGTGCGCGCCTAATAGATCAAAGTCGATTTTCGTCTCGGCAATAGAAACATCCAGCATATGTTTCCAAAGGGCGCGATATCCTGCGCGGCCTTTTTGAAGCTCAAAAGTTGCTTCGCGGGCGGCTTCCAGGAATTCCGGGTTTTCTTTACTGCGTGAAGACGCAGCAGGATACAGCTCTTGTAGTTCATCCACAGTAACTGGAGATTCCGCGGGGAACGGTCCTTCGTTATCAGCATCAAAGTATGGAAGGTCCGGTTTCTGAAGTTCAATTTCCTTAATGAGCAGGCCCATTGGAAGGCCCCAGTCACCAAAGTGAACGTCACTGATGACGTCATCGCCCATGAAGACATGCAAGCGGCGCAGACTTTCACCGATAATGGTGGCACGAAGGTGCCCCACATGCATCGCTTTAGCTACATTTGGTCCGCCATAATCCAGAATAACCTTTTCTGAATTATGCTCCTCACGAATGCCAAAGCTGTCGTCCGCTGCAATCGTATTCAGGTGTGATTTCAGGAACTCGTCAGTTAGCTTCATATTAATGAAGCCGGGGCCTGCAAGGGAAAGCTCTGCAAAGATCCCTGTTTTCTCAAGCGCCTCCAAAACGGTTTGAGCAATGTCGCGTGGGTTCTTTTTCGCAGATTTTGCAGCGGCAAGCGCACCATTGCATTGAAACTGACCAAGTTCACGGCGTTGGGAGAGAACCACTTTACCGAATTTTGGATCCAGATCACATGTTTCGAAAACCTGCCCAACGCGGGCACTTAGTTGAGTGAGTAGGGATGCAGTCACTTTAATCTCTCAAATCCAAGGATTCATATTTGATGGGTGGGACATAACCCACATTCTGAGCCTTATCTACTGGAAAAGACAAAAAAGGCCAAGAAAATCCCTGAAAACAGTCCTTTTAATCCGTTTATTGACAAAAATTTTCCCCCTCTCTCTTGACTCATTTTGATGGAGCGCCTACATCGGTTAGGAATTTTGTTAGCACTCCCCTCTGGTGAGTGCTAATGACAGAAAAGTTGAAGACGACTCATTGAACCAATTGGGAGAGTTATTAATGTCATTTCGTCCATTGCACGATCGCGTTTTGATCAAACGCGTTGAAAGCGAAGAAAAATCTGCTGGCGGTATTATCCTCGTAGATAGCGCACAGGAAAAGCCAAGTGAAGGTGAAGTTGTTGCTGTTGGCGGCGGCGCGATTAAGGAAGACGGCTCTGTTCGCGCCCTTGACGTAGCTGTAGGCGACAAAGTTCTGTTCGGTAAATGGTCCGGTACAGAAATCAAGCTGGAAGGCGAAGATTTCCTGATCATGAAAGAATCCGACATTCTCGGCGTTCTTAGCTAATCACCGCAATTACAGACATTAAGGAATTAGAAAATGGCTAAACAAGTACATTTCGGTGCTGAGGCACGCGCGAGAATTCTGGAAGGCGTAAACATCCTTGCAGATGCCGTTAAAGTTACACTGGGTCCGAAAGGCCGTAACGTCGTTCTGGACAAATCCTTCGGCGCACCTCGCGTGACTAAAGACGGTGTTTCCGTTGCCAAAGAAATTGAGCTTGAAGATAAGCTGCAGAACATGGGCGCACAGATGGTGCGTGAAGTTGCTTCCAAAACGAACGACCTGGCTGGCGACGGTACAACAACTGCTACTGTTCTGGCTCAGTCTATCGTTCAGGAAGGTCTGAAAGCTGTTGCTGCTGGCATGAACCCGATGGATCTGAAACGCGGCATCGACCTTGCTGTTGGTAAAGCGATCGAAAGCATCCAAAATGGTGCAAACCCAGTTGCGGGTGCATCTGAAATCGCTCAGGTTGGTACAATCTCTGCAAACGGTGAAGCAGAAATCGGCAGCATTATTTCTGAAGCCATGGAAAAAGTTGGCAACGAAGGTGTTATCACTGTTGAAGAAGCCAAAGGCCTGGAAACAGAGTTGGACGTTGTTGAAGGTATGCAGTTCGACCGCGGTTACCTGTCACCATACTTCGTGACAAACGCTGAGAAAATGCTGACAGAGATGGAAAACCCATTCATCCTGCTGCACGAAAAGAAACTGACAAACCTGCAGCCAATGCTTCCAATCCTTGAAGCAGTTGTTCAGTCAGGCAAGCCACTTCTGATCATCGCTGAAGACATCGAAGGTGAAGCACTTGCAACTCTCGTTGTAAACAAACTGCGCGGCGGCTTGAAAATTGCTGCTGTTAAAGCTCCTGGCTTTGGTGACCGTCGTAAAGCAATGCTTGAAGACATCGCGATCCTGACTGGTGGTCAAATGATCTCCGAAGAGCTTGGCATCAAACTTGAAAATGTTACTCTGGACATGTTGGGTACAGCTAAGACGGTTACAATTTCCAAAGAGGAAACAACAATCGTTGACGGTGCCGGCACAAGAGACGACATCGACGCACGCGTTGGTCAGATCAAAGCGCAGATCGAAGAAACTTCTTCCGATTATGACCGCGAAAAACTGCAGGAACGTCTGGCTAAACTGGCTGGCGGTGTTGCCGTGATTAAAGTTGGCGGTGCAACTGAAGTTGAAGTGAAAGAACGCAAAGACCGCGTTGACGATGCTCTGCACGCGACACGCGCAGCTGTTGAAGAAGGTATCGTCCCAGGTGGCGGAACTGCGCTTCTATACGCATCCCGCGCACTTGAAGGTCTCGAAGGTGCAAACGAAGATCAGAACGTTGGTGTTAAGATCATCGCACGCGCTTTGCAGGCTCCTATCCGTCAGATCGCTGAAAACGCAGGTCACGACGGTGCGGTTGTTGCTGGTAAGCTTCTGGAACAAGACGATCCGAAGCACGGCTTTAACGCACAGACAGGTGTATACGGTAACCTGCTGGAAGACGGTGTTGTTGACCCGGCTAAAGTTGTTCGTACAGCCCTTGAAGATGCAGCCTCTGTTGCAGGTCTGTTGATCACAACAGAAGCAACTGTAACAGATGCACCTGCAAAAGAAGGTTCCGGCTCTGGAATGCCTGACATGGGCGGCATGGGCGGTATGGGTGGTATGGGCGGTTTCTAAGCCATCATATCCGATATCGAATATGAAGAAGGGCCGGATTTTCCGGCCCTTTTTTATTGCTTTTCAAAAATCTGAAAGAAGTTATTGGCAGGCATGGGCAGGCTTTCTTTCAGGAGTAACCCATTTTTCTCAGCTTCGGCGGCAACCTTTTCAATATCACGAACGCCGAAAGAAGAATCTTTCGCTTTCAGCCATTCCTCGAAGGCGATGTTGCTTTCGGATGTATGTTTCCCGCCTACTTTGTAGGGACCGTATAGATACGCAAATCCGCCTTTCTTAAGAACACGGTTTGCACCCTTAAACAATCCTTCTGTTACCACCCATGGGGCGATATGAATCATATTGGCGTTGAATATGGCGTCGAAGGGCCCATGGCTGTAATCTGGGGCTTCGGTCGGCCAAACTTCACCGGTTACATCCAGTTTAAGGACAGGCAAGAAGTTTTCGGTGCCGACATGTGCTCGCCAGCTTTCAGTGCTTAAAATCTGGTCTTCTTCCAGATTGCTGGGCTGCCATGTGACATCGGGACGTATTGGGGTGAAGTGGGTCGCATGTTCGCCACTGCCTGAGGCAATTTCCAAAACAGATCCACCTTTTGGGAGACGAGGTAATAATGCCTCAGCGATAAAGCTCCTGTTTCGTGCTGTCGACGGAGAGTAGATTCTGTTGTCCATCAGTCGTCCTTATCACCGAATTTGTGATCTTTAAATTTGTGATGCCTGTCTGACCAGCGTTTGAACCCTCTGTTAAAAAACGTCTCTCGTTTTTCTGGAGGAAGTAAACGGGCTGACTCGTATAATATTGTGAATAGCCTTTTCTCAACATTCTGCCGGCTTGAGATTAACACATCAAAAGCCTCTTTAATCTCGGTATCATCCAAGTTTTCCGCAGAAAGACTGTCACTCAGGATACGTTTCGCCTCCCTAAAATCTCTCACTTCATCTTTGAAATACGGCTTGTGATAGTTCCAAATGGCGCGGATTTGCTTCTTCTCTGATTTTTCAAGAGAAGACAAGGCCGCACGGCGATCGAAGGTGAGTTCCCCGCTTCGTGCGGATTTCACATTGTATCGATACCATTGCGCGCCGACAAAAGCGGCACCGGCTATGTTCAAGCCGATGGAAGCAATCAGCAGAATGGTCAGAACTCTGGTTTTACCCATTTTCATTATCTTGCTCCCAATCCAGAACTGAGTCTGACAGGGCCAGCTCATCTATGGTTACATCAGTTGGAATCAGAATGCCGGGACCAAACCATCCAACCATCACACCAAGGGCCGCAGCGGTCATTAGGCCTGCAAGGGGGCGTAAAAAACCATGACCAAACAAATCAGCTAAACTGAATGTATCGCCGTGGATTGCCTCGGCATCTGAGAGGATACGGGCGTGTAGCGTAGATGGTGCGCGAAGATCTTCAAGATCGTGGTCTAGCAAATCCTGCAACTCTATTTCCTCTGCATAATCGGAGAGATAATGAGGATATGTCGATGCCAGATTTTGCAGTGCCTGACGTTCATCCGCAGGCCAGCGTTTCGGATCATTGCCGTAGCAATCTACAATCCATTGAAGCCTTTCAATTGACGGATTTTCTGAATGTGTCATCTTCCATCTCCACGCTATCGTATATGGTCAGGCGATAAGAGTTCTTTCAGTTTTCGGCGCCCCCTTGAGAGGAGCGACTCGAGAGCTTCTACTGAAATCCCCATTCTTTCGGCTGCATCCTTGTTGCCACATTCATCAAAGTGAACAAGCGTTATAGCAACCCGTTGCCTGTGCGGCAAATCCACCACGCCGGAGCGAACCGAGCGTTTCATTTCCGCCAGTGCTTGATTTTCATATGGATTGAGACCAGGATCTTCCCGCTCAGGGACTTTTGCATCAGAAAACCGTTTGGTTTTCCGCAAATGATCTATGGCCAGATTATGAATGACCCGGTGAAGCCAAGTACTGATGCGTGCCTTGGCTTCCCATTTGGCAGCGGCCTTCCAAAGTTTGAGGAAGGCTTCCTGTGTAATGTCTTCGGCAACCATTTGGTCCGCCGTCATCCGGTAAGCGGTTCTGTATGCCTGATCTGTATACAGCGACGTAATTTCACGACTCGCACGCAAATCACCCTTAGCCAGTTGCCTTAGCAATTGGGCATCCCGATCTATCAGGTTGCTGTCGCTCATGCCGTTATACTGTCAATCCAATTAGAAAAACTCAAACTATCTTATGATAAAACGGCTGAGTTCGACAAATCCGTCGCGAAGATAAAAAGAATTATGTAGTAGTGGTTTCGGGGGTTTTACTTTGTTGTGCCAACTGGCCGGAAATGCATCCGCCGGGTTCTATTTCGATCTCGCCATATCGGATGGTGCCACTGACAATTCCGGTTTTATGAATGACCAGTTTCTTGCGTGCGGTCATTGTTCCGTTAAACCGCCCTGAAATTTCTGCACGGTCAATGGTTACTTCTCCTTCGAAGATGCCGCTTTCAGTGATTTCAATTTCTTTGGAGTCCATAGAGGCTTCAACCGTTCCCTCAACTATCAGGCGATCACAAGCGGTTATTTCACCTTTCAGGTGGATATCTTTTCCCACATGCAGGCGGCTCCCTTCTTTGGTTTCTTCCTGCATATTCATGCCAGACGGGCGCAGCGGAAACGCTGATGAGGAATTTCCCGCCGGTACGGGGTTTGAAGGCGCGGGGCGCGGCATGGAGGCCGGCTTGGCGACCTGCTTTTCTAATGAATCCGTGGTGTCTCTAGATTGATTTGAAAGCGATTGGTTTTTCTTGTTGAACATGATGGTATCCCCTTGAATTCTGAGCTGGCAAATAAGACAGGGGAAAGATGTTGAAATGCGGGGCAGATTTAGACTTTTTTGTGGAAAAGACTGTTTGCTGTGGATGCCCCCTTTTCAAAACAGGCTTGGTTATCTAAAAGCAGGGTAGAAATGGAGTGTGCTATGAATAAAAGTCGAAAACCGATTGGCCTTCTGATGATCCTGGTTTTTCTGACGGTTTATTGCTTTGGGGCGATGTTGATCGCTGTGAATTTCTTGCCAGAGAATAAGTGGATTGATCTGATTTATTATCCAATAGCCGGGGTGCTATGGATTTTCCCTGTTATGAAAATTGTAAAGTTCATGCAGCCGGGGGATCCTGAAGAAGAGATTTAGGGTTTTGAAATAGAGACCGGGCCAGCTAGGGGGGGAGCCGGCCCGGTTATTTGCTTCCAGTGGAAGAGGGGAGTTTCTCACTGAATGCATTTCACTCTACAAAAATAGATATATGGCGCCTTTCAAACATTACAATCTCATTGTATTAGAGATGAGTGTTTTTACTCCTGCAGCTGGAACTGTGACCTACCTGTGAAGCAAGTTACGGGCGACCTGACTACAAACTGTTTCTGTGGTCAATATCAAACGATTTAGATCGATATCTTCTGATAGACGGTGATCCCCTTCTTTTACTAATGTGACATTCACATTGTCACTGGTCAGCCTCTCCTGAATATCCAGGGCGGTTTGCCATGGCACCGCGTCATCCTTCATACCTTGAAGAAGGTGAACCGGGCCATCAAAAGGGATTGCATTATCCATGATGCAGTTCTTTTCACCATCTCCCAGCAATTTGCCGGTGATTGTGTATGGCTCTTCCGAATATTCAGATGGTTCTTCCCAGTAACCCTGACGTTCGATATCCGCTTTTGCATCATCGGTAAGGTCCCGTTTCATGCGCCGTGTAAAATCAGGGGCCGCCGCAATGCCAACAAATCCTAAAACCCTTTCAGGGCGAAGAAGAGCCATGCGAAGACCGATCCATCCCCCCATGGAAGATCCCACGACAACCTGAGGACCCGCGGTGCATTCATCCAATACAGCCAGTGCGTCATCCGTCCAGCGGCTAATTGTGCCATCTTTGAACAAACCTGTAGATTGTCCGTGCCCTAAATAGTCAAAGCGTGTATAGCTTCGTCCAAGATCCTTCATGGCCTGCTCAAGGGCCAGAGCTTTTGTGCCTTCCATATCGGACATAAAGCCAGAGCAGAATATCACACCAGGTGCATCGCCGGGTGTATGGTGGTATGCTATGGATTGGCCGTCGGGACGTTGGAGAAGTTCAGGTTGGGTCATCGTATCCGCTTGTGTGAGTTAGAGAATAAATACCGTGAATCAACATAACACCTCTTTTGCGAAAAACGAAAGCCAGGACAAACAGGTGCGTACAATTATGCAAATCCTTCCTGCCCTTGAAGGGGGTGGAGTGGAACGCGGTACCATCGAGATGGCAGCTGCGATCAAGGCAAAGGGGTGGAATGCTATCGTTGTCTCCAACGGTGGCAAGATGGTGTATGAGCTCGATAAAATTGGTGCGACCCATCTGACTTTACCGGTGCATTCCAAAAAACCATGGGTGATGTATCGCAATATCAAGCGGATCCGTCAGGTGATTGAACGTTATGGTGTGGATTTGGTTCATGCCAGAAGTCGTGCGCCAGCGTGGAGTGCCTATGCCGCTGCTAGAGCCGAAAAAGTACCCTATGTCACAACCTTTCATGCGGCCTACACGCGTGGTGGATTTTTCAAAAACGCCTATAACGGAATTATGGCGCGTGGCCAAAAAGTGATTGCGATCTCTGATTTTATTGCAGGGCATATCGCAGAAAATTACATGACCCCAGAAGATAAGATCGTTACGATCCCCCGGGGTGTGGATTGCCATAAGTTTAATCCGGGTGCCGTGAGCGCTGAACGTATTATCAAAATGGCGACCGATTGGGCACTCCCTGATGGTGTGCCGATCATTATGTTGCCAGGGCGACTGACGCGCCTTAAGGGGCATGTGGAACTGATACAGGCGTTGTCCCGTCTTGAGGATAAGAATTTTCTGGCACTTTTTGTGGGCGCCGGGCAGGGGCGAGAAGCCTACCGCACCGAGATCACCAATTTGGTGAAATCCAAGGGGTTGGAAGGCAAGGTCCAGATTAAGGATTATTGCTCCGATATGCCCGCCGCTTTGATGTTGGCGGATATCGTCGTGTCTGCGACGAATGTCCCGGAAGGGTTTGGCCGCATTTCAGTAGAAGCCCAAGCCATGGGGCGCCCGGTAATTGCTACGGCGCATGGGGGATCTCTTGAAACAGTGCTTAATGGGGAAACCGGCTGGCTTGTTCCGGTTGGCGACATCGATGCCATGGCGAGTGCTGTAAAAACGGCGCTTGGGATGTCGGGAGAAGAGCGCGAGAAGGTTGCCGCCCGTGCGCGGCAACACGTAACAGACAACTTTACTGTTGAGAAAATGTGTAATGCTACTTTGGAAGTTTATGAGGATGTCCTCAAAAACCGGGAAGGGGCTGCGGTATAATGACTGCGGAGAATATCCTAGTCATCAAGCACGGGGCACTTGGGGATGTAGTGTTGGCGCAATCACCGTTTCAAGCCATTCGTGCCCATCATCCGGATGCAAAAATTACACTTCTCACCACTAAGCTGTTTAAACCTTTCATGGAAAAGTCAGGCCTGTTTGATGAGGTATGGGTGGATGAAAAACCGAAATTCTGGCAACTGGCGCGCCTTTGGGATTTAAAACGCAAGCTCGTGTCCGGTAAGTTTAACCGAGTCTATGATCTTCAAACGTCCACAAGATCCAGCTCTTATCTTGGGTTAATTCCAACCTCTCAGAAAGTTGAGTGGTCCGGTGTGGCAAAGGGATGTACTCATCCTCACAATAATCCTGAGCGTGGTAAGTTACATACTATTGAGCGTCAGGCAGAGCAGTTAAATCATGCCGGTATTAAATACATCCCTAAGGCTGATTTTACTTGGGCGATTTCGGCCTCGAAGGATTTCAACTTGCCTTCTCCTTATTCGTTGCTGGTGCCAGGCGGGTCTGCTCATCGTCCTGAAAAGCGTTGGCCTGCCGTAAAATATGCGGAGCTTGCCAATTTGTTGACGCAAAAAGGGATTGCGCCGGTTCTGATCGGCGGCAAGGCTGAGCAGGACGTCCTTGATGAAATTATGAGCCTCTGCCCGGATTGCATTGATCTTTCCGGTAAGACTGGATTGGAAGATCTTGCTGGGTTAGGTGACAAAGCCGTTTTGTCCGTTGGAAATGATACTGGCCCCCTTCATCTGATCGCGGCGGTAGGATGTCCAACGGTGGTTCTTTTCTCAAACGCGTCTGATCCGGCAAGGGCACGACCCAGAGGCGCTGATGTCACGGTCTTGAGGGAAGCGGATCTCGCAGATCTATCGTTTGAGACCGTGGTGAAAAAGCTTAAATTTCCCGATATTTCCTAAAACTTGTGCCTAATAAGGCAATATTGACGTTTTCTGCGCAAGATGCCTGTCAGCTTGCTTGACATAGAAGCGCAGATTTCTACAGTCAGCATTCTCAAAAACCCGGTTCAGGTCAGGGTAATGATCGGAACCTAGCAAAGGTCAATATTGTGGAAAACGGAAATGTAAATATCACGCTTCCAGATGGAAGCGTCAGAAGCTTTGAAAACCCCGTTTCTGGTGCAGAACTTGCGGCAGATATCGGTCCTGGTCTGGCAAAAGCGGCGCTTGCGCTGCGCATCGATGGTGAGATGAGAGATCTGAAAACAGTCCTCACCACAGATACGACGGTGGAAATTGTCACGACCAAGGAAGAGGGCGACGAAGTTCTGGAACTGATCCGTCACGACGCTGCCCACGTGTTGGCCGAAGCTGTAAAAGAGCTTTACCCGGAAACTCAGGTCACAATTGGTCCTGCGATCGAGGATGGTTTTTACTACGACTTTGCGCGTGAAAAGCCATTTACACCGGAAGATCTGGAAAAGATCGAAAAACGGATGCACGATATTGTAGACCGCGATGAATCCATTGATCGTGAAGAATGGGATCGCGATGACGCGGTGAAATTTTTCCGTGATCAGGGCGAGGAATATAAAGCGGAAATCATTGCTTCCATTCCTGCGGATCAGCCGATCGGTATCTATAAGCAAGGTGACTTTCAGGATCTTTGCCGCGGACCTCACTTACCGAGTACAAAGAAGCTCGGACATGCGTTTAAATTGATGAAACTTGCCGGTGCTTACTGGCGGGGCGATTCAAATAACGAGATGCTGCAGCGTGTCTATGGTACTGCCTGGCGCACCGAGAAAGAGCTGAAAGCCTATCTCAATCGTCTGGAAGAAGCAGAGCGCCGTGATCACCGGAAACTTGGCCGTGAAATGGATCTTTTCCATATGCAGGAAGAGGCTGTTGGCATGGTTTTCTGGCACCCGCAAGGTTGGACAGTCTATCGTACTTTGGAAAGCTACATTCGTAACAAGCTTGAAAAAGCAGGTTATGAAGAGGTGAAAACACCTCAGCTTGTGGATCGTAAGCTTTGGGAAGCGTCAGGTCACTGGGATAAGTTCCGCGAAAACATGTACACAACAGAATCGGAAGAGCGCACATTTGCGCTAAAGCCGATGAACTGTCCGTGTCACGTTCAGATTTTTAATCAGGGCATCACCAGTTATCGCGATCTTCCGCTTCGTATGGCTGAGTTTGGCTCCTGCCACAGGTATGAACCGTCAGGTGCTTTGCACGGCATTATGCGAGTGCGTGGCTTTACACAGGATGATGCACATATTTTCTGTACTGAGGATCAGATTGCGTCTGAGACAGAGATTTTCTGTGACCTGTTGATGGACATCTATAAGGACTTTGGTTTTACCAAGGTTCGGGTGAAATTCTCTGACCGTCCAGATGTGCGTGCGGGTGATGATGCTACTTGGAATAAGTCAGAAGGGGCTTTGAAAGAAGCTGTGGAGGCTGCGGGGCTTGAATATACAATGAACCCGGGTGAAGGCGCATTTTACGGTCCAAAACTGGAATTCGTTCTGACGGATGCCATCGGGCGCGATTGGCAGTGTGGCACCTTGCAGGTGGATTTCGTGCTGCCTGAACGCCTGAACGCCAACTATATTGGTGAGGATGGGGCAAAACACCGACCTGTGATGTTGCACCGTGCGATTTTTGGATCCATGGAGCGATTCATTGGCATTCTGATCGAAGAATATGCAGGTCGCTTCCCGCTTTGGCTGTCCCCAACACAGGTTGTGGTCGCGACCATTACCGGGGATGCGGATCAATATGCCAGAAAGGTTCTGGACGCGTGTGAAGCCCGTGGTCTGCGTGCCAAGCTGGATATTCGTAATGAGAAGATCAATCTGAAGGTTCGTGAGCATAGTCTCGCCAAGGTTCCGGCCTTGCTGGTGGCGGGTGCGCGCGAAGCGGAAGAGAGCACCATTTCGGTTCGCCGTCTTGGTGAGAAACACCAGAAGGTGATGGGATTGGAAGAAGCCCTGGACGCGCTTGTTGAAGAAGCACGCGTTCCCGGGACTTGAAAGCGGTTTCAAAGCTGATTTTGATAGAAAATTCCCAAATTCTCGGCTAAGATGCAGTGAAGGTGCTCTCTGGGGCACCTTTATGCTGCTGTCAACGACGAAGGAGAAGGTAGATAGCTCGTCCACAAAGAAATACGATGCCGGCCAAAGAAGGCCCTCGTATGAACGAAGAAATTGAGAACGCTGAAGTTCGCCTTATTACAGAAGAGGCGGAAAATATCGGTGTTGTCACTGTTGAGGTTGCTGCAGGTCTGGCTGATGAGGCCGGATTGGATCTTGTAGAAGTCTCCCCGGGTCAGACACCGGTTTGCAAAATTATGGACTATGGCCGTGCCAAGTTTGAGGCGCAGAAAAAAGCCGCGAAAGCCCGTAAGAAGCAGAAAACGGTCGACGTGAAGGAGATCAAACTCCGTCCGAACATTGATCAGCATGACTATGAAGTCAAGATGCGGTCTGTGACTAAATTCCTGAACTCAGGTGACAAGGTGAAACTGACGATCCGCTTCCGCGGTCGCGAAATGGCCCACCAGGAACTTGGCATGGAATTGATGAACAAGGTCAAAGAGGAATTTGCCGATTCCATTAAAGTGGAACTCCATCCAAAGATGGAAGGTCGGCAGATGACGATGGTTGTTGCCCCAATCGGCAACTGATCAATTTTGTAATTACTGACAAACGCAGTTTTCCAAGCTTTTCGAATAGAGAGGGGAAGGTGGCTGCCTTTGTCTTTTGTGGGGAAATCAGGGCTTGATCTTTTGCAAGCCTGTGGATATAACCCACGCTTCGTCGAACATTCCGGCCAACAAGGGCTGCCGCGTTTGTTCATTTGCTTCATTTCTAGTTAAGGGAAGCCAAAATGCCCAAGCTAAAGACCAAAAGTGGCGTCAAGAAACGTTTTTCTTTGACAGCCAAAGGAAAGGTCCGTGGAAACCAGGCTGGTAAACAGCACGGTATGATCAAACGGACTAACAAACAGATCCGCAATCAGCGCGGCACAACTATCCTGGCCGAACAGGATGCCCGCATTGTGAAAAAGTTTTTACCCTACGGCTAAGGAGAGTAGACCATGGCACGTGTTAAACGCGGTGTGACTACTCACGCCCGCCACAGAAAAGTTATTAAAGCAGCGAAAGGTTATTACGGTCGCCGTAAGAACACTTTCCGTACTGCTGTTCAGGCTGTTGAAAAA
This sequence comes from Sneathiella sp. P13V-1, assembly GCF_015143595.1. Classification (NCBI taxonomy): domain Bacteria; kingdom Pseudomonadati; phylum Pseudomonadota; class Alphaproteobacteria; order Sneathiellales; family Sneathiellaceae; genus Sneathiella; species Sneathiella sp. P13V-1. The sequence goes on along the minus strand of NZ_WYEU01000001.1, from coordinate 281,615 downwards.
GCAGGCCAATACGCATACCGCGACCGCCGCGTTAAGAAACGCAACTTCCGCGCTCTGTGGATCCAGCGTATTAATGCCGCTTCACGCGAACTTGGTATGACATACGGCAACTTTATGCACGGCCTCAAGCTGGCTGGCATTGATCTTGACCGTAAGGTACTTGCTGATATTGCTGTGCGTGAGCCTGAGGCCTTTAAGGCATTGGTTGAAGCTGCTGAGAAAGCAACTGCTGCCAAAGCCTGATTTTATCGGGCCCTCGAAAACTTCATGTTAGAGCACTAGACTTTTTCGAAGACCACTTTATTAAAAAGGGGGCCCATTGCTACGGGTCCCCTTTTTTAATTGAAAAGAGACGATGCAGGATATTGAAACGCTAGAAAGCGAATTGTTGGGTGAAATCAACAACGCAAATGATCTGGATGCGCTGGAAGCGGTCCGGATTTCCGCGCTGGGTAAAAAAGGTCGTGTCAGTCTGATGATGCGGGGGCTGGGCCAGATGGCACCAGAAGAGCGACAGGAAGTCGCCCCACGTCTGAACAAACTGAAGCAATCAGTTGCCGATGCAATTGATCAGGCCAAATCTGGCCTGAATAAAAAAGCCATGGAAGCGCGCCTTGCTGCAGAGACAATTGATGTCACCCTGCCAAGCCGTCCTGAAAATCTTGGACGAATTCATCCGATCAGTCAGGTCGTTGATGAAATCACCGAGATTTTCGCCGACATGGGCTTCGATATTGCTGAAGGTCCGGATGTGGAAGATGATTTCCATAACTTTACCGCCCTTAATATTCCGCCTGAACATCCTGCACGTCAGATGCATGACACTTTCTATCTTCCTGAAAAAGAAGATGGCAGCCGTCAGTTGCTTCGTACGCACACTTCATCCGTGCAGATTCGCACCATGGAAAGTGTAGAGCCACCGCACCGCATTGTGGTGCCGGGCCGTACCTACCGTAGTGATAGCGATCATACGCATACACCGATGTTCAATCAGATCGAAGGTCTTGTTATCGACAAAACCAGCCATATGGGTCATCTGAAAGGCATCCTGAAAGAGTTCTGCCGTGCCTATTTCGAAGTAGATGATGTGGAAATGCGTTTCCGCCCTTCCTACTTCCCGTTCACGGAGCCATCCGCCGAGATGGATATTCGCTGCACCTTTGCGAAGGATCATATCAAAGTAGGTGAAGGTGACGACTGGATGGAAATTCTGGGGTGCGGCATGGTGAACCCACGGGTTCTGGCCCACTGCGGTATCGATCCAACTGAATATCAAGGCTTTGCCTGGGGTATGGGTATCGACCGCATCGCCATGTTGAAATACGGTATTCCTGATCTCCGTGCCTTCTTCGATTCAGATCTTCGCTGGCTGAAGCATTATGGGTTTGTTCCAATGGATGTCCCAACATTGGGCGGAGGGTTGTCACGATGAAATTCTCAGTATCCTGGTTGCGTGAACATCTGGAATTTGACGCAACACTTGATGAATTGTCCGAAAAGCTAACCGCCATCGGTCTGGAAGTGGAAGAAATCACCGACCGCGCCAAAGAACTCGAAGCGTTCCGTGTGTGCCACGTGATTAAAGCCGAGCAGCACCCAGATGCGGATAAGCTGCGCGTTTGTCAAGTGGACACAGGTTCGGAAACCGTACAGGTCGTCTGCGGCGCGCCAAATGCCCGCACAGGCATGAAAGGTGTGTTTGCACCGTCTGGATCTTATGTTCCGGGGACAGATCTGTGGCTAAAGCCAACAAAGATCCGTGGCGTTGAAAGTAACGGCATGCTGGTGTCCGAGCGGGAAATGGGTATTTCCGACGAGCATAACGGCATCATCGAAATGCCAGAAGATACAGAAGTTGGTGTACAGTTTGCGGTTCTGGCTGGTCTTGATGATCCAATCATTGAAATCGCCATTACACCTAACCATCAGGATGCTTTGGGTGTTTACGGTATCGCCCGTGATCTGGCCGCTGGTGGCTTTGGCACACTGAAAGAATTGGATGTTTCTGCTGTTGCAGGTTCATATGACAGCCCAATCGGTGTTGAGCTGAAGTTTGATGCAGATGCAGATCCGCTTCCTTGTTCCAAATTCCTTGGTCGTTATGTCAGAGGCGTTAAAAACGGTCCTAGCCCGAAATGGATGCAGGATCGCCTGCTGTCTATTGGCTTGCGTCCAATTTCCGCACTTGTGGATATCACAAACTTTGTGACTTTTGATCTGGGTCGTCCGCTTCACGTATTTGATGCGGATAAACTGTCAGGCAATATTCAGCCGCGTCTTGCCAAAGCCGGTGAAAAACTGTTGGCGCTCGATGGTGAAGAATACACACTGTCAGATACAGACTGTGTCATCGCTGATGATGCGGCGCCTCAAGGTATTGGTGGCATTATGGGCGGGGAGCTCAGCGGTTGCACCGAAGAGACTACAAACCTCTTTATCGAAGCTGCGTTGTTCGATCCGATTGCCGTTGCCACAACGGGTCGCCGTCTTGGCATTGAATCTGATGCGCGCTACCGTTTTGAACGTGGTGTAGATCCCGATTTTGTTGGTACAGGCATGGAAATCGCGACACGTCTTGTGATGGAACTATGCGGTGGCGAGCCAAGCCATGTTGTCTCCGACGGGGAAGGTCCTGAATGGCAGAAGCAAGTCTCTTTGCGCAAAACACGGGTCAAAGAACTCGGTGGTATGGATGTGTCGGTTGCCGACATGATCTCCATTCTTGATCGCTTAGGATTTGCGCCAAAAGAAGAAGGTGATGTCATTGTCACTGATGTGCCGTCCTGGCGCATGGATATTGATGGCGAAGCCGATCTGGTGGAAGAAGTGATGCGAATGGTGGGGTATGACAATATCCCAACGGTGGCGCTTGATCGTGAAAATGTGGTGGCCAAGCCATCCGTTACACCAAAACAGCGCCGGGTTCGCACCGCAAAACGCACCCTTGCCGGTCGCGGTATGATTGAAGCGGTGACCTATTCCTTCCTGCCACGTGCCCACGCTGAATTGTTCGGCGGTGCGAATGAAGATCTGGTTCTTGCCAACCCGATCAGTACGGATCTGGACACAATGCGTCCATCCTTGCTGCCAAACTTGGTGGCAGCGGCGGGCCGCAATCAGGCGCGCGGATTTAATGATATCTGTCTGTTCGAAGTCGCGGGTGAATATCATGATGATACGCCATCTGGGCAAAGCACAGTTGCCGCGGGTATTCGCGCAGGTGTCACTCAAGGACGCCACTGGGTGGGTGCCGGTCGTGAATATGATCTGTTTGACGTGAAGGCGGATGTTCTTGCATTGCTGGAAGCCATTGGCGGTCCAGCATCACCGCAAATTGATACAGGTGCCCCTGAGTGGTATCACCCGGGTCGTTCTGGCGTGCTGCAGTTGGGTCCAAAGAACCGCCTTGCGGCCTTCGGTGAATTGCATCCTGCGGTTCTGGAAGCCATGAAGGTCAAAGGCCGTGTGATGGCGTTTGAACTTTATCTGGATAATGTTCCAATGCCGAAGGGGGAGCGCAAAACAGCGAAAGATCCTCTTCAGGTTTCTGACTTCCAGGCGGTCGAGCGTGACTTTGCCTTTGTCATGGACCGTGATGTAACAGCGGACAAAGTCTTGCGGGCGGCAAAAGGAGCGGATAAGAAACTGATCGCTGATGCGACCGTCTTCGACATCTATGAAGGTGAAAAAGTGGGCGAAGGTCAGAAGTCGATTGCACTGTCCGTTCGTCTGGAACCTCAGGATAAGACCCTGACCGACGAAGAGATCGAAGCTGTAGCCCAGAAGGTTATCGCCAACGTCGAGAAAACGAGCGGCGGCACCCTTCGCGGTTAATAACAAGAAACAGGATGAAGGGGGTGCTGTTGCGCCCCCTTTAAACTTGTCAGGAGAGTTTTATGGATATTAATGCACCGGAAGGGTTTGAACCCTTCGCACGATTGCCGGGTTTTCTCATCACGACCGGACCGCTTTATGTGAAATATCACGATAGTCAGGCCAATCTTGGCCTTCGGGTAGAAGAGAAACACTGCAATATCGCAAATATTTGCCACGGCGGTATGTTGATGACCTTTGCGGATATGCAGCTTGGCGTCGGGTCTCAAGTGGCGCAGAAGATCCATAAATTCCTGCCAACGGTTCATATGTCCTGTGATTTTGTGGCGCCTGCCCCGCTTGGAAGCTGGCTGGAAGGCACAACATTGGTGACAAAGCAGACCCGTAAAACAATGTTTGCGACCTGCCTTGTAACCGCGGATGGCGAAACATGTTTCAGCGCCTCCGGCATTATGAAAATTCCCGGCGACAATGGGCAATTTTCAGATATTGTTTTCGAACCAAAAGGGTAATATCTAGACCCTACGGTTCTTTTGTTCAGATAGTGACACCATGACAGACCTTAGCAAAATTAGAAATTTCTCTATCGTTGCCCATATCGACCACGGCAAGTCTACCCTTGCGGATCGGTTGATTCAGGATTGCGGCGGTCTGGATCAACGGGAAATGCAGCAGCAGGTTCTCGACAGCATGGATATTGAACGCGAACGCGGGATTACCATTAAGTCCCAGACGGTGCGCCTTCTCTATACAGCGAAAGACGGGGAAACTTACACCCTGAACCTGATCGACACCCCAGGCCATGTGGACTTTGCCTATGAGGTGAACCGTTCCTTGTCGGCCTGTGAAGGATCACTGCTGGTCGTTGACGCCTCCCAAGGGGTTGAAGCGCAGACATTGGCCAATGTTTATCAGGCACTGGAAGTGGATCATGAGATCGTTCCTGTGTTGAACAAGGTGGATCTTCCGGCCGCAGACGTGGATCGTGTCTCTGAACAGATTGAAGATGTGATCGGTATTGATGCCAGCGGCGCGATTGCCGTATCCGCCAAAACGGGCCTTGGTATCGACGAAGTTCTGGAAGCTGTTGTCCATAAAATGCCAGCGCCGGAAGGGGACCGGGATGCCCCGCTCAAAGCCCTGCTGATTGACAGCTGGTATGACGCCTATCTTGGGGTTGTGGTTCTGTTCCGTGTGCGCGATGGCGTGATCAAGAAGGGGCAGAAAATCCGCCTGATGGAAACAGGCGCATCCTACCTTGTGGACCGTGTGGGTGTGTTTACGCCAAAAGGCCTGATCGTGGATGAGCTGGGTCCGGGTGAAATCGGTTTTATGACCGCCGCCATCAAGGAAGTGGCCGACACCAATGTGGGTGACACCATCACCGACGATAAAAAACCGGCATCAGAACCCCTTCCCGGATTTAAACCAAATCAGCCGGTGGTGTTCTGTGGTCTTTATCCAGTGGATAGCGCGGACTTTACGGAATTGAAATCCAGCTTGGCGAAACTTCGCCTGAATGACGCGAGTTTCTCGTTTGAAGCGGAAACATCCGCGGCCTTGGGCTTTGGTTTCCGTTGTGGCTTCTTAGGATTGCTGCATCTTGAAATTATCCAGGAACGTCTGGAGCGTGAATTTAATCTGGAGCTGATTACAACAGCCCCATCCGTTGTATATGAAATTCACAAAACAGATGGTGCAGTTGAACATCTTCACAACCCGGCTGACCTGCCGGACGTCATGAAGATCGACCATATTCAGGAGCCATGGATCAAGGCGACCATTATGGTACCGGACGAATATCTGGGACAGGTTCTTAAACTTTGCGAGGACAAACGCGGCGCGCAATTGGATCTCACCTATGCGGGTAACCGTGCCATGGTGATCTACAAATTGCCGCTCAACGAGGTGGTGTTTGACTTCTATGACCGCCTGAAGTCCGTCAGCCGTGGTTATGCCAGCTTCGACTATGAAATGATGGGGTATGAACAGAGCGATCTTGTGAAGCTCAGCATCCTTGTAAATAGTGAGCCTGTGGACGCCCTTGCCATGCTGGTGCACAGAAGCCAGGCGGAGGCCCGTGGTCGTCACCTGTGTGAGCGTCTGAAAACACTTATCCCGCGTCAGCTGTTTAAAATTGCCCTGCAAGCAGCCATTGGCGGCAAGGTGATTGCCCGTGAAACCATCAGTGCCATGCGTAAAGACGTGACCGCCAAATGTTATGGTGGTGACATCACACGTAAGAAGAAACTTCTGGAAAAACAGAAGGCGGGTAAGAAGCGCATGCGCTCCGTCGGTAATGTGGATATTCCGCAGGAAGCCTTTATCGCCGCCCTTAAAATGGGTGACGATTAAACGCTAATCCAGAAACTGAAATGTATCGGCCCCATCGAAATGACGAATTTTGATGGGGTTTGTTATTTTGGGATCCAGCAGGCGCGCATTCACCGCGATTTTATCATCAAAACCTTCCTTCAACCCTTCCCAATGGGTGGTGCATCCACAAAGAATACAGGAATGAAAGGCAATATTGCGATCCCCGTGACTGTATCCCAGCGTATCTGAAGCTTCACATTCAAGGATAATGCGCTGATCCTGAGAATAGATCCAAAGCGCCCCGAGTTTCCGGCAGGCGGAGCAGTTACATTCCGTCAGCCATCTTGGGGCTTCATCAAGGCGAAAACGCACGGTGCCGCAATGGCATTGACCAATAATAGACATAACTCAGCTTAAGTATTTACGTGGGGCGAAGCGGTTCTGGCGCTTCCTGAAGATCAAAAGCAGCAATAAACCCGGCACAATAAAGCTCACCCATGCAGGCGCAAGCAGCAATGTGACGATCATAGGATCCCATAGGAACGGCAATAAGTAACGCTGAACGACCGCTTGAACCAGGTTCAGGCTTTCAGAATCAAATTCAAACCACAGCTGACCCAGCAGCATCGGGGCCCATTCGCCGGCTTGCAAGGACGCTAAAAGCTCTGCGCCGACCAGCATCAAGCCGATGATCAGCAGGATCCACCCAATAATACGCCCGAAAATCACGTTATTTCCCCTTGCGATGCGTCCAAAATCAGGGGTTTCCCCCATTTTTCCAGCTCGTAAACCGCTACCCTACCGCTAATTCAAAGGACGTGACAATATTTTTCCGAATTTGGCGTTTGCAGGCTTGCATTCTGTGGCTTGTCCGTTATATTGCCGCGGTCCCGCAAATACAGCCGGGACCCCCGCGGAGGGGTGGCCGAGTGGCTGAAGGCGCACGCCTGGAAAGTGTGTATACGGCAACACCGTATCGGGGGTTCGAATCCCCCTCCCTCCGCCATTATTTTCTGGAATAAGACTGCCAGCTGTTTATTAGATGCAGTTCATTGGGTAGTGTTTGTCCAGAATACTTGTGGTGCACTTGGATTTAAGGGCAAGGGGGGATAAGCCGTTTCCCCAAGTATTAATACCCATTCAGAAATTTACAGTGGTTTTCCATAGACTACATAAAAAAGTAGAGTTGACCATGCGTAACACTAGTTTTTGTCGAATATTATTTTGTCTACCTAAGTGTAGTATGGAGTAATGCCATAGAGGTTGTTATAGGCAAGGTCGCAAATCATGTTTGACAGTCAAAATATACTGCGGACATAGAGATTTCAATTCACTCAAATACTGGTTGAGTGGTGTTGAGTAAAGCCATATCGTCTATAATTGGGCAATGTTAGTTGATGCTCATAATTTGCTAAGTGATCGGGATATGTAGCAGCGTTATGAAGTGTTCGATAGGCTAGCCCACTAGTTCAATAGCGGCAGTCTTTCTTGATCTTGGTATATTATCCAGGGGCGTATGTGGTTGTCCGATTTGATGGTTTTGATTGCTTCCTGAATATCCTCTTTAAATACATTTGATGTGACCTCTCTGTAGCGCCAAGGGCTAAACGCTCTTGAACCGTATAAAGTCACGCTTTTAGCAGATTGTTCGAGGATTTGAATTGCCTCGTTTGTTTCTCCACAAACGGCTTTGGTAATACCAATACAGAAAAGAATATTCGGATCCCGTAGAGCTGCTTTTTTTTGATATTGCCGGAACAGTTTTAACACGTAGACAAAATTCGATTTGTCTGGGCGTCCTTCCAACCCCCATAGAGCGATAGAAGCGTTGAAAGCATCAGATATGCTTGCAAACATTTTGATGGTTCTCTGTTCCATATTGTTGAATATAACATCAGTAGCTTCAGGGAACCTTCTTGTTGCGATATTTAGCATTGTTAGTGTGTGTCTTTGAAGGTTGAGTTCTTCCTTATTTAACTTAGTTTGTTCGAGAGCCTTAACAACTCGATAAGCGAATTCGGTTCTTTTGCTGAAATTTACTCCATCTACTAATAAGTCATTTCTTACAATTTCGAGTAAGTGTTCGATTGGAGAATTCTCTAGTAATCGGTATACATCAACTAAATCTAGTGATTTAGGGTATGTATTCGCTAACTTCGATACAGCTCTCAATTCAATATCTGCACCTTCAATATATCTGCTTTTATTAATAACGTTCAAATAACTGGCGTTCGCTTTTTCAGTATTGCCAATTGCTTCTAAGGCCTGTGCATATGAAAAGTGAGTAGTGGCTAGGTCTTGTTCGCTGAGACTAAAGTGGTCAAAGATTGATACTGCTTCTTCACTGTTGCCTTGAAGGTGTTCAACTTGAGCCAAGCTTAAGGTGACCTCCTCATCAGTATTGAAGTTTGAAAGAATCTTGCTTTTGGTGTCCGCCCAGTTGTCCTGCTCTCTTCCTGGATCAATAATTTGATTATCAGAATTAAATGGATTGTTGGTGAGTTGGCTGATCGTGATGCTAGCTTGTTTTTGAAGATACTTCAGAACGCCAATTTTGTCTTCAAAATTGCCAATTGAAATTGCGTCAACTAGTTTGCAATAGTCTTTTGAGAGCTTGGTGTTGGGTCTGTGTAATGTAAACAAAGATTGTGTGAAAAGCTCAAGGCTCTCATAATGATATATGGATGCCGCTGCTTTTCTGTAGTTAAGCTTTATAGAAGAGGTCTCCAGCTGTGATTTGAGTATTTGTTCTTCATCATCGATCGTTGGAAGTCTGCTTGGCGTGAATAGAACTCTGGCGCACCTTTCTAGTCCGCTTTTTTGTGATAAAGCTTCATCCCGAATGGACTCTACAACTTTTGTTAGGCCGTCTAAATTTTGTGTATTTGGCACGAATACAATAACTACAGAATCTGGCAATTGTCTTGTGCAAATACCGCTTACATCGGTATGTCCTGTCCTGCTGTCAATTAAGACATAATCTGGAGAGCAAACAGCTTCCCATTGGTTGCGCATCTCCTCCATCAACAGGAAGCCACTGTATTCACTGTAGAGCAATTGCCAATCCAGGCCTTGCAAATTTTGTTCATAGTTTTGGGATCTATCACCAGCTGGCATAACCCAAATCTCTCCATCCACGGTTTCATTGTTCTTATTAGTTGTGGAAAGCCATTTGTCGCACTTTCGAATGTAACCTGAAATGTCAGGAGCTTTTAAGTCGTTGTGCATGTAGTCAGAAATATACTCAACTACACCTTTTCCAGCACATTCTTTGAAAGTGTCAATGGAAGTAATTCCTGGTGCTTCCAAATCGAAATCGACAATCAGGACTTTTTTACCTCTTTTCGCAAATTCTGCAGCGCAATTTGTTAGGGCGAGTGTTCTGCCAACTCCACCTTTATATGAATAAAAAGTAACTACGTGCATTTGATGATCACCTTAAGCGGCTAGCCTTCTCAATTGGAAGTTCTCGGCCCGCGAGATTGTTGCGGGACTAAATTGGGATCTAAATTTTGGTTCCTTTTTGGTTGGTAATTGTTTCGCCTTATTGTTGATTCTCTCAAGTTTATCCATCACCTCTGGGATTGCTAAGAGGCGAAGATAAGTATCTTTGCTGGCATCTTGAATGGTTTTACCGCTTTCCCATCTCTTTATCGAAGCAACTCCAATTTTTGTGAGTTCAGCAAATTTCTCTTGAGATAGTCCAAGCTTCCTACGAATTTCTGTAATCTCTGAGGGGGTAAGGACGCCCATATCTTTGCAAATAGCGTCGTGAATTACAGTTTCGGCTTCTTCGCCGCTAAATACAAAGCTACAAGACGGACAGATAAAAACTGGTATGTCAACTGTAACTGATTTTCCACTACTGCCGTATTGGATGTCTTCGGATTGAAAAGTGCTGGTGAGGTTTTCGTTTTCACAAAGAGGGCAGCAAATATGTTGGTGGTTATCTTCGAGGTATTTACTCATCATGCTTCCCTTTCATTATTTGGTAGAAATATGAAAACTAATCCCAAGGACTACTTGGTTACCTAAATGAAGTTTGACGTATATCGGCTTGCCATCTTTAGACGCTTTCGCGACGAAAATGTGCGCTATTTTTTCTTGAGGGCCGTGCCGCCAATCTTCTGCTTTCAATTCACATCCTGCTTCAATTTGGTCAGCAATCCACTCCCAGGCGCTTTCGTCTGAGAATGTTCCGAGAGCTGAATTACGAGGAACAGAATGGGGGTGCCAGTTGTGTGGGTATTTTCGAGCCACGAACCTTTTTCTACCGTCGCGACAAAGTCGAACTAGTTCCTTTCTAACTGAATCAAGTTTGCTCCCGTTCATTCTACGTGAAGCTCACTTGTTAAACTTGTATGACGGAGCAGGCATCATGCTTGGTATCATATGATGCTGAAAGGAAGGATTGTCAAGTAAATTGACTAAAAAATCGTTAAGAGATCTCAAATGATACTGATTAGTGAGGCGTGTGTGAATGTTAAGAGAGTGGCACATGTATTGTTATTAATTTTGATATTTCGATTCAACCTATTGTGCTCCAGAAAATAGTTAAAGTACATATTTTTATTGTTCAGCTAAGGATAAACTAACCTCCCCATCGCCTCCTTCGCCACCTCAAAGTCAGTGTCAGATGCATACAGCCCGTAGGTGAGGGTAGGGATGTCATGTCCTAAGATGTTGGCGGAGGAACTCCAGCGTTATTAAACTAGGTGGCAACGGTATTCCTGATGCTTTGGAAGACTTCAATCTTCGGCTTGTAGCCCATGTTGTTTTTTTGGAACTGGAACTTTTTGTCTAGACCAACGCTTCGCCGTGATTTCCATTCTATTAAATACCGCAAGAAACGGGTCGAGCTTACTTATTCCCGCAGCTACTCCTTCTTCATTCGAAAATTAGAAGAAGGGTACGAAGATGGGTATGTTGGATGGGAAAGTCGCCATTGTAACTGGCGCGAGTGCGGGTATTGGTCGGGCGGCGGCGTTGTTATTTGCGGAAGAGGGGGCAAGTGTTGTGCTCGCCGCTCGGCGGGAGCAGTTATTGCAGGAGCTAGTCTCCGAAATTCGAGCTAAAGGCGGAAATGCAGTGGCGCTTTCAGGAGATGTTGCCTCAGAAGATTACAACAAAGCGCTGGTTGAACTGACTTTGTCTAAGTTCGGAAAGCTGGATATCGCCTTTAATAATGCAGGGACTTTGGGGTGGCCGGGTGCCATCACTGATCTTTCTTTGGATAATTGGAGCCAGACGCTTTCAACAAATCTGACAAGTGGATTTCTGGCAGCAAAATATCAGGTCCCGGTGATGGTGGCGGCTGGCGGGTCTATTATCTTCACGTCTTCTTTCGTGGGGTATGAGATGGGAATGCCCCATCAATCTGCTTATGCGGCCAGCAAGGCGGGTATTATCGGCCTCGTAAAAACGCTGGCGAGTGAATATGGCGCGGAAGGTATTCGCGTAAATGCCCTTCTACCCGGCGGCACAAATACCGACATGGCAAAGGAGTTCGGAGATAGCCCGGAAGTAAAAGAGTTCGTGAGAAACATTCACGCGCTAAAGAGAACAGCTTCCCCCGAAGAAATTGCCATGACAGCGCTGTATTTGGCATCAGATCTATCAAGCTTTACCACAGGAGCCGCGCTTTTGGCCGATGGTGGTGTTTCCATCAGCAAGGTGTAAGGTAGTGACATGCAAAATCAGGACGAGATTGATTACAAGCGGATTGAGAAAGCGATCCACTTTATCCGTGAGAATTTTAAGGAACAGCCGTCGCTTGAGCAGATTGCCGAGGCAGTGCATGTCAGCCCCCATCATTTTCAGCGGATGTTTAAGGAATGGGCCGGAGTAAGCCCTAAAAAGTTCATGCAGTATTTAAGTTTGGAATACGCTAAAGAGCTCCTGAAAAATCGGTCTACATTGCTGGATGCGGCCTATGAAACGGGACTTTCCGGGACAAGTCGGTTACATGATCTGTTTGTGTCTATCGAAGGAATGACACCGGGAGAGTTTAAAAATGGTGGAGCGAACTTGCCTATTAATTACTCCATCGCGGAAAGTCCATTTGGAAAGCTGATTGTAGCCTCAACCCCCAAAGGGGTGTGTCACATGCAGTTTGAAGAAGATGAGGACCTTGCCTTTGAAGGGCTTCGGGCACGTTTCCCAAACGCTCCGTTCCGTCAGATTACAGACAAGTTGCAACAAGATGCTTTGTTTATTTTCCAGGATGATTGGAAGCGTCTTGATCAGATCAAGTTGCATCTTTCAGGGACGCCATTTCAGATTAAAGTTTGGGAAAGCCTGCTTAAAATTCCGGAAGGGGCCGTGTCCACTTATGGGGATATTGCGACTAAAATCGGGAATCCAAAGTCCTTCCGCGCAGTTGGGACTGCCATTGGAAATAACCCGGTTGCGTATCTTATCCCGTGCCATCGTGTGATCCAAAAATCGGGTCATTTGGGCGGATACCGATGGGGTGAAGATAAAAAATCTGCCATCCTCGGGTGGGAGGCTGCCCATGTCTGAGTTGAAGGATAGAATAGCGGTACTGGATTGGCAAACTGTTGCCGATGACCTCAACAACAAAGGTTATGCGCTTGTTCCTGAGTTTCTGTCCCCCAATGAATGCGGGGCTTTGATTGAAGGCTTTGATCAGGAGGAGGGGTATCGAAAGACCGTTGTTATGGAACGGCATCGCTTTGGCAAAGGATCCTACAAATATTGGAATTACCCTTTGCCGGATTTGGTACAGGAACTGAGGGAAGGACTTTATCCAAATCTGGTGCCTGTCGCCAATTCCTGGATGAAATGGCTTGGAATTTCTGATCAGTTTCCAAAAGACCTGCTTTCGTTGAGTGAGCAGTGTCAGAGGGCGGGACAATCGAAACCAACGCCGCTTATCCTGAAATATGGGCAAGGTGGCTACAACACATTGCATCAGGATTTGTATGGGGAGGTGTATTTCCCCATTCAGGCGGCTTGCTTTTTGAACGAACCGGGTGAGGACTATACAGGCGGTGAGTTTGTATTGACCGAGCAGGTGCCACGGGCGCAATCAAAAGCAATGGTGCTAGCGCCACGGCGCGGTGACATGATCATCTTCACAACCAATTTCCGTCCAGTTCTGGGCACGCGTGGGTACTACCGAGCTAAAATCCGTCATGGGGTCAGTGAAGTCAAAAGCGGAAACCGGTATACTCTAGGGATTATCTTCCATGATGCGACATCTTGAAATTCAGGATGCGGCGTTTAAGGCGTATATCAAAGCTGGAGACATTCAGTGGGGCGGGCATCGCAAATTGAAGATTTATGGTCGTCTTGATTGCTGGTCTGGCAAAAAGATGAAACGGGAAAATCGGGTGTTTTTTAAGAGCAAGGAAGAGGCCCAATCGAGTGGGTTCCGGCCCTGCGGTCATTGTATGAAAAAGGCGTATCGGCAATGGATCTCTTTGAACAGGTAGAAGAAGGACCCCGTAACCTTCTGCCGAAGGATGGTGTGGTCCATTATCATGGATCCGTTATGTCATTGACGGATGCGGATCGTTTTTATGATCAACTTCTCACCGGGATTAGTTGGCAACATGATCAAGCCGTTATTTTTGGCAAGAAAATCACCACAAAACGAAAAGTAGCCTGGTACGGGTCGGAGCCTTTTTCTTACACCTATTCCGGGACAACGAAATCAGCGCTTCCCTGGACGGATGAGCTATTGAAGCTAAAAGCCATTGCCGAGCGGGAAAGTCAGGAGTTGTTTAATTCCTGTCTTTTGAATTTATATCATGATGGATCAGAAGGCATGGCCTGGCATAGTGATGCCGAGCGAGAACTTAAACGAAATGGGGCAATCGCGTCTTTGAGTTTCGGGGCGGAGCGGAAGTTTTCTTTTAAACACAAGAAAACGAAGGAAACCGCCGCGCAGATATTGGAGCATGGCAGCCTTCTTATCATGAAAGGGGAGACGCAAAGTCACTGGTTGCACAGCCTTCCGACCACAAAACGTGTCTTTACCCCGCGTATAAACCTCACCTTCCGAACCATTGAAGGTCATGCACCGCTCACTTGAGGTTATCTTTCAGGAAATCAATCATCACCCGGGTCTTTGAGGGAAGAAAGGCCCGGTCTGGGTATATGATCCAGATACCGGTATCAAATTCTTCCGCAGAAACTTCATGGTTTGGGAACAGGTCAACCAGCTTTCCATCTTGGATGTCCTTCTCCACCATCCAGTCGGCGAGAAGTGCGATCCCTAATCCGCGAAGAGCGCATTCTTTGATCGCAAGCGCATTGCTCATGGTCAGGTTGCCGCTGATGGGAATTTGCGACAATTTTCCTTGCCCATCCTTGAAATTCCAGAAATCCTGATACTGAGGTAAGTCAAATAACAGGCATTCATGCTGTTCAAGGTCGGCTGGTGTTGAGAGGGGTGGATTTTTAGATAAGTAATTTGGCGCCGCAACGACCCGGTATCTGGTGTGTTTAAGCCGGCTACGAATAAAACGATTGTCAGAGAGAGGGTTAAGGCGGATTGCCAGATCAATTTCGTTGGAAATGAGATCCAGATTTTGATCACTTAATTTCAGGTCAATCTGCAAATCAGGGTATAGGTCCCTAAATATGGGTAAGTGCGGCAGGAGACAGGTTTGCCCAAAGGCAACTGAGGTGGAAATCCTCAGCTTTCCACTGACCTTTTTTTGAAAAGAAGCAAGTTCGTCTCGTGCAATTTCCAGTTCATCGCAGATGGGCTTGGCGCGCGCCAAGAATAAATGGCCTGCTTCGGTTAAGGTTAAGCTTCGGGTTGTGCGCTGGAAAAGGCGAGCGTCCAATTGGCTTTCAAGGGTGGCTATGGCACGGGAAATGGAAGAAGGGTCAACGTTTCGCTCTTTAGCAACAGCCGCGAAACTTCCCTTATTCGCGACAGAAAGAAATATGCGAAGTAAGTCAGTTTCCATTCGTGCATATTACGCATGATATAAGTGCATTTGTACCTATTTATTGAGAAATGTGCATTAGGTAAATGTGAACCTCCCTTTAGAAAGAGAGGTAAATCATGGATGCGATGTTCAATTCAAAAAGTGTTTTCATTTCCGGGGCATCACGTGGCCTTGGGGCGGCGTTTGCAAAAGAGGTTATCGAACGTGGTGCTGACAGAATATTTGTGACAGCGCGAAAGTCTGAAGATCTGGGGTATCTGGTTGCTCAAGCCCCAGATCGAGTTGTCCCGATTGAAATGGAGTTAAGTGATCCGGCTTCCATTCATAAGGCGGTGGAAGCGGCGAAATCTGCGTCTATTGTTATTAATAACGCCGGACTTCTTCATTTTGGAAATGTTCTGGATATGCCGGTGAGGGATATTCGGGAAGACATGGAGGTTAATTTTTATGGAACCTTGGAAGTGATTCGCCAATTCACACCCCACTTGAAATTGTCGAAAGACGCCAGGGTGTTAAATATACTTTCCATTGTTTCCTTGGCTAGCAAAGCGGGAATTGGGGGGTATGCCACTTCCAAAGCTGCGGCTTTTTCAGCAACGCAAGCCATCCGCGGGACCTTGTTTAAGGAAGGTATTGCCGTTCACGCGGCATTTCCGGGGGGAATGGATACGGACATGTTGGCGGCCGTGACCGGAGAGGAGAAGGATGATCCAACGTTGATTGCAAAGGAGATCCTTGATCAGATGTCGCAGGGCGTTCTTGATATTTACCCGGGACATGGACAGGAAGTTGGCTTGCTTTGGAAGCGTAGCCCAAGAGAGTTGGAGCAACAGTTTACTGGCGCATAAAGGATCGACTGCTTCGCCCACATAAGGGCGAAGCAGTAAGACGATTTAAGCAACATATTGTTCCTGATATTCCTTAGAAGGTTCGATCAGCTTGATCACATCCACCATCGCGCCGCATGGGTCGGTGACGATAAAGTGGCGTTGACCCCATGGCTCATCCCGAAGTTTAAGAGGGATATTGAGGTTGGCGGATTGAAGCCGTTCGTACAAATCATCCACTTCTTCAAATTCAAAATTCAGCAGAACCCCTTCGGTGGTTTTACGATATGCCTCCGGCACAGTTTCATGGGTTGCAGAGACAAAGGCAAGATTAACATTCTCATTACCTTCCATCTGTAGGTGAATGTACCAATCGCTTTCAAAGATTGTCTTGAAGCCAAAATAGGTTTTGAAAAAGCGGCGCCTTCGAAAACATCTTCAACACATAGTACTGGATAATAGCTGTTCAGTTTCATCAGATAATCTCCATTCATTTTACAGGCAGGGTGTCTATAAAAATTTATTTATAGACAGATTGTCTGTAAGTCAATATATTTCTCATATGCCAAAACCAACGGGGAAAAATAAGGAAAACTGGGAACGTACGCGGGCACATCTATTGTCTGTTGCAACAACCTGTTTTGCCGAGCATGGCTTTGCGGAGACTTCCACAACCATGATTATCAAGGCTGCAAACAGCAGCCGGGGGTCGCTCTATCATCATTTTCCGGACAAAAAGTCGCTTTTTCAGGCGGTTTATGATCAGCAGTGCGTGGTCATTTCCGATCGTGTCGGTGGGTATCCATATGAGGGAATAAATCCGCCCAAGGAACTGGTGAAGGGGTGCCTTGAGTATTTAAGGTTTTTTACTGATCCCGCTTTCGCTCGCATCATTCTGATGGATGCGCCAAATGTTCTAGGGATGGAGTATTGCAGATCCAGAGATGCTGAAACTGCTTATAAAGAGCTTTATGACGGCATACATGCATTTACACCGAATGCTGAAAGAGCGATGCTGTTAACTGATTTCCTGTCAGGTGCTGTAGATTTCTATGCGGAGCGGATCGCCATTTCTGAAGAGCCGGAAAAGACGTATGAGTTGTATGCCGCAGCTTTTGAAGAGTTTGCCAATAAGGTTTTTGAGGAATGAACCTTCGAGACATTGAAAAAACGACACAGGATGTCTACGAGCGCTTAGGTCCTCGCTTTGATGCAGAGCGCCCTAAAAGGCTTCAAGAGAGAAAGTGGTTGTCGCGTTTTCAGGAGCTGTTGCCGTCAGGCGGCGCTATTCTTGATGTGGGGTGCGGGGCGGCTGATCCAATTGCCGCCTATTTTATCGAACAAGGGTTTGCTCTTACGGGTGTTGATTTTTCAACCTCCATGCTG
The DNA here is from genome assembly GCF_015143595.1 of Sneathiella sp. P13V-1. NCBI lineage: Bacteria > Pseudomonadati > Pseudomonadota > Alphaproteobacteria > Sneathiellales > Sneathiellaceae > Sneathiella > Sneathiella sp. P13V-1. The sequence continues at coordinate 264,325 of NZ_WYEU01000001.1, read as the reverse complement.
AAATTGGCCAGAGAAAGGTTTCCGAATAATAACTGGATTGAGATGGACATGCGGAAACTGTCTATGGGACAACAGTTCGATGGCATTATCGCGTGGCATAGTTTTTTCCACCTCACACAGGAAGATCAGAAGGCAACGATAAAACATTTTGCAGATCATTTGAAATTGGGAGGCGCCCTTCTTCTCACCGTTGGTCCAGAAGAAGGTGAGGTTGACGGTATGGTCGGAGGAGAGCCCGTTTATCATTCCAGCCTCTCCCCAAACGGATATCGCCAAGAGCTCGCAAAATATGGAATTGATATCGTTGATTTTATGCCCGAGGATCCGGAATGTGATGGCTCCACACTTCTTCTTGCAAAAAAAGTAAGCTAATATCCCCGAATGTGGCAACGGACTCTGACATATTTATTTGTGGCCTTAATAGTCAGCTCATTTATTGCGGTTGGGCTTGGCTTGGCAGGTGAGGCTCATTGCGGTTCATCAGCTGCCATGGCTGAGATGGCTTCTGATATGCAAATGGATGTGTGTGGGGCGACCTGCATGACAGATGAAGGGGGATGTAGTATGCAGACATCCTGCACTGATTTGGCACGTCAAGTACGTACCGAAGCCAATTTGTCATACGTTGTTACTGCAAAGCCGCAGTTTCGGAAAGATCAGGCGGTTTCAGCCGTCATACCAATACTCATACCTCCTCCCAAGATCGTGTGATTGTTCTTTAACCAACCAAATTGAAACAATCTGAAACGAGTATTTTTATGAATGTAAAAAAAGGAATGGTCCTGCTGGGTATTATTGCAGGGCTTGCTGGTGTGTATTTCTTTATTGAGATCATCATCAAAGGAGGTGAACCCGCGGAAATGATTGCGGTGAACGTTCCGGCGCTGAGCAATATGGCGTCAGGCGGTCATGAAGCATTTAAAGAAAATTGCGCGGCTTGCCATGGCGCATCAGCGGGAGGGACCAAGCAAGGGCCGCCGCTTATTCACGATATTTACAATCCGGGCCATCATGGAGACGGATCGTTTTACCGTGCTGTTAAACAAGGTGTGCGAGCCCATCATTGGCCATTTGGCAACATGCCGCCTCAGACCCAGGTAACAGATCAGCAGATAGCGGAGATCATTGCTTTTATACGGGAAACGCAGGTTGCAAACGGCATCGTAAGCAAACCTCACAAAATGTAGACACAAAAAAAGGCCGCGTGGTAAGCGCGGCCTTTTCCAGATTGGCAGAAGACTAGCTTCGAACACTTGCCAGGAAATGTTGTACTTTTTCCCTGAGGTCACGAGAATAACCTTCCAGATTTGTCGCTGTGTGCAAAACAGTACTTGCGGCAGTACCCGCTTCACTTGCGGCTTGGCTAACGGATCCAATGGTGTTGTTCACCTCGGTTGTACCACTTGCTGCTGTTTGAGCATTGCGTGCAATTTCACTGGTTGCGGCACCCTGTTCTTCAACAGCGGCTGCGATACTGCCAGTAACATCACTGATCTCAGAAATGGTTTTCACGATATTTTCAATGGCAGATACGGCATCACCGGTTGCGCCTTGCATTCCGGAGATTTGTTCAGTGATTTCTTCTGTGGCACGCGCCGTTTGAGAGGCGAGGTTCTTAACCTCTGACGCTACAACAGCAAAACCTTTACCTGCTTCACCGGCACGTGCTGCCTCAATTGTTGCATTGAGGGCAAGGAGATTTGTCTGTTCCGCAATATCATTGATCATTCCGACAACTTCACCAATGCGCTGAGCAGATTCTGCAAGGCTGTTCATTGTCTGGTTTGTGTTGTTCGCCTCATCTACTGCACGACTTGTAATCGTTGCAGATGTATTGACTTGTCGACTGATTTCCTGAATGGAGCTTGAGAGTTCCTCAGTTGCAGCAGACACGGAATTTACGCTCATGGTCGCTTCTTCAGAGGCGGTACTGACGACACTTGATTGCTCAGACGCACGGTCAACTGTTTGTGTCATCAACTCTGCTGAGTTTCGCATCTCTGTCGCTGAACCTGATAGTTGATCAATGACGGAACCAACTTCATGCTCAAATGAATTAGCCATATTGTTGAGAGCCTCAGCGCGTTCACGGTTTGAATTCTCCTCTGCCTCACGGCGCTCCTCAGCTAGTTTGATTTCGGCTTCACGCGCTTCTTTTTCACGTTGCTCTTTCGCAGCTTGTCTTGCAACGCGTGTTTCTTCCGCTTCGCGCTGAAGTCGGGCGTTTTCCATACCATTTTGACGGAAGGTTTCAACGGCGGCTGCCATCTTACCGATTTCATCTTTGCGATCTTGTTCAGGTACATCAGCGTCAAAATTGCCGCCTGCAATAACACCCATGGCTTCTGTCATACGAGTAATCGGTGAAGAAATACCGTTCGCAATAAACCAGACGATAAGAATACCGACCAAGATCACGCCTGCTGCAACCATCAGAGAAATGTTTCTGATTTCGTTTGCGGATGCAAAGATCGCTTCATTTGGGGTAACGTAAACAAGTGCCCATTGGGACTCTACACCGTTGAAAGGAACAGGGACGACCTTTACCAGTGCGTCTGCTGTACCATCTGCGGCGGAACCTTCATAATCGCTGCTATTCCCTTTTGCGACTTCACCGAGGGCTGCCATCATTGCTTCAGACTCAGTCTGTTTCCCTAACTTATCTGTTTCAGGTGTATAGACATATAGGCCTCCCGGGGAGGTCAGTTTGATGTGGCCTGCGCCCAATGGTTTAACTGCTGCCATTGTGGCTTGCAGGTCCGTCATGGCAATATCTGAAGTCACTATACCGACAGCCTTTCCGGAAGCATCGCGAATAGGAACGGAAATCGTCGTCATCAAGACATCAACCCCTTCAATTGGGTAAATGTAAGGCTCTGTGAGAATTGATTTATTCGCTTCCAGAGGGGCGGTGTACCAGCCGTCAATTCCAGCTTCTTTTGTCATGACCAGCTTTTCAACACCTACTTTGCCGTCACCTTGACGGAAGAAGTAGGGGACGTAGCGACCCGCAGCATCTGTATAGATACCATCCTTGTGATCTGCGTCTTTGCCATCCAATCCATTTGGTTCAAATGCGACGGTGGACCCAATCAAAGTCGGGTTTTCTTCCACAACCCGGATTGCAACCTGTGCAATGCCTTCACGTGTGGCAATGCCGGCTTTCATCATACTTTCAACGGTCGCACCCAGAGCTTTGGCCGTGTTGTATGCTTCATTTACAATTTTCTGAATAGCCGCAGATTCTTTAGCAGCGTCTGTTTTCAGAAGTTCATCAACACTTTTCTGAGCATTATCTGTGGAGATTGAGTTTGTCGTAAACACCAAGGATAGATTGCTGAGCAGCAAAATACTGACGATGAATACAAGGAGCCGTTGACGAATTGAGTTCATTATGGGATCGCCCGAATTAAAAGTTGCACTTCTAACTTTCGGTATATGCCGAAATGGTAAATCAATTATGAAGCGCGGTGGCGATTTCCCGAATGGTAATCCCTCTCAGAGTGCGAGACCTGAGAGGGAGAGTGTTAGCTGAATTAAAGTCCAAGTACTTGTTTTGAAAGGATAGTTCTCTGAACTTCACTGGAGCCGGCGTAAATGGTTGAGGCGCGTCCGTTCAGATAGCTAGCGGTGACTGTTCTTGCGTATTCTGGGCCCGGATATTCAACGTTGTTGCCGGGGATGCGACTTTCAGGAAGGAAGGGGAGCGCATAATAGGAAATGGCTTCCATTTTTAATTCCGCAACCCGCTGGCCAATCTCCGAACCCAGAAGTTTTGTAATAGATGACTTTGCACCGGGGTTATGCCCCTTTGCCAATGCGGCCATCTGTTTTTTCTCGGTATATTCAGCGGACATCACCTCCACTTCGAGTTTGGCAAGGCGTCCAGCGAAACCTGAATCATCGATTAATCTACCGCCATCATTGCTGCGCTCTTCCGCCGCAATTTTTCGAATGGAGGCGAGGTTGGCGTTGAGGCCCGGCGTATAGGATATGCCGCCACGCTCAAATTCCAGAAGGTATTTTGCTACGGTCCAGCCCTGGTTTTCTTCTCCGATCCTGTTGGTTTTCGGAATACGAACGTTGTCGAAGAAGACCTGATTGAGTTCATGATCCCCGGACAGCATCATGATGGGCTGAACTGTAATGCCCGGTGTGTCCATATCCATTAAAACGAAGGAAATGCCCTCCTGCTTTTTTCCCTCGTTCGAAGTTCTTACCAAGCAGAAGCATCTGTTCGCGTAATGGGCACCTGTCGTCCAGATCTTAGTGCCGTTGATAATATAATCATCGCCATCACTTTCCGCCTTGGTCTGAAGGGCAGCAAGGTCTGACCCTGCACCAGGTTCAGAATATCCCTGACACCAGCTGTCTTCATGTAGAGCAATCCGCGGCAGGTAGAAATCTTTTTGTTCCTGAGTGCCAAATTTATCAATAAGCGGACCGATCATGCGATAGCCCATGGAATTAATTGCAGGGGCTCCTGCGGTGGCGCATTCGGATTCAAAAATATATCGCTGCAGGACGTTCCAACCTGGACCGCCCATGGATTTGGGCCAGTTGTATGCAAGCCAGCCTTTTTGACCCAGTATACGGGCCCAACGGCCGGCCGTGTCGGGATCTGTCCGAATGGATGCTTGAATTGCCGTATTGGCGCGGAGTTCTTCAGATAAGTTTTCTGAAATGAAGTCACGGACTTCCTGACGGAAGGCTTCGTCTTCGGGTTTAAGTGCCAGTTCCATTTTGTCGCTCGTTTTTCTTATTTATTAGCTAGCTTACTAATTAACACGACTGCCAGGTCTTGTCTGCATTTGATTCAAAGATATGCAGAAATCCGCTCCTTCATCATTTCGGTAGAGCCATCGGTATAGGCGGCAATTTTTGCGCACGCTAAATGTTCGCCTAAGAAATGTTCGGATCGAAGACCATTAGCCCCCATGGCTTGGATGCAAGCGGAGATGGCTGGTATCGTTATGTCACCCGCCATTTTCTTGGCAAGTGCAGCAGCCAAGACGGCATCCTGTTTCCCGTCAATCAGTGCTGCGGATTTTTCCACCAATCCTTCAAGTGCTGCGATATTTGTATAGATGTCTGATAAGGACCATCCCATCCCCTGATGAGTGAGGAGGGGTTTGCCAAAGGCATTTCTTTCTTTCCCGTAAGCCGTGGCAAGTTCCAAAGCATTTTTCATCATGCCGACGCACATAGCTGCTACATAAGTTCGCGCCCCATTTATAGATGTCATCGCTACTTTGAACGCTTCACCTGGCGGGGCAAGCATATCTTCTTCTGAAGCAACATAGCTGCTTAATGAAAACTCCCCTGCGCCAATAATATGTCCGCCGATCAGAGAATAGCTCTCTCCTCTTTCAAAGCCAGCTTTCCGGCCGTCTATCAGAAAAGACGCAATGCCTTTCCAACCTTTTGTAGGATCTGTCTGGGCATAAAGGATAATTGTTTCAGCGTTAGTTGCGTTTGTGATCCAGGCTTTGTTCCCTGAAATTTCCCAGACCCCATCGATTTTCTTGGCTGACGTTTGAATGGCCGCAAAATCACTTCCGGCCGTGGGTTCCGTAAGTGCGGTGCAACCCACACGATCACCTGCCATGATTTCGTCTGCCATCTGATGATGGCGCTGGGCGGTGCTTTCTCGCAAGCGGGCCGCAACATTTTGACTGTTAATAATGGAGAAAGCGGCGGCAAAAGAGGTTTGTGCCATCAGTTCAGCAAGTTTGACTTTATCGGAAAATGGTGCGCCCAAACCGCCATGGGCAGGATCAGTTTCAAGACCCAATAATCCAAATTTTGAGGCTTCTTGGAATAGCTCCATATGTTGCGTTTTAGTACTTTCCCATTCGTGGCGTTTATCTTTCAAAAAGGAAGAGACAAAATCGTCCACAATGTCCTGAAGCCCGGGTGTCTGAAACTGCATATTCGCCTCGTTATTATTGTTATTGGTTTTCGGTGAGTTTAACGGGTCGGAAGCGTGGCTGTAAATCTTATCTGAAAAAATGACTCAACTTGGCAAATGTTTGGGCTATTATCGTTAGTTGGGCCGCGTTATGGAGAGTGTAAGGGTAGAGGATGCAACAAGCTGTTAGAGGGGCGTTATTGTCGTTTCGGGCTGATCCTTTTGAGGTGCCTTTGGAAGAGTGTGTTTATCACGAAGCGGATGGTGTTATCGTGATGGAAAGTGGCGTGATAACCGCGTTAGGAAGCGCATCAGACATTCTTCCAAAACTTGAGCGGGGAACAGTGGTCAATCACTATAAAGATTGCCTCATTATGCCTGGCTTTATTGATTGCCATGTCCATTATCCTCAAACAGAGATCATTGGTGCCTATGGCGAGCAGTTAATCGACTGGCTGAATAAATACACCTTTGTGGCCGAGCAAAAATATAAAGACCCTGACTATGCCTTGGGAACGGCCCGTCTTTTTATGCGTGAAATGCTAGGCGCGGGAACTACAACGGCGTCTGTCTTTTGTACGGTTGAGCCTGCATCGGTCAATGCTTTCTTCAAAGCGTCTGAAGAATACGGGCTGCGCAATATTGCAGGTAAGGTTCTAATGGACCGAAATGCCCCGGATGCTTTGTGTGATACGGCAAAAACCGGGTATGATCAATCCAAGGAGCTTATTGAAAACTGGCATGGGAAAGGGCGTCTTCTCTATAGCCTGACGCCAAGATTTGCGCCTACCAGTACGGATGAGCAGATGGAGGCTACAGGTGCCTTGTGGAAAGAATTTCCTGGGACCTATTTGCAGACCCATATTTCAGAAAATCTGGACGAAATTAAATGGGTGAAAGAGCTTTACCCAAATGCGAAGAATTATCTCGATGTGTATGACAGGTTTGGACAAGTAGGGGCCAAGGCGGTTTTTGGCCATGGCGTTCATTTAGAAGAGCGTGAACTCGATCGCTTGAGTGAAGTAGGGGCTTCCATCGCGCACTGTCCGACATCGAATTTGTTCTTGGGAAGCGGATTGTTTGATCTTCAGGGAGCTATGAAAAGGCCCAATCCGGTTCGGGTGGGACTAGCAACGGACCTTGGGGCGGGGACAAGTTTTTCCCAGTTCAGAACGATGGGGGAGGCCTATAAAATTGCCCAGTTGCGAGGCCAAAGTCTGAGCGCATTTGAAGCGCTCTATGTTGCAACCAGAGGTGCAGCGAAAGCGCTTTACCTTGAAAATCAAATTGGAAGCCTTGATATCGGTATGGAAGCAGATTTGGCTATTCTGGATTTGCAGGCGACGTCACTTCTTAAATACCGCATGGAAGCGGCAGAAAGTGTTCATGATCAATTATTTGCCACGATGACATTGGCGCCGGATGCGCTTGTGCGCGCAACCTACGTTGCGGGTAATTTGGTGATGGAACGGGATAGGGAAACACATCAGGCACAATACTATATTCCAGCCAACGATCTCGCATAGGTTTTATTGAGGTTTCACAAAACTGTCATATTGGGGTGACGACTTGTTAAGATTTTTAGCCTTAGATCCTTAACTCAGGGGCTTGAGATTTGTAAGAGTTTTGTGAGGGGGTATGGATAGTACTCGGATGCTGGATATCTTGGACGCGGTACCCGCTGTTCAACACACCGAAATCTGCAATGATGTGGCGGAAAAATTTCGCGCCCTTCCGAGCGTGCCCGGGTTTGCTGTCCTGAATGATGGCCTACCCGTTGGGGTTATCGGAAGGGATGATCTGATCATTAAGATGGCGGCGCAGTATGGGCATGCTGTGTACGCCAAACGCCCGGTAAGCGAGTTGATGGATATCCATCCGCTGATCGTTGATGTCACGGCAGATGTTGATCATGTGGAACAACAAATTGCAGAGCAGTATTCACATGCTCTCTCCACCGGATTTATTATTACTCAAGGCGGAACCTACCTTGGAATGGGCACCGCGATTGCGCTTCTTCGTAAAAGTGTGGATCAATCCAGATATAGAAATGCAAAGCTAGAGGCGGCGTCAGCACAGGCGCGACATGCAAATACAGTAAAATCCCAGTTTCTTGCCAGCATGAGCCACGAACTTCGCACCCCAATGAACGCGATCATTGGATTTGCAGAATTGATCTCTACCGAAGCATACGGTCCTATTAGTCCACCGCGATATCTGGAATACACTAATGATATTTTGGATAGTGGCCGCCATTTGTTGGCTTTGATCAATGATATCCTGGATATGTCAAAGATTGAGGCGGGACGTTATACGCTTGATCTGGTTGAGGTTGATGTGAGGGGGATATTGAAATCCACCTTAAAAATGTGCCAACCGCTTGCGGATCAAAAAGATGTCACATTGCGGATTGAGCAGGCTGGGCAGGACTTCAGTATTTTGGGGGATGAGCGAGCCATGAAACAAATGATGGTCAATCTTGTCTCCAATGGGGTGAAATATAACAAGGTCGGCGGCGAGGTGGTTGTCAGCATGATCGTTGATCAGATCGGCGGGCTGAGCTTAACCGTTCGCGACACTGGTATCGGCATTGCAGAAGGTGATCTTCAGCGGGTGTTGGAGCCGTTTGCGCAAGCGCGAAGCCGTATTGATAACAAGACGGAAGGTACGGGGCTGGGCCTTTCCATCGTTGCATCCCTAGCCGAATTGCACGGGGCAGAGTTTAAGCTGGAAAGCGAACTTGATGTGGGCTCTGAGGCTAAAATGTATTTTCCGCCTGAACGGGTAACCCTTTATCCTGCATCTATGGAGGCAGGTATCACTCCGCCAAGAGCCGAGGTTATTTCAGCGGCATAGGTGCGAACTGTCTGCCCTAGTTTTGCCAGCTTCTCATTTGAAATCCTGGCAGCCGGGCCAGAGATGGAAATGGCGGCCATAGGCTCAGAATACTCATCATAAATAACGGATGCGGCACATCTGAGACCAATTGCATGTTCCTCATCGTCAATGGCGTAAGCGTTTTCCCTGCTGTTTTTTAGCTCTTTAATCAGGGCGTCGGGATCCGTAAGTGTTCGGTCTGTGAGGCGAGGGAGGCCTTTTTCATGGATGATACGGTTTATGTCTTTATCTGACATGACACTCATAATGGCTTTGCCGACGCCGGAACAATGAAGGGGCACACGATTGCCGGGCTTTGAATAAACACGCATCATTTCACGGCTTTCTACTTGTGCCATGTAAATTACATCATCCCCTTCACTGATGGCGAGATTAATGGTTTCGCCGCTTTCTTCCATCATACGCCGCATGATGGGCCGTGCCACGCTTACAAGATCTCTTGAGGACAGGAAACCGTTACCAGTAACGAAGGCCTGAATACCGATCTGCCAGAAATTTGTATCTCTGTCATATTGGACATATCTTTGTTCCTGAAGCGTGGTCAGTAGTCTGTGTGCTGTTGAGGCGGCCAGCCCGACCTTTCTTGCCAGATCTGTGAGTTTGATTCCGTTTGGGGTCTGACTAATGGCGTTCATAAGGGATAGTGCGCGAGTCAGGGATTGAACCTGTCCGCTTCGATTGGCAGGTTGTTTGTCGGTGCTGGCCATGTCGTTTCCATATTGTGAAAAGATTTCCAAAATATATTTTGCTTTCTTTTTCTATATGTCAATATGATTTCCACAAAGCGGAATAATGGAGAATTTAATGTCCAGCTATCAGAAAATTGGAAACCTTCAGGTGGCAGATGAACTGATCACCTTTGTTGAAAATGAATTGACACCCGGTCTGAGCGTGTCGGCCGCAGATGTGTGGAACCTGCTGGATAAGATGGTCGCGGACTTCGCCCCGCGCAATCGGGACCTGTTGGCAAAAAGAGACATCATTCAAGAGAAAATGGACGCATGGTGTAAAGAGAATGCCGGCAAAAATGTGGATATGGATTCCTATAAAGCCTTCCTGACCGAAATTGGTTATCTGGTTCCTGAAGGCCCGGACTTTAAAGTAACCACTGCCAATGTGGATCCCGAGATCGCGTCTGTTGCAGGGCCTCAGCTGGTTGTGCCGGTAATGAACGCAAGATATGCCCTTAACGCCGCAAATGCCCGTTGGGGAAGCCTTTATGATGCCCTGTACGGCACAGATGTTATCAGTGAAGAAGGTGGTGCCGAGAAAGGCTCTTCATATAATCCGGTTCGCGGTGAAAAGGTTGTTGCTTATGCCGCGGATGTCCTTGATCAGGCGGTCCCGCTTGCCAACGGTTCACATAAGGATGCAACCTCTTATGTGCTGGCTGCTACCGGTGACTTGGTGGTAACGCTTGCCAATGGATCAGAAACCGGTTTGAAAGATGCCTCTCAGTTTGTGGGGTATAACGGTGAAGGTGAGCTCTCATCTGTTTTATGTGTGGACAATGGTCTGCATTTGGAAATTCAAATTGATAAGTCACATCCTGTTGGAAGTGCCCATGCCGCTGGTGTGAAAGATGTGGTGATGGAAGCGGCTTTGTCTACCATTCAGGACTGTGAAGATTCCGTCGCGGCGGTGGATGCAGAAGACAAGGCACTTGTGTACCGCAACTGGCTCGGCCTGATGAAAGGGGATCTGCAGGAGCGGCTTGAAAAAGGCGGGAAGACCATCACGCGGTCTTTGGCAGCAGATCGGACCTATACAGCGCGTGACGGCAGTGACCTTGTTTTGCATGGCCGTAGTCTTCTGTTGGTTCGTAATGTTGGCCACCTTATGACTACCCCTGCGGTTCTTGATGCAGACGGCAACGAAATCCCGGAAGGTATTATGGATGGGGTGATGACATCCGTATGCGCCATGCATGATTTGCAAGGAAACGGGTCCTTGAAGAACAGCCGCGCGGGCAGTGTGTATATTGTGAAGCCGAAGATGCATGGTCCGGAAGAGGTTGGATTTACGAACGACCTTTTCATTGCCATTGAAGATGGCTTGGGGTTGGCGCGTAATACCCTGAAAGTTGGTGTTATGGACGAGGAGCGTCGCACTACCGCCAACCTTAAAGAGTGTATCCGGGCTGTATCTGAGCGCATCTTCTTTATCAATACAGGCTTCCTTGATCGGACGGGTGATGAAATTCACACCAATATGGAAGCTGGCCCTTTCATGCGTAAAGACGATTGTAAGGCGGAACCATGGATTGCATCTTACGAGGATTGGAATGTGGATATTGGCCTGGAGGTTGGGCTGCCAGGTCACGCCCAAATCGGTAAGGGGATGTGGGCAAAGCCAGATGAAATGAAAGAAATGATGGCGGCTAAGGTAGGGCATCCTCAAGCGGGGGCCAACTGTGCCTGGGTTCCGTCCCCAACTGCAGCGACATTGCACGCTATCCACTATCATCAGGTCAGCGTTCAGGACCGTCAGGCAGAACTTTCCAAACGCGGCCGTGCTGATATCAACGCTATTTTGACACCGCCAGTTATGAAAGGTGAAAATCTGTCTGACGCGGATATTGTGGCTGAGCTGGAAAATAACGCACAAGGTATCCTTGGGTATGTGGTGCGTTGGGTGGATCAGGGTGTTGGTTGTTCCAAAGTGCCCGATATCCATGATGTGGGTTTGATGGAAGATCGTGCGACTTTGCGTATTTCCAGTCAACATATCGCAAACTGGTTGCATCACGGCATCTGCACTAAAGATCAGGTGATGGAAGTTATGAAGCGTATGGCGGCTGTTGTCGATGGGCAGAACGCTTCTGATCCTGACTATCATGCCATGGCCGAGAATTTTGAGGGATCCATCGCGTTCCAAGCGGCCCTGGATTTGGTTTTTGAAGGTATTAACCAGCCGAGTGGATATACAGAACCTATTCTACACGCCCGCAGAAGAGAGTTGAAAGCAGCAAGTTAATTGTTCTCTACGCTGATATAATTGAACTGGGGAGGCGCGCTATAATATCATAAATAGCACGCCTCCCCTTTTTAGTTTGTGCTAAATCCATTTCCATGCTTGAAAAAAAGTAATCCCAATGCCAATAACAAAGCAGGGGGAAACTGGGCATGGGGCCAGTGGGAGAATTTTAGTGCGTACAAAACTTAAGTCCGGGAAGATCGATGAGCCAGCACACGCTGATATGGATCTGAGTTCTTTGGAGAAAAATGTAGGCTTCCATATGCGTAAAGCGTTTTTGGCGGCTCAGGGTGCATTTTTGAAAGAAACCGGTGTGAAATTGATGACGGGACAATATTCCGTCATGGAAATCATTTCAAATAACCCTGGACGAACACAATCGGCGATTGCCTGGGCGGCGGGACTGGATCGGTCTTCATTGGTGCCTATTCTTAACCAGCTGGAGAAGAGCGGTTTGATCGTTCGCGAGCCCGTTTTGAATGATAAACGCGCTTACGCAGTTACCTTGACAGAGCAAGGGCATGCCGAACTTGACAGTTTGCGCATCAAAATCAATGAAATGGAGCAGGTATTCGTTGGTGGGCTTGGAGCCAGAAATCACCAACAACTGATTTCGCTCCTGAAACGGTTTCACGATACCTTGCAAAACTAGGTTTTTGATCAATTCTTGATTTTGGGTGGATCCATTGATTCGCGTAATTTCCGCTTTTCCATGGATACAACCATTGGTTAGTGCTGACAAAATATTAAATTCTCGTAAATTGAAACGCTGAGGGAAATCAATATTTGGTATACGTCCTGTAAGTTGCATTCTATTTTCCTACTAAATGCATACTTATGAGTGTGATTGTTTTAAATATTACTATTAACACGCTTGTTTTTCTCTCTTAACACGCGTTACGATTTGGCCAAGTCATATCGTTTCAAATGAAATTGGGGGGAGTTATGTTTCGACAGTTGGGTGCAGCGCTGGAAGTGAAAAATCATTATTCGCGAATGATGCAATCTGCATCACTTGTATTTTTATCTCTCATACTCGCGATTACTCTGTCGACGATGGAAAGCGAAAAACAAGTTGAGAGTCCTATAAATCTTTCTGGCCTCACTCTTAAAAGCGACGATCCTCTTCAATTGGGTAAACACTAGACACTTTCCTGAAGTTAAGAGCCTTCGCGTTTCAAACACACTTCGTTAAGAATATTATAGTATTCCTTATTGTGGGAAATATTATATGCGAGAGTTGTGTGCGTATAGGCAAAAGTTGATGTCCGAGGTTACCAGTCAGTTAGAAACATATCGAGCGCGAGCTATTGGGACTAATGTAAATGAGAAATCCCTTCTTGCGACAGACTATCTGAATCACTTTAACGAAGCCCTCATGCTGGCAGAGTTATTGGTGGACATGCCTGACATGTTGGACGAATTTGCTTTGTGGGAACCCAAGCATTACCGCGACCACTTCAGAGATAGCGGCATCGCAGATCGCGAGTTGGCTGTAGAAGCATATGACGTCTCTCCTTCAGAATACCGCGAGCCTTTTGACAAAACGATTTCCATGTTGAACAAACAACTGGGGCTTCTTCAGAAATCCTTGTTGGCAGAAAAGGAAACTTTGCTGACAGGTTCCAAGAATGACTTTTTATTGGCAAAATGTGAGCTGATCAGAACCCTCATTGACAAAGCGGGCGGTATTATCAATGGACATCTACCATTTGATAAATCGGCCGCTGCTGCTAAAGGCAAGTCTACTGGCCAAGAAACACAGGTTATTAATGCGCCTGAAGGTGATATGCTGGATCAGGCTGATATTGACGCTTTGTTTGATTAAGATGAAAAGCTGTTTCACCATGCCTTTGTTATCTGCACAATTTGGAAATCTGAGAGCGGTTATCGCGTTATCTGTTGCGGTTATGTCTTTGGTAACTTTCGGCAATGTCCATGAAGGCCATGCGACTTCCCGCGAATGCCTTGCGCAAAAAATAGAACCACAAGTGATATTTAATCACGAGGATGTAGCAACGACCCTAAATCACAACCTTTCCTCAAGCCAGATTACCGAACTGGCGACATCTGGTTCTGCTAATAGTCACCTGTTTTCTAGACTGAGAGGATTAGCTTCAGTCTTCGTACAGCCTAAATATGGAATTGAAGTCAGAGAGTTGGAGATGAGAAGCGGTGTAAAATGCGTTTGGCTTCTCAAGGCTAAGATGACTTTCGATACCATTAAAAGTGAGGTTTTTGTGGATAGAAAATACAGGAAAGGGACGTGTGAATTTGATGCGGTACTTTCTCATGAAAAGGAGCATATTAGTATCTACGCCCGAGTAAAACGCAAGTATGAAGCAATACTTCGTGATCGACTGACCAGGTGGGCACATAACATGCAGCCTGTACAAGTGAGTGTTTCAACAAGTGGAGCCGACCTTATGACAAAAAGGCTAATAGAGGATATGCAACCAATAATTGTTGAGCATGGAAGAGTTGGGAAGCGGGAAAGTAGTAAAATTGATACGGAAAGCAGTTATCGGCGGGTTGATAGTCGTTGTTCAAATTGGTGATATTTCTTCGCAAAACGTTAACCAATTAGGCGTTTAATAGCTCTCCAACATTGCTGAAGGGGGGCTTGAAAGGGCAAATGATGATAATCGGCAAAGATATACAACGAATGCTAGATGAGTTGGACGCGGCGCGATCCTCTGAAAAGGGCGATGCAGAAGCGCGTTATCGGGAAAATCGCCATTTCCGCCGGAGCAGAGTTGTCTGGGAAGCGAAGGTCAAGGTCTATTTCAACGACGTGACGCTGAAAAGTGAAGTGCGTGAAGTCCATGGCATGGTGCGCGACATTTCTGCAAATGGTGCTAAACTAGTCCTGAAAGAGCCTATTTCTGAAACCATGGGGTTGGATCTTATTATTCCCAAATTGGGACACTTCATGTGCGACGCCGTCTGGGTAAATGACTGCATGGTTGGTGTTCAGTTTAAAGACGACCCTGAAACAGTTTTCAAATATCTCACCCGCGTTTTGCCGAACGCCTAAACCAGAACGCTTGATATGGATAAGCGGTTCGAGCCAGCGTCAGTATTACTTTATGATCCGCAAGCAACCATGCGTCATAACACGCGGGTGGCTTTGCTTGGCGTTGGGTTCGGATCAGTAGAGGCGGTTGGCTCCCTCGAAGAGTTCACGCGAAAGGCCAAAGAAAACTCGTACGATCTCATTGTTGCCGATACAAAAGGGCCGGAAGGTCGCGTCAATGAAATCGTTGAGAAAATTCGTCTTCACAAAGTTGGAGAAAATCCGTTCGCGAACATCATCGTGACAACATGGAATACGGCACCGGAGGAAGTGCAGAAGGTGATCTCGTCGGGAGTGGATGATCTGGTGGGACGTCCCATGTCTACGCAACAGATCTCTGAAAGGGTCGCGGGATTGGTAAGTTCCCGAAAACCCTTTGTTGTTGCAGAAGATTATGTTGGGCCGGAACGGCGAAGTATTGGGCGTGTTGTGGATGGTAACAATCAACTGATTGTCCCCAATTCTTTGAAAGCGAAGGTGGAGAACCGACCGGAACTGGACGCAACACCCGGTAACATCAAACTGGCTATAAGCGCTGTAAATGAACGCAAGGTTTCCATTTATACTGAGAGATTTGTGCAACTTTCCAAAAAAGTCATGTCTCTGACGGGAGGGCTTGAAGATTTGGAGACGCGCCGGAAACTGGTCTTGCAGATGCTAAATATGACCGAGGACCTGATCGACCGGATCAAGGGAACTGAACTTGAACATCTGTTGCCTTTGGCAGAGGCGCTGGACAAAGTCCTTGAGAAAGTGGGAGGCAGCGCGACAGAGCTTTCTGATCAGGATAGAGAATTGATGTATCAAATCCCTTTTGCCCTTCACAAAGCGTCAGAACAGGTCCGGATGTCTGCGGAAATGCGGTTTGATATTGCAAGACTGTCCCAGGAAATCAAAACGCGCCCAGTTCGGAAGATCGGGTTTTCGAAATGAAGACTTCTTTTCGGCACATTTTTTTTCTATATCAAGTATAGGAAGAGCCTACAGGAAAGAGGCAATTTATGACGCCAGATAATCAAAGAGTGAAAAGTACCTCCATTTTCAGATTTATGGAGAAAAGGGTTGCCTCTTTGTTTGCTGCGTTTGTTTTCCTGATCGGGTTCTCTTTGCCGACTTTTGCACAAGACGTGACATTCTTTCGAATTGGCACCGGAGCAACTTCAGGTACTTACTTTCCCATTGGCACTCTCATCGGGTCAACCATCACTGGTCCACCGGGCAGCCGAAGCTGTGAAGACGGCGGATCGTGTGGCGTACCCGGATTGATCGCCGCGGCGCAGACAACACGTGGCAGTGTTGCGAATATCACTGGTGTTCTCGATGGCAGCCTTGAATCTGCCCTGGCGCAATCGGATGTTATTTTCGCGGCCTTCTACGGAACAGGGCAGTTTCAAAAGAAATTTACTGATGGGCAATCATTGAGAGTGATTGCAAATCTTTATCCTGAAGATGTGCATTTGATTGTCCGAAGAGGTGCAGGGATACAATCAATTGCGGACTTAAAGGGAAAGCGTATTTCAATTGACTTGCCGGGATCAGGAACCCGTCAGAATGCCATCAATATTCTGAAAGCCTATGGGATTACGTCTGACGATTATATTCCGATTGATGCCAATTCAGATAAATCTCTCAAATTAATTCGCAAAGGGGAGCTGGATGCCTTCTTCTTTATCGCCGGTTATCCGGTAGGTGCCGTTGAAGAATTGGCAGATTCAGACCTTGTTGACCTTCTGCCCATTGAAGGTGAAGCGGCAAGCCGCATTATTAATCTGTATGAGTTCTTCTCCAAAAGCGTCATACCTGAAGATACATATGAAGGGGTTGCCTCCACGCCAACACTAGCAGTGAGCACACAATGGATTGTAAAAGACAGTATGAGCGATGAGCTGGCATATGGATTGGCAAAATCGTTGTGGCATCCACGTAACCGGACAATTCTGGATGGCGGTCATGAAAAAGGACGGCTGATCACTTATGAAAGTTCAAGGCGTGGTGTGGGTATTCCCATTCACACTGGCGCATTGCGCTTTTACAAGGAGAGAGATACGGAAAACGAAGAATAAATGCGTTTTCCTTTATCTGTGCTTGTTCCCCTACAAGCCCTTTGATACCTTCTTCGCAGCAAGGAGGAACACACATTGATTCCACATATCATTCTGTCAGGTGATGACAACGCAACCCCTATACAAGTAATTGAAAAAGCAGCTTTTTCTGTCTGGCTGGAAGAGCAATCTGAGTTGGTGCAGAATTGGATTTCTGCGCAAGGTTTTGAAGAAAAGGCCGGGAAGACCATCACGCTTCCAAATGAAAAGGGAGAGATGGCAAGTGTTGTTTTCATTCTGTCCGAAGACGGCTGGAATATCTGGTCTTTGGCAGACCTTCCAAAAACCCTTCCGGTTGGAAGTTATGTGCTTGAGGCAGCGCTGGACGCAGAAGAAGCCACGGCTGTGACAATCGGCTGGTCTTTGGGGACCTACCAATTCGATCGCTACAAATCCTCTGACAAGGAATTTGCCAAACTCGTCTTACCGGCAGGGGCTGACGCGGATGAAGCGGCGCGTCAGGTTCACGCGATCAATCTGGCGCGTGATCTCATTAATATTCCTGCAGGGGATATGGGGCCGAAGTCTCTGGAAGCAGCTGTGTCGCAAATCGCGGGTGAATTTGAAGCCCGCCAGATGAATGTGGTTGGGAATGATCTTCTTACTTATCACTACCCAATGGTCCACGCGGTTGGGCGGGCCTCTGCAGAAGCCCCAAGACTAATCGATATGGTCTGGGGCGATAGCAGCCACCCAAAAGTGACAATTGTTGGCAAAGGGGTTTGTTTTGATACAGGTGGTTTGGATTTAAAACCGTCGTCTGCCATGCTGCTAATGAAGAAGGATATGGGCGGTGCGGCAAATGCCTTGGCACTTGCCTATATGATTATGGATGCAAACCTTCCGGTGCGTCTTCGTCTGTTGATTCCGGCAGTTGAAAATGCCGTTTCTGGAAACGCTTACCGTCCTGGTGATGTGCTGACCAGCCGATCAGGCAAAACCGTTGAAATCGGCAATACAGATGCGGAAGGTCGCCTTGTCATGGCGGATGCCATCACCGCAGCCGATGAGGAAGAACCAGATCTTCTGATTGATATGGCAACCTTGACAGGGGCCGCACGTGTGGCAGTGGGCGCTGAAATCTCTGCGACATTCACTGATGATGATGAACTGTATGCGCTGATAGAAAAGCACGCGAAAGCGGAGAAAGATCCTGTCTGGCGTCTACCGCTTTGGGATGAATACCGTAGCCTGATCGACAGCAAGGTTGCGGATATCAACAATTCAGGAAACAGTCCCTTTGCAGGTGCAATAACGGCAGGATTGTTCCTGAAAGAGTTTGTTGAGAAATCCAAAAGCTGGGTTCATTTTGACATCATGGCCTACAACAACCGCGATCGCGCAGGGCGTCCCGTGGGCGGTGAAGCCTTTGCCATTCGTGCGCTTTATTCAGCGATTAAAGAGAAGTATTCCTGAAAAACGTTACGCTTGCGAAATAAAGGCTGATGTGAGAGACTTTATCTATGACGGATAAAGCCTCTCCTCAAGCTGCATTACGGATGTGGGAACAAGCCTTAGGCGAACTGGTTCGGCGTAGTGGACCGGATCTTTCGGCGCGCCAAATGGCAATTATGCTCACCGTTTATCTTGATCCCCCTCCTCATACCGTTCGTGGGTTGGCGAGCAGTTTAAAGATTTCAAAACCCGCTGTTGTTCGGGCGCTGGATACCCTCAGCCGAATGGATCTGCTGAAGCGTAAACCGGACGAAAATGACAAAAGGTCAGTTAATATTGTCCGAACCGTTAAAGGCTCTGTTTACTTAAGTGAGTTTTCGGATGTGGTGAACGAGGCGGCAAAAAGCCACCTCGGATAACTTAATAACCGCGTTCTGGATCCACCTTATTGAGTGGATCTTCCCCATTTTCAATCCGTTTAATGTTCTCCGCCGTGAGGGCGGCGACACGCTCCGGTGCGGCGACACTTGCCACGTGGGGTGTAATGCGGATTTTTGGGTGATCCCACAGAGGATCATTTTCGGGAAGAGGCTCCTGAATAAAAACATCCAGTGTGGCACTTGAAATATGACCGCTATCTATGGCCGTCATTAAGTCTTCGGGTACCACATGCGGGCCTCGACCCGGATTGATAACCGCAGCCCCTTCAGGAAGCTTGGCTAGTAGATCCTTGTTGATGATGCCCGTTGTCTCTTCGGTAAGTGGCAGGAGGCAGACAAGGATTTCAGTTCGGGCAAGAAATTCATCCAGTTGGTCCGCGCCGTGATAGCAGGTCACCCCTTCGATTTCTTTAGGTGAACGGCTCCATCCAGCAACATCAAATTCCAGATATTTTAGTCGCTCCGCCGCTCCCTGGCCGAGAGCACCGAGACCCAAAATGCCAACCTTTCGGTTTCTGGCTGCTGGCGGAAAGCGCTCCTTCCACACATGGTCTTTTTGTTGAAGGTCAAAATCCGCCTGATAGCGGTGGTGATTAAGAACATGCTGTAGAACATATTCGCTCATGCGGGCGGTTAGTTCATCATCCACTACGCGGGCGAAAGGAAGATGTTTTGGAAAATCCGGATCGGCAAAGAAATGATCCACACCAGCACCCAAAGAGAAGATACCCTTCAGGTTTTTGAATTGTGATAAAACGCCGTGCGGCATTGCAAAACAGAGGGCATATTCAATATCGTCAGGGTTCCCGATTTCAGGGTAGAAGCGGACCTCCATTCCGGGTAGGACTTTGCCCAAAACCTCACGCCACCAGTCATCCCGTTTAATTTTGCTGTGGAAAATAAGCGCCACTGCCGCCTCCGTTATTTTAGTTGTTATCGAGGGTTGAAAGCTCGAATGCAGCTTTCATTAACATCTTTGTATAGTGTGTTTCCGGATTGTCAAAGATCTTGGCGGCGGGACCCTGCTCGACCACCTTGCCACCCTTCATCACAAGGACAGTATCCGCAAGCGCGCGAACTACCTTCAGGTCATGACTGATAAACAGATAAGACAGATTGTACTTGGCTTGAAGATCCCTAAGCAGTTCAACAATTTGTGCCTGTACGGACATATCAAGCGCGGATGTAGGTTCATCCAAAACAATGAACTTTGGCTTCAGGATAAGTGCGCGGGCAATGGAAATACGTTGACGCTGGCCTCCGGAAAATTCGTGGGGGTATCGATCCTGCGCCTCCCCATCAATACCGACTTCTTCCAGGATATCGGAAATCTGCTGACGTCGTTTGGCAGGATCGCCTTTCCCTTCATGAACAAGAAGACCTTCTTCAATAATTTGCCCCACAGATAGACGTGGGCTTAAAGAAGAGTATGGGTCCTGAAAGACAAACTGCATATGTTTGCGGAGCGGACGAAGTTCTTTCCAGCCAAGTCCTTGAAGTTCGTCGCCAACGAAATGAATGGACCCTTCTGATTTTAGGAGCCTAAGCAGCGCAAGCCCCAATGTGGATTTACCGGACCCGCTCTCGCCCACAATACCAACAGTATGGCCTTCCTTTACGGACACACTGATATCATCGACCGCCCGCACATAGTCCACAGTGCGTTTCAGAAGTCCTTTTTTGATGGGGAAGTAGACCTTGATATTGTCCCCGCGCATGACTTCTGCAGCGCTTTCATCTTTAGGAGAAGGAAGCCCCTTCGGCTCCGCCCCTAAAAGCATGTGGGTATATTCATGTTCCGGATTTTCAAACAGCTTTTCGGTTGGTCCGGCTTCTACAATCCCGCCGTTGGTCATAACGCAGACATTCTTTGCCATTTTACGCACGATGCCAAGATCATGGGTAATCAGCAGAATAGCCATGCCCAGACGTTTTTGAAGATCTTGAAGAAGCTCCAGAATTTGTGCCTGAATGGTCACATCAAGGGCAGTGGTTGGCTCATCCGCTATCAGCAGGTCGGGCTCGTTCGCCAAGGCCATGGCGATCATGACACGTTGACGCTGCCCGCCCGATAGCTGATGTGGAAAGGCTTTTAAGCGTTCTTCGTTGGTATCAAGGCCTACGAGTTCCAATAGCTCAATAACCCGCGCTTTTGCTTCTGTCTTGGTATATCCCTTGTGCACCAGCAGTGTTTCATTGATCTGCTTTTCAATACTGTGCAACGGATTAAGCGAGGTCATCGGTTCCTGAAAAATCATAGAAACCTTGTTGCCGCGTACGGAATGCATGTCCTTTTGCGGCTTGCCAATGACTTCCATCCCATCAATGGTGATGGACCCATCTGGGTGGGAGGCAATTGGATAAGGTAGAAGCTGCAGGATACTGAGGGCTGTAATGGATTTGCCCGAACCACTTTCACCAACTAAAGCTAACGTCTCTCCGCGTTCGATCGAGAAGGAGACATGCTTCACCACTTCTACGTCCTTGCCTTGGACTTTGAAGGAAATGGCCAGATTATCAACGTTAATCAATGTCATCAGTTGAAGGTCTTCCTTGGATCAAAGGCGTCGCGGATCCCTTCCTGCATGAAGAAGGCGAGGGTGAGCATAATGGAGAGAACCATAAAGGCCGTAATTCCAAGCCAGGGGGCCTGAAGGTTGGCTTTGCCTTGGGCCAGAAGTTCCCCGAGGGATGGGGACCCCGGTGGTAGTCCTAATCCTAAGAAATCCAGTGACGTCAAGCTGACGATGGAACCCGTGAGAATAAAGGGCAGGAAGGTAAGGGCAGACACCATGGAGTTTGGCAATAAATGCTTGAACATGATCACGCTATCGCGCACCCCTAGGGCACGTGCTGCCCGCACATAATCGAAATTACGAGACCTTAAAAACTCTGCGCGGACAACACCCACAAGGCTTGGCCAGCTAAAGAGCAGAAGTAATCCTAAAAGAATGCCAAAAGATGGCTCGATAAGCGCAGCTAGAATAATCAGAATGTAGAGGCTTGGCATCCCACCCCAAATCTCAAGCAGGCGCTGGAAAATCAGATCGGTGGTGCCGCCGAAATATCCCTGAACAGCCCCAGCAATAACTCCAATGATGGAGCTCAAAATCGTGAGGATCAGACCGAACGCCACTGATATGCGATAGCCGTAGATAACGCGCGCAAGTACATCGCGCCCCTGATCGTCAGTGCCAAGCCAGTTCTCAGCGTCCGGGGAACTGGGGGCGGGCGACTTCAGATCATAATTGATGGTGTTGTAGCTGTAAGGGATGAGAGGCCAGAGAACCCAGCCGCCTTCTTCTTCAATCAATTCGGTGACAAAGGGGTCGCGATAATCGGCTTCGGTTTCAAAATCGCCGCCAAAGGCTGTTTCAGGGTAACTCACGAGAAAAGGTGTATAAAACTCATCCTTATAGGAAATCAGTAGTGGCTTGTCGTTGGCGATCAGTTCCGCAAATAACGACAAAATAAACAATGTTAAGAACAGCACCATTGACCAATAGCCGCGGCGGTTGGCCTTAAAATTATCGAGGCGGCGCCGGTTAATTGCTGACAGCTTCATCAGATCACGCCTCCCTTGCTTCAAAATCGATCCGTGGATCGATCAAGGTATAGGTCAGATCCCCGATAAGGTTCATCACGAGGCCAAGCAGCGCGAACACATACACCGTCGCAAAAATGACCGGATAGTCGCGGTTAATGGCGGCTTCAAATCCCAAAAGTCCAAGACCATCAAGGCTGAAAATAACCTCAATTAGAAGAGATCCTGTAAAGAGAATGCCGATGAAGGCACTTGGGAAGCCGGCGATGACAATCAGCATCGCATTACGGAAGACATGTCCGTACAAAACCCGCCGCTCGCTCAAACCCTTGGCGCGGGCAGTCAGCACATATTGCTGGCTGATCTGATCAAGAAACGAATTTTTCGTGAGCTGCGTCAGTGCCGCAAATCCACCGATGACCATCGCGGTGATAGGCAAGGCCAGATGCCAGAAGTAATCGCCGATCTTGCCCAGCAAAGAAAGTTCTTCAAAGTTTTCGGACGTTAGCCCGCGAAGAGGGAACCAGTCGAAATAAGACCCGCCGGCAAAAAAGACAATGAGCGCAACGGCGAACATAAAGCTCGGGATGGCGTTGCCGATAATGATTAGACTACTGGTCCACAAATCAAAGCGGCTACCATCTTTGACGGCTTTGCGAATGCCCAGTGGGATGGAGATGGCATAGACAAGAAGTGTGGTCCATAACCCCAATGATATGGATACCGGCATTTTTTCCAATACCAGATTGACCACGGTTTCATCACGGAAATAACTAGTGCCAAAATCGAAAACCAGATAGTTCTTCAACATCAGAAAGAAGCGTTCATGGGCCGGTTTATCAAAGCCGAACTGTTGCTCTAGCTCCTTGATAAACTGAGGATCCAAACCTTGTGCCCCGCGGTAGGTGCTTTCAGATCCGGTACTTGAGGCCGATGTGCCGCCTCCCGCCACATCGCCGGAAGCGGAACCCCCGATCCGCGCGGTGGCACCAACAGCGGTGCCTTGAATTTCAGCGATGATTTGTTCAATCGGTCCGCCGGGAGCAAATTGAATAACCACGAAATTCAGCACCATGATGCCAAATAATGTCGGTATCATTAGAAGTATGCGCCGGATGATATAGGCTAGCACTTATTTACCCCTATTTCCCTTTGCGGGCGCTGAGCGCCGCGGCTTTATCTTTATCAATCCACCAACTATGCAGCATGGCGCGGCTATAGCCTGGTTTCGGTTTGTTCGGTTTCCCAAATTTATCCCAGTATGCGACGAAGTGAGACGCTTTGTACCACTGCGGAATGGTATAATGCGATGTCATGATAATCCGATCAAGAGCCCTCGCCGCGATGGTAAGCTCTGTTTTGTTTTGGGCGTCAATGATTTGCTGGATCATATGGTCAACGGCCGGGTTTTTGACCCCTGCAATATTGAGGCTGCCCACAACATCTGCGCCTTTTGATCCCCACCAGTTTTTAAGTTCCGGCCCCGGATACGCGGGTTGTCCGAAACGGCGAGTAACGATATCAAAATCAAATTCTTGCACACGGTTCTGCCAACTGGCTACATCAATCACACGCTGCTTGGCCTCGATACCGACCCTTTCCAGGTTGCGGATGAAAGGGTTGATGATCCTAGTAAAACCGGTGTCGTAAAGCAGGAACTCGACCTTCATTTGCTCCCCGGCGGCATTGACCAGTTTTTTGTCTTTAATGGTCCAGCCTGCTTCTTTCAGCTCCTTCAAGGACTGACGGATTTGCTGGCGGATTTTGCCGGATCCATCGGTTTTTTCTGCGATGAACGCGTCTTCAAAAACTGCGGTTGGTACATCAGATCGCCATTTTTCAAGCAATGTCAACTCGTCAGCGGAGGGTTTGCCGGCTGCTTTCAAGTTAGAGTTTTCAAAGAAAGATGTCAGCCTGTTGTAGCTGTTGTAGAAGAGGTTTTTGTTAGTCCATTCATAATCGAACAGACGGGCAAGTGCTTTTCGAACCCGAATGTCATCAAAGGGCGCCCGCCGCGTGTTAAAGAAGAAGGCCTGATATCCAGTAAGACGCGCATCGGGTAAAGTTTCACGGATGATGTCACCGGATTTTACTGCTGGTTTCGGGTCATAATCCTTGGCCCAGGAGCGGGATGTAAATTCTTCGCGGAAATCATACTCCCCGGCAAAGAAAGCTTCCAATGCGACGGTGCGATCACGGTAATAATCCACAATGATCCTATCGAAGTTAAAGCGGCCTTTGTGCACAGGTAGGTTTTCTGCCCAGTGATCCTTTACACGTTCATATGTCACCGATCTGCCCGGTTTCACATCGACCATTTTGTAGGGGCCTGATCCGAGCAATGGCTCCAACGTTGTTTTGTTAAATTCCCGATCCTTGAAAGAGGCTTTGGACAGAATGGGAAGCTGTGCAATACGGGCAGGTAAGCCGCGCGTGTTTGCACCTTTATTGAAATTATACCTGATGTGACGCGGGCTTAAAATTTCTGCGCTCTCCACATCCTGCAATTCGAGCCGATATCTCGGGCTGCTTTCATTCTTAAATTTATCAAAGGTGAAGATAATATCTTCTGCGGTGATAGGGGTTCCGTCATGAAACTCGGGACCTTCCCGAAGGAAAAAATCCACCCACCGACCCGCCATATCAACAACCGCACGATCTGCAACAAGTCCGTAAACCGCATCAGGTTCATCATGGGCACGTGTCATTAAAGAGGCAAAATTGAAGAAGAGATCTCCATCACCATTGGTATCGGTATTTATGGCTTCAAAATAGCCTTTGAGGATAAATGGATGAACACTGTCAAAAGTTTGTAAATTCCGAATACGCACCGTACCGCCTTTGGGGGCGTCAGGATTGACGTATTCGAAATGCGCAAAATCCGCTGGGTATTTTAGATCCCCAAAAGAAGACAATCCATGCGTAATGACTTCACCCGCGGCGGCTAAATTCATCACGAAAGCGCTTGAGGCAAGGCCAAGGGCTAAGGATTTTAAATATTTACCGAGCAATTGGTTCATGGACAAACGGGTTATTTTTCCTTCGGAAGGGCTTTAAGGCCTTCTTTGAGGCGCGCCTCTTTTTCAACATCGACCCACCAGGACAGAATGTCTGGTCCTTGGCTCGGGTTGATATCGGTTTTGCCAAACTTGTTCCAATAGGCAATACGATCAAAAGAGGCTGTGAATTGCGGGATGGCGTAGAAATTCCATGTAAGGACCCGGTCCAATGCCCGAACAATTGGTTTCAGGCTTTCATAGTCCGGCGCACCGATAAGGCGTTCGATAAGCTCATCCACAACCGGGTTTTCTATACCCATCACATTACGGCTGCCTTGTCGATTGGCGGCCGCAGAGCTCCAAAACTCGCGTTGTTCATTACCAGGGCTTGCAGACTGGCCAAACCCAGAGGTGATAATGTCGAAATCAAAATCGCGAACACGCTGCGTATATTGTGCCGCGTCTACTACACGGGTTGTTGCGGTGATACCAAGGCGTTCCAGGTTTTTGATAAAGGGCCCCGTGATACGAAGGCTGTTTGGATCATAAAGCAGGAACTCAATTTCCAGCGGTTGACCTGTCGCAGGATCAATCAGTTTTTTATCTTTCACTTCCCAGCCTGCGTCTTTCAGAATTTTCCTGGCGGCGCGAAGTGGTTTGCGATCTCGGCCACTGCCATCTGACACGGGAGGTTTATAAGCCGGGCCAAACACACGATCAGGGATGCGGCCGCGATATTCTTCCAAAATCTCCAGCTCTTTCCCTGTCGGTTCCCCTTTTGCGGCCATCACAGAATTGTAAAAGAAACTGTCAGTACGGGTGTATTGATCATAGAAGATGTTTTTATTCAGCCATTCAAAATCGAAGGCGTAAATCATGGCCTCGCGGATCGCAGGATCCTTAAATTTATCCCGGCGCAGATTATAGGCGTAAACCTGTTGCCCGGCTGGAGTGTTGCTGGGAATTTCCTCTTTTACGACCAGACCCTTTCTAAGTGCTGGGAAGTCATATCCGGTGGCCCAGTTTTTTGCGCTGTTTTCAGCACGGTAGTCATATTCACCCTTACGGAAGGCCTCTAAAAGGATGGACGTATCGCGATAGAAATCAAACCGGACTTCGTCAAAGTTGAAACGGCCTTTATTGATCGGGATATCTGCCCCCCAGAAATTCTCCACCCGCTCATAGGTAATAAAGCGGTTGGCTTCAAATTCTTTCACTTTATATGGGCCAGAGCCCAAAATGGGCTCAAGTGTTGTCTCTTCAAAGTTTCGGTTCTCGAAGTGCTTTTTGGACAAGATCGGGAGCAACTGCCCAACGATTTGGGGGAGTTCTCGGTTGGGAGGCCCTGAAAATTCAAATTTTATCCGCTTTGGCCCCAACGGGATCGCTTTTGCCACGTCCGCATAATAGAACCGAAAAAGAGGCCGGCCTTTTTCTTTTACCATTTTCAGACTGAACTGGATGTCTTCGGCAGTGATAGGGCTGCCGTCATGAAAGCTGGCATTTTCACGTATGTTGAAGATGGCAAAGCTTAGGTCTTCAGCCACCTCGATGCTTTCCGCCGCATACCCATATTCTGCAGACCCTTCATCGCCTGGCTGCGAAAACAACGTGGCAAAGGTCAGGCCTAAGCCACTTGCTGACTGTCCTTTTGCAATGTGTGGGTTCAGGGTGTCAAAACCACCTTGTGCAGATAGTTTGATTTGCCCACCTTTGGGAGCATCCGGATTAACATATTCAAGATGGGTGAAATCTGCGGGATATTTCAAAGGGCCTGCGAGCGAAAGGCCATGAGATTTCGTTACTTTGACATCCGCTGATTGTGCGTTTGGAACAACGATACAGATTGCGGTCAGTGCCGCGGCAACAGATTTTGCGATCCCCATAACATCCCTGTGTCTTGTTTCATATGGTTTTAAACAAGATGGGGGGAAAACGCGGCGACATCAAGGCGAAATGAGTGCCTTGGATTACTTCCCACTTAAAAGTGAAAGGGCTTGGTCATGTAGATCCTGATTGGCAGACGCCAATACATAACCAGGGGTATCCAGCATTAATGGCTTGCCATCCCAATCAGAAACCACACCACCTGCATTCTCAACGATAGGAACAAGGGCGCAGTAATCAAATGGTTTCATATCGAAATCTGCAACGATATCAACGAAACCGAGGGCAACGGATCCATAGGCGTAACTGTCATAACCAAAGCGTTTACGCCCTGCGGCCTTCATCAGACGTTCATAGTCCGATCCCCGGTCACTTTGCAGCAATTCAATGCCCCAAGAGAAAAGGGAAGCTGTTGCCATATCTGTGCTGGCTGCGTTGCATTGAACAGCATTACCGTTAAAAGTTGTTTCGCCATTGGCACCTACCCAGCGTTCGTTGCTGATGGGTTGGTCCATCACACCCATGACAGGTTTGCCTTTATAGGTCAGGCCGATTAGAGTTGCGAAAGTTGGAAGTCCTGAGACAAAAGAATGGGTGCCGTCAATAGGATCCAGAACCCACACATAGTCAGCATCGGTTCTGACCTGCCCGTGTTCTTCACCGTAAATACCGTGTTCTGGAAATTCAGCCTCGATAATTTTGCGCATAGCCAGTTCTGCATTGCGATCTGCAATGGTCACAGGGCTCATATCATCTTTGGAGATAATATCAAGTTTTTGGCGGAATAATGGACGAATAACCTCGCCAGCCGCATCAGCGAGGCGGTGGGCGAGGTCAATAAATTCTACAGGACACGTCACAGGAGATAACGCCTGACTTATTCGGTAGGCAGCGGTGCGTCAGCTGTACCCAGTGTGCGAAGATACGCAATCAGGTCTGCGCGCTGTTCTGGTTTCTTCACGCCAGCAAAGGACATCTTTGTGCCTGCAATGAAGTCTTTAGGCTTCTTGAGGAAGGCGTCCAGATCTTCGTAAGTCCAGTCACCACCTTTTTCAATAAGGGCACCTGAGTAAGAGAAGCCTGCTACTGAGCCTTTAGCTTTATTCAGGATGGCATAAAGGTTCGGGCCGATTTTATTGGCGCCGCCTTCTTCAGCTGTGTGACAGGAAGAACATTTCTTGAAAATCTTTTCACCAGAAGCAGCATCTGCACTTGCCATCAAAGCGGCGAGAGATGGTCCTTCTTCGGTGGCAGCCGCTGCTGTGCCTGCTGATTCTTCTGCGCCTGTGTCAATCGCATAGGCATTTTTTTCAGGCATTTCAGGAGAAATTGCAATATTTGCAAATTCGTTGACAGCTACAACAGTCAGGGCGCCAGCCAATACGGCACCGGCAATTTTGTTCAGCTCAAAAGAGTTCATAGCTTACCTCAGCTCTTGAATACTGGCGCTAGCTCTACCAAACACGAATAAAAAAAGCGAGGGGAATTTAGGAACTTTTCCTTTTAAATAGGTCATCGTATAAAATATCTGCCTTTTTGACACAGTCTGACACGAAAGATTAAGAGATAATCCATGCCGAACACGAACAATCCTGTTGTGGTGATCCCAGCCCGTATGGCGTCCACAAGACTACCAGGAAAACCATTGGCTGACATTGATGGTGCCCCGATGATTGTGCAGGTCTGGCGCCGGGCCATGGAAGCAGATGTGGGACCGGTTGTGGTTGCCGTATCTGAAGAAGAGGTGGCCGATGCCGTTCGAAATGCTGGTGGGCTGGCGATTATGACAGATCCAGACCTGCCTTCAGGATCAGATAGGGTGTATCAGGCCGTTCAGAAATTTGATCCAGATGGAAAGCATGACGTCATCATAAATTTGCAGGGTGATTTACCGCAATTGGATCCGGAGGCCGTGAAAGATGCCGCGGAGGCGCTGAAAGTAACTGATGCAGACATCGCAACTCTAGTTGCAGAAATTAAAGATCCGGCAGAGTTGGATGACGATGCGGCTGTAAAGGCTGTGGTGAGTTTGAAAGAAGGGGAGAAATATGGTCCTGCCTTGTGGTTCAGCCGCCTTAAAACCCCATGGGGGGAGGGGCCTCATTATCATCATATCGGGATTTATGCCTATAAACGCGCTGCGCTTCAGGCCTTTGTCGCCTTACCACCGTCGCCGCTTGAGCTTCGTGAAAAACTGGAACAGCTCAGGGCATTAGAGGCTGGGATGCGAATTGGTGCAGCATGCGTTGACACCGTGCCGCTTGGTGTTGATACTCCCGAGGATCTAGAGAGAATGCGGGAAATATTTAGCGGCCTCTAGAAATGACCAACAAGTAATCGATATACAGTAACGCCTAAAGATAAAGAAACCAGGATCGGATTATGACCACGCCAGAACCAGAAAATTCAATCGCCTTTCAGGGTGTCCCGGGTGCTTACGGACATTTGTCCTGTAAAGCGGTGTTTCCAAACATGGAAGCGGTGGCGTGTGAAACTTTTTTGGACGCCATCACGCTCGTTCGTGAGGAGAAAGCCAAATATGCTATGATCCCCATTGAAAACTCATTGGGCGGCCGCGTTGCGGATATTCACCATTTACTGCCTGAATCGGGTCTTTATACAATTGGTGAACATTTCCAGTCTGTTCAACATCAGTTGCTTGGTGTCAAAGGCGCCACCCTTAAAGATGTAAAGGCGGTGCACAGCCATGAACAGGCTTTGTCTCAGTGCCGCAATTTCACCCATGAGCTTGGTATTGAGCCGATCATTCATGCAGATACGGCCGGATCTGCCAAAATGATTGCTGAGATGGGGGATAAGACCCAAGCCTCAATCGCTTCCAGCCTCGCTGGAGAGATTTATGGTTTGGATGTTTTGCGCGAACGTGTGGAAGATCGTTTGGGTAACACAACACGCTTTTTGATTCTCTCCCGTGATCGCATTGATCCTGGCATGAAAAGCGGCCCTTGCATGACAAGTTTTGTTTTCCAGGTAAGAAGCCAGCCAGCGGCCCTTTATAAAGCACTGGGCGGATTTGCCACAAACGGGATCAACGTAACCAAACTGGAAAGTTACATTACCGACGCCAGTTTCGAAGCAGCGCAGTTCTATATTGATGTAGAAGGGCACCCGGATGAGGCACATCTTTCCCGCGCGATTGAAGAGTTGCAGTTCTTTTCAGCTAAATTGAAGCTGCTTGGAGTGTACCCTGCGCATCCATATCGCAAGGAATACAGCGCTTAACGCTTGATCCCGGGCGAAAATCAGAATATAAGCGCTCCCAAATTTACGCGCTTTGGGAGCGCTTTTTTATTTGTAGGACGTATTTGATGGAAACCGTATCCAAAACCACATCAGCGCAGCGTGTTTTTCTTCTGCTTGGTGTTGTCGCTATGGCGATTGTTGTGACCTCTTCCAATATTCTGGTGGAAATGCCGATTAATGATTGGCTGACATGGGGGGCGCTCAGCTATCCGTTTGCGTTCTTGGTAACTGACCTTACAAATCGCGCGCTTGGTCCAAAGAAGGCACAAGTTGTTGTGTTCGTTGGTTTTGTGGCTGCGGTCATCATGTCTCTATGGCTTGCTGATACGCGTATCGCAATCGCCTCCGGTTCAGCCTTCTTGACTGCCCAGCTTCTGGACGTGTTTCTGTTTGACAAATTACGCCGTGGTTCTTGGTGGAAAGCTCCGATTATCTCTTCTTTCTTCGCGTCTTCTGTGGATACAGTAATTTTCTTCTCCCTCGCTTTCGCAGGCACAGGTCTTCCATGGATGACATGGGCGCTGGGCGACTATGGTGTGAAACTTGCGATGATCGCAGTGTTGATCATTCCGTTCCGTGGTCTATTAAAATTCACAGACCCATTGACATTGGCCAGTACTGCCCGATAAAGTTTTCGAACAAAAAAAAAGGGCTGCGCGGCAACGCAGCCCAAGTAAGGGAGGAAACGCCCTCATTGAGGGCAGTCAGTGTGTGTGTGCTGACAAGGACTATATTGCACCTGCGAAATGATATCGCAAGTGCAATTTTTCTTTTTTTGCCGACTTTTTTTCCAAAAAATAAATTCTGCTCGCGAAATAAGCTGATTGATTAATTAGTAGGCGTGAAATGCCGAAAATTAGCCCATTTCGTTACTTTTCTGTGATTTACTTCAGCGTTTGAAATCAAGATTTTTCGATGGAGATTTGAAGATTCAGAGAAAATGGCGCGGCAAAATCTAAATCAAATTTTTCTAAAATTGCTGCATTGCAACAAATCAATAATCTAATCGCTTTTTGAGTTCTTTAATTTCCAAAAGAAAAGGAAGATTGATCAATTTGAACAATCTTCCTTGATTCCTGTTGATTCGCGGATTTGGTTAGTCGCTTTCGGCCCAAGCCTTTGCAAGTTGGTGAGCAATCGCGAGCGGCGGTGACATGCGCGGTGTTTCCCGGGTTAAGGATTTTGCCAGCATGTCTTGTACTTCGGATTTTGTGAACCAGCCCGCATCCGCCAGCTCTTTTGGGTCAAGTGTGATTTCTTCTGTCAGAGCTTCGGCAAAGCAGCCGATCATCAGTGATGATGGATAGGGCCAAGGCTGAGATGAATGGTAGGTAACCTCGCCCACCTGAACACCTGTTTCCTCAAATATCTCGCGGCGCACCCCTTGTTCAATGGTCTCACCCGGTTCAATAAAGCCGGCAAGCGCGGAATATTGCTCTTTTGGGAAGTGGGGGCCATACCCGAGAAGGCATTTGTCATCCTTCACAACCATCATGATGGCAACAGGGTCCGTACGTGGGAAGTGAGGGGCGTTGCAGTCTTCACTACTGCATTTTCGTGAATAGCCAGCTTCCTGCACCTTAGAAGGTTGGCCGCAAACTGAACAAAACTTGTGATTGTCATGCCAGGCGATCATTGAACGTGCTTGCGCCAATACACCGGCTTCATGTGAATTCAGCTGAGCAGAAATGGAACGGACATCAATAAACTTCCCCCATCTTTCATAAGGAAGTGTTTTCGGGTTTTCCATTTCAGAGACATCTACGGCGAAATGCGAAACACCTTCCAAGATGCCCAAAAAGATAACTGTGGCATTGTGCTCAACGAATGATTTGACCTCATCGTAAGGGCGCCAGCAAATCTCTGCGCCTTCTCCAAGGTTGATCAGTGCTTTGAGCCGATGCATGGGAAGCCATCGACTGTCGGATTTTTGTTGTTGTTCTGCAAGCCAGTTGGCATCACCACGCAAGTGACTTGCCCGGTCAAAGCTATTACCGGTGAAGACGAGTGGATTATTCATGATGGTTTTGACTTTGGCATAACTCCCTACTGGTTGTAAATGCAGCATTCGGTCAAAAAAAATTGCAGAAAAAGGCTTGCTATTCCCACAAACATATCAGATATAAGCGGTGGAAGGCTGGTGATGGGCGTGCCCCTCGCCAACCCGGTCAGGTCCGGAAGGAAGCAGCCGTAACGAGTTTTGGTGCGGGTCGTTGCCAGTCTTCTTGAAATCCCCACAAAAAATCTCTCCAAACACAGCTTGAAGCTGCGCATAAATCTTTGATCGACTTGGTCTGTCTGTTATGCTGCGGACATGTCTGAAGAAGAGCAAAAAACAGCCTATCGTGTTCTGGCGCGAAAGTACCGCCCGTCCAACTTTGACGATCTGATTGGCCATGAAGCCATGGTCAGAACGCTTTCCAATGCCTTGGAGGCTGGCCGCCTGGCGCACGCCTTTGTTTTGACAGGAACAAGGGGTATCGGCAAAACAACGACGGCGCGAATCATCGCGCGTGGTCTCAACTGTATCGGGGCGGACGGTAATGGCGGTCCGACGGTCCATCCTTGTGGTGTCTGTGAAAACTGCGTGGCGATTGCCGAAGATCGCCATCAGGATGTTCTTGAGATGGACGCCGCCAGCCGTACTGGAGTGGATGATATCCGTGAATTGATTGATGGGGTTCGGTATTTACCTATCAATGCACGGTACAAAATCTATATCATCGACGAAGTGCATATGCTGTCGAAAAACGCGTTCAATGCGCTTTTGAAGACGCTGGAAGAGCCACCAGAGCATGTGAAGTTTATCTTTGCGACGACAGAAATTCGTAAAATTCCTGTAACGGTTTTATCGCGTTGTCAGCGGTTCGATCTAAAAAGGGTCGATGCAGCAACGCTCGCGGATTATTTCGGAAAAATCGCAGAAAAAGAAAATGCCAGTGTCTCAGAAGAGGCATTGGCACTGATTGCACGCGCGGCGGAAGGGTCCGTGCGTGATGGCCTGTCACTTCTTGATCAGGCAATAGCCCATGGTGATGGGCATGTGGATGCGGATCAGGCCCGCGACATGCTGGGTCTTGCGGATCGGTCCCGCATGCTGGATTTGCTGGATGTGGTGTTTCAAGGAAACATTGCTGAGGCGCTCGATATATTACGTGGCCAATATGACCGCGGCGCAGACCCAGTTGTTATCATTCAGGATCTGTTGGAACTAACACATTGGATGACAGCTTTAAAGGTTACGCCGGAAGCAGCGAACAATGTGGCGGTGAGCGGCGGGGATGTCACTCGTGGTCAGGAGATGGCCGGAAAACTTTCCATGCCGGTTTTGGCACGTACCTGGCAAATGCTTTTGAAAGGTTTGGATGAAACACGGCGGGCTCCAAGTGCAATTGCTGCGGCTGAAATGTTGTTGGTGCGCTTGACTTACGCCAGTGATTTACCAAGTCCGGGTGATCTTGCCCGTCAGGTTCAGGATGGAAATGTAACGAGCGGAGGGGCGCCTTCTCCTTCTAGTGGAGGCGGAGTACCTAATGGAGGTCCAGCTGCGCGTATGGGCGGCAGTGCTGCGGCACTTGCGGT
This sequence comes from Sneathiella sp. P13V-1, assembly GCF_015143595.1. Taxonomy (NCBI): domain Bacteria; kingdom Pseudomonadati; phylum Pseudomonadota; class Alphaproteobacteria; order Sneathiellales; family Sneathiellaceae; genus Sneathiella; species Sneathiella sp. P13V-1. The sequence continues at coordinate 230,251 of NZ_WYEU01000001.1, read as the reverse complement.
TTCAAATCCAGCCCCCACACCAGCACCCACATCTGCACCAAGGGCTCAGTTAAAGATTGTAAATGACACCCTACCTGAAGAAGTGGCTGTGGAAACCCCTGCACCGCAAGTGGAAGAGCCTGTCCAAAACATGGTGCCTGATGCCCTTCGTAATATGGATGATGTGGTGGATCTGCTGCAAGACCGCGCGGATGTGATGTTGAAGGGGCAGGTGATCAATTTCGTTCGCCCTGTAAAATTTGACAAAGGCTATCTTGAATTTAGCCCGGCACCCGGAGCACCAGTTGATCTGGCGGCGAAGTTGGGACGTCGCCTTCGTGAAATTACAGGGGAGCCTTGGCAGGTTGAACTGTCTGCTGACGCGGAAGGGGCACCAACCGTTGCGGAAAAACGCCAATCGGACCGTGCGGCGATGCTTGCTGCAGCGGAGCGTCACCCGCTGGTACAGAAAATCAAGGATACCTTTAATGGGGCGACAGTTGTTGAAGTGCGCGACTTGTCCCCCGATATTGATATGGAATTTGGTGGCGCAGACATGCCCATCGACGCAGATGAAGTATTTGAGTAGTGGAGAAAGCTAAATGAAAAATCTCGGCAACCTGATGAAGCAGGCCAAACAGATGCAGGCCAAGATGGCTGAGATGCAGAAGGAACTGGAAACCCATGAGCTGACGGGTGAAGCTGGCGCCGGTATGGTGACGGTGACCTTGAACGGCAAAGGGGATATGAAAGGCCTTACCGTAGATCCAAAGCTCATTGATCCGGAAGAAGCAGAAATGCTGGAGGATCTGATCAAGGCGGCGCATGCTGATGCGCGGGCGAAAGTTGAAGCCTATACACAAGCACAGATGAAAGAAATGACCGGTGGCCTGGATCTGCCACCTGGCATGCAGATGCCATTCTAAGGCTTAATACATGGCAAATTCCGAAATTGATCAGCTGGTTCAGTTGATGTCAAAAATCCCCGGGTTGGGTGCGCGGTCTGCAAGGCGGGCGGCGCTGCATCTTATTAAAAACCGGGAAACCTTGCTGGTGCCTTTGGGAAATGCCATGTCGTCTGCTGCTGAACATGTAAAGAGCTGCAGCGTTTGTGGAAATCTGGACACCTCAGACCCCTGTGCCATCTGCCTTGACGGATCGCGGGATATAACCACCATATGCGTGGTTGAGGATGTGTCCGACCTTTGGGCGCTGGAACGGGCCGGGGCTTTTAATGGTCAGTATCATGTATTGGGGGGCACCTTGTCCCCATTGGATGGTGTGGGGCCGGAAGAGCTTCGCGTTGAGGAGCTTTTGGAGCGGGTCCAGGCGGACAATGTTCAGGAAGTGATCATTGCCCTAAATGCCACGGTAGACGGGCAGACAACAGCCCACTATCTGACCGATCGACTGGAGGAAAATCCTGCAAAAGTGAGCCATCTAGCCCATGGTGTCCCGGTCGGTGGGGAGCTTGATTATCTGGATGATGGCACCCTCGCGACGGCGCTTAAATCTCGCCGAAGCCTTACCTAGAACCGCTCAGCATATCAGGCGGAGAAGAAAGTAATTCCTCGTCAGAGGTGTCTTCGCCGAGCTGCAGGTCTTCTATTTTCTCACCGCGGCTGACAATTTTTCGGCTGGATGTTTCGATATCAGCGATGTCCTTGGACGCTTGCGCAAAGTGACGGGATAGATTGTCCACACGTTTATCAAGCCGATCCACATCTTTCAAAAGAACACCAACCTCTTTCTGAATAACTCCGGCCTGTTCTCGCATTTGGCTGTCTTTAAGAACCGCGCGAACAGTGTTTAGCGTTGCCATCAGCGTCGTCGGGGAGACGATCCAAACGCGGGCCTCATATGATTTTTGCAATATCTGGGGGAAGTTCGCATGAAGTTCCGCGTAGACAGCTTCGGAGGGCAGGAATAGTAGCGCCGATTCTGCGGTTTCCCCATCGATGATGTATTTTTCACTGATATCAGTGATGTGTTTGGTCATGGCCGTAATAAAGGCCCGCTTTGCATTGTTGAGTGCACTGTCATCCTCAGCGTTCCGGAGTAGGTGATAACTTTCCAGCGGAAATTTGGCGTCTACCACAATGGGGCCAGGCGGGTTTGGAAGGCGAATAAGGCAGTCAGCACGGCGGCCATTTTCAAGTGTCACCTGAAAATCATATGCCGACGGTGGCAACGCGGCGGAAACGAGGTCATTGAGCTGAATTTCGCCAAAAGCGCCGCGTGCCTGTTTATTGGCAAGAATATCCTGCAAACCCACAACTTGCGTGGACAGGTCAGTCAGGTTCGCCTGCGCTTTGTCGATGACGGCCAGTCTTTCTTGCAAGTCACTTAAGGATTTATTTGTTTTCTCAGTAGATTGGGTCAGATTTTCCCCCAATAGCTGAGAGACTTTATCGAGCCGTTCCGCAAGCGTGCGACTGGTTTTGTCGGTGTTTTCGGCCAGACTGTCCCCCAGGCGTTTGGAGACGGCATCCAACCGTTCCGCCAGCGTCTTGTTAATTTCACTTTGGCCTGTCGCACCATCAGATGACATTTGTTTCAACTGACCTTCAAGTTGCGCTTGCTGATTTAAGAGGGTTTCAGTAAGCCGGGTCAGGTTTTCACTGTTCGTAGTGGCGTTTTGGATCATCTGCTCTGACTTGGAAATCTTTAAGATCGCCAGACCAACCGCGATAGCCAGAATAACCACCAGACCGATCAATACATATTCCATCAAAGAAACCCCTGCCCCTATATTGGATTATCCGCATTAATCTTGACCTTTTAGCCGCGGAGTAATACCTACTGTGTGACTTTATTTAAGAACCATTTTAACTGTTGGATTTAGTTTAGACCATGGCCCTTTTGCCGATTATCACAGCCCCGGATCCCTTCCTCAAGACAATTTCAGAACCTGTCGCTGAGGTGAACGATGAAATTCGCAAGCTGGTGGACGATATGTTCGAAACCATGTATGCCGCGCCGGGTATTGGTCTGGCAGCCATTCAGGTTGGCGTGCAAAAACGGGTTCTGGTTGTCGATATCGTTGGTAAAAACGACGAAGGAAACAAGCCGCAGCCGATTGCCATCATCAATCCTGAAATTACCTGGGTATCTGACGATGACAGCGTTTATGAGGAAGGTTGCTTGTCCGTGCCTGCCCATTACGCAGATGTGGTTCGCCCGGCAGAGATCAAAGTAAGTTATCTGGATGTTGACGGGAATAAACAGGAACTACACGCGGATAGTCTGCTTGCGACCTGTATTCAGCATGAGATTGACCATCTGGATGGTATTCTGTTTGTAGATCATCTCTCCGCGCTGAAACGCAACATGATCCTTCGTAAACTTCTTAAACAGAAAAAACAGGCGAGCTAAATCCGATGTCAGGTCTTCGGCTGGCGTTTATGGGGACGCCCGATTTCTCCTGCACAGTTCTTCAAGCACTGCTTAACTCTGAGCATGAAATCGTTTGTGTCTATTCACAGCCGCCAAGACGCGCAGGGCGGGGTAAGTCATTGCGGCCTACACCTGTCCACAAATTGGCAGAAGAAAATGGCATTGAGGTCCGCACCCCGCTTTCTTTAAAAGACGAGCAAGAGCAGGCTTATTTCACCAATTTGAATTTGGATGCCGCGATTGTTGTGGCCTATGGATTATTACTTCCAAAAGCCATTCTTGATGCCCCAAAATATGGATGCCTTAACATTCACGCGTCCTTGCTGCCACGCTGGCGCGGTGCGGCGCCGATCCAGCGGGCGATCATGGCAGGTGATCGGGAGACCGGTGTTGGCATCATGCAAATGGCGGAAGGCCTGGATACCGGGGATGTCTTGTCGGAAGCCCGCACACCTATTCATGCGGATACGACAGCAGGTAGCCTTCATGATGATCTGGCGGAGCTTGGCGCAAATTTGTTGCTGGAAACACTTCCTGTTATCGGAACAGCAGATGCAGACCCGCAAGTGCAACCCGACGAAGGTGTGACTTACGCCAAGAAAATCGACAAGGCAGAAGCCAAGATTGACTGGCGGAAGAGTGCGGAAGAGCTCAGCTGCCATATTCGCGGGCTAAGCCCGTTCCCGGGTGCATATTTTGAAAAAGACGGTACGCGGGTCAAGTTGTTGAATGTGGAAGTTGTGGAGGGCTCGGGAGCCCCGGGCTCCTTGGTCGATGATCAACTGACCGTGGCTTGCGGGGAGGGCGCGCTAAAGCTGACATTGTTGCAGCGTGCTGGAAAATCCCCAATGGATACCAAAACGTTTCTTAACGGATATCCGCTGAAAGCCGGTGAGGTTCTTGAGTAATGCCACGCTATAAGGTGACCATTGAATATGATGGAACGGGACTTGTCGGCTGGCAACGGCAGACAAATGGTCCTTCGGTTCAACAGCATATTGAAGAAGCCATCTTTAAATTCACCGGTGAAGATGTCCGTATTCAAGGGGCCGGGCGCACCGATGCAGGGGTTCACGCCTTGGGGCAGGTGGCCAGTTTTGACCTGACGAAAGATCATTCTACGCGCACTGTTCGAAATGCTATCAACCAACATACGAAACCAGCAAAAGTGGCGATTGTAGAAGCGGAATTGGTAGATGATGAGTTTAACGCCCGGTTTTCGGCAACCGCGCGGCATTATCTCTATCGCATTATTAATCGCCCAGCACGCCTGACGTTGGACCGTGGTTATGCCTGGCATGTGCATCAGGATCTGGATCATGAATTGATGCATAAAGTGGCGCAGCATCTGGTAGGGAAACATGATTTTTCCACTTTCCGGGCGGCGGCATGTCAGTCGAACAGTCCGGTAAAAACCTTGTCACGACTTGATGTGAACCGCGAAGACGAGGAAATTCAGGTGCGGGTTTCTGCGCCGTCATTCTTGCACAATCAGGTGCGCGCAATGGTTGGTAGTCTGTCTTTGGTGGGCATGGGTCAGTGGTCAGAGCAGGATTTTCTGGATGCAAAAGAAGCTCGTGATCGTCAGCGCGGCGGCCCAAATGCACCACCTTATGGATTGTATCTAACCGACGTTGATTACTGAACGGCAGGTTTTAGGAAAATCTGGATCGCAGCCATGTTGATCAGGATTGCAATGGCGAACTCCATAAAGCAGATACCCATCGCAGCTGCGGGATCAACAGGCAAGGCAAAACGGATCACCATATAAAGGTAGAAATAACTTCCAAAGAAGAACAGTAATCCTAAGACACTGTTGCCTTCAGTTCCGAGCACTGTAAGCGTGACTGTAGATAAAACAGTCCAAACCACATAGACGGCTAGTTGTGCCCAATTGTAGATAATAATGAAACTTGGAAGCGCACCGGACAGACCCATCGATCTGGTAATGATTAGCATTCCGCAGAAAAAGAGGAAGATACTGGGCAAGATGGACGCGGCAAAGCCAAATGTTTCAGCAACGCCAACATGTTCCAGGCCTGCCAGGTTAAACTCCATGGATTTTCCAATAAAGTTTAAGCCCAGCATGATTGGAATTGCGATAAAGGAAAACCAAAAGCCATCGGCGCTTAAGTTGAAATACTCATTCGCGCTTTTGTCTCGCTTCAGAATTCTGAAACAGCCTTGAAGGGCATATTGAATTTCCTGCCATCGCGTCATGTTAGTCGCCAAAATATCCGTCTAGAACACTTTCATATATATTGGCGAGTGCATTGATATCTGCAACGGCAACCTGTTCATCAATTTTATGCATGGTTTGGCTGATTAACCCAAACTCCGCTACAGGGCAGTAATTCTTGATAAAGCGTGCATCTGACGTCCCGCCGGTTGTCGACATTACGGGTTTTTGACCGCTGTGTTTTTCAATAGAAGCGGCAATCAGATGGCTGAAATCGCCTTCTTCCGTCAGGAACGGTTCAGAATTTTTCTGAGCATCCAGATGATATTTCGCGCCTCTTTCCTCGGCCACTTTATCAAGTGTTTCCCGGATCAAGCGGTCCAACCCATCCAAACTGTGATGCGTATTGAAGCGGATGTTGAAGGTTGTTTTCGCAGACTGTGGAATCACATTCGTCGCCGGGTTGCCCACATCAATGGTGGTAAATTCAAGGTTGCTTGCCTGAAAATGCTCGCTTCCCTGATCCAGCACTAAATGATCCAGAGCAGACATCATTGCCACAAGGTGCGGAATTGGGTTGTCCGCAAGATGAGGGTAAGCAACGTGGCCTTCCGTTCCAAGGGCGGTAAGATATCCGGTAAAGGATCCACGGCGCCCGATTTTCACCATCTCACCCAGCTGATTTGGATTGGTGGGTTCCCCAACGATACAATGATCAATCCGCTCCCCATTTTCGGCCATCCACTCCAGCACTTTGCGGGTGCCGTTGATGGCGGGGCCTTCCTCATCACCTGTAATCAGGAAACTGATGGAGCCTGGGATCTTTCCATCTTTGGCTTTAATGACCCGCTGGGCAGCGGCAGCAAAGCAGGCGATGGCCGCTTTCATATCAGCTGCGCCGCGGCCGATTAACATGCCATCCTTGATGATGGAGCCAAATGGATCAACTGACCACTCGCTCAGCTCGCCGGGCGGGACAACATCTGTATGTCCTGCAAAACAGAAGTTTGGCGCTTCTGTGCCGTAGCGCGCATACAAATTATCAACGTCAGGCGTGTTCTCATCCGAGAAGACAAGGCGCTGACATTTGAAGCCGAGCTTTTCAAGAGCCGCCTGTAAGACATCAAGGGCACCGGCATCTTTTGGGGTGACACTCGGACAGCGGATAAGATCCTGCGTCAGGGTCACTTCATCTATATCATCAAGGTAACTCATCATTTGAGTGTTACTCCCCTCAATGGCTTCGGTCAATGGCGTTAGGGCAATATTCTTGACTATATAAATCATCTATGTAGAAGTGGAATTACTCACCGGATCAAATCCCTCCTTTCGAAAGTCACTGCGATGTCATCCCCAATTGGCGTACAGAGTAATAATCTGCATGGTATTCTGTTTATCAGTGCGGCCATTTTCATGCTGTCCTCAATGGACGCGGTGGCGAAGTGGTTGGTGGAGGCAGACTATTCCGTATTTCAGATCCTGTTTATCCGCGCCTGTATCAATTTCGTGATCCTGTCTACGCTAATGCCGTTTATGGGCGGTATTGATCTGATTAAGACGAAACGCTTTGCCGCACACGGTATTCGGGGTTTTTTTGGATTTTGGGCGCCAGCCCTGTTCTTCAGCGCCTTGCAAAGTATGCCCATCGCCGAAGCGACGGTGATTTTCTTTATCTCCCCCTTTGTGATGACAGCAATTTCTGTTCCGTTATTTAAGGAGCAGGTGGGTATTCACCGGTGGGGAGCTATCATTGTTGGTTTTTGCGGTGTTCTCTATGTGATGCAACCCACCAGCAGTATTTTTAACCCCGCGGCATTTCTGGTTTTGGGATCCAGCCTTTGTTATTCTTTCCTGATGCTGGCAAGCCGCTGGCTTGGACAAACGGATAAGACATTTACAATTGTCTTCTATGTAACCTTCTGGACGGCCATTTTTACAGGCGTCATTGTTCCGTTTGTCTGGAAGCCGATCCCGCTGGAACATGTTGCGGTTGTTGGCTTGATGGCGCTTTTGTCATTGGCGGGGAACTTCTTTATCGTCCGTGCCTTTACCATTGGCGAAGTGGGTGTCATCACGCCGTTTGAATATTCTGGCCTTCTTTGGGCGGTATTGTTTGGCATGTTCTTCTTTGATGAAATTCCAGGGCAGCATGTCTGGATTGGTGTCGGAGTTATCTTGTTAAGCGGCCTCTATATGGTTTACCGCGAGAATAAAAAAAGGCCCGCCCCGAAAGGCGAGCCTGAAGATCAAAACGTTTCGGCGCCTTAGTCACGCAGCAGATCGTTGATATCTGTTTTTGCACGTGTCTGCTCGTCCACTGTTTTAACGATAACCGCACAGTAGAGGCTTGGTCCTGGCTCTCCATTTGGAAGTGGTTTGCCTGGCAGGCTACCTGGAACCACAACGGAGTAGGCCGGAACACGGCCGATATGGATTTCACCCGTTTCGCGGTTCACGATTTTTGTGGAAGCGCCGATGAATACACCCATGGAAAGCACAGCACCAGTTTCAACGACCACGCCTTCCACAACTTCAGAACGGGCGCCAATGAAGCAGTTGTCTTCAATGATAACCGGGCCAGCCTGAAGTGGTTCGAGAACACCACCGATACCAACACCACCAGAGAGGTGAACGTTTTTACCGATCTGCGCGCAGGAGCCAACAGTTGCCCATGTATCAACCATGGTACCACTGTCCACATAGGCGCCAAGATTTACAAAGCTTGGCATCAGGACAACACTTGGCGCGATATAAGCGCTGCGACGAACGATTGTGCCTGGAACTGCACGGAAACCAGCTTCTTTGAACTCTGTGTCGCTCCAGCCTTCAAACTTGCTTGGAACCTTGTCCCACCAGTTTGTGTTGTTTCCCGGGCCACCTGCGATTGCTTCCATGTCATTGAGACGGAAGGAAAGAAGAACGGCTTTCTTTAGCCACTGATTAACCTGCCAGTCACCATCCACTTTTTCGGCAACACGTGCGCTGCCGCAGTCCAATGCGTTCAGGGCTTCTGCCACGGCATCGCGGACTTCACCTGTGGTCGCGGTGGAGATATTCTCACGATCATCCCACGCTTTTTCGACGACCGGTTGCAATTCGAAAAGGCTCATTATTTTCCCTCGGGGTTTTCTTGTAAAATGTTGCCCAAAAACATAGCGACACGGGACCGCAAGTCAACTGCCGATCCCGCTGAAATACTAACTTTTGGCTGGTTTATCGCTTACTAGATCTGTAAGCCATTGAGATAAATCGTCTGCAACATAATGAATATGTTCCCCTTCCGACTGTTCATGAGACCAATGGGCTTTATTTGGGATCCATACTGTCTTCATTCCCAGATCATGCGCTGGTTTGAGATTCTTTGCCATATCTTCAAAGAAAACGGATTTAGTCGGATCAATATCGAATTCTTCCAAGAATTTTTTGTAAACCGACATCTCCGGTTTCGGAATAAAATCCGACTGGTGAATATCAAAAATATCATCGAAGTGATGATCAATGCCGATCTGTTTGGAAATGTTTCGGGCATGGGCATCGGAGGCGTTGGTGAAAATTACTTTTCGCCCGTCTAACTGGTCTAGTGCCTCATTAAGTTTGATATCTTGCTCGATATGATCAATCTCCAGATCATGCACATACTCAAGATAGGCCGCTGCATCCATTCCATGACGATGCATAAGTCCGTTCAGGGTCGTCCCATATTCCGAAAAGTATTCTTTCTGGATTTTCTTGGCTTCATCATACTCAACCTGAAGGTATTGAGAAACGAACTCTCCCATCTTTTTGTCCATCTGTACAAACAGATCACAGTGGGAGGGATACAGAGTGTTATCCAGATCGAAAATCCAGACATCAATATGGTCAAAATCTTGCCAGTTGGGTTTTTTTATCATGACGTCAGTAAAGCGATCTTTTCAGATTCAAGCAAGATTTTAAGCTGAATGTTTCTTTTTTAAGAGCCTGTTAAGCAGAAACTTCTAGTCTTACGACTTCTTGGTGTTTTTAAACGGGTATTGGAATGGGAAAACTGCGAAATCAGATCGCGGGATTAGGGCTGCTAGGGAAATCCGGGCAAAAGGGGGATGATCTTCTTTTGAACCCGGGGTTGGTCATTGACCAGTATCCAGGCCCTGCATTTCTGGTCGCTGAAGACGGCCGCCTGTTACACGCGAATGAAAAATCCGACCTTATTTTGCGCGAGCTGACGTCGGCCAAAACAAACGGTGTCGAAAATCTGAAAGAAGCAATTTCAGATGGGATCAGCAAGCAGCTAAACCTCAAACTTGAAAATGCTCTTGGGGAAAAAAGCGCTTATGATATCGCAGTGGTACCCATTGAGAATGAGGATGAAAGTCTTTGCCTGGTGTGCGCCCTTGACGGCAGCATGCAGTATAATCTCATTGATGCCTTGGTTGCTTCTCGTCAGCTCTTTAAGGATCTTATTACCTGTACGGCTGAATTTGTCTGGGAAACAGATGAGGAAGGACATTTTCAATATGTATCCCCGCGCGGCGCATTTGGATTTTCCGCTGCCGAACTGGACGGGATGAATGTGGCAGACCTCTTGATGGGGCAGGCAAATCAGGAAGCGGGAAATATCAACCCATTTTCAGTGAAAGAACCTGTTCATGCCAAGCAAATCTGGCTGAGGGCCAAAGACAAAAGTCCTGTATGTATGGTGATTAATTCCATTCCGGTTTTTGACACTCTTGGAAACTATGTGGGTAGCCGGGGCGCTGGGCATGACCTCACTGCAGAGATTGAACAAAAGCAGTATCTGGAGTTTTTGAAGGCACAGGAAGAAACTGTAAGCAAGATTGTGGATGCCATCCGCCGGGAAGTGGAGGCAGATAGTCTTTTTGATATTGCAGGGCAGGGAGCGTGTGACGCGCTCCACAGTACCCAAATTGTGATCGGGCGCCTTAATCTGGCGAGCCATCTGGAAGTTGCCTATTCAAAAGGTGTGAGCGCTGAGATCGAGAATATGCTTGATGAATGGTTCTGGAAGGCGAGGGAAGCAGAACTTACCTCGTCAGAAGTGATAACGCTTCAGCAGGAAGACCAGCTTGTTCATGTCGCGCCTATTCAGCTTAAAGATAACTTGCACGGCTATATCGCAATGGTCCGTGATCGAACTGCGCTCGCCATAACCAATGATGAAGAAGCACTTCTTGGGGTTATTGCAGGCCATCTGGGGGTGGCGCTTATCCAACTGACAGCCCGTGAAATGCTGGTTGAACTTTCAAGGACTGATGAATTAAGCGGTTTGCTCAATCGCAGGGCCTTTAACGAGGATGTGCTCAAACGCATCGCTCATGGTAAGCGAACTAAGCGGACGAATACTCTTTTCTATATCGATCTGGATAACTTCAAGCCCGTGAATGATCGATTTGGTCACGAAAAGGGCGATGAAGTTCTGATTGCGATTAGCAATCTGTTGAAAGAAAGCAGCCGCGTTGGGGATCTGGTGTCTCGTCTTGGCGGTGATGAGTTTTCAATGTGGCTTGAAGACTTAAGTGAGGAAGACGCTGTCTTGAAAGCTGAAAAGCTGCAAAAGGATTGTTTGGAAGTTTCTAACCAGTTGGATGTTCATGATCCGAGTTTGAGTTTCTCTATTGGCATAGTCATGTCCCACGGAAATACAGAAGATACTCTGGAAAGCCTGCTCTCCCGAGCAGATGCGGCTATGTATGAGGTTAAGAAAATGGGCAAAGGAGCATTTGCCCTGGCTAAAGATACTTAAGGGGTTTGGTATGGTTCTGGGCAAATTGTTCGGACGTAAGAAGGTCAAAGAGGTTAGCTACGAAGATAGCAAACTATTAGCCAAGGATAACAATCCAAAGGTGCGCGCAAAACTTGCGTCTAATCCAACTGCGCGTCCTGAGGTCCTTTATTTTCTGGCGGAAGACACCAATGCTGACGTTCGTAAGAATGTGGCGGGTAACAGTAATACTCCCCATCAGGCGAACAATATTCTGGCAACGGATGAGGATCAGGAAGTTCGCGGTGAATTGGCGCGAAAGATATGCAGATTACTGCCTTCACTAAGCGGCGAAGAAGCTGCGCAGTTGCGTGAGCAAACCATCGAAGTGTTGGAAATACTAGCGCAAGACCAGCTTCCTACTATACGGGCAATTCTGTCTCAGTCCTTAAAAGACAGTCTGGATGCACCTAAGCACGTGATCAAATCTCTTGCGCAGGATGTTGAAGAAATCGTTGCCGGTCCTGTTCTTGAGTTTTCGCCGCTGCTTTCAGAAGCGGACCTTCTTGAAATTATCGCGGGCGGTGTAGCTTCTGGAGCTATGTCATCTATCGCACGCCGCGCGAATATCTCTGAGGATATTTCTGAGGCGGTTGCCGCCAGTCTGGATGTCCCTGCTGTTGCGGCCTTACTTGCCAATAAATCCGCGCAGGTTCGCGAGGAAACTCTGGATCAGATCATTGATCAGGCGCAGGGGATTGAACAATTGCATGAACCTTTGGTGATGCGGGTGGATCTTTCCATAAGGGCAATGCGCAGAATTGCTGGGTTTGTTGCTGTGTCTCTGGTGGACAAGCTGGTCGAAAAGAACAAACTTTCCAAGGATGTTGAAAAAGAGCTGAAGAAACAGGTGCGCGATCGTATCGGCAAGAAAAACACTTTTTCTGAGGAAGAAGAGGAGACTGGTGTTGACCGTGCGATCGCTGCCCACAAAGTCCGGAAACTGAACGAAGATACCATTACCGAAGCGGTTGCGAATAAGGACGTTGAGTTTATTCAGGCTGGTTTGGCCTTAATGGCTGATATTCCGGTGACAACGGGTAAGTCGATCCTAAATTCCCGGAATGGTAAAGTGGTGACAGCACTATGCTGGAAAGCCGGCCTTTCCATGCGCCTTGCCATGAAAATTCAGCAGGATATTGCACATGTGCCACCGCGGGATATTGTGAACGCCAAGGACGGTGTTGCCTACCCATTTGATGAAAAGGAAATGGACTGGCAACTGTCCTTCTTTACAGGGGGCTAGTTAGCCCCTCACATTTTCCTGATGGATCATTGTGCCGATGCCATGTGCTGTGAATGTTTCCAGCAGCAAGACATGGGGAATACGCCCGTCAAGGATGTGAGCTGCTTCCACACCGCTTTCCAAGGCATACAGGCAGGTTTCCAGTTTCGGGATCATACCGCCTACGATCGTTCCGTCATTTTGCAATGCGTTCACTTTCTGCGGTGTCAGACGGTTGATAAGTTTTTTATCCTTATCCAGAACACCTTCCACGTCCGTCATCATAATAAGCTTGCTGGCACCCATGGCCGCAGCGATATGACCAGCCGCGGTATCGGCGTTGATGTTATATGTCTGACCATCTGGGCCCACGCCAATAGGGGCAATGACAGGAATAACATCAATTTCTTCCAGACTCTGCAATAGTTCCGGATTGATGTGGCTAGGCTCTCCGACAAAGCCAAGGTCAACAATCCGTTCGATATTACTGTCTGGGTCGCGCTTTGTCCGCTTCAGTTTGTTGACCTGGATAAGATTGCCATCTTTACCGGAAAGGCCAACAGCAAGGCCGCCTGCCGCATTAATATCCATCACGATATTCTTGTTGAGAGAACCGGAGAGGACCATTTCCGCGATTTCAACAGTGGCCGTGTCTGTCACCCGCAAGCCATCAATGAAGGAGCTTTTGATTTTCAGGCGATCCAGCATATTACCAATCTGTGGGCCGCCGCCATGCACGATAATCGGATGAATGCCGACCTGTTTCATCAGAGCGATGTCTCTTGCGAAGTCTTCCGCAAGTTTTTTGTCACCCATCGCATGACCGCCGTATTTGATCACAAATGTCTGGCCAGCAAATTGATGCATATATGGCAGAGCTTCAGACAGGATCTGTGCTTTTTTAAGTTGCTCTTCCACACTCATATTTTCATTTGTCATTTTCTCGTCCTTACTCGGCCAAGCTGGCGATCTCTGCCCTTAATTCTTCAATACCGGTCCCTTTTGCAGAACTTGTCAAGAGAACAACAGGGTGTGCTGCTGGACGTTTGGACAATTCTTGCTCGGTTTTTTCAATGACTTTGTCGAGTTCTGACTTTTTGGATTTATCCGATTTCGTCAGAATGATCTGGTAATTCACTGCCGCTGTATCCAGCATTTTCATCACGTCGCGGTCTACATCTTTTAATCCGTGACGGCAATCAATCAATAAGCAAACCCGTCGTAGTTTCGGGCGACCCCTTAAGTAGGTATTTACCAGACCTGTCCACGCTTCAATTTTGCTTTTGGAGGCTTTCGCATATCCGTGCCCAGGCAAGTCAACAAGGTAAAGTTCCCCGCCCAGTTCGAAAAAGTTGATCTGTTGGGTGCGTCCCGGAGTGTTGGATGTTCTTGCCAGCGTATTGCGATTTGTCAGCGCATTGATCAGGCTGGATTTACCCACGTTCGATCTGCCCGCAAAGGCAACCTCGTTAAGTGGCAAGTCAGGCAACATTGTTAGGGTTGCTGCTCCTGCCACAAATTTGCATTCTTGCGCAAAAAGGAGGCGGCCCTTTTCAATGCGGGCCGCCTCTGCTTCATTTTGCTCTGTTGGATGTGTCATGGCTTTAAAAGCCTCCCTTATCCTCAGCTATTAACGGAAACTCCCATCCGACGCATAATATACCATTGTTGGGCAATGCTAAGGATGTTGTTCCATGTCCAGTAAATCACAAGACCCGCAGGGAAACTTGCAAGCAGTGCTGTAAAGAAGATCGGCATAAACAGGAAGATCTTTGCCTGTACAGGGTCTGCTGGCTGCGGGTTAAATTTCTGCTGCAAGAACATGCTAAGGCCCATCAGGACCGGCAGGACCCCGATCATCAGCATTTGCGGCGGATCCCACGGGATCAGGCCAAACAGATTGAACATGCTGGTTGGGTCTGGCGCAGACAAATCTTTAATCCAGCCATAGAATGGTTCGTGGCGCATAAGCAGTGTTACGTACAGAACCTTATAAAGGGCGAAGAAGATAGGGATCTGAATGATAATCGGCAAACAGCCTGCCGCTGGATTTGCCTTCTCTTTCTTGTAAAGCGCCATCATTTCTTCGTTCAGCTTTTGACGGTCATCGCCAAAACGCTCACGAAGTTTTGTCATTTCAGGCTGCAGTTTTTTCATCTTCGACATGGACACATAAGACTTGTGGGCCAATGGCAACAAGAACAGCTTGATGAAAACGGTAATGATCAGGATCGCGATACCCATATTTCCAACATGGCCGTGCATGAAGTCCAGCGCCATGTAAAGTGGCTTGGTCAGGAAGTAGAACCAACCCCAGTCAATCGCCAGTTCCAGGCGGTCGACTTCAAGGTTCTTTTCGTAATCATCAAGAAGATCAACTTCCTTCGCACCAGTAAACAGGTTGTTTGTTGCGGAGGCTGATTGGCCTGCGGCAATTGTAACGCCTGTCTGGTTCAGATAGTCTGTTTGGAAACGACCGTTAGATTTGATGTAGTTAAAGCGGCTTTTCAAGTTCGCGTTCTGATCTGGAAGCAGCGCTGCCAGCCAGAATTTGTCTGTGATACCAAGCCAACCGCCTGTGGAACTGATTTCTTTGGAATCGCCTTCCATGAGGTCGTCATAATCAATTTCTTCAAGAGTTTCGTTGAAGACACCAATAAGACCTTCGTGAAGGATGTAGAAACCTTCAACCTCTGGCATGCCTGTCCGTGAAATCAGACCGTATGGAAACAACGTTACGTCTGCGCTTGTGTTGTTCTGAACCTTTTGTTCAACGGTAAACAGAAATTTGTCGTCGACAGCGATGGTACGCGTGAAGACAAGGCCCTCACCATTATCCCATGTAAGGACAAGTGGTTTGTCTGGTGTTATTTCCTTTGCAGAGGTGGACCAAATCGTGTCAGGTGTTGGAAGTTTGACATTTGTTCCAGGTGCTATGCTCCAGCCAAAATCAGCGTAATAGGGGTTAGGTGAACCTGAAGGGGCAAAAAGGACAATTTCGCCACTGTTCGGGTCTACTTCCTGGCGATAGTTGATCAAGGTTACATCATCGAAACGTGCACCTTTCAAGGAAATGGAGCCGTGCAATGAAGGGGTGTTGATTTTTACACGTGCAGCTTTACCCAGAACTTCTTCGCGCGAGAGGACTTGAGCCGGAGCCGCGCCGCTAGAGGGGGCGCTGGCGTTGCCCGGTGTTACCCCTGTCGGGGCCGGAGTAGAGCTGTCCGTCGCTATTGCCTGTTGTTCAGCGGTTTGTTCTGGGACAGGGGACGGGAAGAAATATTGCCAGCCTAGGATAATGGCAAGGCAAAGGATGACCGCAAGAAACACATTCTTCTGATCTGACATTATTTAAACCCTAATTCTACTCAGTGGTGACGCCGTCGGACGAATGTGCCCCACATTGATGTTGTTTATGTTTCAAAGGTGGAACCGGATCGTATCCGTGTCCACCCCATGGATGACACCTGCCAATACGCCGCGCGGCCAGCCATAACCCTTTTATAGGTCCATGACGCTGCAATGCCTCAATAGCATAGGCGGAGCAAGTCGGTTGGTACCGGCAATTGGCAGGAAGATAAGGGGATATGCAGTATTGGTAAACCTTTATTGGCACCTTTAGCAGAAAAGTCACAAAATTACGCATGTACCCCCCTTTCTTCGTAAGCACCTACCTTTTTCAAAGCTGTTATCAGGTCAGCTTTGAGGTCGTTATGCTCTCGTTCGGGGGTGTCTTTTCTGCCTATGAGCACATAGTCCCAGCCCGGCTTGGCGTGAAGGGGCAACAATTCATCAGCGATGGCGCGAAGCCGTCTTTTGATCCGGTTCCGCACAACAGCATTGCCGGTTTTCTTTGTTGCCGTAAAGCCCACACGCAAACGGCCCGCATCCGCGCATGACGGATCATACGCAGCTTGCAGGACCATTCCGGGAGTTGCCCATCTGCGCCGAACTCCCGCAACGCGTAAAAAATCCGCGCGCTTCTTTAGTCGTTCGACGCCTTTCGGCATGATATTACGCAGAAAGGCTCTTGCGGCCTTTAGAGCGACGATTAGAAAGAACGCGACGACCGCCTACTGTTGCACGGCGAGCGCGGAAACCGTGGCGACGAGCGCGCACAAGTTTACTTGGTTGATATGTACGTTTCACGTGTCTTCTCCGACTATCATTCGTACCAAATTGCACGAAGAGAAATTCAAGCCCCGCTGTATACGGGGTGATCCTCACGAAGTCAATGGATCAAGTTACTTTTGATGACAATTGTTAGGGAGCCGTGGATTTGCTCACATAAACTCGTCTCACATTTGGGTGATCAGAGCTTAACGGACACAGAGTTATGACTATGTTGAAGCAACGGATCTTTTGTTAAAGGGCTCAAAAAGATTGGAAATGAGCCAATTTAACGGATTTTTTCGGGATTCGAAGTGTATAGTCAAGCGACTGATCAGAATTGGCCTGCTTTTTAAAGGGTTTTCAGTGCGATTTTGGTTTTTGGCGTGTCGCGGCGCCTGGGGTGGAGTTGAATTTACGAGGAAGGGATGATTCGACTATGAGCAACACGGCAAACGGTCAGACGGTCGAAGCAGTCAGTAAGATTAAGAGGTTTCTACCGCTTCTAATAATTGTGGCAGTTTTTGCTTTATTTTTTATTTTGGGGCTGGACGAATATCTTTCTTTTAATGCGTTGAGCGACAACAGAGACAAATTGCTGGAATTTGTCGCGGAAAACTATGTGATCGCTCTGCTGATCTATTCAGTTCTTTATACAATCGCTGTGGCAGCATCTTTGCCAGGTGGCTTGCTTCTGACAATCTCAGGAGGGTTCTTGTTTGGATGGTTTGTTGGCGGGCTGGTTACCGTTATTGCTGCAACGGTCGGTGCGACAATCCTGTTTATGGTTGCAGCAACGTCTGTTGGTGAAGTGCTGCGCCAGAAAGCAGGACCATGGTTGAAGCGGCTGGAACATGGTTTTCAAGACAATGCGCTTAGCTACCTACTCTTTTTAAGGCTCGTACCAGCATTTCCATTTTGGCTCGTCAATATTGCACCCGCTTTTCTCGGGGTTTCGCTTCGTACTTATATTATCGGAACGTTTGTTGGTATTATTCCGGGAACTTTTGTTTTCGCCTTCCTGGGGACTGGGCTTGATAGCATTATTGTGGAACAGCAGGAAAAAGTTGCTGCCTGTAAGGCAAGTGGCGCCGCTGTTTGCAATGAGAATTTTGAACTTGGCTCCTTAATCACCACCGAGATAATTTGGGCCTTTGTTGCTTTGGGTGTCATTTCTCTCATTCCAATTATTATCAAGCGCGTAAAGCGGTCCGCGTAAGAATAGTCAGGAGATTGGAAATGGCGCAAAAAGTTATCAAGACGGATCTGTGCGTGATAGGCGGTGGATCAGGTGGTTTAAGTGTTGCCGCAGGTGCTGTTCAAATGGGGGCGGATACGGTCCTTATTGAAGGCGGCAAAATGGGGGGAGATTGCCTGAATTATGGCTGTGTTCCCTCTAAAGCCTTGATCGCAGCCGCTAAGAAAGCGGCATCACTCGATCACGCGTCCGATTTCGGTGTGAAAGGAGAGCGCCCGAATGTGGATTATGGCGCCGTGATGGATCACGTTGCCTCCGTCATTGCGGGTATCGCCCCTCATGATTCTGTAGAGCGGTTTGAAGGACTTGGTGTCAATGTTCAGGAAGGATATGGACGCTTTATCAGTCCCCGTCAGGTTGAAGTTAATGATACGATCGTGGAAGCGCGGCGTTTTATCATCTCTACAGGCTCATCCCCAACCGCTCCTCCAATCCCTGGATTGGAAGACGCGGGGTATCTGACCAATGAAACCCTTTTTGAAAATCGCGAGATGCCAGAACATTTGATCGTGATCGGCGGGGGGCCCATTGGTATGGAGATGGCACAAGCGCATCGCCGCCTTGGGTGCAAGGTAACTGTACTTGAAGCCTTTAAGGCTTTGGGTAAAGATGATCCCGATCTTACCTCCATCGCACTTGAAGCCTTGCGGGGTGAAGGTATTGATATTCGTGAAGGCGTCAAAATTGCGAACGTGAGCCGGGATGTGGACGGTGTTCAGATCCACTTGGAGAGTGAGCAAGGCGGCGAAGTGATCTCTGGATCGCATTTGTTGGTCGCGGCGGGTCGCAAGCCAAACATTGATCGTCTTAATCTTGAAGCGGCGGGTATTGAGTATGACCGTCCGGGCATTAAAGTTGATGCCCGTCTTCGAACCAGTAACAAGAAGGTTTTTGCCATCGGCGATGTGGCTGGCGGATATCAGTTTACCCACATGGCCGGATATCATGCAGGCATTGTTATTCGAAACGCCTTGTTCCGGCTCCCTGCTAAAGTCAACTATGACGCAGTGCCATGGGTGACCTATACAGATCCTGAAATTGCCAATGTGGGCCTTACCGAAGTGCAGGCACGGGAGAAATTTGGGGATGATATCCGGGTGCTGACTTTTGACTATAAAGAAAATGATC
This sequence comes from Sneathiella sp. P13V-1, assembly GCF_015143595.1. Lineage (NCBI taxonomy): Bacteria > Pseudomonadati > Pseudomonadota > Alphaproteobacteria > Sneathiellales > Sneathiellaceae > Sneathiella > Sneathiella sp. P13V-1. Next base: position 211,215 of record NZ_WYEU01000001.1, on the reverse strand, counting down.
GTGCCCGCGCAGAACTTCGCACCGAAGGCATGGTGAAGGCAATTACGACAAAGAAAGGCAAAATCCTTGGTGCAGGTATTGTAGGCCTGCAGGCCGGTGAACTTATTCATCCGTGGACCCTTGCCATTTCAGGTGGTTTGAAAATATCTGCGATGGCGAGTTTTATTGCCCCTTACCCAACATTGGGCGAGCTAAATAAAAGGGCCGCAGGCAGTTTCTATACACCTTCATTATTTAGTGAGAAAACCAGGAAGATTGTCCGTTTTCTCTCTAAATTCGGGTAGTTGTGGTGTAGGGAGGCATAAAAACCTCCCTCTTTCATTGTGGGGCAACGGCATAGGGTATATTCTCCTGACCCATGGCTATGATCAAATCCATATTGGGCATCTTTCGAAGCCTTTCAGCACGACTTCTGCTTTTGACAATCCTCTTTGTCATGCTGGCAGAGGTATTAATTTTTGTGCCTTCTGTAGCGTTCTATCGGCTTAATTATCTGGACAAAAAAGCTGAATTTGCCCATTTGGCAGCGCTGTCCGTGCTGGCGGCGCCAGACAATATGGTTTCTAAAGAACTGAAAGAAGAACTCCTCTTCCGGGTAGGTGCCAGATCGGTGGTTTTCAGAAGCCCTAACTCGAAAATGCTGATGCTCGCTGAAGATATGCCTACTCATGTGGATGCGGTATTTGACTTGAATGAAATGGGGCCGGTTAAACTCATAGAAGACGCCTTGGAAGCGTTGTTGCAGACGAAGGATCGGATCATTCGGGTGACGGCTCCGATTAAAGATGTGCCAACGTCTTCTTTGGAAATGGTCATTGATGAAGCCCCATTAAAAGATGCGATGTTGGAATATGCGTCCAACATCTTCTGGCTTTCTCTGGTGATTTCCCTGCTAACCGCTTTCCTTGTGTATCTGTCACTGCACTGGTTTATTGTCCGTCCTATGGGCCGGTTAAGTGCGAGCATGATCGCGTTTAGGCGTAATCCGGAAAATGTAGATGCGGGTATCAAGGCGTCTGATCGTCTTGATGAAATTGGGGTCGCGGAGAGAGAGCTTAACATTCTTCAGGCCCGTCTCCGTTTTGCGCTCAAGCAAAAAGAACATCTGGCGGCCCTTGGAACGGCGGTTACAAAAATCAGTCATGACCTCAGAAATATTCTGTCCACTTCCCACATCGTAAGTGATGGTCTGTCTCAAGTGGATGATCCACGGGTTCAGAAAGTGGTTCCGCGATTGGTGGACAGTATTAACCGGGCAATTCAGCTTTGTACCGAAACGCTGAAATATGGCAAGGCAGACGAACGTGCGCCAGACCGGGCCAATTTCCCATTAAGACCCCTTGTGGAGGAAGTGGGGGGAATGGTGTCGAACCACCCTGATCAGAAAGTTGTTTGGAAAAACGGCATTCCCGAAGACATGCAGGTTTTTGCAGATAGGGAGCAGCTCTATCGTGTGTTGATGAACCTGGTGCGTAATGCGGCGGAAGCAATTAACGGCAATGGCGAAATCCAGGTTTCTGCAATTTACAACGGTAATCTGATTGAAATCAGGGTAGCAGATAACGGACCAGGAATACCTGACCAAGCAAAAGAGCTCTTGTTTGAGCCTTTCGCAGGGTCTGTGAAAAGTGGCGGTACCGGCCTTGGGCTATCAATTGCCCGAGAGCTGATGCAGTCCCATGGTGGTGATGTAAGGCTTTTACGCTCAGATAACAGCGGAACTATTTTCGTTATTAACCTTCCTTGTTAAGGAAATGGAAACTCCCTCGCAATTATTCTTCATTCTGGAATAATGTTGCGTTCAAAATGAAGCGCGAGGTCTTGGGTATGTTGCGTCTATTCACAGTTGGGTTATTGCTTGCGCTGATGTCGCTTACAAGCGGCTGCACGACTGCGGCTGTTGCCGTTATTGATGAGAAAATTTCTCAGATGACGGATAAGGACTGCACGACCGTTAATATCATGCTGGGTGAAGATTATTGTCGGGACAAGAAACGCCAAATCAAACAAGAGCAGGTATATTGCTATAAAACACTTGGCGGGATTGACTGCTACGCCACAAAGGATCCATATGAAGCCAGCTCCAGCGAGCGGGTGCGTGAAGCCAGCGCCTTGGGTTCAGATGGGGCAAAAGTGACCTATATTGGCCAGTCGGAGCAATCTTCAGGACCATTGTCATGGTTGTTCGGAAAAGACAACTCTGAGACAGCCGAAGTCGACTAAGATCAAATTTCATCCCTTACAATAAGAGACCCACTGGCCTATTATATTAGTGGTTGTCGTATGTCATTTCTATGTTTGGGAGTTATGTCGAATGGTATGGAATCCTGACCAATATCACTTGTTTTCAGATCACAGATTGCGCCCGGCGCTGGACTTGTTGTCCCAAGTTCACCTCACGACGCCACGTGTCATATATGATCTCGGGTGCGGCACAGGAAACGTAACATCACTTCTTTCAAAGCGGTGGGGTGATTCCATTATCGTTGGTGTGGACAGCTCTGCTGAGATGTTGGAAAAAGCAAAAAATGACCACCCCGCGCTGGAGTGGAAACAGGCAGATATTCAGCATTTTGAACCTACAAGCAAGGGCCATCTGATTTTCAGTAACGCCGCGCTTCATTGGCTGGACAAACATGACGAGTTGATCCCGTCTTTGTTGGAGCAATTGATTCCGGGTGGCGTCTTGGCTGTCCAAATGCCAAATAACTTTCAGGCGCCTTCTCACCAGTTATTGTATGATCTCGCCCTTTCCAATGGGTGGCGAGATAAGGTGGGCAGTCTTGTGCGTCCTGCCCCAGTCCATAAACTTGAATGGTACTATGATCTACTGTCTTCAAAAGTCGCAAACCTGAACCTGTGGGAGACTACCTATTTTCAGGTGTTGGGCGGCAAGAACGCGGTTCTTGAATGGACGCGTGGAACGGCTCTTCGCCCCTTCTTGGCGGCGCTTGATAGCGATGAAGAGCGCAACACTTTTGAGCAGGAATATGCAGATCTCCTTCTTGATGCCTATCCGCAACAGGAAGATGGCTCCACTATATATCCTTTCTCTCGTCTCTTTATCGTGGCGGAAACCGAAAGCGATTAAGTCATGATCCTGACATTTACGGATTTCGGCGGGCGGGGACCCTATCTTACCCAAATGAAGGCCGCGATCCGTAAACACGGATTTAAAGGGGATATTTGGGACCTGTTTTCTGATGCGCCAAGTTTTGATTCCAAATGTGCGGCACGTTTGCTGGGGGCTTATTCCCCGGACTTTCCAAGGCGATCAGTTTTCCTAAGCGTAGTTGATCCGGGTGTCGGAAGCGATAGGGGCGCAATTGCCATCAAAAGCTTGGGGCAGTGGTTCGTTGGTCCTGACAACGGCTTGTTTGAATATGTCATTCGCCAAGATCCGGAAGCAGAGATTTATCAAATATCGTGGAGACCGGAAAAACTGTCCTCCAGTTTTCATGGACGGGATTTATTTGCACCGGTTGCGGCCAAGATCGCGTTGGGGGAGGCGGTAGAGGTGTTATCCAAGCTACAACTTTCAGAAATTGTGCGTCACCCTTGGCCTGAGCAAATGCAAGAGATTATCTACATCGATCATTACGGCAATGCTATGACCGGAGTTGATGATCTGGAAGATGTTCAAGGTGTCAGAATTGGAGGCGATATAATCCCTCTCCTCAGAACCTTTTCTGATGCCGATAAAGGGGCTTCGCTGGCATACAAAAACGCCAACGGCCTTCTTGAGATTTCCGTCAACCAAGGGCGAGCTGACCAACGGTTTGACTTATCCGTTGGCAGCCCGATTAACGTAATTAGAGGTTAGTTCTGTAAAACAACACCTTCACGGCGAGGATCCGCGCCGCCTTCATATCCTTGGTCTGTCACAAGGATGCCATGAAGGCCGCTGTTAAGGGTGCGGATTTTCACCTTATATCCCTTGGCTTCCATAGCTGGCAGCAAGGCTTCCAGAATTGTCCCCTGTTCCAGATCCAATGTCCCATTTCGGTTGATGTGATGAGGAAGGTCGATGGCTTCCTGCATGGAAAGGTTCCAATCCAGTACGCCAATAATTGTCTTCGTCACATATCCGATAATGCGACTGCCCCCAGGTGATCCGATCACCATTTTCAGATTTCCTGAACTATCCAGCACAATCGATGGGGACATGGAGCTTCGGGGGCGTTTACCTGGCTCAATTCGGTTGTTGATCAGTTTGCCATCTTTCTCTGGACGGAAGGAGAAGTCAGTCAGCTGATTGTTGAGAATAAATCCACCCGCCATCAAGCGAGAGCCAAAGACATTTTCGACTGACGTTGTAATAGAGACGGCATTTCCATTTCCATCCACAATGCTGAAATGACTTGTGGAGGGAAGTTCGATCGCGTCATCGGGACTTAGGAGGCCTGCTTTCTTGGACGGGTCACCAGCTTCAAATGGAACGCCTGTTCTGTCTTCGGATATCAGGGATCGTCTTGTCTGCAGATATGTGTCAGACAGAAGTCCTTTGACAGGAACGGTTACAAAATCATCGTCGGCCAGATATAATCCACGATCTGAAAAGGCAAGGGCACTGGCTTCAGAAATAAGATGGACGGCTTTTTCGCTACCGGCGTTGTGGGCACTTAAATTAAAGGGTTCCACCAGTTTCAGAATTTGCTGACTGGTCACGCCACCAGATGTGGGCATTCCCATGCCGCAAACATTATTCCCACGATAGAGACTGCAAACAGGTTCTTTCTCCTGCGCGCTGTAGCTTGCCATATCTTCCATGGTCAGCAGGCCCGGATTTTGTGGATCGCTCTTGACGGCAGCGACAATTTTCTCTGCAAGTGGGCCTTTATAAAATCCATCAGATCCTTGCTCGGCGATTAAGCGAAGGCTTGCTGCAAGTTCCGGGTTTTTAAGAAGGGTCCTAACTGGTTTGGCCTCACCCTCCGCAGTGTAAAAATAGCTGCGGGCAGGTTCTTTATTTTTAAGGAACTTGTCGCGGTTAAGCAAAAAATGTAGACGCGGTGAAATCTCGAAGCCATTTTCTGCAAGCCTGATGGCAGGTTCAAAAAGATCTTTCCACGGCAGGTTACCGTGCTTCTTGTGAGCGAGTTCCATCATGGCAATGATGCCTGGAACACCTACGGCTTTACCGCCCACAACCGCATCGTAGAATTTCTGGGGCGTGCCATCTGATTTCAAGAAAAGGTCAGGGGTAACAGCCGCCGGTGCTTTTTCGCGGCCGTTAAAGGTTGTGACCTTTTGGCTTTTATTGTCATAGTGAAGAAAAAAAGCGCCCCCACCGATGCCGGAGGATTGGGGTTCTACCAGTGTTAGCACCATCTGAGTGGCAATCGCTGCATCAACCGCGCTTCCCCCCTTAGAGAGAATATCAAACCCAGCTTGGGACGCGTGCGGGTTCGCCGCGCTGATGATGAACTTGCCTTTGTGTTCCCCCGCGGAGACGGGTATTGCCAATCCCACAAAAAAGAACAACGTAACTAATTTAATGATTGGGTTTGCCAATCTTCGTGAAAGTTTCATATCATCACCCGAATGAGACAAAATATTGTTTTTATTCAAACAAAATTATTGGTACACTGATAACAACGGTAGGCTTTAAACAACTTAAAAGCTTAAATTGTTGCCATAAAAAGTGAAGTAGAAAAGTGCAAATGATTAACCCCGGTCACAAAAATCTGATTACCGATGTGGATGGTATCAAGGTTGGGAACAGCCATGATGAGACGTCTATTTCAGGGGTGACGGCAATTGTTCCTGATAACGCAGCGGTTGCCGGGGTTGATGTGCGGGGCGGTGGTCCTGGAACCCGAGAAACCGAGGTTCTGCGGCCCGATTGCCTGGTTGAGCGGGTTGACGCCATCGTGTTGAGCGGCGGATCTGTTTATGGTCTTGAAGCTGCCTCTGGTGCGGTATCAGCACTGGCCTCCCAAAAGCGCGGATTTGCCATCCACGACTTTAATATCCCCATTGTGCCGTCGGCTATTCTATTCGACATGATCAATGGGGGCGATAAAAACTGGGGTGATATGCCCCCTTACCGAGATCTTGGAAAACAGGCGGTTCTGGATGCCGGAGAAGATTTCGGACTTGGTAATGTGGGTGCAGGATATGGTGCCAATGCGGGAACCTTAAAAGGGGGACTCGGATCCTGCTCCGCGGTGACAGAAGGCGGTATTCAGGTTGGTGCCGTGATCGCCGTAAACCCGGTTGGCAGTGTTGTTGTTCCTGGGACCCATAACTTCTGGGCTTGGGAGCTGGAGCAAAATAACGAATTTGGCGGCTTTGGAGCGCCAAAAATTGAAGGTAACCTGAGCCTAGACGGGTTGGATGGAAGTCGCCTTGGGGCAAATACTACAATAGGTGTTGTGGCAACCAATGTCGCAATGAGTAAATCACAGCTACAACGGGTTGCGATCATGGCACAAGATGGTTACGCACGTGCAATACGGCCTGTACATACCCCGTTTGATGGGGATACTATCTTTGCTATGTCCACCGAGAAAAAAGAAATGGACAAGCCAGAACCACTTGCGTTGGCGAAAATTGGGGCCATCGCAGCGGATTGCGTCGCAAGGGCAGTTGCCCGCGCCGTTTACCATGCTGATAGTCTTGGGATTTACCCCGGCTATCGCGAACTATTTGACAAGAAATGAAACAGGAGAGTGGGATGAAAAAAGTACTTGTCGCAGCTGCATTGGCATCAGCGGTCCTGTCGCCGATTGCTGCGGAAGCTGCAAAAACCACATTTAACTATGGTATGCGTTTGGAACCACCTGGACTGGACCCGCGTACAGGTGCAGCGGCAGCGATTTCCCGTATCACCCTTTATAACATCTATGAAGGTCTGACACGTATTGATGCTGACGGTACTGTAAAGCCAGCACTTGCGAAAAGCTGGACGATCAGCCCAGACGGTCTTGTTTATACATTTAACCTGGAAGCAGGTGTGAAATTCCACGACGGATCTGACTTTGACAGCTCCGATGTGAAATACACATTTGAAGAAAATGCCGCAGAAGGCAGCCAGAATAAACGTAAAGGTCGTTTCACAAATATCGCAAGCATCGACACACCTGATGCAAACACTGTCGTTTTGACTTTGAAAGAACCACGCGGTGATTTCCTTGCTCAGCTTGGCGAGTCAACAGCGGTAATCGTGGACCCTGACTCAGATGGCGGCAACGCAACAAATCCAGTTGGGACAGGTCCTTACAAATTCTCCCGTTGGATTAAAGGCGATAGCGTGAAGCTGGTTGCCGCGGACACTTACCGTGACAAAGCTGCTATCCAGATCAAAAAAGTCAACTTCCGCTTTATCAACGATTCTGCGGCTCGTATGGCATCCCTTCTGACAGGTGATCTTGATCTGACGTCTGTTCCAAACGAAACGTTGGAGCAGTTTAAAATTGGTGATCAGTTCGAAATTCTGGAAGGTACCACCAACGGTGAAACCATTCTCAGCACGAACAACAAAAATGAAGCGCTGTCCAAGCTGAAAGTCCGTCAGGCGATTGCCCATGCGATCAACCGTCAGGAAATCATTGATGGTGCCATGTTCGGTTATGGTACTCCAATTGGATCACACTTCGCACCTCACCACCCAGATTATGTAGATCTGTCTGGCACGTATCCTTATGATCCGGAAAAATCCAAAGCATTGCTTGCAGAAGCTGGTTATGCGGATGGTCTGGAACTGTCTTTGAAATTGCCTCCAGTGGACGACTATGCCCGTGCGGGTGGTCAGATCGTGGCATCTCAGCTTGAAAAAGCGGGCTTCAAGATCAAAATCGAAAATGTTGATTGGCCAAAATGGCTGGACGAAGTTTATAAGAAGAAAAACTACGACCTGTCTATTGTGAGCCATGTGGAGCCAATGGATATCAATATCTATGCTCGTAAAGGCTACTACTTCAATTATGAAAACGAGACTTTCAACAAAGTTATCGCAGAAGCTGAAAAAGCGCTGACACCTGCTGTTCGTTCTGCAAAATTGAAAGAAGCGCAACAAATTCTGGCTGATGATGCGGTAAACGGCTTCATGTTCCAGCTGGCTGCGGTTCAGGTAAAACGTGCTGGACTGAACGGTGTTTGGAAAGACTGGCATATCTTCGCAACTGACGTTGCACGGATGAGCTGGGAAGACTAAGCGTTCAAGTGATTAATTGAAAAGCCCGCCAGAAATGGCGGGCTTTTTTGTTATGTATGGTATGGAGCTTAAGCAGCTAAATAGGCTTCCAGCTCATCTGCCCCGCCAATGCGTTCCCCATCAATGAAGATCTGTGGGGCTGTATACGCGCCAGAGACAGCTGCAAGACTACGGTAGGTCGCATCAGAGCCCAGCGTGATTTCCTCGAACGGCAGGTTAGCCTCTTTCAGCGCAGCTTTCGCCCGGGCGCAGTGGCTGCAGCCGGGTTTGGCAAATACCGTAATAGCTTTTGGGGCTTTCGCATTTGGATCAATGTAATTCAACATTGTATCGGCGTCAGATACTTCAAAAGGATCGCCCTCGACTTCTGGCTCAATAAACATCTTTTTGACCATACCGTCATCCACAAGCATGGAGTAGCGCCAGGAGCGTTTGCCAAATCCCAGATTGGATTTATCCACCAACATCCCCATCCCTTCTGAGAAAGTGCCGCAGCCGTCAGGAACGAAATGGATGTTTTCAGCATTTTGTGTCTTCTGCCATTCGTCCATGACAAATGGATCATTTACAGACAGGCAGATGATGTCATCTACGCCAAGTTCCTTGAAAGTGGTCGCCAGTTCATTGAAACGAGGAAGGTGGCTGGAAGAACATGTCGGGGTGAAGGCACCGGGAAGGGCGAATACAATAACCTTCTTGCCCTTAAACAGCTCCTCAGTGGATACCTGTCCCCAATTGTCACCAACACGGATAGGGAACGAGCAATTTGGTACAGCTTGGCCTTCCATATTTTTCAGCATATTTGACCTCTCTCCTGTTCAAATAAATTTGATTTCCTGCTCTACATATATACAGCGGAAAGAGTTCAACAAGTATGAGCAAGCTCAATAGCCCATAAAAAAAAGCGGCGCTAAAAGCACCGCTTTTCAAAATCCCAGTTAAAGGGAATTATCTGACGTAGACGTGCACTTCACCAGTAAGCGCCTGACCGCTTGAAGCCGCGCTCAGATTAACGCGGGAAGCTGGCAAGCCCATATCTGTAAGGGAGCGCAGCACTTTTTGGGCGTTACGCGTCGATTTGGACTGGTTCAACGCCACATCGGCGGCACCACCTTGCATTGGGGAAACCGCAACAACATCAAAGACGCTTTGTGGGCGGCCCTGCAATGTACGGTTCACCGCAGTGTAGAGAGCCTGTTCATATGGAACATCTGGACGGTCAAAGCGAATGACGACCAGTGGCTGACGATTGCCTGCCTGGAAGCTCTGAGTGTTGGCACCGGCAAATGGCGCACTGCTTGCGATCGGTGAAGGTGCGCTGTAGGCACGATTAGCAAGGCTTGCTCCAAGAAGTTCACCATTCTTAACCGCGTGTGACAATGTGGTGAGGTTTGCACGCTCGTTACCCACGTAGGCTGTCTGGCGGCTGATGTCCTCTGACAGTTCGTTCAACAGACGGTCAACCAGAACAACTGTGCGGTTGGTTTCATCTTCCAGAATGGCTAGCTGACGGTGATCTTCTTCAATCGCGCCCGAAAGGCCATAGGCAGCCCGAGTTGATTCGAGAAGATATGCGGACATGCTTGAATCGCTCGCCACTGCGTTTGCCAAGCTGTTCATCGCAGAAATGTCAGCGCCGATTCGCTCTAGCTGCAACTGAGCCTGATTCCATTGATTGATGAGAATAGGGTTACCAGGAGTTGTTCCCACTTGCAGGCGTGTATTAATCGCCGCAATTGTACCGTGATAGGCCTGTGAGTTTCCAGTTGTCGCTGTACGGATCTGCTGAAGTTGCTGGTTGCGTGTCTGCAGGCGCTGTTGCAACGCGCCAAGTTCAGAGCGAAGAACGGCAACTTTCTGACCGACAAAAGTTCCTGTGTTCGGGGCTGGGGTGACGCCCGGTGTCACGAAGTTGGTCGATCCAAGGATCGGAGGCTGACCGGCAACGACTGGCGCAGTATTAACACCTGTCACGCCATTGGTTGCACCCTGTGCTGCGCCTTGTGCCGTCGCACTTGCTGTTCCCGCTGCGGCACTTAAAGTAGGCGCTGGGTTTGCTTCTGCAGCTGATGCCTGAATTGGAACTGGCGCTCCAACGCTTCCTCCCGCTTCTTCGCCGGTGAGTACTGGCAGTAGGGATTCATCTACGAAAGAACACCCCGCGGCAAGCAAAGCAACGCTCAGCGCGATTGGTCGTGAAATGCGAAATGACATATCGTGAAACACTCTTTTTTTTGTCGTACTACCCGTCGGCGGGTATACGAAGCCCCCTTGTTCGAACAAATCCGTTTTTAAATACAATAAAACGTCCTTAAATACTAGTCATTCCAAGCCTAGGCCTCAAGTAGGATATTCAATTTGAAAAATTATCATTTTTTTTCGATTCAGTGCTTGCATTGTTCATCGCTTTTGATTAGGTTCCCGATCCGCAGCCAATGACACATTGCTGCAACAATTCAAAAGGTTGTCAAACCTTCAGGATGCACCGGTAGCTCAGCTGGATAGAGCACTAGACTACGAATCTAGGGGTCGGGAGTTCGAATCTTCCCCGGTGCGCCATTTCCCCCAAAAGAAAACAATCCAAGAAGCCGACAGAGTATTGTGTTTCGTACACTTTATGAACTGCCTGCATGTCGTGGAGAGCTGACCTGCTAACATATTTTGGTTAGCTACGTTTTTGTAAGATAATTTTATTGAGTATTTCAGTAAGTGTTTCGGCTTCCAAGTTGGTTAATCTAGAGCCGATTGAACGCTGTACGGCGGAGGAATACACTGGCCACATATCTTGTCTAAGTGTTCTTCCCTTGTCTGTTAATTCAACAATTTGACTCCTTTTGTCGTCGGGGCACTGGCGGCGTGCAATCAATCCATTTGCTTCCATTTTTGAAGCTAGTCTGGAGATCCCATATTGGGCAATGAGAAGTTTTTTCTCCAGCTCAATAAGACGCAGGCCCGAAGGGGAGACTTTTTCCAGTTCCAACAACACATCATACCAATTGAGAGGAGGGAAATTTGCCTCTTTTAACGCGGTTTCCACCGTATTCATCGCTGTTTGATACGCCCTCACGAGAGATACCCATGAAGAGACGCTTTGTTCATTAGGCTTATTTTGCATGAGTCACTCTAACATTACATGCATCTGCATGGAAGTTGACAATGCATGCAAATGCATGTAAATACCAAATTCACGTCAAAAAATGGAGAGTGGTACTATGGGTGAACAGTTGACTTTAGTTTCTCATCATTTGTGCCCTTATGTTCAACGTGCGGCTATTTCTTTGGCTGAGAAGGGTGTTGATTTTGAACGGGCATATGTGGATTTATCAAATAAACCGGACTGGTTTTTGGGGGTTTCTCCACTTGGAAAAACACCAGTGTTGCAAGTTGGCAATTCTAGCGTCTTTGAATCCGCTGTAATACTTGAATACTTAGAAGATACTCAAGCGCCCAAGCTTCATCCCCACGAGCCTTTGCGGCGAGCAGATCATAGGGCTTGGATAGAGTACAGTTCCGCAATTCTGAACGATATCGCCGGTTTCTATAATGCGCCGGATGAAGAAGCTTTCCAAAAGAAAATTGGTGATTTAACTGACAAGTTCTCAAGGCTTAATAAAAGAGCGAAGGGAGAGCCATGGTTTGATGGTGCTTCTTTTAGTTTGGTTGATGCCGCATTTGGGCCAGTATTTCGCTACTTTGACGTTTTCGATCAAATATCCCCATTTGTTCAGATAGATGGTTACGATCGTTTGAAAAACTGGAGACTACATTTGTCAAAACGTCCCTCTATTCAAAACTCAGTTCCCTCAGACTATGAAGATCGTCTGAAAGTGTTTTTGGTGGCTAGAAACTCCTTTTTGAGCACTTTAATCTAAATATATTTTCTCTCAGTTAGTGGCTCTATTCGGGACCCCAGATGCTTTAGGAGACATCACTTGCAAGCGTACCGTTTACGCCCTTTAGTTTTAGCTGTTTCATTTTCTGAGCAGCCTTTTCGGGTTTGTTGGTGATGATGGCATTGGTGATGAGATGAGTGGTGAAGCCGTTGTCGAGGGCGCCTTTGGCGGTTTCAGCAACGCAGTAGGCGCCATCTAGCCCTGCAATGTAGACATCCGTAACACCGTGGTCTCGCAGGACAGTCAGAATGTCAGAGCTGGCAAAAGCATCTTGCTTAGTCTTATCGACGATAATCCCGCCATTGGAATTGAGGCGTGGGTCGACCTCAACGCCCGGATTACCTTCTATTGTAATGCCGCCCAGCAAAAGTCGGCTGACCAGTCTTCCCAGAACACTTTTAAAAACCTGCCGAACAAAAATGACGGGTTGGCTCTTGCTCCTCCATTGTTCGGAGAGTTGGTTAATCGTTGTAATCAAACTTTCAACGTCTTTTTCAGGAAAAGGATAGGGTCCATTTGGATCTACATTGTCGATTTGCACATCAATGATGAGGAGAGCTGATTTACTCATCTGAGCCCCCTTCTGTTCTGTTGAGGTCTATAAAATGTTCGGTGAGAGTTTTGAGTGTGGTGTAGCTTGTCTGGACATCTTCAATCGGTATGAGCGATTGGAGGTTTTTCAACACGTCACCTTCTACAGATTTCAGTTCATGGAAAGCTCTTCGCCCTTTCTCACTTGGTTTAATGAGATATGAGCTTTTGTGTTTGGGGTTTTGTTCGCGGGTCACCAGGTTCGCCGCCAATAGGTCATTTACACTGCGCTGGATATATTGTCTCTCAACAAACAAGTGACGCGCAATGTCAGGAACGGATTGCGGGCCGCTTTCGACTAGGATCTCAAGGGTTGCTCTCATTCCAACAGAAAGACCTAGGTTACGGCTTTTTATTTCTACATGAGTGCCGATGTGCCGGACTGTAGGCCGGAGGAGTCTGATAACTTCGTATAACTGATCTTCATATTTTTGCATATTGACACCTCAGTTGTCGTTATTAACAGGTTATCAAAACGACAACTAAGGTGTCAATATGAATATGGCGCGGCGAAAAGATCCGCTGCGCCATAAGAGTATTCCCGTAAGGGAGTGATGTCAGGTTTATAAGCCTGACCACCAGTCTTCAAGTTCTGTTAAGTCCGGTGAAAGGCTGGCAGCTAAACCGCCGGTGAATTCCGTCCATTTTTGTTTTGCCGACATGGGAACTGCAACGATTACTGGTATACCGCCTGACATTGCAGACATGATGTCATCAGCGAGCCCTTCGCCAAGCTGCTCTCTTTCTCCAAATTTTTCTACAATTAGCAGGTCAACTGGTTTTGAAATTGCCCGCCGCAAAGCGATGCTGGACTCTGTGAGCACAGATCTATTGAGGCCGCAGCTACCTGCTGCAATATCCTCTTTGCTCGGCCTTACAATGGGGAAGCGCTCCTCAGTGTCGATTGCAACGGCATCTACGCCAATATTGGTGCCGTCTGTGTCGTATATTTGTTCTTGTAGGACACCACCGACGGAATACCCTTTGGCTTTTACAGCTTTCACAAAAGACGCCAGCGTGTTTTTGTCGCCCGATCCGGATGGATACAGCATGGCGGCCGCTTTGATGGAAATATCATTGGACATGTTAAACACCGAACAGAATAGAAGATTTCTACCTGTTATCATTCAGGTATTGTTAATACACCTAAATGATTTTGATCAATGCCGATGAATGGGGAGAATTTTCTCCTCTGAAACCTCCCCTTTAGCAACCGGATCCATGCGTGAGGACAAAATGGAAGGCTGAAAATCTGAAAAAATTCTGAGTTTCAGTATCTTGCCATTATTAAAACTGCAGATCTGCATCCAGTTTGCGGACCAATAATGCTCACTCAGTTTCAGATGACATTTCAGTTCCCCACGGGCAACGACCTTCCCTTTTTCAGAAACAAATTCTTCGAAATGTATTTTCACTTCATCAAGAAATTTATCCCACGCTTGAATAAAGTTCATCACACCTGCCTTGCCGACAAAAGTGGCGGAGTAGCTATCTGTGAACATCTGATTGCCCAGACACACATGTATTTCACAATCCTCGGTTATGTTGTCCAGATGTTCACTCGCCTTATTGTTGGCGAGATCGGTGAGGAACTGACGCAAAAGATGTGCTTCACCTTGCATGTGAACCTCCTCATTTTGTTTATATTACGCACCATAATTAGTAAATTAATATATTATTAAGTAATAATATAATGGTTTGGGAGGCAAAAGAAAAGGGTGTAGCTAGAAAATATTTATAGCTACACCCTTATTAGGTGATAAATGTTTGTGTACTTAGGAAGCGTTCTGCAAGGTTTGCCAAACACGTGCCGGGGTTGCAGGCATATCGATTTTGGTAATGCCACGATCTTCCATGGCATTGATAATTGCGTTGATGATAGCTGGGGGAGCCCCGATACAACCGGCTTCGCCACAGCCTTTTACGCCCATCGGATTCATCGTGCATGGTACTTCGATGGTCTCATATTGCATATCTAGTGGGATATTATCCGCGCGAGGCATTCCATAATCCATGAAGGAACCGGTAAGGAGCTGACCACTTTCGTCATAAACAACTCCTTCGGTGAGCGCTTGGCCAATACCTTGGCCGATGCCACCAATAACCTGATGACGGACAAGGGCTGGGTTAATGATAACGCCAAAATCATCAACGATGACATATTTCACCACATCGGTCTGACCCGTGTTTTCATCAATTTCGACTTCGACGATGTGACACCCGTTTGGATAGGTAAAAGCTTCCACAGTGAAGCTGGCTTCACTATCCAACCCTTCGGCGAGATTTTCAGGAAGCTGTCCTAATCCGCGCGCACGTTCAGCTACTTCCAGGATACCAATCTTACGGTCTGTTCCGGCGATCGAAAATTCACCTTCGCCGGCATTAAATTCAATATCCTGCGGGGCGGCTTCCAGGAAGTGACCGGCAAGTTGAGTGCCCTTATCGATCACTTCATCACTTGCCGCGTGAATGGCTGGGCCCTGAGTGGTGAGAGAGCGGGAGCCACCTGTGCCGCCGCCTGTTTTGATCTTGTCTGTGTCACCTTGAATAACGCGAATATTTTCAAAAGGCACCCCCAAACGGTCCGCAAGGACCTGCGCATAAGCCGTTGAATGGCCCTGACCAGAGGATTGAGTTCCTACTGCGAGAGTAACGATGCCATTCTCTTCAAAGCGAATAGTTGCCGTTTCTGTTGGGTTACCTGCTGTCGCCTCGATGTAGTAACACATACCAATACCGCGAAGTTTTCCGCTCGCTTCAGATGAAGCGCGGCGACTTGCAAAGCCATCCCAATCAGAATTTTCCAGCGCCTTATCCATCAGACGTTCAAATTCACCGCTGTCATATACGCAGCCTGTTGCCGTGGTGTACGGGATGGCGCTAGGAGCAATGAAGTTTTTACGGCGAATTTCTGCAGGTGAAATGGACAGTTCGCGGGCTGCGGCATCCATCAAGCGTTCAATGACGTAAATCGCTTCTGGACGACCCGCACCGCGGTAGGCGTCCACTGGTGTGGTATTGGTGAACACTCCTGTGCAGTTATAACGGATCATCGGAATATCATAGACACCCGGCAGCACTTTTACAGCCGCCATCGTTGGGATCATCGGGCCGAATGTGGAAAGATATGCACCAAGGTTGGCATTTGTTTCCACCTTCATGCCAAGGATCTTATTATCGGCATCAAAGGCAAGTGAGGCTGTGGTTGTATGGTCACGACCCTGCGTGTCGGACAGAAACGCGTCACTCCGCTCCCCAATCCATTTGATAGGACGGCCGAGCTTACGACTTGCCCAGACGGTGACCGCATATTCAGAATAGAAGAAAAGCTTCATGCCAAAGGCACCGCCTACATCAGGTGTGATCACCTGAACTTTTTCTTCTGGAATATGCAGGATGTGCGCTGCCAACAGGCCACGTAATACCCAGCCGCCCTGAGTTCCCATTCGGATGACCATTTTTTCGTCATCCGCATTCCAGTCTGCAATCAGCCCACGGGGTTCCATCGAGTTTACAATGACGCGGTTGTTTACAATATCCAGCGTTGTCACATGGGCCGCACCAGCGAAAACATCATCGATACTACCGTCTGAACAGTGTTCCCAATTAAACGCTGTGTTATTGGCTGCGCCCTCGTGCAGTTGGGGTTGACCTGCGGCGTTGGCCCCAGACGTAGACGTAACGGCATCTTCCTCGTCAATATCGACATAGATCAATTCCGCTGCGTCTTTCGCCGCGTTCAAGCTTTCTGCGATCACAAAGGCAATATTGTCACCAACATATCGCACCTTATCTGTTGTCATAACAGGATGACCGGGATCAGCACGGTTGCTACCGTCTTTGTTTTTAAGCGGGATCATGCAAGGGCGGATGTTGGCATTGTCGGCTTCCAATTCTGCCCCTGTGATAATATCTACAACACCTGGCGCAGATTTCGCGTCTTCCAAATCAATCGACAGGATTTTGCCATGCGCAACAGGGGAGCGCAGCATGTAGCCATAAAGCTGCCCTGGTAAATTAATGTCATCCGTATATTCACCGGATCCGGTAATTAACCGCTGATCTTCCACCCGGTTTACAGACTGATTTACACCAAATTTCACCATATCTACGTCCCATTCATTCGTTATTTTAAGGGATTAAGAACCCCAATCGGTAGATGCGCCCCAACAGATTTTGCCGTTATGTTTTTGGCTGCTCCCACAATATGCCATTTTCAGCAAAATCAGATATTTCTTTTTCACTATATCCAATTTCCGACAGGATGTCGCGACCGTTTGCGCCAAATCCAGGAGGAATGGATCTAACACTGCCGGGGGTACGGCTGAGTTTAATGGCAACGCCGGTTCCCTGATACCCATCTTTCTCAACCACCATTTCACGATGTTTTGTATGAGGGTGTGAAAGGGCTTCGGGAACGGACATCGCGGCACCAGCTGGAACACCAGCATCTAATAGTTCGGTCGCAAAAGACACGCCGTCTTTGTCAGACAATAGTTTTGCCAAAACATCATTTAATTCTTGGCGATGCGCAAGGCGCGCACTGTTATCAATAAACCGCTCTTCCTCAGCGATTTCAGGGTAGCCCAACGCCGTACAGAGTTTTCTGAACTGACCGTTATTTCCAATCCCAAGGAAAATCGGTGTGCCTGCTGTTTCATATAAATCGTAAGGCGCAATGTTCGGATGGGAATTGCCCGTCAAAACCGGCGCTTTCCCGCTCATCAGATTGTTAGCCGCATGCGGGTGCTGAAGCTGGATGCCTGTATCATACAAAGAAACTTCAACAGATTGACCTTTTCCAGAAGTGTGGCGTTCATTTACCGCCATCAGAATGCCAATCACGGCGTTCATGCCAGTGCCAAGATCAACGAGGGGGATACCAACACGAACAGGACCAGATTCTGGCGATCCGTTTACGCTGATTAGCCCTGCCCATGCCTGAATGACAGCGTCATATCCTGGAAAGCCTCCAAAGGGGCCATCACCGCCAAATCCGGTTACGCGACAATGGATAAGACGCGGGAATTTCTGGGAGAGAACGTCATCATAGCCAAGGCCCCACTTTTCCATGGAACCTGTCTTGAAATTTTCAACAATAATGTCGGCATCTTCCAGAAGTTTGAGGAGAATCTCCTGACCTTGTTCACTTCGAATGTCCAAAGCGATGGAGCGTTTATTTCTGTTGGCTCCTGAGAAGTAAGCTGAAATCCCATGTTCATTGAACGGAGGGCCCCAAGTGCGTGTTTCATCACCTTGGGGCGGCTCGATTTTAATGACCTCTGCGCCATGATCCGCAAGGATTTGAGTGCAGAAAGGTCCGCCAAGTACGCGGGAGAGATCAATTACTTTCAACCCTTGGAGGGCAGTCTTTGAAGCCATTACAGGAATACTTTCAGAAATCGGGGTCTTCGTTGTTAGTTGTTGGCCTTCAGGCGGCAAGCACCGTGTCGGCAAAGTGAGGATAAACTTCCTTCAACGTTGGGGCAACCTTTGCCATAAGAAGATGCATCATCTCTTCCGAAGGTAAAGGTGTTGTCTGCGTCTCTTTGTCATAATCGAACTCAAATCCGGTGTTGTCCAAAATATCTTCGAGCGAACTGCCGGGGTGGATATGAGTAAGTTTGAAACATTGCTTTTCCTTATCAAAAAGGAAAAAGGCTTTGGTGGTCAGAAGACCATAAGGTCCCCCTTTTCGGTAAGTGTCAGGCTCACTAACGCCCGGCGCACTTATAAATTCCACTTTATCGACCAGAACCCGTTTTGAATGTTCCTCGCGGAATAGAATGACCTTTGGGACCAGCATGTAAAGATACGCAGAGCCAAAGGTGCCGGGCCATCTGGGCGTGTTGTAGGGGTATTCCCCCCGTCCCATCAGGTTGATATTTGCAGATCCGTCTATCTGACCGCCACCAAGGAAGAAAGCGTCAATGCGACCTTGTGCGGCGCAGTCAAACAGTTCCTGCGCGCCATTTGTGAAAAAGTTGTTTTTCACCGATCCCAGAATATTGATGTGTCGAGGAGATCCCCACATTTCTTTCGCTAGGAGTGCAGCGGCCCCCGGTATAGGTGAGGAGGCGCCGACAGCCACATGATTGCAGTCACTCAGAAGGCCTGCAATAAAAGAGATCAGTAGTTTTTTGTTTTCTATGTCGCTCATGACGCGCTCCCTGATCCAAAAACATACTCGGCTAAATACTCCTGAAGAGTGGAGTCGTTTCGGCTCATATCTTTAAACAGGCGGAGATGATCACTGTCTTCACCATCTCCCTGCCAGAAGCCTAGCGGCCAGGATCCTTTCGAAACGTGTGCAATGCCGCCCACGTAAAGTGCGGGCAAAGTACCTGCCGCAGTGGTTTCATCCTCCAGCAGGTTTGTCTCCGATATTTCTTCAACCGTCACCAAGGCCGTCTTGGAGGCCTGCGCCATATTGATGAGTTCTCTTCGGCGACCAACCCATATGTTGCCCTCTCGATCGGCAAGGGGGGCATGGAAAAGGCTCACATCTGGTTGGATTGCCGGAATGGCGACAACGGGATCATTACTATCTGAAAACGGGTTTTGAATAACTTTCCAATCAGGGTGATGATTGACAATATCGCTGCCAATGATACCGCGGAGCGTCGCAAAAGGTGCCCCTTTTTGTGACGCCTGCAATGCCGCATGAATAGCCGGACAGGTAGCGTCAACGATATGGATTGTACCTTCCTTGATGGCATTATTGAAACAATAGGGGGGATTATGCTCCCCAAGCGTCAAAGCTGAGCTTTCATAGGTTTTAACACACCCTGCCGCGATAAGTAGTTCGGATTGAAAGCCGCTGGTTGGGACACCCACAATATGCAGATCTTTGACGCCTCGTCTGATGAGTGCCCGGGTTGCCGCCATCGCAATGCCTGC
Organism: Sneathiella sp. P13V-1; assembly: GCF_015143595.1. NCBI lineage: Bacteria > Pseudomonadati > Pseudomonadota > Alphaproteobacteria > Sneathiellales > Sneathiellaceae > Sneathiella > Sneathiella sp. P13V-1. The sequence continues at coordinate 191,673 of NZ_WYEU01000001.1, read as the reverse complement.
GTAATCCGCCGGAACGGCGAGCTTTGCACCGTCGGGTATCTTGGCTGCAATTTCTTCTAATGTCACAAACATGTTCTTATTATCCTCTGTTTTGTGATCCGGCTTTGCGCAAAGTCGGTATTAGCAAAATCGGTAAGCCTCCGATCAGCATACAGGTTCCAGCATAGGCAAAAGCAGCACCGTAACTCTGAGTGATATCAAAAATAAAGCCGCTCATAAAGGAGCCAATGGCAATACCGACACCGCCCCCTACCGAGATACTTCCGTAAATGACACCAAAATTCCGCCCTTTGAACAAACGGCTGGCAAGAGATCCTGCAATAGGGGCTCTGGTTCCTGCGGTCAGTCCAAAGAAGATAATAAAGGCATAAAGGAAAAACCGATTTTCGCCCCCGTCAAACAGCCACAAACTGGCTATAGCGATGGCGGTGAAAATATGGGTAGAGTATCCGATGACAATGATATTGAAACGCGTCAACAGATAGCCGCAGAAGATCATTCCTGGCGGAACAAGTATCCCGGTTAAGCCAAGATTAAAGGAAGCCTCAAGAGGTGCTAAGCCTCGATGGATGAGATAGGAAACGCTTTGGAATAAAGTTCCGTAAGTTCCATTGGCTGTAAAGAAGAAGACCCCACTCAATCCCCAGAAAGCAGGTGTTTTGATAGCCTCTTTCAGGGTGATGTCGCGGGTTTGGTGGAGAGTGTGATCAGAAGAACTGGTCGTATTTTTGCTTAGTCCGGATGACAGTTTCTTCCATGGCAAAAGCCACAAAACACACATTGTGGCGAGGATGCCGAGGCCAAGATAAATTTCAGCATCTCTCCAGCCGAGCTTCGTGATCAAAAACTGTGATGCGGATAGGCCGACGAAACTTCCTGCGCCATACGCTGAGAAGATGATTGACAGAGCGAGGGGGAGTTTTGCATCAAACCATCTGGATATTAACGTTGAATTTGGAACATTGCCACAAAGTGCCGCTGACAGCCCCACCATCAAGCCAAGACCCGCATACATATGCCAAAGCTCACTGCCAAAACCGGTTATGATCAGTCCGCTGCCCGCAAAGAAAAAACCGGTAGAAAAAACAATGACAGGGCCGAAGCGATCGAACATCCATCCGGCAAACGGACCCGTGATCCCATGGGTGAGGGCGCATAACGAAAAAATGGAGGCAATGGAACTGCGGGACCAACCAAATTCGCTTGAAAATTCAGGAACTAGGTTCGGGAAATGTTCCAGCAGCATTCGCCCAACGACACCAATGGCAAAGCAAATGATGAGGGCAAGCACTGACATGGTTGTAAATTCAGAATTGCGCGAGGCGAGCAAGATGATCTCCGGTCAAGGGGCGCGATGAGCGGGATTTTTATTGATTTTGTTACCCCAAGAAGCCTCAAGTTTATCAGCTTGCAGCGATTTTGCCAAATACCTTGCCGATAGGGTCAGTCTTTTCTGAAGATTGCTGAGGCCAGCCAACCCGCAAATAGTGCAAGGATAATTGCCAAAATTCCGTGGATCGCCGGGTATTGCTGAGCGAAGTCGTATATGCGCCGACCCAATCCAAATTTTTTGATAAATAAGGGGGAAGTTTGGGCGCTAATCAGTTCGCCATCTTCAAAGAAATATACTTCAGAGACATAGTTGCCCACGGGTACATTTGCCGGAAAATAGACAGAAGATCGGAAAAGCTGATTACCAAGAAACTGAACACCTTTTTCATTCTGTACAAAGAGATTTTCCTGCTTTCTCTGACGAACAACGGCCTCTGCATATTCATCATTTGGTTTTAGAGTTTGTTTGCTCTCAAGATTCAGTCTGTCGGGCCCGATTTTAAGCCTTCTTAAAGTGCTTTCGTCAGAGATTTCCATAACGGGACGATTGCTAAGCATGGCGTAAAAGCCAGGTGCGGCTTGAATATCTAAAGATTGGGTGTTAGCCCAAATGCCGAGCACACGTTCCTTTTTACGAATGAGTAGGTCTTTCAAAGGGCCGCGAACCACAACGATAATATCTCCATGTCGAGACGGGTTGTTTTCTCTAATGGATTCAATTTTTCCAAACAGCAGAAGCTCGGTGCCGGTAAAATCAGATGTCACCGAGATTAAATGAGAGGAAATATCGGTGACGAGGGATTGGTCTGCCTTGGCTAAGCTAAAACTACTGATGATCAATGCGCTTAACGACAGTATGAAGAGGATGGCTTTCTTCATGATCTTATCTTTCGTTTAGCAAGCCGATGGAATAGAGATCCTCCGGCGTCAAGACAAGATCAAGGAACAGTTTGCCGCAGACGAGAAGCACGATCGCTGCGAGCAGTGAGCGGAGCTGCTCACCTCTTAATCGTGCACCGATACGTGTTCCGAACTGAGCTCCTACAACTGCGCTGCTCATCAAGAGGAGCGCAAGCATAACATCAACGGTCTGAGTTGCGATGGAGTGCAGAAGGGTCACATTTGCAGTGACAAAAATGATCTGGAATAAAGAAGTGCCGATCACGACAGATGTTGGCATTCCAAGCAGATAGATCATGGCGGGGACCATGATAAAACCGCCCCCCACCCCCATGATGGCGGACAAAATGCCAACCAGAAATCCAAGGCCGATGGGCATCAGGGCGCTGATGTATAGCTTGGATTTGCGAAACCGCATTTTAAACGGGAGGCCGTGAATCCAATAATGCTGGTGTAGTTTCTTTCGGGGTGCGTTTCCTTTTCGGCTTCGAAGAAGCGCCCCAACGCTTTCTACAAGCATCAACCCGCCGATAACACCCAGGAAAATCACGTAAGAGAGGGAAATGATGAGGTCGATCTGGCCTGCAGATTTCAGAAGCGTAAAAATCCAGGTGCCAAAGCCTGATCCGATAACACCGCCAACCAACAAGACGGTACCCATCTTAAAATCAACATTGCCACGCCTCCAATGTGCAAGGACACCGGATACGCTGGCGGCAACCAATTGATTGGCACCGGTCGCCACGGCAACTGCAGGCGGGATGCCGGTAAAGATGAGTAGCGGGGTCATTAGAAACCCCCCGCCAACGCCAAACAGTCCGGATAAAAAGCCCACAGCCCCACCCATGCCAAGTATCAGGAAAAGATTCACTGAAATCTCGGCGATAGGTAAATAAATAGGCATTCGGGCTCAATTTCCGGAAAAGGCAAATATAATTATATTTGCCTATACAATAAAATTGCCGTCAATGTAACAAGATCAAATAAAAAAAGAGTTGCGATAGTAAAAAATGATTACGCAGCCAGCTCTATTGATCTTAACAATTGCCTGATCTTATCGTCATACAGGGAATAAAAGATTGTCTGTGCGTCTCGACGCGTTGTGACAATGTCATCCCTGCGAAGCCTGCCTAAATGCTGAGAAAGGGCGGATTGGCTTATTTTAATCGTCCGCTCCAGCTGCCCGACAGACATTTCCTGTTCAGATAGACAGGCCAGAATTTCCAGCCTGCGTTGATTTCCCATAGATTTAAGGATTTTACTGGCTTTACCCAGTGAGTCAGTGAGGCCAGAAAAGTCCCGACCGGTAGTGGATTCATTTCCCATATCAAGTACCTCCCCCCAGATGGCACAAAATGTAAAACAACTAAATATACTTTCGCCCGAAGGCATATGTCGGCATTCCGACAAAAATGATCGCCCCGTATAGCACCTCTACTAAAGATCGATCAGAGCTTTATATAGAAGTTATAAGCCTACATGGTTATGTCAGCTTATTGATTCGCTAGCGCGAGAGTATACCAAAAAATGTTGATAATGCACCTGAATATTAACTGTATTGGTTAAAAAGTGAATTCTATTCATGCTTCTTTCTGGAATGTGAAGTTGACGTTTACGTAAACGTCAATTAGAATGCTGTTTATTGATGTTGCCCGGCATGGGGAGATGATGGAAGCAATAACTTATTCCATAACCGATCTCGCAGAAGAGTTCGAAGTAACTTCTAGAACGATTAGGTTCTATGAAGATAAGGGCCTGATTGCACCAGAACGTCAGGGTTTGACGCGTGTCTATTCCAGAGGGGATCGCGCGCGATTGAAGCTTATCCTGAGAGGGCGTCGCCTTGGGTTTAGTTTGCAGGAGATCAAGAAGATGATTGATCTGTACGATCCGGGTGAAGAGCCAATGGAGCAACTGAAATATACATTGCAGAAATGTAATGATCAGTTGGAAAAGCTCTTGGTGCAGCGCAAAGACATTAATGATGCAATCGAAGAGCTTGAGGCCGGAATTGCGGATTTGAAAGATTATCTGGAAGCCCGCGTTTCAGGGGAAATACCAGAAGGTAAAAAGTTAGCTTAATCCCATAAATTTAAACCAATCGGTAAATCAGATTTGGCGCGTTCTATTTTGTATTAATAAACCTTGCCAGAGGAAAATTTGAAAGGAAACTGGATCATGAAAAACGTGGTCATCGCAGGATACAGTCGTTCTCCGTTCACACTCGCGAATAAAGGAGAGCTGATAAAAGTACGTCCTGACGAACTAACAGGTCAGGTTGTTAAAGGGCTTGTTGAAAAAACTGGTGTGAATGTCGAAGATATCGAAGATGTGATCATCGGCAGTGCTTTTCCAGAAGCAGAGCAGGGGTTGAACGTTGCCCGTATCATTAGTTTCCTGGCCGGTATTCCAAAAACAGCGGCGGCAACGACAGTAAACCGTTTCTGCGGCTCTTCCATGCAGGCCATTCACATGGCGGCCGGTGCGATCCAGATGGGTGCAGGCGATGTGTTTATTTGTGGTGGTATTGAAAGCATGACACGTGTGCCAATGGGCGGATTTAACCCAGCACCGCACCCACGTCTTTATAAAGAATACCCAGAAGCCTATGTTTCCATGGGTATCACAGCCGAAAACCTTGCGAAGCAGTACAATATTTCTCGTCAAGAACAGGAAGAGATGGCTGTTGAAAGCCATGCTCGCGCTGCTGCCGCTCGCGCCGCTGGCAAGTTCGATGACGAAATCATTCCAATTGTTGATGGCAACAAACGTATTGAGCAAGACGGTTGTATTCGCCCTGAAACAACAATGGAAACGCTTGCAGGTCTGAACCCAGCATTTGATGCAGCGGGCACAGTCACTGCGGCGACATCTTCACCGCTTACTGACGGTGCGTCTGCAACACTGATCTGTTCTGAAGAATATGCTGATGCAAATGGCCTGAACAAAATGGCACGCATTAAGTCTATCGCGGTTGCCGGTTGTGCGCCTGAAATCATGGGTATTGGTCCAGTTCCTGCGACAGAAAAAGCGCTGGCACGTGCTGGCTTAAAACTGTCTGATATTGACATTATCGAGCTGAACGAAGCTTTTGCAGCGCAGTCACTGGCTGTCCTGAAAGAAGCTGGCATGAGTTACGACAATACAAATATTGATGGTGGCGCGATTGCTATGGGTCACCCAATGGGTGCCACAGGCGCGCGTATCACAGGTAAAGTTGCTAGCCTTCTGCAGCGTGAAGGTAAGTCCTTGGGTCTTGCAACACAGTGTATCGGTGGCGGTCAGGGTATCGCAACTGTTCTGGAGGCCTGCTAATCATGGCCATTCAGAAAGTAGCCGTTATCGGCGCAGGTGTCATGGGGGCGGCGATCGCCGCACATGTCACCAACGCAGGATATGACGCTGTTCTTCTGGATATTGTCCCAGAAGGCGCAGATAACCGGAATATGTTGGCAGAAGGCGCGGTGAAAACCATGCTGAAAACCAAACCTGCACCGTTCACGCACAAGAAAAATGCACGTCGCATTACGACAGGTAACCTGGAAGACAATCTGGATCTGGTATCCGATTGCGACTGGATCGTGGAAGCGATTATTGAGCATCCGGGCCTGAAGCAGGATCTGTACAAGAAGCTTGATGGTGTTCGTAAAGCCGGCTCCATTGTGACGTCCAATACGTCTACCATTCCGCTCAAAACACTGATGGACGGAATGCCTGACAGCTTGCAAAAAGACTTTGCGATTACGCACTTCTTTAACCCACCTCGTTACATGCGTTTGTTTGAATTGGTTAAAGGCGAGCTGACACGCGATGACGCGATCGAAGAGCTTCGTGAATTTGCGGATAAAGCGTTGGGTAAGGAAGTTGTCGATTGTTACGACACACCAGGCTTTATCGGTAACCGTATCGGTATCTACTGGTCCTTCGTTGCCATGAAATCAGCCTTTGATCTTGGCCTTACCGTTGAAGAAGCAGATGCAGTTTGCGGTAAACCTATGGGTATTCCAAGCACAGGTATCTTTGGTCTTGGGGATCTCACTGGTATCGACCTTGGTCCGAAGGTGAACGCCAGCATGTTGAATGAACTGCCGGAAAGTGATCCTTTCTGTCAGGAATATGATGAAAATCATCCGCTGGTCTCCACGATTATGACAATGATCGATGAAGGTTACACAGGCCGTAAAGGCAAAGGTGGTTTTTATCGCATGAATAAAGAAGGCGGCCGCAAAGTTAAAGAGGCCCGCAATCTTAAGACAGGCGAATATGCAAAAGCAGAAAAACCAATGTTGAAATCTGTTCGTGCGGCGAAGAAAGGCCTTCGTGCCCTTCTGGAGGCTGATGATCAGGGATCAAAATATGCTTGGGAAATTCTGTCTCGCGTCATTTCATACTCTGCCAATCTGGTAGGGGAAATCTCAGACGATATTCTGGGTATCGATAGTGCCATGAAAACAGGTTACGCCTGGAAATATGGCCCGTTCGAGCAATTGAACCAGATGGGCAACCAGTATTTCATGGACCGCCTGAAAGCAGAAGGTAAGCCAGTTCCAGCCTTCCTTGAAAAAGTTGGCGATCGCCCGCTTTACAAAGAAGATGGAACGCAGAACCTGTACATGACGCTTGAAGGTGATTACGCCGAAATTCCAGTTGCCGAAGGTGCATGGATGTTGGCGGATATCAAGCGCGGTAAAGAACCTGTTGTTTCCAACAAAGGTGCCAGCATCTGGGATCTTGGTGACGGTGTTGCCTGTCTTGAAATTCACACCAAGATGAACAGCATTGATCAGGATGTTGTGAGCATGCTTCAGGAAGCAGTGAAGATCGATAAGAAAGGCTTCAAAGCCCTTGTCATCGGTAATGACGCTGACAACTTCTCTGTTGGTGCCAATGTTGGCGTGGTCCTGTTTGCTGCTAACGCCGCGATGTGGCCGGTGATTGAAAATTCCATCAGCGAAGGTCAAAATGCGCTGCTGAAATTGAAATACGCACCGTTCCCTGTTGTCGCGGCTCCTGCGGGTATGGCACTTGGTGGTGGCTGTGAGATTGTTTTGGCTGCGGATACTGTTCAAGCCCACTGTGAGAGCTATATGGGTCTTGTGGAAGTCGGTGTCGGTGTGTTGCCTGGTTTCGGCGGATGTAAAGAGCTTGTCGTGCGTGCTTTGTCCAACAAAAAACGTCCGGGCGGCGCTATGCCAGCGATTGCTTCTGTATTTGAAAACATTTCAACTGCGAAAGTGGCGACCAGCGCTGAAGAGTGCCGTGATATGCTGATCCTTCGTGAAGGTGATGAGATTACAATGAACCGTAAACGTGTTCTGGCTGATGCGAAAGCTAAAGCGCTTTCCATGGTTGATGGGTATGAGGCCCCTGAAATGGCCGAAGTATCCTTGCCGGGACCAACTGCGGCTGCAGCCTTCGATATGGCCGTACAGGGCTTTGTCACTATGGGCAAGGCAACTGAATATGATGCTGTTGTCAGCGGTGAAATTGCCAAAGTTCTGTCCGGTGGCGACACTGACATGACGGAAACGGTATCAGAGAAGAAACTTCTGCAGCTAGAGCAGCAAGGTTTCATGAACCTGATCCGCAATGAGAAAACACTGTTCCGGATTGAGCATATGCTGACAACCGGTAAGCCACTGCGTAATTAGGGAGAGACGAGATGCCAATTTATAACGCACCAGTTAAAGACATCAAATTTGTCCTTAATGACCTTCTGGGTCTGGACAAGATGACAAATATGCCAGGATTTGAGGATGCGACACCGGACATGGTGGATGCCATTCTTGAGGAAGGCTCCAAACTGATGAGAGATGTTATTCAGCCTCTCAATCAGGTGGGTGATACAGAAGGTTGTAAGTGGAATGACGGTGAAGTCACCACACCAACCGGATTTAAAGAAGCGTACCAAGCCTATTGCGAAGGTGGCTGGGGTGGTATCGATGTTCCAGAAGAATTTGGTGGTCAAGGCCTTCCTCATCTTCTGGGTGTCAGCCTCGCTGAAATGATGAGCTCCGCAAACATGGCTTTTGGCATGTATCCGGGCCTCACCCATGGTGCATCTGCTGCCATCCTGAAACACGGTACGCAGGAACAGAAAGAAACGTACCTTCCGAAAATGACCTCAGGTGAGTGGACAGGTACCATGAACCTGACCGAGCCACATTGTGGTACGGATCTTGGTCTGATGCGCACAAAAGCTGAACCTCAGGAAGATGGAAGCTACAAGGTTTCCGGCACCAAGATCTTCATCTCCGCCGGTGAGCATGACATGAGTGATAACATCATTCACTTGGTTCTTGCCAAAATCCCAGGTGGTCCAGAAGGCATTAAAGGTGTGTCATTGTTCATCGTTCCAAAATTTGTTTTGGATGAAAATGGAAACCCAGGCGCGCGTAATGGTGTATCCTGTGGTTCTATTGAGCACAAAATGGGTATCCACGGAAACTCAACTTGTGTGATGAACTACGACGAAGCAACAGGTTACCTGTTGGGTGATCCACACAAAGGCATGCGTGCCATGTTCACCATGATGAACGCGGCCCGTCTTGGCGTTGGTATTCAAGGCCTGTCACAGGCTGAAGTCGCTTATCAGAACGCAGTTGAATACACAAAAGATCGTATTCAGGGTCGTTCCATCACTGGTGTGAAAGCACCAGAAAAAGCAGCAGATCCGATTATCGTACATCCTGATATTCGCCGTAATCTTCTGATGTGTCGTGCGTTTTCTGAAGGGGCGCGTGCCCTTGGTCTTTGGGCAGCTCTTCAGGTGGATATGGTTGAAAAAGGCCAGACACAGGAAGAGCGTGACGCGGCAGATGAAGCCCTTGGTCTTCTGACACCAGTTATTAAAGCCTATTTCACTGACAAAGGTTTTGAGCTGGCAGCGGTTGCACAGCAATGTTTCGGTGGCCATGGTTACATCCACGAATGGGGGATGGAGCAGTTTGTTCGTGATGCCCGCATCACGCAGATTTATGAAGGTGCGAACGGTATTCAGGCACTGGATTTGGTGGGACGTAAAATACCATCCAACCTTGGTCGTTCACTCCGTCGTTTCTTCCACCCGGTAGATGCTTTCATTCAGGAAAATATGATGAACCCCGAAATGAAAGATTACATCATGCCACTGGCAAAAGCCTTTGCGAAACTGCAGCAGGCAACTGCCATGATCGGTGAAAAAGGAATGAAGAACCCGGATGAAGCAGGCGCAGCCTCAACTGAATATCTGCATATGTTCGGTTTGGTTGCCCTCGGTTACATGTGGGCTCAGATGGCGAAAATTGCCAAAGAGAAACTGGCTAATGGTGCAGAAGATAAAGAATTCTTCGAAACCAAACTAATCACAGCCCAGTTCTTCTTTGAGCGCATGATCCCGGATGTTTCCTCACTTCTGGTGAAAATGTCCGCTGGTTCTAAAACAATGATGGCATTGGACGCAGAAGCGTTCTAAGTCGGCCCTTGAAGAAAAAGCAATAATGGTCAACACTATTATTGCTTTTTCGTTTTTGGGCGGTATTTTTTTGTCAGTAAATTGACAAATTGTCAAAAAAGATAAAATAAACAAAATAAAACAATAAGTTAAGGGTTCTGGATAATGATTGAAAGAAACATCTTCGAGGAAGAGCACAATATCTTCCGGGAATCAGTGCGCAAATTCTACGACGAGCACATCATGCCGTATCACGCCCAGTGGGAAAAAGATGGGCAAATTAGTCGTGAGGCTTGGTTGGAAGCAGGCCGTCAGGGTCTTCTTTGTATGTCTATTCCAGATGAGTATGGCGGAGCAGGTGCAGACAAACTTTACAGTGTCATCATGATGGAAGAGCAGGCGCGCGCAGGGGCATCAGGTCCTGGTTTTAGTCTGCATTCTGAAATTGTTGCGCCTTACATCCTTAACTACGGAACAGAAGAGCAGAAGAAAAAATATCTGCCAAAGCTGGCCAGTGGTGAAATGATCGGTGCGATTGCCATGACTGAACCTGCCGCTGGTTCCGACCTTCAGGGCGTGAAAACACGCGCGATCAAAGATGGCGACGAATATGTGATCAATGGATCAAAAACCTTCATTACAAATGGGTATATGTGCGATCTGGTCATCGTTGTTGCGAAAACTGATCCTGAAGCCGGTGCAAAAGGAACAACCTTGTTCCTTGTTGAAACTGGAACCCCTGGTTTCGAGAAAGGCCGTAATCTAGATAAACTGGGCCTTAAAGCGCAAGATACTGCAGAGCTGTTCTTTGATGATGTTCGTGTGCCTGAAAGCGCGATCCTTGGTGGTGAAGGTAATGGCTTTATCTGCCTGATGCAGGAACTGGCTTGGGAACGCCTGCAGATTGCTATCGGTGCATGCGGCACAATGGAAGCGATCCTGGAAGAAACCATTGAATACACAAAAGACCGTTCCGCCTTTGGTCGCAATGTCATTCAGTTCCAGAACACCAAGTTCAAACTGGCGGAAGTGAAAACCGAAGTTCAGATCGCCCGTGTCTTTGTGGACCGGTGTATTGAAGAGCTGATGAAGGGTGAGCTTGCTGTTGATACAGCTGCCATGGCGAAATACTGGTGCTCCGACCTTGAAAATAAAGTCATTGATGAATGCTTGCAGCTTCACGGTGGCTACGGATTTATGTGGGAATATCGCGTTGCCCGTGCCTATGCCGACGCCCGTGTTCAGCGGATCTACGGCGGTACAAATGAAATCATGAAAGAAATTATCAGCCGTCAGCTATAAGCCGGCAGAGTGGAGGAAATTAAGAATGACTGAAGCATTTATTTATGATGCAGTCCGCACACCGCGCGGTAAAGGCCGCGCGAGCGGTAGCCTGCATGAAGTGTCTCCGGTAGAGCTCGCGGCAGCTGCACTTGAAGCTGTTCGGGATCGTAATGAATTGGATACATCCCTCGTGGATGATGTCGTCCTAGGTTGTGTGGAGCCTGTGGGTGAGCAGGGCGCTGTTATCGGCCGTGTTGCGCCTTTGCATGCAGGTTATGCAGAAAGCGCCTCAGGTGTTCAGATCAACCGCTTCTGCGCGTCTGGTCTGGAAGCTGTGAATATGGCAGCTGCTCAGGTTATGTCCGGCCAAAGCGACGTCACTATCGGCGGCGGTGTTGAAAGCATGTCCCGTGTTCCAATGGGATCATCAGGCGGAGCTTGGTCCATGAACCCTGAAACAGCGTTCAAAACATATTTTGCACCACAAGGTATCGGTGCAGATATGATCTGTACTAAATGGGGCTACAGCCGCGATGACGTAGATGCCTATGCGGTAGAAAGCCAAAATCGCGCAAAACACGCGTGGGACAACGGTTACTTCAAAGGCTCTGTTGTGCCTGTAAAAGACATGAACGGTCTGACCATTCTGGATCATGATGAACATATGCGTCCGGAAACAACCATGCAGTCTTTGGGTGCACTGGATCCTTCATTTGCAGTTCAGGGTGAGCAGTATGGCTTTGATGGCGTGATCAAGCAGCGTTATCCGGAAGTGGAAAGCCTGAACCACGTTCACCACGCTGGTAACTCTTCCGGTATTGTGGATGGTGCGGCTGCGGTTCTGATCGGCAACGAAGAAGCTGGCCAGAAAATGAACCTGAAACCACGTGCGCGTTTCAGATCTTTCGCGTCCATCGGTAGCGAACCTTCCATCATGCTGACAGGTCCAAGCTATGCGGCTGAAAAGGCGCTGAAGCGTGCTGGCATGACAAATGCGGATATCGATCTTTGGGAGTTGAACGAAGCCTTCGCCGGCGTGGTTCTTCGTTTCATGGATGTGATGAATGTGGATCACAGTGAAATCAATGTGAATGGCGGTGCAATCGCTATGGGTCACCCACTGGGGGCCACTGGCGCAATGATCCTGGGGACTGTTCTGGATGAACTGGAACGTCGTGACCAGAATACTGCACTGATTACCCTGTGTGTGGGTGCCGGTATGGGTACAGCGACAATCATCGAACGTGTGTAAGGGGCGAAAGTAACAATGATCAATTATTCAGTTGATAGCGATGGTATCGCAACCATTTCCTGGGATATGCCTGATCGCAGCATGAATGTGCTGAACAACGGTAGTATTCCAGCGTTTAAAGAGGCCGTCGAAAAAGCAATTGCAGACGCAGATGTCAAAGGTGTGATTATCACATCTGCAAAACCTGACTTTATTGCAGGTGCTGATCTTGAAATGCTTCAGGGTTGGAGCGGTGCTGAAGAAATGTTCGCAAATGGTATGGAATTGCAGATGCTGTTCCGTTCCATGGAAAAAGGTGGAAAGCCGTTTGTTGCAGCGATCAATGGCACAGCGCTTGGCGGTGGTTTTGAAATCTGCCTTGCGTGTCATCGCCGTATTGCGGCCGACAATCCAAAAGCCAAAATAGGCCTTCCAGAAGTCAAAGTTGGTTTGCTGCCAGGCGGCGGTGGCACACAACGTCTGCCACGCCTTATCGGCATTCAGCCAGCCCTTCCATTGCTTCTTGAAGGTAAGCATTTAAGCCCTGAAAAGGCGCTTAAGGCAGGGGCAATCGAAGAAGTTGTGCCAGCAGATCAGCTTTTGATGCGTGCGAAAGAATGGTTGATGAATGCAAAGCCGGAAGATGCCGTGCAGCCTTGGGATAAGAAAGGTTTCCGTATTCCGGGCGGTGCACCAATGACACCAAAAGGTATGATGACCTTTACCGCCGGTAACGCCATGTTGCATGAGAAAACACAAGGCAACTATCCTGCGGCGACCAATATCATGTCCTGCGTCTATAACGGTTGCTGTGTGGATATCGACAGCGGTCTTAAAATCGAAACACGGTATTTCGTGAAGACCTGTATGTCTCCAGAAGCCAAGAACATGATCCGTTCATTGTTCTTCGGTATCGGCAATGCCAACAAACTGGCCTCACGTCCAAAAGACATCCCAACACAGAAATTCACCAAAGTTGGTGTGCTGGGTGCGGGTATGATGGGCGCTGGTATCGCTTATGTCACTGCGATGGCGGGCGTCGAAGTTGTTCTGATCGATCAGGATCAGGAAGCAGCTGAGCGCGGCAAAGGCTATTCAGAGAACCTTCTGAAAAAAGCCATGCAACGTAAACGGATGGATCAGGACAAGGCGGATAAAATCCTTGGGCTGATCACGCCGACAACTGATTACGCAGCACTTGAAGGTGCTGAGCTGGTTATTGAAGCTGTATTTGAAAATCGTGAAATCAAGGCTGATGTTACTGCAAAATCCGAAGCGGTGATCCCAGAAACAGCGATTTTTGCCTCCAACACGTCTACGCTGCCGATCACAGGTTTGGCGGAAGCCAGTCAGCGTCCAGCCAACTTTATTGGCCTGCATTTCTTCTCACCAGTGGACAAAATGCCATTGGTGGAAATCATCTGCGGTAAGGATACAAGCCAGGAAACGCTTGCCCGTTCCATGGACTATGTGAAAGCGATCCGCAAAACGCCGATTGTTGTAAATGACAGCCGTGGCTTCTACACAAGCCGTGTGTTCGGAACTTATGTGAACGAAGGTATCGCGCTTCTTGCTGAGGGTGTGAACCCAGCCTTGATCGATAATGCGGGTAAACAGGCAGGTATGCCAGTTGGACCACTTGCGTTGGCGGATGAGGTTGCGCTGGATCTGATCTACAAAATCCGTAATCAGACTCAGAAAGACCTTGGCGACAAATATCTGCCATCACCAGCCGATCCGGTTGTCAACAAAATGGTGGAAGAGCTTGGGCGCGTTGGTAAGCGTGAAAGCAAAGGCTTCTACGAATATCCTGAAGGAGGCAAAAAGCACCTCTGGGCGGGTCTCGCAGAACACTTCCCACAGCTGCCTGAGGCAGAGCAGCCAAGTGTCGATGAAGTTATCAAACGCCTGATCTATATCCAGTCGGTGGAAACAGCACGCTGCATGGAAGAGAATGTGGTGACGTCTGCAGAAGATGCGGATGTTGGCTCTATTCTAGGTTGGGGCTTTGCGCCTTTCCGCGGCGGTGCCATCAGTCAGATCCATACGGATGGCGTCGGCAATTTCGTATCTGAATGTGATCGCCTTGCGCAAGCATATGGTGCTCGCTTCACACCTCCAAAAATGCTGCGTGATATGGCCGACAAGGGCGAACAGTTCTACGCAGCTTAAGTTCCTCCCGATAGTACCAAGTGAAAAAGGCGCGATTGATATCGCGCCTTTTTTTGTCCTAGAGTTGAGACCGAAGCAAATTCTGTTCGGGTATCCTTCGGTACTCTTCCGGTAGCTGAACAGATTTCCGTTTTGTCATATCGAAATAGCAGCCAAGAACGGTTGTTGTGTTCGCAACTTTCCCTGTATCGCAGTCGATAAGTTGATGGCCGAAGACGAAGAGTTTTTCCATGCGATCCAAAAGTCCGCTTTTCAAAACGAGGCTTTGGCTTTCCTTAATGGGGTTATGAAACTCCATATAATAATCAAGCGCAGCAGAGCCCAGATTGCGATCTTTAAAAGTATCCCGGGTGATCCCAACATGCGCCATGATGTGACTGGCGGCATCTGAAAAACGGGCGACGATCTGCTTGGTTTCGATGTTACCCCAAAGATCACATTCCCATACATCAACAGCAGAGCGGTTCGTTTCGAACATATTGTCGAGCGGGGTCGCAGGTATGATTGTATGCTGGATCGGTTTGGGGGCATATTCCTTTACATGTTCATCGCACAGCACCTTCGCCGCTTCCAGAATGTCATCAGGGATGTCTTCAATTTCACCTGATTTTAGATCCTGATAGACAAGAGCAAATTCCTGATTGCAGGAAAGAACACTGGTTCCAGTGTTGTAGAGATTTGTAAATCCTCGAATTTCTGTTTTGTCTGCTGACCGAATTCCGGAAACGCCACTAATCAAACTGCCGCCACGTAGCTCGGCCTTGTACTGAATACGAAGGTTTTTGTAGCGAAGGGTTTTGCCTTCTTCACGGATACGCGCAGGGGTGAGGCCCAACGCATTCAACAGATGAGCTAAGGCCGCGGAGGCTTTGTCGGAATAGAACTGCACGTTCATGTGATCCATCTGATCGCATTCCCATGCTTCAACGGCGCCACGGTAGGAAGGGATGAGTTTTTCAGTCATGTCAGGCCTCCCCTTCATTTAGTTTCATGGATTCCAAGTGCGATAATTGGTCTTCACTAAAGGACGTGACTTTTCTGTTTTTCATGTCGAAATGAAGAACGGTCATTTCGCAATCAAAAGAAACTTCTCCGGTGCTGCTATTAAAAAGCTGATGATGGATTGTAATGGATTTGGAGGTAAAATCTTTTAAACCACTCATCATATGGATGATGTCACCAGCCAGAAGCTCACTTTTATATCTGCAGTGCTGCTCCACTGCTGCGAACCCTTTTCCTTCATTTTTAAACATGTCAGGAGTGTGGCCGAGCAGCCTGAAAATGTTCTGCATCGCGAGGCTGATTGTGGTGTGGTAATACTGGATATTCATATGTCCGATCAAGTCCAGTTGACTGGCCTGAACGTGACCCCGATAGGTTTCGTGATACCTGCTCATCAGGGGGTTGTCTCCCGCTTTGTTATTTTAGATCTATGCTGACAACCTTTTTAGCATTTGATCTATATAACGGTCGATCATTTCTTCCGGCGCGGATCCGATAATGGCAAGGCGTCCGGTACTATGCAGCATTAATGTACCCGTAATGTAGGTTATGGCATCCAGCGTTTCCCGCTGCGCCAAATGGGCATCTACATCATCAAGATCATGCAGGCAGTTTGCAATATACCCCAATGTGGACAGAAGACGGCTATTCAAATGCTGATTGGTTTCCTTGGAAAAGCCTTGTTTTTTCACTTCACCAGGGGAGAATAGGTAAAGTCCCAGCTGAAGATCTTCAGCATGATCAAAATAGTATTTGAAGTACCCGAAAACAGCGGCGCGGGCTTTTCCTTCGCTTAAATATGCCCTGCTAACCTTGTCTTTAATATATTTGGAAAGGCGGGTGAGCGACATCGCCAGCAGGTCAGCGTAAATCTCTTCTTTCGATTGGAAATAGGCGTATGGCGCACCGGTGGAATATCCGGCGCGCGTCGCGATTGCCCGCATGGTTGTGCCATCAAGTCCCTTTTCGCGAAAAAGGACTTCGGCAGCTTCCAGGATTTTTTGTTTCTTATATTCCTGGACTTCTTCTTTGCGGGATTTACGGTCTATTTTTGACATTTGGCCCAATCAATATTTTCACCACTGTCACGTTCCTTCACGGCCTGTTGGAAACCAACTTCTTCCGCGCGTGACTTGAAACCCATTCCTTCAGGGCTATGACGGGTGATACCATCGAAAATGGTCGCTGTCATCTGTGTGGACATCAGACCCATATTATCCAGTGCCTGATTGATCATCATTTTTTGCATCATCAACTGGTTCTTGGGAACGGATCCGACACGTTTCGCAAGTTCCATGACCCGCTCTTCCAGTTTGTCGTAAGGCACTGCATCCAGCACTAGCCCCATTTCTTTAGCTTCGACACCCGTTACAAGATCACCCGTCAGCAGCATACGTTTGGCTTTTTCAACACCAAGGCGGTAGACCCACATTGCCGTTGTTGGGCAGCCCCAAACACGAGCAGGGGGATAACCAATTTTCGCAGTATCTTCCATCACCACGATATCCGCACACAGGGCAATGTCACTGCCGCCAGCAACCGCATATCCATGGATTTTGGCAATCACCGGTTTGTAGGAGCGGAAGATGCTCATGAAATCCTGTGTGTTTCCCATCATCATTTTGTAATCGAGGGTCGGATCCCACGGCATTTCCTGAACACCGGCGTTAGGGCCTTCCTTCTGTGCGTACATCTTCAAATCGTAGCCAGAGCAGAACGCTTTGCCTGCGCCTTGAAGAATAATCACATGAACATCGTCATCCGCATTCGCCCGCTCTATAGCGTTTCGAATGGCTTTGGGAAGTTCATCTGAAATGGCGTTCAGGGCATGTGGGCGATTAAGTGTAACACGCGCAATGCGGCCCTCTGTTTCGTAAAGAACGATATCTTTTTCTGTTTCTGTCATCTCATTCTCCGTGATTTTTGATATATTGTTCATAAAAATGAACGAGGTTCAAGAAAAGAATAAAAAATAAAACGACGGAAAAGATTTTCAGCTCCGTTTCATAGTCAGATACCAACCGAAAGGACCTGTTATGAAAAAAGTGACTATGATTGTAATTGGCGCAGTTATGCTGGCGGTTCCGGCAGCTGTATATGCAGCAACTGAGGTGAAGAGTTACAAACACGAGCGTATGTTTGATCGTCACGACACCAACAAAGACGGAAAGATCTCCAAAGATGAAATTGATCCCCGTTGGTCAAACATGTTTGAAAAAATGGATACTGATTCCGATGGCTTTATCACTAAAGAAGAAGCGAAGGAAGGCCGCAAAATGATGCGTGAAGCGCGCATGGATTTTATGATTGGCGCGCTGGATTCCGATAAAAACGGAGAGTTGAGTGAACAGGAAGTAACTGACTTTGTTCTACAGAATTTCAGGAAAGCCGACGCGGATGGCAATGGTAGCCTGACTAAAGAAGAAATGAAGGCAGCGAAGAAGATGTTTAAAGAAGAGTTTCGTGGCCATCATGGACACGGCAAAGGATAAATAAAAAAGGGCCGGGTTAATCTCCGGCCCTTTTCCTTAGATACCTAACTGGCGGGAAGCAAGATCTCTCATGATCTCCTCGGCGCCTCCGCCAATGGCATTGACGCGTACTTCACGGTAAATCCGTTCCACCTTAGGGCCTCGCATAAATCCGGCCCCACCCATGATTTGCACACCTTCCCGGGCACAAAACTCCATGGTTTCAGTTGCCTGGTTTTTTAACATGCAGATATCCGCAACAGGTTGCTCACCTTGCTCAACTTTATAGGCCACCAAATCCATATAGGCTTCAGTTGCGCGGATGCGTTGTGCCATATCGACAAGTTTGTGGCGGATGACCTGTTTCTCAGATAGAGGTTTGCCAAAAACCATGCGTTCTTTGGCGTATTCCACAACTTCATTAAAGCAGGTTCGCGCAAAAGAGACGCACCCCGCAGCCAACCACAACCGTTCATAGTTGAAGTTAAGCATAATTGCCGGGAAGCCCATATTTTCCGCGCCTAACAGATTTTCAACAGGGACACGACAATTGTCGAAATAAAGCGTCGCTGTATCGGATGCCCACCAACCCATTTTCTTTAGCGGAGTTTGATCAAAACCGGGGGTGTCTTTTTCAATAAGAAGAAGGGAGATACCGCCCATGCCGGGTTCACCTGTTCGAACAGCAACCGTGTAAATGTCAGCCCGCATACCCGATGTGATAAAGGTTTTTGACCCGTTCACAACATAGTGGTCACCATCACGAACGGCCGTTGTTTTGAGGTTAGCAACGTCGGATCCACCGCTTGGTTCTGTAATGGCCAGAGCGGAAATCATGTCACCTGAGAGGATCTTTGGAAGATACTTCTTCTTTTGTTCCTCAGTACCCACATTTTTGATAGGTGGTGCGCCAATGGTGTGGCTCATCAAACTGGCGGTCAGACCACCTGCACCGGCACGGGAAAGTTCTTCCGCGCCAATAATGCCATAGAAGATATCCGTATCTACCCCGCCATACTCTTCAGGAAATCCAACACCAAGCAGGCCTATCTCTCCGGCCTTCTTATAAAGCTCTTTTGGGAAAGTTTCGGCTTCATCCCATTCGCTGGCAAAAGGTTCTATTTCCGTATCAACGAATTTCCGAAGCATATCGCGAAAGGCGACATGATCCTCATTGCAAAAAGGGGGAAGAGTGCGTTCCAAAAGGTCCATTACGCGTCCTCCTCTGCTTCGATTTCAACCAGCATCGCTTTGGAGGCGACCTGATCGTCTTTCTTCGCGCCTATAGACGTGACAGTTCCTGAAATGCGTGCCGGGATTTCATGCTCCATTTTCATGGCTTCCAGCATGGCAACGATCTGACCTTTTTCTACCTTGTCACCTGCTTTTACCAGGATGTCGATCACGCGACCGTTCATTGGGGCAGCTATTCGGCCGTCACCTGCGCCGTCCGCACTACCTGCTGGCGCGAGCGTTACTTCGCGAGCAGAGAAAGTCAATGCCCCTACAGCGATGTGAAGCAGGTCAGTATCTTCTGCAAAATGTATGGTTTTTTGAACGCCGTTCAAAAGTACGCGAATTTCAGTGTCAAATTCATCAAGGAACGAAATGTTCCATTCTTCCTCACCTGCTCTTACTAAGTAGGATGACAAATCATTTTGTTGAATTTGGAAAGAATGTTTGTTTTCTCCCACTTCAACGACCATTGGTGAGATATTAATCGCCGCACTATCCCATCCGTCCGTGTCTGACCCCGTATCATGTTGCTGAATGGCAAATAGAAGTGACGCTGCGAGGGCGATATCCTGCTTCGTAGGTTCTGGCCGTGTTCTTGTCTTCTTGGGGAAATAGCTTTCAATAAAGCCTGTTGTCGCTTCGCCATTGGTGAAAGCGTCATGCTTCAGGCAATCGATCAGGAACTGGCGGTTCGTGGTCAGTCCCAGATCCTGTGTTTGCTCCAACGACCGGATCAGGCGTAGACGCGCATCTTCACGGCTTTCACCATAAGCGATGACTTTGGCGATCATGGCATCGTAATGAGGCGTAATTTCGATGCCATCTACCAAACCATGGTCGCACCGAAGCCCTTCGCCAATTGCGGGGCGCCAACTTACCAAGGTACCTACCCTTGGCAAGAAGTCTTTATAAGGGTCTTCCGCATAAAGGCGTGCCTCGATGGCATGACCAAACAAGACGATGTCATCCTGTAAGGAAGGTAATACTTCCCCGCGAGCCACACGTAATTGCCACTCCACCAAATCAAAGCCGGTGATGCATTCCGTAACTGGATGCTCCACCTGAAGTCGGGTGTTCATTTCAAGGAAATAGAAGGAACCGTCTGCGCCCAACAAAAACTCAACGGTACCTGCGCCGCGATAATTAATCGCTTTGGCCGCAGCAACGGCGGCAGCACCCATCTTTTGACGTAATTCTTCAGAAACCGCAGGAGAGGGGGCTTCTTCGATGACTTTCTGGTGGCGGCGTTGAATGGAACAATCCCGCTCTCCCAAATGCACCACATTCCCGTGGCTATCTGCAAAAACCTGAATTTCAATATGGCGCGGTTCGATAACCGCCTTTTCCAAAATCAGCTCACCCGATCCAAAGGCATTTTCAGCTTCACTTCGGGCTGTTGCCAGTGCTTTTTCAAGCTTCTCTGGTTTTGCCACCAGCCGCATTCCGCGGCCACCACCGCCAGCGGCGGCTTTGACCATTACGGGGAAACCAATTTCATCAGCCGCCTTAATGAAGTGGCTGTCAGATTGATCTTCGCCTTCATAACCGGGAACGCAAGGGACCCCTGCGTCAATCATTCGGCGCTTGGCTTCCGCCTTGTTGCCCATAACGTCGATGGCTTCTTCTGAGGGGCCGATGAAAGTGATGTTTCTTTCTTCGCAGGCTTTCGCAAAAGCAGCATTTTCGGACAAAAAGCCGTAACCCGGATGGATAGCATCGGCACCCGTTACTTCGGCGGCGCTGAAAATGCGATCCATATCAAGATAGCTCTCACCAACCGGCGCGGGACCAATCAGCACAGCTTCGTCTGCCATCGCGACATGAAGGGCATCCGCATCTGCTTCGGAATAAACTGCAACGGTGCTGTATCCCATTTCATGGGCAGTGCGAATGACGCGGCAGGCAATCTCGCCGCGGTTCGCTATCAGAATTTTTGAAAAGCGGCTCATGGTTACCCTCTGCGGCCTGATGGCAGTGTGTTCATCAATTTACATATGATGCCCAGCATCACTTCGTCAGCACCGCCGCCAATAGAGGTCAGACGCCCATCGCGATAGGCGCGGGAGACATGAGTTTCATTCATGAAGCCCATACCACCGTAATATTGCAGACACGCGTCGTTCACCTCGCGGGTCAGACGTCCAGCTTTCAGTTTCGCCATGGAGGCAAGCATGGTGACGTTACCGCCATCCACATATTCCTTAACCGCACGATAGGTCATGGAACGCAGGGCTTCGATCTCGGTTTTAAGCTCTGCCATACGGAAGTGAATGACCTGATTGTTAAGAAGCGGTGCGCCAAATGCTTCCCGTTGACGTGTATATTCGATCGTATCATCCACAATGATATCAAGTGCTTCAAGTGCCGCACCGGCTGCCCATAGGCGCTCTTCCTGAAACTGGAGCATCTGGTAGGTGAAGCCCATGCCTTCTTCCCCGATGATGTTCTTTTGTGGAACGCGGACATCTTCGAAATAAAGCTGCGCAGTATCAGAGGAGCGCATGCCTAGCTTATCCAACTTGCGTTCAACAGTAATGCCCGGTGTGTCCATTGGAACAATAATAAGAGATTTACTGCTGTGGATTGGTCCGTCACTTGTGTTGACCAGCATACACATGAAATCCGCCTGAGTGCCGTTTGTGATCCACATTTTCTGGCCGTTGATGACGTAATCATCACCGTCTTTTACGGCTTTGGATTTGATCCCCGCAACATCAGATCCTGCACCCGGCTCAGACACACCAATACAGGCAACATAGTCACCGGCGATCGCTTGGCGGAGGAAGTTTTCCTTCACATAATCTGATCCAAAACGGGCAAGAGCCGGAGTTGCCATATCGGTCTGAACACCGATTGCCATTGGCACACCGCCGCAGCGTATTTTGCCAAGTGTTTCTGACATGGCAAGGCTGTAAGAATAATCGAGGCCCATGCCACCATATTCTTCAGGTTTACAAACACCCAGATAGCCTTGATCGCCCATTTTCTTGAACAGTTCATGAGCCGGGAAAATACCTTCAGCTTCCCACTCATCCACATATGGGTTGATTTCCTGATCAATGAACTTGCTCAGGTTTTTCATAAACTCTTTATGTTCTGGTCCATAAATCATGATGTCTCTCCCTTTTACATGCGGCCAATGCCGAAGGTGTTTGTATTTGTTTCTCGTTTGTCGCCTTCCATGGAAACGGAGAGGCAGTAGCTTATGACTTTTCTGGTGTCCCGCGGGTCAATCAAGCCGTCATCCCAAAGGCGGGCTGTCGCAAACAACGCGGTACTTTCCTTGTCCATGCGTTTGATGATTCCTTGCTCCATCTGGCCCAAGGCATCGCGGTCAGGTTCCTGACCCATGCGTTTGAACTTTTCTTCGGTGACAATGGACATCACCTTGGCTGCCTGT
This sequence comes from Sneathiella sp. P13V-1, assembly GCF_015143595.1. Taxonomy (NCBI): domain Bacteria; kingdom Pseudomonadati; phylum Pseudomonadota; class Alphaproteobacteria; order Sneathiellales; family Sneathiellaceae; genus Sneathiella; species Sneathiella sp. P13V-1. The sequence continues at coordinate 169,213 of NZ_WYEU01000001.1, read as the reverse complement.
TCCCCGCCCATCACAGCAACGCGGTTATTTGGCCATGCGAAGATAAAACGAGGATCGAAAGAACGTCCACACATGCCGTAGTTACCTGCGCCAAAGCTCGCGCCGATGTGAATTGTGATTTTAGGAACTGTGGCGTTGGTAACGGCCTGGATCATTTTGGAGCCGTGTTTCACAATACCTGATTGTTCCGCTTCAGTGCCCACCATGAAGCCAGTTGTATTTTGCAAGAACACAATTGGCGTGCCTGACTGACAACAAAGTTGGATAAACTGAGCAGCTTTCGTTGCGCCATCCGCTGTGATCGGGCCATTATTACCGATGATGCCAACGGCTTGCCCTTCGATTTTGGCGTGACCACACACGGTTTGACTGCCATAGAGTTCTTTGAAATCGAGGAAATCAGAGGCGTCTACAATACGGGCAATGACTTCACGAACATCATATGGTTTGCGGTAATCGGCGGGTACAATACCCAGTAATTCTTCGGCGTCATATTTTGGATCTTCAAATTCCCGATCTGGCATTTGCGGGCCATTTTCATTCCATGGCAAATTACCTACAATTTCGCGGGCAATGCGAATACCGTCCGCATCGTTTTCTGCCATATATTCTGACACACCTGAAACGGTTGAGTGCATTTCTGCACCACCAAGATCTTCGTCTTTCGCAATCTCACCCGTGGCGGCTTTTAGAAGAGGTGGGCCAGCAAGGAAAACCTTTGCTCCGCCTTTGACCATAATCACATAGTCAGATAGGCCCGGCTGATAGGCGCCGCCAGCCGTAGAGGAACCATGAACAACAGTGATCTGGGGAATGCCAGCAGCAGACATGCGCGCCTGATTGGCAAATCCCTGACCACCCTTAATAAAGATCTCGGCCTGATAGAGAAGGTTTGCCCCTCCTGATTCCACCAGATTAATAACAGGGAGTTTGTTTTTGAGGATAACTTCCTGAGCGCGCAGGTTTTTCTCTAACCCCATAGGGGCGATGGTGCCGCCTTTAATGGCACTGTCAGATGCCTTCACCATACAGCGGACACCGTTAACATAGCCGATGCCGAGAATAAGACCGCCACCCAGGACATTTTTCTTTCCATCATCGTCATGCATTCCAAGTCCCGCGAGCGTGGAGAGCTGCAGAAACGGAGCCCCTTTGTCCAGAAGAAGGGCAATTCGTTCGCGTGGCAGAAGCTGCCCCCGCTTTTCGAATTTCTCCTTTTTGGAGTTAGAGGTGTCGCGCACCTTTTGCTCTAAAGCTCGAAACTCCTCAATCCGCTCCAGCATTGTCTCGCGGTTTGATTTGAAGTTATCGCTTGTGGTGTCGATATCGGAATGAATGACGGGCATGGTTTTCTTCCCTGTTATTCGTTGTCCTGAAAGATTTTAGGAGTGACGGCCAGATGGAATCCGTCAAAGGATTCGTTGTTATTATGGTCAGGCAGTGGCCAGTGAAGGCGCGCATTAGGTGCGGCGCCATCAACACGGATACAGTCGCCTGAAATAAAGGCAGCGGCTTCCGAAAGTAGGAACACGATGGCTGCAGAAGTCTCAGATTCTGTACCCATGCGTTTTGCCGGGTTGTGTGAAGCCAACTCTTTAAGTTTGACTTGGAACCAATCGGGATAAGTATCCATACCTGAGGACATGATCCAGCCTGGGGCTACGGCGTTGACGCGAACACCTGCGCAGGCCCACTCAACAGCAGCGGTCTCCGTGAAGCTCAGCATCCCTTTGCGGGCAGCGCCTGAATGGCCCATACCCGGCATGGATGACCACATGTCGGCTACTATATTCACAATCGAACCGCCATTTTCTTTCATCCACTGGGTGAAGCATTCACGGGCAACAAGAAATCCGCCCGTCAGGTTGTTGCGAACAACAGCATCCCAACCATTTTGGCTGATGCTTTCAAGTGGGGCAGGGAACTGACCACCCGCATTGTTGACCAGACCATCAATACGTCCATGGGCTTTCAAAATATCAGCAACGGTTTCTTTTACTTTTTCTTCGTCGCGAATGTCGCAGGAATGACAGGTTGCCGTACCGCCAGATTGTTCGATTTCCGCTTTCACGGTTTCCAGTTTGTCCATGGATCTTCCCACCAGTGCGACTTTAGCACCTAGGGACACCAACTCATGCGCGGTGCAACGGCCAATACCGCTGCCACCCCCGGTCACGATGATTGATTGGCCTTCAAAGAGATCTGGGCGAAAAATGGACTTATATCCCATGGGAAATTGTGCCTCCACAAACTTAATTCTAATTGGATGACCGGATTATTGCTTGTTTTGCTAAGTTTGGCATCCCTGATTGACAAATATGCTAAGTGACGTTTACGTTAACGTCAAGTAAGTGGGAGGCTTTAGATTTGCTATGGAAAATCAAATTTAGAGCGAGTTTATTTGTTCAGAAAGAGGACCATTCAGATGGCAACTTTAGAAGAAATTACGGAAGGTATGCGTGAGCGTATTGGTGAAGATTGTGGCCTTGGCGCTACGTTAAAATTTGATTTTGGCGATGACGGTATCGTTCATGTTGATGCAGACAGCGTTCCAAATGTTGTTTCCAACGAAGATGCTGATGCAGATTGCACAATCAAAATTACCAAAGACAACTTCGAATCATTGGCAGGCGGTGATCTGGACCCGACAACTGCCTTTATGATGGGTAAGCTGAAAATTGAAGGTAACATGGGCATTGCCATGAAACTTCAGAGCGTTTTCGGTTAATCCGATTCAGTTGATTAAAGAAAACCGCCCCGATTTGGGCGGTTTTTTGCTGAAAAGCATAAGTTCGAGACTTTTGGCGGTGCATTTTTGACATGCTAGGGAAAAATTCGGCTTTTTTTCAAGTTTTCTCTGTACCTTTTGAAAATCACGCATTAAGAAAGGCGCTTCGAATTTAATTCAAACCGACAGGAGCTTGTCACATGACAGCGAGATCTGCACGGCACGGCCGTAATCAGGGCGGCAAAAGCCGCAAAAGCGGTGGCGGTGGACGCGGTAACGGTGGTATCAAAAACACTCGTTCCAACGCTCAACGCGCTGCTCGTAAAATCACACTGAAGATGGGACGTCACGCTGCCCGTCGTCAGCTTAAGAAAGTTCAGGCTGCAACTCGCGCCGCTGCTTAATCGCAGATCGTTTCTTTAAAAAAAGCTGCATCGGTTCAGATGCGGCTTTTTTTGTGTCTAGTCTTCAAGGGCTGTGTAGCGCTCCCCTACAAATTCCATACCTGTGTCATGCCCCCATCCGTCACGTTCGGCTGCCAATACTATGTTGGCGCAAGCGCGGCTGTCCGATAGCGCATCGTGGTGATTGAGAGAGAGACCGAGATACTCAGCCACATTTGGAAGTTTGGTCGGACGCACGCTCCACATATCGCGGGCGAGCTTCACTGTGCAGATAAATTCGGTTTCCGGATTTTCCAACTCGTAAGTGTCACAACAGCTTTTTAAGACCTTCCGGTCAAATCCGGCATTATGGGCTGAGAAGAAATCTACCCCTTCGAACCAAGGCGTGATCTCTGACCATAGTTCGCCAAAGGTTGGCTCCATAATAACATCTGGCCAGGTAATTCCATGGATATGGGTGAAGAAGAAATCCTGACTTGGCGGACGGATCAGATAGGAACGCTCATCTGTAATTTTGCCGTTCTCTGCGCGGACAAGACCAATGGCACATGCACTGTCTGCAGAATAGTTGGCGGTTTCAAAATCTATAGCTAGGAAAGTACTCATGAGGGCAGCATATAAAAAAACTCCCGGGGGGTCACCCGGGAGTTTTTGAAATCAACCGGCTTTTGCTTCTGCCGCTTTTCTTTCTTCGTATTTTTTCTTCTCTTCTTCCACCAATTCTTTCTTGGAAAGTTTACCAACCAGTGTTTTGGGAAGTTCCGGGCGATACTCGATGGCACCCGGCAATTCGTGCTTGCCGAGTTTGTCTTTCAAGAACTCACGCCATTCTTCCAACGACATTTCTACGCCATCATGCCTTTTCTTAATGAAAGCCTTGGCGGCTTCACCGCGGTAATCATCCGGAATACCAACAACGGTCACTTCTTCCACGGAAGGATGCTCAAAAATAGCTTCTTCAATGATGCGTGGATAAACGTTGAAACCACCGGAGGTGATCATGTCTTTCGTCCGGTCAACAATGAACATGTAGCCATCTTCATTGAGGTAACCGGTGTCACCGGTCAGGAAGAAGTCGCCAACAAATGCTTCGGCCGTTGCTTCAGGTTTGTTCCAATAACCCTTCATAATATTTGGGCCTTTAATGCCGATTTCACCGATTTCACCGGTTGGCATCACCTTGGATTTATCTTCCACATCGAAAATGCGGATTTCGATACCTGGGACGGGTACACCTGCAGATCCGGCAACACGTTTACCTGTATCAGGCGTTGCCGTACCGGATGGGGATGTTTCCGTCATGCCCCAGCCTTCCAGAAGGCGGCAGCCTGTTAGTTTCTGGAACTGATCTTGAACGTCTACGGGGAGCGGCGCACCACCGGAGTTACACATCTTCAGGAAGCTGAAATCGTATTTCTGGATATCAGGATGGTTGGCGATGGCCATATACATTGTTGGCACACCAGGGAAGACCGTTGGTTTCTTTTTGACCAAGTCCTTCATCACGTCATCCAACTCAAATTTAGGATGAAGGATAATTTCAGCACCGCCATCAATGGCAAAGTTCATATTCACAGTGAGTGCATAGATATGGAACAGCGGCAGGACAGCCATAACCCGTTCAGTACCGTCAACCAGCGTCGCATCTTCACCTTGCTGCATGGCGCGAAGTTGTTGAGTAGAAGCAACCAGATTACGGTGTGTCAGCATGGCACCTTTAGGAAGGCCTGTAGTACCGCCCGTGTATTGAATAACAGCAATTCGCTCTTCTGGGTGTTTTACTTCAACCGGTTCATATTTCCCGTCATTGGCAATCAATGACTTAAATGACATATGCTTGTCGTTCTTTGGAATAGACGCAATTTCCTTGGACTTTACGATCGGGTAGAGGAAGTTCTTTGGAAATGGCAGAACTTCTTTCAAATTACCGACAATGATTTTCTTGAGACGTGTTTTCTCAAGTAGCTTACCGATATTTGGATATAGGACTTCAAGATCGAGTGTGATCATGAAATCTGTCTGGCTATCCTCAATCTTGTGAATAAGCTCACGTTCCGCATCCAATGGTGAATAGTTCACCACTGTACCACCTGCCTTAAGGATACCAAAAAAGCTGATGATATATTGCGGACAGTTTGGCAGGAATAGTCCTACATGGACGCCTTTGCCAACACCTAGCGCCTGAAACCCCTTCGCGGCTCGGCTGACAAGATCGTCCAACTCGCTATAAGTGTATTTTTTATCGAGAAAATCGATAGCGTAGTTATTTGGCCATTTCTTGACAGCATCGTCTAGAATGGCAAAAACCGGCTTTTTATCGATCTCGATTTCCCAGCTTACCCCTTTCGGATAAGACTTCTCCCACGAAAAATCTGACATCTCCAATCCCTTATGTTTATTCCCTGATTTTCTTTTTTGTTAAAGTTAAGCAGTGAAGTCATAACGGTCAAAGGAAAAAGTGCTTTACCTAGGGTTAAGTTAAGTAAAAACAAATATGCAAAAGCTGCAAGCTGGCATTGTATTGTTCAGAATCAATGCCCCATTATTGCTATGATTGGATGCTTAAAAGAAAAGGAAAGAAAAATGAGCACACCCGCAGAAATCGCAAAACAGGTTATCTCGAACGGACTGCAGCAGATTGGAGATGCCGGACTGTCTGAGGACGCCTTTGCACGCGCCCTTATTAATGAAGCCATAGGGGTTGCGAGACGAACCCGTTCAGTGAGTGATATCGCATCAGAGTTAGAATTCCTCGCCGAAAATCTGGATGAAGATCAGGAGTATACGTTTATGCGGCCTTGAGGGACGCTACGTAATCCACTTCTATTTAGGGATTCCATCAGTTCCGGCACCGCAGATGATGACACCTGTATTGCCGGTATCTGACGGGATGAGATTGTGTTGCAGGGCTGCGATTGCTGCGGCGGCTGACAGCTCGACAGCGATACCTGCGCTTTCCCAAAGCCACTTTGCGGCATCTTCCATCATGTCGTCTTCGACCAGAACAATCTGATCTACATTTTTTGAAATGATTTCGAAATTTGGTGTTTCTGATCTGCGAGGTGCAAGCGTACCTGCACGCGTGTTGATGGCATCCAGGGTAACAAGTTCGCCGGCTTTCAAGCTGTCATGCAGTGTTGGGGCGCCTGTGGCTTCGATCCCAATGATTCGAATGTTCGGGTTGATGAGTTTGGCGGCGTAAGCGACGCCAGAAATTAACCCTCCGCCGCCAATGGCAACAAGTAGGGTATCAAGATGCGGTGCAGCTTCTAGAACCTCAAGTGCAATCGTTCCCTGTCCTTGAATGACAGTTTCATCTGCGAAAGGGTGAATATAGGTTTTGCCGTTTGCATCCCGATCTTTTAAGGCAAGTGCGTTCGCATCATCCCAGACAGGGCCTGATACAATGACGTCAGGCGTTAGTTTCTTCAGTTTTGCAACTTTCGATGCCGGTGTGTTTTCAGGTAGATAAATGGTTGTTGGGGTGTTGGTCAGCGCGCCTGCATAAGCGACACCCATGCCGTGGTTGCCTCCAGACGCGGTCACTAGGCCACGTTTCAGTTGTTCTTCTGACAAGGTAAGAACAGTGTTTAAGGCACCGCGCACTTTAAATGATCCAGAAACCTGCAGATTCTCTAACTTACAGCTAACAGTTTGCCCCTTTGCAATTTCAAGATCCAGCAGAGGTGTTTTGCGAATGTAAGGAGCCAAGCGTTCCGCTGCGTTTTTGAAATCACCAAGTGAAAGTGAGAGCATTTTAAAGACCTGAAAAATGACAAAAGACAATTGAGGGCGTTATAGTGGGGTATCCAATATAGATAAACAAAAACAGAAAAGATACCAGGGGACAAGAATGAGTTATCAGACACTGGACCTTAAGGTCGAAAATCATATTGCCCATATCCGGCTAAACCGTCCAAAAGCCTATAATTCCATGATTATTGAATTTTGGCAGGAGATGATTGATGTCTTCGCTGAAATTGAGATGACACCAGAAGCGCGCGTTGTTGTCATATCTTCTGAAGGAAAGCATTTTACCGCAGGTCTTGATCTTGCTGCCTTTGCGGGTATCGCACAGGAAATGACAAGTGATATTGATGGGGCTCGTCTTCGCGAACGGATGAAAACAACAGTTCTGGAATTGCAGGAAAGTTTCAATGTTATTGAACGATGCCGTCTTCCGGTTCTCGCCTGTATTCAAGGGGCTTGCATCGGCGGTGGTGTTGACATGATCAGTGCCTGCGACATGCGTTACTGCACAGAAGATGCCTTCTACTGCATTCAGGAGATTAACATCGGCATGACTGCGGATGTGGGCACGTTGCAGCGTCTTCCGCATTTGATACCATCCGGTTTGGTTCGTGAGCTGGCTTATACAGGTCGCCGCATGATGGCTGCTGAGGCCAAAACAAGTGGTCTTGTGAACGAAGTGTTTAAAAGCCAAGAAGCCATGCTTGAAAAAGTGATGGAAATTGCCTCTGAGATCGCCAGCAAATCGCCCCTTGCCGTTTATGGTACCAAGGAAATGATCAACTATACCCGCGATCATTCCGTAGATGACGCGCTTAAATATATGGCGGTTTGGCAATCAGGGATGTTCTTCTCAAAAGATCTGATGGAAGCTGCGGCTGCCAATCAGGCGAAGAAAACCCCTAATTTTGATAACCTTTTGCCACCTAAGAAGCTGGCGCGGCGCTCTCCTTAAGTGTGGCGGGTTTGTTGAAAACCTTCCAAATGCCGTCGACGGTTAGAATGATCTGATCGTCGACCACCAATTCACCGCGAATAAAAACAACGGACATGCCTTTACGGGTGATCTTACAGTTTAAATCCACCCAATCGCCTTGCTTTGCCGATGCAATAAAGTCGAAGTTGAGCGAGATAGTGGCGCACATTTTTTTACCGATGGCATGCCACACTTTGTGACCTAGCATCTCGTCCACAAAACTCATCATCATGCCGCCATGCAGGACGCCATTGAAGTTTGTGTGTCCTTTTTCAACAAGAAAACCAAAACTGTATTCTTCACCCTCTCGTTTAAAATAAAGAGGGCCAATTTTCTCAGGATACATGTCCGGTGCTTGGTAAGGGCGGTAGCCTTCTGGGATATTGGATGATGTCATTCATATTCTCTTTTTTCCAAGAAGATAGAATGAAATCCGCCTAGAAGGCAACCGACTGTTTAGTGATGCCTATTTCTCATATCCGTTTCGTTCGGCATTTTCGATGCAATCGTCAAGATGTACGTAACCCTGAGTGGACGCACCCACGATCCGACCGTTTCGGGCTGTTCTACGCCAGCGCCACTTTGGCGGCTCATGCTCGTCCTGATAAAATTCCCATTTATCGTTTTTGCCTTCTGTATCCATTTTCAAACTCCGGTGATTAAAGGTAATCTCAAGACGAGTGCGATCGACACTTGTGAGAGGATTGGGATATGCGGCAAGCGAGCGGTGAAATACAGATTTCAACACATGGAAAAGGGCTGATTGACGTCACAAGGCCCCTTCATGCGTGGCTCAACGAAAAGAAGGTGCAAGAAGGCGTTCTAACGGTGTTTATCCGGCACAGTTCCGCATCCCTCACAATTCAGGAAAATGCTGACCCGGATGTGCAGCTTGATTTGGCTGATTATTTTGAACGCATCGCGCCCGAAAGTTGGGAATTGTACCGCCACAACAGTGAAGGGTTGGACGATATGCCGGCACATATCAGAAGCTCGCTAACCGATGTGTCTCTGACCATTCCGGTGTTAGATGGGCGTATGCGGCTTGGAACTTGGCAGGGAGTTTATGTCTTTGAACACAGGGCCAGTCCGCATATTCGCAAACTGGCCCTTAATTTTATGGGTGAATGAGGCTTATCCGCCTACATTTTCCATCAGGCGGATATAGAACTGAATGATTTCTTCATAGTTGTCGATCATGATCCGCTCGTTCGTGCCGTGGATGCGGCCCAGATCGTCCGGACCGAAGCGCATCGGAATGAAGCGATAGTTGTTTTCCGCCAGTTCTTCGTAGTGTTTACTGTCTGAACCCGCCAGCATCAAACCGGGAGAGACCAGTACGTCAGGCAACACTTCGCCGATAGTTTTGCTGATATGGTGGTAACTTTCATGGTCATGGGCGGATACTTTGGAAGGCTCGTTTCCTTGCTTCACAGCGACAGAAATGTCTTCATCATCTACAACCGACGTCACATGATCAATGACGCCTTGAATTGTTGTTCCAGGCAAAATACGGAAATTAACGGTGGCCTTCGCGGTTGAAGGCAAGACGTTATCTTTCGTGCCGCCTTCAATAATTGTGGCCGCTGTTGTGGTGCGGACCATGGCATTCGTTGCGCCGCCCTTACCCAACTGTCCAACCAATACAGGTTCCAGTAACCATCGATTTGAAATCACTGCTTTCAGGCTGGTTGGCATATAAGGGGCCAAGGCATCAAACATATCTGAAACAGGTCGGCGAAGTGCCGCGGGAAGACGATTTTCTTCCAGCCTCGCGATCGCACGGGAGATTTTCCCCACAGCGGTTTGTTTTGGTGGAATTGATGAATGCCCACCTTCCGCCTTTGCGGTAAGTTCCAGTGTCAGGTAGCCTTTTTCCGCGAGGGCGATAAAGGCAATGGGCTCTTCTACACCCGGCATGATGCCTTGAACAACAACCATGCCTTCGTCCAGTGTGAAAGCAACTTTGACACCTTGTTCGGTCAGGAGCTTGGCAATATTGCCAGCGCCATTTTCACCACCAACTTCTTCATCATGTCCAAAGGCAAAATAGAAGGTACGCTTTGGCTGATACCCTTTGGACAGTTGATATTCGGCAGCTTCCAACGTTGCAAGGACAGAGAGTTTGTCGTCCAATGTCCCGCGTCCCCAAATAGCACCATTGGCAATTTTTCCTGAGAAGGGGGGATGGGTCCAGTTTTGCTCGGTTCCTTCTTCAACAGGAACAACATCCATATGGCCCATCAGGATGGCCGCAGGCAGGCTTGGATCCGTTCCTTCCCATTTATAAAGAAGGCTGTGACCACCAATGATCTGCTTTTCCAATTTTGAGGCGACGTTTGGATATGATCTGTCGATTAGCGCGTGGAGTTTTTCAAATTCGGCCACCTCAACAGGGGCTTCTCGCGACCAGGAAATTGTTTTGTAAGTGACAGCTTCGCTCAAGCGCTCCGCGGCACCTTGTTTGTCGATCACAGCTTTTGTGATCGCCGTGTTGGTTTTTTCTTCAGGGTTATTTGTGAAGGTTTTAAAGGCGACCGTGCCGACAAGCGCCACGATCACCAGAAATAGTAGTAATCCGATTTTTTTTAGCAATTTAGCCCCCAGTTTTCTTTTGGAGGTAGTGTAAACTGCTTTATCAGATAGAGAAACCACCCAATTTGGTTTCGAGATATTCAGCGATACCTTCGTGACCGCCCTCACGCCCAAGACCGCTTTCTTTCATGCCACCAAATGGGGCAGCTGCGGCCGTTGGGTTGATGTCATTGATACCAATAATACCGAACTTCAGGCCTTCGAACATACGGAAGGCGCGGCCGATATTTGGTGTGTAGATATAAGCTGCCAAACCGTAATTCGTGTCGTTGGCTTTCTCCAGTACTTCGTCTTCGCTTTCGAAAGTGAGAACCGGAGCCACTGGACCAAAGGTTTCTTCACGGTAAATCAGCATATCTTCTGTGACATCCGCAAGAACTGTCGGTGCGTAGAAGTGACCTTTATCAAGGCCGTTATCAAGCATACGGTGACCACCACAAATCAGGCGCGCACCTTTTTCAACGGCGTCATTTACTTGACGTTCGACCTTGTCAACAGCGCCCGGTCCCACAAGTGGGCCAATGCTGATGCCGTCTTCCATGCCATTGCCGCCGCGCATTTTGCGAACGCGCGCTTCCAGTGTCTCGATGAATGGCTCAGCAATGGATTTATGAACGAAGATGCGGTTCGGGCTAATGCAAGCCTGACCTGTGTTCAGGAATTTCACCAGTGACACACCTTTGGCTGCATGTTCTGGATCTGCATCTTCGAAGACGATGAAGGGCGCGTGACCACCAAGTTCCATGGAAACGCGTTTCATGTTGGCAGCTGCGGCCTGGTTTAGCATCTTGCCAACACCTGTGGAGCCTGTGAATGTCAGTTTAGCAATCTTTGGATTGCTGGTGAATTCTTCACCAATTGCAGCTGGCTTTTCTGCGGTTACCAGATTGACGACACCTGCCGGAAGACCAGCTTCTTCAAAGATCTTGAACATTTCCACGGCACAAAGCGGGGTGGATTCGGCCGGTTTCATCACCACAGTACAGCCGGCGGCCAATGCCGGGCCGATTTTGCGGGTGATCATTGAAATTGGATAGTTCCATGGGGTGATGGCACCAACAACACCAACAGGGTGCTGCTGCACCATAAATCGCTGATCACCGCGCGGGGCAGGGAGTGTTTCCCCATAGATGCGTTTTGCTTCTTCTGCGTACCAAAGAAGGAAGTCTGCACCATACTGAACTTCATTGCGGGCTGCTTTTAGCGGTTTGCCCTGTTCAGTTGTCATGGTGACCGCCAGATGTTCTTTCTTTTCGATCATCAGGTTATAAGCCCGATAAAGGAATGCAGAACGCTGATACGCTGTGGTTTTGGACCATGTTTTAAAGGCTTCAGCCGCCGCATCAATCGCTTCCTGGACTTCCGCTTTTCCGCCGTTTGGAACATTGCCGATCACATCCCCATTTGCAGGGTTTGTTACATCGAAACGAGAGCCGTCTTTTGCTTCACACCATTGACCATTAATAAACATGGGGCGTACACCTCTATCTTTTTAATTCATATGTGTTGTGACGGCTCTACCTTATTCGACAAGGCTATGTAAAGTATGATTTTACAGGTTGCCCCTGTGTTTTTGGGCGGTAAACTGTAGAAAAACAACTCATCCGGGAGGCTGCCATGGACGTGGTTGCAAAAAGACAAGAAGTTATCAAAGAGCATGTGGATAGGATTAGAGATCTGGTAGGAAACAGTACGCCGGATCTCTCAATGTTGGAGCAAGTGAAAGACCTTCTTGTCAAGCTGGCGGCCCACAAGGATCTGTTTTCGCTGGATGATTTCCCGCCGCCTGCAGCAGACAGCAAGAGGCGTAGTTGTCTTTATCGGCTTTCAGAGGATGATAATTATGGCTTTGCGCTTTATGCCAATGTTGCCAACGGGAAAGTGGACGCTCCGCCTCACGATCATACCACCTGGGCCGTTATCGTTGGACTAATTGGAGAAGAAGAAAATCGCTTCTACAAAAAGACGGAGGATGGTGTTGCTCAAACGGGCGGAGCAGTTGTTGAAGACGGAACCGGTGTTGCGCTACTTCCAAATGATCTTCATAGCATTCATATTAAAGAGGGTGGACCCGTTCTAAATTTCCATATGTATGGTCGTGCGCTGGAACAGGTACCCGGTAGGAACTATTGGAGTGAGCCCAATAAAGAATGGCGTACATTCCCTGCGCATACTGATATTCGTGAAGGTCGCTTTTGATGGTTTCAACAATTACTCCCCAAGATCTTTATTCTCTTCTCACATCGGAAGAGGAAATTGCATTTCTTGATGTTCGGGAGCATGGCATCCATGCGCAAGGACATCCTTTGTTTGCAACGCCCCTCCCTTTAAGCGGGTTGGAATTGGATGTGGAAAGATTATTGCCACGAAAATCGGTTCAGATCGTGCTTCAGGATCAAGGAGATGGGGAGAGATTGGCTGAGAGAGCCTCTTCAAAATTGCTAGAATTTGGATATGAAAATATCCGCATTCTTGAAGGCGGAGTGATGGGGTGGCACGCCGCGGGGCTTGAGATTTTCTCTGGCGTAAATGTGCCGAGCAAAGCCTTTGGTGAAGTGGTGGAGCATGAATGTGGAACCCCACATATTACTGCTGAAGAGCTGAAATCCAGATTGGATGCAGGGGAAGAGATCAAGATTTTTGATAGCCGCCCTTATGGAGAATATCACCGAATGGCAATCCCTGGTGGTGTGGATATGCCAGGGGCGGAGCTCGCTTATCGTATCCATGAACATGTCACAGATGAAACAACACCCATCGTCGTGAACTGCGCAGGCCGAACACGCAGTATCATTGGGGCACAGTCACTCATAAATGCCGGGGTGAAAAATCCTGTTATGGCGCTGAAAGATGGCACAATGGGGTGGTATTTGGCAGGGAATAAAACGGAACGTGGCGCAGAGCGCGTTGCTGCTGCTCCTTCTGCTCCTGCGGTAGCAAAATCTATGGAAGGGGTTTTGAAACTGGCAGAGCAACTTGCATTGCAGTGGGTGGATTACGATCAGTATGTGAAAATGCGCGGGGAAAATACTAAATCCATATTTCTTTTAGACGTTAGGACGGAAGAGGAATATCTGACTTCACATCCTAAAGGCGGGGCACATGCGCCGGGGGGGCAACTTGTTCAGGCCACAGATGAATATGTGGGAGTGAAAAATGCGCGGATCATTTTATACGATGATCAAAAGGTTCGCGCGATCATGACAGCCTCATGGCTAAAGCAGATGGGGTGGAAGGATGTTTATCTTTTAAAACCATCTGTTGGAAATCCAGCATCACATGGTAAGGAAAGTGGATTTGAAGCGCCGATATATCATGAAGTCACGGCGCCCGAATTGGATGCAGTCCTAAGCTCAGGTCAACCTGTCGCCTTGATTGATCTTTCCACATCACTCTCCTATCGAAAAGAACATATCCCCGGGGCTAGCTGGGCCATTCGCTCCCGGCTTGAAAATGCTATCCGTTTCTTGCCGCCTGTAGGTATGATTATCTTAACGGCCGATGATGAGAGGCTCGCACATTTGGCTGCCCCGGAACTTGCCTCATACAATCCGCAACTCATCGTAAGAGTTCTGCAAGGGGGTAATAGTGCGTGGGAGGAAGCTGGATATCGTATGGAAGAGGGGGATGGCCATATGCTAAGTGAGGCAGAAGATATCTGGTATAAGCCCTACGACAACCGGGACAAGATTCGTGAGCGAATGCAGGAATATCTGGATTGGGAGACGGCCCTTATTCCGCAAATCAAGCGTGATGGAACAGCAAGTTATCAGGTATATACGGGAAATTCCAAATAGACGTAGCGTTATTGCCGATTTTGCGGCTTAGGCAGTTTTGTGGGCTTTATGTGAAAAAGCTGAGCTTGCAAATTAATTTGACAGAGCCTAGCATATGTTGGAATGGACGCGTAAGATGTCCTGAAAAATAATGGAGAAACCCCAAATGGACTTGTCATTTACTGACGAAGAACTGGCCTTTCAGGCGGAGGTCAGGGACTTCCTTGAAAAGAACCTGCCAGCAGATGTGAAAGACCGCTATGAGCGCGGCTTGCATTTCACAAAAGAAGGCCAGGTTCGTTGGCAGAGAATTCTAAATGAAAAAGGATGGCTGGCACCAGGCTGGCCTGTTGAGTATGGCGGAACCGGCTGGACCGCAACGCAGAAGTATATCTTCTCGCAGGAGCTTGGCCGTGCATCCGCGCCACCTCCGATCCCGTTTGGCATCAATATGGTGGGCCCTGTTATCTACACCTTTGGTAATCAGGAGCAAAAAGACCTGTATCTACCACGTATTCTGAATTCAGACGACTGGTGGTGTCAGGGCTATTCAGAGCCAGGTTCCGGATCAGACCTTGCCTCCTTGCAGACCAAAGCCGTTCGCGATGGGGATGACTATATCGTCAATGGGCAGAAAATCTGGACTTCCCATGCCCAGCACGCGGATATGATCTTCTGTCTTGTCAGAACTGATTCAAACGTGAAGCAACAGGAAGGAATTTCCTTCTTGCTGATCGATATGAAGACGCCGGGGATCACGCTTAAACCAATTATTGGTCTGGATACAGAGCATACTTTGAACGAAGTGTTCTTTGATGATGTGCGTGTCCCAGTTAAGAACCGTATCGGAGAAGAAAACAAGGGTTGGACATACGCTAAGTTCCTGCTTGGCAATGAGCGGACAAGTATTGCCCGTATTTCGCAGTCTAAACTGAAAGTGAAAAAGCTACGTGATATCGCAGCGTCCCAGCGGGTGAGTGGTGGCCTGCTTCAGGATGACGCAGATTTCATGCGCAAGCTCAACCAGATTGATGTAGATCTGATGGCGCTGGAATATACGGAACTTCGTATGCTGTCCCGCATCCAAAAAGGGGAGCCTCTAACCGCAGAGCCTTCCATGCTGAAAATTAAGGGATCAGATATTCAACAGGCTCTGACAGAACTTTCTGTGGAAGCGCTGGGCCTCTATGGCGCAGCTTATGAATCGCAGGAAATTCGCGAAGGGCGAAATGATCAGAACTTTGCCCCTGATTATGCGAACGGCCCAATGGCAGAACATCTGTACCTGCGCGCCGCTTCGATTTATGGTGGCAGTAACGAAATTCAACGAAATATCATCTCCAAGATGGTTCTGGGATTATAAGGAATAATAAAAATGGATTTTGAACTCTCTGAAGAGCAGGTCCTGCTGAAAGACAGTGTGGATCGTTTCGTACAGGACAACTACAGCCCTGATGATCGCCTGAAGTTGTCCCAGACGGAATTAGGTTTTAGCCGTGACCATTGGAAAACAATGGCAGAGCTTGGTTGGCTCGGAATGGCTTTCCCTGAGGAAGTTGGTGGTTTTGGCGGCGGTGCCGTTGAAACAATGATCATGATGGAAAGTATGGGCCGTGGTCTGGTGCTGGAGCCATTTGTATCCACCGTTCTTCTCGGCGGAGCGTTGATCGCGGAAGCGGGCTCAGAAGAGCAAATCGAAAGCATCATTCCTTCTGTTATCGAAGGCCAAACAATGCTGGCTTTCGCTTACGCGGAACCACAATCCCGTTTCAACCTGAACGACGTTGAAACAACTGCCTCCAAATCTGGTGACGGTTATGTTCTGAACGGAACAAAATCAGTTGTCTATCACGGTGGCACAGCAGACAAGATTGTTATCTCAGCACGCACTTCTGGTGAAAGCCGCGATGCAGACGGTATTTCCCTGTTTGTTGTCGACCGTGAAGCCGCAGGTATGGATGTACGCGCCTATCGTACGGTTGATGGGCAGCGTGCAGCTGATATCCGTCTTGAAAATGTTTCTGTGGGTGCGGATGCGCTGCTCGGTGCCGAAGGTGCTGCCGCGCCAGTGATCGAAAAGATTACGGACCGCGCTATTGGGGCTCTTTGTGCCGAAGCCGTTGGTGCAATGGCTGCAGCCAACGACATCACAAATGAATATTTGAAAACACGTAAGCAGTTCGGTATTCCGATCGGTAAATTCCAGGTTCTGCAACACCGTATGGTGGACATGTATATGGAAGCGGAGCAGTCCAAATCCATGTCTGATATGGCGGCGATGAAACTGGATCTGGGATACGAAAACGATACCAAACGTGCGGTTTCTGCGGCGAAATCACAGATCGGTAAAGCCTGTAAATTTGTAGGCCAACAATCTGTGCAGTTGCATGGTGGTATGGGTATGACAGATGAATATTCCATCGGCCACTATTTCAAGCGCCTGTCCACAATCGAAATGCTGTTTGGTAACACAGACTACCATCTCAATCGTTTTTCAGCCTTGTCATAAGTAACTGGTTTGAATTACCTAAAAGCCGGAGATTTTCTCCGGCTTTTTTTATGGAGTTTCTAATGCGAAATCCTTGGCTGTTGATCGCTGCTTTATTTGGAGCTGCAGGTGTGATTTTAGGGGCCGTTGGTTCCCATATCGTAGCGGCGAACGGAGGGGATATTGCCCGTCATGAGATGGCAGTATCGTATCAGTTTTATAGTATCGCAGGTTTGATTGGGTGCTTTGTTGCACAGAAATACAGTTTGTTTTTTGCGAAACTTGCAGGGCTCGCGTTGAGCTTGGGTACACTGCTTTTCTCAGGATCTCTTTATTATCTGTCCTGGACAGGTGAGGTGTTGATCCCCTTGGTGACGCCAACAGGAGGCGTGATCATGATTGGTGGTTGGTTTTTCTTAGTTGTCGCCGGTTTTTTTGCGTGCAGAAGCAGTAATTGAACTACTCGTAACTGGCTTCTTTGAAATGTTGACGGCAGAGGGCCACATATCTGTCATTCCCACCAATTTCCTTCTGTGCACCTTGCCGAATAGGCTCCCCACTTTCATCAACACGGATCACCATGGTGGCTTTGCGGCCGCAATGGCAAATGGTTTTAAGCTCTTTTAGCTCGTCTGCCCACGCCAACAAATGTTGACTACCTTCAAATAGATTGCCTTGGAAATCAGTGCGAAGGCCGTAACATAGAACAGGGATTTTCAGTTTATCGGCCACTTCGGAAAGTTGAAAAACCTGATCGCGAGACAGGAATTGGCTTTCATCCACCAAAACACAATCTACACGCCGGTTTTCTTTTTCGTTACTGATGAGTTTCAGGACATCGGTATCTTCTGAAAAAAGAAATGCGTCCGCTTCCAACCCGATGCGAGAGGCAATTTTCCCAACCCCATACCTGTCATCAAACGCAGCTGTCAGTAGAAGGGTTTTCATGCCCCGTTCTTCGTAGTTGAAGCTGGATTGCAGAAGGGTGGTCGACTTTCCTGCATTCATCGTCGAGTAGTAGAAATAGAGTTTGGCCATTGTCCGGTCTTATATTTCTGTCCAGGGGACGGGTTGTTCTTTGTATGACAGATACAATGGGTGCCGCGGTTGGTCAAACTTTGTCATGGCAAGGATATGTACTTCGATACCTTTGTTACGAAGTAAGTCTCGAACCTGCTTGTCCCGATCCAAATGGGTGCCGTGTGCGCCCCAGGCGCATATCGCCATATCCACTCTCTTGCAGGTCTCTACCAGAACTCTATCATTGTCAGGTCCGATAGGCTTCCTGGCTTTTTTTAGATCAGCAGGGTCGGTCGCGCGAAAGGCAAATAAATTTATGACCTCTAACGCTTCAAATCCCATATCAAAAGCGCGCCGGTGACAGCGTTCCACGGTTGGGTCGTTTTTCGTGGCATCTGCGGTGGATGGATTAAGCATTAAAAAGGCAACGGATTTACCGTCCCCCCATTTACGCCAAAGGCGATAACGGTAGTCGCCGCAGTCGCTAAACTCCGCCCCGCTTTCACCAAATAAGTCTGGGTGCATTCTTAGCCGTTCCCATTTAATGAGGTAAAAAATAGGGGAGGGGCGTCTTTTTGCCAGATTGGTTGCTTCTTCATTATCGTTTTAAATAGGTCGCTTTCCACCCAGTGGTTGAGCCATTTCTGAAGGTGTGGATAGGGAGCGCTTTCGAACCAGGCGAGATCACTATTGGCGAACTGTCTGACGAAAGGAAAAATGCAAATGTCAGCGTAGGTGGGGGCTTGGCCAAACAAGTAGGGCTGATCCTTTAGCATTGAATCCAGTTTCAGAAGAAACTTCTCGCCTTCTTTGCGATATTCCTCTTTTTCCATTTCGGGAAAACGAACGTGATATTTGTATTTATCCAAAGCGGATTTGAAGGGGCCATCATTTTCGGCAATGAGCGCTTCCATAGCTGCGCGACCTTGGTCGTCTTGAGGATACCAGTTACTTGGATCGTTCTTTTGAAGGGCCCAGTGGACAACGTCGAGACTTTCGTCAATGACAGTTCCATCTGCCAGAACCAGAACAGGAACAGTTGCCTTGGGACTCGCGTCGATCATAGATGCGGGTTTGTCTTTTAAAAGGATGTCTCTCAACTCAACCTTTTGTTTGCTGGACAAAACTGCCATTCGCGCCCTCATGGCGTAAGGGCAACGACGGAAACTATAGATCACTGGAAAATTACTCATGACATTGAGATACCGCAAATGAGCTTATAGCTCAAGTCACCACCGCAAACGGTTTACCCGGCGGAGCATGGCTTCGCGTATCATGCTATTTTGCTGTGCTGCTTGTGCGACAGCGATATTGTTTTGTTCATCATGATCGATGATGAGATCATCGCTATCTTCGTCACTAAGGCGGGTAAGTTCTGGAACAGGTTTGGAAACAGAAGATACAGCCAGATAAGCAAGGGATGCTTCTTCCGCACTGGTTTTCTTTTCTTTACGTTCTGGAAGATATTCCGATGAGGCAAGGGAACGTTCTGATTTCTTGTCTCGAGGAGCAGCAAGAATATCCATCTCATCTGGCTCAAGTTCAGGCGTGTGAGAGACAACTTCAACTTCTGTGGAAGCAATTACTTCTTTTGTCTCAGGTGCTGTACTGGTTTGAGTGGCAGGCTTGAGATCTTCTGAAATTTCCGTTGGCTGAACTGTTTCTTGTGGTTTTATAGCTTCTTTAGCAGCCACAGATTCCTCGCGTTCCTTTTTCTTCTCCTCGAAAATTTGGTGCATGCTGAGCGGCCGTGTCGGTTTTTTCATTTTTACAGGTTGTGCAGGTTCGTCCAACCGCTCGGGTTGCCATGCCTTGCCAACAATCTTTGGTTTCTTTGGTGGTGGCGGAGGCACTTTTTTAAACTGTTTCGGCTGTGCCTTTTCGACCCGTTCTGCCAAGGGCACTTTCTTGGGGGGTAACGGAGTAACCTTTGCCTCTTTTATCGCGGGTTCTTTAACCGCAACAGTTGTAGGCGCAGGTGTTGCGCGATTCAGGAATGGTAGTTTTGCTTCGATATGATCGACCAGAAACAGCATGGCCGAACTCAATCGTTTGTTCTTCTTTTTAAGTTTTTGATTTTCCGCAAGCAATCGCTTCTCGCGTGGAGTGAGATCCTCCGCGATGTCGTCTTTGTATTTCAGCTTTCTTCCAGCGAAATTCATGTGACGCCGATTTCCCCTCGAAAGGTGTTGCCCTTCCACACTGCTATTTTGCAGAAAATTGTCTTTATTCTAAAAGTTCAGAACGGGACGGTACTCTTTCCATCTTCACCGTCTTTCTTTTAACCGATTTTTCAAATGTTGACGATACTAAATTCTTAAAAAATGGTTAAGCCTCATTTTTGTGCATCTGCCCACTGGGCGGTACTGAATCTGATCATTTGCCTAAAAAATGAACATAAAAATAATTTGTCCAAAAATTCAGCACTTTCGAAGTGTGTGAAAATATTTCTAATAAAAACAATGGTATAAGTGTATTGAAGGATAGAGTTTTCGAACTGGCACGGTGCTTGCTCTACTTGTGTTGCGCTGCAAAAACACACACGGAGGTGCAAATGAAAAAGTTAATGAAAGCGCTGGGTAAATTTTCCGCGACTGCTGCATTGGTGGCAGGTGCGTTTGGAATGAGCAGCCCGGCAATGAGTGCAGAAGATGTCATTAAGGTGGGTGTACTGCACTCTCTTTCCGGAACAATGGCCATCTCTGAAACAACATTGAAAGATAGTGTTTTGATGCTGGTAGATGACCTGAATAAACAGGGTGGTCTTCTGGGCAAAAAGGTGGAAGCCGTTGTTGTGGATCCTGCATCCAACTGGCCACTATTTGCTGAAAAAGCACGTGAATTGATCGAAGTCGAAAAAGTGGATGTGGTCTTTGGTTGCTGGACTTCAGTGTCTCGTAAATCAGTTCTGCCAGTTTTCGAAGAGCTGAACAGTATGCTCTTCTATCCTGTGCAATATGAAGGTGAAGAAAGCTCCCGCAATGTGTTTTACACAGGCGCGGCACCTAACCAGCAAGCTATTCCAGCTGTTGAATATCTGATGAGTGAAGATGGTGGTTCTGTCGAGCGCTGGGTACTTGCTGGTACAGACTATGTTTACCCGCGTACAACTAACAAAATCCTTGAATCCTTCCTAAAATCCAAAGGCGTTAAGGATGAAGATATCATGATCAATTATACACCTTTCGGTCACTCCGATTGGCAGACAATTGTATCTGATATCAAGAAATTTGGCTCCGCTGGCAAGAAAACTGCGGTTGTGTCCACAATCAATGGCGATGCAAACGTTCCTTTCTACAAAGAACTGGGTAACCAGGGCATTAAAGCCGAGGACATTCCAGTTGTCGCTTTCTCCGTTGGTGAAGAAGAACTTGCAGGTCTGGATACAAAACCACTTGTTGGTCACCTCGCTGCCTGGAACTATTTCATGAGTGTCGAAACTGAAGAGAACGCTGCTTTCATTAAAAAGTGGAAAGCCTTCATTGGTGATGAAAAGCGTGTCACTAACGACCCAATGGAAGCAACTTACATCGGCTTCAAAATGTGGACACAGGCTGTGAAGCAGGCTGGTACAACTGATGTGGATGCTGTTCGTCAGGCCATGTACGGTCAGGAAGTTAAGAACCTGACAGGTGGTACTGCGGTTATGAACACTAACCACCACCTCTCCAAACCAGTTCTGATCGGTGAAATCCAGGAAGACGGCCAGATTGAAACTGTTTGGAACACAGAGGGCGTTGTTAAAGGTGATGCATGGAGTGACTTCATTCCTGAAAGTGCAAAACTGACATCTGACTGGACATATCCGTTCGTATGCGGTGGCTGCGAAAAGCCAATGTTCTAATTCTATAGCCTAAAGGAGGGCGGTCAACGCCCTCCTGTTTTCCAAAATTACTGGTCGATCCCCATGACAATATTAAGAAAAACAATAGGCTTATTGTGTCTTGTTTGCGCCCTCGGAGTGGCCTCTCCTTTGATGGCGAGTGCAGAAACATTGGATCAGGTGGTCCAGCAACTGACAGCAAAAAGTTACAATAAAAAAGCCGAGATCGTAGAAGCCATTGCATTGACAGGAAATGCAGAGGCGGGACCTATCTTAACCGCCTTACTGGAAGGTGAGCTTTATTACACTGCGTCAGACAAGAAAGTTGTGCGGGCTGTCAAAAGTGGGAGTGAGTATAACTTGACGAACCCCATCACTTCTGAGGTGATGGGAACTGCAAAAAAGACAGAAATAAAAAAGATCAAAATCAACAATAAGGTTCGACAAACAATTAAAGCGGCCCTAGGCGGCTTGGACCTTAATCACCGAGAGCCGTCCAGAAGGATTGCCGCTGCCAAAGCGATTTTTAAGTCTCTGGACAGCTCAATGCTGCCCATACTGTTAAGGGTAAATGCCAGTGAAAAGAATGTAGAGGTTCAGGAAGCCTTTGCTTTGAGTATTGCGGCGCTGGAGCTTCTGGAAACGAAAGATAAAGACATCTGGTCTGGTGCGCTTGAGACTGTGAAGGACGCTGGTGGCCCAGAAGCGAAAGTTCTTCTTGCAAAACTTCTGTCAAAGGTTCCTGATACAGAGGAGAACAAGGAATTTAGAGGCGCCATTGAGGATAGTTTAAAATCCGTTAGCCGTACTCTCGACAACTACGCATTGATCGAAAATCTGTTTCAGGGTTTGTCGCTTGGATCTGTTCTGCTTCTAGCTGCAATTGGTCTTGCCATTACTTTTGGTGTGATGGGCGTTATTAATATGGCCCACGGCGAAATGGTTATGATTGGTGCTTACACAACCTATGTCATTCAAGAGATTTGCCGCTCATTCATGCCAGCAGGGCTCGAATACTCTCTGATCATTGCCATTCCATCTGCCTTTATCGTTGCCGGCATGTTTGGAATTGTTCTTGAAAAGACAGTTATCCGCTTCCTGTATGGGAGGCCGCTTGAAACATTGCTTGCCACATGGGGGGTGAGCCTCATTCTGCAACAGTTCGTTCGGACAATCTTCGGTCCCACCAATAAAGAGGTGAGCGCACCTAGTTGGCTGAGCGGTACGTGGGAAGTGGCAAGTGGTCTCTCTTTCACGTTCAATCGCATCGCCATCATTCTGTTTGCGCTTGTTGTCCTGTTTGCCTTGATGGTTGTCTTGAAAAAGACGTTGTTTGGGCTTCAAATGCGGGCGGTCACACAAAATCGCCAGATGGCCCGCTCTATGGGGGTTCAAAGCGCCACTGTAGACAGCCTGACATTCGGTCTTGGATCCGGAATAGCAGGCATGGCCGGTGTGGCCCTCAGTCAGATTGACAATGTCAGCCCTAACCTAGGTCAAGCCTATATCATCGATAGCTTTATGGTGGTTGTCTTTGGTGGCGTTGGTAATCTATGGGGGACATTGGTCGGCGCTGGTAGCCTGGGCATTGTGAACAAATTCCTGGAGCCATATTCAGGCGCCGTTCTTGCCAAAATTTTCGTTCTCGTTGCCATTATTCTCTTCATCCAAAAAAGACCTCGCGGGTTATTTGCCCTCAAAGGCCGCTCGGTGGAGGGCTGATCATGACTAATCAAAATATTCTCGCTAAAGGCCCATTTTTCTCGTTGTTGGTGGGCCTTCCTGGTGGCGGTAAGGTGTTTATGGGGATACTCCTTGCCGCCACCGTCTTTATCATTGTTGGCAATCAGTTTGTTCCAGAAGAAAGTTTTTTCCATGTGCCAACCTACATGGTGAGCCTCATGGGCAAATATCTTTGCTATGCGTTGCTCGCGCTGAGTGTCGATCTGATCTGGGGATATTGCGGTATCCTAAGCCTTGGGCATGGCGCTTTTTTTGCGCTCGGCGGTTATGCCATGGGTATGTATCTGATGCGTCAGATTGGGGATCGTGGTGTCTACGGAAATCCAGAATTACCTGATTTTATGGTGTTTCTCAACTGGCAGGAACTCCCTTGGTATTGGTATGGGTTTGACAGTTTCGCCATGGCGGCGCTGATGGTCTTGCTGGTACCAGGGTTGCTAGCTTTCGTCTTTGGCTGGTTTGCCTTCAGATCCCGCGTGACAGGTGTTTATTTCTCCATCATCACTCAGGCAATGACCTATGCGCTGCTCCTTGCTTTTTTCAGAAACGATATGGGCTTTGGTGGTAACAACGGGTTGACTGACTTCAAAGATATCCTTGGGTTTGATCTTCGCGCCGATAGCACGCGTATTGCCCTATTCACAGCCTCAGCCATTGCCTTGGGGGCGGGGTATTTGTTATGTGCCTTTATTACCCGTTCAAAGTTCGGACGTATCCTCGTCGCCATTCGTGATGCGGAAAGCAGGACACGATTTACAGGGTATCGAGTGGAATATTACAAGCTCACCGTTTTTGTGATCTCAGCCATTTTGGCTGGCATCGCGGGTGCCCTGTATGTGCCGCAAGTGGGTATCATCAATCCTTCTGAATTTTCACCCGCAAACTCCATTGAGGTTGTTATCTGGGTGGCAATTGGGGGACGCGGGACCCTATGGGGTGCCATCCTTGGGGCCATTCTCGTCAATTGGGGCAAAAGCTATTTCACTGGGGCTTTGCCAGATATGTGGCTTTACATGTTGGGGGGGCTGTTTGTGTTCTCTACACTTGTTCTGCCGAAGGGAATTGTGGGCACAGCCCCGAAATTTAAAGATTGGGTGGTTCGAAAATTAGGGCGATCCCCGCAAATTCAAGAAGGAGGCGCATAATGGAAATGTCAGTCATTAAAGAACAGGCCGATAAATCCTCCTCCATTCTATATCTTGATGGGGTGAGTGTCAGTTTCGATGGATTCAAGGCGATCAATAACCTTAGTTTTGTTATAGAGCCCGGTGAAATGCGTGCCATTATCGGCCCTAACGGCGCCGGCAAAACAACAATGATGGATATTATCACTGGCAAAACCCGCCCTGACGCAGGGGAAGTGTATTTCCGGGATGAGACGGATCTGACACGATTGGATGAGGCACGCATCGCCAATCTTGGTATCGGCCGTAAGTTTCAAAAGCCTACGGTTTTTGAAAGTCATACGGTGTTCGACAATCTGGAACTGGCTTTGAAATGCGATAAATCACCGCTGAAATCCATGTTCTACAAATTGTCGGATGAAGAACAGGATCGTATTCAGGAAGTATTGGCGACAATTCGCCTAACCGAAAAATGCGATTGGCTGGCGGGTAACCTCTCTCACGGTCAAAAGCAGTGGTTGGAAATCGGAATGCTGTTGATGCAGGATCCGGATCTTCTTCTTGTGGATGAACCCGTTGCCGGGATGACCGATGCGGAAACTGAGCAGACAGCAGATCTACTCAGACTGATTTCCAAAACAAGATCTGTTGTTGTGGTTGAGCATGACATGGAATTTGTGCGGGCGCTGGACTGCAAAGTAACAGTCTTGCATGAGGGCAGCGTTCTTGCGGAAGGACCGCTTCAGACGGTTTCAGAAAATCCTGAAGTTATTGAAGTTTATTTGGGGCGCTGATCATGTTGGAAGTGAAGAATATCGATTTATTTTATGGCGCCAGTCAGGCGCTGAAGGGCGTGTCATTGACCGTTAAAAAAGGGGAGGTGACGTCTCTGATGGGACGCAATGGAGTTGGCAAAACCAGTACTTTAAGGGGAGTCGTAGGTCAGCATCCAATTTCATCAGGTACGATCATCTGGGAGGGAGAAGATATCTCGTCTATGGGCGCGGCAAACCGTGCACGCAAAGGGATAGCCGTGATCCCACAGGGCCGAGATATCTTCCCTCTACTGACTGTTGAGGAAAATCTGAAAACAGGGTTTGCCTGCCTTCCTCGGGGGGAGCGCAAAATTGACAACGAGATTTTCGAGCTTTTTCCGGTTCTTAAAGATATGATGGGCAGAAGAGGCGGTGATCTTTCCGGAGGTCAGCAGCAGCAACTGGCTATTGGTCGGGCCTTGGTTACCAAACCAAGACTGCTTGTACTTGATGAACCGACAGAGGGCATTCAACCGTCAATAATAAAAGATATAGCCCGCGTGATTGCGCGGCTTCGCGATAGAGGTGATATGGCCATTTTGTTGGTTGAGCAATATTTTGAATTTGCTCGCGATTTGGCGGATCGCTTTGCAGTTATGGACCGCGGCGAAGTTGTGATGCAGGGCTTGAAAAAGGAAATGCAGGAAAGCGATGTGCGCCGCTACCTTACCGTTTAAACAAGGGGAGAAGCCTCGACTGGCCCGGTCGGAGGGGCGGGTCGAGGTTTCCTTTGTTTCTAAAAATGAGAAAAGCTCTTTACAAAAATTATATCAATCCGGATGTGGACGGGTTCGGTTCCCGGAGGTGGAGAACCGCTTATATCCAGAAGCTGTACTGATCAACACCTCTGGTGGGCTGACCGGCGGGGATGTGATGTCTTATGCCGCAACCGTTGAAGAAGGTGCGCGACTTACCGTGACAGGGCAAGCTGCCGAGAAGATTTATAAATCTTTGGGAGATGAAGTGCTGGTAACCGCGGATTTAGAAGTTCTCGCCGGAGGCTTCCTTGAATGGATGCCGCAGGAGACTATCCTTTTTAACCAAAGCCATCTGATACGGCGAAATAAAGTTCATTTGCACCCGGATGCCTTCTTCTTAGGCTTGGAAGCAAATGTTTTTGGTCGTACAGCTTATGGTGAAGTTGTACGGGACATTACCCTGTCAGATGGCTGGGAAATATATGAGCAAGGCCGGTTGATCTGGTTTGATCGGTTCAAAGTGGATGGTGATGCGGAAGCATTGTTCAAAAAACCTACTTTGCTTGATGGCGCGATTGCTGCAGGGACGGTCATTATCTACGGAACTGATGTAGAGAGTTACATAGAAACACTAAGAGATCTGTCGTTGGAGATGGACAGTCGGATCGGTGTTACGGCGCTTGAAAGTAACTTGGTTATTGCTCGAGTAATGAATAAAGATGCAGCGATTTTCAGGAACAACCTGATTAGATTGTTGCAAAAGGTGAGAGAATTAAAAACAGGGGCTGAGGTGCCATTGCCCACGGTCTGGAAGGTATAAAGGGACGAATATGCAATTTTCACCAAGAGAAAAAGACAAACTTCTTGTCTCCCTTGCGGCTATGGTTGCAAGAGGCAGACTTGATCGTGGCGTGAAGCTCAATTACCCCGAAGCGGTAGCCTTGATCAGTGATTTTGTGATCGAAGGGGCGCGGGATGGAAAGTCCGTTGCCACATTGATGAGCGAAGGCGGTGAAGTGATCTCCAAAGATCAGGTAATGGAGGGCATTGCAGACATGCTGCATGAAGTGCAGATCGAAGCGACCTTTCCCGATGGGACTAAACTCGTCACTGTTCACAATCCAATTCGCTAGGGAGGCACATCATGAAACCAGGAGAGCTTATCCCTGCTGAGGGAGAAATTACCTTAAACGAAGGACGAGAGACAACTACGCTTACGATTGCAAATACAGGGGATCGTCCTGTGCAAGTGGGAAGCCACTATCATTTTGCCGAAGTAAATGCGGGGTTGGAATTTGATCGGGAGGCGGCAAAAGGTTTTCGCCTTGATATTCCATCCGGAACCGCCATTCGGTTCGAGCCTGGCCAAAAACGGGATGTGGACTTGGTCGCTATCGGCGGTAATCGTGTGATTTACGGGTTTAGAGGCGACGTCATGGGCGCGCTTGAGGGGGAATAATCATGGCTGCAAATATGACAAGACGCGCCTATGCGGGCATGTTCGGACCAACCACTGGGGACAAAATTCGTCTCGCTGACACAGATATCATTGTTGAGGTCGAAAAAGATTTCACCACTTACGGTGAGGAAGTAAAATTTGGTGGTGGTAAAGTGATCCGTGATGGCATGGGGCAGTCACAGGTGACGCGCGCTGCTGGTGCTGTGGATACGGTCATCACCAATGCGCTAATCATTGACCACTGGGGCATTGTTAAGGCTGATGTGGCTTTGAAAGATGGTAAGGTCGCCGCTGTAGGTAAGGCGGGTAATCCTGACATTCAGGACAATGTTGATATCATTGTCGGCCCTTCCACCGAGGTGATCGCTGGTGAAGGTAAAATCCTGACCGCAGGTGGTGTGGATGCGCATATCCATTTTATTTGCCCGCAGCAAATTGAAGAAGCTCTGGCAAGTGGTGTCACCACCATGATGGGTGGCGGTACAGGGCCAGCTACAGGCACAAATGCCACAACCTGTACACCCGGTGCGTTTCATATCGGGCGGATGTTGCAAGCGGCAGAAGCCTTTCCAATGAATTTGGGTTTCTTTGGTAAGGGTAATGCCAGCCTTCCTGCTGGATTGGAGGAGCAGGTCAATGCCGGTGCATGCGGCCTTAAACTACACGAAGACTGGGGCACGACACCTGCTGCCATTGATTGTTGCCTCGGGGTTGCCGATGACATGGATGTTCAGGTGCTTATCCACACCGATACCCTCAATGAAAGCGGTTTTGTAGAAGATACTATTGCGGCTTTCAAAGGCCGGACTATCCACGCATTTCATACTGAAGGAGCTGGCGGTGGTCATGCGCCGGATATTATCCGGCTTGCGGGTGAAGAAAATGTGATCCCATCCTCTACTAACCCGACACGTCCTTTCACGGTAAACACCATTGATGAACATCTGGATATGCTGATGGTCTGTCACCATCTGGATCCAAACATTCCAGAAGATGTGGCCTTTGCTGAAAGCCGTATTCGTAAAGAAACCATTGCCGCAGAAGATATCCTTCATGATATGGGCGCGTTTTCCATTATTTCATCTGATAGTCAGGCAATGGGCCGTGTGGGCGAAGTGGTTATTCGCACCTGGCAAACCGCAGATAAGATGAAGAAACAACGTGGTCGCCTAGTAGAAGAGACCGGTGACAATGATAACTTCCGTGCCAAACGCTACGTATCGAAATATACGATCAACCCGGCGATTGCGCAGGGCATTGATGAATATGTCGGGTCAATCGAAGTCGGTAAACTTGCTGATCTGGTGTTGTGGTCACCCGCCTTTTTTGGGGTGAAGCCGGATCTTGTCCTTAAAAGCGGGACAATCGTAATGGCCCCAATGGGGGATCCAAACGCCTCCATTCCAACGCCGCAACCTGTACATTATCGCCCCATGTTTGGCTCCTTCGGGAAAAGCCTGACCGCAAGCTCTGTGAGTTTTGTCTCAGGGGCTGCTATGGATCAGGATTTGAAGGGCCAGCTTGGATTGGACCGGGATTTGTTGCCTGTGAAAAATACGCGTGGCGGTATCGGTAAATCATCCATGATCCATAATGACGCGACACCTGATTTGCAGGTTGATCCGGAAACTTATGTGGTGACGGCTAATGGTGAAGTTTTGACATGCGAGCCAGCGACTGAACTTCCCATGGCTCAACGGTATTTTATGTATTGATCTGATGAAGACAGTTTTAAAACATGTATCCGCGAGCGACGGCTTCGGCGGTGAGATCGTGGGCCGAATTACGCTCGATTTCGATAACCGCCGCCGCCGCCGCATTCGCCTTACCAGTGACGAAGGAATTGATTTTCTTCTGAATTTGGAAGAGGTCGCCACGTTACGCGATGGGGATTTTCTGCTGCTGGATGAAGTGGAAGCTATTCGGGTCGTGGCGGCGCAAGAGCCTGTCGTGGATGTGACGTGCAAAAATACAGCCGAGCTTGTCCGTGTGGCATGGCATTTGGGAAATCGGCACCTGCCAACCCAATTGATGGGGGATGTTATCCGTATCCGTCAGGATCATGTTATTGAGGAAATGCTGACCCTTTTAGGAGCAACACCAAAGAGAGTTCTAGCGCCCTTTAATCCAGAAGGGGGTGCTTATGGTCATGGTGAGACCATGGGGCACGATCATGGGCATGACCATTCACATGGTCATAATCATTCACACAGTCACGGACACAGCCATGACTGATGTGCAGGATAATTCAGGGTCTGTCGCGGGGCTTTATGAGCTTTTTAGCTGGATGTCCCCATCTTACCCAATTGGCGCTTATACCTATAGTCACGGGGTTGAGTATGCTGTGGAAGCAGGGTTTGTGAAAGACATCTCAACGCTTATTCCGTGGCTAAGGGATATCCTGGAAATTGGCGGCGGGCGAAATGATGCCATCCTTTATGCGGAAAGTTATCGTGCGGTTCGGGCCGGAGATTTGGAAAAGGTGAAGAGGGTGGCTGAGATTGGCTTTGCTCTTCGTCCCACAAAGGAACTTGATCTGGAAACATCTGCGCAGGGACGGGCATTTCTGACCGTAACCAACGATGTTTTTCCAAGCCCGTCACTGGAGTTTTTGAAAAACCTGAAGGATATTCCGCTGGTTTATCCTGTTGTGGTCGGGGCGGCAACGGCGGACAAGGGTGTTTCCTTGGAAGCAGGGCTTACAGCCTATTTGCACGGCATTGTATCAAATCTGGTATCGGCAGCGGTTCGCATTATCCCTTTGGGGCAGACAGATGGGCAGCGCGCCATTGCCGCGTTGTCAGGAGATGTCGCAGTGCAGGTTCAGCGCACATTGGAATTTACAATTGAAGATTTAGGCAGTAGCGCCATGATGGTGGATTGGTGTTCCTGCCAACATGAAACACAGTATACGAGGTTATTTAGATCATGACAGTAACAGCACACGGACCTTTGCGCGTTGGGATTGGTGGACCGGTTGGATCGGGTAAAACGGCTACCACTGATGCGCTTTGTAAGTATTTACGCGATCATTACAACATTGCTGTTATCACCAATGATATCTATACCCGCGAGGACGCCGAATTTCTGAACCGCTCTGGGGCTTTGCCAACGGAACGTATTATGGGTGTGGAAACGGGTGGGTGCCCGCACACGGCTATTCGCGAAGACGCCTCCATTAACTTGGCCGCGGTTGCGGACCTCAATGAGAAGTTTGATGATCTTGAAATGATCATCATTGAAAGCGGTGGTGATAATCTGGCAGCGACTTTCTCCCCTGAACTTGCGGACATCACAATCTATGTCATTGATGTTTCTGCTGGTGACAAAATCCCGCGTAAAGGTGGCCCGGGGATTACGAGATCCGATCTTCTGGTTATCAACAAAATTGACCTTGCACCGCTGGTGGGTGCTGACCTTGGTGTAATGGATCGGGATTCCAAGAAGATGCGGGGGGATCGCCCTTTTATCTTCACCAACATCAAATCGGGTGATGGTGTGAAAGAAGTCGCGGATTTCATCATCAAAACGGGTGGTTTGCCGGAACGGCTTTAATTTATTGTCATTGGCCCGCGCCGGGTTTAGTCTTTTCTATAAAAGAAGAAGGAAAAGACATGAACACATGGAACGTGGGAAACGTCAAAATTACCCGTATTGTTGAAATTGAGATGGCAGGGGGAACTCGGTTTGTCCTGCCTGATGCGACCCCCGAAGCCGTCCTCCCCATTAAATGGCTAGCCCCTCACTTTATGACGGAAGAGGGGAAACTGATCATGAGTATTCATGCGCTTGTTGTGGATACGGGGGACAAACGCATCATTATCGATACGTGTGTTGGAAATGACAAAGAACGGGTCATCCCAAGCTGGAATAAGATGCAGACTCGATTTCTGGAAGATCTGGAAGAAGCCGGATATCCCCGTGAAAGTATCGATATGGTTTTCTGTACCCATATGCATGTGGATCATGTGGGCTGGAATACGATGCTGGTAGATGGGGAATGGGTACCTACTTTCCCAAATGCGAAATATCTGTTTGCGGATAAGGAGTGGGAGCATTGGCAGGCCGCTTCTCAGGAAGAATTCGGAGCCGTTATTGAAGACTCTGTGCAGCCGATTGTGGATGCAGGACTCGCAGAATTTGTCCCATGTGATGCACAACTTTGCCCGGAATTGAAACTTTTACCTACGCCAGGTCATACACCGGGGCATGTCAGTGTAGATATCTCATCAAATGGTCAAAAAGCGCTGATTACAGGCGATATGCTGCATCACCCTTGCCAGATGGCGCGGCTCGATTGGGCGTCTGCTCCTGACCATGATAAGGCGCTGGCAAAATTAACGCGCAGAACTGTTTTTGAAAGCGTTGCCGATACAGATGTTCTTGTGATCGGCACTCATTTTGCGACACCTTCTGCAGGTCATGTGAAAAAAGAAGCAGATGGAAGTTATCGCTTAGAGGTCTTTCACAGTTAGTTCATTGCAAAATCCAACGTGGACACTGTTTTTTGGTGAGAATTATGCTAAGTGGGTGTCAGGGCGTTGTGATTCCAGTATGGAATTAAGGGAATTGATAAATGAAACTTTATGATCTTGCAGGGCCTCCAAGCCCGCGCCGCGTTCGCATTTTCCTAGCAGAAAAAGGTGTTGATATTGAAACTGTAACGGTCAATATCCGCGAAGGCGAACATCACAAGGATGAGTTCACTGCGATTAACAATCGTCGTACCATTCCGGCTCTCGAATTGGATAGTGGTGTTGTTCTAACCGAAGGTGACGCCATCATGCGTTACATTGAAGAAAGATACCCAGAACCCCCACTTTTCGGGCGCGATATTGAAGAACGTGCCGTTGTAAATAACTGGCTTCGTATTATTGAAAATGACGGGTTCATGGCTGTTGCAGAAGCTATTCGAAATAGCATCCCATATTTTGAGAACCGTGCGATCACCGGCTCCCGCGATGTGGAGCAGATCCCAGCGTTGTCTGAGCGCGGAATGAAGCGCATTGACTTTTTCTTCGAAGATCTTGATGCACAACTTGAAGGCAAGAAATACGTTACCGGTGATAATTTTACGGTCGCTGACATCAATGCCATGGTTGTTGTCGATTTTGCAGGTATGGTCAAAAAAGAAGTGCCAGAAACCTGCAAAAATCTGCTCCGTTGGCACGCAGAAGTATCTGAACGACCAAGCGCAAAAGCGTGATTTAGGTCTTGCCTATACTTTTAAGATAATAAATCAAATCAATCGAAGGGGCCTCTTTGCCAAGTTGAGTGAGAGACTGATGGCATTGTCCCCGATGATGGGTTTGATGATTGATAATATGGGTGAGGATGTGAGAAATCTGAGTGTTCTGCACCTCGCCCCTTGAATTTTTGTAGTTCAGAATATCACCATATTTTGCGGGATCGAGTGTATCCACAAGGCGAATAAGCCGTTCATCTGTTTCCTGTCTTGCTTTCCAAAGATCAACAGCGTTTGTATGGAGGACCGTGTCAAGTGTTGCTGGCTTAGGGCCGCCTCCCTGCAAGCGTTCCATCCATAATAAATCTCCCACCATGATATGATTGAGTGTGCCGCAAACTGATTTGAAGAAACCTTTGATATCACGATGAAATTCTTCTTCGTTTAATTTCAGAACAACTTCGAAAAGCAAATTGTTTGCCCATTTGTTGTATGCTGCCAATATTGCGAAATGCTCTTTCACTCTCAATTCCTCGTCTTTTTAGAACCAACGCCCAACCCGGCTTTTATATTCCAGATAAATGTCACCAAATTTACGTTCAAGATAGGCTTCTTCCCGCGCGATTACATGATATCGAATGACTAACAAAACAAATGGCAATGCGATAATTGCCACATAGCTTCCTGCCGCCACTGCTATGGCGATATAGCATATTGTCATACCCACATAGATTGGATTTCTAGAATAGGCATAAAGGCCGCTGTCAAGAATAACGGTGGTAGGTTTCCAGGGTTTTACGTCAGAGCCTGACTTTCCATGTCTTCGTGCCTCAATTGCAATAGCGATCAGGCTGACAAGAAAGATCAACGCACAAGGTATCACGACCTCCATGGGCCCAATATCCCCATGTCGCCAATAGGATTGAAACCAGATGCTCAGCACGAGTGTTCCTCCGAAGGCAAGTGGCGGGGGAATTTTCACATCTGCATGGTCTGGCAGAGAACCATCAACATGGTCATTCATTTTTTCACCCTCAATATATTAGAGGATTATGTTTTATGATAATTCTCGCCAAAATTATGTGTTCGCAATCACGTGTCGGAAGTGGGACCTGTGTCCCCCATCACGTTGCGGGGACATTTTCTGCCAAATACCGGATGGCAGCCTCTGTTCCACCTTTACCATGAGGGATGTTTAATGCCTGGAGTGCCATTTCAATTGCTCCCAATGTGCCAAACAGCATCGGGGCGTTTGCGTATCCCATATGAGCAATTCGTATCCCCTTGCCGAGTAGGTCGCCAATGGTAATACCAACAATCACATTGCATTTGTCTTTACAGTAGTTCAGCAGATCTTCCGGGCTGTAAGGGGCATTGAACAAAACGGTTGTGACCGCAGGTGAACGCTCCTCAGGATTTTCAACATTGAAAGATAAAGCCCCGCCATCAGCCCATTTTTCAACGCAAGCCCAAGTTGCGCCAGCAAGAAGACGGTGCCTTTCAAACGCAGCATCTTTACCTTCTTTATTCAGAAGTTCGAAAGACGCGCCCAAGGCGAAAACAAGATGTTCGGGAGGCGTTCCTGCATATTTCTGATAGTGGATTTCGCCTGTGCGGAATGTCCAATCCCAATATCCGGTTTTAAGGTTTGCCGTTTGATGGCGCTCCCACGCGCGGGGACCCGCTGCATTGAAGGCGAGACCAGGAGAAGACATCAGCCCCTTTTGTGAAGCGCTGACCGCCAGATCAACGCCCCATTCATCCATTTCAAACTCCATGGTTCCAAGAGATGCGATTGTATCCACCATGAACAGCGCATCATGTCCAGATGCGCGGATGGCTTCACCGACAGCTTTCACATCGTTTTTCACGCTTGATGCGGTGTCTACCTGGACCATAAGAACGGCTTTGATCTCTCCATCGGTATCTGCCTCAAGACGTTTTTGAACGGCGGCTGGATCAACAGCTTTGTTGTAGCTACCGGGAAGATGTTCAATCTCCAGACCCAGGTCGCTGCCGTATTCACCCCAGCCCGTTGCAAACAAGCCGCTTTCCAGCACGAGAACTTTCTCCCCGCGGTTCATGGTGTTAGTAAGCGCCGCCTCCCACGCGCCATGCCCATTGGCGATGTAGATGAAGGTGCGGCCTTTGGTTGAAAACCACTTTTGAAGGTTTTCCAAAAGGTTATCGGTAAGCGGCGGAAAATCATCCTGATACAGGTCAATTGCTGGCTGGTGCATGGCATTGAGCACAGGCTCGGGCACATTGGTTGGACCTGGAATACTCAGAAACTGACGACCTGTGCGAACACTCATCGATAAATCCTCTAAAATTGACTTTCAGGACAGCACGCTAACTTAGTTAATCATGTCCTACAACTGGTTATATTCTATGATGCGTTCTGAACTTCTACGTGACGTGAATTGGTGAAATACAAGACCATAAGTGACAATAGTCCAAAGGACGAAAATCCGATAACCAACGGCAACACGGTTCCATCATAGGATTGTGCGACTATCGTTCCCAGAATGACGGACATAAAGGTTGAACCCGATGTGATTACCGCCGACGCTACGCCGGCTATGTGACCAAGCGGTTCCATGGCTTGGGCATTGATATTGCCAAACAGGATGCCAACGCAAAAGAATATCAGAAGAAGAAAAGCCATCAAGAGCCACAGGCTGGGTTGCCCTTCCGTCGCGAAGGCATAGCCAAGAAACAGGACTGACAGAATTGTAAACACCCACAAGGCTTTTTTGATCAGGTTCATCATTCCCAACTTCATCACAAGGCTGGAGTTTGTAAAAGAAGCACCCCCGAAGGCAAGAGCAAGGGATCCAAAATAAATAGGGAATAATTCACCTACACCATACTGTTCTTGGAAAATCTGCTGCGATTGCGTCAGAAAACTCAAAAAAGCGGCAAAGACAAAGCCGGACAGTATCGTATAGCCAAATGAGATAGGTGTTTTCAGAACTTCAATGACGGCTTCCAGCAGTCGGTTTACTGTGAATGGAACGCGCTTTTCATGAACCAGTGTTTCTTTCTGTCTTAGTGCCAGCCAGAAAAGCGCAATGACGCCTAAGGTGAACATCGCGACAAAGATATATCTCCACGAAGCGAAAAGCAGAATGATCTGCCCTAGGGCCGGGGCCAATACAGGGACAAGAATAAAAACCGTCATGACCAGCGACGTAAAGCGCGCCATTTCCCGGCCAGAATACTGGTCACGTATCAAGGCAATTGACACGACCCGGGGGCTGGCTGCTCCTAGGCCTTGCAGGAAGCGTCCTAACAGCATGAGAGTGTAGTTCTCAGCAAAGATAGAAAGCAAGCAGCCTGTCAAAAAGATCAGAATCCCTGCATAGATAGGCCTTTTACGCCCCAAACTGTCGGATATTGGTCCATAAATGAACATGCCAAAGGCCATGCCAACGAATGTTGCCCCAACAACATATTGGCGACCATTTGGATCCACCACATTCAGGTCCATCACGATGTGTGCCAATGCCGGCAACATACTGTCAATAGACAGGGCAATAAGTGAGCTGAGCAGCGCCAGCAAAATGACCTGTTCGACGCGGCCCATGCGGGGCGTAGAATTCTGTTGGGACAAAACGATACTCCGAAGGTAGGAACGCTTAAACGCAAGCTCTATGCGAATAACCTTCCCATTGTGCCAAAACCGCAGCCAGCTTGTCTAGCACGGAAATTTGAAGCTCCTGCTGATTGACAAAAAGGGAAATTAGTTTTACATAAACCTATGTTTTCGCGTACCAGTCCCAGCCCCCGTTATTGGCATTTGTTAGATCAGTACAAGTTGCTTCACCAGAACGGCACCATGCGCCGGACGAAAAACGGGGTTGTTGAATTTTCAGCGAGGGACACCTTCTCAGGCCGCGGAATTATCAGACATGTTTCGTCAATTCAAAAACTGGCAAACGTCACAGGCGCTGCTTCAATCCTTGATTTTGGAAGTGGCAAAGGCGAGCAGTATATTGAAGATCTCAGAACAAAATCGGGTGATATTATCGCGGACTCGCTCCATGCGTATTGGGGCGTAGGGGCAATTACTTGTTACGACCCGGCTGTAAATGAGGATCAAACACCGCTTGAAGCACAATATGATGGTGTTATTGCGACCAATGTTCTTGATCATTTGCCAGAAGAAGACTTGCCGTGGATAGTTGACCTTCTTTTCGAGAAGGCTGAAAAATTCGTTTATGCCAATATGTCTGAACACCCTGCCAACGCCTATTTGCCAAATGGTGAAAATGCCCGCATTACCAAAAAGTCTGCGGATTGGTGGGTTCAGCTATTTTCCTCTGTCGCGACTAAATATCCGCATATTCGTTTCTGCTTAGGATTTGCTCGCCATCGGACAGATAATGAGGGTAATGCCGAAGTTGCCATGACCCATTTCCATACCTGCCCGGATCTTGAACTGCCGTCTTCATTTTACCTCGGGTTACATGCCGAAGGTGAAGCCATTTCTATCCCTTAGATTCCATATTGTTGTTTCCAATCACCACTGAAGCGGTTTAAGCTGAAAGAAAAGTGCGTTTGCACAGATAGTGGGGGCGAAATGGATTATTCCAAAGAAAAAAAGATTACTGGAATAGATCGCTTTCTCGCTTTAAGTCCCGTGTATTACGGTTGGGTTGTCGTGGCCATCGTATTTGTCACGATGGGTATCGGCGTCAATGTTCGAACCGCCTTTTCCCTATTGTATCCTGCAATACTTGAGGAGTTTGGCTGGTCTCGTGCGGATACAGCAGCTACATTTACAGTAGGTTTTATATGTGCAGGGGCATTGTCACCTGTTATTGGAAAACTCTCCGATTACATTTCTCCCAGATATTTGCTTTCTTTAACTTCTTTGCTGGTCGCAGGTGGACTGGTGTTATCGACCTTTAGTTCCGAGATTTGGCATATCTATGTCTGCCTCGGGATTATCGTTATCGGCTTTGGCGTTGCGATCACCTATGTAGGACATTCCCTTTTTTTACCGGCATGGTTTGAGAGGCAACGGGGACTTGCGATTGGTGTTGCTTTTTCCGGTGTTGGTATTGGATCCGTAATTTTGATGCCTCTGCTACAGGCGCAAATCCTTGAAACAAACTGGCGAGAAGCCTGCTGGTTTATGGCGGGCTTGCTTGTCTTTATTGTTTTTCCTCTAAATTTCCTGTTTCAAAGGCAAGCACCAGGGGAGTTGGGGCTTTCACCTGATGGAGATAAGAACACACCTGAAGGGGAGCTGAGGACTTCAAAACAAGTCGATAATATTGTTGATAAAGAGTGGGTGGAGACGGACTGGACACTTAAGAAGGCGATGAAGACTCCCGAGTTCTGGTGGATGAGTTTAAGTTGCTGCGCGGCTTTGTATGTTTGGTATGCAATCCAAGTGCATCAAACCAAGTATCTCCTGGAAATCGGTATATCAAACATTACGGCTTCTTTTGCATTGGGTCTGGTCGGATTTGCAGGTATCGCCGGGCAAATCTTCTTGGGGCATCTGTCAGATCGGATTGGGCGTGAGAAGATTTGGACCGTGGCTGTGATGGGGTTTGCCATCTGTTATGCTCTCCTACTTGTTATGGAGCATTTACCCAGCAATATTCTTCTATATGCAATGGTCA
Source organism: Sneathiella sp. P13V-1 (assembly GCF_015143595.1). NCBI lineage: Bacteria > Pseudomonadati > Pseudomonadota > Alphaproteobacteria > Sneathiellales > Sneathiellaceae > Sneathiella > Sneathiella sp. P13V-1. The sequence continues at coordinate 130,990 of NZ_WYEU01000001.1, read as the reverse complement.
TCATGCAGGGGGGGCTTGGCTATGCAACCGCGTCTGTTTTTGGGGCAATGCCGGCAGATATGTTTCAGTGCAAACGCTATGGCGAAATTTTTGGCGTCTTTAGTATGTTGTCGTTGATTGGTGGCGGAATCGGCCCATGGTTTACGGGGTATTTGTACGATATCACCGGGAGTTATCAGGCGGGCTTTTATGTAGCGATCGTGGTTTGTATGATTTCTGTTGTTGCTGTCTGGAAAGCATCACCGCGCAGTAAGAGATTGGTGGCTGGGCAAGCCGAAAAACGAGCCCTAATGAAGAGTTGAAAGGTATCAAAAGAACATGTCAAAAGTGGCTGTGGTAACTGGCGCCGGAGGCGGAGTAGGTCGCGCTGTAGCGCTCAAACTTCTTGAAAATAACTATGTTGTATATCTTGCAGGTCGAACTCTTTCAAAACTGAAAGAAACGAAGGCTTTAGCCGGTGAAAAGCAGATCAACGCGGTTGCTGTCGAAACGGACGTAGCAATTGCATCAAGTGTTGCGAGCTTGTTTCGCCAGATAAAAGAAGAGCAAGGGCGATTAGATCTGTTGTTTAATAATGCCGGCATTGGTGCGCCGCCAGTCTTGGTGGATGATCTGGAAACTGACCAGTGGGATCAGGTGGTAGCAATTAACCTAAATGGTTCATTTTATTGTGCACGCGAAGCATTTGGATTGATGAGAACTCAATCACCGATGGGGGGGCGCATTATCAATAACGGGTCCATCTCAGCACATGTCCCGCGCCCCTTTAGTGCTCCTTATACGTCAACGAAACATGCGATCACAGGTTTGACAAAGTCACTATCCTTGGATGGACGTCCCTACAACATTGCATGTGGCCAGATTGATATAGGAAATGCGGCGACGGATATGACGGTTGTGATGCAGCAGGGTGTGCCGCAAGCAAATCTGGAAGTAAAGGCAGAGCCCGTTATGCCCGTTGAAAATGTGGCTTCTGCAGTTCTTTATATGGACAGTCTGGCGCTCGAGGCCAATGTTCAGTTCATGACCGTGATGGCAACAAATATGCCTTATATTGGGAGAGGGTAATTAATCCCCAAGCTTGGTGGCAAGGTAAGCGATGACCGCATCCTGTAATTCTACGAGCATACGGTCCGCCTTGTTTTTTGATGGCAAGTCCTTGATCCGTTGAACAACTGCGGAACACATCATGACAAGTAATCGAACAGTGTCGTCGATTTGTTGCTCGTTGTATCCACGTTCTTCCAGCAATCCATATTGCGATAGGAACTCAACCATCTTTTGTTCAATGGTGATGTTGTACCGATGCCACTCGTCATTGTTATGTAAGGCTTTGGCCAAACGGTGATAAAGGTCATCTTGCATGTGAATTTCAAGATAGACCTTTAGCATTTCGCGAACCACATGGCGCCAATGGGCTGTTTCGCTCACTTCTGAAAAAACAGATTGCAGTTTTTGTATCATATTCTCAATGACACGCTGACCGAGTGCCAGAAGAACGGAGTCTCTTTCACTGAAATACTGATATACAGAACCAACCGGAATGTCCGCTTGTTTAGCAATCGTACTAGTTGTGATTTCGTTGATGTCGACCTCAATCAGAAGTCCTGCCGTTGCGCTGAGAATTTTTTCAACTCTCTCGCGGGATCTGGTCTGTGATGGAAGTTTGCGGCCTGTAAATCCAATGACTGGTATATCCATGAGATGCCTCGACTCCGCTTAACCCATAAATTTTTGAATAATAATGGTGACAAAAATAAATGATAATTTCATCCTCTAATACAATCGAGGTATGCATAGGTCGAGATAAATTTTCTCGCTGGCGCAAAAACACTCCATTTATTGCATTTATATTACAGTGGTTTTGATCAATTGATTTTGTGATGGGTTTTCTGTTTACTGCGGATGTGTTTATAAAATTTTCTCAACCGGGTGGGACATGGGCAAAAGCCGTAAAGTATCAAAGGTGAAAACACCAGAGCTTCTTCCGAAAGGGCAGTTCGTATTAACACCGGAACGTGGGATTGCCGAAACGACATTTCCGGACATGGCTGAGATGAATAAGGAATTGGAAGAATTCCTTGTGCCACTCGCAAAAGCAAGGTTGGAGGAGTTGGGTAAACAATCCGCCTCCAAAAGTGTCAAAATTCATCACGTTGATGCTTGGGATATTCCGGCGGCAAGATTTATTGATAAACGTGCCAAGGCCATGTTTAAGGAGATTTCGGGATTTAAAAACGCTGTTGTGGATCTAAGTTGGGCGAGCGTTTATTTCAACGGGGATTACATCCTTCCTCACGCTCATTCGCGGTCTCAAGGTTCTGTTGTCTATATGGTTTCATTGGGCGACGATAGTGATGATGATCCTATGTCTGGTAAATTTATGATCTCAGATCCACGCTTGCAGTTATGCTGTCAGGATGATGGCAAATATATGAGTAACAATTACATGCCGGATCTGAAAGAAGGATCAATGATTGTATTTCCGGCATCTATTGTTCATATGGTCACCCCTTATATGGGGGATCGCCCAAGGATTACTCTTGCCTGGAATATAAATGAAAAAGCCTTGCCACTCAGGAAAGGGCAGGAGGCCTATGGGATCCCGCCTCACCCGGGTAAGGCGGGAGTGAAAAGGCTAACGGCTTAGCCTGTCAGATGTATGTTGCTATCTGATCTTTAAGTGCCATACGCTGACGACGAAGCTGTTTTTCGAACCCTTCATCTGCGGGCTCCACATTTGTCTCAATTCTATGAATTTGACGGTTTAGGGTGTGATACTCTTCAGTCAGTTTGGCAAAGTGGGCATCATTCAGATTTAACTCCCTGATTTTATCTGCAGCTTCAGGAAATTCTTCGTGTAATTCATGTGGTACGTGTGACATGGTTCCATCCATTAGTTGTCGTTACAGACGGATTTTGACGTTGGTGCGATAGGGGTTCATTGACTTGCCGCAAAGAGGCAATAAAAAAGTCAGAAAATTGAATTTTTTTCGCTCAGGTAATTTACCGTCACAATTCGCTTTTTTGTTGCCGGCTTAGTTTAAGTTCCCTGTGAGAAATATATGTGGTGGCAGCTACAATTATGGCCCCCCCCAGCATAACAAATTGGTCTGGAACTTCTGTAAAGACAATATAGCCAATACTGGCTGCCCACACCAATTGCAGGAAGCCTATCGGCTGGGTCAATGTGATGGGTGCAGCCTGGAATGCCTTGGTGACAGTATAATGTCCAATTGTTGCAAATACTGCAGTTAAGGCGAGCCACCCCAGTTCAGAAACTGTTGGTGTTTGCCATTGGTAAATGGCACCAGGGAGCAGAGTAACCGTGCATCCTAAAGACAACATACCAACAATCATCGTCGAATTATCTGTATCTGTCAGACGCTTGGCGATCAGGAAAGAAGTGGCAAATAAGGGGGCTGCACACAACTGCGCCAGTTGACCCAGATTAATCTCCTGAAAACCTGGACGCAGAATAAGGAAAGTCCCCAGGAGGCCCACTAAAACGCCCATTACCCGTCGAATACGTAACTTCTCACCCAAAAATAAAGCTGCTCCAAGGGTGACAAAAATGGGTGACACATATCCAATTGCTGTTACTTCGGCCATGGGAATACGTGCCATCGCGTAAAACCATAAAAGAACACCTACGCCGTGTAGGAAACCTCTTAGAGCATAGGTTTTGTATTTCACCGGAATGAGGGGGCCTTGCCAGAATTTGATCATACTGGGCAGGATAAGCAGCACTCCAAACAAATAGCGAATAAACGCAGCTTCAATTGAAGGAAGTGAGGAGCCAATATACCGGACAATGCCCGTCATTAGGGCAAACATGAAGGTCGATATGACCATCCAGAGAACCCCTTGCAAGGCTTGGTTCCCGCGTATTGATTGAATGATTGGCACAGAGTTTCCTTTTATTCTTTTTATTGAGCGGAAACCTGAAGAGGTGTCTGCCTAACTTATTGTTATGACCACCACAATGCGTATTGGCGTTCACAAAAGCCGGGTATGGCTGTGAGTGTAATTTTGTTGTTTGGAAGGCTTATTTCGCCGCTAAAAATACCGAAAAGCTGACTGAAATCGCAAGGTGCGCTTCCTTCCGTAGCATAGGCAGTATACAGCCCCTCACAGGCAAAGTTAAGATTTACCCGATTGTCATTTGTTGAAATTTTCCAGTTTTCTTTCAGATTGTCTAAATTGTAGGAAAACTCTGCCTGTCCCAATGGGATCATTTCCCCATTTATCCAAAGTACATTTTCAGAGTGCCCGGTTTCGTTAACGCCGTTTGAAAGGTTCAAACCGATATGGTTTCCCCCTTCATCAAAACCGGTGATGCAGGCCCAATTCCAAAATGTATCCTGACGCAGAAACCCAGCGGTAAAATCATAGTGCGCTGATGCGTTCAAAGATGACAGATTGTAGGAAACTCCATCCATTTGAAGGGTGCCGGTAGGCTCAGCGCCTGCTATTTTCTGGCAATAAGTCCAGCCGTTAGGCCCGGTTGGCGTGCAAACTCTTAAGGTGTTTGGCTGCGCAGATTTGTTTTGAATATCGAAAGAAAGGGTTGGGCCGTTTTCAATGATGACCTCAAGGCTGCGTGTGTTGATTTCGGGGATGATTTTAAACGCTACATCCATTCCATTTCCGGAAATTTGGGATGTTCCATTATCCGGGTTGAGGGAGATTTCGCAAAGGTCATTCTGTCCTATGCGGCATCCATTTTTGATCATTTTTCCTGTTTCTCGATCGAACAGATAGAAGAAGACTGTTTTCTGGACGGAGGTATAACTGAGCGAACAACCTGCGATAAAACGGTCTGAGGTAAATCCCATGAAATGGAAGTGGACGAAACGTCTTTCTTTTTCAGAAGCGGGGAGCTTGCGACGAAAAGGATCTCGCAGCGCAAACTCTTCGAAATTAATCTCGCCAATTTCCTGTTGAAAGTGGCCATATGGCACTGAACCATCCGCACGAACAAATTTCCCCATATAGCCTCTTTTTAATTATTTTTGGCAATTGAGTCAGTAGACGGCATTTCTGCTGTTAGGGGAAGCAAAAACTTGATTGGTGTCAAGGTGCTGATTGACCTTTTTTGCTACAATACCAACTTAGCTTGATGGTATTAATTGGGGAAGGAATGGAGATGCCAGCTTCACGTAAAACGCCAGCGAAAAAGACAGTAGCAGAGACTGCTGAGTCAAAACCGGCATTGGTTGCACCGATTGGTGAGGAGGCTTCTGTCGATAGCAGTCCAGATCAACCTAAAAAAGAGGCTTCATGGTCGCAAGATGAGATCAGGCGTATTTTCGAAACTGGAGAGTATCCTTATAAGGAAAAAATTCCCCGCAAAGAATATGAAAAAGAAAAAGAGCTTCTTCAAATTGAACTATTGAAAGTTCAGGAATGGGTAAAAGAGAGTAACGAGAAAATTGTTCTTTTGTTCGAGGGCCGTGATGCGGCCGGTAAAGGGGGAGCAATCAAGCGGTTTACTGAACATCTAAACCCGCGTGGTGCGCGTGTTATCGCTCTGGATAAGCCTACTGAAAGAGAGAAGACACAGTGGTTTTTTCAACGGTATATCCATCATTTCCCCGCAGGTGGTGAAATGACCTTTTACGATCGTTCCTGGTATAACCGTGCTGGTGTGGAACGCGTTATGGGGTTCTGTACCGCACAAGAGTATCTTGAATTTATGCGTCAGACGCCCGATTTGGAGCGCATGATGGTCCGAAGCGGTATTCGACTATACAAATACTGGTTCTCCGTCACACAGGAAGAGCAGCATAGCCGTTTTAAATCACGAGAGGTAGAGCCACTCAAGAAGTGGAAACTGTCTCCGATTGATCGCCAGTCTTTGGATAAATGGGATGATTATACCGAAGCAAAAGAAGCAATGTTCTTCTACACGGATACGGCAGATGCCCCGTGGATTATTGTTAAATCTAGCGACAAAAAACGCGCGAGGCTTGAGTGTATGCGTCATTTCCTCGCATCCTTGAACTACCCAGGAAAAGATCATGAAGTGGTGGGGCAACCAGATCCACTTATCATTGGTAGCGGGCATCACGTGATTGGCAATAACGAACATATCCTAGGGCGCAGTTTGCACCCGGATACCCGAAGAAAATAAGATGTGTGTCGTGTTGATTTAAACACTTGGGGCCCGTTCTTGAATGTACGTGGCCCCTTTTTTTGTGAGTTTCACAGCCTGTGCAGACCGCGCAATTCCCAAGGTTTTTTGAATGTCCCGCTGTAACAGTTCCGCGTAGGGAGATTGGCTAATGCCGTTGGCTTTGACGATACTTTCGAGCTCCTCCAAAATATACTCCACGATAGACCGGAACCCTAGATACACATGCGAAAGCGCATCTGCATTCTGGTTCTCAGGTGTCGCATTGTTTGCGAGATGTTGGGCAATAGGCAGGAGTGCGTCAAGTTTTGACAAGGCCGCGCCCAATAGATCTAGTTTTTCATATGGGTTTTGCCGGGCCAGATCATCAAATAGAGAATGAAGTGAGCCAATAAGGCCAAAGGCACCTATGGCATCTTCGATCACGCGGGTTGGATGAGATATTTCCTGAAAGGCCAATCCTTTTGTCCCGATGAGGGATGACGTAGGTACTTTAGCGTTTTGAAACTTTATGCCGCCATGAGGGCATGGCTGAAGAAAACTGAGAGTAACACCTTCTGTCTTTTGAACACCTTCCGTATCCGCAGGGAGTAAAATAGCACTAAATTCTTTTATGCCATTTTCCTCTCCAGAAACAACAAGGGTCAGGAAATGGCTGGCGAGAGGGCCATTTGTCAGAAAAGTTTTCTCACCAGTTAGGTTGAAGACTCCATCTTCTTCGACCAGAGAACTTTTCAGATGTTTTGGATGAGCGCCAAATTTGGGTTCAGAAATGGCGACGGAAAGAGACGCTTTCCCTTCAGCAACAAGCGGAAGCAGGTCGGTTTTTTGCTCCGCCGATGCAAGTCTTTCAATATGGAGCTTTGGAAAAAGCCAATGAGTTGTAAAACTCATAGTGAGTCCAGGAACACCACCATATCTGTTTAGCAGATATCCAAATTCAGCAATATTGGCATATGTCGCCCCGCTACCCGAAAACTCAGGAGAGACAGCTAAACCCAACAAACCAGATTTTGCGGCATGGTTCCAGATTTCGCTCGGAAATTCCTTCGATTTGATCAGTTTCTCCCGAACTGGATAAATATGATCTTTGGCAAAATCCTTTACCATTTGGTGCAGATCTGATTGGGGGGCAGGAATTTGTTTCATTCGCTTCTCACGGCTTTTCTGTTTTGTGTATCATAAACGGGAGGCCGCCGCGGCGGAAGTTTGAATTTGCCATTCTTCCTTCGTTGACCTTATATGAGACCAGTTACTAACCAATGGGCATAGCCAGATATGTTTACCCCTGCTGTCATGGATGTGGCACTTACCGCCTTTGTCACTATGTTTGTGATTATTGATCCCCTCGGCCTTTTGCCGATTTTTATTGGACTGACACAAGGCGCACCGATTTCGCATAAACGCAAAATGGCCTTAAAGGGTGTTCTGATCGGCGGGGCGACTTTACTGTTTTTTGCTTTTTTCGGCGATCGGTTCTTATCACTCCTCGGGGTGAATATCGCCTCTTTCAGAATTGCAGGTGGGGCGATGCTTTTCTTGACGGCACTTGAAATGGTGTTTGAAAAGCGTACTCAACGCCGCGAAAGTCAGGCAGAGAAGATGAAGGATGAAATATCGCATGATGGGGGGTTTGATGATATTTCGGTTTTCCCAATCTCTATCCCGTTAATTTCGGGGCCGGGGGCAATCGCTTCAATTATGCTGCTGATGAGCTCTAACAGGGACAATCCTGTTCATATGGCGACAGTCCTGGTGGTTCTTGGCGCCGTTCTGCTGATTGTATATGTCCTGTTTCTCTTGGCTCCAAAACTTGAGAAACTGGTTGGGCCCACTTTCACGCAAATTGTCACTCGTGTGCTCGGTGTCATATTGGGGGCGCTGGCGGTTCAGTATATTATTGACGGTATCAAACTGAGCTTTCTTTCCTGAGCAGAGGTAAAACAACAATGACAAAATACTCCGTTCTCGACCTTTCCCCAATTCCAAATGGCAGTACAGCTTCGCAGTCATTTGCAAATTCTGCTGATATTGCCAAACGGGCGGAAGAGCTAGGCTTTCACCGGTTCTGGATGGCAGAGCACCATAATATGCCGGGGATTGGAAGTGCCGCCACGTCTGTTCTCCTAGGGCACATTGGGGCTAACACAAGCACAATCCGTATTGGATCTGGCGGTGTGATGCTTCCCAATCACGCGCCATTGGTGATCGCTGAACAGTTTGGGACGTTGGCGTCTCTATACGGAGACCGGATTGATTTGGGGCTCGGCCGTGCGCCTGGAACAGATGGCGTAACCGCGCAAGCGCTAAGGCGATATCTGACCTCTGGTGTTGATACGTTTCCCAATGATGTTTTGGAGCTGCAAACATACTTCAAACCTGCCTTACCTGACCAAAAGGTGAGAGCGGTGCCGGGGGCGGGACTCAATATCCCGCTTTGGATACTGGGGTCCAGCCTCTACGGGGCGCAATTGGCAGCTCATCTTGGACTACCATATGCTTTCGCCTCTCATTTTGCCCCAACTGATCTAATGCAGGCCATTCAGATCTATAGAGATCGCTTTCAACCGTCAGAACAACTTGACAAACCATATGTGATGGTTGCGATGAATTTGATGGGGGCTGACACCAAAGAGCAGGCCGATTTGATTGCGACCTCTCAGATGCAAGGTGTATTGGCAATGGCGCGCGGTGAACCCGTTCAATTGCCAGCCCCAGTGGAAGGGTTTGCCGATACCCTTTCCGCGCAGGAGCGTATGATTATTTCGCGTTTCACGACCTGCATTGCGCAAGGTAACCATGATGATGTGAAGGCCGCGATCGAGGCATTCCAGCAAAAAACAGGCGCAGATGAAATTATCTTCACGGCCCAGATTTATGATCATTCAGCGAGGCTCAGATCATTTGAAGTGGCGGCTGAAGCCTTGGGGATCATTCCCGCATAAAATCCATACAGCTTGCGGCAGATCAATGTTTTCAGCGTTCTTAGGTCTTTTAATTTTCAGATCAAACACCCGTTAGGTGAGATTAATCTGGAGAGAATAAGAATGGCCGATAGCTACAAAGAACTGACCAAAGATATTTCAAAATATATGGGTAAGTTGCGAAAAGCACAGCCGGAAGCCATGGCTGGTTTTGCAAAAATGGCTCAAGCCGCTGGTGCTGATGGGGCGCTGGATCCTAAAACCAAGGAATTTGTCGCTTTGGCTATTGGGGTTGCCGTGCATTGTGATGGGTGTATTGGGTTCCATTCCAAAAAGCTGGCTGAAATGGGCGCTACCACTGAGGAAATTACTGAAACTCTGGCGATGTGTATTTATATGGGCGGCGGCCCATCTTTAATGTATGCCGCCCAAGCACTTCGTGCATTTGAAGAGTTTTCAGAGGATTAACGCAGCAGTGACATAAGTTCACTTGCGAGTTCGGCTGCGGAGATTTCTTTACAGCCGCTTGTATTTTGACCAGACCATAGCGGGCTGAAATCCCCACTTCCCATACTCTCTGCCTTGCTCCTAAGGGGAGCCATCGCAGCGGTCGCCATTGGGAATTGCGGAGCGTTGGGACTGATGGGGCCTTGTTCCCTTATAATGCGATTAACTATTCCGCGCGCTGGGCGTCCTGTAAATACATTGGTGAGAGCCGTGACACGGGAATCCGTATTTTTGAGAGCTTCTCGGTGGATGTCACTTGTCTGACTTTCCGGGCATAAAAGGAACACGGTTCCCAACTGAACACCCGCAGCTCCCAGGTCCATTGCCGCTTTCACGGATTTCGCATCAGCGATACCACCCGACGCAATCACAGGCGTTCTGACATTCGCAAGGATTTGCGGAAGCAGAGACATCGTTCCAACTTGTGTGTTTATGTCATCGGAAAGGAAAATACCTCGGTGACCACCGGCTTCCAATCCTTGCGCGATAATGGCATCCACGCCTTTACTTTCCAGCCAGATCGCCTCCTCGACGGTTGTGGCGGAGGAAATGATTTTGGCCCCTGTACCTCGCGCTCGATTTAAAAGATCTTCGTCCGGGAGGCCAAAGTGAAAACTGATCACTTCCGGTTTCAGTTCTTCAACAAGCTGGACCAATTCGTTGTTGAAAGGTTGTCTTGCAGGTGTTGGATCTGGGTCAGTTAATTTCAGATCAAATTCAGAATAGTAATCGCTTAGGGCTTCGTTCCATTTTTCCAGTTCGCCTGCTTTCAAAACCGGATTTTTGTGACTGAAGAAGTTGAGGTTAAGTGGCCCTTTGGATTTCTCTCTGAAAGCATAGGTCTCTTCTTTAATTGCTGTAGAGGACAACATGGCGCACGGGAGGGAACCAAGTCCGCCTGCATTGCTCACGGCAGCTGCCAGCTCATGTTTTTGAACTCCTGCCATTGGCGCCTGAATGAGGGGAAGGTTAATCCCGAATAAGTCACATATGTTGGTCATCAGGTTTCTCCAGCCATGTCTTTGATGTGCCTCCGATTATCTTACCCATTATGGATCAGATCTGTTATGATCAAAAAGTGAATAAATAGTCATAATTGTTCTTGATATGAGAAAAATAAGTCTGGATGAGCTGAGCATATTTCAAACCGTTGCCATTGAAGGTGGGATTTTGAGAGCTTCCGAGAAGTTGGGGCGTGTTCCTTCAAATGTCACCAAACGCGTAAAGCAGTTGGAAGATCACCTGGGCGTGAAATTGTTCAGACGGCAGGGACGGGGGATTGAACTTACCGAAGAAGGGCGGGCCCTGTTAAAATATGCTGGCCAAATCCTTCATTTGGCAGACGAAATTGAACATGAATTTCGTCAGGAGATCACCGGACGGATTTTGCGATTAGGTGCCTTGGAAAGTGCGGCAAGTGTTAAACTTCCCCCTTATTTGTCAGAATTTCATACCAGATTTCCAGGAGCCACAATAGAGTTGCAAACAGGTACGACGGATGCGTTGCTGCGGTTAATTGACAACAATAGTATCGAAGCTGCCTTTATTTCTGAACCTTTCCAAGCTGAAAACGTGAATAGCCGTGAAGTGTTTGAAGAGGAGCTGGAACTGATCGCACCAAAAGGGGTTTTGAATTTGGCGGATGTTGCTGCGCTTGGAAGAAAAACAGTCGTTGCCTTTCCTCAAGGTTGTTCTTACCGCAAGCGTCTGATTTCCTGGTTGCAGGAGTTACAGGTAATCCCGGAGCGCTTTATGGAGCTTGGCTCCTATCACGCGATTGTCGCCTGTGTGACGGCTGGGACGGGAATTTCTATCGTACCTAAAGGAGTGTTGGATAATGCTGTCTCCTCGACATTGATTGAACGGTTTCCCATGCCAGCAGGGTTTAGCAGAAATAAAACCCACCTTGTGTGGAGGGGAGAGCCAAGTCGGTCGTTAAAAGAGTTTATGGGAATGCTCAAAGTGGCATCTTAAGCAAAAAAAATGCCGCCAATGACGGCGGCATTTTTACGAAAAGTTGGTAGGGATTATTCAGCTGCTTCCAGCTTATCCTGTGTACGAAGATCAAAATCGCTCGCGTCATGGCGTTCTCTTAGTTGTTCGCTAAGTTCTCCGAAGGCGCGATTGACCATGCGACCGCGTTTGACAGCTTCGCGCTTACCAAGCTGTTCTGTCCACCGGACCATGTTTTTGTAGGAGCGCGTGTCGAGAAATTCACCTGCGTCATACACTTTGTTTTCAACAAGAGCACCATACCACGGCCAGATGGCCATATCTGCGATGGTGTATTCGTCGCCGCACATATATTCGTTATCGGCTAAATGACGATCAAGAACATCAAGCTGACGTTTAACTTCCATGGCAAAACGGTCGATGCAGTATTTAATTTTATATGGTGCATATGCATAAAAATGACCGAAGCCGCCACCAAGATATGGTGTGCTCCCGATCTGCCAGAACAGCCATGACAGAAGTTCAGGGCGCTTTGCGGGGTCTTCCGGAAGAAATTCGCCAAATTTCTCAGCGAGATACAGAAGAATAGCACCAGATTCAAAGATGCGGGTTGGCTCTTTCGTGCTGTAATCCATCAATGCTGGAATCTTGGAGTTTGGATTAACCCCAACAAAACCGCTGCCGAACTGTTCACCTTCCCCGATATTGATGAGCCATGCATCATATTCGGCACCTGTATGGCCTTTTGCCAGAAGTTCTTCCAACAGGATTGTCACTTTCACACCATTTGGTGTGGCGAGAGAGTAAAGCTGCAGAGGGTGCTTGCCGCGCTGCAGTTCTTTCTCGTGAGTTGCGCCTGCGATAGGGCGGTTAATATTTGCAAATTTGCCGCCGTTTTCCTCTTCCCATTTCCAAACTTTAGGTGGGGTATATGAGTCGGTTTCGCTCATTGTTATCTCCGTAATTTGGCGCGCCCGTTTCAGATGTTTGTACTTTTTACCAGTTTTCAAATTTTCTCAACGAAGAATGACAAAAAAATATCATTGATCACATGTTGATTATTTTATTTTACAAGAAAATTACTGGAATTTTGACAGGACGTCGTTGAGTTGCGCCACTGTGTATGGTTTTGTGATAACTTGTTGAATTCCTGCGCTGGAAAACTCATCATGTTTTTCCTTAAAGACTTCAGCAGTGACGGCAACAATGGGCAAGTCGGTGTCAGTCAAAAATTTGCGAATTGTTTGTGTCGCTTCGATGCCATCCATTTTCGGCATTCGTATATCCATTAAAATGACATCCGCCCAATGTTCTTTGGCCAATTCAACAGCCTCCAAGCCGTTTTTGGCGTGTTTCACCGTATGCCCCGCTTCTTCCAGAAAAGCTCTTGCGATCATGGCATTCACGGCATTATCTTCCGCCAGAATGACATTAAGCGGTGTTGCATTTGAAGACGGGGAGCCATCGGCGGGATGTCCATTTTCGTTTTTTGTGATGACTGAAAATGGGATTTCTACAGTAAATTCTGACCCAAAGGGCCCGCTCTTTACGGCTACAGTGCCGCCCATCAACTCAATCAGATTTTTGACAATTGAAAGGCCCAGTCCGGATCCTCCAAACTTTCTGGATATTGAGTTGTCACTTTGGGCAAAAGGTTCAAATATGGTGTCCAATCTATCTTCTGGGATTCCGCAACCTGTATCTTCTATGACAAACCGGACAAGGCTTTGGTCCTCAGTTTGTTTGTCTGAAACTAGCGTGACAGAGAAAGTTACTTTCCCCTGATCAGTAAATTTTACTGCGTTCCCAAGCAAGTTCCACAGAATCTGCTGTAGGCGAGTTGGATCCCCAAAGAGATGTAGATCGCTTTCAATGTCGAATTGGCTTTTAAGAGGAAAGCCTTTCATTCTGGCTTCTTCATCGAAAGGAAGTGTCAGGCTGTCCAGGAGGCTTCGAAGCGGGAAGTTTTTCTCTTCAAGTTCCATGCTGCCAGCTTCGATTTTACTCATGTCAAGCACATCATTGAGGATGGCAAGAAGGGTTTCTCCAGAAGAAATAATGGAGTTCACGCGTTTGGTTTGAATGTCATCAAGTTCAGAATTGCCAAGTAGCTCAGCGATACCGAGAACCCCATTTAATGGAGTTCTGATTTCGTGGCTCATTGTTGCCAGAAAACGTGATTTAGCTTTAGTGGCTTCTTCCGCCTGCTTTTTGGCTTTTTCAATTGCGAATTCAGTTTCTTTTTGTTGCGAAATATCAGTGAACCAGAAGATATGGCAAGGTTCATCATTATATTCGAAAGGTTTCCAGCTTAAGGAAACCCACTGCTCGGAGCCATCTTTTCGAAGGCCGCGGGCTTCTTTGTGAATGATCTGGCCGTCCTTCTGGAAAATCTCTAGAAACTTAATGCGATCTGACTTGTCTGCCCACATGTCGGATGCTTGATGCCCGATGATTTCCTCTGGATCATATCCAAACATGGTCGCATATGTGGTGTTTGCAAAAATGATGGTTGAGTCCGCTTGTCTTGTAATGCCGATGGCGACAGGACTTGCTTCAAACATACGATGAAGCAAGTTCTCACTTTTCAAGAGTTGGCTTTCGATTTCTTTTCTTGCAGTGATATCGATTTGCCAGAAGATACTTGCCTCTCGCCCCTCAAAAATAATTGGCTGGGCGTTGAGAAGTGACCACCATTTCTGGCCATCCGGGAGAACCCGTTCCGCCTCGAGGTTGGTGAAAGAGGACGCGTTTTTCAGACAGTCCACTATAAAGTCGAACTGATCGTGATCTACCCATGTTTTCGACGGGTCAATTTCAGAAAGTTCGTCAAAATTGTTTTTGGAATAATGTTGCTGGACAACCGGGTTTGCAAAAAGCAATTCAGTTGTGTTGCGATCAATAATGGTCACGCCAATAGGACTGGCATCCAAAATGGCGCGGGTTGAAGAGTCGATCTGCAATCCGTTATTTTGATTTTCAGCGGCTTTATCTGACATCAACACATAATACCCAAGTTTGAGCCACTCCTAACCAGTTCCAATGGTTAATTCGAATATACGGTAGATGCAGAACCTAAATAAAGTGTTTCTAACCAATGATTTTGTCCTGTCGTGTGAAAAGGCTTGATCTTTTTTTATTTGTAAATTTTAATAAGCGAATTAGTTTCGCATATACGAAAAATCGCCGATAACGGTAAATAATAAAACGCGAAGGGGAAAAAATGAAAAATCCAATGGATCTTAGTGGACATAATATCATCGTTACAGGTGCGGCGCAGGGTATTGGTGAGGGGGTTTCACGGCTGATTGCTGACCTTGGTGGTCGCGCCATCATGGTAGATATGCAAGGTGAGAAGCTTGAGCAACTTGTTGACGAGATTGGGTCTGACAAGGCAGAAATGCATGTTGGTTCCGTTGCCGATCCTGCATTTGTGCAAACTATGGTGGACAATGCTGTTTCCAAAAACTCAGTCATTCATGGTCTGGTGAATAACGCAGGTATCGTTCGTGCAGCCATGGCGGTCAAAATGCCTGTCAAAACGTGGCAGGAAGTTATCGATGTCAATTTGTCTGGTGTTTTCTACTGCTTGCAGGCCGTAGGTCGTCACATGTGGGAGCGCAATGCCGATGGAGATACGGGCCCAGCATCTATCGTCAATATTTCATCTGATGCAGGGCGCCGCGGGACAATTGGTCAGATAAACTATGGTGCCGCAAAATCCGGTGTCATGGGACTGACAATGAGTTCTGCACGTGAATGGGCGCAGCGTCAAATTCGTGTGAATTCAATTTGTTTCGGTGTGGTCGAAACAGAGATGACGGAAACTATTCGATCTGACAAGTTCCGTGACGGCGTTATGGCGCAAGTTCCAATGAAGCGTTTCTCCAATCCTGACGAAGTTTCCCAACCTGTTTGTTTCCTGTTGTCTGAGGCTTCCAGTTACATCACGGGTCAGCATCTTTCTGTAAATGGTGGTTACACAATCGGCGTTTAATTTGAGGCGCCCCGGTGGGGCGCCCTTTCCGCACAGGGAGGGATAAATGAGTGTAGTACTTACGCCGGAGCAGGAGCAGATCAGGGAAAATGTTCTGAAACTCTGCCAGCAGTTTGGTGATGATTATTGGCTTGAGCGCGATACGGACGGCAAGTTCCCGGAGGAGTTTTGTCAGGCCATTGTAAAAGAAGGTTATATGGGTATCGCCATGCCTGAGAAATATGGCGGAAGTGGCCTTGGCATTGCTGATGCGGCTGTTATGGCGCAGGCAATTACTGAATCCGGTGCAGGCAACGCTGGCTTCGCGGCCTTGATTATTGGAATTTTTGGTTTGAACCCAGTTGTCGTTTTTGGATCGGACGAGCAGAAAAACAAATGGCTTCCGCCAATTATCAAGCGCGAAGATGTCGCTTGTTTTGCTGTGACAGAGCCAAATACGGGGCTTGATACGACACGCCTTAAAACGCGCGCCGTTTGGGACGGAGACAAGTATGTTGTCAATGGTCGCAAAATCTGGACATCAACAGCCCAGCGCGCCAACAAGATGCTTCTGATTGCCCGGACAAAAAGTGAAGAAGAGACAAAGCGCCCAATTGATGGTTTGTCGCTTTTTTATACTGATTTGGACCGCGACTATGTGGATATTCGTGCCATCGACAAGATGGGTCGCAAATGCGTAGATTCCAATGAAATGTTCATTGATGATTTGCCTGTTCCAAAAGAACATTTGATCGGTGAAGAGGGCAAAGGTTTTCGTTATCTGCTTCACGGGCTAAACGCAGAACGGATTTTGATTTCTGCATCCATGGTCGGGCTTGGCCGTGCTGCTTTGAATAAAGCGGCCACTTACGCGCGGGAGCGAGAGGTGTTCGGGCGCCCGATCGGGCAAAATCAATCCATTCAACATCCACTTGCAGAATCCTGGGCTGAGCTGGAAGCGGCAAACCTAATGGCCTTCAGAGCGGCCCAAATGTATGACAATGGCGAAGAATGTGGCCTTCAGGCAAATGCTGCAAAATACCTCGCGGCAGAGGCAACGTTTAAATCCTGTACAAATGCCGTGATGACCCACGGCGGCATGGGATATGCCAAAGAGTTTCATGTCGAGCGGTATTTGAGGGAGAGCTTGATCCACAGGCTAGCCCCCATTAGCCCGCAATTAATCCTTAGCTACCTTGCTGAAAATGCATTGGGTTTGCCAAAATCATACTAAAAACTGGTTTACTTTGTTTTCTCCATGATCCACTCCACAAATCGTTTGACGAGATTTGCATTGGGGTGGTTCATGGGCCACAAAATGTAGTATTTCTGCGAGACCTTATGAGGAATATCGCAAACCTCTATCAGTCGACCTTCTGCGAGGTCATTTGATATGAGAAGATCTGGCGCGAGCACAACACCTTGCCCATTTACCGCAGCATCAATGGCAAGAGCCGTTTGGTTAAAGTCAAAAACTCGTCCTGTTGGATCGATTTTATCTTCCTCAAAAACATGTTCCCAGTAACGATGACTGTCTTGCAACAGGTTCAAGTGGCTGATTTCTTCTAATGTCTCAGTTTTTGAGGCTGCAATGTAACTAGGCGTCGCCGCCGCACGTAAATTTAAGTCAGAGAGTTTTACTGCGTTAAGATTGGTCACGTCTGGCTTTCTGCCAATTCTGATGGCGATATCAATCTCATCCTTTTCAAAATCTGCCAGAGTTTCTGAGGCGATGGTCTGGAAGCTGATGTCGGGAAATTCAGTAGCCATTTCCGCGAGCCTAGGCACAAACCACTTCGTCGCAAAAGAAGGTGGCAGGCTGATGCGTAATTTATGCGGTGTTTCAAGGAGTGCGGTTGTTGCCAGATCAATTGTCGTTAGTCCTGTTCGAACGGCGGCCAAATATTCTTTGCCTTTGTCCGTTAATTGAAGGCCACGGGCATGTCTTGAAAATAAGCCGACACCCAGATCTTGCTCAAGTTTTCGAACGCGTTGTGCCACGGCACCTTGCGTCAGATTCAATTCTTCAGATGCTTTTCTGAAATTCCCATGGCGTGCTGCGGCCTCGAATACCCTCAGGCTATTTAGATTGGCTTTGAACAAATGGTTTCCCTGACAGTAGATTTTCTACAGTCTCGCACGATTAATCATGACTGGTCAATTCTGCTGGTCCTTAGCATATTCATGAAAAGGATCTTTAGGAGAAAATGATGACGCAAAAAGTTGCAATGATCACCGCTGGTGGCAGTGGCATGGGTGCTGGGGCTGCAAGAAAGCTGGCGGAAGACGGTTTTAAGGTTGCTATATTATCGTCTTCCGGAAAGGGGGAAGCCCTGGCCGAGGAATTTGGAGGTGTCGGATATACCGGATCGAACCTCTCCGCAGATGACTTGCAAGCCTTTACTGATAAAGTGATTAACATGTATGGCCGGATCGACGTGCTAGTGAATTCTGCGGGTCACGGTCCTAAAGGCGACATTCTGGAAATCAGCGATGATGACTGGCATCTGGGTATGGAATATTACCTGATGAATGTGATCCGCCCAACGCGTCTTGTGGTTCCTCAAATGCTGAAAAATGGCGGTGGGACGATTATCAATATCTCAACATTTGCGGTGTTTGAGCCAGACCCTCTTTTTCCGACATCGGGTGTGTTCAGGGCAGGACTTGCGTCCTTCTCCAAACTCGTCTCGGACAAGTATGCCAAAGATAATATTCGGGTAAATAACGTGTTGCCCGGTTTTATTGACAGCTTGCCAGAGACAGAAGATCGCAAAAATCGTATTCCAATGGGCCGCTATGGTCATACGGATGAGGTGTCCGCACTTATCGGATATTTGGCCTCAGATGCAGCGGCTTATGTAACGGGACAAAATATACGCATTGATGGCGGGCTGACCCGCGCCCTATAAAATTCCTTTGCCGGGTTCGGTTGCGAGGGTAAAACTCAGTCACGTTAAAAGATCATTGGACGTGAAATGAGTGAATTAAACCTTGTGATCGGACCCGATCCGATTTTTAGACAAAAAGCCGTTGCTTTATTGACTGTTGATGATCGGGCGAGAAAGAATGCCAATCGAATGCTTGAAATTCTCCGAGAGGAAAAAGGGGTCGGTATTGGCGCAAATATGGTGGGCTTATTGCAAAGGATCATTGTGCTTGATCTTCCAGGCACTGAAACCGAGATGCCCTTGACGATGTTTAATCCTGAAATCGTCGACCAATCAGAGGAAACACATGTGTTCGAAGAAGCCTCTCTCAGTTTTCCGGGGGCGTCTGCGAAAATTGAAAGGCCCGCTAAGATTACAGTCAAATATCTGGATCAGAGTGGTGACGAAGTGATTTTGCAGGCAGATGGGTTTTTATCAACAACGATCCAGCATGAAATAGATTATCTGGACGGGCGCCTTTATTTTGACCATCTTTCCCGAGTAAAAAGAGACAGTCTCTTAAGAAAATACAAAAAGATGCGGAAGTAGGGGGATGGAGTGCGTTTCACAGCTTGTTTGGGTTTGATTTGTTTCCTTGTATTTACGGCAGGTATTGCAAGCAGTGAAACAGAAACCGTATCAGGTAAGTTCCTTTCCAATGATCAGGTGAGTGAGTTCCAAGTCCAACATATTCGCGAAGAAAGCGTGACTGCTACACACAGCTCAGGTTGGAAAGCCCAATTCGAGCTATGGGGGAGCGTTCAAGCAATCGGTACTTGCCGAGATCCGCTAACAGAACGCCATGACCTTTTGATTTTTCATTGTGATTTTGGCAACGGGCCTGTCTGTGTTGAGCAGATTATCACGTCACGTGAGGGTAGTCCTTTCCTTACAGTTGGGCGGGATACTCTTTTCGAAGGTGATTATACCCCAAACGAAGGACAAGAATGTACGTGGCGTAGCGGATTGAAAGCGCTTGATTTCATTGAGAAAATGGTTGCGAACTGGGCGCCTTTGTCGGGGCAGAAAGAGGACGCAACCTTTGATCTAAATGATCAAAAAATTGCCAAAACTCAGCCGAAGGAAATCTCTCTCATAGAGTTCAATATGTTGCTTAAAAAAGTAGATAGGTATGGGCCGGATCTCATTCAAAGAGACGTGGTTTCCGAAAATCAGGAATGGAAAATTCACTTGATCACAGGCATGCAAACCTGCAAAGCGTCGGGCCTTGTATTTGCAGAAAATAAAGAGAGTAACCGTGTGCTTTCCATCTATAGGGTAGAGTCTGGGTGCAGCAAAGCACTTAATTTCCCGCCTCAGGAAGGCGACTTGCTTGGGGATACGCTAGAAGCAGATTTTTGTATTTCCTGTGATTGGTATGGGGAATGGGCCCGCTTTCGCTGGGACCTGAAAAGCCATGAGGTGCAACTCATTCAAAACCGAGAATAGTGCGACGATAGAATTTGATTTTCTGATACAGTTTTTTGATTGTTGGGAAACAAAACAGAATGATAAGTCCCTTCAAAATTAAATAGTTGCAATATAGCTTTTCCCTAATTTGAAAATTTCCCTTTGCAATTCCTGTCAATTTGTTTTGTTATAAGATTGTAACAATACAAACAATCTGTTCACCTGTTCGGGTGTACATGAAAGGGAATTCAATGAAAGCGTTGAAGAAGATTATTGCAGGTGCTGCGCTGGCTGCTTCTGTTGTTGGTCTGGCGTCAATGGCATCTGCACAGGATATCAAGTTTTTCACAATTGGTACCGGTGGTACAGCCTACACATACTATCCAGTTGGTGGCGTGATTGCGAATGCGATTTCAAAGCCTCCGGGGTCTCGTGAATGTGGCAAAGGCGGTAGCTGTGGCGTTGATGGCCTGATCGCCTCTGCCGTGTCCTCACGTGGTTCTGTTGACAATGTGAACGCAATTATTTCTGGCCTGCGTAATTCAGGTTTCGCGCAATCTGACGTCGCTTACTGGGCGTACACAGGCACAGGGACTATGGAAGGTAAGCCACCAGCCAAGGACCTTCGTACAATTGCAGCTTTGTTCCAAGAGCATATCCACCTCATTGCCCGCGCTGATAGCGGCATCAACAGTGTTGCGGATCTGAAAGGAAAAGTTGTTTCTCTGGATGAGCCAGGTTCAGGCACATACGTGGATGCAAAACTGATCCTGGAAGCCAATGGCATGGGTGTTAAGGATGTGACGGCTGAAGCCTTGAAAGGCAACGCGGCGTCAGAAGCGCTTCGCAACGGTAAGATCGACGCTTACTTTGTGGTTGCCGGTTATCCAACTGGCTCCATTGTTGAACTGGCATCAGCTGAGAAAATCAAACTGGTTCCAATTGACGGTGATGGTGCAAAAGCACTAACCGACAAGTATGGCTTCTTTGCGCAGAGTGAAATCCCTGCAGGCACTTATGAAGGCGTAGAAGGTACAAACACTGTTGCCGTAGGTGCGCAGTGGTACACAAATGCCAAAGAAAGTGAAGAGTTGATCTACAAGATCACAAAAGCTCTGTGGAACAAAGAATCCCGCAAACTGCTGGATGTTGGCCATGCAAAAGGCAAGACCATTACTATTGAAACAGCACTCTCAGGTGTTGGTGTTCCATTGCACCCAGGCGCTGAAAAATTCTACAAAGAAGCAGGTTTGATTAAGTAATCAAATAAACTTCCGAGGCCCCAGATGAACACCCATCTGGGGCTTTTTTTATTCCAAGTCATGTATTTTAGGGACTGCGATTGATGACTGGTCAAACCCCACAGGAAGATTCCACGCTCACCCCAGAGGAACTGTTGGAGCTTGAAAAACGCTACGATCCGGAAAGTAATTTTCGAAGTACCGGAACAAAAATGGCGTTGTTTCTGTCCGCAATTTTGGTGGCCATGTCGGTGTATCATTTTTATGCATCAGGGTTTGGCCTGATCCGTGAATTGCTTCATCGTGGTATTCATCTGTCCTTTGTGCTCGGGCTGGTGTTTTTCCTTTATTCGGCCTTTAAGGGTCGTGATGCGGGTGCGCCATTAGGTGGCTGGCATCGTATTGGCGGAGTTGGTATTCAAGACATAGCTCTGGGTTTTCTGGCGGTGGGCGCGGCGCTTTATTTACCACTGTTGCCGCCTGAACTTGTCGCCGAACGAGTAGGTAACCCGTCACAAAGTGATGTGATTATGGGATCCGCGCTACTCCTTTTGACATTGGAAGCAACCCGCAGATCCGTTGGGCCAACCTTACCCTTGATTGCCTGTATCTTTATTGCGTTTGCCTTGTTTGGACCTTATGCACCTGGTGCATTAAAGCATGGCGGCGCGTCTTGGACAGGATTGATCAATCACATTTATATGACGAACCAGGGGATATACGGCATCGCCATCGGGGTTATGGCGCAGTATGTGTTTCTGTTTATTCTTTTTGGCGTGCTGGCCACAAAAATTGGGTTGGGCCAACTCTTTATTGATTTGGCGATGGTCATCGCAGGGCGTTTTTCTGGTGGTCCTGCGAAAGTTGCGATCTTCGCGTCCGCCTTTATGGGAAGTATTTCTGGCTCCTCGATTGCCAATACGGTGACAACAGGTGCGCTGACTATTCCTGCGATGAAACGGATTGGTTATCCCGCGCGTTTTTCTGCGGCGGTAGAAGCGACAGCGTCAACAGGTGGTCAGATTACACCGCCCATCATGGGGGCTGCGGCCTTCATTATGGTGGAGTATCTAGAAATCCCGCTTCGGGATATTCTCGCGGCGGCATTGTTCCCGGCGCTTCTTCATTATTTCGGTATCTTTATCATGGTGCATCTGGAGGCCCGTAAATTGGGTCTCCGTGGGTTGTCCTCAGCAGAACTTCCAAAACTGTTTTTGGTTTTGAAGGAACACTGGCTCGCGCTTGCACCGCTCATTGTGCTCGTCTATTTCATCCTCTCGGGTCGAACTCCTGACTTTGCGGCGGTTTATGGCATTATCGCTTGTGTGGTTGTTGGTTTCTTGAAGCCTAATAGCCGTCTTTCCCTGAAAGACCTGTGGGATGGGCTAGGCGCAGGGGCGAGAAGTACCATTGCGGTTGGTGCAGCTGCCGCCTGCGTTGGTATTATTGTCGGGGTGGTGACCCTGACCGGTGTTGGCTTCCGTCTTGGTTATGTTGTTGTTCAGACCGCAAGCGACATCGGCGCCTTTTTTGGAACGACCTGGCCTTTCAGCTTCTTCGAAGTTCCTCAATGGGCATTGTTCTTCTCCCTGCTTCTGGTGGCTATCGCCTGTATCTTTATGGGGGCGGGGATCCCGACAACAGCAACTTATATTATTCTGGTTGCGGTCGCCGGTCCCGCACTTGCTACTTTGCAAGTTGAACCGTTGGTGGCGCACTTCTTTGTGTTCTATTACGGGGTGCTTGCGGATATTACACCGCCTGTTGCACTGGCGGCTTATGCAGCTTCGGGTATTGCGGGATCCAACCCTTTCCGCACCGGTAATACGGCATTCAGGTTAGGCATTGCGAAAGCGCTTGTGCCATTTGTTTTTGTCTACTCGCCAGCTCTTTTGCTGGTCACAGATGGATTTACATGGTCTGAATTTATCATCACGCTAACCGGTGTCATGGCGGGGATCAGCTTCTTAGGTGTTGCCTTCACAGGATATATGTTGGCGCCTTTAAATCATTTTGAAAAATGGTATGTGGGCTTGGTCTCTTTGCTGTTTGTGGCGCCAGGTTTGGTGACAATGGGAATTGGCTTCTTGTTGATGGTTCCCATTATCGGGCGGCAACTGGCGATTGCACGACGAAAAACATAAATAAAAACCCGGCCTTTTGGCCGGGTTTTTTTATGGCTAGAGAATAGCTCTTTCGCGGAAAGTTTCTTGATCCACCGGGGCACGATTATGCGAGACGATCAGATAAATCAGTGGCACAATCGCCCCTAAGAAAAGGGTGCCAACAAACCACGGCCAAAATGCCAAGCCCCGATCCCTGGCGTCCTTTAGTAACCATCCCATTACCAATAACAATGAAATCACCAAATCGGCAAAGACTTGCCAACCGGCTGGTGTACTTAACTGAAACTCAATTAGGCCTATATATCCATGTTGTAGGAGCGCATAAATCGTTAAGGCTCCAAAGGGGATAAGCAGGGTGATACCAATAGTTCTTCTGTTCAGCATGATCTTGCTCCTTCATAAGAGTGAGGCAAGGGTGAGCTTTAAATTGGTTCTGTGCAATTACCTCAGAGGTAATTGAATTACGTCTCATCTGTTCGTAAGCTCTTTGCAAATGGAGGTGGCCATGAATAAACCGCTTAATGATAGTTTTCAGACCCTTTTTCGTCAGTGGAGAAACAGCCGGCATTTCTCCCAATTAGACCTCGCTTTGGAGGCCGATATTTCACAGCGCCATATCAGTTACCTTGAAACAGGTCGTAGCCGACCAAGCCGAGACATGATCCTTCATTTATCTGAAGTGCTGGAAATCCCATTGCGAGAGCGGAATACGCTTTTGAAAGCGGCTGGTTTTTCCGCTGAATACACAGAGACCGAATTGGAAGCACCAAAAATGAAACCTATTCGTGAGGCCGTGGCCCGTATTCTGGATCATCATACTCCATACCCCGCGATGGCGGTTGACCGGCTTTGGAATATTGTACAAACCAACAGTGCGGCTGACAGGATGTTGGAGGCTGCCAAAAGTCAGCTCAATCCTGCTGATTTCTCTTCTGAAGAGCTCAATTATCTTGGAAATATTGCGTTTCTGACCGTTCACCCCAAAGCCTTTCGTTCCCTCATAAAAAACTGGGAGGTATCAGGCCCTCAGTTTGTCCATCGTTTGAAACGAGACAAGGCTGCACTCGGAAATAGTCCATCGGCTCCCTTCTACGACATGCTTATTGAAGCGGCAGATCTTGATGAAAGAGTGGGTGCACCGCAAGAAGATCTTCTGCCGTTCATCCCGCTTGAGTTTACGCTTGCTGGCTTTGACTTAAGTGTCTTTTCTGTGATTTCTACGTTCGGTACACCACAAGACATCACAACCGATGAACTCCGGATTGAGGCTTTCTATCCGACCAATGACCAAACGGAAGCCTTCTTCGGCCAGTGAGCAGTTTTGTTTCTAAATTCAGTTGCCTCATTATCTGCTGTGCGGCATTACTAGGGTATCAGTAAACCGCAGGAAATAAGAATAATGAACGCTGAAGACGGGCAAAAATTAATGCTTCAGGAAGCCTTGGAAAAAGGGTTGATTGATAACTTGCTGGATGTCACCCCAGAGGAAGGTGCAACAGATAGTTTTATCGGTGCAGGTGGCGATTATCCGGTCCTCAACGTTTACGGCGGCCATCTTATAGGGCAGTCCTTGAAATCTGCGTTTAAAACAGTGGATGAGAACGTTTTGGCAACGTCATTCCATTTGAACTTTTTGAACGCGCCAAAAACGAAACAGTCGATCACCTATAGAGTTGAGCGCCTGAGGGATGGGAAGCGTTTTAAAACACGTTGTATAAGAGCTTACCAAAACGATGTCCTTATCATTTCGGCAACCGCTACTTTCAAAAAACCGGAAGTCGGGGACGAGCATCAGGTGATGGCTCCTGAAATCAAAACAGCGGAGCAGTTAAGGGAATTGCGAAAAGAGGAGGGGCGGCAGCCTTTGCTTCTTCCTCTCACCGGTCATGGTGTGGATATTGAACCTTTAGATGATTGGTCGCCCATAAAAGAGGATCATAAGGATCCGCATCTGTTGCAATGGATGCGAGGGTGCGTCGCACTTCATGCGGATGCTCAGCATCAACAATGTGTTATTGCGTATCTGTCTGACAGCACTACTTTGTTCGCCGCGCTTCGGCCCCATGGGAATGTGATGAGCCACAATCCAACAAGTCTGGACCATTCAATTTGGTTTCATGGAACAACCGATCCGGCAAACTGGATGCTCCTGGATATTGAGAGCCCAATAGCCTCAGATAATCGCGGCTTATCCAAAGGCACATTATTTGATGAGAATGGTCAGGTAGTCGCCGTTATCGCTCAAGAGTCTTCAATGACCCGGCGTTCATAAATTATCGGAATTTTTTCACATATTGGTCGGAGGTTATATGGGCCGTTTTATTGGCGAACTCATAGTAATCCGGCTTTTCATCTGTGTAGATTTCGGCTGTGAACGGTAATCCCGATTGGTCGTCAAAAAGGCCGATCGGGATGCCATGCATATCCTGCTTCTTTGCGTAGAAAAACAAATGTGTTCCACAATTGGAACAAAAACCGCGATCTGCATATTCGGACGAAGAGTATGTGGAAATTGGCCCTTTGAACTTGGCGTTGTTGGAAGGGACCGCCATATAGGGACCACCACCCCAAGTTCGGCACATATCACAATGGCATGCCTGTAATATTTCTAACGGATCGGCTGTAAAGGTCACTTTCCCGCACAAACAACTTCCAGATCTCGACATATGTTTCTCCTATCGTTAGCAAGCATCCTATTTGAAATCCAAAGATCGTGTCGAACAATTTCTTTAAAGTGAGGATCCTCTGAACCAGTATTAAACTTGAATGAAAATGAGAAAAGATACTAGAAAATCACTTCTTAGGTTGTATTATGAGATGCAATCAATATGAGAACATTGTGTGGGGGGAATAAATGAAAAAGATTATCGTAGTGTTGTCTTTACTGGTGCTAGGGGCGTGTTCAGCCGGGGCAGATTTTAACCGAGTTGAAAATAAATCCGTTGCACTTGGAAAAACAACAATAGTAGAAATTCAACAAAAACTGGGTGCGCCATATGCTTCAGGGAAAGAGGTAAAAAATGGCGCTACATTGGATGTTTTGTCATATTCTTTTGCAGATACGAAGGGCGACCCTTTAGAGAAAGATGTTGTCGCAGCGCGAACACAATCATTTTACTTTAGCAATGACGTACTAGTGGGACAGGTTTTTACCAGCTCTTTTAAAAGTGATGCGACAGATTTTGATACATCTCTGGTCGGTAAGATCCAGAAAAACAAATCCACTGTTAGTGAAGTGAGAGCTTTGTTGGGAAAAGAAACAGGTAAGCGCAGTGAGCCAATGACAAATGGTAAAGCTGAAGCAATCGTATACTATTACGTTGCAACACGCGCGTTTGGGTTAAAGTTTACCACAAAGGTAAAGGAACTAGTAGTTGAGTATGACAAATCAAGTCAACTTGTCCTTGATGTGCAACTGAAAGAAACAACAGATTCAGCAGGTTAAACTAAATATGTTTCACCCGTTGTTGCGCTTCCTAAAAATTATGGTCTTTTCGTCCTTGTCGTTCACTCTGACAGGGTGCCTAGGCTTTATAAACATGACAGATATAAAGTTCTCAGAAAGCTCTGATACAGCTGTGATTGCTCTTTTGAATAGCGACATGCGGGTGAACGCACGTGCACAATTTCTAGAAATCGACGTAAAGACTGAACGATTAACTGGGAATTGGTTTCTTGTAGATATGAAAAGGGATGCAAAAACCCCAGCATTCTTTGTTAAAGAGGTTCCCGCAGGTACCTACTTTCTGAATAAAGTCGTTTCAAGTAGTGATGTAGGTATCGTTCGATATACTAATCACAAATGCCACGGTAAGGTGAGTGAGGTTTTTGATCTCAGGGAAGGTAGAGTAAACGAGGTAAGGTCAGGTAAGCTCTCGAAAGGTGATGATTTACCTGCCAAAGAACTGGCGGGTATTCTGAAACAGTGGCCAAATATTTCAGCACCGGTGTATCAAGCGAAGCTCGTTGGTTATGTAACCGGAAATCTTAAGGTTTGTGCGGATAGAGGTATAGACGAAGATGTGCATATGCCCATCTTACAGAAAAAATAAAAGTACTAATTCTTCCCGAGGACGCATTCTGAAAGCAAATTCAATAACTCATAATCAGATCTATTCTCCAATTCAAGAATGACTTCATAGGGATCTCCTGTAAGGCCGAGGGTTTTCGCGAAGGCGGGTTCGGTTTTGAGGCCTTGTTGTTTGAGTGCTCTAATTTGTGAGGCCAGATCAGGAGCGAGGTCTAGAAGCCTTTTTTCTACGAAATAGTGCCGAACACCCCACTGATCTATTGTCGGGATTGTTTGGCAGAATATTTCGATTTCCCATCCCATATGCTTAAAATTGACAATAACAGTGGGGCGGTGTTGCACAAAGCGGGTGCGGGTTGAGAAACCATTGAAATCACCGAAGATCTTGACCGTTGCACGTTCAAAATCCTCCAGGTTTATGCTGCTGCAAGCGATGTCAATGTCACTCGTTTCAATCTGGATCCCAAGCGGAGGTGTTCCGATGATGACGGGTTGATATTGAGATAGTTTTTCCAGTGCTTGCAAATCTTCGAGCACGTCTTTGTAGTGCGGTTTCATTAAAGGAGCTATCTCAGTTTGCCAACGGTGATCTTGTCATAGGACGTTTGCGAAATCGGGATGCCACTCCGGGCAAGGCGAATATCTTTTAAGACCCAGTTCAGCTTAGGAGCATACTCTTTTCTGTATCTGATGGGAGCTCCTCCTTTATCAAAGGTCAAGGTTGTTTCCACCATCAACGTTTTATAGGTGCAGTCTTTAACGCTAACCGAAGATGTCCCTGTGAGCTCTACTTCAAATTCCCCCTCTGAGAAAAGTTCCGAGTTCCGGTAAAACTTGATGTTGCTACTCCAGTTTTCTGAACTCTTCAGGTTTGTAAGTTCATTTGGATCCTTATCATAGCTGATAGAAAGAACTTCCGTTGATGATCTTCGCTCTTCTACCGCAAGTGGATGGGTGTAAGAGGAGATTATCTCTACTCGCTCACCTTTGCTGGTCATGATCCTGTGGGCTTTAATGCCATTTCCAATTTGAATAACAAGTTCCGAGAGAAACGGGCTGGCGCGGGTGAAAGTAACACCTGATTTAAGATCATCTTTTGTCGGGCATTTGGCGCTGAGCAGACTTGGTGAAATCACCGCCGCCACCGCCACAATAGATGCGAGGATATTCCTTTGTGTTAAGAGCTTCATGCTTCTTATTCCCGCCTCAGGATGGACCTAGGTAGATAATTAGACATATAATAAAGGAAAAGAACAAGACTATCGTTAAGGAGCGGTCATATGGGCCCAACGTCACACAGCTTTATTTCGCAGCGAACCAAACTTCATTATGTCGATTGGGGGAATCCAGAAGCGCCGCCTCTGCTTCTTATCCATGGTGGGCGGGATCATTGTCGGAACTGGGACTGGATTGCGGAAGAGCTGCGACACGATTGGCATATCATTGCCCCAGATATGCGTGGCCACGGGGATAGTGAATGGTCTACTGATGGTAATTATAGTGTGCAGAATTACATATATGATATTGCGCAACTTGTTCATCAGAAAGAGTTGAGCCCGGTTACTATCGTTTCCCATTCCATGGGTGGGAATATCGCGCTTCGCTACACGGGATTATATCCAGAAAAGGTGCGCAAACTTGTCGCTATTGAAGGACTTGGACCATCTCCAAAAATGATTGAGGAAATGCAACAAACCTCAATGGCGGAACGGTGGAGAAAATGGATTGATGAAAAACGTGCCGCCAGTGCACGAACCCATCGTAAATACGAGACTTTTGAGGATGCTCTTGCCCGAATGAAAGGGGAGAATAAGCATCTTTCAGATGAACAGGCATTGCACCTCACCATTCATGCGGTAAACCAAAATGAAGACGGGACCTTTAGCTGGAAGTTTGACCCGCATATGCGGGTTTGGGGACCTTTCGATTTGCCTCATGAAGAGGTGCAAAAACTCTGGGGGGAAATAACCTGCCCAACATTACTTTGTTATGGAGAGGATAGTTGGGCGTCAAATCCCGAAGAAGACGGGCGTATTAAGTACTTCAACACTGCAAAGGTGAAGAATTATAAAAATGCCGGCCATTGGTTGCATCATGACCAGTTTGAAGAGTTTCTGGCTGACCTGAAAGAGTTTCTCTAAAGAGCGGAACGCCACCGTAGCATATACGGTGGCGCCAAAAATTAGCCTGCTGCAGTAATTGTCCCGGTTGGATGAGATTGCCCCTCAGGCAAATCACCCGACATCACGTGTTTATAGGCGTGCCATGTTGCATGGCCGATAAGAGGCAAGGTCACAATCAGGCCGATACCGCCTGTGATCAACCCGATCCCGGTAAAGGTCACAATAACAGCGGCCCACAGGATCATAGCGCTTCGATTATGATAAACGGCGTAGGCGCTGGTGATCAGCGATGGCAAAAGAACGGATTTCCGATCCATCATCATGGGCATGGAAAATGCGCCTATAAAGAAAATACAGGTTGCAAAAACAGCGCCAACGATGCCGATTGAAATCCCGAAATAGACACCTTCAATGCTCAAAGCACGAAGAAGAATTTTCTGCCAGTCCGGCATCACACCAGGGAAATTAAGTGCGAAAACGGTAAAAGATAGCCGGATCCAAACCTGAAACACAAAGGCAAGGGCAACGCCAAAACCGAAAATCCCAAGTTTGTTATAGCGTGCAGCTGTAACCGCGCTCCAAAGGCTTACTTTTTCACCAGCCGCTGATCGTCGGCTGATTTCGTAAAAGCCAATGCCAACCGCGGGGCCTACCAATAAAAACCCGGTCAGACCCGGCAATATCAGGTAAGGCCACCCCATAAAATAAAAGCCGAAAGAAATGGCAACGCCTATGATGATAAAAAGCGCCGCGTAACTGACACTCACCATGATATTCGCTTTCAGGTCTGCCCAGCCAGCTGCCAGCCATTTCCACACATCGTCTGTTCCGACCTCGGTCACGTATGCCATTTCATCAATCAATGAAATAACGTTCTTTGGTCCGTCTTCTCCTGCCCCATTTTTGGGGGGCGTGTTGTTATCAGTGGTCATGTTTCCCTCCCAAAGTACACATGCTTTTTGGGGAATCTTAAAAGCAATCCATAAATTAGTAAAGTTTTGTGATGTGGTAGATTAGAGTAAGGCTAGTTCTTGTTTAGGGCGGATTCTAAAACCACGTCGACCATGTTTTCTGCGGTTGACCAAGGATAGTCCTTAATGGTGTTTGCGCAAAATGCAATGCCAATTAACATGTTCAAAAGAGTGTCGGTGACAAGTTTTACGCGAGCTTTATTTACACAGACTGGTTCCACCAATTCAGTATAAAAATGGAAATGGGTTAAAGTGTTGCTCTTATTAAGAAAACTGCCAACATCAGCTCGTGTGATTTCTGCAGACATGAACACCAATCTGAAGTGGTCTGGGTGATCAATCCAAAACTGGACAAAAATTTTGGAAGCCAAAGAAAGGCGCTCTTCATCGTCAAGATCAGGGGTCAGCTTATGTCGGATGTGATCAAAAAGTTCGCCCAGTATGTCAGCCCAAAGGTGCTGTAAAATATCTATTTTTCCATCAAAATGTGCGTAGATTGTCATGGGAGCGCAGCCAACTTCTTTGGCTAGGCGGCGCATTGAAATCGCAGCATATCCTTCTTCTTGAAAGAGACTTAGGGCACAGAGAATGATTTTTGCCCTCAGCTCTTCAAATTGCCTGTCACTTTTTGGGCGTCGTCCCAATGTTGCATCCTGATTTTAGAATTATCCTATTTCTATATAAAAGAACGCGTTCTAAAAAACAATTGACCAGCTTCTTTTTTTAAATTAGAACGCGTACTAATTTAAATCTGAAGGTGAAAATTAAGGAGGTTCAGGTGCAGTCAATTGTAATTTTGCGAGTGATTTTGGGTTTGACCGGGCTAGCTGTTATGATTTTGGGGTTAAATATCGGTTTAGGGGGGATGCAAACCCTGGGGTGGCAAATATCCACCGGCTTCGTGGCTGTTCTCGATGAAGGGTTGTATGAGATCCAAGATAATCACTTTCGGTTTCTTGGGGGTGTGTGGTTCTCAATTGGCGGGGTTTATCTGCTGAGCTCTGTTTGGTTTGGAAAACTACAACAAACTATTGTTATCATTAGTTTAGCTGTCGCGTTCGGGGGGATGTTCCGGTTGAGTGTCTTGGATTTGGGTATTTTATTAAAAGATGGAATACTCGCCTCTTTCATTTTGGAAATAGCGTTTTTTCCCGTACTGGCATTTTGGGCCAAAAAAACAAAAGCCGAGTAGCTTAGTTTTCAGTTTTATTTAGCTTGCTACGGTAGCATTTTTGTCAGTAAAGCTGGATAAAACTTCAAAAAGTTTAGCTTGGTCAATTGGCTTTGCGATGACTTCATTAATTCCTGCGTCTAAGTATGAAGATTTATGATCTTCTATGACATCCGCAGTAAGTGCGATAATCGGAATATCTCTCTTGGGGGAAATCATGCTGCGAATAGATTGTGTCGCCTCAACTCCACTCATGACCGGCATTCTGATGTCCATCAAAATGATGTCGTATTCTTTTTTCTCTACCGCAGAAATTGCTTCCGCGCCGTTCGCCACAATATCGGGCACAATGCTGAAGGTTTTCAACAGGCCTTTGATAATCAGCTGATTGATATTGTTGTCTTCTGCAACAAGAACAGAAATAGGATAATCGAAACTCAATTTCGTTGGTTTTTTAGTGCTTTTGTCTTGGCCTTTTTCATCAATTTCCTTTGCCTCCTTGTAAGGGAGCGAAAACCAGAAGCAGCTTCCTTTTCCAACTATGCTTCGTGCGCCGATGTCTCCGTTCATTAAATTCACTAACCGTTTGCAGATAGAAAGACCCAAGCCCGTACCGTGGTAGCGGCGGCTGATGGAAGGGTCTGCCTGTGTAAATTCGTTAAACAGGTTTGGAAGGGCTTCTTCATTAATTCCAATACCAGTATCGTTGATTTCGAAACGTAGTCTCCCGTTCTTTTGATCAATCTTGCAGGAGAGGATGACTTCTCCGCTTTCCGTAAATTTCACGGCGTTTCCAACAAGATTGATCAAGATTTGCCGCAGACGCATTGGATCCATGTTAATGCGGGCTGGTAAATCACTGTCTAGTTCATAGGAAATGGATAGTTTGCCTTGCTTGCCAATCGGAAGTGTTTGCGAGAACAAGGTGACCACATCCTGCATCAATTCTTCCAAGTTGAAATCGATATCTTCGATGAGAAGCTTATTTGCATCCAGTTTCGAAATATCCAGAATGTCGTTGATGATGGTTAGAAGGGCGTTGGCTGCATCCTTGATCCGAGTGACCTTTTCAACACTTTCAGGCGCCAATTTATCTTCAAGCAGCATGTCCGCAAAACCAACCACACCTGTCATTGGGGTTCGGATCTCATGACTCATGGAGGCAAGAAATTCACTTTTTGATTTTTCAGCAACTTCCGCTTTTTCGCGCAATTCAGTCTCTCGCTGCGCCAACTTTGCTAGCTCACGGGATTGTGCTTCTACCCGCTTTTGCGCTTCGAGTGTTTGTTCATACTGGTTCTGAAGCTCATCTCTGCTGATTTGCAGATCAATTTTGGCCTGCACACCCTCGGTTACATCGCGTCCTATGCCCCGATACCCAGTAAAATTGCTGTCAGAATCGAAAATGGCTTTTCCTGAATTATTGATAAAGCGCGCTTCTCCATCAGGGCGCACAAATCTGTATTCAAAGTTTTTATAGGATTTGTGACTTTTGATCTGTTCAAGATGGGCTTTGAACTCCTCAGTGAGCTCAACCCCTGTTTTCCGTATCATTTCTTCTCGGGTATTCCCAATGAAAGCATCAGGAGCCATGCCGGTTACCTCATGATGACGTTTGGAAAGATAGGTGAATCTTAAATTCTCGTCCTGCTCCCAATACCAATCTGAGGCGATCTCGGCATAGTCTCTGAACCTGTGTTCGCTGGATCGAAGTGCGGCCTCCGCTTTTTTGCGCTTTCTATTAATTGTCGAAAGTACTGCGATGGCGAATGTCTGAAACAATATGAAGATAACGCCGCCGATAATCCATTCTTTGTGGGTTGCATAAAGGCCCTCGGGCCGGTTTATCAGGACTGCGTTTTTGGGGATCAGTCCTCTGCTAATTCCAAATTTGGAAAGAATATTGTAGTCGAGAATTAATGGATTAGGGCTTTCGCTGACTACTTCAAAACCTGAGGCACTGCCTGCTAGAAGAATACGTGCGGCAAGTTCACCCGCAACGCGGCCTTGCTCATGATGGGAGACAATGACACCGCCAAGAGATCCCAAGCCTAAGGATGGTTTCCACGGGTGGAGGTAGGGAACCTTTGAATATTGCGCCAGCTTCTTGGCCGCCTCGGCAGTGGTTTGGGTGTTGCCTTCCAAATCCCGGTGGGCGTTTAGGAACAATATAACGGAACCAGATTTGATTTTGGAGACCTTATCCAGCATTCCTGTGATGGTGTGATCTTTTAAAGAGATATTCTCTATGCGGTTTCCAAGATCTCTGGTGGCAAGCGCAGCTTGAAGGAGGTCAAAGTTGATATGCCCGGACCGGGTATCATCAGTAATGACATAAATTGAACCTTTTTTTGAAAGAAGGTTCTCGGCAAAATCAAGTGTTTTTCCAATGGATGGATGCTCAACAACGCCCGTAATGCTTGGATTTTCATCTTGGGCTATCGCTTTTTTAACATTGTTGACACCCAGGAAAACAATCGGCAAGCCCTCAAACAGGCCCTCTTGTTCTTTCAGTGCAAAATCCAAGGCATTGTCATCTCCCACCACGATAAGTTCAGGCTTTTTGCCGGCCTTTAATTTTTCGAGTTTAGACGATAAGCGCGCTTTGAATGATCGTATGTTAGTTTGGTCCGGAAAGCGTTTTGTATCCATAAACTCGATGCTAAGATCTACGTCAAAAGCTCCTTGAGACGCCGCAGAAAGACCTTCCTTAAGCCCTTCAATCTGGTCGAAGAAAGAGTGAAAACCCGGATGGTAGGAACTGATGAACAAGACAGGTTTTGTTTCTGCATTTGCAAACGGGGCAGTTATTGCAGAAATGAGGAAGTAAATGACAAAAAGGGGCAAGGAAAAGACCTTGAGAAGTTTCCCTTTGTTCCATTTTACAAGGCTCCCGCCCTTAACGTATTTGTCTCTATTCAAATGCATCACCGACTTCTGTACTGATAGAACTTTTTCAGATTAGCAGAACTCTCATAATGAAATGGTTAATAACGAGAAAAGTTATTTATCGGATTTTTTGGATTTCAGAATGACTGTTCAAACTGTTGCAAAGCAGAGTGTCTTGGTTACACTACGCTACGGAGACTTCTCTCCCTTGAAACAAAAAAATAATAAGAGAAAACAATGGATTTTGATTCAGTCGTTCATGGAAGACGTTCCATTCGCGGGTATAAACCCGACCCCATTCCCAAAGAAGTGCTGAAGGAGATTATTGAAGTTGCGACGCGTGCGCCTTCTTCAATGAACACACAGCCCTGGCATCTGCACGTTATTAGCGGAGAGCCACTTGACCGTATTCGAAAAGGCAACACAGAGAGAAATCTTGCGGGTATCCCGTCATCACGCGAGTTCCGGGTTGAAAAAGGTTATGAAGGTGTCCATCGAGAACGCCAGGTTAAAGTCGCTATTCAGCTGTTCGAAGCAATGGGAATTGAACGTCATGATAAACAAAAACGGCAGGACTGGGTGCTAAGAGGCTTTCGCCAGTTTGATGCACCGGTCTCAGTTATCGTTGCTTATGATAAGGAACTCGAAGGTGATATCCGACACTTCGATCTAGGGGCAGTAACATATGGTTTGGCGCTGGCTGCTTGGAGCCGGGGGATTGGCTCGGTGATTAATAGTCAGGGGATTATGCAGTCCCCTGTTGTGCGTGAACATGCCAATATTCCGGATAATCATGTGATACAAACGTCAGTTGCTATGGGATATCCAGATTTTGATTTCCCTGCAAACGCCGTCGTTTCAACGCGACGGCCGGTGGATGAAGTTGCCACTTTTGTTGGGTTCGACGATTAAATAAGTTACGGTTTCCAGAGATAGATTAGGGAGGGTTCAAGCGGGGTTTACGCCTGTTGCTTGAGCTTCCCTAAGCAAGTGAGAGACTGGTTATATTGTATAGTGTAGATGCACTTTATGGCTTTACATGAAATTCATAATGTGTATATACACTATATGGAATGAATCATGCAACAAGGCCAATGGAGGAAACAAATGACTGAAGAAGCTGTAGTGAAAAGTGAAAGAGAAGGGGATCTTTGCATTCTCTCTATGAACTATCCCCCCTACAATCTGTTGGGTCCTCTGCTGGTTGGGGGTATTATGACAGCTATGCAGGAGGCGCTCGATACTGGGGCGCGGGCAATTCTTCTTAAATCTGACCTGAAGCATTTCAGTGCTGGCGCGGATTTGGAGGTGTTTGCCGTATCAGAGGGTAAAGGCGGGAAAAAGGTCAAAAATCCGACGAGCCCTAAGGCGTTTCTAGATTATATGGGAAGTTACCCGTTGCCAGTCGTGGCGTCAGTTCGCGGCGCTGTTTTAGGGGGCGGGCTGGAAGTTGCACTTGCCTGTGATTTCATCATTGCGGCCCGCTCTGCACGGATTGGTGCTGTGGAAACCACTTTGGGATTGGCACCCGTTATGGGCGGTGTTCAGCGAATGGTCCAAAGGATCGGCCTCGCACGTGCCAAGGAATTTGCCATGTTGGGCCGTCGTCATGATGCTGAAACTATGGAGCGCATTGGTCTTATCAATCTGGCTGTTGCTGATGACGATCTTGATGAAGTGAGCCTCAATTATGCACAACAACTGGCGACCGGTCCTACTGTAGCGCTAGGTGCCATTAAAAAGATCGCCAATCTCATGGCGGAAAAAGGTCTTGAAACTGCGGATCAGGAAATGGAGGGCATCATGAAGCCCGTTCTCCTGAGCAATGACGTGAAAATGGGGATCAAGGAGTTTCAAAAGTCCGGTCCCGGTACAGCGGTATTTGGAGGGAACTAAAATGGGTGAACTTCCATTGCACGGGTTGAAAATACTGGACTTTACAAGGGTACTTGCAGGGCCGCATTGTGCAAAGACACTACTGGATTTAGGGGCAGATGTAACGAAGGTTGAGCCGCCAGGCCTTGGCGATATTTCCCGCTATGCGGCACCAGGGCAGCCGGGAAAGTCACATTATTTCTATCAACAGAATGCAGGTAAGAAATGCATTAGCGTTGATCTGAATTTTCCTGAAGGGCAGGACATAATACGCCACCTTCTTAAAACAGCCGATGTCGTGATAGAGAATTTCAGACCCGGAACTTTGGATCATTTTGGGCTGTCCTATGAAGAGGTGGCTGAGATCAATCCGCAGATCATATACGTTTCTATCAGTGGCTATGGCCAAAAAAATAGCATGAGCCACCGAGGGGCATTTGCCCCAACCGTTCACGCTGAAGTCGGATTGGTTGATACATTGATCAATCACTATGGAGATAACCTTGGCGAACCTTCCAGTGACGTATTTTCTCACGCGGATGTCTATACCGGTATGGAGGCCGTTATTGCGACACTTGCCGCGCTGGAACAACGTCACAGAACCGGAAAGGGGCAGCATGTGGATGTGGCGATGGCCGCAACAATGATGTATGTCAATGAACGGGCTCATGCGGATCTCACGGAAACTGAAATGGACAGTGAGCCACCTGCACTTGGAGCCACTGAATCTCCGACGTTGAAGTTTCGGGAAGGACAATGGATCGTCATATCCGCTAGCCCAATTTTCTCGCCGATTTTTGTCCGATACTGCGCGATGATGCGGCGCAATGATTTACGCAATGATCCACGCTTCAAAACGGCTGAGCTGAGACGTCTCAACTTGAAGGCTCTGCTCGATATTGTGCAAAGCTGGGTATACAGTTTTCAGTCAATTGAAGAACTTGAAGTCCATTTGACAGAAGCCGGACTTGCTGTCGGGGAGGTGAGAACAAGTGCCGAATTTGGCAAGAGCCAATGGGCGGAAGAATGGGGCGCGGTTGTTGAGGTCGTTGATGATCACGGCGCAACTGTAAAGTTGCCGGGCCAGCCATGGCAGTTCTCCGAAAGCACCCGTCAATACCAATTGATTGCTTCCTCAGTTGGTGAAGATAACTGGTCGGTTCTGTCTGACGCTGGAGTAAGTGCTGAGCAGTTCTCGGACCTTCAGCAAAAAGGAGTTATCTATTCGGTCGCGCCTTTTAAAGCCGCAGCGGAATAACGGATACCTGTAATGAAATTTGTAACCTATTCCTTTCAGGGAGGAGGGGACCGTCTTGGTGCCCTTCTTTCTAATGACAAAATACTGGATCTGAAAGCCGTTGCAGGTGATCGCCATTCAGTATTTGACAGTATGCTCTCTTTGATTGAAGGCGGGCAGGAAGCTCTGGATTTTGCTCGCAAGCTATTACGGGAAGCTGATCATGGTGACGCTATGTTATTACAGAATGTCAGATTGAGGGCTCCAATTCCAAGGCCGCCACAGATCAGGGATTTTATGGCCTTTGAAAAACATGCGGTGAAATCCCTGCTTTCTGCATTGAAGATCAGAAGCGCGGCAAGTGAAGATCCTGCACAATACATCAAAGATCACCAAAATTTGGAAGATTTTAAAGTACCGCCGGTCTGGTACGAGAAGCCCATATATTACAAGGGCAATCGGTTCGCCATCACTGATCCGGAAAAGGAAATTACTTGGCCCTCTTATTCTAAAGTGATGGACTATGAGTTGGAGCTTGCCTGTGTCATTGGAAAAAAGGGCAAGAACATCTCAAAAGAAAATGCACGTGACCATATTTTTGGATTCACAATTTTCAATGATCTGTCGGCGCGAGATGTACAGGGCAAAGAAATGGGTGGACGATTTGGTCCCGCGAAATCGAAAGATTTTGACGATGCCAGTCCCATGGGGCCGTGCTTGGTGACGTTGGATGAAATTGAAGATCCATATGATCTTCAAATGGTTGCCAGGATCAATGGTGAAGAAAGATCTCGTGGAAACTCAGGTTCCATTCATTGGACATTCGAAGAAATGATTGAATATGTCAGTCGAGATGAAACATTGTATCCAGGCGAGATATTGGGATCTGGCACAATTGGTAATGGTTGTGGGCTGGAGCTTTTGAATTTCTTGCAAGATGGTGATGTTGTTGAGCTGGAAATTGAGAAGATTGGCACGTTGAGAAATCGAATAAAAAAATAGAGGTGCAGGGTCAAAGCACCCAATAAAAGCAGGAGTAGATAATGTCATTTACATTTGACGTACAAAAAGACGATCTAACACAAAGCAGAATGACGACTTCAGAGGCAAACTCAGAAAACGAAACGGATAACTCCGTCTGGGTCAAAACAGAGAAGTTCGCGTTCAGCGCAAATAATATTACCTATGCAGCGTTTGGCCGGTCCATGTCATATTGGGATATTTTCCCACGTGATGAGGACTGGGGGAATATTCCGGTGTGGGGAAATGCCACTGTTATCAAGAGTAATCGAGATGATATTAAAGTTGGTCAACGCCTCTTTGGTGTTTTCCCAATGGCGACAGAAGCGATGCTTAATCTAATGGAGCTCGTTCCAGGATTTATGCTGGAAAATTCGGAGCACAGATCCACGGTTTCTCCTGTCTATAACCGGTATACCCTGATCCCGGAAGACAAAGGGCAAATGCCAGAAAATGCTGAAAATGCAACGATCATATTCCGACCGCTGTTTATTACGGCTTACTTGCTTGCGTTACATTTACAAGACAACAAGTGCTTTGGAGCAAAGCAGATTGTGATGACCAGTGCATCCAGCAAGACAGCGATTTGCTTGTCACATTATCTGAAAGATCTGGGCGTGGATGTTGAAGTCGTTGGTTTGACCTCGCCAAAGAATAAGTCCTTTGTTGCAAATTTGGGATCTTATGATGATGCGGTGACATATGATGATTTGTCCGCTGTTGCGGGCAAAGGTCCAGCCGTAATTGTTGATTTTGCTGGAGATCCAGAATTAATTGAAAAACTGAAAGCGAATTTGACAGAGAATTTCATCAAGGCGATTGGAATTGGAGCCGCTGATTGGCAAGCCTCTGAAAATGATCGTAACCTTCCTGATGAGGATATGGATTTCTTCTTCGCCCCCATCCATATCAATCAAAGAACAAAAGACTGGGGGCCAGTTGAGTTTCAGAAACGCATGGCAGGTGCTTGGATGTCGTTGCTTCCAGAAGTGATCAAATGGATCCAGATTAAACAACTGTCTGGACCAGAGAACATTCAGGAAGTTTACGTCAAGATGCTGAATAACCAGATTGATCCAACTGAGGGGTATGTTCTATCCTTCTAAGCGAATGAATGTAATGGTTTATGGAGAGAGCGAAAGCCTGCTCTCCATAAATCATTATCGAACATGTAGCGCCTTAGGATACTAAGGACTGGGCTTCATCCAACACTGTATCCATAACGTCCAAAATCATATCCACATCATCGGACTGGATCGTTATGGGCGGACGGATTTTTAAGATATTGTCTGCCGGCCCTTCGCTTCCCATCAGGATCCGGTTTTCGCGCATGCGGTTTTTGACGTAAGATGCAATCTCCGTTCCCGGCGCACGCGTTTCGCGATCCGTCACAAGATCAAGGCCAATAAAGAGGCCGATGCCGCGCACATCACCAACGATTTCATATTTGTCTTGCAGCTTGCGGAGTCCCGAGAGAAGTTTTTCTCCCATCGCTTTTGCGTTCTGCTGCAAGCCTTCATCTTCCACAATATCCAGAACCTCTTTACCCATACGACAGGAGAGGTTGGATCCGCCAAAGGTAGAGAAAAACTCCGGTCCTTTTGCAAAGCTATCAGCAATCGCGCGGGTGGTGACAACGACACCCAGTGGATGCCCATTGCCGATCGGTTTGCCCATGACGACAATATCAGGCAAGGCTTCCTGCTGTTCGAACGCGAAGAAATAATCACCAAGGCGCCCCAAAGCAGTTTGCACCTCATCAGCGATACAAACGCCGCCTGCCGCGCGAATGCGCTCATACACCTTCGCCAAATACCCCTTTGGAGGGATGATT
The DNA here is from genome assembly GCF_015143595.1 of Sneathiella sp. P13V-1. Lineage (NCBI taxonomy): Bacteria > Pseudomonadati > Pseudomonadota > Alphaproteobacteria > Sneathiellales > Sneathiellaceae > Sneathiella > Sneathiella sp. P13V-1. The sequence goes on along the minus strand of NZ_WYEU01000001.1, from coordinate 90,637 downwards.
TGCCCGCCGACGCTTGGGAAAGTTTCGGCGATAAAGCCGGCAAGCTTGCCGCCACGTGTTTCAATTGCTTTTAGTGCATCATCAACAAGTGCGGCATATTTTTCGGCCACATCATCTTCACCTCTCCTGAAGGAGCCTCGGTAATCATCAGCGACTTCAACCAAATGAACCCAATCGGATTGGCCGATGCCGCCGGGTGCGTTGAATTTATAAGCAGAGATGTCGATGCAGCCGGTTGTATTTCCATGGTATCCGTGGTCGGGGGTGATCATATCCTTGCCGCCGCTATGTGCACGGGCGAGGCGCAACGCAAGTTCGTTGGCTTCTGTGCCGGAATTTACGAAGAAACAGACGGATAGATAGTCTGGCATGTGCTTCAGGATCGTATCGGCAAAAGCCGTTTGCGCTGGATGTAAATAGCGGGTGTTGGAGTTCATCCGTTTTAACTGGTCGGCCGCAACGGCTTGAATGCGGGGATGCCCATGACCCACATGAGGAACGTTGTTATAGCTGTCCAGATAAGGCCGTCCCCATTCATCAAACAAATGATGTTTCCAGCCACGCAAAAACATAACAGGATCGCTATAGGTAAGTTTCAGATTATGCCCAAAATTCTCCCGACGTTTTTCGAGAAAATTGGCTTTTGCCGGTGGCTCGTACCTTGTTTTTTCATCTGGAACATTAAGAAGTGCTGCCGGATTTGGATACATCTTTGACCAGAAATACATTTCATCTGGATCAGCTGCACCCGGCCAGTCCGCCCCCATGCCGTCCATCGTAGGGCTCACCTGAAAATGAAGGTGAGGGGCCCATCCCCCATTGTGACTTTCATCTCCGAGGGCCGCGATCACGTCACCTTTCTTCACTGCCTGACCAACAGCCAGATGTTCAATACTTGCAGGATTGAGATGACCGTAGAGAGTATAAAATGGGGTCCCTTCATCCGTTTCATGACGCAAGACAATCAGTCCACCATAATCAAGGTGACCCGTGCGGTTATCCAGTTCTTCAACGGTGGCATCCATTGGCGCATAAACAGGTTTGCCTGCGGCTTCAAACAGATCCACACCAAGATGGACCGTTCTTCGGTTGCTGCCTTTGAAAGGACCGTTGTAGAAAGCATTGTCCGTATAGACGAGGCGTGGCTCGTTATAAAAGCCAATATAAATGCCTTCTTTTACATCAAGATCTGCTGCCTCCTCATCTGTCATTTCAAACGGGTTTTGCGGGAAGGTGCTTACTTCAACCGACAGCGGGGCCGTTTCCGCATCTTTTAAAGGTACACCGAGAACATCCGCGAAATTGCCCCGCTCCTTCTCCAGCCAACTGGTAATCTCCTCCGCTCTATCTGTGATGGGTAGACCACATGCGGCACGAAGCTGTTTATTGATAAGCCTTGGATTAATGTTGTTGTTTTCAAGGAAATCCCACGCCGGTTTCTGAGAAATAACCACATAAGGGTCATCCGGGTTTTCCTTCGCCATCATTGTGGAGTTTACAACACTTACCGCAAGTCGCAGCCGAAGGAGCGGCCACACCATATCAATTTCTTCTGCGGAAAGTGGGTGGGCGTCATGATAACCACTGACGAGCGCTGCTAAAGTTCCAACGGCGTTCTCTGTCTCCAGCACCATATAAGCAGCAGTGACCGCCAAATCACAGATGCGCGGGGCGTAGCACATATCCCCAAGGTCAATAATGCCGGAAATAGACGGGGCCTCGGTCAGTGTTCCTTGAACCAGAATATTGTAGTCATTCACATCGTTATGAATGGCGACCTTGTCCATCGCGAGCAATTTGCTTTCAATCTCGTGAAATTCAGAAAGGACACTGCTGATTATCTTCTTTCGGTCTGGATCGGTGATCACATCAAGGTCCTTTTCAATCCAGGCACCTTGCATCAAATTCCATTTGAAGTCCCGATCCAGTGCGGAATGTGTAAAATCGGCTAGGTTCTTGTCTATCTCGCCAATGATTGTCCCTAACTCATGAACAAGGGCGTCGGTTTTCGGTTTGAAATCGGCGTAGGTTTTGCCATGCATTCTTTCCAAAACCCACAGAAGGCGATCCTGCCCCTCTTCATCCTTGAAAGAAGTAAACAGGTCCCCGTTTATTGTTGGAATCACTTTGGGAATTGGCAGGGCGGCGGAAGCTTCCCTTAAGTGTGCAAAAGCACGGCATTGCATGTCGATGAAGTCGGTATCGCACCCGCTCCGCATGACTTTTAAGACATAGTCGCTGTCGCTTGAGGCCAGGAAATTGAGATCATATTCCCCATCCAACCTCGTTAGCGAAGCCTCTATTCCCCAAAGTTCATTTAACGCAGCCTGCCAATGTTGAAGCACGATACTCTCCCTCTCGCATACTTAAATAATTCAACGGGGCATGTTAAGAAAAAGTCTCTGTGAATGATATGGTTTTTGATTGTGGATAGGTTTTTTAATTTAGGCAGGCCAGAATATCTTTATTTTCCAGAATTTCTGTGTCGTGTCCGTGCAATCCAACTTTGACCATCGCCGCGGCCAAGTCGGTTGATGGGATGCTATGTTTGTTTCCTAATAATCGGATTAGCGGGTAGAGGCTGCGTGTTAGGCGGTAGGAGAAATTGGGCTCTGTCCTTGGAGTTACCGGATAGATATAGGACGGTCTGAGACTATAAAATGCAGCAAGGTCGCTGTTGGATAGGATATTCTCAATAGCGCCTTTATCTCTCGCAAATGCCATTCGGCTTTTCTCGGTTCGGTCGGCACCAGCTCCGCTTAACAGGCAAAAGGTTGGATGGGCGTTTACCAGAATGAGAGTTTCTGCCAAGTGAGCAGGCATGTCCACTGTGATACGGCGAAGTTCCTCAGATGTGCCGCTTCCTGTATAGGCACCAAGGCAGTAAAAAACCAGATCAACATTTTTGAGGTTTTCCAGATGAGATGCCAAATCCAAGAAGTCCTTCACGACAATCTCATGTAATTTGGGGTGAGAAATGCCACTCGGTCTTCGAACGAGCGAAATCACTTCTTTGATTTCAGAAGTTTCAAGGCACAGATCCAATACCAGCCCGCCGATCATTCCTGTCGCGCCGGTAATAAGAACTTTATTTGGCATTTTTAGGTATCCAGATCTTCGTGTTATTACACGGGTTGAGGTATTTTAGGCGGTTTATAAAGTGCGAACGCAATCTGTATAACCCCTGCCACTAGACCTGTTGTGACACCGATTTGCAAGGCGAGAGTGTAGGAGCCGAACTGATCGAACAACCAGCCACCCCCAAACGCGCCAAGAAAGCTGCCGAACTGGTGATTGAAGAAAGCAAACCCTTGGAGCATGGGTTGCCAGCGCAGCCCAAACATCTCAATCACGGAACCGGAGACGAGCGGAGAGACGCCAAGCCATAAGAAACCCATGAGTCCTGCAAAAAGGACAGTGCTTGTTGGTGTTGGCGGCACAAGAAAGTAAATGGCGATCACGATGGATCGGCTGCAATAGATGCCGCCCAGAAGGGCTTGTTTTGACCATCTACCACCAGCCCAGCCAAAAAAAAGGCTACCTAGAATATTAAAACCACCAATAAGGCCGATGGCGGTGGCGCCAAGCATTGGATCCATCCCACACAGGTTAAGGTATGAGGGCAAATGAGTAGCAAGAAAAACAACCTGCATTCCGCAGACAAAATAGGCGGATGTCATAACCACAAAAGCAGGGTTTCGAAGCGCAGTAAGAAGTGCCCCGCTTGCGGATAGAGAGTCAGTTGAATTTGCAGCGGGGGTGAGGGGCGCTTCTTTATCCACTCGGCCTGCGATCCAAGCGGCGGGAATGATCAAAAAAGCCAAGACTGCGAAGCCATAAGCCGCGACACGCCAATCGAAAGAAATCTCCAACATCTGACCATAAGGGGCAATCAGGATGGCACCAATGGATCCCGCCGCTGACGTCATACCAAGGGCTGTGCTTCGAACAGCTGGAGGTACCAATCTGGATGTAACCGACATGGTCATGGCAAAAGACGCGCAAGACATTGCCACACCGACACATACCCCTGCACCGATCAGGATGGTAGTGACACTGTTGGCATTGGCGAGTGTCAACATACCAATAAGATAGGATACCCCCCCAAATATCATCACCGGCCTGAACCCCCATCTGTCTGCAGCGATCCCAGCAAATGGCTGCGTGAAACCCCAAATCAGATTTTGCAACGCGATAGCAATGGTAAAGTCAGTGACGGTAACCGCAATATCCTGTGTTACAGCCGGCATGAAAAGTCCGAGACTTTGCCGCAGGCCAAAGCTCAGGGTGAGCATGATGGAGGCGCCAATGAGAATTGGCATCACAGGCCTTAAGGCCCGAAAAGTGGACATTGAGAAGTTCCTATTATTATTTTTCTTTCAATATAATACGCAAGCGTATTAATTGGCAAATGAAGGATCAGTCACAACGTAGTTTTAAAGAATTTTAGATAAGGCATCTGCCTTGATTGCGTGCCTTAACTATTGCAGGAGATCAGTTTGGCGTCGCGTCGCTTAGTTCCGACAGAAGTGATTTTAAAAGCTCCGCTTTTTCGTGGCCAATTTTCTCAAAAATCAGATCGTCTTCGCTTTGGACTTCTTTTCTGATCTGGGCAATACGTTTGTGGCCAAGCTCAGTCAGGACAAGGTTTACTTGCCGCTGATCCTCATTGCCGACGCGGCGATGAACAATGCCATCAGATACCATGCGGTCGACAAGTTTTGTCAGGGTCGGCGGATTCATTAAGACAACTTCAGCCAAATCACCCATGGTAAGTTTGGCTTCGGATTCCAAAATCTCCATCACGCGCCATGCTTCAACCTGCACGCCATACTCTTTCAAACGCTTCTTGAGAGAGTTATGAATTTTGCGGTGCGCTGTGGCCAGAGAATATGAAATGTAAGACTGGACCGAGTATTTGTTTTGCATTGTTTCCCGCTTGCAAGGTTAAGGTATTTGGAATTTAGTTGACTTGGAAAGTATTTTCAATGCAATTTATAAATTATGCCTAATACGCACGATGCCCCATTAGAGGGGGCGCGATTACTGGTTTCAGATTTTATGCCTGCCGAGTTGCGCGACCTGGATGACCGCTTGGCGAGACCCTATGACTCGGTGTTTCGGGTAGGTTTGCTGATACCCATGTGTGGCTCTGCGGGGCTTTGGGCGCCTTCCTGTATTTCAAGTGCCCAGGTTGCTGTTTCGCAACTTAACAATGCCGGTGGGATCTGTGGGAAAGCCATAGAACTGGTTGCCATCGACTCAGCGCTTGAAGCGACGGACCCGGTGGATGAAGTGGTAAATAATCTGATTGAAACCAACAGAATTGATGCAATCGTTGGGATGCATATCAGCGCTGTTCGCCAGAATTTAAGCAAAATTGTCAACCAACGAATCCCATATGTCTATACGCCGCTTTATGAGGGGGGAGAGAACACCAAAGGTATCTTTGCGATCGGGGATACCCCTGAAAAACAGCTTGGCCCAGCGCTAGAACATTTAAGTAAGAGCCAGAATACCAAGCGGTGGGCGCTCATTGGGAATGATTATGTCTGGCCTAGGGCGTCAAATTCCTATGCCAAGGAGAAACTGCAGGAATGCGGTGTTACGATAGCATATGAAAAGTATCTGCCTTTTGGCGTGGCTGACATGGAAAGTATCCTCGTTGACCTTGAAAGTGCCGAGGCAGATGCCGTGCTGATTTCTGTTGTAGGGCAGGACGCAATTACATTTAACCGTGCTTTTGGCGAAGCTAAAATGCATGAGAAAATGATCAGATTTTCCTGTGCCATAGAGGAAAATGGCCTGCTTGCATGCGGCGAAGACAATCTGCATGAGCTGTATTCCGCATCATCATATTTCGGCGCGATAAGCACACCTGCCAACGCTAGCTTCAGGGAAAAATACTATCAATTGCACGGTGAGAATGCACCGGTGCTAAACGCGTTGGGCCAGTCAACATATGAAGGAATGCAGTTTCTAGCAGGCCTTATGAAGCATCATGAAAATGATTGGAAGGAAAAGGACAGTAGCTGTCTGGACAGTATCGAATTTTCCAGCGTTCGTGAAGCGAGTAGAGCGGGTGATCTTTCAAAAAAACGACCAATGTATCTCGCAAAAGCAGATGGGGTGACTTTTCAAATCGTGAAAACCTTATAAAAAATAATAAGTTATAATTTTATTTGATTTGGAAAATAAAATACTTGAAAAAGAAATTAAATTCTCTCAAGCTTAGATGAATAGTCGAAGCCGTGCAAAGGGGCTGTGCTTCGCAATCAAATAAGTTGGGAGAGTTGCCTTGGTTTGGGCTGTTTCAATCGTCATTTTGGCTGTGGTTCTGTTGCTGGGGATTTGGTTTCTCCAGAAATTCTACGTTAAAGCAACACTAAATTCCGCGATCGTCCGGACAGGTTTTAGAGGGCGCCGTATTGTTCTGGATGGCGGTTGTTTGTCCCTTCCGATCCTGCATCAGACGAAACGCGTCGCGATGGATGCTGTGTCTTTCTCGGTATCCCGTACGGATCGAGAAGCCCTTCTGACGTCAGATCAACTTCGCGCGAACGTCGCGATGGAGTTTGAGTTCAAAGTCATGCCGACCACAGGGGGGGTCGCTGCGGCAGCTCAGTCTTTGGGGGCAAAAATTGAGCGCGGGGGTGAGGCGATTGATTTTGTTCTAAGGGGCCCGCTGGTTGACGCCATGCAGGCTGCCGCGGCGCGCCGTACCTTGGATGAAATCCACAGTGAGCGAAGCGATTATACCAAAGAGGTAGAGGCGGCTGTTGCCAAAAAAGCGGAACAGTTCGGGCTTCTCCTTATTTCCGCATCATTGCTTAAAGTCGATGAAGGCGATCTGGCGCAGTTTGATGAAAACAACTCTTTCGTTGCGCAAGGTCGCCGCCGTCATGCTGAATTGATTGCGGAGCAACGCCGTGAACGGGCGCGCATCGAGACTGAAACTGATCTTGCCATTCGTGAAAGTCAGTTGAAAAAGCACCAGCGTCATCTGGAGATCGAGAAAACAGAACGCGAAGCGGCCATCGCACAAAAGGAAATGCTGGATAAGCTGGAGGCGGAGGCACGTGCGAAAACCGAGGCGGCGAAGGCAGAATCCGATTTGAAGGTTCAGACGGCTCGCATTGAAGCGGAACAGAAAATACAAGCGAGCAAAGTGGCAAATGATGAAACGCTTCGCCGGTCTGAGATGGCAGCCATTCTAAGCCTTGAAGAAACCAAAATCGAAAATGAAACGCAGCTAGCCAAATTGAGAGCCGCTGAGTTTGAAACGCAAGCATTAGAAGAAGCGGCACGGGCGCAGGTATTGTTGGCTGCGGAGGAAGTTCAGGCGCAGAAAGAGCGTGCCGTTGCCAAGCGCGAGCATGAAATCGCTGACCTGAAGTTGCGAAAAGAAATTGAGCTTAGCGCCTCTCAGGCGAAAAGCGATGCGGAAACTCTTGCCACGAAAACTAAAGCCGAAGCGGATGCTGCCAAAGTGCTTGCGGCTGCAGAGTTTGCCAAAGCGGAAGCTGAGGCCAAGGGTAAAGTTGCACTTATTAACGCTGAAAATTCCATGAGCAGAGAGCTCATTGGAATGCGACTGGAAGAGCGGAAACTGGATCGTTTGCCAGAGATCATGACCCAGATGATGAAACCTGTCGAAAAAATCGACTCCATTAAAATAAACCATATCGGTGGAATTGGGGGGCAAGGGAGTGCCTCAGGTGAAAATGGCTCTGAAAGCGCTTTTGGATCCGCCATGGATCAGATCCTGGGGATGGCCGTTCGCCTTCCAGCAATGAAACAGATGGGCGAGGAGATTGGATTGGATTTTGACGCCAACCTTGCCGGCCGAACAGCAGATTACGCAAATCGCATCAAGTCGAAAGATGAGAAATAGGGGTAGCGATCGCGTGCCTTCGATGACTAACAGAGAGGACAAATAATGACAAATATCAACAGACGTAATTTCATGGCCGCCGGGGCGGCTTTAGGCGGGGCAATGATGCTCCCAAACTGGGCAGTATCAGCCGATACGATCAAACTGGGTTCAATCCTTGATCAATCCGGACCTTTCGACGCCTATGGTAAGCCGATGGATATGGCGCTTCGTTTGGCTGTCTCAAAAATCAATGCAGACGGTGGTCTTTTGGGCAAAAAGGTTGAGGTTGTCTCCTACGATACACAGTCTGACATGGCGCTATATACACAATATGGTCAACAACTGACCCGCCAGGATAAAGTAGATGTGGTGCATGGTGGCATTCTGTCGGCATCACGCGAAGCCATTCGCCAGACCATGCGCAAATCAAAAACACTGTATTTCTACAATGTGCTTTATGAAGGCGGTGTTTGTGACCGCAATATCTTCATCAACGGCGTAACACCTGCCCAACAGGTAGAAGCCTTGATCCCATATGCCATGGGCAAATCTGGCAAGAAAGTCTATGTGCTGGCTGCTGACTATAACTACGGTCAGATCATGGCAAAATGGATCCAGAAAATTGTGGCCGATAATGGCGGTGAAACAGTTGAAGTGGACTTCTTCCCTCTGGACGTTTCAGATTTTGGATCAACCATTGCAAAAATCCAAACCGTGGGACCTGATCTTATTGTTGCGCCACTTGTTGGCGGAGCGCATCTTTCCTTCTTCCGTCAGTGGGCAGCAGCCGGAATGAAGGATAAAATTCCTTTGGCATCCCCAACTTTGGGTGTGGGTAATGAACATAAAGTTCTAACTCCGGAAGAGGGTAACGGCATTATGGTTGCCTATAACTATAGCCAGGAAATTGCCTCTTCCGAGAATGACAGCTTCAAGAAAGCATGGGCAGATGCTTATAACGGCGATCAGAGTATGCATGAAATTGCCGTCTCCAATTATCATGGCATTTTGACATGGGCAGAAGGTGTTCGCAAAGCAGGGTCGTTCCAGCGTGACGACGTTGTAAAAGCGCTGGAGACCGGTATTTCCATCATGGGACCTGGCGGTAAGGTGACCGTTGATCCGAAAACGCACCATGCGGTTCTGGATGTGCATCTGATGGAAATTCAGGACCAGAAGATGAAAGTCATTAAAACCCTTCCGCAGTTACAGCCAATTGATACTCAGGCTGTTTGCGATCTGGAAGCTAATCCAAAAGATAACAAGCAGTACGAGATCAAGATCTAGCATTCGCCGGAACTTGAGAACTGAGGGCAGTTTCGAGCTGCCCTCTAGCCCCAACCTTTTGTTGGGGAAGGATACCCGCGTGTCAATTTTCGAGAGGCCACATGGACCTGTTGTTTGTCATACTTGTTGAAGTTCTTTACGCCATCGCGTCACTGGCACTGGTAAGTGCCGGGCTGGCGGTCGTGTTCGGGATGATGAAAGTTATTAATCTTGCCCATGGTGAATTTATGATGATGGGTGGGTACGCTACCATTGTCTCGGTGAATTTAGGTGTAAATGTATTTGTGGCCATGTTGATTATTGCCCCGCTGGTTGTCGGGCTGATTGGGCTGGTTGTTGAAAGATTGATCATTCGCCATCTCTATGGCCGTCTTGTGGATACCATGCTTGCTACATGGGGGCTTAGCCTGTTCTTCATTGGTGTTGCTACCATGATTTTCGGTAACACGACCACAAGTATCACGACGCCCATTACGGGCTTCGCCGTTGGTGACTATCAGATCAATGGCTATAATTTTTTCATCATCTTTGTCTCCATCATTTTGCTGATCGGTATGTATGCCCTGTTGAAGGCAACACGGCTTGGACTAATTGCCCGGGGCACAATGCAACAATCTGATATTGCAGCGGCGCTGGGGTACAGTCCAGATCGGATCTATATGGCGACCTTCTTTTGTGGCTCCGCTTTGTCCGGTTTCGCAGGGGCCATCCTTGCGCCTCTGGTTGGATTGGTGCCAACGTCAGGGGGCGCTTATATCGCCAAGGCCTTTATTACCGTCATCGCGGGCGGCCCGTCACTTATCGCAGGCCTGATCAGCAGCTCCAGCCTCTTTGGATTAGTGAATCAGATTTTCACTTTCAGTATTTCCCCTGTCTTTGGGGAGGTTGCCCTTCTTGTCGCGGCTGTCATTCTTTTGCGCCTTTTACCGCAAGGGGTAACCGGCAAATTCTTTAAGGGGAAAATGTGATGCCCCTCATGTGGAAGAAACAGGACTTTATTGCCCTCGTAGTGGGCTTACTATTGATGTGGATCCTGCCACAAATCATTGGCACCCATACCCTGACAATTTTGGTGGTTTACGCCATGCTGGGACTTAGTCTGGGTCTCATCTGGGGCTTTGGCGGCATCCTCTGTTTTGGCCAAGCCGCGTTTTTTGGACTTGGCGCTTACACCTATGCGGTGGCGGCGATCAATATCGGTGAAAGTACATTTCCGATGCTTTTAGCCATTGCTGTTCCGTCACTATTCGCGGCTTTGATGGGCGCGATGATGTTTTATGGGCGACTGACCGATGTCTATCTTGGTGTGATCACGCTGGTTGTGACGCTTATCCTGTTCAAATTCGTGAACTCAACGGCTGGTCCGCAATATGTGATCGGCGAGGCGCGTTTGGGAGGCTTCAATGGCATCCCGGGTTTCCCCACGCTCAATATTCCAGGCATGCCTGAAGAATATATCTGGGGGGATGCGCTTTTCTATGTTTGTGCTGTCGCGTTACTCGTTGTGTATTTCTTTGTGACCTGGTTGCTCCGCACCTCATTTGGACGCGTTGCCATTGGCATCAGGGAGAATGAAACGCGTATCTCCCTCATGGGGTATGACGTGCGGGCGCGTAAGACGATCCTATTTACTATCGGCGCGGCGATCGCCGGGCTTGCCGGCGGCTTTTTCGCAAACTGGGGTGAAATTGTAACCCCTAGATTGTTCAGCCTTGGGCAGTCAGCCGAGATTATCATCTGGTGCATTGTGGGCGGTCTTGGGACACGTTTTGGGCCCATCATTGGGGCGGCTGGGCTTGCTTATTTAAAATTTCTTTTGGGGCAGCAAACGATGATTGATAACACCCTGATTACCGGGCTCATTCTTGTTCTGTTTGTTTTGTTCCTGCCTAAGGGCATCGTTCCAGCCGTCTCTACACTTTGGCAAATCAGTTTTGCCCGTCGTGGTGGGCGAAAACACAGAAATCGCCGAACAAATCGTAATGTGGGGAACGCAAATGGCTGAAACTGTTCTTGAAACATCAGGCCTGACAATGCGATTTGGCGGAGTGGTCGCTTCCGACAATGTGAATTTCAAATTGCAGGCGCGGGAGCTTAGATGCCTTATCGGACCAAATGGTGCGGGCAAATCCACTTTCTTTAAATGTGTTACGGGATTGCTGACACCTTCCGAAGGCCAAGTGTTCATGCGGGGGCAGGAAACCACGGGCTGGCATCCACATGAAATTGCGTCCCTTGGTGTTGGGATCAAAACACAGGTGCCGAACGTAATGGATGGCCTATCCGTCTATGAAAATATCTGGATCGCAGCCCGCAGGTTCATGTCCCCTAAAGAGGCGGTTCGCAAAACGGAAGAGATTATTGACCGTCTTGCATTGGGATCTATTGCAAAGGCAGACCTTGGAAGATTGGCCCATGGGGAAAGACAACGGGTTGAGCTTGGTCTGGTTGCCGTCGCAGATCCTTGGCTGGTTCTTCTTGATGAGCCCGCTGCAGGCATGACAGCGGAAGATGTGGATCGCATGAGTGAAATTATTCACGAAATGACCAAAACAGCCGCCGTGGTGATTGTCGAACATGACATGCAGTTTATCAAGTCAATCGCTTCCACAGTCACGGTATTCCATCAGGGCGCAGTGCTTATGGAAGATCATGTGGACAAGGTCATGTCAGATCCTGTGGTCAGAAATGTATATCTAGGGAAGAAAGCGGGATGACACACGAAGATCAAGTAACGCTTTTGGAAGTTAAAAGCCTATCCGGGGGATATGGGAAAGTTCCTGTTCTCCACGGTATTGATTTTGCCGTTTTCGAAAATGAAGTCGTGGGTATCCTTGGCCATAACGGTATGGGTAAGTCGACGTTGTTGAAGACGGCGATGGGTTTCCTCCCGGCGACCTCCGGCACTGTTCGTTTCCATGGAACTGAAATCACTAGCCTGCCCCCAAATGAACGGGCAGGTCTTGGGATCGGATATGTGCCGCAGGGACGGGGTATTTTTCCGCAACTGACGGTTCGGGATAATCTGCGATTTGCCTGGCATGATTATTCGAACGGAAGCGAAGAAGAAGTTATTGACCAGATCCTGAAAGACTTCCCACGCCTTATTCCTTTGCTGGATCGGGAAGGAGGCGCCCTTTCAGGGGGAGAGCAGCAACTGCTCGCGCTCGCCCGCTGTTTGATGGGAGATCCTGAATTTCTCCTCCTTGATGAGCCAACTGAAGGTATTCAACCCTCCATCATTGAAGAAATGTCAGAAACCCTTCTCAAACTTCGAGAAGACAGAGGACTATCCATCCTACTGGTGGAACAGAACTTTGACTTTATTTCCGACCTCTCTGATCGGGTTCTGGTGCTGGAGCGGGGACGTATTACAGGGGAACTTTCCCGTTCGGATTTAACAGATCAGGCGAAAGTTGATCAATTCCTTGGCTTTGGCGCGGCCAGATCAACCCGGGCAAGTGGGGGGCAAGTGAGCCGCCCAGCCGCTGCCGAAAATAAAACCTCTTCTGACATATCTCCGGCCCCAATGCCGAAACGAACTGACACGGATACGGCTTTTTCAAGCCAGAAACCAGTGGTGACCAACATGACGATTAAAAGACCAACACTTTCTCAGATGCGTGAAATGGCACAGCGGTTTGGTATGAGCCTCTCCGATGAGGAGTTGAAAGAGTATAGCGAAATTATGGAGCCTTACATCCAGTCCTATGACAGGTTGGACGCGATGCCTGATAATTTGCCAGAGGTGCGCTATCCAAGATCCCCCGGCCATTTCCCTAGCCTGACGGAAAACCCGCTAAACGCCTGGTATGTGAAGACGGATGTTAAGGGGGCCATGGATGGCCCACTTCGCGGAAAACGTATCGCCTTGAAAGATACTGTGTGTCTGGCAGGTGTACCGATGATGAATGGATCTTCCATTATGGAAGGGTATATCCCGGAAATCGACGCGACAATTGTGACCAGAATGTTGGATGCCGGGGGAACGATTGCGGGGAAAGCCCATTGTGAGAATTTCTGTCTGTCTGGCGGATCCCATACCAATGCCAAAGGACCGATCCACAACCCGTGGAAACGGGGATATATGGCGGGCGGATCATCAGGTGGTTCTGCAGCATTGGTCGCAGCGGGCGAAGTAGATATGGCGATTGCAGGTGATCAGGGAGGCTCCATCCGTATTCCTGCTTCGAATTGCGGTGTTTATGGTATGAAACCAACTCACGGCCTTGTCCCTTATTCTGGTGTGATGCCAATTGAACAAACAATTGACCATGTGGGGCCTGTCACAAGAACCGTTGCTGACAACGCGTTACTGCTTGAAGTGCTCGCCGGTGAGGACGGGTTAGATCCGCGCCAGTATAAGCCAAAAACCTATCGGTATACGGAAGCCTTGGGGCGGGGTGTTCATGGAATGCGAATTGGTATTCTGAAGGAAGGTTTTGGCGGGGAAACTGCCGAAGCAGATGTTGATCAAAAGGTACTGGCAGCGGCGGAGCGGTTCCGTGAGATGGGCGCGCGCGTGGAAGAAGTATCCATCCCCGAACATCATATGGCAGTGGATTGTTGGACGGCAATTACATTGGAAGGTTTGCAGGATCACATGATGCGTGGCAATTCCGGTGGTACCAACTACCGCGGGCTGTTCGTCCCGTCCATGATGGATCATATGGCCCAGTGGCGTAACCGCCCGGATGAGCTTAGTCATTCGCTGAAAACCTGCATGTTCATTGGAGAATTCTTTCAGGAGCAGTATCGGGGACGTTTCTATGGCAAAGCGCAGAACCTCATGCGTAAAGTCAATGATCACTACAAAACAGCACTGAAACAATATGACCTTCTGTTGATGCCAACGGTCCCTATGAAACCGCAGCAGATCCCACCTGCAGACTGTTCTATCAGCCTATATGTCCAACGGGCATTTGAAATGATCGCCAATACGGCGCCGTTCAACGGTGGCCTTCCTGCAATGAGCATCCCGTGTGGCCTCCTCGAAGGATTGCCGATTGGAATGATGCTGGTTGGTCCAAATTACGGGGAAATGAAAATCTATCAGGCAGCTCACGCTTTTGAGCAAAGCGGTGACTGGCAGGCAATGTGAGGGCGCGGAAGATGTCAATATTGACTGAAAGTTTGATGACGAAAATCAAATCTGTCGGATCCCAACATGACTTGAAGGGGGGAGAGCCGCAAAAGGGACTGTCCTATGTTCAGGGGCGGTCGGATAGTGAACTACGTTACATGACAATTCCAGAAATGTTCCGTGAAGCAGTATCCCGCTTTGGCCCACGCGAGGCATTGGTTTTTAAAGAGACCGGAGAGCGCTTTAGCTATTACGATTTTGATCGGGAAATTGACGCGCTTGCGTCTGGCCTCCTCGCCATGGGATTGGAAAAAGGGGATACCCTCGGCATTTGGTCCCCCAATCGATTTGAGTGGGTATTGACCCAGTTTGCAACCGCGCGCATTGGCGTGGTGATGGTCAATATCAATCCGGCTTACCGGGTTGCAGAGCTGGAATATGCCCTCAATAAAGTTGGCTGCAAGGCCCTTATCTTGGCGAAATCTTTTAAGACCTCAGAATATCTGGAGATGATTAAAGGGCTCGCCCCCGAACTGAAGTCTTGTGAACCGGGGCAGCTTCGTGCGGCAAGGCTGCCGCATCTTCGAAGTGTGGTTGTCATGGATGCAGATGTTTCTGACGGCCTGTTTAGTTTCGAGCAGGTGAAGACGTTGGGCGGCCCAGCCCAGCAATTGCGTCTCTCCAAAATCGAAAAAACACTCACGCCAGATGATCCTATCAATGTTCAGTTTACATCTGGTACAACCGGCGCCCCGAAAGGCGCAACACTGTCTCACTATAACATCGTCAATAACGCGCGCTTTGTAACGGATAGGATCGAACTTACCGAAGCAGACCGTCTTTGCATCCCTGTGCCGCTTTACCATTGTTTTGGTATGGTGATGGGGGTGTTAGGGGCGATCAGTAAAGGCGCAACAATGATTTTCCCGGGGGAAGCGTTTGAGCCAGAAGCAACCTTACAGGCGTTGTCTTCTGAACGATGCACGGCGGTTTATGGTGTGCCGACCATGTTTGTTGCGATGCTGCAAGAGATGGAGAAGCAGACTTACAATCTTGGATCTTTAAGAACCGGTATCATGGCAGGTGCGCCTTGCCCCATTGAGATAATGGAAAAAGTCGGCAGCCAAATGCATATGAAAGAAGTGACCATATGTTATGGCATGACAGAAACATCACCTGTCTCCTTCCAAAGTTTTGTCGACGACCCGATTGAAAAAAGATGCGCAACAGTGGGGAGAATCCATCCCCATCTGGAGGTTAAGATTGTCGATGATGAGGGGCAAATTGTCCCTGTTGGCGCACAAGGAGAGCTTTGTACCCGCGGATATTCAGTGATGAAAGGCTATTGGGAAGATGCCGAGCGCACCGATGAAGCGATCATTGATGGCTGGATGCACACAGGGGACCTGGCCGTATTGGATGAAGAGGGGTTCTGTTCCATTGTCGGGCGGAAGAAAGATATGATCATTCGCGGCGGCGAGAATATCTACCCCCGTGAGATCGAAGAGTTTCTCATGCGTCATCCAGACATTATTGAAGTTCAGGTTTTCGGCATCCCGGATGAACGTCTGGGGGAAGAAGTATGTGTCTGGATTGTTTCAAATGACGGCGCGGATCTAGATGCGGGCAATGTCCAGAATTTCTGCCAAGGACAAATCGCCCACTATAAAATCCCGAAATTCGTCCGTGTGGTGGATAAAATTCCCATGACCATTACAGGCAAGCCACAGAAATTTGTGATGCGCGATCAAATGGTTGAGTATTTGGGGCGTTAGATCAGTTGGCACAGATAATCACGCTGACCGCATAAGAAAAGAATGTCTCGAAGACAAATTGGTGTCGCTCAGATATTCTGAAAGAATGACGCGGTGTGACGGTTTCATCTTGTCGACATGTGGTTTCCCATTACATATCCCAATCAATCGCGCTCATATTCATCCTATTTGCAGATCATTCTTTTGGATGTAATCTCATAACTGTGGCTGTCTGACACTGTTTAGCCTAAAGCTTGCTGAACGAAGCGGCGTGTGAGTGTTTATTAGAGCAAAAACAATAAGCTCTCCCAAAAAAATCCAGTTGGTGAAAACGAATAATAAGGAAAACCAAATGAGTGATTTGATTGTAGAGCAGGAGGCAAACCTGCTGAAACTGACCTTGAATAGACCTGAGCAATTGAATGCCCTGTCTAAAGAGTTGATATCCGGCTTAACAGAAGCGGTGGTTGGCGTGACAGAAAACAGCTCGGCTAGAGCAATATTGATTACGGGGGCGGGGCGCGGGTTTTGTGCTGGTGCGGATTTACAAGGGGATAAACTGGCGAACAGACGCGAAAAGGTCGAAGGTCAGATGATGGCTGGTGTTAATCGCCTGATCACCGCCATCAGGGAAGTGCCTGTACCTGTTATTATTGCCGTGAACGGTGCCGCCGCCGGAGCGGGGTGTGGTCTGGCGCTTTCTGGGGATATTACAATTGCGGGTCGGTCAGCAAAGCTGTTGACTGCCTTTTCTCGCATCGGGGCTGTTCTGGATGGCGGAATGTCCTGGTCACTTACCCATAAAATTGGACCAGCACGGGCGACAGCAATGGCTATGCTGGGGGATCATAAAATCAGCGCAGATACTGCAAAAGAGTGGGGTTTGATCTGGGATGTTGTGGAAGATGAAGACTTAGAGGCCACATCTCTTGCTTTGGCACACCGATTGGCAAATGGCCCAACAACGGCGCTTGGTTTGATTAAACGACAAATTGCGCATGCCCAAAATGGCTCTATCTCAGATGCCGTAAGATTTGAAGCGGCATGTCAGGGACAAGCATTTCGCACAGAAGATTTCCTGGAAGGCGTAAAAGCATTCCAAGAAAAACGCGCCGCTAATTTTAAAGGGAAGTAGAGAGCACTTAATCGTCTTGGCTCAAACGTGTGAAATTGACTTAGTCTTAATATCGAAATCCTCTCTCATACTTGACGGCAGAACCTAAAGGCGACGTGAGCCTTTCTTTGGGACCGGAATTGGTTGATAATGTTTGGTATGTGGTTTCTGAAACTGACATTCATTCTAATAGCATTATACGCAGGCATTGTTGGCACAGCATATTTCCTTCAGACGTGGCTGATTTTTCCTTCTGGTCTTGCGGGCGGCAGCTCTAATCTTCCAGCCGGAGCGAGCTACAGTGAACTGACAACAGAGGATGGTGAAAACGTCGTTGTTGTGCGGATTAAGCCAAGCCGCCCCTCGGCTGAGCCGCGACCGCTTTTGTTTGGCTTTGGGGGTAATGCGTGGAATGCCGATATTATGGCAATCCTGCTGCATCAAATTTTTCCGGAACATGAGATTGCCGCCCTGCACTACCGTGGATATGGCCCAAGCAGTGGTCGCCCTTCGGCGATGGCACTTTTTGAGGATGCTCGGCTAGCTCATGATTACCTGATTGAAGAACATGCAGATGGTGTTGTTGCTATCGGATTTAGCTTAGGGTCTTCGGTTGCCGTTGATCTTGCTGGCTCGCGCTCTTTGCAAGGAATAGTTCTGGTCACTCCCTTTGATTCATTGAAGGAACTTGCAGCTACCCACTATCCTTGGCTGCCAGTCAGGTTATTATTGCGTCATCGTATGGAAACTGCGGATAGCTTACGTCGCCTGAACCTGCCGGTTGCAGTGATAACAGCTGACAATGACAAAGTTATTCCTGCGGCGCGTTCATCGCCTGTACGAGAGGCGGCAAGAGATTTGCGCGCGGATTTCACGATTAAAAATGTCGGTCATAATGACATTTACACCGCTTTAGATTTCACCACAGCCTTAATTGATTCAGTGAAGTCAGTATCGGACGATTGAAACTGGAACACGGCATGCCAAATTGATTTCTCGACCATGCTTCCTCAAAGCAATAGTCTGATCATTTCATGGCAACTGAAACCCTCTGGTTCACCGTGACGTCTATTCTTTGATTTAGGAAGTAAGTGGTGCCCGGAGGCGGATTCGAACCACCGACACGCGGATTTTCAATGCGCCATCTAGATTCCTAAGTAATTGAATTATATGGGTTTTGAGAGGGTGTGAAAATAGTGCATAAAAACTGCATAAATCGGTTTGGTCAGAATATAAATCCTTGATAAAGGACTTAAAAGGGATGCGCGAGTTACCCAGATCGTAGGGTGGTTGCTGACATTCACTCGGAGGATCGATTGTAACATACATGAGTGCGTATTTTTGGTCGATCCGGTCTGGTCATTTTCTGGTGTCTCGTTTCTTTTTTCGCTGAGTGAATTTGTCGTAACGTCAATTCCGGTTGACGTTCAGCTTCGGTCATAAATTCCCATACTCTTATGATTTAAACCTCCTAATTGCTTGTTAGGAAGGTATTTATCTTTCTCGCATTAATGAAGAAGCTGCATAAAGTTATGTTTCTTTAATTAGAAAACATTTTCTAGCTAACCATTTGAAATCATTAAATAGAGTTTAACGCTATTTAATGTTCGCTTTCTGTTTGAGAATTGTGTCCGAATGTGCGGGTTCAATGTTACGGCCTATGGACTATAAGACTTGCCGTTTTGATTAAAAGAAACTCATAGACAAAAAAGTTAGTATTTAGCGATGCATTTTTTGCATCAGTTAAGGAAAAAATTAGCAGTATTCATACGCACTTTTCCTTGCTCTAGTGAAAAGCATTCTCGGTGGGAATATTCGTACGTGCCGAGCCAGTCTTTTAAAAAGGAGCGTTTGAATGTCAGCTAAAACTATAATTGATCGCCGATCCATAATGCGCGGGATGGCAGCTGCTGGTGCGGTCGGTGCTATTTCTGCTTCCCCTCTACGCCAGGCTTTGGCAGCAACCACGACAATTGGTTTCATATATGTCGGTGCGCGGGATGACTATGGTTATAATCAGGCGCATGCTGAAGGTGCCGCGGCCTTGAAGAAAATTCCTGGTATTAAGGTTGTTGAAGAAGAAAGCGTTCCAGAAACAGTTGCTGTTCAGAAAACAATGGAAAGTATGATCAATCTGGATGGCGCTTCCTTGTTATTCCCAACGTCATTCGGTTATTTTGATCCGCATATGCTAAAAATGGCCAGCAAGTATTCGGATCTGACTTTCCTTCATTGCGGCGGCCTTTGGAACGGTGACAAGCACCCATCGAATACTGGAAGCTATTTTGGTTACATTGATGAGGCTCAATATCTGTCCGGTATTGTCGCAGCTTATGCGACGAAATCCAAAAAATTGGGTTTTGTTGCAGCCAAGCCAATCCCACAGGTGTTGCGCAACATCAACTCATTTACCTTGGGTGCGCAATCCATTGATCCGACGATCACCACACAAGTGATTTTCACCGGAGAGTGGTCCATGCCGGTTAAGGAAGCCGAAGCGACAAATAGCTTGGCTGATCAAGGCGTGGATGTTGTCACATGTCACGTGGATGGTCCAAAGGTGGTCGTCGAGACTGCTGAAAAACGTGGTATGTACAGCTGTGGCTATCACGCTTCCCAAGCTCCATTGGCACCTAAGGGTTACCTAACAGGAGCGGAATGGAACTGGTCTAAAGTGTATGCTGATTACGCTGACATGTTTGTGGGTAAAAAGACCATTCCAAATCTTGTCCGCGGAGGCTTGAAAGAAGGCATTGTTAAGACATCTGCTTATGGTCCGGCTGTTTCAGCAGAAGCCCGGGCAAAAGCCGATGCCGCGAAAGCCAAATTTATGTCCGGCGACATGGTGATCTACAAAGGTCCAATTGAAACCAATGACGGCAAGACTATTATTTCCGCTGGTAAATCCCATAGCCAAACAGATACCTGGCTTGAATCCATGGATTGGCTGGTTAAAGGTGTCATTGGTAGCGTTTAATCTATGAAATTCCTTTCGAATCGATTGGTCGTCGCTTCGGAAGCGATTGCCCTTCCAGTGGTGTCCCTGGCGGTGTCACTCATCCTCTTTGGATTATTCGTGACAGCTGCTGGGGTCGATCCCTTTGAAGCTATGGCCTTAATGTATAAAGGAGCATTTGGATCCGCTTTTTCCATTGAAAATACTTTGCAGAGGGCAGCCCCGCTTATTCTGGCGGCGTTGTGCACTGCTTTGCCGGCCCAGCTTGGTATGGTGATCATCGGGGGAGAAGGGGCGCTAGTGATGGGGGGCTTAGCCGCAGCGGCGGTCGCACTGGCGCTCCCGGATTCTTCTTCGCCTTTGACCGTTCAAATTATGATGGCATTGGGAGGGATGATTATGGGGGGAGCCTGGATCGGTCTCTGTGGTGCCTTGCGTCATTATCGCGGTGTTAATGAAACCATCTCAAGCTTACTGCTTACCTATATCGCTATTGCCATTCTTAATCATATGGTCGGTGGTCCGATGCGCGACCCAGCCAGTCTTAATAAGCCATCCAGTCCACCTATTGGGGATGCGAATATGATTGGGACCATTCCGGGGATGGACGTCCATTGGGGTCTGATCTTTGGTATTGTTTTTTGTATCATTACCTACATCCTGATGAGCCGAACCACGTTCGGCTTTGCGGCAAGAATTGTCGGCGGAAATGCCAAAGCGGCGGCAATTTCAGGCCTTCCCGTCGGGCAATTGCTCATCATCACCTGTTTGATCGGAGGCGCTGCTGCTGGATTGGCGGGCATGGTTGAAATTGCCGCGGTTCATGGTGCGGCGAATGAGCCTTTGGCGGCGGGGTACGGATATACCGGTATTCTTGTTGCTTTTCTGGCGCGACAAAATCCAATGGCAATCATACCCGTGGCCATTTTGCTTGGAGGTATTGATGCTAGCGGAGGTCTTCTACAGCGTCGACTGGATCTTCCGGATGCAAGTGTATTGGTGCTGCAAGGGATCATCTTCGTTGTCATTCTAACCAGCGAAACCCTGTTTGGGCGATTTAAGATATTCACACCTAGGGAGGCCAGTGATGGAAGTCGTTGATCTTGGGTTCTGGACAGTTCCATTGGCCGTTTTTGCCGGTGCCATCCGGGTTTCAACACCCTTTCTTTTGGTTAGTTTGGGAGAGTGCCTAACGGAAAGATCCGGCAGGATTAACCTTGGTCTCGAAGGCACTCTGGTGATGGGGGCCATGTCAGGCTATGCCATTTCCTATCTAACAGGCTCACCCTGGCTGGGGGTGTTGGTTGCCGGTGTTGTAGGGAGTGGCTTTGGCCTTGCTCACGGGATTATTTGTAATATGCCGCGGGTCAACGACATTGCCCTTGGCATTGCTTTGATGTTGTTCGGGACTGGTCTGGCCTTTTTCTTAGGGAAAGGGTTTATCCAACCCAAGGCGCCAAATCTGCCAGCAATTCCTTTAGGATGGTGGAGCGATATCCCGCAAATCCGTGCAGCCCTTGAAATCAATGTTCTTTTTGTACTGGGCGTTCTTCTGACCCCCTTATTGCTGTTTTTCCTGAACCGTACACGTTGGGGACTAATGTTACGCACTGTGGGCGATAGTGAGGATGCCGCACACGCCGCCGGGATCTCAATCAATCGTGTGCGTATTCTCGCGACTATGGCAGGTGGTTTTCTGGCGGGTATCGGCGGGTCATTTCTGTCGCTTTACTATCCTGGTAGCTGGAACGAAGGATTGTCCAGTGGACAAGGTATCACCGCCGTTGCATTGGTGATCTTTGCCAGATGGAACCCACTTTATTGTTTTTATGCGTCCTTGCTTTTTGGTGGGGCAGGCGCATTGGGGCCCGCTTTGCAGGCTGTGGGCTTTACGCAAGGATATTATCTTTTCAATGCGGCCCCTTACTTTCTTACCCTTGCAATCATGATTGCGACCTCTTCTTCAAGTGGCAAATTCTCCGGTGCGCCGGGAGAACTGAGCGTCACCCGATGACAACAGACAAGGAGTAGATTTGATGAGCGGCTTAGGTGGATTGAACAAATCGCCCAATGGTGTAGTGATTGGCTTGGTGCAACTGCAGCTTCCCGTTGTTGAAACCAAAGAACAGTTGACAGCTCAGACCCAAAAAGTTGTTGCCATGGTCGGCAAGGCGCGCCGCAATTCGAGAACGATGGATCTGGTGGTGTTTCCTGAATATGCCTTGCATGGCCTATCTATGGATACAAATCCGGACATTATGTGCTCGTTGGACGGTCCGGAAGTCGCCGCCCTAAGACAAGCTTGCATCGACAATGATATCTGGGGCTGTTTTTCTATTATGGAATTTAATCCGGATGGCAATCCGTATAATTCGGGACTCATTATCGATAACAAAGGCGAAACCCAACTTTACTATCGCAAAATGCATCCGTGGGTGCCAGTAGAACCCTGGGAGCCGGGTGATATGGGTATTCCGGTCTGCGATGGACCCAATGGCTCCAAGCTTTCACTCATAATCTGCCATGATGGCATGTTCCCTGAAATGGCGCGCGAAGCAGCCTATAAGGGTGCTGAGATCATGATCCGCACCGCAGGCTATACGGCTCCGATGCGTGAGGCGTGGAAATTCACCAATCAATCCAACTCATTTTGTAATCTGATGGTAACTGCCAATGTCTGCATGTGTGGTTCCGACGGTACATTTGATTCCATGGGAGAGGGTATGATCGTCAATTTCGATGGAACGATCCTCGCCCATGGTGGAGCCCGTCCTGATGAAATTATTACTGCAGAAGTGCGCCCTGATCTTGTGCGCGAAGCGCGTATTGAATGGGGTGTTGAAAATAACATTTACCAGTTCGGACATCGCGCCTATGTGGCCGTAAAAGGCGGGGCACAGGATTGCCCTTATACCTATATGCATGACCTTGCAGCTGGCAAATACCGTCTTCCCTGGGAAGAGGATGTCAAGGTGACAGACGGGACGTCTTGTGGGTTTGAAGCCCCAGTTAGAACATTTAAAGGAAATCCAGATGGCTGATCATATCAATTCCACGCCTTATAAATGGCCCTACAATGGTAACTTGCGCCCAGAAAATACCGCGTTGATCATTATTGATATGCAGACGGATTTCTGTGGACCTGGCGGGTATGTGGACCAGATGGGCTATGACCTATCTTTGACGCGCGCACCGATGGAACCGATCAAGGCGGTCCTTTTGGCCATGCGCGAAAAAGGGTATCACATTATTCACACCCGTGAAGGTCATCGCCCTGATCTTTCTGATTTACCTGCAAACAAACGTTGGCGTTCACAGCAGATCGGCGCTGGAATCGGAGATCCGGGGCCATGCGGCAAGATCCTTGTCCGTGGAGAGCCGGGCTGGGACATTATTCCAGAGCTATATCCTATAGATGGTGAGCCTATTATCGATAAGCCGGGTAAGGGGTCATTCTGCGCCACTGATCTTGAATTGATCCTGCGTACAAGAGGTATCGAAAATCTTATTCTTACCGGCATTACCACGGATGTTTGCGTGCATACCACTATGCGAGAAGCCAATGATCGAGGATATGAATGTGTCCTGCTGGAAGATTGCTGCGGGGCGACAGATAAAGACAATCATGATCATGCCATCAAGATGGTAAAGATGCAGGGCGGGGTCTTTGGTGCGGTGTCCAGTTCTCAGGAACTGATTGCGGGCCTGCCATGAATATATTTTCTACAGAGGCCATTGGTAGAAGCCGTCAATCCATTGGTCTTGAAATCATCAACCTTAGCAAAAAATTTGGTAACTTCACTGCGTTAGACAATGTCTCACTGAAAGTGAAGCCGGGAAGCTTTCACGCACTGCTTGGCGAAAATGGTGCGGGAAAAAGCACATTGGTCAAATGCGTTATGGGGTTTCACCCGCCTTCAGAAGGCAGCATCCTGGTGAATGACAAGGAATATGACATCGCGAACCCGCAAGCAGCGCATATGCTGGGTTTGGGGATGGTGTATCAGCATTTCACACTTGTTCCGCATATGACGGTTCTTGAAAATCTGGTTCTTTCTCAGCCCGATCTACCAAACTTTATCAATTGGTCGCTGGAGCGCGAAAAACTGGCCACTTTTATTCAGAAGATGCCATTCCAAATTCAGCTTGATACCAAAGCACAAGATTTATCTGCAGGTGAAAAACAGAAGGTTGAAATCCTGAAGCAACTTTATCTTGGCAGCGGTTTTCTTATTCTGGATGAACCAACCTCTGTTCTGACCCCCGGTGAGGCAGATGAAGTGCTGGGCTTAATTCGCGATATGACCGCTGAGGAAGGTCTGACTGTTCTGATGATTACCCATAAGTTTCGTGAGGTTCTGGCTTTTGCCGATGAAGTTTCCGTCCTTCGGCGCGGCGTTTATGCTGGCGGTGGCAAGACAAGCGACCTTACAACGGACGATATGGCGCAAATGATGGTTGGCTCTGATATCAGCGCCAAGAACACAACACGCAAAACCAACCTCCAGAGCGATGTTCGTCTTGCTGCCGATAAAATCTCAGCGATGGATGATACTGGGCACACAGTGGTGCGGGATTTGAGCTTTAAGGTGAAAAGTGGCGAGATACTGGGCATTGCAGGTGTATCAGGCAATGGACAGAAAGAACTTGTTGAGGTGCTGGCCGGGCAGCGATCGCCAATAAGCGGTGCCATGCAGATGCATGGTGAAAACTATCTGGCAACGCGGCAAGAGATGCGGCGCCACAAGGTATATTGCCTTCCCGAAGAGCCACTTAAAAATGCCTGTGTCGCCAATATGAGTGTCAGTGATAACTTGGCTTTTCGCACATTTGACCAGTCACCGTTGGCGAAAGGAAGCTGGTGGCTCAACAAATTGGCATTTAGACTGCAAGCCAAAGATCTGATCGCGAAATACAACGTGAAAACCTCTTCCCCCGATGTGCCGATCGGCACCCTTTCTGGCGGCAATGTACAACGAACTGTCCTTGCAAGAGAGCTTTCAGGTGATGTGGATGTGTTGATTGTGGCCAACCCGGTGTTCGGGCTTGATTTTGCTGCGGTTGCGGATATCCACGCTCAAATTATGGAGGCGCGCAATCGTGGTGTTGCGATTCTTCTGGTCAGTGAGGATCTCGATGAAATTCTTGAGCTTTCAGATCGGATTGCTGTGATGTTTCATGGCGAGTTGGTTTATGAAACGCCGGCCGATGAGGCCGATTTAACCGTTATTGGCCGCCACATGGCCGGAAACTAAGGAACGATCTTATGCCGATCATCAATACAGCACTTCCTTTCGCTTTTCCGTTTGAAATCGAAAAAACTGCATTGATTGTGATTGATATGCAGCGGGATTTTCTTGAGCCAGGGGGCTTTGGAGAAACACTTGGAAATGATGTCTCACTACTAGCGCCGGTTATTCCCGCAACAGCTGCTTTATTGAAAGCCGCACGTGGGGTAAGCATGCGGGTTCTTCATACACGAGAGGCACATAAAGCTGACCTTTCTGACTGTCCAACATCCAAGTTGGACAGAGGAGCACCAGATCTGAAAATTGGTGATGAAGGACCGATGGGACGTATTCTTATTTCGGGTGAGCCTGGTGCAGATATTGTACCGGAACTTGCCCCTGTGTCTGGAGAAACGGTGATCGATAAACCGGGCAAAGGTGCATTCTATGGCACGGATTTGGTGCAAATTCTTGGAAATTGGGGCGTTACGCATTTGTTGTTTGCCGGGGTTACCACCGAGGTTTGCGTACAAACCACCATGCGCGAAGCCAATGACAGGGGATTTGATTGTTTGTTGGTGGAAGAATGTACAGGCAGCTATTTCCCTGAGTTTAAAACCGCGACACTGGACATGATCCGGGCCCAGGGAGGCATTATCGGCTGGACGGCCGAATTGGAGGAAGTGAAACGCGCATTGGAGAAAGAAAATGGTTAAAGCCTTCTCTGTTCCAGATGTCTTACTGGATAAAGCGGCCCGCGAAACCTTGCAGTGGGAGTATTTTCGGGAAGGAATTGAAGTTAGCTGGCTTTACAAGGGAACAGATGAAAACCCTGCCAGTGCCGCATTTCTAAAATATCAGCCCGGGGCGGAAGTTCCCACGCACAGTCATCCGGGCATGGAGCATATTCTGGTGCTGGAAGGGGCGCAACAGGATGAAAACGGGAGTTTTCCCGCGGGGTCCATTGTAGTGAATCCAACTAATACCGTTCATTCAGTAAGCAGCCCCGAAGGATGTCTTGTTCTGGCGATTTGGGAAAAACCGGTCGCCTTCCTTTAGTCGCAGTCAAACCGCGTATAGAAAGTATCCAACATTTGCTGTGCAAACCGTGCCGCCGCAACGGGCAAGGTGCGTCCTCTCAATTGCCCAAAATACAAGGATCCCATGGGCACATCGCGCTCATCAATGGGGCGGGAGATCATATCAGGGCGTTGTTTGGCGCTAGGCAAGCCGATAGGGATCTGGAAGGAAAGCACGTTTTCTGCCAAGGCGTAATAGCGAAGGAATTCGAAGCTATCGGATTCCACGATGGGCCGTAGTTCTTGAGAAGAGGATTTTAAAGCCGTTTCCATAAGATGTCGAACGCCATAAGAGGTTGCGGGCAGGGCTATGGGAAACTGTAAGCAATCTCTCAATCGGACGATGTCGTCTTTTGCCAGCGGATGATCGGCGGGCATGACCACATGGACAGGCTGTCGAACCGTCAAAAGATTGTGGAATTCATTGAGGCGTACAGGCTCGAACACCAACGCAAGATCAGCGCTTAAATCCACCAGTGCCTGTTCAGCTGCGGTTCGGTCTCTTAGCAGAACCTCGAATGTCACAGCCGCATGTTCCGCACGGTATTGCGAGATCTGGTCGGGAAGGAAATAGGGTAGTAAGGCCTGACTACAGGCAATGGAAACATGACCGCGCCGTTCACCGGAAAGATCCGCAATCTGGCTTTTAACACGTTCCATATCACTGAGTTGAGAGCGTGCATGATGCACAAAAATCTCGCCGGCAGTGGATAAGCGCACCCCCCTTGAAAGGCGCTCAAAAATCGGTACGCCTAACTCTTCCTCCATAGCAAGAATGCGGCGGTTAAGCGCGGTTGAGGTAATTGCCAGAGTCTCAGCCGCTTGTCGGATAGAGCCGGATTTAGCGACCGCATCAATATATTTGAGTGGTAACAGGTGTTTCATTTTTTATTACTGCTGCATTTTTTGCACCGGAACTGGAAATTATTAGCAGTATTCAGAAGCATTCACAACTGCTCTAGTGATCTCACGATATTTTTAGAGTGAATAAAAACATGCTTCAGACCCTTCCTTTCACAATTGAAAGTTTGCACAACGCCTACCAAGGAGATGTCAAAGCCCAAGACATTGTAGAAGAAGTCTTTCGGCGTATTGATACGGTGAATGATCCTGGAATTTTCATCCATCTGTTTGAAAAACAGGAAGTGATCGCAGCCGCGAATGCGCTTGGGGACTTTGATCCTTCGAAATCGTTATGGGGCATTCCCTTTGTCATAAAGGACAATATAGATGCGGTTGATCATCCGACCACTGCCGGGTGTCCTGCTTTTGCGTATGAAGCCAAAGAAAATGCCTTTGTTGTTCAGGCGTTGCTGGATGCTGGGGCCATTCTTATCGGTAAAACTAATTTGGATCAGTTTGCCACTGGCCTGGTTGGTGTTCGCTCTCCTTTTACACCACCAAAAAACTCAATGGATCCGGAAATTGTGCCGGGTGGCTCAAGCGGGGGCTCCGGTGTAGCGGTTGGGCACGGTCTCGTCACCTTTTCGCTTGGTACAGATACTGCAGGTTCAGGCCGCGTTCCTGCGGCGCTTAACAACATTATCGGACTGAAGCCCACATTAGGGGCGCTTTCTAATACAGGTGTCGTGCCAGCCTGTCGTACGCTGGATACCGTTTCTATCTTTGCCCTAACGGTGGAGGATGCTTATCAAGCATATTCGGTAGCAGCCAAGTTTGATCCAGAAGATTCATATGCACGCGTCGTGCAGACACCACCGCTTGCCGCGCCCGCGCCTTCTTTCAAGATTGGGATACCAAATGCCTCTACACGAGAGTTTTTTGGCGACACGGTTCAACAAGCCTCTTTCCTTGATAGCGTAGATCAGCTTGCGTCCTTCGGCGCTGAAATCGTTGAGATGGATTTCACGCCTTTCTATGAAGTCGCTAAAATGCTGTATGAAGGTGCGTGGACGGCGGAGCGCTACACTGTCATTGAAGATTTGTTAAAAAGTGACCCCGAAGCCATTCACCCAGTGACCCGGGGAATTATTCAATCTGCGGAAAACTTTACGTCAGCCGATACCTTCCGCGGCTTCTATCGATTGCAGGACTATAAATCCAAGGCGCAGCCACTTATTGACAGTGTGGATATGCTTTGTGTGCCCTCCATACCGACATTTTATTCGATCAAAGATCTGGAAGAAGATCCGGTGGGTCCAAACTCCAGATATGGCACCTATACCAACTTTGTGAATCTTATGGATATGTGCGGGATTGCTGTGCCGGTGAAAACCCGTAGTGATGGGCGTCCCGGTAGTGTCACCTTACTGGCTCCGGCTGGACAGGACGTGGTCACCGCGTCGCTTGCCAGCAAGTTGCATCAGAATTCTGCACCAACCTTGGGGGCGACAGATTGGATGTTGCCTGAAGTTTCATATGAAAAGCCCGCGGCTGGTCCAAGCGAAATAGTCATCGCCGCTGTTGGTGCTCATATGTCCGGGCTGCCACTTAACGGCGAGCTGACCAAACTGGGTGCACGTTTTCTCTATAGCTCAAAAACGTCGCCAGATTACAAACTCTACAAATTGGCGGGTGGACCGCCCTTCCGTCCTGGCCTCATTCAAGAGGAGGGAGGAGCTTCGATTGAGTTGGAAATCTGGGCGCTTCCGAAATCCAACTTCGGTGCTTTCATAGATAACATTCCATCCCCTCTTGGTATCGGAACTGTGACCCTCGCGAATGGTGAAGAGGTCAAAGGATTTATCTGCGAGTCGAAAGGCAAAGTCGGTGCCGAAGATATTACAAAATTTGGAGGATGGCGGGCCTTCCTCAACTCTCAATGAAACAAATAGTGCCAATGCGAAAGGATTCAGATCATGGATAGACGTAAATTTCTTAAAACCTCAGGGGCTGCGCTCGGCGCGTCGGTTATCCCATTCCTGAGATTTCTTCCAGCTGATGCAGCTGGGCGCAGTGATACGCTTGTGGTTGTAGCCGGAAACAGCATCAACAGTCTGGATTTGCACCGCAAGGGTACGAACCGACCAAGCTACCAGGTGACGGTCAACATTTATGATCGTCTGGTGCGCTTTGGTGTTAAGACATTGGCAGATGGCTCCCTTGCTTACGACTCTACCAAAATCGAACCAGAAGTGGCTGAATCCTGGACTGTTTCAGAAGACGGTAAAACTCTTACTTTCAAGATCAATCCCAAAGCCAAATTCTGGGATGGTTCCCCGGTTACGGCGCATGATGTCAAATGGTCTTTTGATCGCGCCGTCAGCCTTGGTGGCTTTCCTGCCGTCCAAATGAAGGCCGGGTCCATGACCAAGCCTGAGCAGTTCAAGGCACTGGATGACATGACCTTCCAAATCACCATTCCGCTTCCTTCAAAATTGACGCTTCCAGATCTTGCGGTTCCAATTCCGTTCATCATCAACTCAAAACTGGCGAAATCGAAAGCGACAGAGAAAGATCCGTGGGCAACAGAATATCTGCATAAGAATCCGGCGGGTTCCGGAGCCTATAAGATTGCGCGTTGGGATCCAGGGCAGCAATTCGTCTATGAGCGCAACGAGGATTGGGCGCTTGGTGAAAAACCAGGTGTCAAACGCGTCATTGTTCGTGAAGTGCCATCGGCTTCGACACGCCGTGCATTGATTGAGAGAGGCGATGCGGACCTTTACATGACAGTTCCTGCGAAAGACGCAAAGGAATTCATGGATGGTGACAAGGTCAAAGTTTCGGGCGCACCGATTGACAACTGCTTGCATGTCCTTGCGTTGAACCTGAAATACAAGCCTTTTGACAATGTGAAGGTTCGTCAGGCCATTGCGTATGCATTGCCATATAAGGACATCGTTTCAGCCGCTGCCTATGGGCGCGGTAAGCCAATGTTTGGTGGCGAAAACAAAACACCCGCCGATACGACCTGGCCACAGCCTTTCCCATATGACACGAACCTGGAAAAAGCCAAGGCACTGCTTGCTGAAGCAGGCATGCCGGATGGTTTCGAAACGACTTTGTCCTTCAATCTGGGGCTTGCTCATTGGCAGGAACCAACGGCTCTGTTGATTCAGGAATCTCTTGGCAAGATCGGCATCAAGGTCAAGCTGGACAAGATCCCCGGTGCTAACTGGCGGACTGCCGCATTGGTTGATAAGAAGTTGCCAATGCATCTAGAGAATTTCGGCGGTTGGTTGAACTACCCGGATTACTATTTCTTCTGGGCCTACAAATATGGGCATCTGTTTAATTCTTCCAACTATAAAAACCCTGAAGTTGAAAGCCTTGTGGATGCAACAATGCACATGGAAACCAATGATCCGCAATATGCCGTTAATGTTAAAAAACTCATCGGTATTGCGTTTGAGGATGTGCCGCGTATTCCACTGTATCAGCCGTACCTGGATTCAGCCATGCAGAAGAATGTGGATGGATATGCGTCCTGGTTCCATCGTCAGCTTGATGTCCGTGCGATCAAGAAATCCTGATTGTGAGCTTTGATGAATAGTAAAGTAAAAATGGTCGGATGGCGGGTCTTACAAGCCCTGCCATCCGTTTTTGGAGTGATTGTCATTTCTTTTGTTTTAACACGCGCCTTGCCGGGTGATCCGGCAGTGTATTTCGCCGGCGCCATGGCGGATGAGGAATCCATTGAGCAGGTGCGTGTTGCCTTGGGCCTGGATCGCAGTTGGATAGAACAATTCTTCATTTATGTTGGTAACCTTTTGCAAGGTGAGATGGGCATGTCACTTAGCACTGGTGTTCCAGTTGCTGAAGAGTTGATGAAAAGACTGCCGGCCTCTTTAGAACTTACCTTGATAGGTTTGGGACTTGCTATTGCGATTGCTGTTCCACTTGGCGTTCTTGCTGCAACGCGGCTAGGAAGCTGGATTGATCATTTATGCCGGGTTTTGGTAACGGCTGGGGTGTCTTTGCCGACTTTCTTTACTGGCTTGTTTTTGATTTATATTTTTTATTACTTACTCGGCTGGTCACCCTCTCCGCTCGGCCGTCTTGATATTCTTTATCTATCGCCACCACATATCACCGGTTTTTATACAGTCGATGCGTTGATTGATGGTGATATGGAAGTTTTTATTGCGTCCATAAAACAATTGATCTTACCCGCCTTTACACTTTGCCTTTTTGCGCTCGCTCCCATCGCCCGAATGACCCGAGCTGCCATGCTGGGGGCTTTGGCCAGCGATTATGTCCGCACGGCCCGTGCCAATGGGTTGCGTCGTTCAACAGTGTTGTTTGCCTATGCTTTTAAGAATGCGTCTCTTCCCGTTCTGACGACCCTTGGCATGGTGTTTTCCTTTTTGCTGGGCGCAAATGTCCTGGTGGAAAAAGTGTTCTCCTGGCCGGGTATCGGATCTTTCGCTGTAGAGGCGTTAGTGGCGTCAGATTATGCCGCTGTTCAGGGGTTTGTCTTGTCTATGGCCCTGCTATTTGTGGCGGTCAATTTGATCATAGATCTTTTTCTCACGCTCATTGACCCACGTGTTGGAACAGGAGAATGACCATGCAACGTTTCTTTGGCCATTTCCGGTATGTGATGGGGGAAAACCCGGTAACGGTTGTATCCTTTTCCCTGTTTTTGTTGATGGTTTTAATGGCAATTTTCGGCAGTCTGATTGCGCCTTATGACGCTTTGGCAACAAATGCATCGAACACGCTTCAGCCACCCAGTTGGGCCCATCCGTTTGGTACCGATCATTTGGGCCGTGATGTTCTGAGCCGTGTGATCGTGGCAACGCGATTGGATTTGGGGATCGCCCTTTCAGCGGTATTCCTGTCTTTCTTTGCCGGCAGTGCTATGGGGTGTGCTGCGGGTTTCTGGGGGGGATGGACAGATCGAATTATTGGGCGTCTGACAGATACAATTATGGCTTTTCCATTATTCGTGTTGGCCATGGGTATCGTAGCAGCCATGGGGAATTCAGTTGAGAATATTATCTATGCTACGGCAATCATTAACCTGCCGTTTTACGCACGTGTTGCCCGCGCCGAAATCAGCGTGCGCCGAAACGCCGGCTATGTAGCAGCCGCCAGACTGTGCGGCAGCTCAGATTTGAGCATTCTTACAACGCAATTATTTCCAAATATCCTTCCTCCTATGATGGTTCAAGTGTCGTTGAACATGGGGTGGGCCATTCTGAATGCCGCTGGACTTTCCTTTATTGGCCTGGGAGTACGGCCTCCAGACGCTGAATGGGGCATTATGGTAGCCGAAGGGGCCACATATATTGTTTCCGGTGAATGGTGGCTGGCTTTGTTTCCAGGTGCAGCACTTATGCTGGCGGTCTTTTGTTTCAACTTGATGGGGGATGGGTTGAGAGACCTTGTTGACCCACAAAAAAGGACCTGAGCCATGTCTTTCCTGTCTGTTCAAAATCTCTCAGTGGCGTTTAAAACCCGAAATGGTGTGGTTGATGCGCTCAATAATATCTCTCTCGACTTACAAAAGGGAGAGGTTCTAGGTATTGTTGGAGAAAGTGGATCCGGTAAATCGGTTACAGCCTATACGGTTATGGGGCTTCTTGACTCTGCCGGTGAGGTTACGCAAGGGGCAGCTGTATTCGATGGCATGCCTTTGATTGATGCGAAAGAACGAGATTTACGCGACTTACGGGGACGGGAGATCTCTATGATTTTTCAAAACCCGCGTGCGGCCCTTAATCCCATCCGGCCCATCGGCAAACAGATTGAAGATGTTCTGTTGCAACATGTGCAGGCGACACGCGGTGATGCAAAAGAAAAAGCAATCGCCATGTTAGAGAAGGTGAAAATTGTTGAGCCTGAATTACGTTACTGGTCCTATCCGTTCGAGCTTTCAGGCGGGATGTGTCAACGTGTTATGATTGCTATTGCACTTGCCTGTGATCCGCGGGTTTTGATTGCGGATGAACCAACAACCGGTCTGGATGTCACTACGCAAAAAGCCACCATGGATTTGATCAAGGAACTAACGGCGGAGAGGCAAATGTCGGTCGTCCTGATTACCCATGATTTGGGAATGGCAGCACTTTATTGTGATCGAATTTCGGTTATGAAAAAGGGGGAAGTGGTTGAAACCGCCAATGTTTGTGATCTTTTTAATAACCCCCAGCATGCCTATACCAAAAAGCTGATTGCTGCATCGCCAACGGCAACGTCAAAACTTGAAGATCTGACGGCTGTTCCAGAAGAAATATCTGACGTCAATCAGGGTGCTGAACGTATCACAAATTCCACATGCATCAAAAAGCCACCACTGAGCGGTCCTTTGTTGGAAGTCATTGACCTGGTGAAGGAGTATCCTACACGGACAAAGTCAGAAACTTTTCGCGCTGTTGACGGAATATCCTTTACCCTGAACCAGGGGGAAAGCCTTGGTCTGGTTGGAGAATCCGGATGTGGTAAGTCAACGACCTCCAGTATTCTTGCGCGACTGTTGGATGCTACGTCTGGTGATGTTATTTTTAAAGGGGAGAACATAACCACCTACCGAGCGGACCAATTTGCACGTCTTTCACAAAGATCCAGCATTCAATTGGTCTTTCAGGATGCAACCGAAAGCCTCAATCCACGCTACACAGCGTACGATTCAATTGCCGAGCCTTTGAAGCGCTTAAAAGGTATGCGTAAACGCCAGAATTTGCAAAAAAAAGTTGAAGAGCTTGCAGCATTGGTTGGTCTGCCTGCGCATTTGATCACACGTTTTCCGCATCAGCTTTCCGGTGGCCAAAAAGCCAGGGTTGGCATCGCTCGCGCCATCGCAGTTGATCCCTCTCTTCTTATTCTCGATGAACCAACATCTGCTTTGGATGTTTCTGTACAAGCGGTCATTCTACAGCTTTTGGATCGCCTCAAGAAACAACTTGGGATGAGCTATATTTTTGTATCGCATGATTTGAATGTGGTTCGGCTGTTATGTGATCGTGTCATAGTCATGAATCGAGGCAAAATAGTGGAATCCGGGGATGTCCATACTGTGCTTAATCAGCCTTCAGAATCTTATACAAAAAAACTGATTTCAGCTATTCCATAGCATTGCCATCTGTTATGAGGTGAATTGATCTTCCAATTCACCGACACGACAATTTGGATTGAGGGATCATGTAAACCTTAAAGCCTTGTACCTTAGAGGAAATAAGAAATTTTCTAAAATTTGGCAGGCAATATTTTTCATCAACGAAATTGGTGCTTCTAGTTCGTAGGTTTCTGATGCCTGAGGATTAACCGGCGCTAAGTTTCGAGGTGGCGGGAGGGCACATCTTGCACATTTGGCATTAATAAAATGAGCCGGTGTCGCGTAAGAATACCTTGACGAAAACCTTAATAGTTTGCGCTGTACTGTTTGAGGTGGTGCTGTGCACAAAATTCGCTTTTCTTTATAAATTTAGCATTTGCAGCAGTGGAAACGGTTCATTGCGCTTTACCAATTATAACAATGACAAAACGGCCTGTAGAGTTTTGGGAGAGTGTGTTTTAGCGTTTTTCTGAATGGATTCAGTTAGAAAATCCACTGCATTTTCAACTGCACAAGAGTGCATAAGCGGAAAACGCACAGGTATGCAAAAGCACATCACTGTGAAGTGACTGGAAATACTCGGATTTTCTGGGAATAAGTGGTGCCCGGAGGCGGATTCGAACCACCGACACGCGGATTTTCAATCCGCTGCTCTACCAACTGAGCTATCCGGGCATCCAGATGAGGCTTGGTGCCTCAAAGGAAGCTGGTTTATAGAAGAAAAAACTCAGGCTGTCCATACCTCAAAAGGCAAAAAAACAAAAAATTTTTTAAGCGGAGATTTCATCCGAGATCAAGCATAACAGCCAGATATAAATCTAATATTCTGGATCGTCATCAAAGCTGGGCGCGGCTTCCTCACCGGGGATGGCATAGCTTTCATTGAGCCACTTTCCAAGGTCCAGCTGCTGACATCTTTGGGAGCAGAAAGGCCTGAATTTCTGCTCGGCCGGTTTGCCGCATTGAGGGCATTTCCCCTCTGATTTTTTTGAAGATGGTGTCATGCTCTATTCTTAAATCGAAGCAGTCAAAAGTGCCAGCCCATAAATCATAGATCTATTTGGAACTGGTCTTTCGTCATGCTGTCAACAACCGTGAGATCTAACTGAATCTGATGGCATTCATAAATTACTGTAAGCGCGTTCGCTTCTTTCAGATAACGCCCCAAGCGCGCACCGGTATTGAGCTTTACCAGTCGGGTTTTCCAGTGGGAGACCGCATCCAAAATGCTGTCTTCAAGATCCATCAGGCGCTGGAGAGATGGGGTGTCAGGGCCAGCGACCGGACTTTTAAGGATATGATGCAGAGGGGCAGATGTCCGTTGCCTGGTCAATTGCATAAGGCCGAGCTGAGATGGACCTAAGATCTCCACATGAGCGTCATCGGATTTGGTTTCTCGTCTTAAGATTTCTACAAGGCTACCTGCTTCAGTTTTGCTTTGGATTCCGGCGACATCGATGAGGATCATTCCTGACAAATTGCGGAGGCGGAGTTGCCTTGAAATCTCTACGGCGGCCACCTCATTTACCTGTTGTTGCGGCGCTCCTTTTGCTGCCCAGGTGTCACTCCCCGCAGAGTTCACATCAATGGCAACCAAAGCTTCAGTGGGTTCAATGGTCAGGAAACCGCCACCAGTCAGATCAATTCTGGTTTCAGTGAGGTCTTTTACTTCGTGATCAATGCCTTCAGAGGCAAAAAGGGGAGAAGCCGCAGGTGGCGCGATGACTATCTCCTCAGCACGCGCCCCCCATTTTTTGGAAACTCGATCCTTAAAAGAAGCACTCGTGCGTAAGACGCCAGCCTTTTGCATGGCGCCTGATAAGTCTTCTATCTTTTGCCACTCAGCCTCCAGCTTCTGGATGTGAGGGAGTAAGTCTTCGGGTGTCAGTGTTGCCGCTTTAGAGCGAAGAGTTAGACCTGCGGTGTGTGACGTAAGCATGGTTTCAATTGCTGCTTTTTGTGCCGGGTCTTTAAAGGCTTTTGCAAATTGAATACGGTCAGACTTAGGCTTCAAAATCACATATTCATTTTCAAGTGTGACATACCCCGTTACCTGATAGGGTTTATCATCAATTGGGTCTTTAGTGACTTGAACAGGAAGGAGGGATCCTTCTGTCAGCTTCTGACTAAACGGGGTATCGCTTTTGGGGCCGGGCCAGTCTTGTGCCCGAAGAAATCCATCCAGACCGTCCCCCAAAGAGATGATTGCGGCATCAATCCCGTTTAGATGGGCAGCGACCCGCCCAAGACGAATTTCCCCAACCAGAGACGGCCGAGCGTTATTTTCCAGTAAAAAGCGATCAAGAATGTCATCCTTAAGAAGGGCCGCGCGGGAGGTGAAAACACCCTTTTCGATTAGGAGACGGCAGCTCATGGGCTTTGTTTGTCTTCCAACGCCAATTTCCAGACGTCAAAACCGTTCCCATTTAAGGTAGCGGCAACCTCAAACAAAGGGAGGCCAACCACATTGCTATAGGAACCTTGAAGTTTCCGGACCATCATACTGCCGAGGCCTTGAATGGCATACGCTCCTGCCTTGCCTTCCCATTCACCTGAGTTGATATATTGGCGAATATCGTGACCGTCTAAGGGTTTGAAGGTGACATCACTGGTGACACGTTTGGCGATTTGCTTGCCGTCTGGGCGGATGAGGGAAAACCCTGTGTGAACCTGATGTTTTCTGCCTGAGAGAAGTTTCAGGTACTTAACAGCTTCTCGCTCATCTTCTGCTTTGCCAAGTATCCGACGTCCGACAGCAACAACAGTATCCGCAGCAAGGATAAACTTGCCGGGATGCCGAGACGCAACATGTGCTGCTTTTTCACTTGCAAGGCGCAAAGCGAAATGATGCGGACGTTCGTCTGCATTTGGTATTTCCGGGATGTCGGCAGGGTCAATGGTATCTGGCGTAATCCCGATCTGGGATAAAAGCTCACGCCGCCTTGGTGACGCAGAGGCCAGCACAAGTTCGGTGTTCAGGATCGGGGTCGTCATTGCCAGTTCGTTACCTGCACTTATAAAGGGGCATCAGATGATGCCCACCCCAACTATCCGTTATTTATAACGGAACGTGATGCGACCTTTTGTAAGGTCGTATGGTGTCATTTCGACAGTTACGCGGTCACCTGCCAGTACGCGAATGCGGTGTTTGCGCATTTTACCAGCTGTGTGTGCAAGTACTTCGTGGTCGTTTTCCAGCTTTACCCGGAACATTGCGTTTGGCAGAAGTTCCGTTACGGTGCCTTCAAATTCCAAAAGTTCTTCTTTCGCCATGAATATCCATATTCAGTAGTTAAAACGTGGGTGCAAAATGCGGTGCCTCGGCCAAAAAAGCAAGCCTTTGTTTGAAATTGGCATCCCGCGAGCGGACTTAATCATCAAAATCACGTCCGTTTGGTGCAATTATATCATAAATCAGACGAGAGGGGCAGGGGCAGTTGCGAAACGACTCTTGATCTTTTGATAAAGATCATCGCGAACGTTTCGATAGGCATTGAGGCGCATTTCCCTGTTACCTTCAATCTCTGAGGGATCAACAGTGATCCAGTGCTCCACATCACACGCCCAGGTTCGAGTGATTTCATCAGCCTTCATTTTGGCTTCTTTGGACAGGCAAATAATGAGATCGAACGAGCTGTCTTCAAGTTCGTCAAAGTTTTTGGAGTAATGATCTTCAACATCAAGGCCGATTTCATCCATAACCTCAATGGTGAAACCGTCAATTTCCGTCGCGCGAACGCCTGCACTTTGCACATAGATTTTTGTACCATAAAGACTTTTCATGATCGCTTCCGCCATGGGAGAGCGAACACTGTTATGGGTACAGGCAAATAGGACACTTGTTGGCGCGGCGGCGGACATGTGTCTATCCCCCCGTGCCTGTGTGCGGTTGGGTCTCTTTGAATGCTGGGCCAGTCATCTTAGCCCCGGATATGGAGAACGCAGATCAGGGTAAATAGCCGACGTGCGGTATCGAAATCCGTGTCGATCTTGTCTTTAATGCGATCCAGAAGCTGTTCGGTGCCTTCATTGTGAAGTCCTCGCCGCCCCATATCAATGGCTTCAATTTTCGAAGGGCTCGCTGATTTAATCGCATCGAAATAGCTTTCGCAGATCTGGAAATAATCTTTGATGATCCGGCGAAATGAAATCACAGGTAAAGGCACGCGGCCAAGCTCTGTTGCGTCATCTTCTGCGCGGATATCAAAAATCAGACGGTTGTCTTCGATCGACAAATGTAGTGAATAGGGGCCAGCATCCGGGTGATCTTTTAGCGTAAAAGTATTTGCATCCAGAAGATCGAACACGGCCACTTTACGCTCGTGTTCGATGTCAGCGTTTCGCCGCACCACAGATTTCTCATCCAGGGTTATGTTGACGATACGCTGACGTTCTTCTGACATGGTTTTCTACCTTTATTTGGGCATGTTCAGCCGTATGGCAATGGACAAGGCGTGCGCGCCCAGCCCTTCAGAATTGGCAAGATCTACCGCAGGCGGTCCAATTTTCTGCAATCCTTCCGCATCCAGCTTAATCAAAGAGGATCGCTTCATGAAGTCCAGTGTGGAAAGACCTGATGAAAAGCGTGCTGTTCTCGCGGTTGGCAGAACGTGGTTTGGGCCGGCGATATAATCCCCAATGGCTTCCGGCGTATATCGGCCGAGGAAAATGGCGCCGGCATGGGTGATCTTTTCACTAAGCGCATCTGGATCAGAAACGCATAGTTCAAGATGTTCAGGTGCCAGACGGTCCACAAGAGCTGGTGCCTGATCCATATTGTCCACAACAATTACAACACCATAATTCTTCCAGCTCTCCCCCGCGATGTCGCTGCGAGGTAGTGTTTTCAGGTGCGATTGAACCGCATCTTCCACTGATTTGGCGTAATTGGCATCGTCTGTGATCAGAATGCTCTGGGCAACCGGATCATGTTCTGCCTGCGACAACAGATCAGCGGCAATCCACGCCGGATCGTTCTGATTATCTGCAACAACCATGATTTCAGACGGGCCTGCAATCATGTCAATGCCAACAGTCCCAAACACTTGCTTTTTGGCGGTTGCCACAAAGGCATTGCCGGGACCAACGATCTTATCCACTTTGCCAATGGTGTCCGTGCCGTAAGCCAATGCAGCCACAGCTTGCGCGCCACCGATGCGGTAAACCTCATCTACTCCACACAGATCGGCCGCCGCCAGAACGAGTGGATTAATGTTTCCATCTGGTGTGGGAACAACCATCACAAGACGGCTGGCACCCGCAACTTTCGCCGGGATAGCGTTCATCAGAACGGACGATGGGTAAGTAGCAAGGCCACCAGGTACATAAAGGCCAACTTCCTCGATCGCAGTCCAGCGGTATCCAAGCTCAATACCATCGGCATCTGTATAGCGAAGATCCTCTGGCTTTTGTTTCTCGTGGTAACTTTTGATGCGATCCGCCGCGATAGACAGAGCGCCCAACGTAGCCGCGTCACATGAAGCTTTTGCCGCTTCAATTTCTTCAGAGGAGATTTTGAGATCCGACCCGCCACTTAGCGTCAGTCGATCAAAGCGGTTGGTATATTCCACGACCGCTTCGTCGCCGCGGCTTCGTACATCCGCGAGGATCGCAGCTACGGTGTCGTTTACATCCGCATCTGTCTCACGCTTCTGACCCAGGACTTCCAGAAACCGTTCTTCAAAATCCGCATCGGTAATTTTAAGCCAGGCGGTCATTGACAGCCTCCGTAAATTTCTCGATCCAGCCGTTCATCTCAACCGGACGGGTTTTAAGGGCCGCACGGTTCACAACAAGACGTGACGTGATGTCGAGGATTTTCTCAACTTCAACAAGACCGTTTGCTTTCAAAGTGGCACCGGAAGACACCAGATCAACTATGCGGCGACAAAGACCAAGGCCGGGTGCCAATTCCATAGCACCGGACAGCTTGATACATTCCGCCTGAATCCCTTGGGAAGCAAAATGTTGATGTGTCAGGTTTGGATATTTAGTGGCAATGCGAACATGGCTCCAGCGGTTTGGATCCTTGTCATCTTGCAGATCTTTTGGCTGTGCGATCGCCAGATAACAATGCCCAATGTCCAGATCCAGCGGGGCATAAATTTCAGAATAATTATGCTCCAACAGAACATCATTGCCTGCAACACCCAGATGTGCCGCGCCGAAGGCAACAAAAGTTGCTACGTCGAAAGATCTCACGCGGATGATGGAAATGTTCGGATGGTTGGTTTTGAAATGCAAAAGACGACTGTCCGGGTCGTCAAAGGCAGGTTCCGGCTCAATACCCACGCTACGCACGAGGGGCATCACCTCTTTCAAAATTCGCCCTTTTGGCAGGGCAATAACCAACTCTTCAGTGGAGGACACTTGTTTGCTCCGTTTCCTGTAACCGTATGGTTCTTATATCAGGTTATGTTTCAAAAAAATAAATAGGAATTCGGTTTATGACTGTTCTTTTTCCAGGTCATGATGCGGCACCGCGTCTGTTTTCCAGGCATCCCCAACATCTGTGAGGGTCATATCCACACATTCAACGGAAAGGGCGATGGTGCAATTTCCGGCAAAGGTAAGGGTCAGGTCAGCCAAGCCATCGTCACCTGCAACCGCCTCGATAGACAGCAACTCCATTGCCGTTTCAGGCTTTTCAGGAACATTCTGCCGCTTCGCGGCAAGGATGTCGGAGATAAACAATCCTGAACGAATTCTCTGATTGGAAGTTTCTTGATCTTCCCACATGAAGCGGGAACAGGTCATGGTGAAATGACGGCCCTTCGGAGAATAACTGATCTCTCCCGGACTGGTAATAGCGCCTTCCATTGCCGCGGACAGGATATTGACCTCATCCGCTTCCATGGCTTTCAGCTTTAATCCGTCACCCATAATCTGTTCCTGTTCATTTTGTTAGGCTTCCCCTTGTACCCGCTGAATATCCGCGCC
Source organism: Sneathiella sp. P13V-1 (assembly GCF_015143595.1). Taxonomy (NCBI): domain Bacteria; kingdom Pseudomonadati; phylum Pseudomonadota; class Alphaproteobacteria; order Sneathiellales; family Sneathiellaceae; genus Sneathiella; species Sneathiella sp. P13V-1. Next base: position 49,358 of record NZ_WYEU01000001.1, on the reverse strand, counting down.
ACAAGCAGCCAATTTCTCTTCCAAACGTTCATACCCCCGGTCGAGGTGATAAACCCGGTTAATTAAAGTCTCTCCGCTCGCGGCCAATCCGGCAAGCACCAATGAGACAGAGGCGCGAAGATCGGTCGCCATAACGGGGGCACCCGCGAGCTCTTTCGTGCCTCGTACCATAGCAGATCTGCCATGAACATTGATATTAGCGCCAAGGCGTGAAAGCTCGGGCACATGCATGAAGCGGTTTTCAAAAATCGTTTCGGTAATCATGGACGCGCCATTGGATGCCGCCATGAGAGCCATAAATTGCGCCTGCATATCCGTGGGGTATCCAGGGTATGGCTGCGTTTGCACATCCACGCCTTGAATAGGGGTCTCCGGATCGCGGCTGACAATCATCCCATCTTCCGTGCGTTCAATGGTAAGGCCAGCCTCTTCCATCACTTCAATGACGGCCTCGATCAGGTCGGCGCGGGTATTCGTCAGCTCAACCTTGCCGCCCGTAATCCCGACGGCCATGGCGTAGGTTCCGGTTTCGATCCGGTCAGGCATAACTGTATAGTCCGCCCCATGGAGTTTTTCTTTACCTGTGATCACAAGGCGGTCTGTGCCTTCGCCTTTGATATCTGCACCCATCGCTTGCAGCAGGTGGATAAGGTCCGTAATTTCCGGCTCCCGCGCGGCATTTTCAAGAACAGTAACGCCGTCCGCCAAAGCGGCCGCCATCAGCAGATCTTCTGTTGCACCAACAGAGACCGTATCAAAGCGAATTTCCGCGCCTTTCAAACCTTCTGGGGCGTGGGCAACCATGTAACCCGCTTCAATCTCGATCTTGGCACCCATGGCTTCAAGGCCATCCACATGAAGGTTCATGGGGCGCGTGCCAATGGCGCAGCCGCCGGGCAGGGAAACCTTTGCTTTGCCTTCGCGGGCAAGCAAGGGGCCGAGAACCAACGCGCCAGCGCGCATTTTCCGGACGATTTCGTATGGGGCAACCGTATTGGTAATTTCCTTTGCGGTCAGGCTCACTGCACGACCGTTGGAGTTTCCGTTGCCATTGCCTTCACCGTTCAAATGGGCTTTCACGCCATGCTGACACAGCAGATTAATCAGCATGGTAATGTCTGCCACATGGGGCAGATTATGAAGCGTAACAGTTTCTTCTGTAAGCAATGAGGCGACCATAAGCGGCAAGGCGGCGTTTTTCGCGCCACTGATTTCAATTTTACCGTAAAGAGGCTTGCCGCCCCGGATGCGAATGCTGTCCATACTTAAATAATGTCCTGTGGTCTCGGGATATCATCCCAGGTTTTAAAAGCAAAAGAGGCGCTATGCAAGAAAGCGCCTCGTGTTACTGCCTGTTGATTATGGCAAGGATGGGGCCGATTACAGCCGCGGCAGTGTAACGCCTTCTTGCCCCATATATTTGCCGGAGCGATCTTTATAAGATGTCTCACATGGCTCGTTCCCTTTCAGGAACAGGAACTGACACGCCCCTTCATTGGCGTAGATCTTCGCCGGAAGTGGTGTTGTGTTTGAAAATTCAAGGGTTACGTGCCCTTCCCACTCAGGCTCAAGCGGGGTTACGTTCACAATAATACCGCAGCGGGCATAGGTGGATTTACCAAGGCAGATCACCAGCACATCGCGGGGGATGCGGAAATACTCAACGGTGCGGGCCAGCGCAAATGAGTTTGGCGGAATGACGCAGACATCCGTTTTGCGATCTACAAAACTGTCGTTAGAGAAGGCTTTGGGGTCAACAGTGGCCGAATCAACGTTAGTGAAGATCTTGAACTCATCCGACACACGTGCGTCATAACCATATGATGACAGCCCGTAAGAGATCATGCCTTCGCGTTTCTGGCTTTCCACAAACGGCTCAATCATGTTCTGTTCTTGTGCGGCAGATCTGATCCACTTATCGGATAGGATGGCCATGCGTGTTACTCTCCCATTAATCAAGTTTGGGGCATATTACAGATTGTTTGGCGAAGGGCCAAGTGTAACCTTGGGCAGGCTTGAAAACACTCAATCCGTAAGGCGGTTTTTATTCTTTATGGCGTCAGGCGCGCCCGCGCCGCGATCTCGTTGCAGCTGTTTGCGCTTTCGAAGATTTTCCCGCAAAGCATCTGACAGACGATCCGCCTTCTCTTCGCGTGCTTTTTCCTTACCTGATTTTTTGCTGTCTTCAGCCATTAAATCATCCCGCTTAGCTTTCTAACTCTTCACCAGAAAACTCACTATCCTGAATGGATGAAAATAACAAGTATTGGCATAATTTAGATCAAATAAGCGGCGCTTGAAATACGTCCGTTTTTTGCGTGATTTTGCGGCAGATTTTCTTTGACATGAAAAGAAAACCTTCTATATTCCGCCGTCTACACAGCACACGCTGCCGCCGTAGCTCAGTGGTAGAGCACTCCCTTGGTAAGGGAGAGGCCGAGAGTTCAATTCTCTCCGGCGGCACCATTCAAACCCTTGAAAATCATAAATTAATTGATTTAAACTGGATCCGCGAGTTTATCTGTATGGGTAATTCGTGGGGATTTTCGTGGGGAAATAATCATGACTGTATACCTTCCAAAAGGTGCAAAGACCTATGTGATGGACTTTGAATTGCTGGGCCAGCGCGTAAAGCGTTCCACAGGTGAAACTAGCAAGCGCAAGGCACAACGAGTTGAAGAAGAATTCAAAGCTGAAATGCGTGAGCGGCACAAGAAGTTCGGCAGTGTGCAAATACCAACATATTGGGACGCGGTTGAATACTATTTGAAACTCCGTCAAACATCCTCTCAAAGAAGTAAAGGAGCTGTGGCTAGGGATCAGGCAAACCATGAGAGGTTCATTTCTCACATTGGAGCAGACACACCAATAGACGCAATTAACGCTCCCATGTTGGCGCAATACGTGAATAAGAGGTTGGGGGGAGAAGGTGAGAAGAAAGGGGTTGCTATTAGTACGGTGAAGAGGGAAATGAATGACCTTAAAGCGGTATTAAACAGAGCGAAAGAAATATGCCCAAGTTATACCTTGCCACAGTTTCCTAAACTTCAGGATAGCGATACAAGGGTCAGGTATTTGTCTGATGATGAAGAGAAGTCGTTGATGTCTGTGTTGCCAGATTGGTTAAAGGATGTTGTTACCTTTGCACTGCATACCGGAGCCAGAAAACAAGACATCTTGGATTTCAAATGGAGAGATGTCATATGGAGTAATGAAAAGCCAACTGCAGTTCGTATTCCCAAACCCAAATCAAGGAAGCCCTATCGAATACCAGCAAGCAAAACCATTGTGGAATTAATAGTACGCCTTGCCGCCCATAAAGAGGGGGACGATAGCCATGTGTTTCGCGCACTTCATGGCGGTCCAATTGGGGACATGAAAAGGGCTTGGGAAAAAGCTGTTTCAGATGCTGGCATTGAGAATTTTGTATTCCATGATTTGAGGCACACATTTGCCAGCCGTCTAGTAATGCGTGATGTTGGTCTTAAGCAAGTTCAGGAGCTGATGGGGCATTCAAGTATTCAGATGACACTCAAATACGCCCATCTAGCTCCGAGTGCTTTAGATGACGCCGTTAATGTATTGGATCAGTGAGAGAGTAATGCGTTTAGTTTCTCCTTCGTTGATAGCTTAATATTGCTGTGTTTGATTTTGGAGTGTTCAAGTGAGTGATCAGGTTGAATTGCTTGCCCATTCAATGTGAACCTCGAGGGAAAAGTCCTACTTTTGTGAATGAACTCTTTAAGATCTTCTTTTAGAAATCTTGGTAAGCGGCCCACATAATGCCGAGGAATTGACAGGCGATCTAACTGTCGAATGGAAATCCTGAGATATTCGGCAGCTTCTACTCGCGTCATAATGTCATTCATTTCAGCACTTGTTTACTTACTTGGGAAGAATTCGTGAAAACTACGATCAGCAATGTCGAATGGGGTGGATAACCTGTACAACTCGGCTTTTTCTGCTTGTGTTGTGGCAAGACGATCAACCTCGTCACCGCTGTAACTTGCTCTAGCGGCTCTAGCCCATTTCCATTCAACTGTGTGCTTCTCTGTCGCTTGTAGAAGTCGTTGCCAGAGATCAGCATTCTCCACAGGTTTCTTATTCGCTGTTGTCCAGCCGTTTTGCTTCCAGTTTTTTATCCATAACGTAATACCATCAACTACATATCTATTGTTTGTGTGTATAAGAACTTCATTATGTTGCTTTATGTGCTCAAGAGCTTTGATTGCTGCTGCCAACTCCATTCTGTTGTTCGTGGTATAGTTTGATAAACCCTGAATGCTTTTTTTCTTTGCTTCCTTTTGAAGAATGGCAGCCCATCCTCCTGGCCCTGGATTCCCAAGGCATGAGCCGTTTATGTGAATAGTTATAGTCATAATATTCCTTTCTGCAGACGAGCTAATGCACTCCGCATGGATTACATGCGAACCGAATGCTCATCTGCTTGATCGTCGTGAGTTAGTGTTGTTTTGAGGTCCAGAAGGCGTGAATTTATTTTTTTTCCGGACATGGGAGGGAAGGGGAGGGGAGGAGGAGATCTATTAGCTCCTATAGGTAATCAAGATAGGTAGTCACTAGATAAAATCATCCTCAGGCGTTAGCCTAAGCAGCCAGTTTTACTTCCACTTCAGCCCCAGATAGGCGTAAGAACCACTTTTTCATCACCTCTTCTACTTCGTCAGCATAAAGCTCTGGTACAATGAGGGAGTCATGTATTGGAAGAGCGGGGATACCTCTGCGCATCAGGTCTAGGATGGTTGCAACAATCAAGTCGCTATCGTTACGTTGTAACTCCAAGCCTTTACCTGAATGGAAGAAGGAGCCAATACCGGAATGGTGGGACTTAATTGTCGTTTGAGCTTGTTCAAGGCTCATCTTCATGGATTCTCCTTCTAAATCCTTTGGCCAGTTGGATAGCTCCCGTTTAGCGTTCAGCATTGCGTTGAAAAGTACCTTCGCCTCCTTTCTGCTCATATCATCGATCTCATAGGCACTTTTGGGCAGTTGAGCATCTTTTACCTCTGCGTATAGCATTGTCGGATGCAGCTCACAGAAATCTAGCTCCACTGTCTCCATGCCGTTGATCTCGATATTTACTCGTTCCCTATATGGCATTGTCTGCCACCATCCACGGTAAAGCCTTCCTCCTAGGTTGAAATCAGAGTTGTTGAAAATTCGAACTAGGTCGGTTGCGTTGGGGTCATGTTGGTGAGGACAAGTGACATCCAAACTACCAATGAAGTCGTTGATAAGTGTCATCTCCTGTCTCATGCGGATTGTTGTGGGAGTATCTTCGTATTCAGTCAGTTTCGCTAGACTTGTGGGGTTCTCTTTTTCATCACGTAGGACAATTGTTTCTTTGTTATCTGCTTCACCAAAGTCAGAAAGCGTAAGGCCAAAGAAGTCGATGATTTTGCTCAGTCGATCGCTTGGTCGAATGCGCGTTGAACGTCCGCTGTATCCCTTACCTCCTTGGTAGCCAAATTTTGCCTCAATCATTTGCAGATCGTTTGAAAGCAAGATGTCAAAGGCATCTTTGACGGCCGTGTAGCTCACGTTTTGTAGTTGATATCGTGACGCTTTGTAGGCAGAGGATCGTAGTGACATGTACAGAAACTCTCCTTCACCAAGTAAATGTTGATACGCTAGGTCGCAAATAATTGAATCAATGGTTTTCCAGAACTTTTCCTCTCTTTTTAGTGTCCATTGGAGGGCTTTCTCATTTTTCTCATAAAGACGAGATTGGATTGCTTCCCACATGAAAATGGAAAACTCGTGGGCCGTCTCACTTACAGGAATACGATGAAAGTTGACGTGTCGCGCTTCTTTTAGGCGCTTAACATCTTCGCGAGTGACAGTAGTTAAAATGTTTGGATTTATTTCGTTCATGACTAGACCTCACTCTTTTGAAAGAGTGCCTTTTCTGTTTTGTTGCATTAATGAGAAGTGAGGGATCGTGTATTGATCCCAGAATGCCATCTCGCTTTTCGGCGATCGAACTTCGAAAAATTCGAAAAAAAGAAATTTGAAAATTTTTTGCGAGATAAAGCTACTGCTGCAACTTTTATTGAAATGGCAGTTTTGTTGAGGTTTCCAGCGGGGTTGAGAGGCTTGCGGAATTGAACGGGTTTCCGCCAAATCTGAGAACGATGTGAACCACCAGCGTAGTGGGTGTTTCTAAATCTCATCCCATCGTGAACGCAAATTCTTGTCTTATTGAAAGTCGCTTGGTCGAGAAAACAGATACCAAAAGAAAAGCACGGCGAACTGTATAGTTTATCGTACTTATCTAGTGGAACAACTAATTATACATATAAAATATGTGATTAATTATGTGTCAGTTCGCTTGTCTTTGACGCGCCCTAAAGCCCTGTATATTGCTGTGCGACTTATTCCCATATCTCTTGCAATAGCTGTTGGGCTTTCCCCTGTTGAATGGCGCTGGATGATTTGCTCTTTATCAATCATCGCAGGGCGACCTTTATATTTACCTTCAGCTTGTGCTTTCGCGATGCCTTCGCGCTGTCGCTCTAGCATCATCTCTCTTTCAAACTGTGCAACGGAGCCAAGTAGATTAAGGACAAGTTTTCCTGTTGGGTCACTTGTGTCGATCCCTAAGTTAAGAATACGGAGGTGAGCTTCCTGAGATTCAATGACTTCAACGATTTCTCCCAGATGCTTAACGCTTCGAGCAAGGCGATCCAATTTTGTGACAACAAGCGTGTCGCCATCGCGCAGATAGTCGAGTGCAGATTGAAGTTCAGGTCGTTTGGAAGTAGCACTAACCTGCTCTTTATATATACGCTCCACACCCAATGCTTCTAGCTCAGCGATTTGAGCAGCGAGTCCTGCTTCTTGTTCCAAGGTGCTGGTACGCGCATAGCCAATCAACATAGTGATCCCTTCAACTTCATTTGTGTTACGTTTAAATTTAATACTATGTAACGTTTTATGTTACATATTGTCAAACTGATTTATTTGTAACAGTGTTGAGGCTGCTTGTGGGTGTTACGTCAGAGCTTGGTTAAACGTAACGCTGTGATTTAGTCGCTGATAATGAAGCTGGCGCTGGATCTCTGAAGAAGATTTTCCTAGGTACCTACCCCACGGGGGAATGAAGCGTCTCATGAACGCATTAATACCCTTTCAGAAATTCCCAACGAAAAAAGTTAGGCGGTCTTTTTCTGCCGTGTTCTCTTGGGCTTGCTCTTAGCGGTTACTTCGCGTTCCACCTGTATGCGCTTCAGAAGAACTGCTGCTGGTTCGTCAGTTGGATCTTGAGGGACAAGTTCCCCACGAAAGGCTTTGGCCAGGATTGATTGATTGAGTTCGGCCTTTGACTTATTCAACAATTCTAGGTGTTGGCTAACTTCTTCAATCTTCTCGAGAGATGCAGTGATCAAATTGACGATTTTTTCTTGTTCTTCAATCGGGGGCAATGCAATCGCAAATCGCTTTATATCACCGACATTGACATGAGGGGATGCCGAACCCGTAACTTTGCTAGCTGCTTGGTTGAAAAAGGCGGGTGAGTTTAACATCCACAAAAGAAAACTTGGAAGAATTGCGTTTGTGTTGGCTCTGAAAAGCATCATACGTTGTCCCATGCAAAGCTCAACGTTTGGCACTATACAGGCGATACCAAATATTCCACCTTCTCGGCTGTAAAGTATGTCATTTGCTCTCGGTTTAAGTCTTAATACTCTTTTCTCAAAGGTCTCTCTTGAGACGCGCTTTACTTTTTGAAGATCTAGTTTACCTAGGCGAAATTCCGTTGTTCTGACGATTGGAATACCAGTATCTGTGTATTTTGCAGTAGCATGTGAGCAATCCACAATCTGCTCACAAATGAGGTCGGGGGTAGTCACCTCCCAGTTTTTTGGCACCTTCAAGAAATGTCCGTCAAGTAACGTAAGAGGTTCCTTATACTTCTCTTTCCACTTATCATTCTTTGGTTCTTTGCCTTTGGCCCGTATTTTGACGAGTTCGGATTCTTCCCAGCACTGGCGGCGTTCGGTGCGGATGCGGTCCAGTAGCACAGAGGCAGGTTCAATGTTTGGGTTTTGTTCGCGCCAGTCTTTGGTTAGGTCACCACGGAAGGCGGCGGCGAGGACGGATTGACGGTATTGATCAAGCAGAGCTGGAATGGCATCCAACGCCTCCTTCGCCGCCCCAGACTTCTCCATCAACGCATCAACCTTCTCCACAATCCGCCTCTGCTCGTTAAGCGGTGCTATCGGAGACAACAGTTTTGCTATGGTTTTCGGTCGTGCTCTTGTTAATGAACCCCCTACACCAGAAACATCGGAGCATATACCAGTTCTGAATTTTGGGCTTGTGAAGAAGTACTTTAAGAAATCTGGTTGGATAGAGGGGTTCCTGATTACAATCCATTCCGTTGATGCTAGTTGCCTATTTTTAGTATGTGGTTGCACTACCCAAACTCTGTTGATCCTCGGGTTAATTTTGCAAACTAATACATCTCCTGATTTTACTACTTGCTTGTTTGATTTGATTTCAAAACCTTTAACAAACTCTGGCTTTCCTGAAGGAAAATTAGGGACACTCCAAAGCTCAAAATCTTCTTCGGGAAATTTAGACGGATCTATGTTGGATGTTTTTTGAGTACTTAACTCACCAAACTCCTCAATGCTCCAGCCAGTGGGTATTTGTATGCTCATTCCACTGTCTCCGCTTGCTCAGATTGCCATTCATCGTAGGTGCGCTTTGTCCCTTTTAGCTTCCATTCGGTTCGACCATTAGCATTGCGGTCAAGGATAACAGCTGCGGCGGCAGAGGGGCTTTTGAATGAGGTGGCTTCACTAAACCGGAAAAAACCTCCCGCATCTGCTAATACTCCACCATCAATCAGCTTTTGGCGAAGATGGTCATATGAGTTCTGCTTATTGCCGGCATCTTTTGCTGCAAGAGAACTGGCTTGTACAAGATATTCTCCACTGACCTCTATCATGGTAGCTTTAATGCCGCTTCTATGATCGATCTCAAAAACGGGTTGTGTTTTTGCTGGTGAAGTTGCCGCTTTTGCCTTGGGTTTCAACATGCCAAAACCGACGACGGGCAGGATGGTTTCAATATTTTTCAAAAAACCAGTCATGTTGGCTTTGTCGGCTTCGGGCAAGTAACGACGTTCAGTGCCTGGAGTTTGAGAGTTGTCGAGTGTTACTCTGTCAGCTTCACTTACAAGACGCATAAGTTCGGCTTCCAAATAACGTACATGTGCTTTGGTCAGGCTTTCATCACTAGTGGTGATAATAGCGGCGAGTTCCCAGAAGCCACGATCACGGACAGAGTTTGGCAAACGCTGTTTAATATCATCAGCTTCTCCCACATAAACGCGTTCTTTCAGTTCGTTCTCTGGGTCAGGGCCATAAAGCAGGTAAACGCCTGTACGGTTGGCCTCTGGACGCCTTAGGAGCTGTGGGAGAGTGCTGTTACGAGCGACTATGATCGAACCTGTCCAGCCGTAGATAGACGCAATGGAGAGGCCATCAGGTGTCCCGTCAACAAGATATAGTTGAATGGTGCGGCCTATATTCTGATCTTCACTTGATGCCATTGGTTACTCTGCCGCCTCGACTTTATTTTGATCTTCATCAAGCATCTCACTAAGCGCTTCCATCTCACCTAATGCAGTGCGCAAGTGGTTCATTATACGGGCTGCAATAACGTCTGGTTCGTCAAGATCCTCAACACTGCTTGCGCTTTCATCTTTTAGCCAAGAGATATCAAGATTGTCGCCACGTTTCTCGATATCTTCGCGAGAGAAACACTTCCATCGTTCTTCAGTATCGTCAGCCTCTTTGCGTGGGCTAGTGCCGTGTACATCCTCACCAAACACCTTCACAAATTGTGTGAAATGAGCTTCCGTCAGTGGGGTGCGTTTGCCGAACTTGGGCATGTTCGTACGCATATCGTACACCCAGATATTTTCAGTATTGCCCTTGTCCGTTTTTCCCCGTGTGAAGAACAGGACATTAGTCTTCACGCCTTGAGCATAGAAGATTCCTGTAGGCAATCTAAGGATGGTGTGGAGCTTGCATTTGTCCATCAAATCCTGACGGATTTCTTTGCCTTTGTTATCTTCAAACAGAACGTTGTCAGGCAAGACAACTGCTGCTCGTCCACCAGCCTTCAGACCGCGATAAATATGCTGTAGAAAACAAAGCTGCTTATTCGCCGTTTCAAACGTGAAATCGTCCCGTGTTGGAAGGCCACCAGCACCAGAGGAGCCAAAAGGCGGATTGGTCAGCATAACATCTGATTTGGGAAGGTTTGCGCCATCAGGCGACAATGTATCACCATAAGCCACACCGCTTTCAATCCCATGCAGCATCATGTTCATCAAACTTAGACGGTGGGTGTCCTGTACATGTTCTAATCCGCAGAAGGCTTGTTTGCGCTGGAAGTTACCTTCTGCTTCTGAAAGGGTGAACAGCTGGTCGGTTTTTTCTTTGATATAGTTGTCTGCTGCAATGAGGAAGCCACCTGTACCTGCAGCAGGGTCTTGAATAACCTCACCTGCTTGAGGTTTCATTAATTGAACCATGCAGTTGATTAGGGGGCGTGGCGTGAAATACTGACCTGCACCAGACTTAGTCTCTCCCGCATTCTTTTCAAGCAAGCCCTCATAGAGATCGCCTAAACCTTCCTGACGGGCAGAATACCAGTCCAGCTTATCAAGTTCAGTGACGAGGTCAGTGAGCGTCTTCGGCTTTTTGATAATAGTGCCCGCGCCAGCATAGATCTCCTGCACACGGGATGAACCGTGAGATCCGAGATGGATGAGCATCAAACGGTAAAAATCCAGAAGTTCAACACCGTTCTTGGATGTCAGATCTCCCCAACGATATCCCTCTGGCAACTGATCTTCCTTTTCCACCTCTCGCATCATCTTGAGGAACAGCAGATAGGTCAGCTCAGTCACATACTGATGATACGTCACCCCATCATGCTTCAGGTGATTACAAAGGTTCCAGAGCTTCTGGACGATGTCATGTGTGATGGTCATTTACTTTACTCGAAACTCTTTTCTCTCAAAATCTGAGAAAGTTCTCTTGCATCATTCGGAATTTTACCACCAGAAAATTCTGACAGAGAAAATGTCCTTTTACCTCGCATACCACCTTTGGAGATTTTTGCAAAATTAGTCTTTTCAACGCTTTCAGTGAAGTAGTACCTATGTGGGGTGCTCGCTAAGTCATAATATGAAGTTTCGTTGATTACTTGCTGTACTTTTGTTTTTAATTTTTCGAGATCGATGTTTGTACTCTTGAGAATGCTAAGTACCAGTCCATCTGACGTTTCTTCTGCTTCGACGACTGCTTGTATTTTCCCTAAAGCCCTAATACTCTTGTGGTGGTATATACCAAGAAATCCGCAGTCTAATTGGGGAGGGCGTGTAGTCGGTTCATAATAGACTCCATACTTCTTGTTTTCCTTATGTGATTGACCGCAAGGGACAGCAAAAAGCCTATCGTCGGGATTAAATAATAAGCCCTCTAACGCGAGAAAAGAAGAATAGTCATCGACAATTGCTAGTAAACGATTTTCGTGCGGATCACATGCGTTTCTCAGAGCCTCAATCAGATCTGTATATGTGATAGCCCTGAAAATGGTATTGGCAGTATGCTTCAACTGTTCTTCAATTTTTTCAATGGTGCCTTTGGAAGGTGGTGAGCTAGTTAATCCGAGCATAACAGTGTCTACATCATTTTGCTTTTTAGCACCTTTGACATGTGCGACCACTTGCTCGGAAGTGAGATTAGCATCGAGTTTTGCCTCAATTAAAATTTGAAAGCCTCTCTGCATAATTAAACCATCAGGAACGCTACCTTCCTGTCTTACTTGTTGGCCAAATGATAGACCTATCGGTAGTTCGTTTTCTAAAAGTTCCGTTAAAGTGCTTTGGAGTTTTCTAGTGTCATACTCATAGAAATACTTAAGCAATAGCAAAGTGTTGTTAGTAACGTGATTTTCACGCTGAGAATAGCGCTGAAAGAATGATACCTGTGTCATCAGTGCTCTCTATGGACTTTGATGGCCTCTCGTAGTTCATCTGAATGTTTAGCCAAATTGAGAATAGCGTCCTCCAACTTCTTTGCGCCATCTGCGCTTATCTTGTATTTCTCAAGTGCCTTCAAGTCGTTGGACATTTGATCGATTTGTTCCCCTATTTCGAGACAACGTCTTTCATAAATCTCGACAAGACCTTCAGTCTTACTCATGCTGTGTTCCTCCAAACTGCCTCATTGATGTCCTCAAGGATGTTCTCCAATCTTCCGTCAAACACCTTGTCAATCCGCCTAAAACCACCCTGCGCCGCAAATGAGCCTTGGTTAAGAGTTTCAGGGTCAATGACAGGGACATTCTTTTCATTCTGCAATTGAAGGGCGATACGATCCAACCACTTGCGCTGTAAGGGCGTCCAGTCGCCTTTCAAAGTGATCTCCTTAGTTGCGGCTGCCACACGCTCAGAGTAGGGTATAAGTGGATCTCCAAGGGAGGCTTGTCGTACATAGCCAATAATAGAAGCTGCAATATCTTCGTTAGTCGAAGCTCTCCATGCAGCACGTAGGTCTGCTTCTCTGAAGTGGTGCTCTTCGAGTAGTCGTTTTAAATCTTTCAGATGCTGGCGTGTTAGTTCGCGGGGGCGCTGAGTTACAATCTTGAGGGCTTCGATTTTATTTTCGTTTGCCTTAATAAACTGAATAAAACCATCTAGAAAATCTTCTGGTTTTTCTCCCTCACCATACCCTGTGTCAGTAGAGAGAAGTTCATCTTCGTGTTCTGATATAGCGACCCTTGGGGGCGGACCATCTCCCGTATAGTCAAGGACTGAAGCTAGAGTTGGTCGAGTTTTGAACCATTCAGTGGTTTGTGCAATGGATTGTTGTTGCAAAAGGGGAGCAATTTCACTCACCGATACACCAGCAGCATTGTCGATGCTATCGTTCGTTTCTTGACTGTATCGCCGTTGAGTTCGATGCAATTTTGCTATGAATTGGTCTTTAAGACCTTGCTGGGTTTCCTCATCATCGACATTGATGATTTCTTTGACAAGCTGTTGGAAAGATATGCTGGAATTCACAGAAACTGGCTTCATGTTTGTGATGTTCTGTAGTGTGTCATACAGACCAACGGCATCGAATACCTTGAAAAACTCTTTACCAATTTCATCACATCGCCTTGTGGCACGTCCAAGCATCTGGTCATAGAGAATTCGACTATTTACACGGCGGATAAAGACAAGATTGCAAATGCTCGGAATGTCGATACCTGTGGTGAGAAGGTCAACTGTTACCGCGACTTTAGGAAGAGTTTCGTTTCTAAAACGACGAATTAGTTGCTGTGGCTTGTCGCTCGCACCTGTGATTTTCATGACCATGTCGTCATCAACGGAATAACCCGCAGCCGTGAAGGCATCTTTCATAGATTTCACAACGATATCAGCGTGGCTATCTGTCGCACAGAAGATGAGTGTCTTTTCATCACTCATTGGATCAATCGGGTTGGCAATATCTCCTGTCAGGCCAACCAGTGCTTCACAGACTGTTTTGTTGAAAGGTTCGGTGATTACTTGTTTGTTGAAACTCTGAATTTCAAAACCAAGCTCATCCTTAAGATGGAATAGATCAATTTCCCCTGTCTTGGTGTTGAGGAACTCGACACTTTCGCCATCTTTCCATTTAATGCCACTTTCGGACAATTTGGTTTTGATTTGAACAGGTGGCTCGTGATCTATCAGCCAACCATCAATAACAGCCTCTCTGTAGGAGTAGGTGTAGATTGGTTCACCAAAAATCTCAGTTGTGTGTAAGGCTGGTGTGGCCGTCAGGCCAATCTTGATGGCATCAAAATGCTCAAGAACCCTTCTGTATTTCGAAATGTAGTCTGCTTCATCACGAAAAGATAACTCATGCTCACTGAGTTCTTTATCAAGTAGGTAGCCACGGTGACACTCATCAATAACAATGGCGTCATACTGGTCAACTGTTGGAACCGTTGTGTCATCTTCTGAATACATCAGGCGCTTCACCATGCTCTGCACAGTTGCGATATGTACGCGCGTAGAGTCATCAATTTCTTTGTCATCAAGACCCTTAACATCATAGATGGCTGAGAACTTTTGCAATTGCTCCATCTGTATGTTGTTGAAGGCATCGTGGGTTTGATTGCCTAATGCGGATCGATCTACAAGGAACAAGATGCGTTTAAACCGATTAGTTTTAAGCAATCTGTAGACAAGCGAAATACAAGTTGCGGTTTTGCCTGTTCCGGTTGCCATAGCAAGAAGCATCTCGCGCCTACCCTGCTCAATGGCGGCTTCAGTACTTCGAATGGCTGTCTGTTGATAATCTCTAAGGGTTATTCCGTAGTCAAAGCTTTCGGTCTTCAACTTTTCGTCTGCGGCTTTTGAGTCCATGATCAAAAGCTCTTGAAGACCGCGAGGGCTGTACCAACCTTCAAGGGCGCGGCGTTGATTGGACGAGAGACGTAGATCACAGAACCATATGCCAGATTTGGTTTCGAGTTGCTTCAGATACGGCCTTCCATTTGTTGCAAAAACAAACGGTATTTGGTGAGAGTGGTTGTCAGCATCTATCCAAGGACCTCCCTCAACCAATACTTCGCTTTCTTTCGGGTTGTAATCTCGGGAGTACCGTTTTGCCTGATCTACTGCGGAATATACATCCTTGCGCTGGCGTTTTGCTTCGACTACTGCGACTGCCGTTAATCCTATGAAGAGCACATAGTCAGCAGGACCGCTTGCAGTAGGCCATTCTGCGATGGCAAGGTTTCTTCCTTTTTGAGGGCGTATACCAGCCTTAAATGTTAATTTATCTGTGTCAGCCTCCCACCCGGCATTGCGAAGCTGTTCATCAATAAAGCGCCTTGTGTCAGCTTCATCAAGATCGATACCTTTTGCAGCTTCAGTTGCATGTTCTATGAGTTCTTGGCGTTCTGGGCTGCTTTGTTCTTCAGCCTCTTTCTGTAACTCTAATAGTTGTTCCGCCATTGAAGTGGCATACTGATTGGTTTCTTCGTTTAGAGCCGCGAGTTTCTCTTTTTCTTCTTCCGCAGTAGCTCGCAATTCACGTTCTTGAGCTACTTGCAATTCCGCTTTTTGAGCTGCTGAGAGTGTTGCGTTTAGTTTTTGCTGTAGCTCTTCGATTTCATTTTGAAGCGTGTCTGTGAGATCTTTTCTACTCAATGGAGGTATAAACACGGACGCTTGAAAGCTGTGCTCTGCTCCAAAAGTGGCGTGGTACCAGTTTGCAAGCCTATGGGCGACTTTAAGACTTGTAAGGGCTATCCCGTGATCATCTTTGAGTTCATGGTTGGCTGCATTGCCGTGCTTTCGCAAATAATGAAAAAGGTCCAACACTGCCTTTGGGAGTTTGGCATCATCCGCGAGTCGTCTTAGACGCGCTACTTGTGTGTCATTGTCCTGAATGTAAACGCACATCTTTGCGGCTGTCATTTGAGCCATTAGCTCACCATACTGCCTTAACTTGATTGTCGCTGTGTTTGGACTCTCATGATAGTAGCGCTCAGCAAGGGTTCCCAGCTCAGTAAGCTGAGGTGCATGGCTTTCCAAAATGGCAAAATTCTGTGATCTTGCTAGCACGCTTTAATACCCCCAATACTTTTGTATAATGGCGAGAGTATATCGTCAATTAATTGATGAATTTGGTGTGCTTCTTGGTGGTTGCCATCGATAAATCTTGGAAGGAGTATTTATGCAGATAAATACAGATTACTTACTAAAGCTCTATGGCGAAAACGGTGGAACTCCCATTATAAACCTCTGCAAATCAACGGTTGTTAGCTATGGTGAGTTGTCTAAAGATGGCAAGTTAAATCCTAATAAACCTCGAGGTAAAGCGTTCCTTGATGGAATGAAGTATGTGTTGGAAAACTACAGCTCTCAAAAAAATACAATTCCAGTGGTGTTTTTTGACAGAAGTGGAAACAAATGGAAATTTGACAAATCGTATGTGGCATCTCTAGTGAGTAAGAAGTTTCTCATGAAGCCGGATAGTAAGGGCTTTGATGAAGAAGCTGTGGAGTATGAGGTTGGTTCTAAGTTATTGGAATTGCTTGGAGTAAGTGAAAATACTTGGGAAAGCGCTTTTGATAATTGGAAAGGTCCTTCGGGAAAAGAGCTTCAACGCAAACTTCGATCGCAGAAATCACGCCCTAAGCAAGACCGATTTAGAAAAACACAACTGAAAATTTGGGGCAATAAATGTGCTGTTACAGAGGAATCTGTGTTGGCAGCGATTGAGGCGGCTCATGTCTTTCCTGAAGGGATGGATAATGAAAACGTAACCTACGACCCAGCAAATGGAATATGCTTGCGTTCAGATCTTCATAAATTACTCGATAAAGGACTTGTTGGCTTTCTTTCTGAGGGGAACAGTTTAAGAATTGTAGTCTCAAAGGATTTAGAACATTCAAGCTATGCAACATTGAGAGGTCGCCTGTTTCCAAAAGGGGAATACAAAAAAAGGCGCGTCCCTCATGACAAGGCGCTTGATTGGATGGGAGAAGAACTTGGGTGGAAAAACGCTGACCAAAGTTGGTTTTACTAGAAGTAAAAAATTCGTGGGGATTTTCGTGGGGAATAGGGGCTAAAACTGTCTTTTGTAGTCTTGTGTGGTCCCACGAAAACTGCCAAAATGACGTGTTTTCAAGGGGTTGATAACCCTTGGTAAGGGAGAGGTCGAGAGTTCAATTCTCTCCGGCGGCACCATTTTCACTGTTTGGAGGGTTTTTCCAGTACACCTTGCCTTTGCAACTCTTCAATCATCTTCATTGTTTCAAGAGGGTCTGGAAACTTTCCCCGATGCTCTTTGATGCGTTTGATTAATTCTTCTTTTCGCTCCCGAAAATCTTCGGGGTGGATTGTGTAATTTTGCCAGAGGCCCCTTAATTTAATCCGGGACCAGTATTCCTCGGGAAGATACATTCCTCCTGTGAAACTGCGTTCAGCGTATGCGTAACCCTTTAAGATGAGTTCTGACCCAATATTGGTGTCGCCTGAGAAACAATTCGCAATACCTACCTTTTCCTGCCCGACTTCAAACAATATTTCGCACCTCGCTGAAGTGGCAGAGAGATAGTCTGAGGACAATTGGTTGGCGCGTTGTAAGCATGAAAAAACGGGCTGCTTATTGAGATCCTGCAGTCCTTCTTCGTCTTCGGTGCAGGATTGATCAGCGTAAGGAAATTTGACCCCCAGTATTGCTATTCTTTGTCCTTCGACGACAAAGGAATTAACGCCTTTCCTCACCAGGGTGCCTGAAAGAGTATATTTTGGCTCTGCTTCAAGTCTTCCAAAGCGCGAGAACATTGGCGACAAGAAATATACAATTGCCAATCCAATCAATAGAGGGAGCACTTTGTTTTTTAGTTGTCCGTTCATTGCACTCAAATCATTAGATAAAATTGCCAACATACTATCTTAAGGAGATTAAGATTGTAAGTAATCTTGTGAATTTTCTATGATTTGATCTTAACGGCTTTTCCTTGCTTTCAATTCCAATATCTGAGTCACGAAAAAAAAGAAATGAGGTTTTCATGACGGTGAGCCTCTAGAAGATATGCAGCACTTTCTATTAAACTTGGAATACTCAGAATGCGAAGAAACTCGTCAGAAGCCGATATTGATGGTGGATATAAAAGGGTTGAGGTGAGCTTTACCCCACCTCCATCATCCGGCTGATTTCCTCAATAAACCCCTTATCATCCGGTACATCCAGTATGCCGTTGGTGCGGAGCGTGATGCCGCCGTGGAGGAGGATGGTGGCTTTCATGACGGCGCGGCGGTTTTCTTCGGATGAGTTGTTCGGACTTCCAAAAAAAGACATGGCCTTGGTGATCACCCGGTGAACCGCACTTTGCAGGGGAGGAGTGTCGGACATGGTCGCGTGAGGACGGCTCATCATCAAATTGTAGAGTGAGCTGCGCTTAAGTGCGAAATCAAGATAGGTAGCGATAAAGTCGTTCTGGGTTGCCGAGTTATCGACCTCATCAGCGAGTTGGTTGAAACCTTCGGTTGCCACCGCATCAAGTAGGGCTTCACGATCTTTGAAATGGTTATAAAGGGCACGATGGGCGACCCCAAGATGGCCTGCCACCTTTCGCATGCTTAACGCTTCGTGTCCTTCGGTATCGGTAATTTCCAAGCTGAATTTAACAGCCTCTTCCCTGATATTTCCGTGGCGGTAGGTGGTTCTTGATTTCTTGTCCATGAGTTCTTTTAAATGAAAGAAACCCCCATTGTCATCCACAACCACCAGCCACTATTGGGTTAGGTAACGCGAAGACGGAAAGCTTCTTGTGATTTTTCCAATGTTTGCTCCTCCGCGATGGCTTTTTCCATGGCGGCGATGACATATTTTCGGACCTTCATCTTTGTGCGATGATGCGCCCCAAAATCCACTCTCTTGAGGATTTCAAGTTTGGCTTCTACCGCCTTATCCAGTTCGCTTTTGTTCACGGCTTGGTCAATAAAACCAGCGGTCGCGGCCTCATCGGGGTTGAACATTTCTCCTGTTAGAGTGGTACGGGCGTAATAGGGCGGTAACAGGCGGGAAGAGGCCAGCTCCAAAGCAAATTGTGGGATGGTCATTTTGATCATCACCTCATTCATACCAATATTGAAATCCCCACGTACCCCGAAACGATAATCTGCGGACATCATCAGAAATGCCCCCATTGGATAGGCGTGGCCTGTACAAATGGTGATCACGGGTTTGGGGAAAGACAGGATTTTCAAGCAAAGTTCTGCGCCCATCTTGATCTGTTTGTGGGATATTTCGGCGTTTGACATGATCTGTTTTAAATCGAAACCCGCAGAGAAAACACCGTCTCGGCCTTTCAGAACAACCATCGCGTCGTCTTTTTCAGCCCTTTCAAGCCCATCGCCAATAGCACCAAGCATTTCGATGGACATGGCATTGACCTTGCCATCATCCATATTGAGGAAGGCAACACCGTCTTTCAGTTCGTATTTTACTGGTGAATTCATTTTCACTCTCCTTATGTATCCAGTGGATATATTTATTTATAAGAGTTTTGTGAATAGCGCAAGTGTCATTTGAGGGCCCCAGTTTTCCTCTTTATTCATTGTCTAAAATCCATAACAGTACGTTCAGGTCATTTGGGGGGCTTGTAAATCATTGGACACTTGCCTCTTGCAGGATAAAAACGGGAACACGGATTTTTCTAGGAAACTTAAAAGTAATTCGGGGTGCAGAAATGAAGTTGCGTGCGTTTGTTGTATCAGTACTGAGTTTGGCATTGTTGAGCGGGGCCGCAATGGCCAAGGGGGAATGGCAGAAGGTTCAGAACCGGAAAGATTGTGAGATTTGGAACCCCAACCCACTGGAAGAAGAGAAAGTTTATTGGACCGTTGGTGGGTGTGTCGATGGTAAAGCTCATGGCCGCGGGGTTCTTGTTTGGGAATATTGGGACGAGGACAAGACCAATATCGACACCTATATTGGTTGGATGAAACAAGGTGT
Organism: Sneathiella sp. P13V-1; assembly: GCF_015143595.1. NCBI lineage: Bacteria > Pseudomonadati > Pseudomonadota > Alphaproteobacteria > Sneathiellales > Sneathiellaceae > Sneathiella > Sneathiella sp. P13V-1. Next base: position 29,802 of record NZ_WYEU01000001.1, on the reverse strand, counting down.
TTATCAGGGGCAGGGGCATTCCGTCTATGAAGGAGGCACACAACGTAAAGGCCTGTTTGATAAGGGCAAACAGTTTTACGGGTACTATTATTACAAGAATGGGGATGTCTATTACGGCGAAATGAAAAAAGGCATCCTGGAAGGAGAAGGCAAATTAACTTTTGCTAAAGGCGGTTGGTACAAAGGAAAGTTTAAAGGGGGAAAACGCCACGGAGAAGGCGAAATGCTGGACCATAGAGGGGATCGTTTTAAGGGCGAGTTTGAAAATAATGAACCCCATGGGATTGTGTCGGTCACATTTGCAAATGATGTGAAGTTCAGAGGCTTTTTCAATGACGGGTATCCAGACGGATATGGTGAAATGATTTTCCCAAGTGGTGCCGTTTGTGGTGGAAATTTTGGCCGTGGCTATACAATGAGGGGGGCCGGAAAAGCGCACAACAAGGAAAATTCGAACAAGGGTACGTGTGAAAAAGAAGGAAGCACGACACACTTTACCTGGGACTGAAACGTAAGCCGGAAGGGATATTTTCCGGCTTTTCTTTTATGAGGGCTTGTTGATTATTTCCAGCAGGGCTTGCCAGATAAGGGACAGATGCGTGAAAGTGGCAGGTCGGATATCTGTGACCAGTCCGCCTTTCCAGGTTTTCACCACATTGAACTCTTCACCTTTTTGAAGCGCTTCAATCGGGCTTTTGTCAAATAAGGTGAAGTCCGCTTTTTTACCAACGGCGATAGATCCGATTTTGTCCTGCATGCCGAGTTGAGAAGCCCCGCCCATCGTCATGGCATAAAGGGCTTGTTCTGGCGTGATGGCCTCTGATGGGGCTGTTATGTTTTTGCCAGAGCGTGATTTACGCTGAGTTGCGGTTCGCATGACACGTATTGCATCGACGGGGGTTGCTGGGTGATCTCCATGGAGGCTGGTGACCAGTCCCATATCCAATGCGGATTTGACGGGCATATATCGGTTGGCGCGTTCTGGCCCGACTAAATGGGGGAGGGCATCTCCATAATAGTAGATATGATCCACGAAGAAGCCTGTAGAAAGTTCCAGCTCTTTCGCACGGCGCATTTCTTCGCGTGTCATCAGGGCATTATGTTCAAGGCGATGATGAAGTCCCGGTTTAAGATCTTCCGCTTGGATTTCGCCAAACACCATGAGAGCCTGATCAATGGCGTCCTCTCCCTGAACGTGCAGTGCGATCTGGTATCCTTTTGCGTGGTATTTTCCTGCCTGAATGCGAATGATGCTGTCGTCATAGTTCATGGTTGAAGGATGGGTATGGGGAATGCCGGTGAGTTTTTCTGTCAGCTCGCTTTCATGATACCCATCTTTGAACGCTGCGCCACCAGTAAAGGGCGATCCATCCAACCAGAATTTGATGCCGACGATTTTAAAATTGTCATCCCCTTCCAGCCCATATTTTTCGGTTTGGTCAGGTAATAAATAGACGAAGGTACGAAGGGGGCTTGTATCTTCTTTGCTGACTTTTTTTAGAAGTCCAACTGGATCGGGCAGACGGCCAACAGCACCGGTGACGCCGATGGTCGTGTATCCGGCACGGGCATATTTATTATATTGAAGACGAAGCAAAAGTTCCGCGACTGCGGGGGATGCACTTGGAGCTTTGCTGACAATTTCACTGATGCCATGGACTTCACGGACAGTACCAGTGAGTTTGCCATTTTCATCCCGAACAAATCCTTCGAACCTGTCTTCTTTGTCGATGATTTTAACACCTGCAGCCTTAAAAGCAGCCGTGTTCAAATAGGCCTCATGCATCATCTGGGTCAGGATCACCATGGGGCGATCTGGCAAGATGGCATCCAACTCTTCCAAGGTTGGTGGCTCCAGATCTGGAATGGCGACAGGATCCCATCCAAACGCAATCATCCATGGGGTCAGGGCAATACCATCTGACGCCTTGATCAAAGTGTCCATGATCTGCTGGCGATTGCTGTGCGTTATGGCGCTGACATCAACGGTGGCACCCAGTAATGCGGCCGCCGTCGGATGAGTATGTGGTTCCACCAGACCAGGAGTTAAGGTTTGCCCTTTAAGGTCGATAATGGGAAGGCTATTTGCTTGAGCGGCTTTGATGGCGTTTTGGCCAAGGGCTTTGATGATGCCATCCTTGACCCAAATCGCGGATGCCTTGGGGGTGTTTTCATCCATGGTCAGAATGGTGCCACTGGAGATCACATATTCCGAATCTTGCGAGGCTGGTTTTAAGTAAAAATTACCGCCGACGATGACAATCGCCGTAATCACACAAAGCGTAATGAAGATTTTTTTCAGCATATGCTCCCCCGGTCTACGCGCAGATCTTTTTATTATGGCGCAGATGAAAATTGAGGATAACACCGGTTATTGTCAACTATGACGTAACGTTAGCTTGCAAATAAGATTTATTGAACGAAACACGATCGGTCGTCTACTGCCGTATTTTTAATCAAGTGACTGCTATTCCGGCGTCATTTTTCTGTCATTTTTTGATTTTCATCAAACTATCATCGCACTATAAGAGTTGCCAATTGTTGTGTAATTGCAAGGGATTGCTGACCGTTTGGTCAAATTTCGCACTTAAATTAGGTCCCCTTTCTCCACCTTCTGGAAATTGGCATGCCTTTTGTAAAACAGTGATTATCTACGACAGAAAATCAGTGGGATATTGGGCCCGCTGCTACAGCAAGGAGAGCAAAATGGGGATGAAGAAAATCATCTCGGCAATTGTGGTCGGTGTCGCCGTATTGGTTGGTGCCACATCTGCAATGGCTGAAAAAATCAAAGTGGCTGGCATCTATACTGTGCCGGTACAGCAAAAATGGGCAGGTACACTGCACCGTGCGCTGGTTGCGGCTGAAAAAGCTGGTGAAATCGAATATGTTTTCTCCGAAAAAGTGGCAAACACTGACTATGTCCGTGTGATGCGCGAATATGCGGAAAGCGGCGTCAAGATGATCGTCGGCGAAGCTTTCGGTATCAGCCGTGAAGCCCGTAAAGTGGCGAAAGATTATCCGGAAATCGCGTTTCTGATGGGTGATCCTGGTGACAAATACGGTGATAACTTCTCCGCTTTTGATAACTACATTCACGAACCATGCTACCTGATGGGTGTGATTGCAGGCTCCATGACCAAAACCAATAAAATTGGCATGGTTGGCGGTTACCCAATTGGTGAAGTGAACCGTCTGTTCCACGCTTTTATGGCGGGTGCAAAGTCTGTCAATCCTGACGTTGAATTCAAGGTTTCCTTTATCGGTTCCTGGTATGACCCTCCTAAAGCAAAAGAATTTGCTTATGCGCAGGTTGAAGCTGGCGTTGATATCCTCTACGCAGAACGCGCTGGTGTTGTTGATGCCGCCCGTGAAAAAGGCATTCTTGCCTTTGGTAACGTGAACGACATGAACAAAGAAGAAAACGGTAAAGACGTGGTTGTTGCTTCTGCCCTGTGGCACATGGAAAATGCGATCAATTACGCCGTTGGTCAGGTGAAAGCCGGTACTTACAAAGCAGAAAACTATAAAGAATGGACAATGATGCAAAAAGGCGGTGCAAGCCTGTCCCCATTCTATGAGTTTGACACGAAGATCCCTGCGGCTGCTAAAGCCAAAGTGGAAGAGCTTTCCGCAAAAATTATGGCGGGTGAGTTTGAAGTCGAAATCATCGACTCTGAGCCAAAATCCACATACTAAGTATAGTGTAATAGGGTGAGCGATCCGCTCACCCTTTTTTCTGGGGGATATCTTGTCAACAATTGAGACCGTTCTTTCTGTTAAGGGCATCACCAAGCGATTTGGATCGCTGACGGCCAACGACAGCATCAGCTTCACGCTGGAAAAAGGAAAAGTTCTGGCGCTTCTGGGTGAGAATGGCGCTGGCAAGACGACCTTGATGAATATCATTTTCGGCCATTATTTGGCTGATGAAGGCACAATTGAAGTATTTGGAGAACAGCTTCGGGCAAGCAATCCGGCAGAAGCGATCTCCCATGGGATCGGAATGGTGCACCAGCATTTCACGTTGGCAGATAACCTGACCGTTCTTGAAAATATTACCCTTGGCACCGAAAGCTTGTGGCGCGGCACACGCGACACGAAAGGTGCCAAAGAAAAGATTAAACAACAGGCCACCGAGTTTGGTCTGAGCGTCGACCCAGATGCCTATGTGAAAGACTTAAGCGTTGGCGAAAAGCAACGCGTTGAGATCTTGAAAGCGCTGTATCGGGGGGCACGAATTCTGATTTTGGATGAACCAACAGCCGTTTTGACACCCCAAGAGGCAGATCAGTTATTTGCGACATTGCGGGACATGTTGGCAAAAGGATTGTCCGTAATTTTCATCTCCCACAAACTTGGTGAGGTGATGGCGATCGCGGATGAGATTGCGGTTCTGCGCCATGGTAAACTGGTTGCCGATTTCCCGGTTGAGCAAGCCTCCCGTGAGATCATCGCGGAGAAAATGGTCGGCGAAGCCATTGAAAAACCAGTGCGCACCAAAATGCAGGCGGGGTCACCTTTGCTGTATTTTGAGAATGTAACAGTTACTGAAGACGGCCAAACCTCTCTTAAAAATATTCAGCTTCACCTACACCAATATGAGATTATTGGCATCGCAGGTGTATCAGGTAACGGCCAGAAGGCCTTGTCCGATCTTATCGCGGGACTTTCAAAGCCCTCTCAGGGTAGTTGCGAAATTAAAGGCGAAGCAGTATCCGAATACAGTCCCGCGGCGATGATCAGAAATGGGGTTGGCCGGGTGCCGGAAGATCGCCATGTTGAGGGCGCGGTTGGTGAACTTTCCGTCGAAGAAAACCTGATCCTGGAAGATTATCATAATCCGCGGTTTTCAAAATGGGGCTGGTTAAACGCTGGCAGTATTGCGTCCCATGCAAAATCTTTAATCTCTGCCTTTGATGTGCGCGGCGCAGGGCCTGAAACAATGATCCGGAGCCTTTCAGGCGGGAATATGCAGAAGGTTATTCTGGCGCGCGCTCTCGAAAATGATCCGGATATTATTCTGGCTAATCAGCCCACCCGTGGCCTTGATGTGGGGGCAGCGACGTTTGTGCATGAACAACTCTTCAAAGCGCGGGCGAGAGGCGCAGGTGTCATCCTGATTTCAGAAGATTTGGAAGAACTTCTTTCCCTCGCGGATAAAGTGGTGGTGATGTATCACGGAATGTGCAGTGTGCCGCTGGATGCGGATAAAGTAACCCAGCAGGAAATTGGTCTTCTGATGAGCGGCGAAGGCTTTAACAATTCAACAGATGAGGCCGGACATGCTGCTTGAACCAAGGCAACATACGCCTCTGTGGATGACAATTTCGGCGCCTATTATTGCGGTTGCTATTGTTTTGATTTTGAGCGGCGGCCTGATCGCTTGGGCGGGCGCACCGCTGCTAGACTCGTATATCGCCTTAATCGTTGGGGCGTTCGGATCCAAATTTGCCATCGCGGAAACACTGGTTCGGGCGACGCCGCTGATTTTGACAGGTCTAGCCGCAGCAGTAGCCTTTCGGGCGAAGCTTTGGAATATCGGTGGTGAAGGGCAGTTATATGCAGGGGCACTTGCTGTCACCTATTTCGGAACGGGCTTAATTGAACTGCCATCCTTTCTGATGATCCCGTTTTTGTTTTTTGTTGGGGCGGTTGCAGGAGGACTTCTTTTGCTGTTCCCCGCATTGCTTAAGACCAAACTGAAAGTGGACGAAGTGGTGACAACCCTTCTTCTGAATTTCGTGGTTCTTTTATTTGCCAATTACCTGTTGTTTGGTCCGTGGAAAGATCCGATGGCCATGGGGTGGCCACAAGGTGCACCTGTTATTGAGCAGGGCATTTTGGAAAATCTGGTTGCCAAAACCCGTCTGCATGCAGGGCTGATTTTCTCAGTGCTGGCAGCGGTTTGTATGTGGCTGGTGATGAGCAAGACAAAATGGGGATTGGAAATTCGGGCCGTAGGTCATAATCAGGACGCCGCCAAATTTGCTGGTATTCCAATCAATAAAACCATTATTCGAACCGCGCTTATCTCAGGTGGTCTTGCTGCCTGCGCTGGTGTCACAGAAGTTGCTGGTACAAAAGAATACCTGACCTTGGATATCTCGCCGGGCTTTGGATATACAGGTATCGCGGTTGCCATGTTGGCAGGCCTGAACCCACTGGGTGTTATTCTGGCAGCTTTGTTCTTTGCGGGCATTTACAACGGTGCTGACAGCATGAGCCGGGCGATGAATGTCTCCAACTATATTGCGGATGTCATCACGGCGGGATCGTTGTTGATGGTGATGCTGGCGGTGATGCTCACCCGTATGCGTATTCGGCTCAAAGGGTAGGAGGGACACATGGATTTTCTGGATATGTTCCTCAATATTGGTTTCTGGGCGGCAACCATTCGGATGGCAACACCGCTTATTTTTGGAACCTTGGGTGAATTGATTTGCGAACGCGCGGGTGTATTGAACCTGGGTATTGAAGGCATTATGACAACCGGTGCCATGGTCGCCTGGATGTGGGTTTATCAAGGCGGTGATCTGTGGAGCGCGGTTCTAGTGGCCATGATCTTCGGGATGCTATTTGGTCTGTTGCATAGCTGGTTCTCAGTTTACATGGGATTGTCGCAGCATGTGACCGGCATCGGGATCACGATGTTGTCGATGGCGCTCAGCTACTATTCCTTCAGAATGCTGCTACCCGGGGTAACAACACCACCAAAAATCGAACCGTTTGAAAATTATGCAGTGCCGCTTCTGTCGGATATTCCGGTTCTGGGGGAGGCGATGTTCAATCAATCCCCGCTTACCTATCTGGCATTTATACTGGTGGGTGTTGTTGCTTATATCCTTTACCGAACCCCGGCAGGGCTTGCAGTGCGCATGGTTGGTGAAAACCCTATGGCGGTCGAAGTTCAAGGGATTGATGTGTATCGTGTGCGAACCGCCGCAGTTATGTTGGGAAGTGGTTTGATGGCTATCGGTGGTGCGTTTCTGACCATTTCCGTGTTCGACGCCTTCTATTTTGACATGGTGAATGGCCGTGGCTGGATTTGTGTGGCGCTTGTGATCTTCGCTTCATGGCGTCCGGGTAAGGCGCTTCTGGGTGCCGTTTTATTCGCGGCCTTTGATGCCATCCAGATCCGGGTTCAGCAATCAAGCAGCACCTTGATCCCGTACCAGTTCTATCTGATGATGCCGTATGTTTTCAGTATTCTGGCTCTGATTATCATGTCGAGAAAAGCGGCCTATCCGAAGGCTTTGTTGGTGCCGTTCCGCCGTGGTCAGCGATAAGGAAAAGTGACGATGCTTGATCTTTTAGTCAAAAATGCACGACTGGCAGGAACTACGGAAGTTCAGGATATTGCTGTTAAAGACGGCAAAATTGTTGAAGTGGCACCGAAAATTGATGGGGATGCGGCGCGGGTATTGGACGCATCCGGTTATCTTGTAACCACGCCGTTTGTGGATAGTCACTTTCATATGGATTCGACGCTCACCTATGGGCGTCCAAGGGTGAATGAAAGCGGCACTCTTCTGGAAGGGATCGCCCTTTGGAGCGAGGTAAAACCCTTACTTGATGCAACGGATATTAAAAAGCGCGCTCATGATTTCTGCCGCTGGGCCATCGCAAAAGGTAACCTTGCGATCAGGTCTCATGTAGATATTTGCGACCCGAGCCTTCTGGCAGTTGAAGCTTTGTTGGAAGTTGTTGAGGAGGTGAAGCCTTATCTGGATCTTCAACTGGTGGCCTTCCCGCAAGACGGCTTCTATCGTGACCCCAAGGCGGAGGAGCAATTGATCCGCGCGTTGGATAAGGGCGTTCATGTTGTGGGCGGTATTCCTCATTTTGAACGTACAATGGCGGATGGCGCGGCCTCTGTGAAAGCCTTGTGCGAGCTTGCGGCAGAGCGCGGTTTGATGGTGGATATGCATTGCGATGAAAGCGATGATCCGATGTCGCGCCATGTGGAGACATTGGCCTGTGAAACCACACGGTTGGGACTGGAAGGTCGTGTCACCGGATCACATCTAACCTCCATGCATTCCATGGATAATTACTATGTATCGAAGCTGATGGCGTTAATGGCAGAGGCAGAGCTGCATGCGGTTGCTAATCCGCTTATCAATATCACACTGCAGGCGCGGCATGACACGTATCCTAAGCGTCGCGGTATGACCCGAGTGAAGGAATTGATGGAAGCGGGTATCAACGTGGCTTTCGGGCATGATTGCGTGATGGATCCTTGGTATTCACTTGGTACACATGACATGCTGGAAGTGGCATCTATGGGTCTTCATGTGGGGCAGATGACAGGGCAAGATCAAATGCGTCAGATGTTCCGCGCGGTGACGACCAACGGCGCGAAGGCGCTGGGGCTGGAAGGATACGGACTTGACGTTGGTTGCTACGCAGACTTTGTGGTCCTGCAAGCACGTGATGAAATTGAGGCGCTGCGTTTACGCCCCGCAAGATTGCATGTGATCCGCCGCGGCAAGGAAATCGCAACAACCCCGAAACAGGAAACGATGGTCTTTCAGGGAGAGGAAGCCCACAAGGTGGACTTCCTGTTGTCCTAGATCAATGGGTGGCCGCGTTTGCGCGTGCCACCATTCCAAACAGATCCCGTGGATCATCTGGGTCTGCCAACATGTCCAGGTCCACATATTTATCGGATTTCTGGACTTGGTCATAGACGTACCGAAGGGCCGAGAAATCCTCTATCGCGAAGCCAACACTGTCGAACAGGGTGATTTGGCTATCGCTTGTGCGTCCCTCTTGAGTGCCGTTTAGAACTTCCCAAAACTCGGTAACGGGGTGATCTTCCGCCAACTGTTGTATTTCTCCTTCTATTCGCGTCTGCGGCGGATATTCTACAAAGATGTCGGAGCGATGCAGGATGTCTGCGTGAAGCTCGGTTTTGCCGGGGCAATCTCCGCCGATGCAGTTCAAATGTACACCTGACCCCACCATGTTGTCGGTGAGGATCGTGGCATATTGTTTATCAGCCGTACAAGTGGTGATGATGTCGGCACTAGATACGGCTTCTTCCGATGAGGTGCAGCTTACAATGTTAAGGCCACTGCCCATTAAGTTGCGGGCGGCTTTTTCTGTAGCTGCAGGATCAATGTCATACAGGCGGACTGTATCAATACCGCAGATGGCTTTAAATGCCATCGCTTGAAACTCACACTGCGCCCCATTTCCAATCATTGCCATGGTTTTGGAGCCTTTAGGGGCCAAGTATTTAGCAACTACTGCAGAAGTGGCTGCCGTTCGAAGAGCTGTCAAAACGGTCATTTCCGTAAGTAAGACAGGGTAACCGTTCGACAGACTGGAAAGAACGCCAAATGCTGTAACCGTTTGATAGCCTTCTTTGGTGTTCTTTGGGTGCCCATTTACATATTTAAAGCCGTAAGTCTCCCCATCGCAGGTGGGCATAAGTTCAATAACCCCATCTTTTGAATGGGATGCCACGCGTGGTTTCTTGTCGAAGACAGGCCACCTGCGAAAATCATCTTCGATATACTCGGCAAGTTCCAGAAGAAAGGTCTCAATACCTTTTTCATTAATCAGGTCCATCATATTGTCCACACTTACAAAGGGGACCATGGCAAGGGAAGAAGGGGCTGGTTTCAACATTTTCATCTCCATCCAATTTAGCTTAAGACGCGCCGACCCATAAGGCTGGCGGTCAGATCAATTAACAGGCGGGCGGTTTGCCCCCGGACATCCAAAAGCGGGTTTAGTTCAGCAAGATCCAGTGATGTGACCAGATTGCTGTCATGAAGAATTTCCATAATCAGGTGGGCCTCACGATAGGAGAGACCACCGGGTACAGTCGTACCAACGGCGGGGGCAATGTCCGGATCCAGCCCATCCACATCAAATGAGACATGTAAGAAACCGTTCTCCTCTTTAACTCGCTCCAAAAACGGGGTGAGGAGGGCGGTGACCCCTTTTTCGTCTATTTGCCGCATGTCGTGGGTGGTAATTCCAGCATCAGACAGGCGGGCTTTTTCAGCTCTGTCGACGGACCTCATACCCATAATCATCAGATTTTCAGGCGCTAATGTATGATCTAGCTTCGGAAAGAAGCCATCAAAGCTGTTATCCCCAGTGATGTATGCGACGGGAGTGCCATGCAGATTGCCGCTTTCTGTTGTATCCAGCGAATGAAAATCGGCATGAGCATCAATCCACAAAACAAATTGGGGGCGATCCTGTTCATGGGCGTAACGGGTGAGGCCAGGAACGCTGCCAAACGCCAAGCTGTGATCCCCCCCCATAAAGATCGGAAAATTTCTGTTTCTTACAGTTTCGTATCCGACTTGTTGGAGGGCTTGGCTCCAGCTAATTGTTTCCGCTAGATTTTCACCATCGGGCGTGTTGCTGAAGGTCGCTGTGGTGGGGGGCGTCAAATTACCGGTATCTTCGACGGTATGACCAAGCTCTTCCAGCGTTTTTGCAATTCCCGCTGCGCGCAAGGTGTCTGGGCCTAATTGACAGCCTTCTATATCCGTTCCGCTACTGATAGTAGCGCCTATCAATACACAATCTCTATTCTCGAATGACATGTCCTGCTCTCCATCAGTGGCATCTCATTTCTGAAGTTTATTGACCAAAAATGTCTTTCAATAGTTTAAAAATTGATCAAATTGATATATGAATTAACAAAATGGATTAGCGAATTATCAAAATGAATAATACAGATCGGAAAATTGTAAATTTTCTCCGGCATTCGGGCCGTGCAACAGTAACCGAGATTTCTGAGAATCTTGGAATATCTCGGGCAACCGTCAAAGCCAGAATGGAGAAGCTCTCAGCGGATGGAGAGATTCTGGGATACTCTGTGGTTTTAAAGAGTGATAGCCAAACTCATGCCATTCGCGGCTTAATGATGATTGAAATTGCGGGGATGGCATCGGACGCCATTGTACGCCGTCTATCAGGATATGCGGAAGTTTTAGCCATTCACTCCACCAATGGCCGGTGGGACTTGATTGTGGAGTTGGGGACAGAAACGTTGGAGGAGTTTGATAAGCTGCTCGGTTTTATTCGCCAGATAAAAGAGATCAAAAGCAGCGAGACGAGTTTGCTTCTTTCAACAAAAAAACAAAACACAATCGTCAGAGATTAAATGCTTTAACTGTCAGCTTTAGTCTGTTTGAAAAGGTTTTGCCAGCTATCGTCATCTCTCATGCTTTTGAAAGCCTTATTGATTTTCTGCTGCAACTGCCGGCCGCAGTCATCTTTAGAAAACATGATCCAAACCTGAAGTTCAGTTATGGGAGACTGTAAATCAAAATCGATTTTGTCTTTTGCAGATTTGTTGACAGCTCGGCTTCCTGAGGATTTCTCAATAATCGCGACATCATATCGACCGGCCGCTAGCATTCTGATATTTTCCTCATCATTCTGTGCCTGCCTTACGAAGTGGATATCTGTGCGGGATGTCAGGTGCTTTGGGTAGGAATATTGAGCGGTTAAGCCCACGGTCTTTCCAGACAGGTCGTCAATGGATTGAGGAATAGTGTCCCCTTTTCGGACAAAGGCTAAGTCCATTTTAGCCAAAATAGGCGCAGATTTATAGGCATCCAGCTTTTGTCCGGCACTTGAGTGCGGCATAAGTGTATTGGAATTTCCTCGTAAAAAACGCGCCAACGCTCTTTTCTTAGGCATGACCTCAATGTCGATGTTGAGATTTGCCCGAGTGGCCGCCTCGCGGATTAACGAGATAAAGATACCCTTGTCGGCACTTTCAGAGAAATGAGGGATTTTGGCAGCAGCAACAGAAAGAGTGTCGCAGTTTGCCATAACTGATGATGGGACAGACAATAATGACGATGCCAAAGCCGCAACGAATAACCTTTGTCTAAGATTTCGGTTTGTGCCCATTTTACACCTCAATATTTGACAAGTGTAATTTACAGTATGTCATAAACGTTAAGATATAAAAAATGTTTCACATTCAATTTCTACGTGAGGAACCCGCTGATGAGAAGGGCAGTGCTGGAGATGAAGCCTATGTAAGGAACCCAAACGCCCACTTTGTAGTAGGGGGTACCCGGTTCGTCCCCTTTTTTCTTAATCAGGATGAGGGCGATATTGACGATGGCAAACACGCTGAGAACGATTGACGATGTGGTTTCCGCGAGGGAAGAAATAGGCATAAAATAGGCCAGAAACATAATCAGCCCAATAATAGTTGCAGTCGCCACCAAGGGCGTTTGTGTTATCTCGTTAACATTTGAAAATTGTTCCGGGAGGTTGCCCTGCGCTGCAAGACCATAAAGTACTCGGGACGCCATAATGACCTGAATAAGGATACCGTTTACCGTTGCAATGATGGCAATGAGAATAAACAACCCTTCTGTTGCGAAGCCTGCATCCCTGAAAACAAGGGAAAGCGGTGCATCAGAGGCGATCAGATCCTCCAAAGGTACTGTCAGCACCACAACTGAAACCACAACAAAATAGATTAGGGTGGCTACAATAAGGGTCCAGATTATGCCTTTAGGCATATTCGCGCCTGGGTTCTTCACTTCTTCTGCAACATTTACAATATCTTCAAACCCAATGAAGGCAAAGAAGGCAAGAAGGCCTGCAGAAAAGATACCTGTCCAAACCGCAGCATCGAAGGGCGGTAGGGTTTTCTGAAACTGTATCGCTTCTTCAGGGAAGCTATAAAATGCATACCCAATGACAAGGAGCAGGCCGAGTATTTCGACGATAGTGAAAAGAGCTGCAAAACTGACGGATTCAAGGATTCCCCATGCCGCAACCAGTCCAACAATCACGATCACAACAAATAGAATTATGTTTTGCGAAATTGCGAGCAATTCATGGATATAGGCCGCAGCACCGATTGCAACCGCAGCTGAGGATACAACTCCTGAGGCGATTACCATTATACCAACGGCAAGTGAAAGGGTTGATGAATTAAATCCCTTCTTTACATAGGCGGCTTCCCCTGCACTGACGGGGTAGCGCGTGGAAAGTTCTGCATATGAAAAGCCCGTAAAAGAGACGACAACAGCAGCAAGGACAAATGAAATTGGTGCGTAAAGGCCAGCTTTTCCAGCAGCAGCACCTACAAGGACGTAGATACCGGCGCCTATTGTCACCCCAAGGCCGTACAGGATAAGAAGAGGTAGGTTTAATCTTCTTTTTAACTTGGTTTCAGTTGTCATTTGTCATGGCTTCCTGAAAAATAAACCGGACTTTAATATCCACTGCCATAATTTCCGATAGCGAAACTATTTCCAAATACTCTAATGGAGGGAGGGAACATGTACAAGTTTCTGGTCATCATATTGTTTGTTTTGTCTGTGGGTGTTTTCGGCTGGACGATGCATAGTTATGCGACAAGCGGTGAGGAGATAGTAAGTAAACGTCTTCAAGGCCCAAGTGGTGAAGATGTGATTGTGGGGCTTGATAAATCTATGTCCCCCGTTCGGATAATCTTCAATGTAAAATCAGAAATGCATGCGCAGGATACAACAAACCCCGCTTACAAATATGATGTGAAGTTACTGGATCCTGTAGGGACGATCGTTGGTTCCGAAGCGCGTACTCAAAGCGAAAAGAAATCGGATCAGGGGCCGAGTTTCGAGAGAAATAACCAGAACCACATCATTACGACAGTCAATGTCGATATCGATGGTGATTACCGGTTGCAGTGGAAAATCTCTCCAAAGAAGGCGAAAATTACGGGGATAGGGTATTCCGTCCGTAAAAATGTGGAGGGCATGAATATTCCCTTTATGCTACTGGCTGGTGGTTGCTTCGTTCTTGGCTGGATAGTTCTGATTTTTGGCCGCCGATAGGGTTGGGAGTTTCAAATGCCTGAGCTTTCTCAGTTGTGGCTGTTTTGGGTGGCTACGATGGTTCTGAATTTAACGCCAGGTCCGGACATTATGTATATTGTTGCCAATGGCATGTCACGCGGCGCAAAGGCTGGTGCTTTTTCGGCGTCGGGTGTTGGGGCAGGTGCCGTATTTCACGTTGTACTTGCGGCAGTCGGCATTACAGCCATTCTGCAAGCATCCGAAGTTGCTTTTGATATTGTCCGTTTGATGGGGGCGGGTTACCTGATCTGGATTGGATTTAAGCAGCTTAAAAGCACTGTATCTGGATTTGGAATGGGAGAAGTCAGTGCTGATAGCGACTGGACTTATTTTAAACGGGGGTTGATTACCAACATACTGAACCCGAAAGTCGCTCTCTTTTTTATTGCCTTCCTGCCGCAATTTATTTCGGTAGAGAATGGAAATGTTATCGTTCAAATTCTGGTTCTTGGCTTGCTATTCACTGTAAACAGTTTGTTTATCAATATTGTCATCGGAATTGGCGCCGGAAAAGCTGGGCAACGGCTGATGCAAAGTCAGAATTTTGCGAACTGGATCAATCGGATTTCAGGTTTTGTCTTGATCGGATTAGGGATCAGACTGTTCTTACTTGAGAAAAACTAACTCCTGTATTTTACTTTTATCGTCGCAACCGTCATTATGCATTTGGGAGTATATGTATTCTGGGGGGAAACATGACAGATGATTACGACGTAATCGTCATCGGGGGCGGCATTGCTGGGATTGTCACTGCACTCGAACTTGCGGAAAAAAACCGAAAAGTTCTGATACTGGATCGGGATGAGCCGGACAAATTTGGCGGGTTAGCCAAAGAGAGCTTTGGCGGAATGTTTTTTGTTGATAGTCCGCAACAAAGAAAAGCCGGTATCAAAGATGACGCTGATTTGGCGTGGCGGGATTGGCAGCAATTTGCTGAATTTAAAGAAGACGACCATTGGCCACGGGTTTTTGCCAAAACCTATATAGAACGCAGTATTCCCGATTTATATGAGGCTGTCACAGCAAGAGGAGTGACCTATTTTCCGGTTGTGAATTGGGTCGAACGGGGCATGTATATACCCGGTAATTCCGTTCCGCGTTTTCATTTGGTATGGGGGACAGGACAGGAACTTGCGAACGTCTACATAAATCACTTATCCGAACAGATTAAAAACAAACAGGTTGAAGTACGGTTTAGCCATAAGGTCTCCGAACTTGAGTATCAGGCTGGACGTGTAAGCGGTGTTCGGGGCGCCAATGAGACGAACAACACGCCCTTCTATTTTGAGGCACAGGTTGTTGTTGTTGCTGCGGGTGGGATTAACGGCAGTGATGTCAAAATAAGGCAGCACTGGCAGGAGGAATGGGGCGCGAGCGCACCGGAAACCATCCTTAACGGATCACACCAATATGCTGATGGTATGATGCATGATGAAGTGTCCCGTATCGGCGGTAATGTGACTAATCTTGATCGCATGTGGAATTATGCGGCCGGGGTACACCATCCAAGGCCCAGAAAGCCAAGGCATGGCCTTAGTCTTGTTCCCAGTAAGTCAGCATTATGGATGGATGCGAAGGGACGCCGGATCGGTCCAGAACCTCTGGTTTCTGGATATGATACCTGGGAGCTTGTTAAACGTGTCTGTGAACAGCCCGAACACAAATATTCCTGGGCGGTCATGAACCGCAAAATTGCCTTGAAAGAACTTGCAATTTCAGGGGCTGAATCAAATCCAGCGGTTCGGGATAAAAAGAAAATCTCGTTCATAAAAACTGTTTTGTTCGGCAATAAACCGCTCTTACAGGATATGTTGGATAACTGCGTGGATTTTGTAACGGCGCGTTCTGTTGAAGAACTGGCAGAAAAAATGAACGCTTTGGGTACCGGTGCAGACATCGATGTCGCTGGTATGAAGGCTGATATCGAGGCCTATGACGCCCAGTTAGATCGACCTTTGAAATATCGGAATGATGATCAACTTCGACGGATAAGTCACCTGCGCCAATATCGTGGGGATCGGGTTAGAACTCTAAAAGAGCAGAAAATACTGGATGATGATGCACTGCCTTTGATTGCCATAAGGCAATTTGTCATCAGTCGCAAAAGCCTTGGTGGGATTCAGACGAACCTCGAAGGGCAGGTCATGGATACAGAAGGCTATCCGATAGAAGGTCTGTATGCCGTGGGAGAAGCCGCAGGATTTGGCGGCGGTGGTATGCATGGTCTTCGCGCACTAGAGGGAACTTTTTTGGGGGGCTGTGTCTTGACGGCCAGATATGCCGCTGAGGCAATAAATGGAGATTTGGCATGAAGAAAACAGGGGCAGAACTTGTTCGATATGCTTTGGAACAAATTGGTGTCACGCACACATTTGGTATTCCGGGGGTTCATAACACGGAGATTTATGATCAACTGAATATGTCTGATCAAATTACGCCGATCATGGTCACCCATGAAGGCGGAGCGGCCTTTATGGCGGACGCAGTAAGCCGTGTTGGCGACGGCATAGGTACTCTTGTTGTTGTCCCTGCCGCAGGTCTGACACATGCTTCCAGTGGCATTGGGGAAGCGTATCTTGACGGGATACCCATGTTGGTTCTGTGTGGTGGTGTCCGTAATGATCTGGAGTTTGAATATCAACTTCACCAAATGGATCAGCATAAATTCATGGGGGGGCTGACTAAGGCGACTTTTCTGCCTCAAAGCCATGAAGAGATTATTCCAGCCCTATACGAGGCCTATACTATTGCGACAACTGGAGAACCAGGCCCTGTTTTCGTTGAAATTCCTGTGAACCTTCAATTAATGAAGGGAGACGTGTCCGCTATGCCTGCTTATGAGCGCAAAATGGCCCCGACTATGGAAGGTTTAGAAGAGGAAATCGCAAAGGCAGCAGCGCTTCTGAAAACTGCAAAAAAACCTGCAATTTTCGCGGGGTGGGGATCGCGGAGCGCACGAGAAGCATTGATTGATTTAGCTGAGAAATTGGAAGCCCCTGTTGCAACAACTTTGCAAGGGATCAGTGTTTTTCCAGAAAACCATCCGTTGCACACTGGTATGGGGTTCGGGCCGTCAGCTGTGCCTGCCGCTCAAGCGGCGTTTGAAGATTGTGATGTGTTGATCGCGATTGGGACCCGCTTTAGTGAGATACCGACCGGAAGTTTTGGCGTCACGGTGCCGGATAACCTTATCCATATCGATATCAACCCTGATGTTATTGGTGCCAATTATCCTGCGAAAGTTGGTGTTGTTTCCGATGCAAAAGCAGCCCTATCGGCCCTCAATGCGGCACTGGGTAACGATACAGGACGGGATGATCGTGCATCGAATGATGTGAGAAGTGTCATCGCCTCTAAGAAACAGGAATACAGGGAAGAGTGGAAAGCCCACGATTCAAAGGATCGGGTTAACCCTGTTTCATACTTTAACGGTCTACGTGAACAGTTGCCTGAGGACGGGATTGTCGTTGTTGACGATGGCAACCATACGTTTCTGGCGGCTGAATTGATGCCCATTTGGAATGAGAAAGGCTTTATCTGTCCTTCTGATTTTAACTGTATGGGATATGCGGTGCCAGCCTCTATTGGGGCGAAACTTGCCAATCCTGACAAAGACGTTGTGGCGATCGTCGGCGATGGTGCTTTCACCATGACCTGCATGGAACTTCTAACGGCTACCCGAAATGATATCGGTGTTGTGGTGTGTGTGTTTAATGACGGTGAGTTGTCTCAAATCGCCCAAGCGCAAGAGCTTCCTTATAACCGAAAATCTTGCACAGTCTTAGGCGGGTTAAATGTGGAAGGTGTCGCGTTGGCGACGGGCGCGGAATATATCTCGCTTAACAGCAATGACAATTCATCCGAAGCAATGAAATCCGCATTGGAGATCGCACGGACAGGAAAATCGGTTATCGTTGACGTTTTTGTGGATTATTCCAAGAAAACAGCTTTTACCAAAGGAACAGTGCAGACCAACTTCAAACGCTTTCCCGTGGGAACCAAGGTCCGGTTTTTGGGCCGGGCCTTGGCAAGAAAAGTAACGGGTTAGGCAGGGACGTCCGGGTTTAGACTATAGGTGCCAACATAACTTCCGGAGGCAAGAATGTGACCTTGCATCGCGGCCAAAGCCTCCGGTCCCCCAAAAGTGCCTTCAAGTCCAAGTGTTTCAACGTCTAATGCGTAGACTGTGAAATGGTAATGATGGACGATACTGTCATTCCAAGGCGGACAAGGGCCATCATATCCGCCATAGTCACCGCCCATATCGGCATCACCAGCAAACCAGTCGGTGTAGTTGTTAATTCCTGTTACACCATGGCCTTGTTTTCCGGGTGCCTTGCCTTTGGCTGTGATACCCTTTGAATCTTCCCCTTCAGCAATTTCCGAACGGTCGGCATCTATGTCGACAAGTACCCAATGATAGAAATCGACACGAGGAAGATCTTCAGGAACTGTTTTACCTTCCTGGTTTACATCGTCACCCGCAGAAGGAACGTCTGTGTCGTGACAGATGATCGCAAATGATTTTGTACCTTCAGGCGCGTCGTTCCAACTGATTTTTGGATTTAAGTTATCACTAAGGGCAACGTGCCCTTCTGCCGCCGGGACGCCAAATGCATATTTGCCCGGGATTGGTTTGCCATTATCCCAGCCTTCGATTGACACAGATAGGGATGCGCTCATTGTCGGTCTCCTCCTTGTTATTTACGGGCGGTATCCAAAGTGAACCGGCCCTTTTAATTCTTCTAATGTCGGTTTGATCCAATCGATCCACTGACAAAGATATGGTCGTGTCTCACGTGGATCAATAACATCATGTACCGAAAAACTCTCGCCGCGTGGGAAAGGGGATTGTTTGGCAGCCAGATCATTTTCCAATTTCGCTCTCATGGCGTCGGGATCATCTGCTTCGGCAATTTGTCGTCTAAAGGCAACGGCAACTCCACCTTCAACTGGCAAGGCCCCCATTTCTGCACTTGGCCATGCCAGAACGTAACCGTCTTCACTAAAATGAGCGGCGGCGGCAACACCAAAGGCTTTTTTGACAATGACGGTCGCCCACGGAACAACTGACATGACGGAGGAGGCAACCGCTGAGGTCCCATATCGAATAGTTCCCAATTTTTCTGAGTCAGGGCCAATCATAAAGCCGGGTTCATCGACGAAATTCAAAATAGGTAAATGGAAGGTATCGCAAAGCTCAATAAAACGGCGTGTTTTGATAGCGGCGTGCGCGCCCATGGCTCCTGCATAATATTTACAATCATTTCCGATGATGCCAACAGGAACACCTTTCATGCGGCCGAAAGCTGTGATCAGGCTTGGACCATATCCTTTGTTCATTTCAAAGTAGCTGCCTTCATCCACAACGGCTTTCAGGATTTTCCGCATGTTGAAAGGTTGTCGTCTGTTTTTGGGGATGATGGATATAAGGTCATCCTCGCACCTGTCTTCAGGATCATTCGAAGCGCTTACCGGGGGAAGGTTCCATACATTCGTAGGCAGATAGCTTAAAAATGTCCGAATTTGATTTAGGGCATCTTCTTCGGATTTGGCGATGTTTGTGGCCACGCCGTTGCGACTATGGATCTTCTCTCCGCCCAGTTCTTCTTTGGTCATGTCAGTGTCGAGCGCCCGAGAGACGACTGCAGGTCCAGCAATGAGAATTTGGGATGTTTCTTTTGTCATCACAGAAAAATGAGAGGCAGCGAAGCGTGCCGCTGGAAAACCTGCCACGGGGCCGAGCGCAGCGGATGCCACAGGGGCGACAGACATCATTTGAGCGATGGATTTAAATCGGGGTTTCTCAAAAACGGGGCTACCAACAGGCCCCTGATTACCTTTTGATCCAGCGACACTGCCGCCGCCACCTTCCAGCATACGAACCAATGGAACTTTATATTGAAGGGCCAGTTCCTCAGCATAGACACTTTTTCGAAGTCCGGCGGCATTGGGTGAGCCACCTTTCAAGGTGAAATCTTCACCCCCGACCGCAACTGGTCGCCCGTTCACTTTTCCAAGGCCTGTTATATAATTTGCGGGAGAGAAATCAGTTAAGTTGCCATCCTCATCTCTCTCAGAAGAGCCTGCGAGGGATCCATGTTCGTGAAAGCTGTTGTTATCCAGTAAAAGGTCAATCCTCTCCCGTATGGTGAGGCGGCCTTTTTCATGTTGTTTTTTGATGGCTTCTTCGCCGCCCATCTTTCGGGCAGCTTGACGCATGTATTTTATTTCTTGCGCTTCTTTTTCCCAGCTCATTTTCCTACCTCTACGCCCTACTTGGCGTTACTAGTTTAAGATAGGGTAGTGGGAATTTTCGGTAGGGACAAATAGAAAGGGGGAAAATATTTAGCTACGCTGTAGGGGAAGGAGCTTCTGCCTCAGCGCTAGAGGATGTGCCTCTTAGGCCTTCCATGATTTGTTTATTGACTGTAATGAGTGGTTCTAGTGAGGCTTCGCCTTTTAGAGCTTCAGCGCTGTAACGGTTCACCCATATTGAGATGGAAATAAGCTGGGCCTTAAGCTCTTTCGGTAGTTTGTTATCTTCCGATGCTAGGTCCATCTGAAGGGTGAGCCAGAGCTGACGATTATCAGCGACGGCCTTCACCACTTCAACGGGACCCTTGGCCTCAGCTTCTTCCAAAGCGCGAGTGAAGATTGCGAATGCCCGATATTCCGTTTGACGGGGGTTTTCGGTATTCTGATTTGCTTTTTGATATGCTGCTACAGACATCTATCAACTCTACTGTCTCAGTATGAATATAGAGTTTCCTCTAAAATCCTTACTAATGTATTACCTTACTGGAATAGAGACAAGATTGACTGAGGTCTGGAGTTGGCAATCGACAGAGACTGAATACCAAGTTGTTCTTTGGTTTGCAGTGCCTGCAGTTCAGCGCTGGCTTCGGCGAGGTTCGCATCCACGAGGATACCTAGACCCTCTTGAAGCTTATCGACGAGCAACTGAGTGAACTCACTTTGGCTATCCAGGCGGTTTGCCGCGGTACCCAAGGTTGTCATGATCTGACCTACCAACATTTCAGCATTTTCAAGAACTGCAAGTGGATCGTTACCTGTATTATTGATACCAGCAATCACTGTTGTGGTAAGGTCAGTCGCGCCATTATTCGCAGTAGTAGCGACATTTTGACCATGCGCGATTGTGATTGTGCCAGACTCACCAAGAGTGACTGCAAAGCCTTCCTGGCGCATGGTTTGAGCCATGATACCAGTCATTTCCTGAACTGATTGGTTGGCAGGGTCAACTGTTACTGCGTGAACATAAATAGGAGGTGTCGCACTTTCATCAGGTGCGGATGTTAGGGCGTTACCATCCGCTGTCATTTCGAAACGGTGAATGGCTGTTGTGCCGTTCGCATCTGACAAAGTTAGGGTGTAAACATCGTCCTCAGCGATTGCATATGAATCATCAATTGTGATGATGGATGCATTAGCAGAAAGATCAAACCCTGTTAAGCCCAGTGTTGCTGTGGTCGCGTCTTGCGCTGGGACAGTTTGGGTAACACCACCAAGAGCTGACAAAACTTCCAGATCAGTTCCAGATCCGTCAATCAGGTTCACACCATTAAAGATTGTGGTGTTCACGATGCTGTTGATCTGCTCAACAAGGGCATCAGCCTCTTCTTGAAGGATCGTAATGTCCAAACCTTCATTGAAAGCCTGTGTCACTTTCTTATTCAGGTCGATGATCACTTCAGAAATCTGAAGGGCACCAGCATTGGCCATGTTAACTGTAGCCTGGCCGAAGGATAAGCCTTCTTGAATGGCTTTCAATGATCCAACATCACCACGCATGCCTTGCGCAATAGTAAATGTAGACGGATCGTCCTTGGCTTCGGCAACTTTAAGGCCAGTTTCAATTTGACGCTGAACAGAATTCAGCGAACTTTGTGTCATCGTCAATGTGCGGAGAGCCGCCATTGCGCTTACATTTGTGTTGACTGAAAATGCCATTTTTTTTCTCCTGTAGCAATTTCAACAAGCAATCTTCTGATCGCAAACTCACTCGAGGCTCTATCTGCAACAGGTGTGCCAGTTTTTTGAAATGCCTTAAAAACTGCGGAAAAATGACGATTTTATTGGTATGGTAAAGCGATGGTTATCGGCAGCAATGTGACTGCTTACTAGGAAAAATGTTCTCACCTCGGAATCAATTTCCCCGTTAACCTTTACAGAAGTGCTTGATTTGAATCAGAAATCCGCGTTGTTGATGCGAGGCTGGCTATTTGGTAGAAGTTTGGTAATTCAAATCGGTCATTTGGTGGAACATATCTGTGAACAGAAAAGCAAGACGACAAAGCGCAGCAAAGCAAGGGCAGAAATTGCGGAATAAGCAGCTTTTGACACCTGAGACTACGGGGTTGTCGCTGATGCAACTTCAACAACTACAACAGCTGATCGCTATTGCAAGGCAGTGTTTTCTCCAAGGTGATGATGCAAGAGCAGAGGAAGCTTGTCGGCAGTGCATAGATCTCTATCCAGAATATGCGACACCATATGCGATCTTGGGAGATATTGCTCTACGTCTTGGGAGAGCTGAGCTCGCTATCAGCAATTATGAGAAATCTTTAAAGATCCTGCCAGACGTTGCTAGTCGATTGATTTGTTTTGGGGATGCTTTGGTAATAAATCAGAGACTTGTTGATGCAAAGAAGGTTTATCAGAAAGCACTACGTCTTAAGCCTGGAGATTACGAAGTATCACAATCAATAGCGACTGTGCTTGGGATGTTGGGCGAAACACGTAAAGCTGTTAAGCAGTGCGAGCAACTCATTGGCTCCTTTCCGACAAGAGGAGCCGCTTATTATACATTGTCTCAATACGTGAAATTTCAAAAAGGCGATAAGTATGAAAAAGTCTTTACTAAGCTAGAGGAAGTGCTGCCATCAATTTCTGAAACTTCGGATCTCGCCAACGCCCAATATGCACTTGGGAGATATTATGAGAATTTGAATGATCACATAGGTAGTTTTAAATACTTCATAAAAGCAAATGATTTGCTAAAAGATGAAGCCCGTGAAGGAGATGACGAAGCTAGGGTGTTTAAGGGGATTATGCAGTTCTTTCCGATTGGTGGGGATTGGTGCCGTGGAAAAGTTGCAACTACGGAAACAGATGTACCTATTTTTATCGTTGGTATGCCTCGCTCCGGTACTACGTTGATTGAACAGGTTTTATCCAGTTTAAGCGGTGTGCATGGAGCTGGTGAGCTTCAAAATATTAAAGAGGCAGGAACACGGCTTTCCGCTGCTTTTCCTAACAAAATACCGTTTATTGACGAAAAAGATTCTGATTATGAGAAAATCAGATATGCGTTAACGGTTGAGGCAAACCACGTTCTGGAAAACATGGTTAAGTTGGCTCCAAACGCAGATCATGTAATTGACAAGATGCCGAGTAATTTCACAAATATCGGTGTCATTCACATGTTGTTCCCTAATGCCAAGATTATTCATTGTCGCAGAAATCCGGTAGATACATGCCTGTCAAATTTTAAGACCTCATTCTTTGATAAACTTAGATTTTCAAATGATATGCAAGAACTGGGGGCATATTATGTGAATTATGAAAACATGATGGCGCATTGGCATGAAGCGTTGCCAGGCAGAATATTGGATGTTCAATATGAGGACGTCGTGGCAGATTTGGAAGGTCAAGCAAGGCGTATTCTTGATTATTGCGGTCTGGATTGGGACCCGGTTTGCTTGGAGTTTCATAAAAATAAACGCGCCGTATCTACGGCAAGTAGTAACCAGGTGCGTCAGCCAATTTATAACAGCTCGGTGGGGCAAAAAGAACGTTACGGAGATCTGATTAATCCATTGCTAGAAGCACTGTCTCCAGTTTTATGACTTTCTTTTTCGAACCCAGAATTTATACATAGCTGAAAAGATATCAGGGTTATCTTGTTCAAACTGGTTCCAGTGATCCAGATTAGTTTTGAAAACATCATCAGGATAGTTCCGAGTATATGCTTCATCTTGGTGCTTGTGAGTATTCTGGAAGCCCAGAAACTCCAAACCTAGTGTGTCCAGGGCCTTCTCTATTTGTGGAATTGTGAAGCGGTGCTCCTGAACATGGAAGATAAGGTCTCGGCAAGCTGACATAGTGTAAAAATCAGAGTGTCGGCATACAGCCTTTGCTATTTCGCTATCGGGTAACGATAAAAGGTGTTTTCTGCAGGCTCTAATGTTGTTTGCATCGTTCCCGTAGCCTTGTTTTTCAATAAATTCTCTAGCAGCGACGATGTCGCGACGTCCTATTTCACTGTAAAGTGCGATAAGCATAAAGCCATCATCTTCAAGAAGGTCAACGAGCACTTTCCATCCTGCAATAGGGTCATGCATGTGATGGAGCACACCGGCGCACTCGACTACGTTAAATTTCCTATCAAGGGACCTCAGTTCCATAATATCAGCCTGACCAAAGGACAGGTTTTTGATGCCTAATTCGTTGGTTTTCCTTTTCGCGTAGGCGATACTCGCAAGGCTCAAATCCACTGCTGTTACGTTTGCGTCAGGAAATGCAAAAGATGTTGATATTGGCTGCTGACCAGTCCCACACCCCGCTATGAGGATTTCAGGATGCTCTGGCATGGAGGGGACGTTCCCCTTCAAAGAAGGGAGGAGGGTCGCAATATGAAGCGGGAATTTTGTCCCGCCCCTGTTTGGAAAATGCTCCCAACGTGGATAAGGGTTCTCTTCATATTGTTCGCGAACACTCAAGGAAATTGAGTCTTCGATTTTTGTTAGTTGTGAAATTGTTGGAATAAGTGCGCGTTCCGCCAGAGGTTCATTGATTGTTATGTCGATGAACTCATTTAAAGCGTCAATCTTAGTATTACCCCAATTTTTCGCACAATCTGTCAGGTCAACATCTTTGTAAGGTGTTTTATAAGAACAAATGATCACGAAATTAAGGGCGTTGCCTATCGAAAACGCAGGTGAATTTTTAATTTTTTCAACGACTTTTGGAATTGTCTGTTTTTCGAAATCACTTTCACTAAAGACGTACTCAGCCATAAACGAGTATTTGGCAAATGGTAAAAGTATGGATAGAAGAACTTGTTTTAATGCGTCTTCCAATTGAATGTCACTGGCAAGGGCTGCAAGAGTTTGTCTTCTGAAGGTTTCTAGCAGTTTTTCTAGTAACGGGTCGGAGAGCCTTATCCTTTTCAACGAGGCTAAGAGAACAGGGTTCGTCATACATTTTACGACTTGTCCAAAATCCAGATTGACATCCTTGTTTTGAGAAACTGCCTGTTCGAGCAAAGGTAGAATTTGTTGAAAGTCAGGTAAAGATTTAAGATGTTGAGGAACAATCCAGTTCAGTTTTTTCCATTCAACAGTTTCGTTGGACAGAAGGAGTAGAAGATCTTTATCCAGTCCCTCAAAATTTCGAAGATTACCCAGTCTCACAAAAACGTCACTATAACTATTGAGGATAAAGCTGGAGTTAGGTTCTTTGTGGGCGGCTTTTCTAATGAGAGTTAAAGCTTCTAGTGGATTTTGTTCGCTCTTTATGTTGCCAGCAAGTACCAGAAAATCTGCGTTTTCTCCATGAATAGGCATACAAGATTGAACATATTGGAGGGCTTTTTCTGTGTTTTTAAGTTTTACAAGCAACCTGAGCAAGTTAAGCACTGCATTTAAATTCGTTGGGTCTAAAGCGTTCGCTTTTTCAAGATCGGCAAGCGCTTCTGCGTCTTTCCGTAATTTACTGAGCGCCAAAGATCTGTTGTTCAGAACTCTTGCATTTTTGGGATCAATTTCATGGGCTTTGGTGAAATCATCACAAGCTGTTTCAAGATCATTGTTGGCCATGTGAATAAGACCACGTGACATGATTATATCAGCTTCAGTTGATGAAGTACCTTTGGAGAAATCGAGTGCCTTATTGTGCAGCTTCAGCGCCGCTTCCAGATCAGTGGCATTGTAGGCCGCAATTCCAGTTTGAAACAAATGGTAGGCGCTCGGAGGCTTAGAGCTTAACAGTTTTGATACTGATTTACGCGCTTCTTTTATTTTGTTCTTCTTGTAAGATTTTATGGCGCTTTGAGATAGTTTTTCTATCCGTTGGAGATTTTGCATAGTCAGCCCTTCGTGAAACCCTTTCGGAAGTCTATCGAGCTATGGTTAACAAAATCTAACTAAATTTACACATTTAAATTCAAGGACACAGGCATAGGGCCCACAGTGCCGCCGCCGCTGAGGGGTTGGAAAAGTGACAGCATAGGATTCGCAGTTGCATCTGAGTTGTTGACTTCGGTCATAATCAGATATCGTTCGATCATTTTGTCAATTTTCGCGGGATCTTTGAAGTCCTCAAGATCGACTTCTTTTGTCAAACGTGCTTTTTGTTGCTCATAATCCAAAGACAGGAAGCTTTCGGGTAATCCCAACCCAACACGAACTACCTGCATTAAGGTTTTGTCGGCAAGAATTTGTGGAATTTCTTCTACTTGGCCTGCGATACGCTTGAAATACATAGACTCGCGAACGCCTTCCGCGTTTTGGCCTTCAAACTTTTCAAATTCGTTTGTTTTGTATCCTTCGAGAAGTGCTTCAACATTCTTCTCATTGAGAAAGAAATCAGGGTTACTGTTTAGTTCATAGAGTGAATTGGCAAGTTTTGTCCATCTGGGTTCAACTAGCCTGTTGACCAAGCTATCGTCAGCCGATGGGTCCTCGGTCAGCATCTTTTTGACGAATGCTGTCTTGTCTATTTCGGATTCAAGTTGAAATGCAGAAAGTGTAACGCCAAGGAGTGTTCTGTTTTTCATGAGATCATCAACGGATTTTATGTTGACGATTTCCTCTTTGAATTTTTCGATATCTCGTGCAGTTGTCGGCTGCGCTTCAAACAATTTCATGTGTGAGTCGCGCTGATCATTGGCCAATTTATACCAAAGAAGTGAACTGTTCGCTGACAACTGCATTTTTCATCACCTTACGCACTCATTTGCGCGAAATTTTGATAGGGTTCTTGCGCCTTTGGCTTTCTAGCATTCTTTTCTGACATCATCAAACCTTCCATGATTTGACGATTTACAGAAATGAGCGGCTCAAGATCTTCACGGTTTCTCATTGCATGGGTGGTAAACCGTCTGACCCATATGGCAAGTGAAATCAATCCAGCTTTTAACTCGTGATCCAGCTTGTTTTCAGATGAGACAAGATCTGCCTCTAGCGTCAACCATAGCTGTGAATTTCTAAACAAAGCGTTAATTCTTGACTGAGGGGCTGCGCCTTCGTCATTTGCTTTGGTGAGTTCGCCAGTGATTTCAGCAAAAATACGGTATTCAATAGCCCGCTTAGATTCGTTAGCAAGGGAAGATTTTTTGTAAACATCAACATACATGGAATAAGCTCCTCAAAGAAAAATACTGATAGAAGAGGGGTAAAGGCGGCCCAAAAGCCGCCTTTACCTTTTCCATGATTAACGGAACAATCCAAGGATAGACTGAGAAGCAGCGTTCGCGATAGACAGAGACTGAATACCGAGCTGTTCTTTAGTCTGTTCAGACTGCAGCTTAGCAGAGACTTCAGCCAGGTTGGCGTCTACCAGAATGCCAAGACCTTCTTCAAGTTTATCTGTCAGGATCTGTGTAAATTCAGCCTGACTTTCCAAGCGGTTGGCATAAGTACCAAGCGTTGTCATGATTGTACCGATGCTGGTTTTAGCAGCGTCAATGTCTGCTAGCGCGGTACCGGCTTGGTCAATGTTGATTGTTGTACCAGCTGCAACTGTTGTTGCAACGTTCAACTCTTGACCACCATTTGAAATATCAAATGAGCCATCTTCGTTGATTGTAACAGTGAAACCTTCTTCACGCATTACATCAGCAAGTTTACCGATGATAGCCTGGCCAGAGTCACCAGTGTTCGCTGTAAAGTCCACGTCAACAGCATGCACATAAACTGGAACAGCATTGCTTTCGTCTGGAGCAGATGTCAGTGCGTTACCATCACCTGTCAATTCGAAAATATGTGTTTCCACGTCAGCGTTTGCACCGTCCTGAATGGTAATGGTGAATGTGTTGGATTCGGCTGGGTTAAAGGCATCAGAAGTCTCGATACGTGCGTATGAGCCTGTCAGATCCAAACCTGCAATACCCAGTCCAGTGGTTGTAGCATTTTGCTCTGCAATTGAGAGTGTAGAGCCACTCAAGCCGGAAAGAACGTTCAAGCCTGAAGTTGTACCGCCATTGTCCAACAGATTAATGCCATTGAATTCTGCACTAGAAACGATACCAGCAATCTGGGAGACCATTTCATCAGCTTCTGATTGCAGAACCGCTGTGTCCAAACCTTCGTTTTCAGCCTGTGTAACTTTGGCTTGAAGATCTGTGAGCTGATCTGAAATCTGAGTAGCTGCGGCTAGAGCCATGCCAACAGTCGCTTGACCGAAGTTTAGACCTTCCTGAACAGCTTTCAGAGAACCAATGTCACCACGCATACCTTGTGAAATCACAAATGTTGATGGGTCATCAGTAGCACCACCGATTTTCAAACCAGACTGAATCTGTGCCTGAATGCTTGTGATGTTGTTCTGTGTTGCAGAAAGAGACCGCAATGCGGCCATGGCGTTAGAGTTGGTATTAACTGAAAAAGCCATAATGTAAATCCTCATTTTAGAGTTTGTCGCTGTGCGACGAAAGCGGCTCTTTTGAGCCCCGGTTCACTTCGAAACCGTGATTGCACTATGAAATGAAATTCCTAACAAAGCCTTAATGAGTTTTATTTGCGGTGCTAACTCGCGGAGGAAATTAGGTGTTTTCTTTTTGTTAACTATTAGGATGGTTAGAAAACTTGGATTTCTTTAATAGAAGACAAGGGCGCGAAAAAATGAAGAGAAAATAATTTATTGCAAAAATAAAGGCCGCGCTTCCAATTTGCACGGCCCATAAAAGGAGCGATATATCTAAAATCAGAATCTAAGAGTCGTAGATTCTTTGATTAATAAACTAGTCTTTCATAATCCTTTGCAGAAGCTTTAATGCATTGTAGAAGTTTTTTTCACCGACCAAGCCCACAACTTCAAAAATAACATTGCGCGTGGGGTCATCTTCAACAGATATGAACGCCATCTGCGCGGCTTCCTGGAAGGCTTTATAATGTTCTGCGTGGTTCTGAGGTTCGATATACATCATTTGAACCTGCATATAGACATTATGTAGTGGTGTTGTGACCTGATCTGGCAGCAGAATATCACGCTCCCGCATTATGGAGGCATCATTCTCGAGTGAGAAATGCATCGCTTTGGAACTTGTATTTGTAATCACTGCACCATTTACAATGATTTTCTCACCAGCAGGAATGCGGAATTTCAAAGACATATGGATTGCCCCCTGACATCTGAGCCCCTTGAATTAGTCAAAGACCATAATACGGGGCTGATAGAAATGCGACAATAATATAGCAGTTGTTGTTTGATGAAGAAAAGAGGCTTGCAGAACTGCAACTTATTTCTTCGCCTCTTCTAAGGGAAAAGGGTCGTCCTGACATCATTTTTACAGCCCCCATATTATAAAGTATTATCCGGAAGGTTCCGCGCTATCGATGCGATTGCATTCATTTATGCTTAATAATTAATTAACGTAGGGTCATCTTGGGCGGCATCCCTAAAAGAGAGGATGCTGAATAGAAATTTTTTTATACAAAATTGTAAAAAAACTTAAGAGTCACTCAAATGAGGTATGACGAAACTGGAGTGGGTATGTAGTTTAACCGACAATTGTATAGGCATGAGTGTGCCTTTTTGAGGGAATTTGGCTGTTTAGTTGGGAATATCAGCCTGAATCAAGATTGGATAGAATAATGGCGAAGACGGAAAACGGTACAGTAAGTGGCAGTGCAAGCGGTACAGTTGTTGCGGTTGAGGGTGGACAGAACATCTTGTTGGATGTTTCGAGCCCTGATCTTGTCGTTTTTTC